>NZ_JBGGNH010000016.1:0-205198 GCF_041287625.1 Ideonella sp.
GCGATCTTCTCGCCGCGCGCGTGCATCTCGCGCAGCGTGTGCAGCGTGACGGGCTTGCGGGCACTCGGGGTGTCGGCGGGCGAGGAGTGGCTGCTCATGGTCGGGCTGCTGTCTTTCGACGCTGGGGCGGCGGATTCTGCCAGCATGCCGCCGGCCCGGCGCCCGGGGAATTCAGGACGGCTGGTAGGCGAGCCGGACGTACAAGGGCGCGAAGGCTTCGGCCTGCGTCAGCTCGATCAGGTGTTCGCGCGCCAGCTCCAGCATCGCGATGAACGTCACCACCATCACCTGAGGACCGCGCTGGGTCTCGAACAGGTCCTCGAATTCGACGAAACGGCGGCCCTGCAGGCGCCGCAGCACGAGGCTCATGTGCTCGCGCACCGACAGCTCCTCGCGCGTGATCTTGTGGTGCTGCACGAGCCGGGCGCGCTTGAGGATGTCGAGCCAGGCCTCGCGCAGTTCGTCGACGTTGACGTCGGGGAAGCGTGGCGTCAGCGACTGCTCGATGTGCACCTGCGCGCGCAGGAAGTCGCGGCCGAGCTGCGGCAGCTGGTCGAGCCGGGCGGCCGCGGCCTTGATCTGCTCGTACTCCAGCAGGCGGCGCACCAGCTCGGCGCGCGGGTCCTCGGCCTCCTTGCCCTCGTCGCTGCGCTTCGGGGGCAGCAGCATGCGCGACTTGATCTCGATCAGCATCGCCGCCATCAGCAGGTACTCGGCGGCCAGCTCGAGGTTGCGGTCGCGGATCTGGTCGACGTAGGCCAGGTACTGCCGCGTCACATCCGCCATCGGGATGTCGAGGATGTTGAAGTTCTGCTTGCGGATCAGGTAGAGCAGCAGGTCCAACGGGCCCTGGAACGCTTCCAGGAAGACCTCCAGCGCATCCGGCGGGATGTAGAGGTCGGTCGGCATCGCGAACAGCGGCTCGCCGTAGAGCCGCGCGACGGCAATGCCATCGACCACGCGGGGGCCTTCTGTCTCGGGCGCCACGGCGGCGGGCAGCTCGGCGGGCACGGTGCCGCGGCTTGGCAGGGAGGTGCTCACGGCGCGGCCGGCGGGCGCGTCAGGCCGGGCGCTTACAGGCTGCTGCCGGTCTGGTAGACGTAGGGTTGCTGCGCGACATGGGCGGCATCGAACTCGGCCGCGTCGTCACGGCTTTGCGGGCGGTCCCACAGCAGCGCCCGGCCGGCCCGTTGTTCGGCTTCCAGCGTCGGCTTCTTGGCCTTCAGCTCTTCGATGAACTGGGTGACTTCGGATTTGTAGGGTTTCCAGAACAGCGGCATGGCGGGCTTTCGGCAGGGAACAGGATCAACCGATGATTTTACAGGCCTGGGGTCAATGGTTCCAGGCCAGGTCGCCACAGACGACCAGCGTGCGGCCATCGACAAGCAGCGAGATCGAGACCGTGACACACAGGTGCGCGCCTTGCACCGACAGGTAGGGCCGCGTCAGCTGCACCGTGCCCGGTGCGTCCAGCGCGCGGCGGAAGTAAGGACGGCGGGCCCAGCAGGCCTGCGCGGTGTCGCGCATCGGCGCGAAGCGCTGCTCGCCGGTGGCGCTGTGCTGCGGTGCGACCAGGCTGGTGCCGTGCTGGATGCCGTCTTCGTCCAGCAGGTAGCAGAGCTGGGCGCCAGGCAACTGCAGGAAGGCGGCGCAGGCCTGCCGCATGGGCTGGCTGGCGGCCAGCGCCTGCGCGGCACCGGCGATCGCCAGGCTGTAGGGCGCAATGCGCTGCCGGTCGGCCTGGTTGTGGTGGCCGCTGCGCTGGCCAAGGCGCCGCCAGATCGAGCCGACCTGCGGCGAGGCATCCTGGTCCTGCAGCAAGGTGGCCTGCGGGCGGCCGAAGAAATAGCCTTGCACCAGGTCGGCGTCGCAGTCCAGCGCCAAGTGGGCTTCGTCGGCCGTCTCCACGCCTTCCATGAGCACCAGCGAGCCGCATTCGTGCAGCAGCGAGACCATTTGCGCGATGACGCGGGCGGCGCGCGGCTCGGTGGCGCCGCGCTGCACCAGGCTGCGGTCCAGCTTGACGATCTCGGGCTGCAGCCGCCAGACGCGGTCGAAGTTCGAATGCCCGGCGCCGAAATCGTCCAGCGCCAGCAGGCAGCCCAGCGCGCGGGCCTGGGCGGCACAGCCCTCGAAATCCATGTCGCGCGAAACGATCTCTTCGGTCACTTCCACCACCACCGGGCTGGCAGAACCGAGGCCGGGCGTCGGGTTGGCCGAAGCGTCGTTGCCAGCGGCGCGCAGCGCCTGGGCCAGCGCGGCCTGGCTGTCCAGCGTGCGCAGGAAGGAGGCCGGCCTCAGGTTGACGAACAGCCACAGCGGGCTTGGCGCAAGCACCGGTTCCTGTCGCTGGGCGGCGAAGTTGCGCAGGTGCAGCTCCAGTGCGGCCTCGTCCAGCGCCATCTGGCCGGCGGCGTCGCGAGCGGCAAACAGCTGCACCGGCGGCACGGCCTGGCCGCTGGCGTCCTGGCCACGCAGCAAGGCTTCATGGCCGACGATGCGGCGATGAGGCAGGCTCAGAATGGGCTGGAAAGCGCTGGCCAGGCGGAGGCCTGGCGGGCCAGCAGCTGCGACCGTGCGGGTGTTGGGGGCCGCGGTGGTCTGCGGTCCGGCCTGAAGGATGTCGTGCATGGCGATGTGGGACCTTCGCCGGAAATCCGGCGCAAAACGGCCGCCACGGGCCGTCACGCACGATCTTTTGGTAATGGTGCGGCGCAGCATGCCCGAAACAAGCTGTTAAAGCTGCGCTGATTTCGTAAACCTGATGAATAGTTCACAGGCATGTTGCGAAAGCACAGAGGCCGCGCGCCGGGCGCCGGACTCGGCGTTTGAGTTGGAACAACTGCCGGCGCGAATGTAGGGGGTGGTAGCCGGATACCGTGCAAGGATTGGTAAATACCCTTATCATTGAGCTAATGGTTTTCCCTTGGTGCTGCACAGCAAAGCGCATCTGGGCATCGGATTTTTTGAAGGAGCTCTCATGATTCGCACCCCCATCCTCGCTGTCACCCTGACGTTGCTCGGTAGCTTGGCCGCTCATGCCGCCGAAGAGGGCAAGCAAGTCGCAGCCCATGGCAACTATGACCATCCGGCCATTGCGGTGGCCCGCATGGCGAAGGTCCGCAGCATCGATCCCAACACCGCGCTGGTACAGCCGCCAGCATCGGTCACCTGGACGGTGCAGCCGGAAGCCAAGGTGATTGCCAGCGCCGCCCAGCCGGAACTGAAGTAAAACGAGCCGCTTTGGCGGCACGTCGGCGGCACCCCGGCGCCGCACGCCAGCGCAAGCGGCGCTCCCTCAGGTTTGAGGGGGCGCCATTTTTTTGGGGCGCCGTCCGTCCTTGTCCGTCCTTGCCTTCCAAGGCGCAAGAAGCCTCAGGCAGCCCGGGAGGGTTCTGGGGCGTGCTTGAGCTTCAGCGCACGCGCATGCCGGGCTGGGCGCCAGCGAAGGGCTCCAGCACGAAGATGCCCGGGTTGGCCTTTTCGTCGGCATGGCTGGCGGCCAGCACCATGCCTTCGCTGATGCCGAACTTCATCTTGCGCGGTGCCAGGTTGGCCACCATCACAGTGAGCTTGCCTGCCAGGTCTTCCGGCTTGTAGGCGCTCTTGATGCCGGAGAACACGTTGCGCGTTTTCCCTTCGCCCACGTCCAGCGTCAGGCGCAGCAGCTTGTCGGAGCCTTCCACAGCCTCGGCCTTGACGATCCTGGCGATGCGCAGGTCGACCTTGCTGAAGTCGTCAATCTTGATCTCGGGTGCCAAATCCTCGCCGCCGGGCACCACGGCCGGTGGAGCGGGCGGCGTCAGTAGTTCGTCGACCAGCTTCGGGTCCACGCGCTGCATCAGGTGCTTGTACTCGCCGATCTTGTGTGCGCCCAAGGCATTGGCCGCATCGGCGAACTGCAGCGGCGCCACGCCCAGGAAGGCTTCGACCTGCTTGGTCAGCGCCGGCAGCACCGGCTTGAGGTAGATGGTCAGCAGCCGGAAGGCTTCGATGCAGGTGCTGCAGACGTCCTGCAACGCCTGATCGGCGCCTTCCTTCTTGGCCAGTTCCCAGGGCTTGTGCGCGTCCACGTATTCGTTGACCTTGTCGGCCAGCGCCATGATCTCGCGCAGCGCCTTGCCGAACTCGCGTTCCTCGTAAAGCTCTTCCACCGCGGCGCGGTGCGCGCGCAGCGTCTCGAGCAGCGCATTGCCTTCCACGCCCAGGTCGCCAGAGAGCTGGCCGCCAAAGCGCTTGCTGAGGAAGCCGGCGGTGCGGGACGCAATGTTGATGTACTTGCCGACCAGGTCCGAGTTGACACGGGCGCTGAAGTCTTCGGGGTTGAAGTCGATGTCCTCGACCTTGCTGTTGAGCTTGGCGGCGATGTAGTAGCGCAGCCATTCCGGGTGCAGGCCCAGGTCCAGGTACTTCAGCGGGCTGATGCCGGTGCCGCGGCTCTTGCTCATCTTCTCGCCGCCGTTGACGGTGATGAAGCCATGCACGTTGACCTTGTCCGGCGTCTTGCGGCCGCTGAAGTGCAGCATCGCCGGCCAGAACAGCGTGTGGAAGTAGGTGATGTCCTTGCCGATGAAGTGCACCTGCTCCACCTCGGGGTCGGCGAGGAAGTCGTCGAATGAACGTGACTCGCCCTTGGCTCGGGGCCCGCCCTTGTCGAAGTAGTTCTTCAGCGAGGCCAGGTAGCCGACCGGCGCGTCCAGCCAGACATAGAAATACTTGCCCGGCGCGTCGGGGATCTCGATGCCGAAGTACGGCGCGTCGCGGCTGATGTCCCAGTCGCCGAGGCCACCGTTGCCTTCTTCATCCTTGTTGAACCACTCCTTGATCTTGTTCAGCACCTCGGGCTGCAAGCGGCCCGGCGTGTGGGTCCATTCCTGCAGGAACTCGACGCAGCGCGGGTCCGAGAGCTTGAAGAAGTAGTGGTCCGAAGTCTTCAGAACAGGCACCGCGCCCGACAGCGCCGAGTACGGGTTCTTCAGCTCGGTGGGCGCGTAGACCGCGCCGCAGACTTCGCAGGAGTCGCCGTACTGGTCCTTGGCGCCGCACTTCGGGCACTCGCCCTTGATGAAGCGGTCCGGCAGGAACATGGCCTTCTGCGGGTCGAAGAACTGTTCGATGGTCTTGACCTCGATCAGCTCGTTCTTGCGCAGCGCCAGGTACAGCGCCTGGGCCAGCGCGTGGTTCTCGGGGCCGTCGGTCGAGTGCCAGTTGTCGAAGGCAATGTGGAACCCGTCCAGGTACCTGGCCCGGCCGGCGGCTACTGCGCCCACGAAGGCCTGCGGCGTCTGCCCGGCCTTCTCGGCGGCGATCATGATGGGCGCGCCATGGGCGTCGTCGGCGCAGACGAAGTGCACCTCGGCGCCCTTCATGCGCTGGGCCCGCACCCAGATGTCGGCCTGGATGTACTCCATCATGTGCCCGATGTGGAACGGCGCGTTGGCGTAGGGCAGGGCGGTGGTGACGAAGAGTTTGCGGGTCATGGTGGTCGATCGCGAAATGCTGGTGGCGGGCGCGATGAATCAAGCGCGGAACCGACCATTTTAGGCGGCCTGAGGGATGCCTGCCTGAGACAAGGCCGTCGGCGGTGGGCGCGATGGTTCAATGGCATACAGGGGATAAAAGACAGATGGCCATCGAGATCGAACGCAAGTTTCTGGTGGTGGGCAAGGGCTGGCGCCAGCCGGACGCGCTGCACCTGAGCCAGGGGTACCTGAATCGGGACCCCGCACGCACGGTGCGCGTGCGCATCGCGGGTGACCAGGCCTTCTTGACCATCAAGGGTCGCAGCGAAGGCTTGAGCCGCGCCGAGTTCGAATACCCGCTGCCGCTGGCGGACGCCCAGGCGCTGCTGGCGCTGTGCGATGGGCCGCTGGTTGAGAAGCACCGCCACCGGGTGATGGTGGGCGGGTTGCTGTGGGAGGTCGACGAATTCCACGGCGCGAATGCGGGCCTGGTCGTCGCGGAGCTGGAGCTGCAGTCGGAGGACCAGCTGTTCACACGGCCGCACTGGCTGGGCAAGGAGGTCAGCGACGATGCGCGCTACTTCAACAGCCAGCTGTCCAGCCGGCCATTCAGCACCTGGTAAGCGCGGGCTCTAGCCCAGCGTGGGAGCAGCCAGATCGCGCAGGCGTGTGGGGCCGGCCTTTTCCTCGATGGTGTGCTTGAGCTGGCCCAGCAGGCCGATGGAAAACAGCGCCTCTGCAACGACGAATTCCGGGCCGACCAGCAAGCCGACCAGGTCGTCGGCAAACGCCGGCTTGCGGCCTTCGTAGTAGTGGCCGACAAACTGGAACACCCAGCCGACGACGAAGGTGCCCACGCCCCAGCCCAGCCAGTGACCGGTGCTGCCGGCTGCCAGCGGGGCGGCCAGTGCGATCAGCAGCCCGTTGAGCAGGCTGGTCGTCAGTCCCAGCGCGAACTGGCCGCGGGTCAGGTACCACAGCGTGGACGCCAGCCACAGCAGCAGGGCGGGGCTCAACACCAAGGTACCCAGCGGCGTGTCCAGGTCAGTCCAGGCCGGCCTTGCCGCCAGCACGCCAATGGCGAACACGATCATCGGAATGCCGATGAAGTGGGTGGTGATGTTGCGTGGGTCGCGGTGGTAGCGGGCGTACTGCACCAGCAGTTCGGTGGCGGGGCGAAATGGCGAGGGCATGGCGGGCGGCCTCCTGAAAATGGGTACTGCGCAAACATCGTAGCCCTGAGGCGGCTCGGCGGCCAATGGGGTGAGCCCGCGGGCTGCGACATTTGGCCGTTCATGCGGCGGTTTGGGCCTGCCTGGTCAGCCGCTGCCGGCCACCGCACGCCGCAGCTCGCCCGCCGGCCAGGGCTTGCGGCGCTGCGGCCAGGCTTCGACCAGGGCCAGCATGCGCGCGTTCAGCGGCGCAGCCACTCGGTGTTTCGCGGCCAGGCGGCAGACCTCGCCGCAGAGCGCGTCGATCTCGGTGCTGCGGCCCAGTGCCAGGTCGTCGGCCATGCTGGAGCGGGCTTTTTCGTCGATGTTCAGCATGCGCCCGGCCAGCCGCGTGAAGATCCAGTTCGGCAGCTGCATCACCCGCGGCAGCCGGTCCGGCGGCAGGCTGGCGACTTGCGCGGGCCGGATGCCGGCGGCACGCAGCACCTTCAACGCTTCGAGCTGCAGCGCGGCGAACAACCGGCGGTAGCCCACGTCCAGCAACTCGGCGCGCAGCGGCAGGCCGGACATCGCGTTGACCGGGTTGTTCAGGTTCAGCAGCAGCTTGCCCCACTGCACCGGCGCCAGGTCGGCATGCAGCTTCAACCCCAGGCCTGCGCGCTCGCAGGCCGGCTGCAGGCGCCGCAGCACCGGGTGGTCCTGCGCGGCCAGCTTGCCGCCGGTGCCGCGGTGCAGCCGGCCCGGGCCAAGCTCGGCAATGTTGTACGGCACCATGCCCGGCAACCAGCACAGGCCGGGCGCCAGCTGCGCGCCCAGCGCCGCGTTGCCAATGCCGTTCTGCAGCGACAGCACCGGCGTGCCGGGTGGCAGTGCCGCGGCGAGTTCGGCAGCGGCCTGGGCGGTGGCACCACTTTTCACCGCCAGCAGCACCAGTTCGGGTGGCGGGTCGTTGGCGGGCAGCGTGTCCAGGATCTGCAGCTCGGCAGCCGGCAGCGTCAGCCGCTGGCCCTGCAGGTCGGTCAGCACCAGGCCGTGTTCACGCAGCGCCTGCGCCATGCGTGGCCGCGCCACGAACTGCACCGGCACGCCTACGGCCTGCAGCGAGCCGCCGACAAAGCCGCCCACGCTGCCAGTGCCCATCACCAGCACCCGCGGGGGGTCGGCGCTCGCGGTCGTCATCGGGGAGGGGGCGGGCGGCGCGACGGCAGGCATGGGTGGCGGCTTCCTCTGGCTGGGGGAGATGCCTCGGCGCGCGGCCGAGGGCCTGGCGATGATGCCTTTGGCCAGCGAGGTTTTTGGCACCTGGCGCTCCGAGGAAACCCGGGCTGCGCCGAACCTGCTGTTTCGCAAAACCGACAGCATCGGCGGATTCAGGTATCTAACTGAGAACGATTCGTATTAGCTTGTAAACTGCCGGGTTGATGTTGGAGATGCAGATGAAGCAAAAATTCCTGATGACAACCTGTGCCATCGCGGCCTGCCTGGCGCTGGGCGATGCCCGCGCGCAGGACGCTGCCGCCCCCGCGCAGGAAGTCGCGCAGCAGCAAACCGTGGTGGTGAAGGGCAAGCGCGCCAACCGCGTTTCCAAGGGCGCGACCGGCCTGCCGATGGAGGTGAAGGACACCCCGCAGACCATCAGCACCATCGACAAGGACGAGATGGCCGACTTCGGCCTGACCGGCAGCAACGAAGCGCTGGCCCTGGCCACCGGCATCAACGTCGAGCAGTACGAGACCAACCGCGCGACCTTCAATGCGCGCGGCTTCGAGATCCAGCTGACCCAGGTCGACGGCCTGGGCATGACGAATTCCTGGGGCACCGTGGTCGGCCGCGAAGACACCTTCCTGTTCGAGCGCATCGAGCTGATCCGCGGCGCCAATGGCCTGCTGACCGGCGTGGGCAATGCCTCCGGCACGATCAACTACATCCGCAAGCGCCCAACCAACCAGGACGGTGGCGAAGTCACCGTGACCGGCGGCTCCTACGGCCTCAAGCGCATGGGCCTGGACTACAACAAGGTCCTGACCGAAGACGGCTCGTGGGCCGCGCGCGTGGTCGTCGCACACGAGGACAAGGACTCCTACCTGCGCGACCTGCACGACAAGCGCACCACTGTCTATGGCGTGATCGACGGCCAGATTGGCGACAACGGCGTGTTGACAATGGGCGTGACGGGCGTCAATGCGAAGCAAGACTCGCCGATGTGGGGCTCGCTGACGCTGCTGCGCTCGGACGGCACCCAGGCCGACTTCCCGGTCGGTTCGTCGACCTCGCAGGACTGGACCTACTGGAACACCAAGTCGGTGACCACCTTCGCCGAGTACGCGCATCGCTTGTCGCCCGACTGGGAAGCCAAGTTCACCATCAACCGGCGCCATGGCGACGAAGCCACGAAGCTGCTCTATGCCTACTCGAACACGGGCGTGCTGAACCCGGACGACACTGGCCTGATCGGCTGGCCGTACCACAGCATCAGCCACACCGACAGCCGGGTGCTGGATGCTAACCTCAGCGGCCAGTTCTCCGCCTTCGGCCGCAGCCACAGCCTGCTGCTTGGCATGAGCAACTCCAAGGAAACCACCGCCACCGACATCTACGCGGCGATGAGCAACAACTTCCTGCCGCTGCCCGCTTTCCCGTATGGCGGCGATGCCTATCCGGAACCCGAGTGGGGCGCGCGCGAACCCAGCACCAGTGGCGAGCAGACATTGACCCGCGTCTACGCCGCTTCGCGCCTCGCGTTGACCGATTCGCTCAAGACCATCGTCGGCGTGAATGCCGTGCGCCATTGGCGCGCCGGCGAATCCCGCTACGGCAGCGGCGGCCAGTTGCTGGACCCAACCACCAAGAAGCTCAGCCCCTACCTGGGCTTCACCTACGACTTCACGCCGAACGTGCTCGGCTACGTGTCGTACTCGGACATCTTCCTGCCCCAGGAACAGGCCGACGTGAAGGGCGACCTGCTGGCGCCGGTGAAGGGCACGAATGCCGAGGCGGGCGTGAAGGCGGAATGGCTGGACAAGCGCCTGCTGACCACCTTCGCCGTCTTCACTTCAAAGGAACAAGGCCTGGCGACCTACGCCGGCATCGACGCCAACCAGCAGTACTACTACGAGGCCAAGGACGTGAAGTCCAAAGGCTTCGAGACCGAAGTCACCGGGCGCATCAACAAGGACGCCAAGCTCACGCTGGGCTACACCCACCTGACGCTGACCGGCCCGGACGGCCACGGCATCTACGAATGGGTGCCGCGCAACACGCTCAATTTCCGCGTCGACAGCCGCATGCCTTTCCTGCCGGCGCTGCGCTTGGGCCTGGGCGGCCGTTGGCAGTCGGACGTCAGCAAGATCGGCAGCGCCGAGCAGCCCGCCTACATGGTGGCCAACATGTTCGCCGCCTACGAGGTGAACAAGGACGCCACGCTTCGCCTGAACATCAACAACCTGTTCGACAAGAAGTACATCGGCGGCCTGGCCTACGGCGCGATCTACGGCGCACCGCGCAACGGCGCGCTGACGCTGGAATACAAGCTCTGACGCAAGGGCCCTCGCTCGCTACACTGCGGCGATTGCCTTGTCCACGGCCGTCACACGCATGCAAAACACCCCGCTGATCCCCTGGCATTCCATGTTCATGGGCGTGGCGCTGCTTGCGGCGGCGCGCTCCAAGGACAGCCGAAAGCGCAACGGGGCCTGCATTGCCAGCCCGGACAACAAGATCATGGGCGTGGGCTACAACGGCCTGCCGCGCGGCTGCGACGACAACGACGAGACCTACTGGAGCGACGTCGACGAGGACCCGCTGCGCTCGCGGCACAGCTACATCGTGCATGCCGAGGTCAACGCGATCCTGAACTGCGTGGTGCTGCCGCTGACCGGCAGCACCATCTACGCGACCCAGTTTCCGTGCCCGCGTTGCGCCCAGTCCATCATCCAGGTCGGCATCCGGCGGGTGGTGTTCCTGGAGCAGAAGGCCCACCAGGCCGCGTCCATCCAGGCCGCGAACAAGATGCTGGCCGATGCAGGCGTGCAGGTGCTGAGCCTGGACGAACTGGAGCAGCCTTCGGCCGCATGGTGCGGCAAGCTGGACGAGTTCATCCGCCAGACCGGCCCGGTGGTGCACGGCGCGCCGCCCGCCTGAATCAAACAGCGGCAAAAACAGCGGCGCTTTCGCCCCTGTTTTTGCCGCTTCCTGCCGGTGGGCTGTCGCGCACCATGCGGTCATCGCGCCGGACTTTCGTCCGCGCGGCCAGCAACCAGGAGGCCGCCATGTCGTCGCAACACACCACTCCCCCCGTCCAGAACCCGCCGGCTTCGCCCGCGGTGACGCGGCTGTTGTCCGGCCTGGGCCTTGCTGCGGTGCCGGTCGCGGCCATGGTCGCACCCGAGGCCGGGCAACTCGACGATGCCGAGCTCTCGCGTCCGGTGGTGGCCGACGTGGGCATGGGCACGCTGCTGCGCTTCAAGTCGCTGATGGCGATCGAGGGGCAGACGGTGCATGTCGCCCGCATGTGCTACGACCGGCAGTACGCCTTCGAGCGCATTGCCAATGCCCACACCAGCGCCTTCGACCCGCTGCGGCGCGTCGCGCTGGCGCTGTTCCAGGCCTACCACCGCCGGGAAGAGGGCAGGCTCTGACGCTGGCGCGGCGGCTTCACCACTGTCGGCGGTGAGGTTGTCGTCCTAGCCAAGCCCGGGCAAAGTGCCCACAATGGCCGCAGTTCCGCTGCGCCCCAACCGGCCGGCGGCCGACGGACGATGCGCCCCGTCGAGGGGCGTGCCTGATGCAAGGGGCCGTTCCGATGAGAACTGCAGCCCGCCCCAAAGCCTTGGTGGCCGCCTGGTTCGACTTCCTGACCGAGCCGCAACGCGGGCTGGCCGAGCAGTTGCAGGCCGCCGTGCGACAGGCCGTGCCCGAGGCCACCGAAACCGTCAAATGGGGCAACCTGGTCTTTGGCGTGGATGACACGCTGCTGATGGCCATCGTCCCGTTCAAGGGCCATGTGAATTTGCAACTCTTCAACGGCAGCCAGCTGCCGCCAGGCATGGCGCCGCTGGACGGCAGTGGCCGCGGCTCGCGCAGCCTGCGCTGCCGGTTGGGCCTGCCCATCGACAGCGTGCAGGTGCAGATGCTGGTGCTGGCCAGCGTGGCGCTGGCGCGTCGGCACGCGGCAGAGCGGCATCAGGCCGAGCCGGCCCTGCCTGACGCCGACGCTTCCGGCCGTGACCTGAACTGAGGTGAGCTGGACGCTTCAGCCCGCATTCAGCGCGGGGTTGGCCTGCGTGGCAGGCATCGCCGCTTCGCCGCCCAGTTGCATCACCACCTGGTTGCGGCCGTTGCGCTTGGCGCGGTAGAGCGCCTCGTCGGTCGCCTTCAGCAGCAGCGCCAGGTCTTCCGGCTGGCGCGGCACCAGGCTGCACACGCCAATGCTGACGGTGATGCCGACCGCGCCAACCGAGGTCGGCACCGCCAGCGCCTGCACCGCCTGGCGCATGCGCTCAGCCACGGTCAGCGCGCCGTCCGGTCCGGCGTGCGGCATCACGACGCAGAACTCCTCGCCGCCAAAGCGCGCCACCAGGTCCTCGGTGCGGTGCGCCTGGCGCTGCAGTTCCAGTGCCACGACCTGCAGGCACTGGTCGCCGGCGAGGTGGCCATGGGTGTCGTTGAACTGCTTGAAATGGTCGACATCGATCAGCGCCAGCGACAGCGAGCGTTTGCTGCCGATGGCCTCGCCGATCAGGTGCTCCAGCGCCTGGTCCAGGAAGCGGCGGTTCGGGATGGCGGTCAGCCCGTCGGTCATGCTCAGCTCGGCCAGCCGGCGGTTGGCCAGCTCCAGCGCATGGGTGCGCTCGTTGACCCGGGCTTCCAGCAGCTCGCGGGCCTCTTGCTGGGTCATCAGCGCGTCGACCTGGGCCTTCACGCGCAACTCGCGCTCTTCGTTGAGCCGGCTCGCCAGGCCCAGCGAAATCATCAGGACTTCCATCGCGCTGCCCAGTTGCAGTGCGTTTTCGGTGAACACGCTGCGTGCCACCAGGCCGAACTTGTCCAGCGCCAGCAGCACGCCGCCCAGCAGCACCGAGCCAAAGGCCAGCAGGAAGATGCGGGCCGGCGCGTAGCCTTCGCGGGCCCGCAGCAGCGCCAGCACCGTGAGGATGAAGATGGCGACCACCGAGCTGGAGATCGCCGTGCGGATCGCCACGCTGTAGGGCAGCACCAGCGCGGCCGCGGCCACCAGCAGCGAGGCGGCGGTGGTGCAGTGGATGGCCCAGCGGCGCCAGCGCGGCCCGTTCGCCACGCGGATGAAATCGGCCGCGAAGGCTGAGCCTGAGGCGCCGGTCAGCGCCAGCAGCACGACGATGGCAGTGTCGTTCCACTGCGTGGCATGCGGCCAGAGGTACTGGAAGCTCAGGCCTTTCAGCGAGGTGATGCAGCCAGCTATCGAGATCACCCATAGGCCGTAGAGCAGGTAGCTGCGCTCGCGCACCGTGGCCCAGAGCATCAGGTTGTAGGCCAGCAGGCCGAACATCAGCCCGAGGTAGCCGCCCAGCAGCAGGTTGGTGTCTTCTGCATGCGGGTGGAAGGTTTCGGGTGTCCACAACAGCAGCGGGAATTGCACCGCGCTGCTGGTCGTCACGCGGGCCAGCACCTCCAGCTCGGCACCGGGCGGAATGTCCACCGGCACGACGAAATTGGCGTGCTGCACCGGCCGCCGCTCGAAGGCCTGCTTGTCGCCCAGCACCAGGTCGCTGCGCCAGGAAGGCGGCTGGCCGGCCGGGGTGACCTGCAGGTGCAGCTCGATGTGGTCCAGCACCGGGTAGGCAATCTCCAACAGGTGCTGGCTTGCGGTGCGCTCGCGCTGCAGCACGCGGGCGCGGAACCAGTAGCTTTTGTCTGAATAGCCCAGGCTGGCACCACCGGCCGGCGCCTGTCGCCAAGCCGATTCAGGCAAGCCGCGCACGGCGGCCAGGCTCAGCGGCTGCGCCCCGGGCGAACCGGGCTCGGCCAGGTAGTCCAGCGCCAGGGTTTCCTGGGCCCATGCGGGCTGCAGCGCAGCCAGGCCGGCCAGCAGGCACAGCAGCATCAGCAGCCGACGCAGCAATGCGGCCACCGGTGCGCTCGGGCGGCAAAGCGAGGGGCGGGGCGCAGCGGTGCAGATTGGCAGAGACGGCAAGGGCATGGGCAGGCGGGTGGCAGCCGGCCGCACTGCGCGGCCGGGATGCACCCACACGGCTTATCGGCTGCCGCAGGCCCGGCTGAAGCGCTGCAAGCCGGTTCAAACCGGGAAAGTGCCAGGCAGAAGAATGTCTTTTCCGACGTTCTGCAGCCGCGTGTGGCCGCAAAAGGCCATCGTCAGTTCCAGCTCGCGCTGGATGATCTCCAGCGAACGCGTCACACCGGCTTCGCCCATCGCACCCAGGCCGTAGAGGAAGGCGCGGCCGATCATCGTGCCGCGCGCGCCCAGCGCCCAGGCCTTCAGCACGTCCTGGCCGGAGCGGATGCCACCGTCCATCCAGACTTCGATGCGCGGGCCGACCGCGGCCACGATGGCCGGCAGCGCCTCGATGGACGACTGCGCGCCGTCCAGCTGTCGGCCGCCATGGTTGCTGACGATCAGCGCATCGGCGCCGGAGTCGGCCGCCAGGCGGGCATCTTCCACGTCCATGATGCCCTTGAGGATCAGCTTGCCGCCCCAGCGCTTCTTGATCCACTCGACGTCGCCCCAGTTCAGCTTCGGGTCGAACTGCTTGGCGGTCCATTCCGACAGCGACCCCATGTTCTCGACCCCGCTGACGTGGCCGACGATGTTGCCGAACTGGCGCCGCCGGGTCTGCGCCATGTGCCAGCACCAGCGCGGCTTGGTGGCCAGGTTGATCAGGTTCGGGATCGTCAGCCGGGGCGGTGCGGTGAGGCCGTTCTTCAGGTCCTTGTGGCGCTGGCCGAGGATCTGCAGGTCCAGCGTCAGCACCAGCGCCGAGCAGTTCGCGGCCTTGGCCCGGTCGATGAGGCGCTCGATGAAGCCGCGGTCCTTCATCACGTAGAGCTGGAACCAGAACGGCGCCTGCGTGGCCGCGGCAATGTCCTCGATCGAGCAGATGCTCATCGTGGACAGCGTGAACGGGATGCCAAAGCGCTTGGCGGCCAGCGCGCCCAGGATCTCGCCGTCGGCATGCTGCATGCCGGTCAGCCCGGTCGGCGCGATGGCCACCGGCATGGCCGCGTCGATGCCGATCATCTTCACCGCGGTGCTGCGGTTGTCCATGTCGACGGCCACGCGCTGGCGCAGCTTGATCTTCTGGAAGTCGGCCTCGTTGGCGCGGTAGGTGCCTTCGGTCCACGAGCCGGAGTCGGCGTAGTCGTAGAACATGCGGGGCACGCGGCGGCGGGCCAGGACCCTGAGGTCTTCGATGTTGGTGATGGTGGTCATGCGGTGGTGGTCATGCGGTCTCCTGCCGGGCGATGCTAGCCGCGGGGCCTCGCATCACCATGCGGGTTGGACCGGAAAAGATTTCAGGCCGGACCGGAAATCAGCGCCAAGCCTTCGGTGGCCGCCTGCGCGCAGGCCCGCCGCAGCCAGCTTGCGCCACTCGCCGCCAAGCCTTCGGCCGGCAGTGGCGACTGCAGCTGGTAGGCCCAGCGCGCCGCCACCCATGGCGTGCGGCCCAGGCCCAGCACCGGCAGCAGCCTGCCGCTGCGCAGCGCCTCGCGCGCCAGGCTGGGCCGCGCCAGCACCACGCCCTGGCCTTGCAGCGCAGCCTCCAGCGTCAGGCCGAGGTCGACCAGGCGCGGGCCCCGGTCCGGTTCCGGCCAGCCCAGGCCCACGGCTTCGAACCAGGTCGCCCAGGGTTCGATCGGCGTGCGCAGCAGCGGCAGCCGGGCCATGTCGGCCGGCTCGGCCAGCGGCCCGGCCTCGGCCAGCAGCGCAGGGCTGGCCAGCGGCAGCAGCACGTCGTGCATCAGCACCGCGGGGTCGTCAGCCGTGGCGGCGGCGTGGCGCACGTCGAGTTCGGCGTCGCTGCCGCCGGGGTCGATGAACGGGGCCGACAGCACGATCTCCAGCTCCACGCCCGGCTGCTCGGCGGCAAAGCCGGGCAGCGCGGGCACCAGGACCTGGCGCGCGAAGGTGGGCGGCGCGCACAGCCGCAGCCGCGGTCGCTGCTGGGCCGCGCGCTGGTGCAACGGCACGGCGGCCAGCAGTTCCAGCGCGCTGCGCACCGAGCCCAGGTATTCGCGCCCTGCGGCGCTGAGCAGCAGTGCCTTGCCGCCGCGCTGGAACAGCGCCACGCCCAGCAGTTCCTCCAGCGATGCAATGCGCTTGCCGACAGCGCCGGCCGTGATGTGCAGGGTCTCGGCGGCGCGCTCGAAGGTGCCCAGGCGCGCGGCCGCGTCAAATGCGCGCAGGGCGTCCAGCGAGGGCAGGCGCACGCCCGCCTCCGTTGAAAGCAGTGCGGGCGAGGCTTCGTGCGGCGCAACCATGCGCAGCACTTTAGATCAGCGGCTCAGGCGGCCACGGTTTGTGGCGCTGGCGTGCACTGGCTGCCGCCGCAGCCTGTGACCAGCGCATCGTCGGGTGCGGGCGGGCGCACCATGCCGCCGGTGGCGGGGTCGAAGCCGAGCGCGCGCAGGTGTGCGGCGAGTGCGGCGTCCATGCTTTGCACATGGCCGGCAAACCACTGCGCCAGCCCGGGCAGGCAGTCGCTCATCGGCCGGAAGTCGCCCAGGTCGGTCGCCAGCCGACCCACTTCTTCGAGCACCGTCAGCACCTGGGCGTGCTGGCGGCTGTGGCAGTTGTCGGGCGAGAAGCCAGTGGCCAGCATCCAGCGGTCCTCCTGGCCGAAGTGGCCGACCGTGTGCAGCACCAGCCCGCGCCAGTGGGCCAGTGCGGCCGGCTTGTCATTGGCCGTCAGCGCGCGTTCCGTCTGGCCCAGCAGGTCGATGAAGTCCTGGTGGGTGGCATCCATTTCGGGGTGGTCCAGCTGCAGCATGGGGGACCAGTCGAGCAAGGGCATGGTGGGCGGCCTGAGGGCAATGCAAAGGGTCGTCCGATTGTGGGCAGCGGCCTGCTGGCTGGCTTTGCGTTGGCGCAAAGGCGCTGACCGGCAGCGGCCAGCGCGACAATGCCGCGATGCCGCCGCCCGCTGTCCCGCCTGTCCCCACGCCATCGCCCATGTCCACGCGCCGCCTGGCCTGGCTGAAGCCGCTGTGGCTGCTCGCGGGCGCGGCGTCGCTGTTGCTGGGCGTGATCGGCATCTTCCTGCCGCTGCTGCCGACCACGCCGCTTGTGCTGCTGGCCGCCTGGTGTTTTTCCAAGGGCAGCGAGCGCTGGGAGCACTGGCTGGTGACGCATCGGTACCTGGGCCCCATCGTGCGGGACTGGCGGGCCACCCGCGCGGTGCCGTTGCGGGCCAAGCTGCTGGCCACGGTGATGATGAGTGGCAGTTCGCTGTGGGCCTGGTGGACGATTCCGTCGCCGGTCTGGCGCTGGACGCCTGGCATCACCTGCGCGTTGGTGGCGCTGTGGCTTTGGCATCTGCCGACCCGGCCGCCGCGCCGGGATTGAGGCACCTCAAGGCATCGTCTCGTCCGGCAGGTCGTCGAACAGCCCCGGCTCGCGGGCGGCCAGCACGGTGGCGGCCTCGGGTTTCAGGGCTGGCCGGCCAGGGCGGGCCGGTGCGCGCGCACTGCGGCGCGACGGCAGCTCGGGCAGATCCGCGCGGTGCAGGTTGCCCACGCGCACGCCCAGCAGCCTCAGCCGGCGGCGCAGGTCCACGCGCTTCAGGCACTGGCCTGCGGCCTGGCGGATGCTCGCGAAATCGGCGGTGTTGGCCGGCAGCGTCAGGTCGCGGGTGACGATCTTGAAGTCGTCGAAGCGCAGCTTGATGCCCACGGTGCGGCCGACATAGCCCTTGCGCTGCAGGTCCTCGGCCACGCGCTGGCACAGCTCGGTGAAGATGGCCGAGAGCTGGCTGCGGTCGCGCACCGCGTGCAGGTCGCGGTCGAAGGTGGTCTCGCGGCTCATCGAGACAGGTTCGCTGTCTGTCACCAGCGGGCGCTCGTCGCGGCCCCAGGCGGCGCGGTGCAGCCAGGCGCCGTAGCTTTGGCCGAAGCGCTCGATCAACCACTCGGGCTCGCATTGCGCCAGCTGGCCCAGCGTCTCCAGCCCCAGGCCCAGCAGCTTGGCGCCGGCCTTGGGGCCGATGCCGTTGAGCTTGCGCACCGCCAGCGGCCAGATGCGGGTGGGAATGTCGTCCAGCGTCAGCACCGTCAGGCCGTCGGGCTTGTCCAGCTCCGAGGCCAGCTTGGACAGCAGCTTGTTCGGCGTCACGCCGATGGAGCAGGTCAGGCCGGTGGCACGCTGCACGTTGTTCTTGATCTCGCGGGCCAGCGCTCGGGCGCCCCCCAACGGGTCGTGGCCGATGGTGTCCTGCGCGCCGGGCACGTCGGTCAGGTCGATGTAGATCTCGTCGATGCCGCGGTCCTCGATCACAGGCGCCAGTTCGGCCACGGCAGCCTTGAAGGCGCGCGAGCAGCGCTTGTAGAGATCGAAATCGGTCGGCAGCAAAACGGCCTGTGGCGCTAACGCGGCGGCTTTCATCAAGCCCATCGCCGAGTGCACGCCAAAGGCCCGGGCGGCGTAGGTGGCGGTGGTGACGACACCACGGCCGGCGTAGTCGGCCAGCCTGGCGTAGCGTCGCGTGCCGTCGGGCTGCAGCTCGGGCTGGTGGCGCCGGCCGCCGCCGATCACCACCGGCTCGCCGCGCAGTTCCGGGTAACGCAGCAGCTCGCAGGAGGCGTAGAACGCGTCCATGTCGAGATGGGCGATGAGCCGGCGTGGCGGGGCGGGAGCGCTTGGCATGGGGGCAGTAACTGGATGGATTATCAGTCTTTTGCCGGGCGGCAGACGTTTGCGTTGCCTGCCGCGGCGCGGCTCAAAACGCGGTGCCGTCTGACGACGGCGCGCCACCGGCTGCGGTATGGTCCTGCCTGCATTCCGCGCGCTGGCAGCGCTGCCAGCGCCGCAGGCCCATTCACATCTGCACGCTGCGGCAAGCGCAGCCCTGGGAGACGCCATTGGCTGGCCAGTTGGATTCGGGCGCACAAGCGCCGGCCTTTGACTTCCTGCCCGAAGCTGGCGAGATGGCCACCTTGCTGCGCAGCTTCGACTGGGCCGCCACGCCGCTGGGTCCGGTGGCCGGCTGGCCTCAGTCGCTGAAGACGCTGCTCGGGCTGCTGCTGGCGGCTCGCCAACCGATGTTCCTGGCCTGGGGGCCGGCGCGCACCTGGCTGTACAACGACGCCTTTGCGCCCATCCTGGGTCGCAAGCATCCGGCTGCGCTGGGCCAGCCAAGCGAGCAGGTCTGGCAGGAGGCATGGTCTGAACTGGGGCCGCTGTTCGACCAGGTGTTTGGCGGGGAAGCGGTGCTGATGGACGGCTTCGCCGTCGGCCTGAACCGCGATGGCGCGATCCGGCAGGCAAGCTTCGATTTTTCCTACACACCCGCCCGCGACGAAACCACGCAGGTGGCCGGCCTGTTTGGCGTCTGCACCGAAATCACCGCTCGACTTCAGGCGGTGCGGGCGCTGCGCAGCGGCGACGTGCGGCAGAACGTGCTGGTGGCGCTGGCCGAACGTTTTCGCGAGCTGGACGATCCTTCGGACCTGTCCTTCGCCGCCGCCGAAATCCTGGGCCGCGCGCTGGGCGTGAGCCGCGCGGGCTACGGAACGGTCAACAAGGCTGACGAGACGATCAGAATCGAGCGCGACTGGAATGCACCTGGCATCCAGAGCTTGGCCGGCCTGCTGCATTTCCGCGACTATGGCTCCTACATCGAGGACCTGAAGGCCGGCCGTACCGCGGTGGTCAGCAACGCCGATCTGGACCCGCGAACCGCTGCCACCGCCGGCGCGCTGAAGGCGATCAGCGCGCACGCGCTGGTCAACATGCCGGTGACCGAGCAGGGCGGGCTGGTGGCGCTGCTGTACCTCAACCATGCACAGCCTCGCGAGTGGGCCGAGGAGGAGCTGGCGTTGATTCGCGAGGTGGCCGAGCGCACGCGCAGCGCGGTGGAGCGGCGGCGGGCTGAGGAAGACCTGCGGCAATTGGCCGCCTCGCTGGAGCAACAGGTGGTGGCGCGCACCGAGGAGCGCGACCGGGTGTGGCGCAATTCGCGCGACCTGCTGGTGGTGATCGGGGCCGATGGCGTTTTCCGCGATGTCAATCCCGCATGGACGGCGATCCTGGGCTACCGGCCGGAGGAGGTCATCGGCCGCAACTTCCTGGCGTTCGTCTGGCCCGGGGACGCTGTCTTGGCCCAGGCTGCACTGGACACAGCGGTCAGCAAGCGCAACCTGACCGGCTTCGAGAACCGCTACCTGCACAAAGACGGCTCGCCCCGCTGTATTTCCTGGCACACCGCCACCGAGGGCGAGCTGGTGTTCGCCTACGGTCGTGACGTCACGGTCGAGAAACAGGCGCAAGCCGAACTCGCCGCGGCACACGAGGCCCTGCGGCAGTCGCAGAAGATGGAGGCAGTGGGCCAGTTGACCGGCGGCATCGCGCACGACTTCAACAACCTGCTGGCAGCCATCAGCGGCAGCCTGGAACTGCTGAGCCGGCGGCTGGCAGACGGCCGCTCCGCAGGCGTGGAACGATTCATCAACACCGCGCAGGGCGCGACTCGCCGCGCCGCCGCGCTGACGCACCGGCTGCTGGCCTTCTCGCGACAGCAGACGCTGGACCCGCGGCCCGTCGAGGTGAACCGGTTGATCGCCGGCATGGAAGAGCTGGTGCGCCGCAGCGTGGGCCCGAATGTCGAGTTGGAGGTCGTGGGCGCGGGGGGCGTGTGGATGATCAAGGTCGATCCCTCGCAGCTCGAAAACGCGGTGCTGAACCTGTGCATCAACGCGCGCGATGCGATGGCGCCAAATGGCGGCCGGCTGACCATCGAGACCGCCAACAAGTGGCTGGACGAGCGTGCCGCCAAGGAGCGCGAACTGCCGCCTGGCCAGTACGTGTCGATCTGCGTGACCGACACCGGCACCGGCATGGCGCCCGAGGTCGTGACCCGCGCCTTCGACCCGTTTTTCACCACCAAGCCGCTGGGCGAGGGCACCGGACTGGGCTTGTCCATGGTCTACGGCTTCGTGCGCCAGTCCGGCGGCCAGGTGCGCATCTATTCCGAGCCGGGCAAGGGCACGACGATGTGCCTGTACCTGCCGCGGCACACCGGCGACGAGCCGCCGACGCCGGAGCCCGAAGCCGAGGTGCATGCACAGGGTGCCGGCGAGACCGTGCTGGTGATCGACGATGAGCCATCCGTGCGCATGCTGATCGCCAGCGTGCTGCAGGAGGCCGGCTACGCGACGCTGGAGGCAGGCGAGGGCGCGGGCGGCCTGCGCATCCTGCAGTCCGACACGCCGATCGATCTGCTGATCACTGACGTCGGGCTGCCCGGCGGCATGAACGGCCGCCAGGTGGCCGACCAGGCCCGCGTGTTTCGGCCGGCGCTGAAGGTGCTGTTCATCACCGGCTTCGCGGAGAACGCGGTGGTCGGCAACGGTCACCTGGCCCCCGGCATGGAAGTGCTGACCAAGCCTTTCGACATCGAAGCGCTGGAAAACCGGGTGCGCGAGCTGATCGACCGCACGAACTGAGGCATCTGGCCAACTGCGCAAGACTTTGTGCGGCGATGGCCCAGATGGGCAAAGCCGATGAGCATCAGCTCACCTGCACATGGCTGTGAAAAAGCCGTGTCGGAACGGCGTCGGGACTTGTAAATGTGCAATTCACACATTTATCATCGGGTTGTGAGTTCGATGGCCTGTGCGCCTGCGGCATTCGACCGTGCGCCTATGCTGCCGGCCTCGCTTTCAGGCCTGTTGCCATGTCCGACCCCTCCACAGCCCCTCCTTCACCGTCGCCGGAACACAAAGCCTTGCTGGAAGCCATGCAGTCGCTGCTGGCCCCGCTGGGCCGCCTGGCCGTGGCGCAGGGCTTGCACTTCGACTCGCTGGAAGCGCTGTTGAAGCTGGCGATGGTGCAGGCCGCCCGCGAGGCGGCGCTGAAGGCCAAGCCGGAGGCGCTGCCGCACCGCCTGGTCAGCCGCATTGCCACGGCCACCGGCATCAACCGGCGCGAGGTCACGCGGCTGGTCGGCGAGTCGCTGGAAGCGCCACGGCCACGGCCATCGATGGCCCTGCGGCTGTTCTTCCGCTGGTCCACCGACCCCGCGCTGCCGCAGGACGAGGCCGGCCTGCCGCGCCAGGGCCAGGCGCCCAGTTTCGATGCGCTGGCCGCGCTGGTGACCCGCGACGTGCATCCGCGCAGCCTGCTGGACGACATGCTGCGGCTGAAGCTGGTGAACTGGCAGCAGGACAGCGACCGTGTCAGCCTGAACCGCGCCGCGCTGGTGCCCGACCGGGACCAGGCCCGGCTGCTGGGCCTGCTGGGCGGCAATGTGGGCGACCACCTCGCCGCCGCGGTCGACAACGTGGCCGGCGAGCAGCCGCGCCACTTCGAGCAGGCGATCTGGGCCAACGGGCTGTCGCTGGACTCGGCGCAGGGCGTGCGCGGCTTGGTCGAAAGCCATTGGCAGCAGCTGACGCAACAGCTGGTGCCCGAACTGCAGCGACGGATCGACCACGACGAAGCCGACGGCGCGCCCACTGACGCGGTGGTGCGCGTTGGCATGTTCATGTACTCGCAGCGCAGGCCGGCACCGACGGCCGAGCCCGCGCGCGATGAGGAGGATCTTCCCGATGGCGCGAATGACTGAACGGCCCGGCCGCCGCTGGCGAACGCCGTTTGCCCTGGCCTGCAGCCTGGCAGCGCTGCTGCTGGCCGCCTGCGGTGGCGTGGAAGGCGGCGGAACCGGGGCCAGCCCGCAGGGCTACGCCGAAGGCTCGGCCACCGGCCTGGGCGGCCTGATCGTCAATGGCGTGAACTACGAGCAGCGCAGCGCCCGCATTGCCGACGACCAGGGCCACCTGCTGGGCGCGGACACGCTGCGGCTGGGCATGGTGATGCGCATCGACAGCAGTGCGGTGGGCGGCGACGAGCCGTCCGCCGAGGCCTTGCAGGTCACGGTGTCCAGCGCGCTGACCGGCCCGGTCAGCGCCAGCGACCTGATGGCGCGTTCGCTCACGGTGCTGGGCCAGACGGTGCTGATTGACGGCGCCACCGCCTTCGACCCGGCCATCGCCGGCGGCCAGGCCGGCATTGCGCTGGGCGACGCGGTCGAGGTCCACGCGATCTATGACGCAGCGACCGGCCGCTACCTGGCGCGGCGCATCGAGCCGCGCAGCAGCCCGGCGTCCTACGGCCTGCAGGGCCGCGTGCAGGCGCTGGACCTGGCCACGCGCACGCTGCAGATGGGCGGCCAGCCGTTCCAGCTGTCGACCCGCATGTCCTTGCCCGCGGGGCTGACCGATGGCGCCTTCGTCAAGCTGTTGTTCGACACCCAGCCCGATGCCCATGGCCGCTGGCGGGTGCGCAGCGTGCTGATGCCGGCCCAGCGCGATGCGGCCACCGGCCCGGTGGCGCTGCAAGGCCTGATCGAGCAGCTCGACGGCAGCAGCCTGCGCGTGGGCGGCTTGCGCGTGGACCTGCGCCAGGCGCAGGTGCTGCCGGCTGGCAGCGTGCTGCAGACGGGCCTGCGCGTGCGGGTCGAAGGCAGCGCCAGCGATGGCGTGGTCCGGGCCAGCACGCTCACGGTCAAGCCGGTGGCCGAGGATGGCGACCGGGTCAACAAGCAGAACTTCAGCCTGGTCGGCCAGCTCTCGGCGCTGGACCTGGCAGCGCAGCGCTTCACGCTGCTGGGCACGCCGGTCTCGTTTGCCGACACCGTGCTCAGCCAGGGCACCGAATCGGCGCTGGCCAACGGCGTGCGCATCGAGGTGCGCGGCACCTTGTCGCTGGACGGCACCAGCCTGGTCGCCCAGGGCCTGAAGTTCGACCCATGACACCCGGCGCGCCCGGCCCGGCGCCAGTCCAGGCCTGACGCGCGCGCCGCTTCCCCTGTTCCCTTTCTTCGCCTCGGGCGCCCGGTTTCCGGACCGGACAGCGCCGCAGGCGGAGCCATGTCCGCGAGGCAGACGGCCGGCTGCCACGCGCTTTCTTCAACCCCTCGACCGGAGGGCCCCGCATCGATGCACTGACGTCTCTTCAACCCGGCATCCGGTGAATGGATGCGCGCTTCCTTCCCTCTCTTTCGTTTCTTTCCTGTTCCTCTTTTCGAAAGTCATTCGCATGTCTCTCTCTTTCTGGAAAAAGGCCGCGCTGGCGGCTGCCATGGGCTTCTGGGCCGCTGGCTCGGCCCTGGCGGCCGACACCGTGGAAGTCTTCTATCATCCGTACGTGGACAAGGCCCTGGACTACGGCCAGATGGGCTACACCAACAAGAAGGGCAAGTTCATCCCGCTGACGGGCCAGCAGATCCTCGGCACGCGGGTGGAAATCACCTTCAAGCCCGAGGCCCAGCACGACCTGAAGGTCTTCCATGTGGACATGGTCGTGCCGGTGTCCGGCTCGGTGAGCCAGTACATCTCGGTCGAAGGTTCGCAGTTGACCAAGATCGGCTCGCACAAGTACCAGTTCGAGCTGCCGTCATCGACCGACTACAACGGCGAGATCGTCGCCGGCCGCTTCTCGGTCGACTGCTACGGGCTGAACGAAAACGGCGATGTCGTGCCCATGGCGGGCACGCTGTCGGCCAAGTCCGGTTTCTACTTCACCGTGACCAAGCCTTGAGCATCTGGGAATGAGTGGCCAGGTTCGGCGGAGCCAGGGCCACTCTCCCTTCTTGTCACCGACCCAGGCGGGCCTGGTGACGCGCAATCTGCGCCAGCGCCTGCACCGGTGCGGTGCCGCCCAGCACATTGCGGGCGTTCAGCGAGCCGCGCAGCGTCAGCACCGCGAACACGTCGTCGGTGATGCGGGCATCGAAGCCTTGCAGCGTGGCCAGTGGCAGCTCGGCCAGGTCCACACCCTGCTTCAGGCCTTGCTTCACCGCATGCGCCACGACCTCGTGTGCATCGCGGAAAGGCAAGCCCTTCTTCACCAGGTAGTCGGCCAGGTCGGTCGCGGTCGCATAGCCGCGCAGCGCGGCGCGTTCCATCGCGTCGGCCTTGACCTTCAGGCCGCCGCTGCGTGAGCCGTCGGCAGCCACTTCGCCGCCCACCATCTCGGCCATGATGCGCAGCGTGTCCTTCACCGTGTCCACGGTGTCGAACAGCGGTTCCTTGTCTTCCTGGTTGTCCTTGTTGTAGGTCAGCGGCTGGCCTTTCATCAAGGTGATCAGGCCCATCAGGTGGCCCACCACGCGGCCGCTCTTGCCGCGCGCCAGCTCGGCCACGTCCGGGTTGCGCTTCTGCGGCATGATGGACGAGCCGGTGCAATACCGGTCCGACAGGTCGATGAAGCCGAAGTTCTGGCTCATCCACAGCACGATCTCCTCGGCCATGCGCGAGACATGGATCATCACCAGCGCGGCGAAGCTGCTGAACTCGATCGCGAAGTCGCGGTCGCTCACGGCGTCCAGGCTGTTCTGGCAGACGCCGTCGAAGCCCAGCGACTTTGCCACCGCCTCGCGGTCCAGCGGGTAGCTGGTGCCGGCCAATGCAGCCGCGCCCAGCGGCAGGCGGTTCACGCGCTTCCTCAGGTCGGCCAGGCGCTCGGCGTCGCGGGCGAACATTTCCACGTAGGCCAGCAGGTGGTGCGCAAAGCTCACCGGCTGGGCCACCTGCATGTGGGTGAAGCCGGGCATCACGGTTTCGGTGTGGTCCGCCGCCACGCTGACCAGCGCGCGCTGCATGTCGGCCAGCAGCTCGGCGATCTGGTCGATCTCGCTGCGCAGCCAGAGGCGCACGTCGGTGGCGACCTGGTCGTTGCGGCTGCGGCCGGTGTGCAGACGCTTGCCGGCGTCGCCCACCAGCTGGGTCAGGCGGGCCTCGATGTTCAGGTGCACGTCTTCGAGTTCCAGCTTCCACTCGAACTGGCCGGCTTCGATCTCGCCCTTGATCTGCGCCATGCCGCGCTGGATGTCGGCCAGGTCCTGCGCGCCGATGATGCCTTGCGCGGCCAGCATGCCGGCATGCGCCAGGCTGCCTTCGATGTCGGCCGCCCACAGGCGCTTGTCGAAGAAGACGCTGGAGGTGTAGCGCTTCACCAGCTCGCTCATCGGCTCGGAAAAGAGCGCGGACCAGGCCTGGGATTTCTTGTCGAGTTGGTTGGAGCTCATCGGGCAGCAGGCCGCCGCGGCCAAAAGGGCGCCGCTGCAGCGGAGTGGGGAGGGAAGCCGGGCATTTTAGGCGGTGCCCTGGCGCGGACGAGCGGGCATGGCCCCGGGGGCGACTTGGCCGAGAATGACCGCCGTGGCAAAACGCTCTGAAACCGGCACCAGCACCCTGTTCGACGACCTGCGTGAGGTCGTCACCGCGCCCGACGCGGTGCGCGCTGCTGCCTTGCCCGGTTGCGGCAGCGGCATGCTGCTGCGCGCGCTGGTGGGCGTGCACGGCGTGCTGGGCGTGGGGCTGCTGTTTGCGGCGCGCAACCTGGTCAGCTGGCTGGCGATGATGAGCGAGGCGGCGACGGTGGCGGTGCCGGCCACGCTGGCCTGGCTGCTGCTGGTCTGCCTGGGCCGGCCGCTGCTGGTGAAACTGGCGCCGGCGCTGCAGACAGCCGCGGTCGCCACGGTGGGCGCGCTGACCACGCTGGCCGCCTGGGTGCCGTTCAGCCGCATCGGCCTGATGAGCAACCCCGGCGCCAACGACGACTGGCCGTGGCTGGCCCCGGCGCTGGCCGGCGCGCTGCTGGCGGCGCTGCTGCAGCAGTCCGAACGCTGGCGCCAGCGCGCGCGGCTGCCGGCCGCCGCGGCGGCCCGGCTGGCCGACCTGCAGACCCGCATCCGCCCGCACTTCCTCTTCAACACGCTGAACACCGCGATTGCGCTGGTGCAGGTCGACCCGAAGCGCGCCGAGGAAGTGCTGGAAGACCTGGCCGAGCTGTTCCGCGCCGCTTTGGGCGGGCTGGACGAGGCCACCACGTTGGCCGCTGAAGTCGAACTGAGCCGGCGCTACCTGGACATCGAACAGCTGCGCTTTGGCGCCAGGTTGCGGGTGGACTGGCGGCTGGACCCGGCTGCGGACGAAACCCGGCTGCCACCGCTGCTGCTGCAGCCGCTGATCGAAAATGCGGTGCGCCACGGCGTGGAGCCCAGTGACCGAGGCGGCCGCATCGAGATCGTCACCCGCCGCCGGCGCGACCGGGTGCTGATCTCGGTCACCAACTCGGTGCCGCTGGGGCCGTCAAAGCGTGGCCACGGCATTGGCCTGGCCAGCGTGCGCGAGCGGCTGCGGCTGATGCACGACCTGGACGCCGACTTCCGCAGCGGCATCATCGAAGATGGCCGCTGGCGCGTCAGCGTCGGCGTGCCGGTTTAGGACTTGGACCATGGACACCGACAACGAACGCCTGCGCCTGCTGATCGTCGATGACGAGCCCTTGGCACGCATGCGGCTGCGCAGCCTGCTGGCCGATTGCGCGGCGCCTTCGGCCGAGGTCGTCGGCGAAGCGGGCAGTGCCTCCGAGGCGCTGCACCTGCTGGCGCGCCTGCCGGCCGACGCGGTGCTGCTGGACATCCACATGCCGGGCATTGACGGGCTGGAACTGGCGCGGCGGTTGCGCTCGCCGGCACCGGGCCAGTCGCCGCAGGCTTCGCCGGTGGTGGTGTTTGTCACAGCGCATGCCGAGCACGCGCTGCAGGCCTTCGAGATCGAGGCGGTGGACTACCTGACCAAGCCGGTGCGCCGCGCGCGCCTGCAGGAGGCCCTGGGTCGCATCGCACAGCGACTGGGCCGCGCACGCGTGGGCTCGTCGGCGGTGGCGAAGCCGGCGGTGGACGAGCCGGTGCTGGTCGTCAGCGACCGGGGGAGGGTGCTGCGCATTCCGGTGGGGGACGTGGTCTACCTGAGGGCCGAGATGAAGTACGTGACGCTGCGCACCCGCGAGCATCAGTACGTGCTGGACGATGCGCTGGCCGACCTGGAGCAGCGCCTGGGCGCACGGGTGGTGCGCATCCACCGCAATGCCGTGGTCGCCAAGACGGCGGTGCGGGCGCTGGAGCGCCGCGTGCTGCATGGCGACGAACAGGAAGACGGTGGTGGCGAGGCTTGGGCAGTGCGGCTGGCGCCGCATGACGAATGGCTGGCGGTCTCGCGCCGGCAACTGGCTGGCGTGCGCGAAGCGCTGGTCGGCGAAGGGCTGTGAGGGCGTGAGCTCGACCCGCGTCCCGCGGCCACTGGCCATTGCGGTCATCGGCGTGGCGCTGGCCGCGCTGCTGCTGCTGGCCTGGCGAGCCTGGACACCGGCCGCGCCGCAGGTGCGGGTCGTGGGCCGGGGCGCGGCGGCCGCCGAGTCTTCTGCCGCAGCGCCCCAGGCCTCGCCGGCCTCGGCCGAGGCGGTGCCCGCTTCCCAGCCGGCCAGCGAAGCCGAGGCCGGCAATGCGATGGCGGCCAATTGCGGCATTGGCCCGCTGCCGGAGGTCAACGGCCGCCGCCCGTCGAACGCCCGTTTGCAGCAGGCTGCACAGGACGCCGCGCTGCTGGCCCAGCGTGAGCTGGTGAACAGGCTGCGCAACTCGCCCGACGAACTCGCGCGCGCGGTCGGCCTGATGCTGGCGGCCAGCGATTTCACGCTGCCGCCGCCCGACCTGGACGCCTGCCTGTCCGGCAGCCCCGCCAACCGCAACAGCGCCCCCAACCCCGCCGCCGAAGCCGCCTGCATGGCCGAAGGCGAAAAGCGGCAGCGCGAGGTGGACCAGCAGCGGCGCACCGCGGCGGTGGACCTGGAGGCGCTGGTTGACCAGGCGCAGATGACACAGTCGCCGGCCGTCTATGCGCTGGCGCTGCAGGCCTGCAGCGGCGGGCGAGCCGCCACCGGCCGCTGCGCCGCGCTGAGCAATGCCCGCTGGGCCGAGCTGGACCCGGACAACGCTGCGCCCTGGCTGGCGCTGGCCCAGGACCTGGCCAACGATCCTGCAGCGCAGGACCAGGCGATGCTGCGCGCGGCCCAGGCCAGCCGGCACGACGGTGACCTCAGCTGGGTTTCGCAGCAAGTGATGCAGGCCTTGCCGCCGACGGTGCAAGGCCAGGTGAGGCTGCAGGTCGAAGTGGCGGCGATGGGGGTGAGCACCACGCACGTCTACGGTGGTTACCAGGCGCTGGGCCGCTGGTGCTCGGCCGAGGCCATGGCCGACCCCGCGCGGCGCGACACCTGCGGCCACTTCGGCGAATTGCTGTCCCAGCATGGCCGCTCGATGCTGGACCTGGGCATGGGCATGCGCCTGGGCGAACGGGCCGGCCAATCCCCCGAACGTGTTCAGGCGCTTGCCGCCCGCCGCCAGGCCTACACCGATGCACTCTCGCGCATTGCCACGCAGGAATGGCCGACCGTCGCCAACCAGGGCAGCACCTCGCAGGATCGCTCATGCGCCGCCGCGCTGCGCATGAGCGCCTACCTCAGCGAGGTCGCGCGCGATGGCGAGCTCGCCACGATCTCACGCTTCCTGAAGCAGGAGGCGCGCCGCTGACGCGGGCCTGCGCCGGGCCGCCCCAAGCGGCCTGCGCAACCCGCTCGGCGGGAGGTCTCACTCAACCCGTGTTGCGCAGGCCAGCGGCGACGCCGTTGATCGAGATGTGGATGCCGCGTTGCAGGCGCTCATTCGCCGGATCGCCTTCGCGCCGCTTGCGGTAGCGGCGCATCAGCTCCACCTGCAGGTGGTTCAGCGGGTCCAGGTACGGGAAGCGGTGTTCGATCGAACGGGCCAGGCTGGGGTTGGACTGCAGCGGCTGCTCGTCACCGGTGATGGTGGCCAGCGCCTGGCAGGTCAGGTCCCACTCGGCGCGGATGGCCGCGAAGATGCGCTTGCCCAGCCGCTTGTCTTCGACCAGTTCGACATAGCGCGAGGCAATGCGCAGATCGCTCTTGGCCAGCACCATGTCCAGGTTGGACAGCAGCGTGCGGAAGAACGGCCATTGGCGGTGCATGCGCTGCAACAATTCGAGCCGGGTGGCGCGCTGCTTCTTGTCCTCGCCGAGGAATTGCTCGACGGCCGAACCGAAGCCGCACCAGCCCGGCAGCGCCACGCGGCACTGGCCCCACGAGAAGCCCCAGGGAATGGCGCGCAGGTCCTCGATGGCGCGGGAGGCCTTGCGGGAGGCCGGGCGTGAGCCGATGTTCAGCTCGGCAATCTCGCGGATGGGCGTGGCGGAGAAGAAATAGTCGGTGAAGCCCGGCGTCTCGTAGACCAGCGCGCGGTAGGCCGCCATGCTGCCCTGGCTGAGTTGCTCTGCGGCTTCCAGGAAGGCCTTGGGCGCGGCCTTGGTCGGGTGCAGCAGTGTGGCTTCCAGTGTCGCGGCGACCAGCGTTTCCAGGTTGCGCCGGCCGATCTCGGGGTTGGCGTACTTGGAGTTGATGACCTCGCCTTGTTCGGTCAGCCGGATCTGCCCGCCCACCGTGCCGGGCGGCTGGGCCAGGATGGCCTGGTAGCTCGGGCCACCGCCCCGGCCCACGGTGCCGCCGCGGCCGTGGAACAGCCGCAGGCGGATGCCGTGCTGTTCCTCCAGCGGCGCGAACATCTCCACCAGCGCAATCTCGGCGCGATAGAGCTCCCAGTTGCTGGTGAAAAAGCCGCCGTCCTTGTTGCTGTCCGAATAGCCCAGCATCACGTCCTGCTCGCCGCCGCCGCGGGCCACCAGCGCGGCAATGCCGGGCAGCGCGTAGAACTGCTGCATGATGGTGCCGGCATTGCGCAGGTCACCAATCGTCTCGAACAGCGGCGACACGATCAGGTCGGCCTGCGCTTCTTCGCTGAGCAGCCCACGCATCAGGCCGCATTCCTTCTGCAGCAGCAGCACTTCCAGCAGGTCGGACACGTCTTCGGTGTGCGAGATGATGTAGTGGCGGATGGCCAGCTTGCCGTAGCGGCGCCGGCCTTCGACCGCGGCCTCGAAGATGGCCAGTTCCCGCTGCGCCCACTCGCTGTACTCGACGCCGCGCACGCGCAGGCTGCGGGCCTCGTTCAGCAGGCGCAGCAGCAGTTCGCGGCGGGCGGTTTCGTCCAGTGCGCTGTAGTCGGGTTCGATGCGCGCCACGCGCAGCAGCTCGCCGATCACGGCTTCGTGCTGGTCCGAGCTCTGGCGCAGGTCCACCGTGGCCAAGTGGAAGCCGAAGACCTGCACCGCACGCATCAGCGGCGCCAGGCGTGGGCCGATCAGCGCGCCGGCATGGTGGGAGCGCAGCGAACGCTCGATCACCCGCAGGTCGGCCAGGAATTCTTCCGGGGCGAGGTAGGGGCTCTGTGGCGCCACGGCATGGCGCAGCGCCTCGGTGCCGGTCAGTTCGTGCAGCGTGGCGGCCAGCCGGGCGTAGATGCCGGTCAGCGCGCGGCGGTAGGGCTCGTCTTCGCGGTGCGGGCTCTTGTCGGGCGAACTGTCGGCCAACGCGATCATCTCGACCGAGACCGGTGCCAGCATCTGCGAGATCGACAGCTCGGCGCCCAGCGTGTGCACTTCGGTCAGGTAGTGGCGCAGCGCGGTCTCGGACTGGCGCGACAAGGCCAGGCGCAGCGTTTCGGCGCTGACGTTCGGGTTGCCGTCGCGGTCGCCGCCAATCCAGTTGCCCATGCGGAAGAACGCTGCCACTTCATGGCCGGGCAGTGCTTCCTCGACCTCGGCATACATGCGCGGGATCTGGCGCAGGAAGGTGGCGTGGTAGTAGGACAGCGCGTTCTCGATCTCGTCGGCCACCGTCAGCTTGGCGTAGCGCAGCATGCGGGTCTGCCACAGCTGGGTCACGCGGGCGGTCAACAGCGCCTCGTTGAGCCGGCGCTCGCTGTCGGCGCGCAGTTCGTCGCGCTGGCTGATGAGCTCGGCAATGGCACGCTCGGCGTCCAGGATGCTCTTGCGCTGCACTTCGGTCGGATGGGCCGTCAGCACCGGCGAGATGTAGGCCTTGGCCAGCGTGCCGGCGATGTCGGCGGCGCGGTGGTCGGCCCGGGCCAGCTTCTCGAAGCAGTGGGCCAGCGAACCTTCCTGGTGGGTGCCTGCCGCCTCGTGGTGCATGCGCCGGCGCACGTGATGGCGGTCTTCGGCAATGTTGGCCAGGTGCGAGAAGTAGCTGAAGGCGCGGATCACGCTGACCGTCTGGTCGGCCGAGAGGTTTTTCAGCAACCGGTCCAGCACGCGGCCGGCGCTGGCGTCTTTCTTGATGCGGTAGGCCACCGAGAGCTGGCGCACGCGTTCGATGAGGTCGAAGGCCGGCCGGCCTTCCTGCTCGCGGATCACATCCCCAAGGATTCGGCCAAGTAACCGAATGTCCTCCACCAAAGGCTTGTTCTTCTCGGTGGCATCACTGGCAGATGGCTTTGCCACCTTGGAAGATGCGGTGCGCGGCGTGCGCGCGGAAGGGGTTTTGGCGGGGGCGGCAGCACGCGGCATCAAAAGTCTCCGGATGGTGTAACCAAATTACCAATCGGTAATCGTATCAGCTGCCGGCCGGGGCGCGATAATTTCGGCATGAATCAAACGCCTGCCGAGCCCGTCTTTCCGCCCGTGTCGGCGCCCATGCCGTCGCCGGTGGTCATCGCCACCCGCGAAAGCCGGTTGGCGCTGTGGCAGGCCGAACATGTGCGCGAGCGCCTGGCCACCGAGCTGGGCCTGCCGGCCAGCCTGCTGGGCATGACCACGCGCGGCGACCAGATCCTGGACCGCAGCCTGTCCAAGGTCGGTGGCAAGGGCTTGTTCGTCAAGGAGCTGGAGCTGGCCATGGTACGCGGCGAGGCGCACTTGGCGGTGCATTCGCTGAAAGACCTGCCGATGGAGCTGCCCGAAGGCTTTGTGCTGGCGGCCGTGCTGGAGCGCGAGGACCCGCGTGATGCGTTTGTGTCGAATCACTTTGCCGACCTGCAGGCCTTGCCGCAGGGCGCTTGTGTTGGCACCTCCAGCCTGCGCCGCGTGGTGCAGCTCCTGGCCTTGCGGCCGGACCTGCGCATCGAACCGCTGCGTGGCAACCTGGACACCCGGCTGCGCAAGCTGGACGACGGCGGTTATGACGCCATCGTGCTCGCCGCGGCCGGGCTGAAGCGCCTGGGCCTGGGCGAGCGCATCCGTTCGGTCTTCAGCGTCGAACAGATGATCCCGTGCGCCGGCCAGGGCGCGCTGGGGCTGGAGCTGCGCGAAAGCGCGGACGCGCTGGTCGGCGCAGTGGCGCAGCTGGGCCACGGGCCTACCTGGCTGGCAGCGCATGCCGAGCGGGCGGTGTCGCGGGCGCTGGGTGGCAGCTGCAGCGTACCGCTTGCGGCGCATGCGGTGGTCAGCGGCGGGCAGCTGACGATGAGCGTGGCGCTGGGCCATGCGGTGGACCCGCTGAAGCCTTTGCTGAAGGCCGCGGTGGACGGTGCCGTGCCCGACGTGGCCGCGGCCGAGGCGTTGGGCCAGCAGGCGGCGCAGTTGCTGCGGGATGCCGGTGGCGAGGCCTACCTGGCGATGCCGGCGTGAGCCAACCGGGCCGCGCCGTCTGCCGGGTGCTGGTCACCCGGCCTGAGCCTCAGGCTTCGGAATGGGTGGCGCAGTTGCGCGGCCATCAGGTCCAGGCCGAGGCCCTGCCTTTGATGGGCATTGCCGGCGCACCAGCGCCAGCGCGGGTGCGTGAAGTGTTTGCCGGGCTGCATGGTGGCGCCTTGCTGATGTTTGTCAGCCCGAACGCCGCATTGCAGTTTTTCGCCTGCCTGCCGCCTGGTGCGAGCTGGCCTGCCGGTGTGCAGGCAGCCGCCACCGGGCCGGGCACGGTCGCCGCGTTGCGGGCGGCGGGCGTGCCGGCGGGCGCCATCACTGCGCCAGACGAGGCGGCAGCGCAGTTCGACTCGGAAGCACTGTGGGAACAACTCCGCGCGCAGGACTGGCAGGGCCGGCCGGTCTGGGTGGTGCGCGGCGATGGCGGGCGCGACTGGTTTGCCGCCACCCTGGCGCAGGCTGGCGCCGAAGTCGGCTTTGTGCAGTCCTATGCCAGGCTGGCGCCGGACTGGAGCCCAGCCCAGCTGGCGGTTGCGCATCAGGCACTCGCCGAGCCGGCGCACGCGCGTTGGTTGCTCAGCAGCTCCGAAGGCATCGAGCATCTGGCGCGCCTGTTGCCGCAGGCGGATTGGGCCAAGGCCGTCGCCTTGGCCTCGCATCCCCGCATCGAGGCGCGGGCGCTGGCGCTGGGCTTTGGCACGGTGTTGCCGGTGCGGCCGGGCTGGCGGGCGGTGGTCGCGCAGGTGCTGGCGTGAACGGCATGGTTCCTTCAGTCGTGGGATGCCGCCGGGCTTTCTGCGGTCTTGGCTGTGGCGCCGCTGCGTCGCCGGCCCAGGGCGCGCAGGGTGCGTCTATACAATGATCTTCACATGGTGAACATGCCCGACACCCCCCCTTCCGAGGCGTCCGACGCGGCCGGCGTCGTGCTGCCGGCGCTGGTGCCCGCTGCTGCGCCCGTGCCCTTGTCCCGCACGCCCGGCTGGTTGCCGTGGCTGGTGCTGATCCTCGGCGGCACCGCTGCGGTCGGCCTGGGCCTGGCCTGGAACACCCAGCAACGCCTGAAGGCGCTGGAGCCCGAGCTCGTCAAGCGCCAGCAGGCCAGCCAGGAGCAGGTGACCGAGGCCAAGCTGCTGTCCAGGCAGGCGCACGACTCGGCGGTGGAAACCGCCAGCAAGCTCTCGCTGCTGGAGGCGCGCGTGGCCGAGTCCGCGCTGCAGCGCAGCCAGGTCGAGGAGCTGATTTCTTCGCTCTCGCGTTCGCGCGACGAAAGCGTGGTAGCCGACGTGGAAGCCGCGCTGCGCGTGGCCCAGCAGCAAGCCGCCATCACCGGCAGCGCCGAGCCGCTCGTCGCGGTCTTGAAGCAGGCCGACGAACGCCTGGCGCGCTACAACCAGCCGCGGCTGGAACGGGTGCGGCGCGCGGTGGCGCGTGACCTGGACCGGGTGCGCGCGGTGGCGCTGGTCGATCTGCCTTCGCTGTCGATCCGCCTGGACGAAGCGGTGCGCCTGGTCGACGAGCTGCCGCTGCTGTCAACTCCGGAACGCCGCTCGGCCACGCACCCGGTCGCGCCTGCTGCAGGCGGTTCGGCCGCTGCCGCTGGATCAGCGCCCGGGTCCGCCAGCGCCGCTGGCTTCGCGCTGCCCTGGGGCAATGCGCCTTGGTGGCAAGCCTGGGTGCGTGTGGGTGGGGACATCTGGGGTGAGGTGCGCGGGCTGGTGCGGGTCACGCAGATCAAGCAGCCCGAGGCGATGTTGATCGCGCCCGAGCAGGCCTTTTTCCTGCGCGAGAACCTGAAGCTGCGGTTGCTGAATGCGAGGCTGGCACTGCTGTCGCGCCAGTTCGACCAGGCGCAGACCGACCTGAACCAGGCCCAGCAGTCGCTGGACCGCTATTTCGACAGCAGCTCGCGCCGTGTGAACTCGGCGCAGGAGCTCGTGCGCCAAGTGGCCAGCCAGAGCCGGCAGGTCGTGCTGCCGCGGCCTGACGACACGCTCGCCGCGCTTGCCGCTGCGGCTGCGGGCCGCTGATCGCCGAACGGAAACGGAAGCTGCATGCGTTCGGTGATCTGGCTGGTATTGCTGTTTGTCGCTGCCGTCGTCGCGGCAGCCGCCTTGGGGCGCAATGACGCGCTGGTTTCGCTGTTCTATGGCGAGTGGCGGCTGGACATGTCGCTCAACCTGTTCCTGCTGGGCATGGCGGCGACGGTGTTCGTGCTGTTCGGCAGCTTGCAGGCGATCCAGTCGCTGCTCAGCCTGCCGTTGCGGGCTCGTGAGTGGCGGGCGCTGAAGCGCGAGCGGGCAGCGCAGTCCGCGCTGCGCGAGGCGCAGTCCGAGCTGTTTGCCGCGCGCTACGCCCGCGCGCACCGCGCCGCGCAGCGTGCGCTGGACCTGCAGGTTGACGTGCCTTCGCTGAAGGACGACCGCGAGTTCACCATCCTCGCGCACCTGCTGGCCGCCACTGGTCAGCACCATCTGCAGGACAAGAAGGGCCGGGACGGGCGCGTGACCGCCGCGCAGGCCCGAGCCAGCTCGGGCAGCGCGTCCGAAGGCATCCTGCTGCTGGCTGCCGAATGGGCGCTGGACGACCGCGACGCGGGCCGCGGCATGGCCTTGCTGGGCGAGCTGCCGCCTGGCGTGGCGCGCCGCACCCAGGCCCTGCGCCTGAAGCTGCAGGCCGCGCGCCAGCGCCGCAAGCCGCTGGAAGCGTTGCAGACCGCGCGCCTGCTGGCCAAGCACCAGGGCTTTTCGGCGGTCGCGGCCCAGTCGCTGCTGCGCTCGCTGGCCTTCGAGGCGCTGGACCAGGCCTTCGACGAGGGCCAGCTGAAACGCGTGTGGCAAGGCCTGGATGACGCCGACCGGCGCGATGCCTGGGTCGTGGCGCGCGCCGCCCAGCGCGCCGCCAAGCTGGGTCACCTGACGCTGGCCCAGTCCTGGCTGATGCCGGCCTGGGAACAGGCGCACAAGCTGGACGTGGAGGCGCGCGAACAATTGGCGCTGGCCCTGGTGTTCTGTGCCGACGGCCTGGGCAGCCAATGGTTGCCAACGGTGGAGGCTGTGCTGGCCCAGCATGGCCGCGAGCCGGCGGTGGTGGCTGCGGCCGGCATGGCCTTTGCGCAGCGCCAGCTGTGGGGCAAGGCACGCCGCCTGCTGGAGCAGACCGCCAGCGCCGAAAGCCTCAGCACGCCGGTGCGCCGCCTCGGCCTGCGCACGCTGGCCCGCATCGCACGCCAGGAGGGTGACGAATTGGTTGCCAGCAACTGCGACCAGCGCGCTGCTGCGCTGGATTGATGACTGAATATGTCATAATTTACCGAACTATCAGCGGCTGTAGCTCAGTTGGATAGAGTACTTGGCTACGAACCAAGGGGTCGTGGGTTCGAATCCTGCCAGCCGCACCAGAACTTCGGTTCAAGACCAACGGGTCAGTTGCGCCAAGCGACTGGCCCGTTTTTCTTCGTGGCTGGGCGCCGCCAGAATTCACCATTCGGATTCGTCAGATCGATAGCCTGATTTGTGCTGAAGGCGCATCGGCAGGCTGGCCATACTTCGGCGTTTGTCCAGGGCGGTTGTCCCGTTGTCATGATGCCGATGAAGATCCTGATTCCCGAGGCGATGCACGCCGACTCGGTGGCGCGCTTGCAAGCTGCGCACGAGGTCCGCTACGAACCCAGCCTGGTCGACCGCCCGGCCGACCTGCTGGCCGCCGCGCCCGAGGCCGATGCGCTGATCGTGCGCAATCGCACCCAGGTGCGCGGCCCGCTGCTGGCGGCGCTGTCGCGCTGCCGCGTGGTCGGCCGCCTGGGTGTGGGGCTGGACAACATCGACCTCGAGACCTGCCGCGCGCGTGGCATCGAGGTCATCCCGGCGATCGGCGCGAATGCGCGCTCGGTCGCCGAATACGTGCTGACCACCGCGATGATGCTGCGCCGCCTGGGCAGCTACACGGCCACGGCGGACGTGGCAGCCGGCCGCTGGCCGCGCGGCCCGGCCAGCCAGGGCCGCGAGATGGCCGGTGCGGTGATCGGCATCATCGGCTTCGGCTCCATCGGCCAGCTCACCGCGAGCCTGGCCCAAGGCATTGGCATGCGGGTGATCGCCTCGGCCACCGGCGCGCCGGACGAGCGCCTGCCCGAGTTGGCCGGTGTGCCGCTGCTGTCGCTGGACGAGATGCTGGCGCAAAGCGACGTGCTGAGCCTGCACCTGCCCTTGACACCCGAAACCTGTGGCCTGCTCGGCGCCGAGCAACTGGCCCGCATGAAGCCCGGCGCAGTACTGATCAATACCGCGCGCGGTGGCGTGGTGGACACCATCGCGCTGCTGGACGCACTGCGCGCCGGCCGGCTGCACGGCGCGGCGCTGGACGTGTTCGACACCGAACCGCTGCCCGCCGGCTCCGCCTTCGCCGAGCCGCCGCCAAACCTGCTGCTCACACCGCACATCGCCGGGCTGACCACCGACTCGGAGCGCCGCGTCTGCGAGCTGGTGACCGGCAAGGTGCTGGCACTGCTGGGCGGCGGGCGGTAAACCGGCCGCATCGCTGTCGCGCAACTTATCCGACCTACATCATGCGCAGGTCGCATGATGTAGGCGATAAAAATCAGTTCACCTGCGCGGTCACGCCCCGTAACGTGGCCCGGATTCCGCAGCTTTCGTCTGCGGCCGGAGTTGTTGCGTGAGTGCTGTTTCCCTGTTTCCTTCCCGTGCTGTTTCCGTGCCGGGGCCGCGCATGCCGCGTGGCCTGGCACTCCGGCAGGCGGCCCGGCTGGCCCTTGCCAGCGCGCTGGCGCTGCTGGCCTTCTGCATGCAACCTGCCGCGGCGCAGCCGGACGCGTGGCCGACCCGGCCGTTGCGCCTGATCGTGCCGTTTCCGCCGGGTGGCGCGGCCGACGTGATCGCCCGTGCGGTGGCCGCCAAGCTGGGCGAGCGCCTGGGGCAGGCGGTGGTGGTGGAAAACCGGCCGGGCGCCGGCACCATCGTCGCGGCGCAGGCTGTGGCCCAGGCCGCGCCGGATGGCTACACGCTGTCCCTGGCGACCAATGGCCAGCTCGCCATCAACCCGGCACTGCACGCCAAGCTGCCGTACGACCCGGTGAAGAGCTTTGCGCCTGTGGGCCTGGTCGCCTCGACCGCCTTCATCATCGCCGTCAACGCAGACTCGCCGATCCGCACGTTGCCGCAGCTGATCGCCGACGCCAAGCGCAACCCCGGCGGATTGGCCTTCACGTCTTGCGGCAATGGCACGACCTGCCACCTGACGGGGGAGTTGCTGAAGGCGCAGGCCGGCGTGGACATGCTGCATGTGCCGTTTGCCGGCAGCGTGCAGGCCGTCACGGCCTTGCTGGGCAACCAGGTGCAGGTGGCGTCCGACACGGTGGCCATCCTGGCGCCGCAGATCCGCGCGGGCAAGCTGCGCGGGCTGGTGGTCACCAGTGCTCAGCGCTCTGCGGTGACGCCGGACGTGCCGTCGGCTGTTGAGGCTGGCCTGCCCGACTTGCTGGCCGAGTCCTGGTTCGGCATCGTGGTGCCAGCCGCCACGCCGCCTGAGCTGGTGCAGCGGCTCAACCGCGAACTCGCGGCCATCACCCAGGGCAGCGATGTGCGCGATCAGTTCGCCAGGCTGGGCGTAGAGCCCTTGCAGAGCACGCCCGAGCAGTTCGCCAAGCTGATCGACTCGGACATCGTGAAGTGGGGCCGCGTGGTGCGCACCGCCAAGGTCACGGCGCAGTGAGGGTTCGTGGGCGCTGCCTCCGCACCGACCAGCGTCGCGGCAGTACGCTTCGAGGCGCCCAAATTTTCCGGCCGAACACTTGCGTGGCAAGTTCAATCTGGCATATACTGCTAGCTTCAGCGAACAGCAAGCGGCTGTAGCTCAGTTGGATAGAGTACTTGGCTACGAACCAAGGGGTCGTGGGTTCGAATCCTGCCAGCCGCACCAGAACTTCGGTTCAGATCAACGCCTCAGAGGTCATGCCTCTGAGGCGTTTTTCTTTCCTGGGGGACTTTTGGGGGAGTCGCCCCTCCCAGACCCTCTCGTTGTTCCGTTCCCTCTTCAGCATGGCCAGACTGCGGTTCCAGCGCCGCGTGGATTTTGACGATCTGCGCCACGCTGTAGTGCTGGGTCATGGATTGCTTGCTGTTCCCGAGTCGCATGCACCGCTCGCCGCATGCTGGGACGCGGCAGTACGCCTGAATCCACCGCTGAACGGCGTCGCGGGCCCCTCCTGCGCCATGTCGGCGACAGTGGTCACTGACCATCGATCCACCAAGGGCGGCCAATGCCGCTTCGGGAAGAAGCCCAGGTGCCGTCCGGCCATCGACAGGAAAGGCGCAGGGGATGTCCGGATCCGGCGCGCGGCCTCGTTTTACCCGGAGCCGGCATGCGACAGCATGCCCACCTCCAGGAACCACCACGATGACCGCACCGCTCTCCGTTCGACCTTGCCGCCTTGGCAAGGCCCAGGCCGCTCTCGAATCTGGCTGTCCGCGCCCGCAAAAAGCATCAATCCGGTCCCTGCGCCTGCCCGCCTTCAGTTTGGCCGTGCTGCTGTTCGCCGCGTGCTCCAGGCAGGACGCCGCACCGGCCCCGCCGTCTACCCCAGCCAAAGCGACTGCGAAGGCGCGTGCCAAGGCTTGCGATCTGGTCACTGCCGCAGAGATGTCCGCCATCCTCGACGGCCCGGTGACGGCTGCAGCCGGCAGCAACGAACGGCCGCCAGGCGCCACCGAGTGCGAGTACTCGCCTGTCAATGAGAACGGGCCTTCCGCCAGTCTTGAAGTCGACTGGGAACAGGGTGACCCCAAACAGCTCGACGCCCTCATGGGCCTGGCAGGTGGCATCTCCAAGGGCGGTACCAGTGAATTCGAAGGGCTGGGCGACTTGGCATGGAAGGTGACGACTTTCCAGGTGTTCGTCAGCACACGTGGTCACCTGATGATGATCCGCTTCACGCCCGGTGCGCCAGATGTCGCCGGCCGGGCCCGTCGCATCCATGCCGCCGCGCTGCCGAGGCTGTGACGATGCGACTCGCAATCGCGATCGCCATCGCGGTCGTCGTCACCTTGGGTGGCCCGTTTGCACTGCAAAACGCTGGCGCGGCGGAAACGGTGCCGCGCATCCCATTCGTCGCAGGGCTGTCCACGGTGCACGCCATCATCGAGACGCGTGGCGACTACGAAGCGATCGCAACGGTGCTGTCCGTGGACGATCATGGGTACCGCCTGGAGTTCTCGGCCGAAGTGCCCGCCGCGTCCGGGCACGGCACCAAGATGCTTCGCATCCTGCGCGCGGTGCCGACCGAGGATCGTCGTCATGCCCGCGCCATGCGGGCTTGGTTCCAGGAGGGCGACCCTGAGGTCTTCGATGGAACGACACCCGAGCTGTCCGCCGACGTCCTGCACGAGCTGCGTGACACCGGAGCGGCAGCGGTCAAGGTGATCGTTCCGCGCGAGTCGCCCGCAGCCGCCGCCGGCAACAGCCGACCCGGACCAGCACGGCTGCCGGGTTTGCCCAAGGAGCCGGACCTGTCACCGTTGCAAAACTTGCTTGCCGCCAATCCAACAGGCATGCGCCGGCTCAGCGGCACGCTGCGCCGCGTCGAACCGGGCTCGGTGCCCGTGTCGGTGCTGGTCAACGGCCGCCCGGTCGCACTGCCCACCATCCACGTCATCGGCCGGCTTTCGGACGCCGAGGGCGGTAGCGACTTCGAGATGCACATCCTTGACGACGAAGACAATCTGCTGATCCTGCGCTCGCGCAGAGCGGGCCTGGCGTCAGCCACCTTGCGGATCGATTTCCCGCTGCCGTTGGCCAGCCCGGACACCTTGGAGAACCGGCTCAAACGCAACGAGGTGGCGGAGGTCTACGGCATCTTTTTCGCATTCGGGAGCGACCAGATCCGCCCCGAGTCTGAACGCGCGCTCCAGGAGATCGCAGTCGCGATGAAGCAGCACAAAGACTGGACGCTGCAGGTCGATGGCCACACCGACAGCGTTGGTGGCAGCGACGCCAACCTCGGCCTCTCCAAGCGCCGCGCGGACGCAGTGCGCGCCGCCCTGGTCGCGCGGCATGGCATTGCAGCAGAGCGGCTGCGCACCGATGGCCGTGGCGCCAGCCAGCCCAAGGCGACCAACGCCACGCCTGAAGGACGGGCGCGCAACCGCCGTGTCGCACTGAGGCGCGCATGAAGGTCCTGCACGCCTTGCCGCTGGCGGCCTCCGAACAACGCACCTGCAGCGCCGCCCTGCCATGGGTGCTTGCCAGCGCCCTGGCGCTCATTCAGGCGGTATCGGCCGCGGCCGCCACTGCAGCGCCCGACCCCGTACCGGCCAAGGAATCGGACCCCTTCCCGATCACATTGCGCGTGACGCCTTCCATCGTGATGACCGGCAGCAAGACGGCGCTCACGCTGGCCGGCGAGACCTTGCCGGCCGGCCAGAAACCGGTGACGGTCACGCTGCGCTCCGACAAGGGCGTGGACGCCGGCACGCAACGCGCAGCGCCGGACGCCAAGGGTGCGTACCGCCTCACGCCGGCCCCGCCCGCCCAGGCCGGGCTCTACACGGTGACCGCAGTGGCCCCAGACGGGCGCGGAAGGGCCAATGCCACTTTTCGCGCGGTCGATGCCAACGGCGTTGGCGCCGAAGCGGAATCGGCGCTGAAAGAGGCGGTTGCCGGGGCCGAAGAAGGCGTTGCGGCTGCCGAAGCTCAGGTGGAGGCTCAGCCCAACTCGCCGGCCAAGGACAAAGCCAGAAAGAAGATCGCCGACGCCAAGCAGGCGCTCGGCACACTGCGCGCCCACAACGGCGGCGCGCCCATTCGCGGCCTCATCGGCGCCATTGCATCGAATGCGGCATTGCAGGAAAGCTTGCGGCCGCGGCTCGAAGGGCTGACCGCCGCCGTGGCCGACACATCACGCGAGACCGAGCGCGTGCGCACGCTCACGGCCACCATGTCGCATGCCGACGTCGGTTGCCATCAGTTGGCCTTCGTGACCGAGGTGTTCAAGGCCATCTCCGCGTTGCTCAACGTCAAGAAGAAGCTGCTGGACACCGGCATCGGCCTGGCCAAGGACATCCTGTCCGACGCGGCGGTCAACAGTGGCAAGCGCCAGGGCGACTCGGCTGCGACGGCGTTCCTCAAAGGGCAGGCCGTGAAGAAGCTGCCCGAGATGGGCGAGGCCAGCAAGCTGGCCGGCAATGCCGCGAGCATCCTGACAGACCTTGGCGCCTTGGTCAGCGACACGCTGTTCGGCGCCTACTGCGAGCAATTCACGGGGCCGCTGGAAGCCATCATGAACGCCCGCTTGTACTTCGCGTCGCCCAAAACGGGTGGCAGCCCCAGGCTGTACTGGACCTACAACTACAAGCTCAGCGGCCGCGTCGTCCTCTACTACCCAAAGAGCGCCATGGGCAACGCGTCGATCCGCCTGAACGGCCGCATCGAGGGCTACGCGCACGGCTTCGACACGCAGGAGGACGCGCTGACCGTGATGTTCCCTGGGTTGATGGCGGGCGCCATCCAGCGCAAGGTCAACTTCCCGCCCATCGAAGCCGGCGGCATGGCATCGAGCATCGCGAGCCAGGGCTCGGTGCCGATGTCGGCATATGTCGAGGGCTCCGCCGCGGGCCTGGCGCTGCCCAACAGCTTCCTGATCCCGGTCGAAGGCGTGCTCGAGAAGGATTCGATCACCATGCTGCTCGGCCCAGCCAAGGTCGACATCGATGCGGTGCACCGCGTTGCCGTCTTGATCGTCGCGCCGATGGTCGGCGGCCTTGGCCCACAAGTGACTTGGTATCCGCTCAGCTTCCAGAAGGTACGGCCCTTCCTTGTGAACGCGGCGGACGGCGAATCGCTGAAACTCAAGCTCAGCACGGTCGGCGACAAGATGCTGGCCGAGGGCGTCTTCGCCGGCAAGGTGGACAAGCCCAAGGCCAAGGCCGACTACACGCTGAAGATCAAAGCCTGCAATCCAGGGTGCTGAACGGCACCGGCCGGCGTGCCGGGTGGGCCAGGCCTTTTCCTTCGACATGGGCCGGACTTCAGCTGAGCACCACCAGCCGCCACCTGCGGCCACAGAAATCAGAGCCCTCCAGCAGGCGGGCCGGCCTCCATGCAATCATGCGGTCTGGACACTGATCGATTGCATGGGCGACATCACTGAAATCATCCGCCGTGCCAAGGACGGCAGCACTGACGCGTTGAACGACCTTTTTGAGGTCATCTACCCCGACCTTCGGCGCATCGCCCACGCCCGGCTGCGAGGCAAGATGGCCGACAGCGACCTGGGCACCACGGTGCTGGTCAATGAGTGCTATCTGAAGCTGCAGGCCGCGAGGCGCCTGGATGCGCCAGACCGGGGACGCTTCTTCGCCTACGTCGCGATGGCGATGCGGTCCATCATCATTGACATCGCACGCTCGCACGGCAGCCAGCGGCGGGGGGGCGGACTGCAGCATGTCGAGTTCGACGAACAGTCCGCTGCGGCTGAGGATGCCGACCATGCGCTGCAGATCGTGCGGGTGCACGAAGCCATCGACGACATTGCGGCGCACGACGAGCGGCTGGCCCGGCTGGTGGAGATGCGCTACTTCGGCGGCTACACCGACGAGGAGATCGCCCAGGCGCTGGACCTCTCCGCACGGACCGTGCGCCGCGACTGGCAGAAGGCCCGCATGTTGCTGGCCGCGGCGCTGCGCGACTGAGCACGGCTGCATGGCCGCAGGAAGGGCCACAGCCCATGCAGGCAATGCGCCACAGTCGACCTGAAATCAGCCTCGGGCGATGACGGTACACGTCACCGTGCCCTTGATGGCGACGCCGGGCTGCGGCTGCAAATCCAGTGTGACGCGCGCCTGCTTGCCATCCTCCTTGAGGAGTACCGTGCCCGTGCCGCCTTTGCGGCTCGGGTTGTTCTTGTCGGTGCCCGACATGTAGACCGTTGCCCCCTTGTTCATGAAGGGGCCGAAGTTGATGGTCGCCTCGAAGCCTGATGGTGGCGGGCTGCCGGGCCCGTCGGCGTCCGGAATGCGGATCAGCACGAAGCTGAGCTTCTTGGGGTCGTTGACGCCTTGCGAGCCGAAGTTCGAATTGAAGTACTTCGGCTTTCCGGGGCGGTGCACCACTTCGCAGCCGACGTCGTCGACCTTCAGCGTGTGCTGGCCTGCATGCGGCCCGCCCGTCACCGTCAGGTCGGCCTCGCTGTGGTTCGGTCCGTCGGCGATGGCATGCGCCGCTGCGGCGCCCAAAATGGCGGCAGTCACCGCGCGTTTCCAACGGCATGGATACTGTGTGCTCACGGCATGTCCTGTGGTCAGTGGAACACCAGCCTACCGAGACTTCGCGCGCGCTGCAGCGGTTTATTTCGCCGCACCATTGTCCGGTTTTGGCTTCAATCTTCGTTGTCCAAGGGCTGCATGTGACCGACGTTGGGGCCATGCACAGACCAGCGACCCGCGGCGCCTGCTCACCGTCGGCCGGCACGCCACGGAGGTGGCAGCCGCGTCGCCGCCTGTCGGACATGCGCGCGCAGCGGCGGTCGCTTTGTAAGCTATGGCATCGCGAGGAAAAGGTGCATTGCCCTTGATCGACCTGAAGACACTGCTCAACGACTGGTCTTCTCTGAGCGCCCTGCTGGACGAGGCTCTCGAACTCGAGCCCGGGCGCCGCGCTGCCTGGGTGGACGGCCTGGCAGAGGCGGAGCCGTTGAAGGCGGCGCTGCGGCAGATGCTGGCCGGCCTGGACACGCCTGGAACGTCGCCTTGCGACGCGCTGCCGTGCCTGAATGGCCTGCCCGATGGTTCCGACGCGCCATTTGGCGTCCTGGTACCCGACATGCGCATCGGCAGCTATCGCCTGCTGCGTGAACTTGGGCAGGGCGGCATGGGCGTGGTGTGGCTGGCGCAGCGCGACGACGGAGAACTGCAGCGCCAGGTGGCGCTGAAGCTGCCGCGCATCGACTGGAGCGAAGGCCTGCATGAACGGCTGCGGCGCGAGCGCGACGTCCTGGCCAGCCTGGCGCACCCTCACATTGCCGGCATTCACGATGCCGGTGTCGACAGCCAAGGCCGGCCCTACCTCGCGCTGGAGTACGTCGACGGCGAGCCGATCGACCGCTACTGCCAGCGGCGCCAGCTGCCGATCGCGCGGCGGCTGCGTCTGCTGCTTCAGGTGGCCGAGGCTGTCGCGCATGCGCACGCCAGGCTGGTTGTCCACCGCGACCTGAAGCCCGCCAACATCCTCGTCACCGCCGATGAACAGGCACGCCTGCTCGACTTCGGTATTGCCCAGCAGCTCGACGACGAGCGCGCCGTGGCCTCAGCGTTGACACAACGCGCTGGCCGTCCACTGACCGTGGACTACGCCAGCCCAGAGCAGCTGTGCGGTGGACCCATCGGCACCGCCAGCGACGTCTACAGCCTGGCCGTCGTCGCCTACGAGGTGCTCAGCGGCAACAAGCCGTATCGCCTGAAGCGGCAGACGCAGGCTGCACTGGAAGAAGCCATCGTCGCGTTGGAGGTGCCGCTGGCCAGCACGACAGTGAGCGATGCCGCGGTGCGACGTGCCTTGCGCGGCGATCTTGACGCCATCCTGAATCGCGCGATGAAGAAGGACCCGCGCGATCGCTACCCGAGCGTCGAGGCTTTCGCGCAGGACATCGAACGGCATCTGGCCAAGATGCCGGTGCAAGCCCGGCCCGACAGTGCCTGGTACCGGACGCTGCGCTTCCTGGCTCGCCGGGCCCTTCCTGTGGCGGCGGCCGGGGCAGTGTCGCTCGCCCTGGTGACCGGGACGGCCGTCGCGCTTTGGCAGGCGCGTGCTGCTCGGCTGGAGGCCGAGCGTGCAGAGCAGGTCAAGCGTTTTGCACTTTCCATCGTGAACGGCGCCGACATGGAGTCGGGCGCGAACAACGCGACCACCGCAGTTGACCTGCTGCAAGCCGCACGCCAGCGTGTGGAACAAGAACTGGCTGGCAGCCCCGCCAACGCCATCGAACTGATGACGGCGGTTGGCACCGGATTGCAATCCCAGGGCCAGGTCCAGGATGCGGCCGCTTTGCTGCTGACGACTCGCGACCGGGCCGTTCGCGAACTGGGTCCCGATCACCCGCTGACCCTGGCAGCCACCATCGCGCAGGGACTATCTCTCGTCAGCATCGACCGGCCCAAGGATGCGATCGCGGTCCTCGAGCCGGCATCACGGCAGGCTGCTCGCTTGGGCCAGGGGCAAGCGCAGGTGGAAGCGCTGGTGAATTTGAGTACCGCGCAGTTGGCCGCCGCCCAAGGGGAGGCTGGCGTTGCATCCGCACGCGCTGCCGTCGCTGCGGTGCAAGCCCAAGGCGAGGGCGCACGGCCAATCGACGCTTTCAACGCCTGGGGCCAGCTGGCCAATGCGCGGAATGCAACACAGGGGCCGGGGCTGGCAGACGCGGCGCGCCATGCCGTCGATGTGGCGCGACGGATCTACGGCAATCGGCTCACCGGCAACGTGATGGCCATCCGCCTGATGATGTCCCGCGGCCTGGACGCCGAGGGGCGTCATGCGCAGGCGCTGTCCGATTTGGAGGCGCTGTATGCAGATGCGCTGCGACTGTTCGGTGCCGACCAGCCGCGCGTGGAGCCGATTGCCGTTTACCTTGGAATCGCCCGCGCTGAGACAGGGGACCTCGACGGCGCGGTCGTAGCGTTTCGGGCTGCGCTGAATGTGAGCGAACGGGTCCGCGGCGGCACTGGCGGCAACCAGGGCATTGGCCGCTTCTTGCTTGGCCGCACGCTTGCGGCACAGCGCCGGGACAAAGAGGCGCTGGTGGAACTGCAGCGCAGCGTGGCGCTTCTCACCGCATCCGTCGGTGCAACGACCGCTCAAACGGCGCGCGCTCGCTCGGTGCTGGCATCGGTGCTGACGCGGCTGGGACGTGTGGACGAGGCCGACCGTGTCTTTGCCGATCTCGAGCAGGCGCGGTGGACGCCGCTCGAGAAGGCGCAGAGCGACGGCCGTCTGGCCCTGCTGCGCAGCCGGCAGGGCCGCCATGAAGAAGCCGTCGCACTTGCACAGGCATCGCGCCAGGCGCTCGCGCCGCACCCTTCAGAACTCGTGCGAGCCGACGCCGCGGCGACCCTGGGGCGCGTGCTGCTGGCGAGCGGTCAGGCCGGGCCGGCGCAGTCTTCGCTGCGCACGGCCGCAGACTTGTACAGCGCACGCCACACGCTTCCCACGCCGGACCGCGTCGATGTGGACACGGCACTTGCGACCGCGGTGCGGCTGGGCAAGCCATAAGGGCGTTGGCCCTTGGACAGCATCAACCGGCGGTGTTGCTCACCGCGTGGCATCCGGCAACCGGCGCTGCGGCAGCTGTGGCTGCAGATTCCGATTGCCAGAAGCCTGAGCAGGCTTGCCTCCGACGATGATGATTCCCTTCTCCTGTCCGTTCGGCCTGCTGGGCGCAAGGCGCCCTGACTTGGCGCTTGATTGTGGTGGCAACGGTTGGGGATTCAAGTCAGCGGCGCCTGACTTCAGGTGCTGGCCACCAGGCGCTGTCTTGGCTTTGGCAGCAGTTGGATACGACTGTGCGTGGGCCAGTCCAGCGCTCGCCAGCGCCAGCACGAACATGACGATGCGGGCATGGTTGCGCGACGGCAGACGTGCGAGGGCGACTGCCTCGACAGACTCGGGCAAGGTGTGGCGTGGCGACATGTGCGACTCCGGAGGAAGAGTGTTGAGGAATTGCGAGCCTGCCCAGGGCTTTCTGAAGGCGAGGCGTCGCGAGAGTGAAAACGGCAACGGCACGCACAAGCGGACATGGGTTGCGAAAGCTTTGGAGATCCACCGACGCATACAACCCGTACATCTCCTACAGCGACGAAAGCCTGTCGACCTCCGACAACGTCGCAGACCAGTGGGTCGGCGGTGCTTCGCTGGGCCTGACGTCGGTCGAAACGCTGGTGACCCCAGCGTCAAGGCGGCCAACAGCGCGGCTGTCAACGCCGTCGTCGCCAAGGCGAATGTTGTCTTCATATGCGCCAAGGAGATGCACGATGACAACTACCACCGATTCCCTGTTGCTGAAATTCGGCCCACGGACTCCGTCATTGGGGTCACCCGCAAGGCGGTCAAGGCCATGGCCACGCGCCTCGGAGTTCCTGAGACTGAGGTCGTTCACTTTGGGCTGGCAAGGCTCGCCGAGAGCACTTTGCCGAGCTACGAGGGATGGCGTGGCGGTCGAGGTCGCCTACGGGACTACGCAGCCGCACGATGTCGCTTCTAGCAGACGCTTAATCAGGCTTACGGGCAGACGCCGAAGTTGGGTTCGCTGCATGCGTCAATGAGTCGAGCGCTCAACGCGGCATACATTGCAATACGAAAATAAACTTCGCGGGTTTGCAACGGCTCACCTGCTCGAAAACGCGCGCCACAAAAAGAAATGGCACCGCGAGGGTGCCAAAGAGGCCGACTGAAAGGGAGGGAGGGAGGATGTCGGCCCCGTAGGAAGTCTAGCCCCCCGCGCGGCGTGGAGCTGTAGGACGAGACCTACTTTTGCAAGCGCAGGTGACAAGGCGGCCTTTTGGCTGCCCCACGAAGCTGGCGCATGCCATGGCTCACTCGCCGCTGTCGCGCATCATGCGGTTGAAGCGCAGCGCCAGCAGCGTGCAGGCTGCGGCAGACAGCAGGTAGACCGTGACCGATACCAAACCGAAGCGGGCAGACAGGCCGAGGGCGACCAGCGGCGCGAAAGCTGCGCCAATCAGCCAGGCCAGGTCGGCCGTCAGCGCGGCGCCGGTGTAGCGGAAGCGCGGCAGGAAGTTCGAGGTCACAGTGCCCGCGGCCTGCCCATAGGAAAGGCCCAGCAGCGCGAAGCCGATCAGCACGAACAGATCCTGCCCCGGCTTGCCCCCATTGAGCAGCAGCGGCACGAACAGGCTGAAGGCTGCGATCAACCCGGCCAGCAGTCCCAAAGTCCGGCGCCGGCCGATGCGATCGGCCAGGATGCCGGACAGCAGCATGGCCGCGCCCGCCAGCATTGCGCCGACGATCTGCAGCGACAGGAAGCTGCCGATGTTCTGTTGCGAATACAGCAGGATCCACGACAACGGGAAGATGGTCACGATGTGGAACAGCGCGTAGCTGGCCAGCGGGGCAAAGGCACCGATGAACAGGTTCGGTCCCTGCAGCCCCACCAAGTCAGCCACATTGCAGGGCTCCAGCTCCCGTGCCTGCAGTTCCTGCTCGTATTCATGGGTGACCACCAGGCGCAGCCGGGCGAACAGCGCGACGACATTGATCGCGAAGGCCGCAAAGAACGGGTAACGCCAGCCCCAGGTCAGGAAGTCCACCGTCGTCAGGCCGTTCCACAGGTAGGCGAACAGGCTGCAGGCGATCAGGAAGCCCAGCGGCGCACCCAACTGGCCCAGCATCGCGTACCAGCCGCGCCTGCCCTTGGGCGCGTTCATGGCCAGCAGCGAGGGCAAGCCGTCCCAGGATCCGCCCATGGCCAGACCCTGGCCGAGGCGGCACAGCGCCAGCAGCACGATGGCCATCGTGCCCGCCTGCTCGTAGCTGGGCAGCAAGGCCATCACGGCGGTGGACGAGCCCAGCAGGAACAGCGCGACCGTCAGCTTGGTGCTGCGGCCGAAGCGGCGCTGGATCTGCATGCCGATCAGCGTGCCTGCGGGCCGGACGACAAAAGCGGCTGCGAACAGCGCAAACGCCAGCAATGTGCCTTCCAGTCGACCCACAAACGGAAAAAACAGCGACGGAAACACCAGCACCGAGGCGATGCCGTAGACAAAGAAGTCGAAGTATTCCGAGGCGCGTCCGATGACCACACCGACCGCGATGTCGCCAGGGGCGACGCTCGGCTCGTTCTGGTGGTCCACCAGCGGCACATGGCCGCGGCTGGGCGTTGAAAGGCCTGGGTGCGACAGAGTTTGGGTAGGTGTGCTGCTCATGAGGCGTTATAGGTCGAAATCACTGCACCGGGCGCCTGGGGATACCCCGGGTCGCTACCACAAAAAGTACAGTCCGGCATTGCGGCAGGAAAGGTCATGGCTTGGACAAAACGTCCAATGGCTTGTTCTGCGCAATCCGCTTACATTCGGCCGCGCTGCACAACTGTCGTTTACCCGTTGGTCTGGTTTCTCCTGATGTTGTTCCCAAAGCCTAGAACCCTCGCCCGCTTGGCCGCAGCGCTTGCTGCGCTGCCCCTGACGGCCTGCAACCTGGTCGTGATGAAGCCCTCGGGCGACATTGCTGCCCAGCAAGCCCAGCTGGTGGTCACGTCCACGCTGCTGATGCTGATCATCATCATTCCGGTGATCGCATTGACCTTGCTGTTCGCGTGGCGCTATCGCCAGTCCAACCAGGAGGCAATCTACACGCCCGACTGGGACCACTCGACGAAGCTGGAGTTGTTGATCTGGGGCGCACCGCTGCTGATCATCATCGCGCTGGGCGCGCTGACCTGGATCAGCACCCACAAGCTGGACCCGTATCGCCCGCTGGATCGCATTGACGCCGCCCGCGCGCTGCCGGCCGACGTCAAGCCGCTGGAAGTCCAGGTCGTGGCGCTGGACTGGAAGTGGCTGTTCATCTATCCCGAGCAAGGCATTGCGACGGTCAACGAACTCGCTGCGCCGGTGGACCGCCCGATCCGCTTCCGGATCACCGCCTCCACGGTGATGAATTCGTTCTACGTGCCCGCGCTGGCTGGCCAGATCTACGCCATGCCCGGCATGGAAACCTCGCTGCACGCGGTGATCAACCAGGCCGGGGTGTACGACGGCTTCTCGGCCAACTACAGCGGCGCCGGCTTCTCGCACATGCGCTTCAAGTTCCAGGGCCTGTCGGACGCCGACTTCGCCAAGTGGGTCGACAGCAACAAGGCCCAGGGCACGCCGCTGGACCGCGCGGTCTACACCGAACTGGAAAAGCCCAGCGAGCGCGAGCCGGTGCGCCGCTACGCCAGCGTCGACAAGGCGCTGTACGACGCCATCCTGAACCGCTGCGTCGACGCCAACAAGATGTGCACCGGCCAGATGATGGCGATCGACGCCGCTGGCGGCCTGGGCAAGGGCAGCGTCACCGGCGTGGCCAGCCGCACCTGGCGCGAAGCCGACCAGACCTATGTCGCGGCCATCTGCACGCCGGAGAATCCGGACGGCCGGCCGCTGCTGGCCCGCCCTTGAGGCTGGCACGGCCGCACCTGAGGCCAGAGACCCCGCTTTTTCCCATCTGCCCGCCGCGCCACGGCCGTGACAATGCGCACGGCCGCCGCGGCACCAGTTTTCCGAGATCATGATGTCCGATCCACACGACCTCAGCACGCTCATCTTTGGTCGCCTCAGTCTTGAGGCGATTCCCTATCACGAGCCCATCCTGATAGGTACCTTCATCATGGTCGCGCTGGGCGGCCTGACCCTGCTGGCGCTGATGACGCGCTTCCGCGTCTGGGGGCCGCTGTGGCGCGACTGGGTGACCAGCATCGACCACAAGAAGATCGGCATCATGTACATCGTCATGGGCCTGATCATGCTGCTGCGCGGCTTTGCCGACGCGCTGATGATGCGGGCCCAGCAGGCGCTGGCCTTTGGCGACTCGGCCGGCTTCCTGCCGCCGCACCACTACGACCAGGTCTTCACCGCCCACGGCGTGATCATGATCTTCTTCGTGGCGATGCCGCTGGTGACCGGCTTCATGAACTACGTGGTGCCGCTGCAGATCGGCGCCCGTGACGTGGCCTTCCCGTTCCTGAACAACTTCAGCTTCTGGATGACCGCCAGCGGTGGTGCGCTGGTGATGGCCTCGCTGTTTGTCGGCGAGTTCGCCCGCACCGGCTGGCTGGCCTACCCGCCGCTGTCGGGCATCCTGGCAAGTCCTGACGTGGGGGTGGATTACTACATCTGGTCCCTGCAGATCGCGGGGGTGGGCACATCGCTGTCAGGCATCAACCTGATCGCCACCATCATCAAGATGCGCGCGCCCGGCATGACGATGATGAAGATGCCGGTCTTCACGTGGACCGCCCTGTGCACCAACGTGCTGATCGTCGCCGCTTTCCCCATCCTGACCGCCGTGCTGGTGCTGCTCAGCCTGGACCGCTACGTCGGCACCAACTTCTTCACGAACGATCTTGGCGGCAACGCGATGATGTACGTGAACCTGATCTGGATCTGGGGCCACCAGGAGGTCTACATCCTGGTGCTGCCGGTGTTCGGCATCTTCTCTGAAGTTGTCGCGACCTTCTCCAGCAAGCGCCTGTTCGGTTATGCCTCGATGGTCTACGCGACCGTCGTCATCACCATCCTGTCGTACCTCGTCTGGCTGCACCACTTCTTCACGATGGGCTCCGGCGCCAGCGTGAACTCGTTCTTCGGCATCACGACGATGATCATCTCGATCCCCACCGGGGCGAAGATCTTCAATTGGCTGTTCACGATGTACCGCGGCCGCATCCGCTTCGAGCTGCCGATGATGTGGACCATCGCGTTCATGATCACCTTCGTGATCGGCGGCATGACCGGCGTGCTGCTGGCGGTGCCCCCGGCCGACTTCGTGTTGCACAACAGCCTGTTCCTGATCGCCCACTTCCACAACGTCATCATCGGTGGCGTGGTGTTCGGTGCCTTCGCCGGCATCAGCTACTGGTTCCCCAAGGTCTTCGGCTTCAAGCTGGATCCGTTCTGGGGCAAGTGCTCGTTCTGGTTCTGGGTCATCGGCTTCTACTTCGCCTTCATGCCGCTGTATGTGCTGGGCCTGATGGGCGTGACCCGCCGCATGAGCCACTTCGACGATCCGTCGCTGCAGATCTGGTTTGTCATCGCCGCCTTCGGCGCGGTGCTGATCGCGCTGGGCATCGGCTCGTTCCTGATCCAGCTGCTGGTCAGCTACCTCAGGCGTGAACAGCTGCGCGACCTGACGGGCGACCCGTGGAATGCCCGCACGCTGGAATGGTCGACCTCGTCGCCGCCGCCGGACTACAACTTCGCCTTCACGCCGCTGGTGCACGACAACGACGCCTGGCACGACATGAAGCAGCGCGGCCACCAGCGCCCGACCAGCGGCTTCAAGGCCATCCACATGCCCAAGAACACGGCCGCCGGTTTCGTGATCTCGGTGATCGCCGCAGCCTTCGGTTTCGCGATGATCTGGCACATGTGGCTGCTCGCCGGCCTGTCGTTTGTTGCGATGCTGGTGGCCATCATCGTGCACACCTTCAACTACAAGCGCGACTTCCACATCCCGGCTGACGAGGTGACCCGCACCGAAGACGCCCGCACCAAGGCCCTGGCCGCGCTGGCTTGACCGAAGCCGACCGATCACCTGAGAAGTCCAACATGAGTTCTTCCCCCACGCTAGCCGCCGGCGCCGAAGCGCCGGTCTTCTACGACGACGGCCACCACCATCCCGAGCAGGGCACGCTGCTGGGCTTCTGGCTGTACCTGATGAGCGACTGCCTCATCTTCGCGGTGCTGTTCGGCTGCTACGCCGTGCTCGGTCGCAGCTATGCGGCCGGCCCGTCGGGCGCCGACCTGTTCGAGCTGCCGGTCGTCGCGGCCAACACCGCGATGCTGCTGTTCTCGTCCATCACCTACGGCTTCGCGATGCTGCAGATGCAGGCTGGCCGCAAGAACGGCGTGCTGCTCTGGCTGGGCATCACCGGCCTGTTCGGCCTGGCCTTCCTGGGCCTGGAGCTGACCGAGTTCGCGCACCTGATCCATGAAGGTGCCGGTCCGCAGCGCAGCGCCTTCCTGTCCTCGTTCTTCACGCTGGTCGGCACCCACGGCCTGCACGTCACCTTCGGCATCATCTGGCTGGTGACGCTGATGGTGCAGGTCAACCGGGGTGGCCTGATCCTTGAGAACAAGCGCCGCCTGGTCTGCCTGTCGATGTTCTGGCACTTCCTGGACGTCGTGTGGATTGGCGTCTTCACCTTTGTCTACCTGATGGGCACGCTGCCATGAGCGACCACCGCACCCACGTCGTCGAGACGAACTCCCACCTGCAAAAGCGCGGTCAGGGCCACCATGACCATGACGACCACCACGGCGACATTGCCTACCATGCCAGCTTCAAGGGCTACCTGGTCGGCTTCCTGCTGTCGGTCGTGCTCACCGCCATCCCGTTCTGGCTGGTGATGGCCAAGGTGCTGCCGTCCTCCGGCGTCACCGCTGCCGTGATCCTCGGCTTTGCCGCGGTGCAGATCGTCGTGCACATGGTGTACTTCCTGCACATGAACGCCAAGGTCGAAGGCGGCTGGTCCATGCTGGCGCTGATCTTCACCGGCGCCGTGGTCTTCATCATGCTGTCGGGTTCGATCTGGGTGATGTACCACCTGAACACCAACATGATGCCGATGCACGACATGCGCACTGCCCCGTAAGTCCAGCGCAGGCAGCAGGCATGACGAGCAGCGCTGACACCGCGCGCAAGCCGCGCGGGCGGCTGGCGCTGTTCGTGGCCCTGCTGGCCGGCGGGCTGGTGCTGGCCGGGCTGCTCGCACTGGGCACCTGGCAGGTCAAACGCCTGGCCTGGAAGCAAGACCTGATCGCCCGCGTGACGCGCCAGCAGGTTGCGCCACCGGTGGCCGCACCGGGCCAGGCCGACTGGCCGGCGCTGAACCGCAGTGCCGACGAATACCGCCGCCTGCAACTGCAGGGCGAGTTCGACCACAGCCGCGAAACCCTGGTGCGCGCCAGCACCGAATACGGCACCGGCTATTGGGTATTGACCCCGCTGCACAGCCGCCAGGGCTTCTGGCTGCTGGTCAACCGCGGCTACGTGCCGCCCGAGTTTCGCAGCCGCGAAAGCCGCCTGGCCACCGAGCCGCAAGGCCCGCAGGTGCTGACCGGCCTGCTGCGGCTCACCGAACCCAAGGGCAGCCTGCTGCAGGCCAATGAGCCGGCGGCAGGGCGCTGGTATTCGCGTGACGTGCGGGCCATTGCCGCTGCGCGCGGGCTGGGTGGCCCGGTTGCCCCGTATTTCGTTGACCAGGCCTTGCCGCCCGAGGCTGCCGGCGCTGACAGCACCCCCGAGACCTGGCCTCGCGCCGGCCTGACCGTGCTGAACTTCAGCAACAATCACCTGGTTTACGCCGTCACCTGGTTCACGCTGGCGGCCATGCTGGCCGCAGCGTTGATCTGGCTGTCCCGCCGGGCCTGGCAGCGGCAACTTCCTGCCGCCGCCTCCGCCCATGCCACTCCTGACCCCGCTGCCGATCGCCGAGGCTGACCCTCCGCGCCCCACTGCCGAAATCGGCCGTGCGCCCGAACGCCTGGCCGGCCGCAAGAACCTGCTGCAGCTGATCCAGCTGCGCTGGGTTGCCGTGGCAGGGCAGCTCGCCACCATCGGCACCGTGCAGCTGGTGCTGGACCTGGGGCTGCCGATCCGCGAAATGCTGGTCCTGCTGGCCTCGCTGGCTGTGTTCAACCTGGCCTGCGGCCTGCGTGCCCGCGCCAGCCGCGAGATCAGCCAGGCCGAGCTGTTCGCCGGCCTGCTGGTCGACGTGCTGGTGCTCACCGGCCAGCTGTTCTTCAGCGGCGGCATCACCAACCCCTTTGTCTTCCTCTACCTGCTGCAGGTGGTCGTCACCGCGGTGCTGTTGCGCACGCCGTTTGTCTGGGCCATGGTGGCCTTGACCTCGCTGTGCCTGGTGGCGCTGACCCAGTGGCATCACCCGCTGATCCTGCCCGACCTGGACGACTCGCCGCTGTCCATGCACTACATCGGCGGCCTGCTGATGTGCTTCCTGATCAACGCCGCGCTGCTGGTGATCTTCATCGGCCGCATCGGCAGCAACCTGCGCCAGCGAGACGCCCGCCTGGCCGACCTGCGCCAGCGCGCCGCCGAAGAGGGCCACATCGTGCGCATGGGCCTGCTGGCCACCGGCGCAGCGCACGAACTCGGCACGCCGCTGGCCACGCTGTCGGTCATCGTCGGCGACTGGTCGCGCATGGCGCCGTTTGCCGGCGACCCGGAGCTGCGCGAGGAGATCGAGGAAATGCAGGCCCAGCTCAAGCGCTGCAAGACCATCGTCAGCGGCATCCTGATGGCCGCCGGCGAGGCGCGCGGCGAATCACCGGTGCTGACCACGCTGCATGCCTTCCTGGACGAGCTCGCCACCGAATGGCAGCTCACGCGCCAGCCAGGGGACTTCGTCTACGAGCGCAGCAATACGCCCGACCTGCCCATCGTGTCGGACACTGCGCTCAAGCAGATGATCTGCAATGTGCTGGACAACGCATTGGAAGCCGCTCCGCAAGGCCGACTGCGCCTGCTTGCGAGTTGCGACGAGGACGACACGCTGGTGCTGCGCGTGCAGGACCAGGGCCCCGGCTTTGCCGAAGAGATGCTGGCCCATTTCGGCCAGCCTTACCAATCCACCAAGAACAAGCCCGGTCGCGGCCTGGGCCTGTTCCTGTCGGTCAACGTGGCCCGTTTGCTGGGCGGGCGCATCATCGCCCGCAACCCGGCCGAGGGCGGTGCCGAGGTCAGCGTGACGCTGCCGCTGGCCAGCCTGACGTTGCAGAAATCCGAAGGAACCCGCCATGGACACTGAACCGCAACTGCTGATCGTCGAGGACGACGACGCGTTCGCGCGCACGCTGGTCCGCTCCTTCGAGCGCCGCGGCTACGAAGTGCGCCGCGCCGCCAGCCTGGACGGCGTGCAGGCCTTGCTGCCGCTGCACAGCCCCGAATACGCCGTCGTCGACCTGAAGCTTGCCAACGGCTCTTCCGGACTGGCCTGCGTGCAGGTGCTGCTGGCGCACAACCCGGAGATGGTGGTGGTGGTGCTCACCGGCTACGCCAGCATCGCCACCGCGGTCGAGGCCATCAAGCTGGGCGCGCGCCACTACCTGGCCAAGCCTGCCAACACCGACGACATCATTGCCGCCTTCGACCGCAGCGAAGGCAATGCCGAAGTCGAGCTGACCGAGCGCACCACGTCCATCAAGACGCTGGAGTGGGAACACATCCACGACACGCTGGCCGCGACCAACTTCAACATCTCGGAGACCGCCCGCCGACTCGGCATGCACCGCCGCACGCTGGCGCGCAAGCTGGAGAAGCAGCGCGTCAAGTGACGCGGTGCGTCGGCGGGGTCAGAAGGCCCAGAGCGCCTGCGCCTGTTCGCGTAGTTTCGCCGGCACGCTGCCGCCCAGACCCACTGCTGCCGGCCGGGCCAGCATCTTCGCGAAAACTTCCTGTACCTGTTTCGGGCGGACGGCCAGCAGGCGCTCCAGCCCTTCGTTGGCGTCCCGCAGTTCGCCGAAGGTGAACAGCTCCTGCGCAGCCGCTTCCAGCCGACGGCCTGGCTGCTCCAGCCCGCGCAGGAAGCGCACCTGCATCTGCCGGCGCGCGCGCGCCAGGCCCACCTTGTCCGGGCCTTCGTCGGCCTGCCGGCGCAGCAGGCGCGCCACCTCGGTGAACAGCTCGGCCGCCTGCTTGGAAGCGGTGGCCGCTTCAATGACGAACTGCCCGGTCATCGGCAGCACATCGGCCGTGCAGGCCGCGTAGTAGGCCAGCCCGCGCCGCTCGCGGATCTCGTCCAGCAGCGGCGAGCTCATGCCTTCGCCCAGCAGCGCAGCGGCCAGCACATGGGCCACGTGTCGCTTGTCGGCCAGCGTCGGCGTCTCGAAGCCCAGCACCACCTGGCACTGCGAGCTGCCGGCCAGCCGGCATTGCTGGATGCCGCCGATCCACTCCGGCGGCGTGGCCAGGTTCGGTTCGCCGCGCGGCATGCCACCAAAGGCCGCTTCCACGGCGCGCATGAATGCATCAGGCTCGACCGGCCCGGCCGCGGCCACCACCACGTTGCACGCGCCGTACTGCGCCTGCACATAGCCCAGCAGTTCCTCGCGGCTGAAGCGCTCGATGTTCGCGCGCAGCCCGATCACCGGTCGGCCCGCGGCGTGGCGCCGGCCATAGCAGGCGCGGTCGAAGGCCTGGAAGGCGACGGCGGCCGGGTCTTCCTCCACCTCGGCCAGCTCGTGCAGGATGACCTGGCGCTCGCGCTCCAGCTCGTCGGCCGGGAAGCTGGGGTTCAGCACGATGTCGGCCAGCAGCGGCACGAAGCTCAGCAGGTCCTCGGCCAGGCCTTCGATGTGGAAGGCGGTGTGGTCCTTGTCGGTGTGCGCATTGACCTCGGCGCCCAGGCGCTCTGCATCCAGGTTGATGCGCTGGCAGTCCCGCGTGGCCGTGCCCTTGAAGGCCATGTGCTCGACCACGTGGCTGATGCCGGCCAGGCGTTGGCTCTCGTGCAGGCTGCCGGTGCGGATGTACACGCTCAGCGACACGGTGGATCGCCACGGCATGGGCAGCGCGACCACGCGCAGCCCGTTGGGCAAGGTGGCCAGATGAGGAGCGGGCAGGGCAGGCAGTGACACGGGCAAGGGCTCAGGGCGGACCAGATGTGGACAAGGGGCGCAGTGTCGCCGAGCCAGCATCGGTTTGCCTCAAACCCTTCAAAAGCCATGCGGGCGGCAACCTGTCCGACTGCAGGCGGCGGCGCCGCTGGGCATCGATCACCTGCTCAAGCGCCAGCCCGCAGCTGCTGTTGATGGACGAGCCGCTGGCCGCGCTGGACGCCGCCCGCCAAGCCGAAGCCCCGCACGCTGCGCCGGCGGGTGTGAAGGTGGTGCGCGTCAGTCGAACTTGACCAAGTCCTTGAAGATGAGGTGGCCCCAGCTGTTTCCGCGGGCCTGCACCAGCAATCCACCTTCCGAAAGCCCGCCAAGTTTGATCGGCGAGAAACCGAGTTTTCCCGCAAGCGCGCCAATCTCCGCTGCTGCGCCGTCATCGTCGCTTGCCAGGAACACGACTCTCCTGCCACCGTGTACGGCCGGATCCTTGTCGAGGACGGCCGCGACCAGATGATTGAAGCCCTTGACCAGTCTTCCACCCGCGAAGGCCTGCGCGACCACTTTGGATGAAGGCTGTCCTTCCAGTTGCTCAGGGGGCACGCCGTAGGCGTTGGTCACGTCGACGATGGTCTTCCCCTTCCAGGTGGGCAGCGCCTTCGCGACATCCGGGTGCGACTCGAAACGCACAGCCAAAAAGAGGACGTCCGCCTTGAGGGCGTCCGCCAATTTTTTGGGGATGACCGTGGGCCCGATCGCGGCCGCATCGGCTGCGAAGCTCTCCGGGTCGCGCGTGGTGGCAACGGACACCTCGATGCCGCTGCGCGCAAACGCCTTGGCAAGCGCTTGGCCGATATGGCCGAAGCCAATGATTGCGTAGCTCATGTGTTCTCCTTGGGTTTGAACACGCCCGGCCGGCTCCGAATAGCGAATGGGGCGACCGGCCGGGCGCAGTGCGTCAGAGTTGCGCCAGGCCGCCGTCGACGGCGACCTCGCTGGCGGTCATGAAACTGCTGTCCGACGACGCGAGAAAGGCAGCAGCCGCCCCGATCTCCGCCGGATCGGCCATGCGCTGCAGCGGTGTCATCGCGGCGTAGACCTTCTGGCCCTCTTCACCCAGCGCCTGCTTCGCGAGTTCGGTCGCAGTCGCCCCGGGCGACAGCACGTTGACCCGGATGCCGGTGCCTTTGAGGTCCTCCGCCCAGGTCCGCGCGAGGTTGCGCACTGCCGCCTTGCTCGCGCTGTAGGCGCTCATCCCGGGGGCGCCGGTGGTGCCGGCGCTCGATCCCGTCAGGATGATCGAACCACCCTTGCCCATCAGCGGCAGCGCCTTCTGGACCGTGAAGATCGTGCCCTTCACATTGGTGTCGAAGGTTTCGTCGATGTGCTTGGCGGTGATCTCGCCGAGGCGAGCCTGGCTTCCCGCGCCGGCATTGGCGACGACGATGTCGAGGGTTCCGCGCTCGGCCTTCACCGCCGCGTAGAGCCGGTCGAGGTCGGCCAGATCGGACACCGAGCCCTGCACCCCGCGGGCATTGGGCCCGAGCTTCGCTACAGCGGCGGCTAGCGATTCTTGTCGGCGGGCGTAGATGAAGACGAAGGCGCCTTCCTCGATGAAGCGCTTTGCCGCGGCGAAGCCGATGCCTGTCGCGCCGCCGGTGACAACAGCGGTCTTTCCATTCAGTCTGGTCATGTCATGAATCCTTGGTTGCGTATGCAGGAAAGCTGGGAAATGCTTGCCTGAAGACAACTATGGAGTTCTGATAACCTAAGGACAAGTATGCACTTTTTGGTAAGTATCAAAAATGACGACACCCCCTGAAATCTGCGATACCGGCTGCGGACTCAACGCGACGCTCCGCGTCATCTCGGGCAAATGGAAACCGCTCATCCTGTTTTTCCTGCGCGACGGCCCGAAGCGCTACGGCGAGCTCAAGCGCCTGACCCAGGGCGTCAGCGACAAGGTGCTGATCCAGCAGTTGAAGGACCTGGAGGCCGATTGCGTGTTGGCGCGGAACGACTACAAGGAGGTGCCGCCGCGTGTGGACTACGCGCTGACGCCGCTCGGTCGCAGCCTCGCCGCCGCGATCGTCCCGCTGTGCACCTGGGGGACCGAGAACGCGGCGGAGATGGCAAGCATCTTCGCCAGGCGCGACACACTGCCCGAGCTTGATACATTGGCATCGGAGCCTACGACCAGCTACTCCCCTGCAATTGGCCGTTGATTGGTGCCCATCGGCATCACACCGCGTCCAGGCGGCCGGCCCGCGAGGTGAGTAAGGCCAGCGTGGTGCAGGCGCACCAGCGCGCCATGCAGGCCACGCGCGGGATCAGCTCATCGACCAGCAGCGGGACTGGCCCGCCGCCGCCCAGGTCCGCGCGCTGATGTTCATGGCTCGTTTTTCCGAGGACTTGTGCGACCGGCAGGCCCGGTTGGACGCTGCTTCAGCGTGGCCTTAACCGCCAGCCGAGACAGATGTCGGCCGGCTGCGTGCGCGGCTGGCTGCGCTGGCCCGCTGGTGGCGCCACCACAGCCACAGCCCGGTGCCGAACAGCAGGGCAGGCAGCAGGCCGAACGCCGTCCACAGCAGCCGCGCGAGCAGCCCCAGGGCTTCGGCGCTGTGCAGCGGGAAGATCCAGTCCAGCAGCACATTGCCTGCTGGCGCGTTCAGCGGATCGGACTGGCTCAGCACCCGGCCGCCGGCGTCCAGTCGCACGCGGGTGTTGCCGGTGTCCACCCGCGGCTCGCCGGCCTGCAGCAGGCGAAGCTCGTAGGGCGCTCCGGCCTTGGCCGGCAGGCTCAGGCGGGACCAGGTGGCAGCGGGAAAGCGAGACTGCGCTCGCTGCACCAGCTCATCCAGCGGCACCGCTGGGCTGGGCAGAGATGGGCCTGCATCCTTGGCAGCCGTCATCGGCTTTGCCTGCCGCGGCTGCGTAGGCAGCACCGCAGCCACAACAGTTCGAGCGCTGTCGCTGAAGACCATCATCGCGCCAGTCAGTGGCAGCAGGAGCAGCAGCGGCGCCAGCCACAGGCCCAGCGCGCGGTGAGCGTCAAACCACAGGCGCACGGCCGAGGCATCGGTCTTGATGCTCAGCGTGCGGCGCCAGGCCTCGCGGCTGCTGCGCCGCGGCCAGGCCAGCACCACGCCGCTGATCGCCAGCGCCAGCAGCAGCAGGCCACCGCTGCCAATGATCAGGTGGCCGGTCTCGCCGGCCAGCAGCCGGCTGTGCAGTTCGTACAGCGCGGGCACGGCGTGGGCGCGGTCCATCACCCAGGCGCCACGGTCCCGCTGGCCCAGGTAGCGGCCACAGGCTGGGTCCACGAAGTGTTCGCGGCGCAGGCCGGTGCGCGGGTCCCGCGCTTCCCAGACCTGGTAGCTGGCGCCAGCGTGGGTGGGCGCCACGATGATGGCGGGGCGGACCTGCGGTGCCTCGCGGGCCAGCACGGCCAGCACTGTTGCCAACGGCTTTTCCGGCTGCGCCGCGGTGCCGGCCCGGGCGCAGGCGCTGGGGCCGAACCACTGCGGGTTCAGGGCAGCGTCGAGTTCCGCCTGCCAGACCATCACGCTGCCGGTGAGGCCCATCATCGCCATCAACAGGCCGGCCAGCAAGCCTACCCAGCGATGGCCCCATGTCCACCATTTGCGCATCAGAACTGCCGCTTCCAGCTGACGGTGAAGGTCCGGCCGCGACCTGCGTAGTAGTCGTCATTGCCGCCAGAGTAATTGGCCTGGCCGTAGTAGGTGAAGTATTGGCGGTCCAGCAGGTTCTCGACGCCCAGGCCCAGGTCGCCCCAGCTGGAACGCCAGGTGGTGGCGAGGTCCAGCACGGTGTAGCCGCTGAAGTGCTCCGCCAGGCGGGTGGTGCCGGAGAGCTTGTCTTCATTGGCAGTGCGCGGCCGGAAGTGCGAGAGGGTGAGGCGGCCGCTCATCTCCGGTGCAAAGTCCCATTGGCCGGCCATCACCAGCTTGTCCGGCCCTTGCGAGCGGGCACCGAGGTCCAGGTCCAGCGGCTGGCCGGCGGCGGCGGCGGTGCGGCCGCGGGTGAGCGCGTAGCTGGCATCCAGCTTCAGCGTGGGCAGCACGCGCCATTGGCCGCTGAACTCGAAGCCCTTGACCTGGATGGGCACCCGCTGCACGGTGCCGATGCCGTTGCTGACCACGATCTGGCTGCCCAGCGAGGAGCGCGAGTCATAGACCGAAGCGCTGAAGCTCGCACCGGCGCCGCGCCAGGCCAGGCCCAGCTCGCGGTTGTTGGTGACGATGGGCTGCAGGTCCACCAGGCTGTCCACCGACTGGCCCGCCGTCTTGATGGCCCGCAGGATCAGGCCCACGTCCGGCATGCCGAAGCCTTCGTTGTACGAGACGAAGCTGGACCAGCCGCTGTCGCCGAAGCGCCAGACGCCGCCCAGGCTCTTGACCAGCTTGGCCGAATCGCGCGTGCCGCCCTGCACCGCGCGGTTGCCGTAGAAAGCCAGTGTGGTGTAGCTGTCCACGTCCAGGTGGCTGTTCTCGTGGCGCAAGCCGGCGCGCAGGGTCAGGTCGTTCCAGGTGTATTCCAGCTGGGTGAACGGCGCCAGGCTGCGGTACTTGAGCGGCGGCACCCAGGTGCGGCCGGTCATGGTCAGCTTCTGCGAGGAAGTGTCGTGCAGCAGGTCCACGCCACCGGTGAACTCCAGGCCATGCAGCCCGAAGTCCGGCCGCACCCAGCTGCTGCGCAAGCCCCATTTGTCGGCATCGATCTGGCTCTGGTCCACCAGCGTGCCGGTGGGGGCGAGGCTGGCGTCCTGGAAGGTGGTGATCACGCCGCCGGTGTAGCGGGCGCTGAAGGTCTGCTTGAAGAGCTGCACCGAGGCCACGCCGCCGGCCAGGTCGCTGTCGCTCCATTCCAGGCTGGTCGAGCGCACCTGGTTGCGCGGTGCCTGCCAGTCCAACGTACCGTGTTGCGCCGAGGTGGGCAGGCCGGTGTCGCGGTCCCCGTCCACATCGACCCAGTCGTCAAAGCCGTCTGCGTGGAACTGGTTGAGCATCAACTGGAAGCGCTGCGTGCCGACCTGCTGGCCCAGCTTCAAGTAGGCATCCCTGGCCTGGTGCAGCGATTCGGTGGCCAGGTAGCGGCCGTCGCCGTCCACCCCAATGTCCTGCTCGCGCTTGCCCAGGTAGAGCAGCACGTCGTAAGGGTTCTCGCCTTCGCTCAGGTGCTCCAGCATGTAGCCTGCCTTCCAGCCCTGGCTGTTGCTGTGGCCCTGGGTGCTGTACTTCAGCTCCACCGTCTGATGGGTGCCGGGCGTCTGCGGCGTGCGGGTGATGGTGTTGACGATGCCGCCGGTGGCGCCCATGCCCTGCACCGCCGAAGCGCCGCTGACCACCTCGATGCGCTGCACGATCATCGGGTCGGCGAAATAGCCTTCGCGGCCGCCCAGCCGCAGCGGGTTGGTCTGCGGAATGCCGTCCAGCAGCAGCAGGGCATTGCGCCCGCGCAGGCCCTCGCCGAAGTTGCTCAGCTTCTGCCGAGAAGGTGCATAGCCCGGCACCTGGACAGCCAGCAGCGCGCTCGGGTCTTCGCTGATCAGGCCCTGGGCCTCGATCTCGCTGCGGCCGATCACGCTGACGGCACCGGGGATCTTCTCCACCGCCTTGCCGCCCCGCGTGGCGGTGACCACCACCTGTTCGGGCGGCGGGGGCGGGGTGACGGCTGGCGCATCGCCCGTCGTTTGGGCTTGGGCGCCCAGGCTCATCAGCGCGGCGGCCAAGGTGGTCAGCGCCAGATGCGGCGCAATGGAGACGGTGGAGTGATCGGGCATGAGGTGAGAAGCGGACTGCGGGAAAACCATGAATTCTATTGCGAATGATTCGCAACACACCTTGCGATGCTTGCTTCTGAACCCTTCGGAACCAGTGCGCCACTGCCCGGTTGGCACGCATGCGGATGCTTCTTCCGCTTTCGCAGGGCCTCGATCAGGCGGTCAGCCACACCACTTCCTGCCCCGCACCCACCGCGCCACCCTCGCGGCAAGCCACGCGCCAGACCTGGCCCGCGCAGGGCGCCACGACCGCGAACTCCATCTTCATGGACTCGACGATGACCAGTGTGTCGCCTTCGGCCACGGTGTCGCCTTCGTTGACCAGCACGCGCCAGACGCTGCCGGGCACTTGCGAGTGCACGGCGCGGGTGCCGGGGGGTCGTGGGTCGTCATCGCTCGGCGCGTCGGCCTCGGGTTCGCCGACGTATTCGGCCTGGCCGGCCTCGCGCCAGCGTTCGCGTTCGGCATCGAAGGCGGCTTGCTGGCGGGCCTTGTGGGCGACGATTTCGGCGGCGTGTTCGGCCAGCAGCGCGCGGTAGTCCTTGAGGCGGAACGTGCCTTCCTCGATGCGCAGGCGCAACCGGCCGGCGGGGAAGTCGCGGCGCATCTGCAGCAGTTCGTTTTCGCTGACCGGGTAGAAGCGGATCTGGTCGAAGAAGCGCAGCAGCCACGGCTTGCCGGCTTCGAATTCCAGCGCGCCGCTGCGTGCATCGCGCCAGCGGTTCCACATCTGCACCGTGCGGCCGACGAACTGGTAGCCGCCCGGGCCTTCCATGCCATAGACACAGAGGTAAGCGCCGCCAATGCCCACCGCGTTTTCGGGCGTCCAGGTGCGGGCCGGGTTGTACTTGGTGGTGACCAGGCGGTGGCGCGGGTCCACCGGCGTGGCCACTGGCGCGCCCAGGTACACATCGCCCAGGCCCATCACCAGGTAGCGTGCGTCGAACACCGTGCCGTAGACCTGCTGCACCGAATCCAGCCCATTGATGCGGCGGATGAACTCGATGTTGCTGGGGCACCAGGGCGCGTCCGGCCGCACCGACTGCATGTACTTCTTGATGGCGAGCTTCGTCGTCGGGTCGTCCCAGGACAGCGGCAGCCAGACGGTGCGCGAGGGCACTTCGAAGTCGTCGCTGCGTGGCAGCGCGTGGTCGGTGGCCAGCAGCAGTTGCAGCAGGGCCTCGCGGCTCAGGCGCGTCGGGTCGTGATGCACCTGCAGCGAGCGGATGCCCGGCGTGAGGTCGACGATGCCGGGCAGCTCGCCCGCGTCCCGCCTGGCCTGCAGCGCCAGCATCAGCGCATGCACCCGCATGCGAAGTTCCAGGTCCAGCACCTGCGGGCCGTATTCGACCAGCAGGTAGCGGTCCCCCGCCTGGCGCACCACCATCTCGGGCAGCTCGCCTTCGGCCGGGTCGCGCAGCAGCACCGGGCTGTGCAGCGCCGTGACCTGCTCGGCTGGCGTGCAATCGGGCAGCCGTGGCCACGGCGCGTCCAGCGACTCGACCAGCGCGTCTTCGGCGGTCTGCAACACCGCAGCTTGCTCGGCATTCAGGCACCGGAATCGGATGGTGTCGCCCGGACGCAGCTGGCCCAGCTTCCAGCGCTCGGCGGCCACCACCACGGCCGGGCAGACAAAGCCGCCCAGGCTGGGCCCGTCCGGCCCGAGGATGACCGGCATGTCGCCGGTGAAGTCGATGGCGCCGATGGCGTAGGCGTTGTCGTGCAGGTTGGACGGATGCAGCCCGGCTTCGCCGCCGTCCGGTCGCGCCCACTCGGGCTTGGGGCCGATCAGGCGCACGCCGGTGCGGCTGGAGTTGTAGTGGACCTGCCAGCCGGCCGCGAAGAAGGCTTCGATGTCGGCCGGCGTGAAGAAGTCTGGCGCGCCATGCGGGCCGTAGAGCACGCCAATGTCCCAGTGCTGCGCATAGGCAGGCGGCTGAAGCGCTTTGATGGGGGCCGGTGCGCTGGTCTTGTCGGCCAGATGCAGCAGGTCGCCGGTGCGCAGCGTGCGACCGCCATGGCCGCCGAACTGGCCCAGCGTGAAAGTGCTGCGGCTGCCGAGGTACTGCGGCAGGTCCAGCCCGCCACGTAGCGCCAGGTAGGCCCGCGCGCCTGCGCCTTGCACGGCGCCCAGGCGCAGCACGCTGCCGGCAGGCACGGCATGCGAGCGCCAAGGGGGAAGCGGCTGGCCGTCCAGCGTGGCGCCCATGTCGGCGCCGGTCAGTGCGATCACCGCGTCCGCATGGAAGCGCAGCGCCGGGCCGGCGAGGGTGCATTCTAGGGCGGCGGCATTGCTGGCATTGCCCACCAGCCGGTTGGCCAGGCGCATGGCCAGGCCGTCCATCGGGCCCGAAGGTGGCACACCCACGGCCCACAGGCCTTGCCGGCCCGGCCAGTCCTGCACGCTGGTCTGCACGCCGGCTTCCAGCACTTCGACGGCCCGCGGCGCCCAGCTGAACCGGCCGAGCGTGGCGGTGATGACACGGCCCTCGCGAAAGGTTTCGCTGCTGACCACCGCGCGCAGGTAGCGCAGGTTGGTTTCGATGCCGGCCAGGCGCGTGGCGTCCAGCGCGGCGGCCAGCTTGGCCACGGCCCCTTCGCGCGTGGCGGCGGTGACGATCAGCTTGGCCAACATCGGGTCGTAGTTCGGCGGCACCTCGGTACCGGCTTCGACCCAGCCGTCGACCCGCACGTCGTCTGGCCAGACCACTTCGGTGAGCAGCCCGGCGCAGGGCTGAAACTGGCGGGCCGGGTCTTCTGCGTACAGGCGCACCTGGATGGACGCGCCCTGCGGCGCCGGTGCGACCAGCGGGAAGGCCTCGCCGCGTGCGAGCTTCACCATCCACGCCACCAGGTCGATGCCGGTGACCTGCTCGGTCACGCCGTGCTCCACCTGCAGCCGGGTGTTGACCTCCAGGAAGTAGAAGGCGCCGGTGGCCGCGTCCAGCACGAATTCCACGGTGCCAGCCGAGCGGTAGTTCACCGCGCGGCCCAGGCGCAGCGCGGCGGCCTGCAGCGCCTCACGGGTTTCGCCTGGCAGGTGCGGGGCCGGCGTTTCTTCGATCACCTTCTGGTTGCGCCGCTGGGCCGAACAGTCCCGCTCGCCCAGCGCGACGACCTCGCCCCGGCCGTCGCCAAACAGCTGCACCTCGATGTGTCGCGCCTGCTCGACGAACTTCTCCAGGAACAGCCCCGCGTCCTTGAAATTGGCCCGTGCCAGGCGCGACACGGCCTCCCAGGCGGCCGCGAGTTCGGCCTCGTCGCGCACCAGCCGCATGCCGATGCCGCCGCCGCCCGCGGTGCTCTTGAGCATCACCGGGTAGCCGATGCGCGCGGCCTCGTGTCGCGCCTCTTCGGCGTCAACCAGCAGCCCGCTGCCGGGCAGCAGTGGCACGCCATGCGCCAGCGCCAGTTCACGCGCGCTGTGCTTCAGGCCGAAGGCACGCATCTGCGCTGGCGTGGGGCCGATGAAAGCGAAGCCTGCCGCTTCGCAGGCTTCGGCAAAACCGGGGTTCTCAGACAGGAAGCCGTAGCCGGGGTGGATCGCGCCGGCGCCGGTCTCGCGTGCCACGGCGAGGATGCGCTCGGCATTCAGGTAGCTCTGAGCGGCGGGTGCGGGGCCAATGCAGACCGCCTGGTCGGCCATTGCGACATGGCGCGCATCGGCGTCCGCCTCGGAGTAGACCGCCACGGCCTTCAGGCCCAGCGCATGCAACGTGCGGATGATGCGGCAGGCGATGGCGCCGCGGTTCGCGATGAGGACTGTATTGAAAGACATAGGACCTTCACCTGTGAGGTGAGGGCGGGCCGTCCCGCCGGGTCTTGGGCAGCGACTCAGGTCGTCCTGAGGCCGTGAAGAAGGCGACGCGCTTTCCCATCCGTTCGCACTGAGCTTGTCGAGGTGCCTGCGCGGCGGCACACGGCTTCGACAGGCTCAGCCCGAACGGGGGAGAGGGCTTAGACAGGCTCAGCCCGAACGGGGCACGGTGTCATGGGATTTTTCTTTCCGTTCGCACTGAGCTTGTCGAAGTGCCTGCGTGAAGGCACACGGCTTCGACAGGCTCAGCCCGAACGGGGCAGAGGGCTTTGACAGGCTCAGCCCGAACGGGGTGTTGTGTCGCGGCATTCGAAGACTCAACAGTCCCTGTCCCAGATCAAGACCTGGGCGGAGGTTGGGTCGTAGCCGTTGCAGGGGTTGTTCAGCTGTGGGCAGTTGGAGATCAGGAGCCACAGGTCGATCTCGGCGCGCAGTTCCACGTACTTGCCGGGTGCGGAGACGCCATCGTCGAACTTCAGCCCGCCTTCGGGGGTGACCGGCACGTTCATGAAGAAGTTGATGTTGGGCGCCAGGTCGCGCTTGCCCAGGCCGATGTCGGCGGCCAGCAGCGCGCTGAGGAAGTTGTCGCGGCAGGCGTGCATGTGGCGCTTGCCGAGCGCATAGCGCACCTGGTTGCTCTCGGTGGAGCAGGCGCCGCCCAGGGTGTCGTGGCGGCCGCAGGTGTCGGCCACGACGGTGGCCATCTTGCGGCCGGTGTTGCTCATCAGCACCGAGCCGGTGGTCAGGTAGATGCCGCCCTGGGCCAGCATGGTGTTGGTGGCGCTGTAGCGCTCGCCCAGCGGGGCCTGGGCGTAGAACAGCGCGTCGATGGCCTGGTTGCCTTCGAGGTCGACCAGGCGCAGCGTCTGGCCGGCCTGGATGGCCAGCAGGCAAGGCTCGCCTGCCGGCACGGTGTGGTCGTGCAAGGCGTCCGCCGGGTCCAGCGGGCTCTCCTGGATGCGGAATGCAGTGGCGTTGGCAGTCATCGCGGCCTCAGGCAAAAAGCAGTTCGGTGTTGTGCAAAGCACGGGCGTTTTCCGGGCGGAAGCTGCGGCAGAAATCCTCTGCCGGCGCAGTGCCGGAATGCCAGGCCGCCAGGCCAATGCGGCCGGGCGTGTAGACGGGCGCAGGGTCCAGCGCATGCGGCGCGCTGCTGTAGGCCAGCAGCAGGTCCATCTCGCAGCGCAGTTCCAGCGTGCTGCCGGGCTTGGCATGGCGCTCGGCGAACTGGAAGCGGCCTTCGAGGTCCACCTGCACCTTGCTGAAGGCATTCACCGGCGCGATCAGGTCGCGCGGCGCGAGGCCGAACTTGGCCAGTTCGACCTGCAGGCCTTCGCGGCCGGCGCGGGCCATATCGTTGCGGTGCGTGGCATAGCGCTGGGCTGGGTACTTGGCGGCGAGCAGGGCTTCGTCCAGCAGCGCGCCCAGCGGGTCATGCCAGCCCAGCGTGTCTTCGGTGATGCTGGCCATCGCGCGGCCCATGTCACTCATCAGCACGTGGCCGCGGGTCAGGTGGGCGGTGTGCTGGGCCTTCAGCGTGTCGGGCATGTTGTAGCGCTCCAGCAGGTCGACTGCGGCATACAGCACGAAGCTGAAGTTGGCCGAGGCGTCCAGCGCGACCATGCGCAGCGAAGTGCCGCGGCGCAGCAGGCGCGCGCCGTGGCAGCCGCCGGGCACGATGTCGGACCACAGCACTGCATCCGCCGGCAGCGTGGGCGCGAACTCGCGCCACAGCGCGGGCGTGTCCACCGGCGCGCTGGCCGGCGGGTTGTCCAGGGTGTGGACCAAGGTTTTCATGTCGGTCTCCAAAAGAGGTGCCGCTTTACGCGGCGGCCTGGCTGAGCTTTTCGAGCAGCTCCAGGTCGGTCTTCATGCCCGAGGTGTCGCGGATGCGTTCGAGGATCTCGCGCTTGAGCGCGAGGAACTCCGGGGCCAGCTTCATGTCCTGCTTGCGGCGGGCGGGCAGCGGCACCGGGTAGATGGTGTCGATGCGGCCGGGACGCGGCGCCATCAGCACCACGCGGTGGCCGAGGTACAGCGCCTCTTCCACGTCATGGGTGACGAACACGATGGTGCTGCGCTCCTGCCGGTGCACGTGGGCGATCAGGTCGTGCATGACCTCGCGGGTCTGCGCGTCCAGTGCGCCGAAAGGTTCGTCCATCAGCAGGATGGGCGGGCCGCTCATCAGTGCGCGGGCGATCGCCACGCGCTGCTGCATGCCGCCGGAGAGCTGGTTGGGGTAGGCGTCGCGCACGGCGTCCAATCCCATCAGCTGCAGCAGGGCATCGGCCCGGCCGCTGGCAGCCTCCACGTCGCTGCTGCTGCTGTCCCGGGTGTGGACGGAGAGCCGGCGCACGAAGCGGATGTTCTCGATCACCGTCAGCCACGGATAGAGGCTGTAGTGCTGGAACACCATGGCCCGGTCCGGCCCCGGCCCGGCAATCGGCTGGCCGCAGACGCGCAGCTCGCCCTGGTCGTGCCGCTCCAGCCCGGCCATGCAGCGCAGCAGCGTGGACTTGCCGCAGCCCGAGGCGCCGACGAGGGTGACGAACTCGTTCGGCGCAATGTCCAGGTTCACGTCCACCAGCGCCGGCTGCTTGCCGCCGGGGTAGGTCTTGCCCAGGGCCCGGCAGCAGAGGGACGGCATCACGTCCAATGTGGCGAGGGTCATCTCAGTGTCTCCCGTACATCCATGGGAAGGCCTTGCGGTGCAGCAGGCGGAACAGCTGGTCGATGGCCAGCCCGATCAGGCCGATCAGCAGGATGCCGGCGAAGATCTTGTCGGTCTGCAGGAAGCGCTGGGCCTTCAGGATGGCAAAGCCCAGCCCCGAGTTCGCGGCCACCAGCTCGGCCACCACCAGGTAGGTCCAGGCCCAGCCCATGGTCACGCGCAGCGTGTCCAGCAGGGCCGGCTTGGCAGACGGCACGATGACCTGCTCGACCACTTCGCGCCGGGTGGCGCCCATGGTCTGCGCGGCCTCGATCTGCGCCATCGGCACGCGGCGCACGTCCTCGGCCACCATCAACACCATCTGGAAGAAGGTGCCGATGAAGATGATGGCCACCTTCGCCCCTTCGCCAATGCCCACCCACAGCATGACCAGCGGCACGAAGGCGACGGCCGGCATGTAGCGGATGAAGTCCGTCAGCGGCTCCAGCAGCGCCTGCATGGCGCGCCAGCTGCCGATGAACAGGCCCAGCGGCAATGCCAGCAGCGCGGCCAGCGCCCAGCCGGCGACCACGCGCAGGATGCTGATGCCGGCGTCGCCCAGCAGGTCGTCCTCGGACCACCAGCTGGCGATGCGGCCCAGCACCTTTTGCGGCCCCGGCATGAACACCGACTCCACCTGGCCACTGGCTGCCAGCAGGGCCCAGCCGGCCAGCGGCAGGATCAACCCGGCCAGCGCCAGCGCGAGGTAGGTGCGGCGGCCGATGGCCTGCCGGATCTGCAGGATCTGTGACATGGGCGCCGCCTCACTTGGCAGCGGTGGCGGTGCCCAGGGCCTCTTGCAGCAGCGAGCCGTCCACGCCGGCCGCTGCGTCTGGCTTGCCGTCGATCAGCTTGTGCTCGGTGAGGAAGGCGGCGATGGTGGGTGCCACGGCGACCAGCGACTGCGGGTTCTTGGCGTCGAAGGCGGCCTTGTTGGTCGCGGCGTCGAAGAAGCGGGTGCCGGGCAGGAAGACCTGGTATTCGTCTGGCTTCATGCTGACGACCTTGGCCATGATCTTGGCGGCTTCGGCCGGCTGCTCGCGCACGAACTTCTCGACCTCGAACCACGCGCGGATCATGCCGACGAACTCCTTGCGCTTGGACGCGATGGCCTTCTCCTGCGCCACCAGCAGGTCGGGCACCAGGCCCGGCATGTCCTTGGAGGTGAACAGCGCGCGGCCCTTGCCGGACTGCTGGATCTGGTTGACCCACGGGTTCCAGACCACGGCGGCGTCCACACGCCCGGCCAGGAAGGCCGCGGCGGCGTCGCCGGCCGGCAGGTTGACGATCTTCACGTCGGCCGGCTTCATGCCGTTCTTGGCCAGCGCGGTGGCCAGCACGAAGTGCGAGATGCTGTACTGCTCCAGCGCGATGCTCTTGCCTTTCAGGTCGGCGTAGCCCTTGATCTTGGGCGAGACCATCAGCGCGTCGTTGCCGGCCGAGTTGTCGTTGACCAACACGGCCTTGAGCTTGATCCCCTTGGCCAGCGGGCCCAGCGTGTCGCTCCAGGTCTGGCTGTTGGCGTCCAGCTGGCCGGAGGAGAGGGCGGAGATCGAGTCGGTGTAGTTGGCGAACCAGACCAGCTTCACATCGGCGCCGTTTTTCTTGAAGTACCCCTTTTGGTCGGCGATGTACCAGGCGACCCAGCCCGGCCAGTCGGACAGCCCGACCTTGACCTCGGCTTGCGCCGCTTGAGGCGAGACGGCAGCGGCTGCGCAGCCGAGCAAGGCCACGGCAAAGGTGGCGCGGCGCAGGGCCGAACGGGCGGCGGCAAGGGCGGAAAATTTGGCAACGGAAGACATGGGCGGGGCACTCCGGCTGGGTTGGGACGAACGGCGAGAGGGACCTCTGACGAAGCCGCCTCCCGGGTTTTTGTCCCGCCGTGTAACGTGCCTTGCGGCCCGCCGGCAGCTCTCGGACCAGACACCGCCGAAGCGGTCGGAACCCTAGCCACCATTCAAAGAACGGCGCTGTCTCGGCCGTCCCTCTCGGGCGGAAGGACATGCAAGCGATGTGCCAGGGCGGTTGCAGGCCTTTGGCGTCGTTGCCGGCGGCCGCTGGGCCGCCGGAGCACCAAGCTGAAGCGCCTCGCGGTGCGCGCCGCCTCGGCGCGGGGCGAGGACGCACCACGAGGCCACGGTGTTGCTGGCGGTGTTGTTGGCGCGCCGCCAAATGCCTTGAAAGACCCGCGATGACGCCGGTGTTCCGGGCTTGGAAAGCAGCGGTCCTGGCTAAGATTCCGCCTGCACAGTGATCGCCGCCTGGCGCTTGCGCGCGCCGGTTCCGCACCGGGCGTGTTCGACTGTTGCCCGAATTTCCCGCCTTGCCGTCTTTTTCCCCGCAGCTTCTTTCCCGCAGGCCGACTCATGCAGATCCTGGGCATTCAATGGCGCAAGCCGACTTTCAAGGCCTTCACCGAAGCCTCGGTGGTGGGCCTCGGCCTGTGGCTGTGTGGCGTGGCCGCGATGCTGCAGGCCAACCCGCAGGTGGGCGCCGACGAGGTCGGCGCGCTGCTGCTGATGGTCTGGTGGTTCAGCCTGGGTGCGCGCATGGGGCTGGACCTGCGCACCGGCGTGCGGCCGCTGCTGGTCAACCTCGGCATCGCGGCGATCCTGCTGGGCTGCTACAGCGCGGCCTGGCACTGGCTGGCGATCTGAAGCCGGCCACCTGAAGTCGGCCACCTGAAGTCGGCATTTCCCGCTCACTTCATGCGGGGCGGCGTCAGCTTCGCATCCGGCTGCGGCAGCTTGCCTTCGCGCAGCAGGCCCACCGCCGCGGCCGCCGCGCGTGCCACGTTGCGCACTTCTTCCTGCACGGCCTCGTCGCGGTCCAGCGCCTGGTGGCTGTTCCAGTACGGTTCGCAGTAGCCGACGTAGCGGTCCAGCTGCGACTGGCGGCCGGCTTCGATCAGGCCCATCCAGTTCAGCCAGTCGGCCAGGTTGCGCCGCTGCGATTCGATGCCGGCGACGTCGCCATGCACCACCAGCCCGAAGACGCGGCCAGCCAGGTGCTTGGGATAGTCCCAACCCTTCTGCTCGATGGCCTTGGCTTCCTCCGGCTTCTTGCCATGCGTGCTGCTCGGGTCCGGGTTGCCGCCATCGGCACACACCAGGCGGTCGATCATCAGCTTCAGCGGGCTGGGCGACTGGTACCAGTAGGTGGGCGCGAGCAGGATCACGCCATGCGCGGCGACCCAGCGCTCGTAGATGTCGGCCATCCAGTCGTGGGACTGGCCCAGCGCGTGGTTGGGATAGCAACTGCACGGCCAGTGGCAAAGCGGCATCGCGGTGGATGCGCAGCCCTTGCAGGGGTGGATCTCGCGGCCGTATTCGGAGGTGAGTTCGCTAAGGTCCAGCAGGTCGGCTTCCAGCCCCTGCGCCTGCAGCACTTCCTTCGCCAGGCCGGCCAGGCGCCAGGTCTTGGAGACTTCGCCGGGGCAGGTGTTGTCGTTGCGGGCGCTGGCGTTGACCAGCAGCACGCGGGATGCCGTGGCCGGCTCGCGCTGGCGCGCCTCGGCTGCACGAAGCCGCTCACACGTGGCCAACCATTCCACCGAGGTCTCGTAGCCCGGGTCCGCAAAGCCGGGGCCTGCCGGGCGCGTGATGGGCGATTTGCGGCTGTCCTGCAGCGCCTGCCAGGCGATTTCCTCGATGCGGCCCAGCGCTTCGCGCTCGGCCTGGAAGGCGGGGTCGTAGAAGCGGCGCTGGAAGCGGATGCTGAACTCGGCCCGGCTCAGCGGTGGCTGGGCCTGGCCCTTGCGGACCTCTGGGGCATCGGGATGGCGAGGATCTGTGGCCACGGGGCCTCCGGTGACAACAAGGCGCGCATGAAAAAGGCGCCGACAGAGCGGCGCCTTCTGGCTGGCTGCGTCAGCCCGGAGGCATGACGCGATCAGTTCACCAGCTCTGGTTGTAGCGGGCCTTGGCAGAGGCCACGCAGGTGTCCTTGGCGTCGCCCGACAGGCCGTCGCACTTCTCCTTGGCCACCTTGTACTCGGCGGTCATCTTGGTGTCGAGCGCGTCCTGCTCGGCGTTGACGATCTTCTTGTGCGCCTTCAGGTCGGCCTTGGCGGAGTCATGTGCAGCCTTGGCTTCCTTCACGCAGACGTCCTTGGCGTTGCCGGCCAGGTCGTCGCACTTTTCCTTGGCCACCTCATAGCGGCCATCGGATTGCGCTTCGGCCAACCTGGCTTCATCGGTCGGCTTGCCGGTGTAGTTGAATTCCAGGCGAGCCTTGGCGACCTTCTCGTTGGCCTTGGCCTGTTCGACGCAGATGTCCTTGGCGTTGCCGGTCTGCTTGTCGCAGCTGTCCTTCTCGGCCTTGTAGGTGGTCTCGATGTCCTTCCTGGCGCCGTCGTAGGCACTCTTGCTGAAGTTGTTGGCCTGGGCCGCGCCGAAGCAGCAGAGCGCAGCAATGGCCACGAGAGATTTGTTCAGCAGCTTGGAGTTTTTCATGATGTTGTCCCTTGGAAAGGTTGGTTGCTTGATCGGCGGGTGAACCCGGGGACTGCCCCGGGCCCATGCAGTTGCCACACGTCCCGCCTTCTGTCCTTGCCTTGGCCCGGGGCTTCATCTGCTGTGGTGGATCAGGAGATGAGCCGGTCCTTTGGCGTGATCGAAGTGTCTGGCGCCGTGGTGGGTATTGCCAGCCGGTGGCCGCCGCGGCGACATGTAGGTTCCGGCCTACAGACTTCGCGCGGACCGTCGGCAAAAATTCCGCTGCGTCGCCCAAGCCTGCTGCCTGACTCCATGCCGTTTTCGTCGTACCAAACCGTAGACCGCCGTGATCACCTGGTACTGGCCGCGGCGCTGCTGTTTGAGCTGGGCCTGTTGCTGGTGGACGTGCTGACACCGCTGGGCTTTGCCGAGTGGGTGCTGTACCTGCTGCCGCTGTCGCTGTCGCTGTTGCAGCGGCGGCCCAGGGTGCCCTACCTGCTGCTGGGCGTGGCGCTGGTCTTCACTTACCTGGGGTTGATTTTTTCGCCGCCGGGATCGGCGTCGATTTTGCTGCTCCATGTGAATCGCGGCATGGGCGCGATGGCATTCGTCGTGATGGCGGTGGTGGTCTCGCGGGTGCTGCGACAGCGGGAAGCCATGCAGCGCCAGCTGTGGCTGCAGCAGGCGGAATCGGCGCTGGCGCAGCGCCTTGCCGGAGAGCTCACGATCGAGCAGGTGGGCGAGGCCTGCTGTGCGATGCTGTGCGGCTGGCTGACGCCTTCGGTGGCCGCGGCCTATCGGCGCGACGGCGAACGGCTGCTGCGATTTGGCAGTCACGCGGCCGACCTGGCCACGCTGCCGGCGACGCTCACGCTGCAGGACGGCCTGCTCGGCGAGGCCGCACGCCAGGACCGATTCAATGCGCTGAGCCCGGCGCCGGAGGGGCACCTGGGGCTGCAGTCCGCACTGGGCCGCAGCCTGCCCGAGCACCTGCTGCTGATGCCGCTGCATGCGGAGGGCCGCAACGTCGGCGTGATCGAACTCGGTGTAGCGCGTGCCACGCTGGACCTGCCGCTCTGCGAGGAGCTGGCGCTCCGTGTCAGCGAAGTTGCAGGCGTGGCCTTGCGCAGCGCCGTCTACCGGCTGGAGCGCCAGGCCATGCTGGAGGAAACCCAGCGCCAGGCCGAGGAACTGCAGGCCCAGCAGGAAGAGCTGCGCGTGTCGAACGAGGAGCTGGAGGAGCAGGGCCGCATCATGCGCGAGTCGCAGGCCGAGCTGGAGACGCAGCAGACCGAACTGGAGCGTGTCAACGGCCAGCTGGCGCTGCATGCGCGGGCCATGGCCGACAAGCAGCAGGAGCTGCTGCAGTCGCAGGCCGCGCTGCAGGCCAATGCCGAGGCGCTGGAGGCTGCCAGCCGCTACAAGTCCGAGTTCCTGGCCAACATGTCGCACGAGCTGCGAACGCCGCTGAACAGCTCGCTGATCCTCTCGCAGCTGCTGGCGGCCAACAAGGAAGGCCGGCTGAGCGAGGAGCAGGTGCGCTTCGCCCGCGCGATCTTCGATGCCAACAACGACCTGCTGGCATTGATCAACGACGTGCTGGACCTCTCCAAGATCGAGGCCGGCCATGCCGACCTGCAGCGTGAACGCGTGCCGCTGCGGGAACTGGCCACGCGGCTGCAGACGGTGTTTGCCGCGCTGGCCGAGAAGAAGGGCCTGGGCTTCGAGGTGGCGCTGGACCCGGGCCTGCCGGAGCACATCTTCAGCGACAGCCGGCGCCTGCAGCAGGTGCTGAAGAACCTGCTGGCCAATGCAGTGAAGTTCACCGTCAACGGCAAGGTGACGCTGGCGCTGCAGCCGCTGGCCGGTGGCGCGGTGCGCTTCGAGGTGCGCGACACCGGGGTGGGCATTCCGGCCGACAAGCACGAGGTCATCTTCGAGGCCTTCCGCCAGGCCGACGGCTCGACCAGCCGGCAGTTCGGCGGCACCGGGCTGGGCCTGTCGATCTCGCGCGAGCTGACGCAGCGCCTGGGCGGCACGCTGGCCTTGCACAGCACGCCGGGGCAGGGCAGCACCTTCACGGTGGACCTGCCGGCCGAGCTGCCCGAGCAGCCGGCGCCGGACGCGCCCCGCGCGCCCCATCCGGCAGCGCCGGCGTTGCCGCCCGCGGCCGGCCCGGCCGCACCCAAGGCGACGGCACCACCCATCGAGCTGCCGCCCGGCCTGGGCCGGGACAGGCGGGTGCTGCTCGCGGTGGAGGACGACAGCACCTTCGCCGCCACGCTGCGCACGCTGGTCGAGGAACTGGGTTTCGACTGCGTGGTGGCCAACAACGGCGAGCAGGCGCTGGCACTGGCGCGGGAGCTGCGGCCCAGCGGCGTGCTGCTGGACGTGGGGCTGCCGGACGTGTCGGGCCTGTCGGTGCTGGAGCGGCTCAAGCGCGACCCTGGCACGCGGCACATCCCGGTGCACGTGGTCTCGGGCCTGGAGCGCAGCCACGCGGCGCTGACCATGGGTGCCATCGGCCACCTGGTGAAGCCGGCGCTGCGCGAGCACCTGGTCGAGGCCATCGAGCGGCTGCGGCACCGGCTGGACCATCCGCTGCGCCGCGTGCTGGTGGTGGAGGACGACGCCGAGCTGCGGCAGAACCTGCAGCTGCTGCTGGCTGCGCCGCAGGTCGAGATCACGACGGTGGGCACGGTGGCCGACGCGCTGACGGCCCTGGGCGCGACCACCTTCGACTGCATGGTGACCGACCTGGCACTGCCGGACGGCAGCGGCTTCGACCTGCTCGAGCGCATGGCGCGCGGCGAGCGCGAAGGCTTTCCGCCCGTCATCGTCTACACCGGCCGGGCGCTGAGCCGCGACGAGGAAACGCTGCTGCGCCGCTACTCGCGCTCCATCATCGTCAAGGGTGCACGTTCGCCGGAGCGCTTGCTGGACGAGGTGACGCTGTTCCTGCACAGCGTGGAAGCGGCGCTGCCGGGCGAGCAGCAGCGCCTGCTGCAGGCCGCGCGCAGCCGCGACGCGGTGCTCGAAGGCCGGCAGATCCTGCTGGCCGAAGACGACGTGCGCAACATCTTCGCGCTCAGCAGCGTGCTGGAGCCGCTGGGCGTGCAACTGCAGATCGCCCGCAACGGCCGCGAAGCCCTGGAACGGCTGGACCGCCAGCCGCCGGTGGACCTGGTGCTGATGGACATCATGATGCCGGAGATGGACGGGCTGGAGGCCATGCGGCGCATCCGTGCCCGCCCCGATGGCGCCGACCTGCCCATCATCGCGCTGACCGCCAAGGCCATGGCCGACGACCGCCAGCAGTGCCTGGAGGCCGGTGCCAACGACTACCTGGCCAAGCCCATCGATGTCGACCGGCTGGTCTCTCTTTGCCGTGTCTGGATGCCCAAATGACAGGCCCGCGCCGCCCGCCTTCGCCGCCGGAACCGCCGGTGACCGACGCCGTGCAGCGCGAACGCAGCGAGGCCGTGGCACAGGCCGATGCGCTGTTCGACATCGAGATCAGGCTGTTGCTCGAAGCCGTCTTCCTGCGCTACCAGCACGACTTCCGCCATTACGCCCCCAGCTCGCTGCGCCGCCGCCTGCACCAGGCGCTGCAGGCCATGCGCTGCGAGCGGCTGGCGGAGCTGCAGGACAGGGTGCTGCGCGAGCCCGATGCCTTCTCGCAGCTGCTGCAGTTCCTCACCATCCAGGTCAGCGAGATGTTCCGCGACCCGGCCTACTTCCGCGTGCTGCGCCAGGAGGTGGTGCCGGAGCTGCGCACCTATCCGTCGCTCAAGCTGTGGGTGGCTGGCTGCAGCCATGGCGAGGAGCTGTGGTCGCTGGCCATCCTGCTGCACGAAGAAGGGCTGCTGGAACGCAGCATCCTCTACGCGACCGACATCAACCCGGTGGCGCTGCAGCGCGCCGAGGCCGGCATCTACCCGCGCGAGCGCATGCCGCTGTTCAGCCGCAACTACCTGGCCGCCGGCGGCAAGGCCTCGCTGGCCGACTACTGCACCGCCGCCTACGAAGGCGTGATGTTCGACCGTGCGCTCAAGCGCCAGGTGGTCTTCGCCGACCACAGCCTGTCGACCGATGCAGTGTTCTCCGAGGTGCACCTGGTGTCCTGCCGCAACGTGCTGATCTATTTCGACCGCGACCTGCAGGACCGCGCGGTGGGCCTGTTCCGCGAGGCGCTGGTGCGGCGCGGCTTCCTCGGGCTGGGCAGCCGCGAGTCGCTGCAGTTCGGCGCCCATGCGCATCTGTTCCAGCCTTTCCATCCGCAGCCCGATGTGCGGCTGTACCAACGTCTGTGACCCACGCTCGTGAGTGACCGCAGCATGCCCATGGACTGGCCCGGCCCGGCGCTCAAGGCGGTGGTGATCGGCGCTTCTGCCGGTGGCGTCGAGGCGCTGCTGGCGCTGACCGCAGCGCTGCCGGCCGATTTCCCGGCCCCGGTGCTGGTGGTGCTGCACCGGGCGCCGCAGCCCGAGGGCAAGCTGTCGCCCGCGGCGCTGCTGGCCAGGCGCTGCGCGCTGCCGGTCGAAGATGCCTGGGCCGGCCAGCCGCTGAAGCCGGGCCGGGTGCTGCTGGCACCGGCGGACTACCACCTGCTGGTCGACCCGGGGCCGGACGGGCCGGTGGCGGCGCTGTCGGTGGACGACGCGGTGCTGTGGTCGCGGCCGGCGATCGACCCGCTGTTCGAAAGCGCGGCGCATGAATACGGCGCCGGCCTGCTGGCCATCGTGCTGACGGGGGCCAGCGCCGACGGCGCGGCCGGCGCGCTGGCCGTTCGTGCGCACGGCGGCCGGCTTTGGGTGCAGGATCCGGCAGAGGCGGTGGTGCCGACCATGCCGCAGGCCGCGCTGGACCTGGCCGGCGCGGACCAGGTGATGAGCTTGAACATGATGTGTGATGCCCTGGGCCGGACCCGGGCGGGGGGAGAAAGATGATGGCTGCCAAACCTTTGAACATCCTGGTCGTCGACGATGTGCCGCAGAACCTGCTGGCGATGCGAGCGTTGCTCGCCGCAGACGATTGGCATGTGCTGACCGCCGACTCGGCCGATGCCGCGCTGGAGCTGCTGCTGCAGCACGACGTGGCGCTGGCGCTGCTGGACGTGCAGATGCCCGGCCTGGACGGCTACGCGCTGGCCGAGCTGATGCGCGGCGCAGAGCGCACCCGCCACGTGCCCATCATCTTCCTGACCGCTGGCTCGATGCAGGAGCAACGCAGCTTCCGTGGCTACGAGGCCGGCGCGGTGGACTTCCTCTACAAGCCCTTCGACGGCCGGGTGCTGCGCAGCAAGGTGGCGATCTTTGCCGACCTGCACCGCCAGAAAGCCACGCTGGCCGAGAACATGGCCGAGCTGCAGCGGCTGACGCGGCTCAACTCGACCATGCTGTCGGCACTGTCGCACGACATCCGGGCGCCGCTGGCCGCGCTGGCGCTGAATGCCGAGCTGCTGCTGCGCTCCGACAAGCCCGGCCCCGGCTCGGCCGGCGCCCGCATCAAGGCCGCCATCACCATGCTGAGCCGCCAGGTGGACCACCTGGTGAACCTGGCCCAGCTGCCCAGCGCCGAATTGCGCCCCAGCCCCGTCATGACGGACCTGGCCGCGCTGACGCAGGCGCGGCTGGAGATGGCCCAGGGCAATGGCTTGTTGAGCCAGATGCCGGCCTTCGAGGCGGTGGGCGACACCCAGGGGCTGATGGACCGGGCGATGCTGCAGCAGGCGCTGGACCACCTGCTGCTGCAGGCCACGAGCTACGCGGGCGAAGCCGGGCTGAAGATCGAACTGGATGGCGACCAGCGGCGCTTGCTGCTGCTGCGCATCAGCTTTGCCGGTGTGCTCAGCGACGCTGCCAGTCAGCACTTGTTTGGCGGCGGCGAGGCGGTGGAAGGCATGGCCGCGCCGCGTGTGGGGGCCGGGTTGTCGCTGCCGGAGCAGGTGGCGCGCGCGCATGGCGGCTCGCTGATCGGCCGCTCGCGCCTGCGCGACGGCACGCAATTCGAGTTGATGCTGCCGCGCGGGATCTGACGCGGCAGCCGCATAAAAAGGCGCCCGCCACGTCGCCGTGGCGGGCCACCAAAAAAACCAGCGTCATCGCCGGTCCTTCTCAAACGAAAAACAGGAATTGCAGGCAGCTCATTGCAGGTTCCGCGCCAGCCGCAGGCCATGGGGCCGGGCCGGCGCCCGGCATCCGCACCGCTGTCCCAGGGGAAGTGCGGTTTTGTGGGCCTCTTGTGCCGCGGTGAACGTTACAAACATTCACTTCCGGCCCTGCCTGGGCCGGCCCAGGGCGATATGAGTGACGCATTTGGTCGCCTCGGCCGCGACGTTTCACGGCGCTTGGCCGCAAATTGGCGGGCCACCGCTGTTGGCGGCCGACCCCCGGCTATTTCCTCAGCGCGCCAATGCCCAGCAAGGCCAGCACGACAAACAGCAGGCAGATGGCCAGGAACACGAAGAACAGCACTTTGGCAATGCCGGCGGCACCAGCGGCCACGCCGCCAAATCCCATCAGGCCGGCAATCACCGAGATCACCGCAAAAATAAGGGCCCACTTGAGCATGATGTTGTCCTGTTGATTTCACGAAGGGGCCACGAAGCTGTTCGCCGGGCGGGGCGCCGGCGAGCATTTCGGGGCATGGTGGGACTGTAGGAAACGGCGGCCTCCACAGCCGTCGGTGGCGGTGCAGGCGGCTTGTAGGACAGGGCCCTGAGCCGGGTGAGGCGGGTGAGCGCCAACTCGGGCGCTCGCGCATTGTTGATCGCCTGGTTCGTGTTTTGGTGTATTCCCTTGGGGCTGGCGCCCGCGCGCGTGTCAGGCTGAAAACGCGGCGCAGTCCTACACTGCGATGCGGGGGCGAGAGGCGATGCTGCGTCCGTCCACCGCAAGTCCAGGGAGAGCCATGCGCGCCGTGTTCGACTCGATTCCCACCCTCCGCGACGTGGTGTCGCGCACCCAGCCGCGAGGCCTCACGCCTGCGGATGCCGCCCCAGTGGATCCGGCGCACGCGGCCATCGTCGCCGCGCTGCTCAAGCCGGCGGCGAGCATTTCACCGAAGTACTTCTACGACGAGCAGGGCTCGGCACTGTTCGAGGCCATCACCGAGGTGCCCGAGTACTACGTGACCCGCACCGAGCGGGCGGTGATGGTGCGCCATCACGAGAGCATCGCCAGCGCAGTAGGGGCGTGCAGCAGCATCATCGAGCTGGGCGCCGGCAGCTGCAAGAAGGCCATGTCGCTGTGCGAGTTGCTGGATCCGGATCACCTGGTCGTGGTCGACATCAGTGGCGACTTCCTGGCCACGCATGCGCGGGCGCTGCAGGCCGGGCTGCCGTGGATGCAGGTGCACCAGGTGGTGGCCGACATCACCCGCCCATTCGAGCTGCCGCCGGAACTGCCAGCGCAGCGCCGGCTGGTGTTCTACCCGGGCTCGTCGATCGGCAATTTCGAGCCGGCCGAGGCCTGTGCATTGCTGGGCCGCGCCCGCGGGGTGAGCGGCGACGACGGTGCGCTGCTGCTGGGGGTCGACCTGGTCAAGGATCCGCAGATCCTGCAGGCCGCCTATGATGACCATGCCGGGGTCACCGCGGCGTTCAACCGCAATGTGCTCAAGCACCTGAACACGCTGATCGGCAGCGACTTCGAGCCCATGCAGTGGCGGCATGTGGCGCTGTTCAATGCGCAGCGCAGCCGCGTCGAGATGCACCTGGAGGCCACCCAGGAACTGGAGGTGCGATGGACGGGTGGCGGCCGGCGTTTTGCGGCCGGCGAGCGCATTCACACCGAGAACAGCTACAAGTACACGCCGGACCGGCTGCAGGACCTGCTGGCCACTGCTGGCTATTCGCGCGTGCGCTGCTGGACCGATGCCCGCGGCTGGTTCGCCGTGGTGTTGGCACAGCCTTGAGTTCGCGATGGGTGCCGCGATGCTGATCGATGAAGTGGTGGCGCCGGCTGGGCCCGTGCACGCGGCCGTGCCGCTGGCGCAGCGCTACCACGCGGTGCGCCAGCATTCGCTGGGGCTGGTCGCACCACTGTCTGCCGAGGATTGCTGCGCGCAGTCCATGCCGGATGCCAGCCCGGCCAAGTGGCACCTGGCCCACACCACCTGGTTTTTCGAGACCTTTGTGCTGGAACGCTGGGAGCCGGACTTCGCACCCTTCCACCCCGGCTTCCGCATGTTGTTCAATTCGTACTACGACAGCGTGGGCGAGCGCCATCCGCGGCCTGCGCGCGGGCTGCTGACCCGGCCTTCGCTGGCCGAGGTGCTGATCTACCGCCAGCAGGTCGATGCCCGCATGGGCGCGCTGCTGCAGCAACTGCATGCCAACGCCGAGGTGCAGTCACTGGTGACGCTGGGGCTGCAGCATGAACAGCAGCACCAGGAGCTGATGCTGACAGACCTGAAGCACCTGCTGTTTGCCAACCCGCTGCGGCCGGCCTATGTGGCCAGGCCGGCCCCGGGGGATGCAGCGGAGGTCGCGGGTGCGTCCAGCCCGGCCAGGCCATTGCGCTTCCAGCAGTTTGCCGGCGGCCTGGTGGAGATTGGTCACGCACCCGGATCGTCGGACGACGAGGCCGCGGCATTCGCGTTCGACAACGAGCTGCCACGACACCGCGTGTACCTGGCGCCGTATGCGATCGCGGATCGGCTGGTCTGCAATGGCGAGTACCGGGCGTTTGTCGAAGACGGGGGTTATGACGATCCGTTGCTGTGGCTTTCCGAAGGCTGGGCCTGGCGCCAGGCGGCTCAGCACCGGCACCCGCTGTACTGGCAGCCCGGCGCGCCTGGCGCATGGCTGGCCTTCACGCTGGGCGGGCTGCAGCCGCTGCGCGACGCCGAGCCTGTTGCCCACCTGAGCTACTTCGAGGCCGATGCCTTTGCCCGCTGGGCCGGTGCGCGGCTGCCGACCGAGGCTGAGTGGGAGCATGCCGCCAGCGCGGCGTGGGCCGAGGCGCGGCTTGGCTTGCCGCTGACCGAGCGCTTGCACCCTGAGCAGGCTGGGGAGGCCCAGGCGCAGTGGTTTGGCACGCTGTGGCAATGGACGCAGTCCAGCTACACGCCGTACCCTGGCTTCCAGGCCGCACCAGGTGCGGTGGGCGAGTACAACGGCAAGTTCATGGTCAACCAGTACGTGCTGCGTGGCAGCTCGTGCGCGACGCCGGCCGACCATGCCCGGCCGAGCTACCGCAACTTCTTCCCGGCCACGGCCTGCTGGCAGTTCAGCGGGCTGCGCCTGGCGAAAGACCTGCGCGACTTGCCGGCTGGTGGCTGACCGCGATGCCGCGGAGCGGTGGGCCAAGTCCTACAGGCCCCGTTGGCATCGCCTGACACCAGCGCCCGAGGGCGGGGCATAAGCTGACATTCATCCGGCCAACACCGGTTGTCACTTTCTTCCCAACGCACGGTTTTCACTGTGCGGCCCTCCCAAAGGAGTTCCCCATGAAGACGAACAAGACCCTGCTCTCCGCCATCACCGCTGCGACCGTGGCGGGTGCCCTGTCGATGGCCTACGCCCAGTCCGAACCGGCCCCGTCGCCGACCTCGGTGCAGGCTCCGACGACCGAGTCGTCGGCTCAGCTGCAGGCCATGCACGACCGCGAGCAGCAGCGTGAAAAGGCGCGGGAGATTGCCCGCCAGCAAGCGCTGGACGCAGCCGAAGCGCAGCGCGCCGCGAACGAGGCTGCGGTGGCGCAGCAAGCTGCGCCGACGACGCCGCCCGCTGCTGACACCAGTGGATCCATGAGCAGCGGCACCACCCCGGCTGCGCCGTCTGACCAGGGCTACAACAGCTCGACCACCACGACGCCGGACCAGAGCCAGGGCTACAACAGCAGCACCGACAGCAGCAGCATGAACAGCAGCTCGACCTCGATGCCGGCCCCGCAAGCCGATCGCAACTAAGCGACTCGTCCAGCCATCCCGGTCCTGGCCACCATGAACACGAACCCTGAGCACTCTTCGTCGCGCCGCCCTGAATCCGCTTCCGGGGCGCCGCGCGACAGCGCCTGGTTCGAAGGCATCCAACGGGGTCTGTGGATCGGGCTGGCGGCCGCGGCCGTCATCCTGCCGGTGCAGTACCAACTGCGCCAACACCGCCTGGCAGACCAGCGTGCGGCGGTGGCGATGGCGCCCAATGCTGAGCAAGCGCCCGCGGCCTTGCAACCGCAGGCGCCTGTCTCTGCCGTTCCGCCGCCAGTGCGCGCGATGGTGGTGGACTGGCACGGCGAATCGGCCTCCGAGCCGGCCCGCAAGCTGGCGCAATGGGTGGCGGCTTCGCACAACAACGAAGGCATGGATTTCGTGATCGTCGACAAGCACAACACCAAGGTGTTCGTGTTCGCCTCCGACGGCCAGCTCAAGGGCGCCACGCCTGTGCTGCTGGGCTCCAAGGTCGGCGATGACTCGGTGCCCGGCATTGGCCAGAAGCCGATTGCCGACGTACGCCCCGATGAGCGCACCACCCCTGCGGGCCGTTTTCTTGGCCAGCGCGGCATGAACGCGATCAACCAGGATGTCGTGTGGGTCGACTACGCCGCCGCCGTCTCGATGCACCGCGTGCGCACCACCAACGCCAGCGAGCGCCGGCTGGAACGCCTGGCCACACCGACCACCGCGGACAACCGCATCTCCTACGGTTGCATCAACATGCCGGTCGCCTTCTTCGAGCAGGTGCTGGCCCCCACTTTCGCCAGGCAGCGCGCGGTGGTCTATGTGTTGCCCGAAGTGAAAAGCCTGCAGACCGTGTTCGGCATTCCGGATCAGTTCGACGCGCCGCCCGTGACCGCCACGGCCGACGAAGCCCCGGTGATGCCGAAAAACAGGTCGCTGCGCGCGCCGCTGGCTGCCGCAGCGCTTGCCGCCAAGGGTTGAACACCCATAAACACTAGAAACTGCCAGTATTTGCCGCAACTCCTGCAAACCCTGCACTGCTAGCATTCCCGCCTGACACGACCGGACACGTTTGTCCGCGTCAGTGGTGTCGCTGGACATTGGCGAGGCGGGGTGCATGGGTTTGGTTGCTTGGCGTTGGCTGAAGGCTGCGGCCTCGGCATGGGTATTTCTGTGTGTTGCGTCTGGCGTCCAAGCCAGCGTGTCCGTGGCCACGCCCGGTCCCGCGCCGTCTGCCGACGCCGCGGACAGCCCGGACGCCTCCGGCGCCAGCGCTGACCAGCAGCGGCTGGTGCGCTGGATTGCAGACACCGGCGACAACCATGGCCACCCGTTTGTGCTCGTTGACAAACAAGCTGCGAGCCTGCGTGTCTACCGCGCCGACGGCAGCCTGGCCGGGGCCACCACGGTGTTGTTGGGCCGCACCCGTGGTGACTTGACACAACCGGGGGTTGGCGAGCGCACGCAGACCGGCCATCTGCTGCCCGAAGACCTGACCACGCCGGCCGGCCGTTTCGAATCCGCGCCCGGCCGCAATCGCGTGGGCGAAGACGTGGTCTGGGTCGACCATGCCGCTGCGCTGGCCATTCACCGCCTGCGCCCCGGCGCTTCGCAAGCTGAGCGGCTGCGCCGGCTTGCATCGGTCACGCCGGAAGACAACCGCGCCTCCGCAGGCTGCATGGTCGTGCCGGTGTCGTTTTACCTGAAAGTTGTCCAGCCTCTGCTGGGCCAACAGGACGGCGTGGTCTACATCCTGCCCGAGCGTGGCATGGGTGAAGGCACGCAGTGGGCCGACAACCTGTCGCCGACCCACCTGCCCGCTGTTGCGCTGAAGTGATCAGCGCTTGGCGCCGGGCACCGCTGGCGTGGGCGCCCGCTGCGCGCCGGTCGGCAGCGGCGGGCGTGGCACCACGATGACCCGGGTGACGCCATCGTCGCCGGTGCTCAGGGTGTAGTTGCCCAGCGAGAAATAGGCTTCGGCGTGCGCGATGTCGCTGGCCTGGGCAATGAACAGCCGCAGCCAGCCGGTCGAACCACCAGGCAGACCGGTCAAACCCAGCGCTTGTGTCACCACCTGGGTCTGTCCGGCCGGAAGGGTTACGGTGACCGGCAGGCCCAGTGCCTTGCCCTTCTTGCCAATGTCGTAAATCACGCTGCCGGCCTGTGACTCGCTTTGAAGCGCATTCAAGTACAGCCACAGCGAGACGGTCTGGTCCTGCGCCGTGGTGTTGCGCAGCGTGTAGGCCAGCTGGCAATCGCCCACCGGCGTGTCGCTGCAGCTCGCCACGTTGTCCAGGTCCACCACCACCTGCGGCATGGTCAGGGTCAGCGCGCTGGCGCTGGTGCTGGGGATGTCGAAGGTCTTGGAGAATTGCATGCCGTAGTGCGCATTGGCCAGCGCATGGATCTGGTAGCGGCCGGCTGCGAGCTTGGCCAGGTTCAGGTAGAACTTGCCATCGGCCGGTAGGGCCAGCCCGTCGCCCTCGATCCAGCGGCAGTATTCGTCGTCGGGCCGGTCGCAGCTCATCAGCCGGACCGAGGGCGCCAGTTCCAGCGGCAGCGCCGCGCCGGTGTCCGCCGCCAGCACCTGGCCGGACAGGAAGCTGAGCTTGGCGTCGGGCCGTGCGGCGGGTGTGCCGGCGGCGATCAGGCCCACGTGGCGCCGTGCACGCAAGGCGCGGGCTTGTTCGGCTGCGGCGGAGGTGGGGCGCAGCGTGCCGCTGCCCTCGGAGAACACGGTTGGCAGGCTTTCCCAGACCAGCGCCTGCTGCGGCAGGTCCTTGGGCGAGACGAGCAGCGAAATCGAGGCGTATGCGCCGCGCGGCAGTTGTTTGCCGACGTAGACTTTTTGCGTCAGCGTCTTCTGCTTGCCGGCGCCCAGGGTCAGCTGCACACGCTTGGTGTCGCCGTCGCCGTAGGTGTATTGCGACCAGCCGGCGGGCATGAAGGCGGTGGTGGAGTTGAGCACCCAGGCCTGCAACTGGCGGCTGGTGCTGCTGGTGTTGCGCAGCGTGTAGCTGACCGTGCAGAAGCCTTCGGCGTCCACCATGGTGCAGCTTTGCAACTGGCTGGCCTGCAGCGGCAGCAGGCCCAGCGGCATGTCCATGGTGTGGTCTTCGCTGCCGGTCACCGAGAACGGTGCCGAGTGGCTGTATTCGTGGTTCAGCGCGCTGCCCCAGAGCTGGTAGCGGCCGGGGCTGTCGAAGCTGCCGGCGGCAAAGCGGTAGCTGCCATCGGCCGCCGGTTCGGCGCCGGCCACGAACTCGGCGCACAGCGTGTCGCCGGGTGCGCCGCAGCGGTGCAGTTCGACGGACGGGTAGTCGTCGGCCACAAAGGGCTGCTGCGTGGCCGCGTCGAAAAGCCGGCCCCAGACGTCGGCATGCGCGGGCAGGGCGGCCAGGCCCAGCCAGGACAGGCACAGCGCCCATTTAGCGGGCGAGTGGAGGCAGCGGGAAAGGAACATCGGGACACTCCGGGAAAGATGGCGCAAAAGTGCTTGCAACGTGGCCTTGTGCCGCAATGCAGGGCTGTGCCGATTTGACGAGGCGACCTTGGCATCGACAATGCTCGCGCTGCCAAGCTTTTCTCGTATTTTTCTCACGAAAAGATTTTCCCTCGTGAAATCAAGCAGTTATGCGCCGGCTCCCGCGGCGTGCCCGGCACTGTGAACGCACCGGCCCCTGTTGAAGCGGCCGCCGCGGCCGTCCGTTTCTGGGCCATCGGCCGGTTTCGCCTCGACCTGGCAACCCGCAGCCTGAGCGCCGAGCTTGGTGCTGACGGGCTCGCGCTGAGCGAAAACCTGTCGGTCAAGACCGCAGCGGTATTGCAGCGCCTGGCCGAACGTGCTGGCGAGGTCGTGCCACGTGAGCGCCTGATCGCCGAAGTCTGGGAGGGCAACTCGTACACCGGTTCGCGCGCCTTGACGCAGGCCATCTGGCAGCTGCGCCGTGTGCTCGATGCGGCAGAAGCGGCCGGCGGCGAAAGCGCGATCAAGACGATCTCCAAAGCCGGCTACCAGCTGCTGCTGCCGGCCTCGCCCTGGGTTCCTGCACCTGGCGTGGCGCCTCCCGATGGGCCTGCGGACCCGCCGGCAGCCCCGTTGAACCAAACTGCGCCCGTGGCCCGCAAGCGCTGGCGCCGGGCAGCGATCTGGGGCCTGGCGCTGTTGCTGGCCTCGTGCTTGGGCATCGCCAGCCTGTGGCGAGCGCGCCCGGTGCTGGTGTCGACCACGACTGCGGTGCCGGCGCCGCCACTGCCGCTGACGATGCGGGATGGCATCGAGGAGTACCCGGCCTTCAGTGCCGACGGGCGCTGGATGGCCTACCTCTGGTCGCGCGCCGGCAGCCCGGCGCGGCTGCAGGTGATTGACCGGCATGCACCGGACGCGCCGCCGGTCGAGATACGCGACGAGGGCTACACGCTGGCGCGGCCGATGTGGTTGGGTCCGGACCGCCTGGCCTATGCCAGGGCGCGCGACGCGGCGGACTGCGAGGTGGTGGCCATCGACCTGGCGCAGCACGAACAGCCCGCCCGGCGGCTCGCCAGTTGTTTCTTCGAGCGCAACCAGGCGTTTGTCGATGCCTCGCCGGATGGCCAGTGGCTGGTGCTGGCCCGGCACCAGGGCGACGAGGCGGGCGTGGGCCTGGTGCTGCACCGGGTGGCCGACGGCCACGAGCGGCAGCTGACCCGTCCGGCTGGCGGGCTGGACGACGCCCAGATCAGCTTCTCTCGACACGGCGACCGGGTCGCCTTCATGCGCGGCACGGCCATCGTCGGCGACCTGCACGTGGTCGACATCCGGACCGGTGCCGAAACCCGGCTGACGCACGACCAGGCACCGGTGGGCGGCCTGACCTGGCTGTCGGACGACGCTGGCATCGTCTTCAACTCGGCCCGCGATGGCGCTTTTGCGACATGGCGCGTGGCGCCCACCGGCGGCGAGCCGACGCTGTTCGCCCGCGCCGACGCTGCCACCAACCTGGCCACACTGCCGGGCGAGCCGCAGGCGGTTGCCGCCAGCCTGCACCGCTTCTCCGACACCATCGAGCTGCGCTCGCTGGTCGACGGTCACCTGCTGTCGGCCATCGCGTCCAGCGGCCGCAACCTGTACGCCCAGGCCTGTCCGGACGCCGGGCGGGTGTTGTTCCTGTCGATGCGCAGCGGCCGAATTGCGTTGTGGACCGGCGACGGCCAGGGCCTGGCGGCGCGCCAGGTGGCACTGCCGCCCGGCACGCCGGACCCGCCAGGCTGCTCGGCCAGCGAGCCGCGATTCGCGACCAGCCTGCGTGCGCCCGGTGCGCAGCACGATGCGCTGGTCATCGGCCGGCTGGACCGCGACGAGCCGCTGCAGGTGCTGCCGCAGACGGGTGGCTACAACAGCGTCAGCTGGTCGCTGGATGGGCGCAGCCTGCTGGTGGCCAGCGACCGCGGTGGCGGCTGGGACCTGTGGCGTTTTGACCTGCAGCGCCACGACTTCCAGCGTCTGACCGATGACCGGGGCCACTTCGGCCGCGAGGTGCGCACCCGCAGCGGTCTTTGGCTCTATTACGCCCGGCTGGGCAAGCCGGGCCTTTGGCGGCGCCCTCTGGACGATGCTGGCCGCACCGGTGCACCTGCGCTTGTCACGGAAAGCCTGGGCTCGGAAGACTGGGCCAACTGGCAGTGGCATGACGGCGCGCTGTGGCTGGTGGAGCGCGGCCGCGAGCACGACCAGGTGGTGCAGCGGAACGAATTGGGCGCTGCGCCGCGGGTCGCTTTCACGTTGCCACCGGGTCAGCTTCGGCTGTACCGCTCGTTTGCGATCACGCCGCAGGGCGAGGTGGTGGCCAGCATGTCCGGCCCTCGCCAGGCCGACATCGTGCGGCTTGAGGGGCCTGCGCTGCCGCCTGCCTCTGGTCAAGCCACATCTGTGGGACGTTGACCGCATGTGCCGCCGCGGCCCTTTTCCAGATTGGTTGACCCCCTGCATTCGTGGGGTTCAAGCATATCTTTCGCATGAGCAGGCGTGCAAATTGCATAAGCCAACCCAGGTGAAAACCCGGTCTGAACGTCTATGGCCTCGTAGCACCCTGGCGCTGCTGACGGAGGATGGCGACGCGAGACCGATGTTGATTGCAGATGGCTTTGCTTCTAGGGGTTGCGTTGCTGGGGTGCCAAGAAGGTCCTCGGGCGAGGCACCAAGAGCGGGCATACTGCAATGGTCAACCCGACATCATGAGGCATTCCTGCCGGCCTTGCGCGGCAGCTCCGGGTATGTCCCATGAGCGTGCGCCGGGCTTGGGCTGGCAGGCATGGCGAAGGCTGTGCAGGCGGATGTGCAAGTGGCGGGAGAGTGTGGCTGGAGGGTCGTTACCTGACCTCCAGCGTGCCGTGTCGTCCTTCGGGCGGCCGGCGCAGGTAACGAACGGTTGAATACAGCGGGAGTTGAGGTCATGGTTTTGGACAAGGTGTACTTCCAGGTGGGCAGCGCTGGTGACGGCATGTGCCCCGCTGGCCGGGTCGTCGCCGAAGCGCGCGCGCCGTTCGCCTGACCGAGGCACGCCATGGCCGCCCCGTTGTTCCTGCTCGCCCCGCCGAGGTCGTACACGTCGCTGATGAACGCGATGATCGGCCAGCATCCCCAAACCTTCGGCCTGCCTGAGTTGTGCCTGTTCAACGTCGAGATGCTGATCCAGCTTTGGACGCGGACCAGCGACGAGATCGAGAACTTCTCCAAGACCCGCCAGGGCCTGCTGCGTGCCGTCGCCGAGATCTACGGCGGCGAGCAGACCACGGCCACCATCAAGATGGCCAACCACTGGTGCTTCGCGCGCCAGCACCGCAGCACGGCCGAGGTCTACCAGGAGCTGGTGCGCGACATCGATCCGCTGATCGCGGTGGAAAAGAGTCCGTCGTACACGATTTCGCTCAAGCGCATGCAGGCGATCTACCGGGCCTTCCCGGACGCCCGCTTCCTGCACCTGGTGCGGCACCCGGTGGCGACCTGCAAGTCCATCATGGCGCTCAACGACGGCGCGTTCGCGATGTACGTGAACTCGATCGACTTCCTGGAAGACCGCGCCATCGTCGACCCGCAGTTCGCCTGGCACGACCTGAACACCAACATCTTCAACTTCCTGCAGATGGTGCCGCCCGAGCAGCAGATCCGGGTGCGCGGCGAAGACATCATGCATGACCCGACCCACTTCCTGGGCGAGGTCTGCCGCTGGCTGGGCATCTGTGACGATGCCGAGGCGATCGACGCCATGATGCACCCGGAGCGCTCGCCCTTTGCCTGCTTCGGCCCCATCACCGCACTGTTCGGCAACGATCCCAACTTCCTCCGTGGCCCGGCCTTCCGCTCCCACAAGGTCAAGGTGCCGCCACTGGACAAGCCCTTGCCCTGGCGTCCCGATGGCAAGGGCCTGGACCCGCGCGTGATCGAGCTGGCGCATGAATTCGGCTACCGCTGACCGGCGGCGCCAGGACATGAGAAACAACCTCGCATGAGCGATCCAAACGAGCGTCCGCCGGGCAACCGGCCCAAGATCGGCCACATCGATGGCGATCCGGTGACCAGCCATCCGAAACTCGACACCTTGTCCGAGAACCAGCGCGCACTGCGGCTGGCGGTCATCAAGGAGTTCAAGGCCAAGAAGGTCAAGAAGTTCGTCGAGAAGCAGGTTCAGCACATCAACACGAACCAGCGCATCGCCGAAGGCATCAAGTTCCTCTTCGACGAGGAAGGGCGGCCGCCGCCCAACATGCCGATGGAGGACATCATCGCGGAGCGGCGCCACATCGAGTATGAGATCCGCTGGTTCGAGGCGATTCTTGAAGAGCTGCACAACCGACTGGTGCGCGTCAAGGAAATCGAGGACCACGCGCTCGACATGCTGGCCGACCGGTTCACCGAGGAATGAGCATGCACCGCAGCCATCCTCAACCGCATCTTGTGCAGAGCGCCCCGCCGGCAGACATGCCGCGCCGTGGCGAGGGAACGACCATGCGCCTACTTCCTGTCGCCGCCGCCGTGCTGGTGGCTGCCTTGTCCGGCTGCGCCGCCGTCGGCCCCGATTTCGAGCGCCCCACGGTGACCGAACCTGCCGGCTGGCGCACCACGCTGCCGGCCGCCAAGCCTGCCGCTGCGGCACCTGCCGCCGCGGCGCCTGTGGCAGCTGCCGACATGGCCAACCTGGCCTGGTGGAAGACCTTTGGTGACCCCAAGCTGGAAGCGCTGGTGCAGCTGGCGCTGGACAACAACAAGGACCTGAAGATTGCCGCCGGCCGTGTGCGTGAATACGCCGCCCGCCTGGACATCGCCAAGTCCCAGGAATTGCCCAGCGTCAGCGCCCGCGGCAGCTCCAACCGCGAGAAGATGAGCGAGGAGCGGCAGGTGCCGCTGTCCAACCGCACGCCGGTCAACAGCGCAGCCTACGAACTGCAGGCCCAGGTCAGCTGGGAGCTGGACATCTGGGGCCGGGTGCGCCGCACCAACGAAGCTTACCTGGCCGACCTCACGGCGATCGACGAAAACCGCCGTGCGCTGACGTTGACGGTGGTGGCCAATGTGGTTGCCAGCTATGTGCAACTGCTCGCATTGGACCAGCAGCTGGTGTTGCTGAAGCAGGAACTGGCCAGCCGCCAGGAGACGCTGCGCCTGACCGAGTCGCGCCAGGCCAAGGGCGGTTTCTCGATGCTGCCGGTGTTCCAGTCGCGCATGGTGATGGAAGAGACTGCGGCCTCGGTCCCGCCCAAGGAACGCGAGATTGCCGCGACCGAAAACGCGCTGTCCATCCTGCTGGGCGTCGAGCCTTCGGCGGTGGCGCGTGCGAGGGCGCTGAACGACCTGAAGGCGCCGCCGGTGCCGCAAGGCATTCCGTCGCAAGTGCTGGCGCAGCGGCCTGACGTGCGCATGGCCGAACAGAACCTGATCGCCGCCAACGCCCGCATCGGTGTGGCCAAGGCCGAATACTTCCCGGTGATTTCGCTGACCGGCCTGTTTGGCTATGCCAGCACCGACCTGTCCAAGCTGCTGACCGCACCGGCCAGTTTCGGCAGCGCCGGCACCCAGGTGCTGGCCAAGTTGTTCGATGGTGGTGCGCTGGACGCCAACGTGCGCCAGGCCGAAGCGGTGCAGGCCTTGCATGTCGAAGCCTACCGCAAGGCAGTGCAGAACGCCTTCTTCGAGGTCGAGGACGCGCTGCTGTTCTACCAGAAGACCCGCGAGCGCGCCGACGTGCTGACACGCCAGCTGAAGGCGGCGCAGGAAGGTGCGCGCTACGCCCGCAAGCGCTATGAAGGTGGCATGGGCACGGTCTTCGAGGCCCTGGAGGCCGAGCGCCAACTGACCTCGGCCGAGCGGCTGCAGGTCGATGTGCAACGCGACACGCAGCTCTCGCTGATCCAGGTCTACAAGGCCATGGGCGGTGGCTGGAAGGTGGCTGCACCGGACATCCTCGACAGCAATGCTGCAGTTGTCAGCAGCAGCACGAATTAACAGCAGAAAGATTCGGTCATGAGTGAGCAAACCAAGAAGGTGGCCTTGCCTGCCTACCTGCCGAAGCGGCTGGAGGCGTTCAAGATCTCCAAGGACGATCAGCCGAGCTACCTGCTGCGGGACAAGCTGCTGAACAAGGTCCACGACCTGGAGCCCTGGCAGTTCTTCCTGCTGGAGGTGCTGCCCGGCTGCGAGACCTATCCCAAGCTGCAATCGGTCTTCGAGGACCGGTTCGGCCGGCCGATCACGCAAAAGCAGATCGAGGAATTCTTCGCCAGCCTGGCCGACCGCCAGCTGCTGGACATGGAGAACCCGACGCACGAACTGCTGCAGCGTTTCCGCACCAAGGGCTACGACGTCAAGGACGGCACGGCGACGGTGAAGTCGCATGTGGCGAATGTGGCGGCCTCGCATGCCGAAGCAGCCTCTGTGGCCGCCGCAGCGGTAGCCTCTGCTGCCGGCCATGCCGCGCCGCCTGTGCCGCCGAAGGCGCCGGGTGCCGCAGCGGCCGCACCGGGGGGCGACCTGCCCGCCGGCGTCAACGATGCCGCTGGCTTCGATCCGCGCGCTACACGCTGGATGCTGAAGCTGTTCGATCCGCGGCCGATGCTGAAGCTGCTCGCGCCGGTGGTCGCGCCGCTGCGCTTCCTCGTCTACATCATGCCGCTGATGGCTCTCGCGGCGGTGTTGCTGTCGCTGGAATACAGCCACCTGATCCGCGAGGACCTGGCCAACCTGCACAACTACACCACGCTGTTCGAACACGTGCTGTTCAGCTTGTTCACGGTGAATCTCGCGGTGACGCTGACGCAGGCGTTCATCGCGCATGCCTACCGCGCCACGGTTGCGAAGTTCGGCATCTCGGTCTTCATGGGCTTCCTGCCGCGCTTCCTGAACGTTGTCACGCACACCGAGCAGATGACGCGCCGTGAGCGCATGTGGCTGAACGCCGGGCCTTTGCTGGTGCGCGTGTTCCTGTTCAGCCTGGGCATGCTGATCTGGTACAACACCCGCGACTCCGCGGGCACGGCGGCCAAGATCGGTCTGGCACTGGGCATCATCTGCGCGATCGACCTGGTGTTCGCCTCGGGCAACCCGCTGGTCAAGGGCAGCGGCTACCACTTGCTGTCGGCCTTCATGAACGAGCCGCGGCTGCGCGGCAAGTCGTACAAGACGCTGCTCAACCGCATGCGTGGCCAGACCTTCAAGGAATCTGATAACAGCGTGCTGGCGGCCTATGCACTGGCATCGACTGTCTACGCCTTTGTGCTGATCCTGATCTCGGCGATCATCGTCGGCGTGTACCTGCAGTCGGTGATGCTGGGCGGCACCGCGCTGTTCCTGGCCGCGCTGATGGCGATCTACCTGGGTCGTCGCTCGATCCGTCGCCTGCAGATGATCGAGGCCGCCTACGACCGCTCGGTGCAGTTCGACCGCTGGCGCAAGCGCACGCTGCCCGATGCGGTGGGTGAGGCCGAAGACACGCTGAAGCCGCGCAGCGCCTGGAGCCACTACGGCAAGATCGCTGCCGTCGTCACCTTGCTGCTGCTGTTGGTGATGCCGTATCCGTACGAGCCGGGTGGTCGCTTCCTGGTCTATCCGTTCCAGAAGCAGGTTATCACCTCCGACATCGGCGGCGTGATCCAGAAGGTCAACTTCGAAGGTGGCGAAAGCATCAAGAAGGGGGCCGTGCTGGCCACGCTGTCGACGCTGGACTACCAGTCCGAAGTCAGTGTCTACAACGCCCGCATCGCCGAGCAGCAGGCGGTTGTCGCCGACCTGAAGGCCCGGCCGAAGCCGGAAGAAGTGGAAGTGGCCTCGCGCCAGTTGCAGGTGGCTCAGGAGCATGAGCGCTTCACCAAGGACCGTGTGCCCCGCCTGGAGGCGATGTACAAGGACGGTACGGTGTCTTTCGAAGAGCTGGACTCCGCCCGTCGCGAATACCAGGTCGACGTTTCGCAGGTTGCCGAGAAGAAGGCATCGCTGGCCCTCGCCAAGACCGGTGCAACCAAGGACCAGATCGAAGCCGCTGTTGCCAAGCTGCAAAGCCTCAACGAAGAACGCGACATGTACCAGAGCAAGGTTGGCCGCGGTGAGCTGATCATGCCTTTCGATGGCAACCTGCTGACGCTGCACCTGCAGGATCGCACCAACAGCTACCTCGAGAAGGGGGCGCCATTTGCTTCGGTGGAGAACACCAATGACGTGACGGTTGAAGTTGAGGTGCCTGAAACCGACCTGGCGTTTGTCAAGGTCGGTACCAAGGTGCGCGTGCGCCCGGTGGCGTTCAGCGACCAGTTCTTCGATGGCGAGGTCATCACCATCGACCGCAATGTCACGCAGCAGTCGTTCGGGACGGTGGTGAAAGTGGTGGCCAAGGTCAAGAACCCGGATCAATCCCTGCGCACCGGCATGACCGGCTACGCGAAGATGGACGGCAACACCATGCCGGTATGGAAGGCGTTCTCGCTGGCGATCCAGCGCTTCCTGAACGTGCAGGTCTGGTCCTGGATCCCTTGATCAAGCCGGCGCGCGCCTTTTCGGCGCGCCTTGCCTGCCAGGCACTGTCCCTCTAACGCGCGACAGCACAACAGCCACCGTCCTTTGGACGGTGGCTTGTTTTTTTGTTAACGCAGGTTTCGCACTCGTTCCCAGGACATGCGTGAGAAAAGAGGAAATATTGGGTCTTTTTCGAGGATACGCACCATTCTGGGGACTTTGCGCGCGAAAATGCGCCGTAATCTGTCCGGTTGCTGGCATGGTGGTTGCAAAGTGCTTTATCAGCACATCTATGTGACTTTTCCCCCACGCATAAGTCGGCTTGAGTCGCCAACGTTCTTCAACGAGACAGGTTAGGGATAGTCGCTAGGTGGGCCTCCAAGTGACATTAGCGACAAGCGTCATTTGCTTAGAACCTGCGCGCATGAACCCGGTTGAAAAGCTGTCAAACCCGCGCCACTTGCCGGTGGTCAGATGGGTGGAGAAGACAAGGCTGGCGAAAGCTGGTCGGTATTGGATGGTGAAGCTGGGTGCCGCATCTGTGTTCGCAATGCGCACTGTCGTGTATGACGGGTCCGTGCTGTTCAAGGCGGTCTCGTTCCAAGTTTCCGGTGTCGTGAATGCCCACCACGAACGCCATGTCGCACGGGCTTGAAGACATGCAGCAGCCTTTGTTCACCCAGTTTGTGTTCACCCCCGCCGGCCAGGGCGACGCCAGTCTGGCGATTGCCGCCTGTCGTGCTGGCGCCGTAGGCGTTGTCAACGCCGAATGGCAGCCTGACAGCCAAGTCGTGCTGGCCATGCTGGCCCAGGTCGCGCGCCACGGTGGTGAAGGCTACGGCCTCAAGCTGGATCGGCTGGACCTGACGCTGGAAACCGCGCTGCAATCGCCAGCGCTGTCCGGCCTGGCCTGGCTGATTGTCGAGTCCCCGCTGGTCGAGGCCGCATGGCCGCTGATGACGCAGTTGCAGGCGCGCGGTGTGCGCCTGCTGGTGGAGGTTTGCCAGCCGGTGTTGCCGGCACTGCCTGCCGAAGGCGTGGTCGAAGGCTGGTTGCTGAAGGGCAACGAGGCCGGTGGCTTCGTCGGTGAAGACGCTTCGTTCATCCTGCTGCAGAAGTGGCGCAAGCTGAGCGCGCTGCCGCTGTACCTGCGCGGCGGCCTGACCCCGCACGTGGCCGCAGCCTGCAGCGCCATTGGCATGGCCGGTGGTGTACTCGATTCGCAAGTCCTGCTGCTTGAAGAGGCTGGCCCCAGCGACGCGCTGATTGCGATGCTGGGCAACCTGTCCGGCAACGAAGCCACGGCGATCGGCGATGGCGAGCATGGCGAATACGTTCGCGTGCTGGTCCGCCCAGGCCACACCTTCGCGCGGCAGCTGGCGGTGGACGGCGAAGGGCTGGGCTTTGCCAAGCTGGCCGAGCTGGTCAAGAACAAGGCCGATTGGCGCAACCTGCGCGCCGGCCTGCTGCCCCTGGGCCAGGACGTGTGCTTCGCCGGCACCTGGCGCAAGCAATACAAGCACCTCGCCGCCGTGCTGCGCGCGTTCGATGACGCGGTCGCCGGCCACCTGAAGGCTGCCGTCGCTGCCAATGCGATCAGCAAGGATGCGCCGCTGGCCGAAGCCCTGGGCATTCCGTTGCCGCTGGTGCAAGGCCCGATGACACGCGTGTCCGACAGCGCAGCTTTCGCGCAGGCCGTGGCCGAAGGCGGCGCACTGCCGATGCTGGCCTTTGCGCTGCTGAAGGGCACCGCGCTGCGCGATTTGCTGGAAGACTCCGCCCGCCGCATGGCCGACAAGCCATGGGGCATCGGCCTGCTCGGTTTTGCGCCGCAGGCCCTGCTGGACGAGCAGCTGTCGATGGCAGCTGAATACAAGCCGAGCTACGCGATCATTGCTGGCGGCCGGCCTGACCAGGCCGTCACGCTTGAACGCGCCGGCATCCCGACCTTCCTGCACGTGCCTTCGGCCAACCTGATCCCGATGTTCGTCGGTGAAGGCGCACGCCGCTTCATCTTCGAAGGCCGCGAATGCGGCGGCCACATCGGCCCGCTGAGCAGCTTCGTGCTGTGGAGCACCATGGTCGACAAGCTGCTGGCCGAACTGGCCAGCAGCAAGGTGCCGGCCGGCGACCTGCAGGTGCTGTTCGCTGGCGGCGTGCACGACGCCGTGTCGTCTGCCTTTGTGCAGACCATGATCGCCCCGCTGGCGGCCAAGGGCGTCAAGGTCGGCATCCTGATGGGCAGCGCCTACCTGTTCACCCGGGAAATCGTCGAGACCGGCGCCATCGTCGAGCACTTCCAGAAGGAAGTGATCGAGTGCGACCACACGGTGGCGCTCGAATCCGGCCCTGGCCACGCCAGCCGCTGCGGCTACACGCCATTCGCCGAAGAATTCTTCCGCAAGCGTGACGAATTGAAGGCCGCGAAAGTGCCTGCCGATGAAGCTCGTCACGTGCTGGATGACCTGATCCTGGGCCGCCTGCGCATGGCTTCCAAGGGCACGACCCGCGTCGGCCTGAACGGCAAGCTGGAGCACCTGACGCCTGAGCAGCAGCGTGCCGACGGCATGTACATGCTGGGCCAGGTGGCCACGCTGCGCAATGAAGTCACGCAGATCGACGAGTTGCACCGCCAGGTCACCGAAGACGCGGCCGCGATGATGGCCGAGCGCCTGGCTGGCATGGGTGACGCGCCGCGTGCCGCCGCGGTCGGTCCGGCCGACATTGCCATCGTCGGGCTGTCGACGCTCCTGCCCAAGGCCAACGACAGCCGCCAGTACTGGGACAACATCCTGGCCAAGGTCGACGCGATCACCGAGATCCCGTCGCACCGCTGGGACTGGCGCCTGTACTTCGACGAAAACCGCTACGCCAAGGACAAGATCTACTCCAAGTGGGGTGGCTTCCTGGACGACATGGCGTTCGATCCGACCCGCTTCGGCATGCCGCCGAAGTCCATCGAGGCGATCGATCCGATGCAGCTGATGGCGCTGGAAGTCGCGCAGCGCACGCTGGTCGATTCGGGCTATCACGAGAAGGCTTTCAACCGCGAGAGGTCCTCGGTCATCATCGGTGCCAGCGGTGGCACCGGCGACGTGGGCACCCAATACGGCCTGCGTTCCGAGCTGCCGCGCTTCCAGGGCCAACTGCCCGACGATGTGGCCGACCGCCTGCCCGAGTGGACGGAAGATTCCTTCGCCGGCATCCTGGTCAACGTGATTGCCGGCCGCATTGCCAACCGCCTGAACTTTGGCGGTGTGAACTACACCACCGATGCCGCTTGCGGCTCCTCGCTGGCTGCCGTGTACCAGGGCGTCAACGAACTGGTCGATGGCCGCAGCGACATGGTGCTGGCCGGCGGTGTCGACACGGTGCAGGGCCCGTTCGGCTACCTGTGCTTCAGCAAGACGCAGGCACTGTCGCCGCGTGGCCGTTGCTCGACCTTCGACCAGAACGGCGATGGCATCGCGATTTCCGAAGGCATCGCGATGATCGCGATGAAGCGCCTGGCCGATGCCGAGCGCGATGGTGACCGCATCTATGCCGTGATCAAGGGCGCGGGCGGCAGCAGCGACGGCAATGCCAAGGGCATGACCGCGCCGCTGCCGGCTGGCCAATTGCGCGCGATGCGCCGCGCCTATGCGCAAGCCGGTTTTGGCCCGTCCGACGTGGGCCTGTTCGAGGCCCATGGCACCGGCACGGTGGCTGGCGACACGGCCGAGCTGGAAAGCACCACGGCGCTGATGCGCGAAGAAAACGGCGCGCCGCACAGCGCGGTGGTCGGCTCGGTCAAGACCATGATCGGCCACACCAAGGCCACGGCCGGCGTGGCCGGCCTGATCAAGGCTGCGCTGTCGCTGCAGCACCGCGTGCTGCCGCCGCACCTGAACGTCAAGAAGCCGGTCGCCATCCTGCAGGCCGAGGATGCACCGCTGCACCTGCTGGAAGATGCGCAGCCCTGGCTGACGGTCGACGCCAAGCCGCGCCGCGCCGCCAGCAGCGCCTTTGGCTTTGGCGGCACCAACTTCCACGTCGTGATGGAGGAGTACACCCGCGAGTACCGCCCGTGGGTGCGCAGCGCGACCATGAGCCAATGGCCAGCCGAACTGATGCTGTTCAGCGCCGCCAGCAAGACCGAACTGGCCGACCGCGCGGCCGAGTTGTCGGCGCAGCTGCCGTCGTTGAGCGACCTGGTGCTGCGTGACCTGGCCGCCAGCCTGGCCCAGCAATGGGAAGCCGGCAGCGACACGCTGGCCATCGTCGCGAAGGACGCTGGTGACCTGGCCTCCAAGCTGGAGAAGGCTGCGGCCTTCCTGCGCGGCCAGGCGCCCATGCTGCCGCCGGGCGCGCACTTCGGTGCCGCCGGTGCGGACGCCGGCAAGGTGGCCGTGCTGTTCCCCGGCCAGGGCTCGCAGTACCCGATGATGGGCCGCGAACTGGCGGTGCTGTTCCCGGTCGTGGCCGACGCGCTGTCGCGTGCCAATGCCGCGTTGAAGGGCGCCTTCGAGACCCGCTTCGGCCGCGGTGCCAGCCTGGGTGGCTTCATCTTCCCGCGTGGCGCTTATGACGACGCTGCCAAGGACGCTGCCAAGCTCGCGCTGACCAGCACCGACGTGGCCCAGCCCGCGCTGGGCGCACTGGAAGTCGGCCTGCTGCGCCTGATGCAGGGCTTCGGCCTGAAGGCCGACATGGCGGCAGGCCACAGCTACGGCGAGTTCGTGGCGCACCATGCTGCAGGCGCCTATGACCTGGAAGCGCTGATGACGCTGTCGGCTGCCCGTGGCCGCTTCATCGTCGACGCCGCCAAGGCCGGTGGTGCCGAGTTGGGCACGATGGCGGCGGTGCAGGCGCAGCGCGCGGATGTCGAGAAGCACATCGCGGGACTGGACAGCGTGGTGATCGCCAACCACAACGCACCTTTGCAGACCATCATCTCCGGCACCCACGCTGGCGTGAAGGCTGCACTGGAGAAGCTGCAGGCCGCGGGTGTCGACGTGACGCCCATCCCGGTCGCAGCCGCATTCCACTCGGCCCTGGTCGCCCCAGCGCAAGCCCAGCTGGCCGAACTCATCGCGGCCACCGATTGGCACACCGGCTTGATGCCGGTCTACGCCAACGCCACCGGCAAGCCGCATGCGGACGATGTCGCAACGGTCAAGCGCCAGATGGCCGACCACCTGGTGCAATCGGTCGAGTTTGTGGCCGAGATCGAGGCGATGCATGCCGCTGGTGCACGCACCTTCATCGAGATCGGCCCGAAAGCCGTGCTGAGCAAGCTGACCGGCAAGATCCTGGCCGGCCAGCCGCACCGCGCCATTGCCATCGACGACGGCAGCGGCCTGCCTGGCCTGCTGAACGGCCTGGCACAGATGCTGTGCGCCGGCGTTGACCTGGACATTTCGCCGCTGTTCGAAAAGCGCGACTGCCGCATTGGCAACGCCACCCAGCCGGTCGCGCTGCAGCGCACCGTCACCGTGCCCAAGCACGCCTGGATGCTGAACGGCAGCGGTGCCCGCAAGGTCACCGAGCCGGTGCAGCAGATTGGTTTGACGCTGGAGCAGGCTGAGGTGCGCAACGCGGCTCTGGCTGCGCCTGCCGTTGCGCCGGTGGCTGCCGCCGCGCCGGTCGTTGCTGCGTCCCCTGTTCCGACCGCCGTCGCAGCCGCGCCGGTGGCCTATACCCCTGTTCAAGCAATCCCGCCCGTCACCCCCCCACGTTGGAGAAAAGAGTCCCGTATGGATGAACGACGTCCCCTGCCACCGGCAGGATCTTCCGGCGTCATGTCGGAATACTTCGAGACCATGCGTCAGTTCCTGGAGACCCAGGAACGCGTCATGGGCATGTTTGTCGGCCAAGGTGAGCCGATCGCGGCTCGCCCGGCAGCACCCCGTCTGCAGCGCGCTGCGCAGCCGATGGCCCTGCCGCGTGTGACGGAGTACGCCGCCCCCGCGCCGGTCGCTGCCGTGATGCCGCCGGTTGCCGCGCCGGCACCGGTGGTGGCTGCGCCGGCTCCGGTCGTCGCGATGCCGGCACCCGTGCCTGCACCGGTCGCCGTGCCTGCTCCGGTGGTGGCCAAGGCCGCCCCGGCGCCTGCACCGGCTGTCGCCGCTGTTGCTGCGCCGGCACCCGCCGCCGCAGGCGCTGCGATGAGCCGCGACCAGATGATCGACACGCTGCTGGCCATCGTCGAAGACAAGACTGGCTACCCACGCGACATGGTGGGCCTGGACCAGAACCTGGAATCCGACCTGGGCATCGACTCGATCAAGCGCATCGAAGTGGTCGGCGCCATGCTGCAGAAGCTTCCGGAAGGGCTGCGTGCCAGCCTGACCGAAAGCCGCAGCAAGCTGAACACCCAGCCGACCTTGAATGGCATGTTGGACATCCTGTCCTCGGCCAAAGCAGGAAGCGTGGTGGCAAGCCCTTTTGATGTTGCCGAGACGGGATCAAAGGTTGTCGCTGCCAGCAGCGACAACCACCCGCCTCGGCATGTCATGGTGCCTGCGCACGAAAGCATCGATGCCGATGCGCTGAAACAGCTGCAACCCGGCCTGTTCGTGATCACTGAAGATCTCGCAGGCCAGGCCAAGGCCCTGGCAGGCGCCCTGCGCGAGCAGGGTCGCGAGTCCGTCCTGGTCGGGCGGGCGGTGCTGGCCAGCGAATCGGCCTTGATTGAATGGGCTGCGGCCCTGCGCCAGCAGGCGCAGCCGCTGGCCGGTGTCATCCACCTGGCGGCATTGGGCGGGGAACTGCTCGCGCCGCAAGGTTCGGTGGCCGAATGGCGCCAGCAATTGCTGACGCATGAAAAGTCCTTGTTCCTGCTGTTGAAGGAACTCGCCTCCCGCCTGACCGAAGGCTCGCACGTGATGGCTGTCAGTGCGCTGGGTGGCCATTTCAACCGGGCGGGTGAACACACGCCTGCCGGCCTGTCGCTGCAGAGCGGCGCGGTTGGCATGCTGAAGTCCTTCCACGAAGAGCGGCCCGAGCTGCGCGTGAAGGCGGTGGACCTGGATCCGGGCCAGTCGGCCGCGGCACAGGTCCAGACGGTGATGTCGGAACTCGAGGTCGTGGGTGGCCGCCAGGAAGTTGGCTACCCGGCTGGCCAGCGCACGGTGTTCCGCACCGAAGCGGTGGTGGTGCCGACCGATCCGGCGAACCTTGAAAAGTTGAAGGGCATCGTGGTGCTGGCCACCGGCGGTGCCCGTGGCATCACGGCGGAAGTGCTGCGCGAGATCGCGCTGCCCGGCAACACGCTGGTGCTGACCGGTCGCGGCGCCTGGCCCGAAGCCGAGCCGGCCGACCAGGCCGCGCTGGGCAGCGAAGGCGCGCTGCGCGCCCACTTTATTGCCCTGGTGCGTGCCGGCAAGCTGAGCATGAAGCCGGCCGAGGTGCAGAAGAAGGTGCAGGCCGTGCTGGCCGCCCGCGAGATGCACGGCAACAAGGCCGACTTCGAGCAGCGCGGCGCGAAGGTGGAGTACCACCCGGTCGACGTGGGCAGCGATGACGGCATGAAGGCCTTGCTGGCCGACCTGTACACCCGCCACGGCGCGGTGCACGGCGTGCTGCACGGGGCAGGCGTGATCGAGGACAAGCTGCTGGTCGACAAGGCCTCGGACAGCTGGGACCGTGTGGTCGGCACCAAGGTGATGGGCCTGCTGCTGCTGCAGAAGTACCTGAAGCCGGAATCGTTGCGCTTCCTGAGCGTTTTCAGCTCGGTCGCTGGCCGTTACGGCAACAGTGGCCAGTCCGACTACGCGACTGCCAATGAATTGATGAACCGGCTGTGCTGCCAGCTGCAGCGCCGCTGGGAATACAAGGTCAACGTCAACGCCCTGTGCTGGGGTCCGTGGGGTCCGACGATGTTCGGCGCCGGCATGGTGACGGCCGAGACGGAGGCCAAGTTCGCCGAGAAGGGCGTCTACCTGGTGACCGCCGAGATGGGCCGCCGCCTGCTCAAGGACGAGTTGATGCGCAGCGGCGTGGACAACATCGAGATCATCTGCGGTGCTGGCCCGTGGGAAGCGCGTGAGGCCGATCTGGGCCGCATCCGCCGCCAAAATCCACCGGCACCCCGCGAGGTGCTGGGCTCGCTGCTCGGCCCGGCCGAGATGATGACGCTGCCGATGGGCGGCCAGGTCGTGACCTTCAATGTCGACGCCAACCACGTCTACCTGCAGGAGCACTGCATCGACAAGACGCCGGTGCTGCCGGCCGCCGCCGCGCTGGAGTTGCTGGCCCAGGCTGGCCGCGCGCTTTGGCCGGGCTGGCACGTGGTCGAGGTGCGTGACTTCCGCCTGATGAAGGGCGTGGAGCTGAAGGAAGCCACCCGCAAGTTCGACATCGTGATCAACCCGCCGCCGTATGGCAGCGCGGAAGGCTTCGAGGTCAACGCAACGCTGCAGTCCGAGCAGCAGGGCGGCAAGTCGGTGGTGCACTACAAGGCCCTGCTGCGGCTGGAGCAGCGCATGCCCGAAGGGTTCACCCGTGCGCCGCGGGCCCGCTTCGACAAGAAGCTGCCGGTCGCCCAGGCCTATGACGACTACCTGTTCCATGGCCCGCGCTTCCAGGTGATGAAGACGCTGAAGGGCCTGTCGGCAGATGCCGCGGCCGCCAGCGTCGCGCCGAGCAAGCCGGCCGAGTGGATGGGCCAGGTGCCGGCCGAGCAGGACCGTTGGGTGTTCGACCCGGCGCTGATTGATGCCGGCCCGCAACTGGCCATCGTCTGGGACCGCTTGTTCCGTGACGAGACCTGCCTGCCGACCCGCTTTGGCCGCGTGTCCCGCTACGTGGACCAACTGCCGGCGCAGATGACGATGGAAATCGAGATCGTGCCGCTGGAAGACAGCAGCCTGGTCGGCGCCAACGTCTATTACACCAACACCGCCGGCGAGGTGGTGATGATGATCGAGGACATGCAGTGCATCTCCAGCAACGCGCTGAACCGCCTCGGCGGCACGGCCCGGCTGGCAGCCAAGTCCTCCGTCTGAAGCTCCTGATTGCGCACCATGACTGAATCGACCCAAGGCGCCGCCGTGACTGGTGGCATGACCGGCAAGGGCGACACGCCCGCCGCCGTTGCCATCATCGGCATGGCCTGCATGTACCCGCAAGCGGGCAGCATGCACGCCTTCTGGCGCAACATCATCGGCGGGGTCGACGCGATCACCGAGCCGGTCGAGTCCTGGGACGCCCAGCGCTACCTCGACACCGGCCGCATCAAGACGCCGTTTGGCGGCTACCTGAAGGACCTCTACCGCTTCGATCCGCGCGAATTCGGCATCATGCCGAACTCGCTGGACGGCGGTGAGCCAGACCAGTTCCTGGCCTTGAAGGTCGCGGGCGATGCGCTTCGCGATGCCGGCGGCCGCTACGCCGACCCGAAGTACGACCACCGCGACACCGGCATCGTGCTGGGCCACAGCACCTACCTGCACCGCGGCCAGGGCACGCTGATCCAGAACCACATCGTGGTCGACCAGACGATCGAGATCCTGCGCGCCAGCTGCCCGCACATGACGGAAGAGCAGATCGAAGCCGTGCGCAGCATGCTGGCCAAGAAGCTGCCGGCCGCCAGTGCCGACATCGCGCCTGGCCTGGTGCCCAACGTGATGACCGGCCGCATTGCCAACCGGTTGAACCTCAAGGGGCCGAACTACCTGGTCGACGCGGCCTGCTCGTCTTCGCTGCTGGCCGTCAACGCCGCAATGGACGAACTGCGCCTGGGCCGCAGCAAGCTGATGCTGGCGGGCGGCGTGAACGCTTCGCTGCCAGCGGAAGTCTCGGTCATCTTCACCCAGCTCGGCGCCTTGAGCGGCCGCGGCAAGGTGCGTCCGTTCGAGAAGGGCAGTGACGGCACGCTGCTGGGCGAAGGCCTGGGCATCGTCGCGCTGAAGCTGCTGGACGAAGCGCTGGCCGATGGCGACCGCATCTACGCCGTGGTGCGTGGCGTGGGCCAGTCCAGCGATGGCCGTGGCACCGGCCTGCTGGCGCCGAGCATGGAGGGCGAGTCGCTGGCGATGAAGCGCGCTTACTCCGACTGCGGCGTGGACCCATCGACGATCAGCCTGATCGAGGCCCACGGCACCGGCATTCCGCTGGGCGACAAGACCGAGATCGGCGCGCTGAAGAGCATCTTCGGCGAGCGCACTGCGGAGCAAGGCACGATCGCGCTGGGCTCGGTCAAGTCCATGATAAGCCACACGATTCCGGCCGCCGGCATGGCAGGCCTGATCAAGAGCGCGCTGGCGTTGCACCACAAGGTGCTGCCGCCGATGCTGTGCGGCGAGATCAATCCGGATCTGGGCATTGACCAGACGCCGATGTACATCAACAACCAGACCGGGCCGTGGATCGCGCCGCAAGGCGCGCCGCGCCGCGCTGGTGTGAACTCTTTCGGCTTTGGCGGCATCAACACCCACGCCGTGTTGGAAGAAGCGCCAGCCGCTGCCTTGTCGCCGCAGCGTTTCATGCCGTGGTCGGCCGAGTTGTTCGTGCTGTCGGCCGATTCCGCCGAGGCGTTGAAGACCCGCGTGGCCGAGGTGCAGGCGCTGATCGATGCACGCCATGACCTGACGCTGTCCGACCTGGCAGGTTCGCTGGCGGCCGCGGATGCGCAAGCCGCCTGCCGCCTGGCACTGGTCGCGTCCGACAAGGCCAGCCTGTCCAAGCAGCTGACGCAAGCCGTGAAGAAGCTGAGCGACGGTAACCCGAACTGGGCCACCCGCAACGGCATGGTCTACAGCAGCCAGCCGATGCAGGGCAAGCTGGCCTTCATCTTCCCGGGTGAAGGTTCGCAGTACCCCGGCATGCTGGGTGATCTGGCGCTGTGCTTCGACGACGTGCGCAGCTGGCTGGACTTCTGGTGCAGCCTGTATCCGGATCAGCCGGGCGAGCGCCGCACCGACATTGCCTACCCGCCATCCACCGGCCTGAGCGCCGAGCGCCGGGCGATGCTCGAGCGCCGCATGAACGACATGGACGTCGGCTCCGAAGCCGTGTTCGTCGGCGGCCAGGCGCTGAACCAGCTGCTGGGCACGCTGGGCGTGCAGCCCGACGTGATGCTGGGCCACAGCTCTGGCGAATCGTCGGCGCTGGCCGCTTCGGGCGCGATTCCCGCCGCAACGCCGCAGGAACTCGCCGAATTCATCCGTGAGCTGAACAAGGTCTACCGCGCCGAACTGGCCGATGGCTCGATCCCGACCGGCGCGCTGCTGGCCGTGGGTGCGCTGCCGCGCGAACAGCTCGACGGCTTTGTCGCCGAAGCCGGTATCGGCGTGTTCGTTGCGATGGACAACTGTGCGAACCAGGTGATCCTGTACGGTTCGGCTGAAGCCATGACCGCGCTGCAGGCCAAGCTGACCCAGGTCGGCGCGATCTGCATGATGCTGCCGTTCGACCGCGGGTATCACACGCCTGCGTTCGACACCGTCACCAAGGCCTTCCTGAAGTACTACCGCGCGATCAAGCTCGGCGCGCCGCGCGTGCCGATGTATTCGTGCGCTTCGGCCGATCTGTTCCCCGAAGGCACGACCGCGCTGCGCCAGCAGGCGGCAGCGCAGTGGTCCACCACGGTGCGCTTCCGCGAAACGATCCTGAAGATGCACGATGACGGCGTGCGCTGGTTCATCGAGGTCGGCCCGTCGGCCAACCTGACGGCGTTCGTCAACGACATCCTGGCTGGCCGCGAATACACCGCCATTGCCACCAACCAGCGCCGCCGCAGCGGCATGGAGCAGCTGCTCAGCGTGCTGGGCCAGCTGTGGGTGCACCAGAAGCCGGTGGGCCTTGCGACGCTGTTCAATGGCCGCAAGCTCAACACCGTGGCACTCACGGATCTGACGGTGCCGGCGCCAAAGGGCGTGTTGCTCGACAACACCATGCCGCAGATGCACCTGAACGAAGGTGAACGCTGCCGCCTGCGTGACCTCGCGGCGCTGCCCGCTGAACCGGCCCCGGCACCGGTGGTGGCTGCCTTGCCGCCTGCGGTGCAAGCCCCGGTTGCGGCCGTAGCGGCGCCTGTTACAGCGCCAGCGCCGGTCGACGAACTGTCACCGCTGGACAGCGAGGCCGCGCTGCGTGGCCAGGTCATGGGCGAATACTTCGACGTGATGCGCGGCTTCCTGGAGCAGCAGCGCGCGGTGATGGATCGCCTGCCGATCGAGTCCGACTGGGACGCGCCTGCCGATGCTGTCGCCGCCCAGCAGGACCCGGTGGCGGCCGCGACGGGTTTCCTCGACGAGATCCTGGAGTTCGACGAAGAACACCTGGTGGCGCGTTCCGCGCTGAGCCTGGAGCGAGACAACTTCCTGCGCGACCATGTGCTGTCCGGCCGTGTCTCCGCGGACGACCCGCAGCTGGTCGGCCTGTCCTGCGTGCCGCTGATGGTGAGCCTGGAGATCATGGCCCAGGCGGCCGCGGCGCTGGCCGGCAGCGTCAACGTCTGCGTGATCGAGAACGTGCGTGCGTTCGACTGGATTGCGCTGGACGATGGCGAGATCGAGCTGAAGGTACAGGCCAAGGTGATGAACCGTGAGCAGCAGCGCTTCAGCGCCTTGCTGTCCGGGCCTTCCGGTCGCCTGGTGAGCGCGGAATTCCGCTTTGCACCGGTGTGGCAACTGCCTGCCGCCAGCAACCTGACGGAATGGCGCGGCTCGCTGTGGAACGATGAGGAGCTCTACACCTGCGGCATGTTCCATGGCCCGGTGTTCCACAGCATTGAGCACATCCACGGCTGGGATGACGCGGGCATTGATTGCGCGCTGTCGCCCGTCTCGTTGGACAGCTTCTTCACCCCGGGCCAGCAAGCCACGCTGGTGCTGAATCCGGTGCTGCTGGACGCGATGGGCCAGTTGGCGGCCTTTTGGATCGCCCAGTACGTGGGCACGGATTTCAACTGCTTCCCGTCGACCATCGACCGCATCGAGCTCTACACGCCGTGCCCGAACGCACAGCCTGGCATGCAGCTGCGCGCACGGCACTACTCGCTAGACGAGTCCAATAATGAGGTGTCGGCGCCACGGGCTTGGCAGTTCGAGTGCCTGGATGCCAACGGCCAGCCGCTGGTGCGCGTCAACAAGCTGGTCAACATCTTCTTCTCGGTGCCCAACCGCTTCTACCAGGTCCGCCGTGACCCGCTGAACGGCTGGCTGGGTCAACCGCTGGCGGCCGGTGCCGAAAAGGGCACCCTGCTGTGGCGCCTGGAACACCTGCCGGAAGACTTCTGCGCTCAGTCGGGCAACATCTTCCTGCGCATCCTGGCGCACATCTACCTGAGCGTCGAAGAGCGCGAGGAGTGGGCGGCGCTGACGGGCAGCGTGCGCCGCAAGCGGGAGTGGCTGCTGGGCCGTGCCTGCCTGAAGGAAGCCGTGCGCCAGTGGATCCAGTTGCAGACCGGCCAGCTGCTGTACTCGTCCGACATCCTGGTCGGCCATGACGAGTTGGGTGCCCCCTGGGTGGATGGTTGGTGGCGCGACCACCTGGTGCCGGCGCCGCAGGTGTCGCTGTCACACAACGAAGTCGGTTCGCTGGTGGCGGTGAATCACCCGGATGCACCGGTGGGCGTGGATGCGGAGCAACACGGCCGGATCCAGAACCCGGAGCTGTTTGCCACCTCGTTGACGGCTGCCGAGCAGGCTGCATTGGCGGCATTGCCTGCCGATCAGCAGCCCGGCCGGCTGCTGGCGCTGTGGTGCGCCAAGGAAGCTGCGGCCAAGTGCCTGGGCCTGGGCCTGCAAGGCCAGCCCGAAGCCTTCGCGGTGGAGTTTCTCGACGCAGCCGGGCTGCAAGCCCGTGTGAGCCATGCCCAGGCGCTGCTGGCGGTGACGATCTACCGCGACGAGGGCTCGCTGATCGCATTGGCCACAGAGAGCAGCGACCGGGTCGAGGTCCACTGAAGTGGGGACGCTGGTGGAAACGCTTGTAAGTGCCGTGGCCCAGGCGGGGTCGGAGCCGGCAGAATGCGTAACCATGCGTGACGGCAGGATCGCCGCGCCTTGTGTTTCAGCCGATTGCCGCTCAACCCGCGCCATGCGCGGGCCGGTGAAGTGGCGACGTGCAGGTGTGTTTATTGCTTCCAGCCTGAGCAGTCACGCATCAGCGTTCCTGGACCGTCGGCAACGTCGACCTCAGCGCGGCCTTGCCGCTTGCCAACGGTTCATGACGCGACCGCAGATGTTGAGCCTTTCGGAGTAATTGCCATGCCTGTCGCTCAAGTCAATGGAGCCCGGCTGAACTATGTTCAGATGGCGCCGGAAGATGCCACCGATGATGTCGAAGACCTCATCATGGTTCACGGATTGGCCACCAACATGGCCTTCTGGTACTTCCACTACGCGCCTGTTTTCTCTCAGCGTTTCCGTGTCACGCTGTTCGACCTGCGCGGCCATGGCCGTTCGGAGATGACCGAAAGCGGCTACCAGCCGCCCGATCTTGCGCAAGACCTGCTGGGCCTGATGGACCACCTGGGCATTCGCAAGGCGCATTTCCTGACCCACAGCTATGGCGGCGTCGTCTCGCTGAACGCCGCCTGCCTCGCGCCGCACCGCTTCAGCAGCTTGGTGCTGGCGGACACCCACATTGCCGCCGCGCGCCACGAGCACCATTGGGAGGCTGGCCAGTTCGGCACCAAGATGCAAGCCGTGCTGGACGAGCACGGCATCGCACTGGACACCCGCGACCCGTATTTCGGCTACAAGCTGCTGACCGAAGTGGCCCACCTGCAACTGCGCAGCGAGGAAGTCCCGGCGGTGCTGCAGGAGATGGTCAGCCCGTTCATCGGCAAATACGGCAACCGCACCGCCAGCCAGTGGATCCGCCTGATGGACCAGACCAAGGCCTGCACCGAACTGATGGGCGACGACGGGCTGCGGCTGGACGAATTGCGCAAGCTGCAGTTCCCCATCATGGCCATGTACGGCGACCATTCGCAGGCCCGGCTGACCGGCCGCGAATTGCTCGAAGTCTGGGGCCACGCGGTGTTCCGCCGCGTGCGCGATGGCGGGCATTTCTTCCCATCGTCCCGGCCGCAGGAACTGATCTCCGGCTGCAACCGCTTCTGGGGCGGTGAGTTCGGCGTGCGCCACGAGCTGCGTACCGGCGAGCCCAAGCGCAACTTCTTCCGCAGCGACCGCATCTTCCAGGCTGGCGAAGCCTGGTATTTCACGACCCGGGAGCATGCCCGTGTCGGCCCCGCGGCCAGCCGAGCCGAGGCCGAACAGGTCCTGGCTTCTTTCATTGCCGCGATGGCAACGGAACAACTCAGTGCAGTCTCGCAATAAGAACAAGCTCGGCGTTCATCCCGGACTCGGTCAACGCGATTTCAAACTGGTCGCCCACGGTGGCTTCGGCGACGGCCTGAATGCCTACGCGCATTCGATGGCCTGGTACAAGGACCGGCTGTACGTGGCGACCACGCGGGGCAACTTCCCGTTCATGAAGGCCCGCCTGCCGATCGGCATGGACATCTGGCCGGTGGAATGTCCCGAGAGCCCGTTCGACCTGGACATGGCCGCTGAGATCTGGTGCTACGACCCGCACGAAGGCGTGTGGGAAAAGCGCTTCAAGGCGCCGCTGATCGTGGGCAGCCACGGCAAACTGATTCCGCGTGAACTTGGCTTCCGCGGCATGGTGGTCTACACCCCGCCCGGCCGGCCGAATGAGCCCGAGCTCTACGTCAGCACCTGGTCGCCCGCACGTGGCCCCGGCCCGAACATCCTGCGCTCGACCGACGGCCACCACTTCGAGCCGACCTGCGAGCCGGGCCTGGGCCTGCCCGTCACGACGATCCGCACCATGGTGCCCTTCAAGGGCCGCATGTTCACGACGCCGGCCGGTTCGCGTGGCGGCAACCCGAACGTCTCCGGCCATTCGGTGGTCTACGAGAGCACCGACCCGGCCAGCGGCGAATGGGAGCCGGTGTCGGACTTCGGCTTCGGCGATTCGGGCAACAAGACGATCTTCGAGATGTGTGGCTTCGGCGACCATCTCTACATCGGCACCTTCAACCTCGAAGGCTTCCAGATCTGGCGCAGCAACGTGGAAGGCGAGAAGCCGTACCACTGGGAGCGCGTGATCGAGAAAGGCGCCTACCGCGGCCCGCTGAATCAGTGTGTGCTCAGCCTGTACCCGTTCAAGGGGCACCTCTATGTCGGCGGCGGCATCCAGGGCGGCGGCGTGGACACGCAGAACCGCATCGGCCCGGCACCGCCTGAGCTGCTGCGCATTGCGCCGGATGGCAGCTGGGACTTGTTGGTCGGCGAGACGCGCGACACACCGCTGGGCCGCAAGGAAGCGCTGTCTGGCTACCTGCCGGGCTTCGACAACTTCTTCAACGGCTACTTCTGGCGCATGTGCGTGCACGATGGCTGGCTGTACATGGGCACCTTCGAATGGAGCTCGGTGCTGGGTTATGCCAACCGGCGGCGCTGGCCGGAAGCCTTCACGACCATCATCAACAAGCTGACGCCGCAGTTCCTGCTGGACCATTCCTCGGGCTTCGACCTCTATCGGACCTGCGACGGCAAGAACTGGGTGCCGGTGACCACCGATGGCATGGGCAACCCCTACAACATGGGCCTGCGCACGCTGATCTCGACCCCCCACGGCATGTTCATCGGCACTGCGAATCCGTTTGGTCCGAAGATCATGCCGCTGAACGGTGACCGCTACATCCCCAACCCGCGAGGTGGCTGCGAGGTGTTCCTGGGCAGCCCACGCGACTGAAGCGAAACAGTTCGTCACCGTGTCAACCATCTTCGCCCGCTGGGACGTTGCCAGAGAAAGCTCCCTGGAGAACACACCATGTCCCTGGTCCGAAACCGATTCATCTTGCGCAGCGGCCTCGCCGCATTGGGCGCCTGCCTTCTGATGCCTGCCTTTGCTGGTCCCCTGAAGGACGCCATCGTCGACCGCATGCTCACGCGTAAGCTGGAGCAAGCCCAGGATGGGGGCGCTGCTGCGATGGAAGGGCAGATGCTGCCGGTGCCACTGCCGCCTGGCGCACGCCTTGAAAAGGACTTCAGCTACGGCAGCGATCCGGCGCAGAAGATGGACATCTACATCCCCCAGCACACGGGGCTGGCGCCGGTGATCTTCATGGTGCACGGTGGCGCCTGGATGGTGGGTGACAAGGGCATGTCCAAGGTCATCATCAACAAGGCCGCGCGCTGGCTGCCCAAGGGCTATGTGATCGTCTCGGTCAACTACCCGATGCTGCCGAATTCGCCGGTGGACCAGCAGGCACGCGACGTGGCCAAGGCCCTGTCCGTGGCCCAGGCCAATGCGGCCAGCTGGGGGGCAGATGCCTCACGCTTTGTGCTGATGGGCCATTCGGCCGGCGCGCACCTGGTGACCTTGATCTCGGCCGACCCGCAGATCGCCTACAGCGCCGGTGCCAAGCCTTGGCTGGGCACCGTGTCGCTTGACAGTGCGTCGATGGACGTGGTCAAGACCATGGAAGACAAGCACTACAGCTTCTATGACAAGGTCTTCGGCAGCGACCCGAACTTCTGGCGCCAGGTCTCGCCGTATCAGCGCCTGACCAAGGCGCCGCCCGGCCCGGTGCTGATGGTCTGCGGTACCGGCCGGGCTGACTCCTGCCCGCAGGCCCAGGCCTTTGCGCAGAAGGTCATCTCGCTGGGCGGCAAGGCCACGGTGCTGCCGCAGGGCATGAACCACGGCGACATCAACGGCAAGCTGGGCGAGCCTGGCGGCTACACCGATGCGGTCGAAAACTTCCTGCGCAGCCTTGGCGTGAGCTGAGCCGGCTTGTCCCCAGCGCAGGTCACCGGCGTGACAGCCGGCTGAGCGCACCGGGCGCACACTTGCCGGCATGGGAAGTGTCTACCTCGTCCGCCACGGCCAAGCCTCCTTTGGTGCGGCGGACTATGACCAATTGAGTCCCCTCGGCGAGCAGCAATGCGAACGCCTGGGGGCTTATTTCGCTGCACGAGGCCAGCGCTTCGACGCGGTCTACACCGGCACGTTGAAACGCCATGCGCAATCGCTGGCGGCCATCGCCAGGGGCATGGGTGTGGCGCTCCCGCCTCGCGTGCGGCCCGGGCTGGACGAATACCTGCCCGAAGCTTTGGTGCGTGCAGTGCACACTGGCGAACTGCCCAAGGCCGGTACGCCGGATGCCGTGCGCGCCCACTTCCGCCTGTTGCGGCAAGGCCTGTTGGCGTGGATGCGCGGCGAAAGCTCGCCCGAAGGCATGCCGACCTACAGCGGCTTTGTGGACGGCATCCAGCTCGCCTTGCGCGACGCCCAGACCCACCACGAAGGCCAGGTGCTGATCGTTTCCAGCGGCGGGCCGATTTCGGTCGCCGTTGGCCACCTGCTAGGCGCCTCTTCAGCCGCGATCGTCGAGCTGAACCTGCGCATCCGCAACAGCGCTGTCACCGAACTCGTCGCCGGCCATCGCGGCCATTTGCTGCTGAGCTTCAACACCCTGCCGCACCTGGATGACGCCGAAGGCCGCGCGCTGCAGACCTACGCCTGAGCAGGCAGCACTCTGTCAGTGCAGGGCCGCACCCGCGGCGGCCGGATGCCGCGCCGGACTTGGGCTTGCGCCGTCAGCGACGGATGCATGGTCCAGCACCTGCCAGCCTGGCAGCCGCAGCCGGCTCACCTGATTCAGCAGAGCCTCGGTTTGCGCCGCGCTCAGCTGTGACGCAAAGCGCTGCCATGCGGCCAACACCTTGCCATCCAACGCGGCATCTTCCAGCCGCTCGCGCCATTGCGCTGGCATGGTTGGGCGGCCACCTTCCCAGACGCGTGGCAGCAGGCGGTGCAGCCACAGGTGGAAGGCGCGGCGCAGCGCGGCATTGGGCAAAGCATCCACCAACCGGCCAACGCGCAGGCCCCAATCGGGCTGCGCCAGCTGCAGCATGGCCAGCGCTTGCAGGCCTTGCAGCGGGTTGGCCTGCATCACACGGTTTGGCGGCAACGCGGCCATCGGCATGTCGGCCAGTGCCGCCACTGGCAAGGGCGTGACCAGCGACATCAGCGTGGCCAGCCGGGTCCATTCGACAGCGCTCAGGCCCCCGGCCAAGCCGTCCACTGCAGCGCGGGCCTGGCCAATGTGCTGCTGAACCTGTGCCAGGCTGAGCTGGCCGCGTGCCTTGGCGGCCTCCGGGCTCAGCGCGACCAGTTGGCCGGCTGTGAAGCCACCGGCGGGTGCCAGCGGCGTGATGTGGGCTTCGGCCAGGCTCAGCGGCCGGCGTATGACCGGGCAGCGGCTGACGGCCAGTTGGCGCAGGTAGTGCGGTGTCAGCTGCAGCGTGTCGAAGGCTTGCTGGTGCTGCCAGGCGTGCAGGCGCAGCCGGAGCCACATGCGCACGGCTGGGTCAGCGCGGCGGGTGCGGCCGTCGAAAGCCGGCTGTGCCAGCGCCCAGCCTTGGCGCACCGGGTGGCCCGGCAGCAGATGCTGTGCAGGCGGCACCACGCCGTAGCGCGCATGTTCGCGGCCAATCTCGAAACCGGCGCCGAATTCGTCGGCTGAGGTGGCCAGGCTGCCGTGACGCGGCATTGGCGCGCGGCGTGTGGTTGCCAGGGGAACCGCGGGGGCGGCGGGGGCGTCGAAAGCGAAAGCGGTCTGGGCCATGGTGCAAAGCTCCTGGAAGTCGTTTCGGTCGGCGGTGCGGTCCGCCGGGCGTTAGGGCGCCAGGCCCCTGTTCGATGGATGCCAGTTTGTGCAGCGCCGGGCTCATGGGGTGAGCCAGCGAAACCACTGTGGATAAAAACAGACTGGGGAATGCGCTATGCTGAAGGCTCAGGCTGTGAGCCAGGCGTGCGCTAAGCGGATCCTGGCAGGCGGGTTCGCCAGTTCTCCACCGTGTGGTTGTCCGATGAACAAGACTGAACGCTTCTACAAGATCGAAGTGCTGATCCGCAGCCGCGGCGGCGTCAGCTTCGAAACGCTGCTGGACGAGCTGGAGGTCTCGCGCGCCACGCTCAAGCGCGATCTGCAATACCTGCGCGAACGCATGGACGCCCCCATCGTCTACGACCGCCACGACAACCTCTACCGCTTCGAAGACGGCGGCAGTGCGGGCGGCGAGGTGTCACACCAGTTGCCTGGCGTCTGGTTCAGCGAGACGGAGATCCACGCGCTGCTGACCATGCACCAGTTGATTGCCGGCCTGGACTCGGGCGGCGTGCTGGGGCGCCACCTGCAGCCGCTGCAGGACAAGCTCAACAGCATGCTGGGCACCGGAGAAAGCGCTTCGCGCGAACTGATGAAGCGCGTCAAGATCGTCAACCCGGCGCGGCGGGCCGTGCCTGGGCGCTGGTTCGAATCGGTCGGCAGCGCATTGCTGACGCGGCGCCGGCTGGACCTGAGCTACTTCAGCCGCGGCCGCAAGACCGAGTCGCAGCGCATCGTCTCGCCGCAGCGCCTGCTGCACTACCGCAACACCTGGTACCTGGACGCCTGGTGCCACAGCAGCGAAGGCCTGCGGCGCTTCGCGATGGACGCCGTGCGTTCGGCCAAGCTGCTGGACCAGCGCGCCAAGGACGTCAGCCTGAAGACGGTCGAGGCCGAACTGGATGGTGGCTACGGCATCTTCAGCGGGCACAAGCTCAGCTGGGCAACGCTGCTGTTCACACCTGACGCGGCGCGTTGGGTGGCGCAGGAAGAGTGGCACCCCAAGCAGGAGCAGCGCGAGATGGCCGACGGCAGCCTGCAGCTGAAGTTGCCGTATGCCGACGCGACCGAGCTGATCATGGACATCCTGCGCCACGGGCCGCAGGTCAAGGTGCTGTCGCCGGCCTCGCTGGTGAAGCAAGTCTCCGAGCAGCTGCGGGAAGCGGCGGCGCGCTACGACGCCGCCTGAGCCTTTCCTGCGGCCGCGACAACCCGCCAGCCTGGGAAAACCCGTGGCCGGATTCGCGCCGCTTGCGCATATCTTCATTCCCTGACCGACCGGTCGAACTATTCGGTTCGAGCATGGGTGGTCATGTGTCGTGAAGACGTGAAGGCCGGCAGGCCAGGAAAGGCAGCAGTACGCATGGATGGTTCGATCGCCAGCATCCTGGCCCTGGATGGCATTACCAACGGGGCCGTGTACGCCTTGTTGGCCCTGGCCATCGTGCTGCTGTTTGCCGTGACCCGCGTGATCTTCATCCCCCAGGGCGAGTTTGTTGCCTTTGGCGCGCTGACACTGGCGCTGCTGCAGACCGGCGCTGTGCCAGGCACCGTCTGGCTGCTGTTGCTGCTGGCCGCCGGCATGGCGCTTGGTGAACTGGGGAATGGTTGGCGCCAGCGCCGGCCGCTGAAGGCCTTGGTGCTTGGCGCGTTGCGCACGCTGGCCTGGCCGGTCGCCATCTCGCTGCTGACCATCTGGGCCGCGCCACGGCACTGGCCGCTGCTGGCCCAGGCCGCGCTGACGCTGGCCATCGTCACGCCCCTGGGCAGCCTGGTCTACCGAGCGGCCTACGAGTCGCTGGCAGACGCCAGCGTGCTGGTGCTGCTCATCGTGTCGGTTGGCGTGCACTTCGTGCTGACCGGCCTCGGCCTGTATTTCTTTGGCGCCGAGGGCTACCGCAACCCGCCGTTCTGGGACGAGCGCTTCAACGCCGGCCCGCTGATGCTCAGCGGCCAGACGCTGATCGTGCTGGCGGCATCCTTCGCGCTGATCGTCATGCTGTGGCTGTTCTTCGAGCGCAGCCTGTGGGGGAAAGCCTTGCGCGCGACCGCGGTGAACCGTCTGGGCGCGCGGCTGATGGGCATTTCCAGCAGCAGTGCAGGGCGCTTGTCGTTTTCGTTGGCGGCCTTCATCGGCGCGCTGTCCGGCCTGCTGATCGGGCCGACGACCACGGTGTTCTACGACTCCGGTTTCCTGATCGGCCTGAAAGGCTTTGTCGCGGCAGTGTTTGGCGGCCTGGCCAGCTACCCGCTGGCGCTGGTGGGCGCGTTGGGCGTGGGCCTGCTGGAAAGCTTTGGCTCGTTCTGGGCCAGCGCCTTCAAGGAGGTGATCGTGTTCTCGGCCATCCTGCCGGTGCTGCTGTGGCGCTCGCTGCGCGACCCGCATGGCGAGGAGCACTGAGATGGCGGTTTCCTCCACCCAAGCTGCCGCCAGCGCGCGGCGCCCGTCCCGCCTGCAGGCCTGGCGCCTGCCGGTGTTCTGCCTGTTGATGCTGGCCGCGCCGCTGCTGCCGCTGCCGGACTTCTGGATCACGCAGCTGAACTACATCGGCCTGGCATCCCTCGTCTCGCTGGGCCTGGTGCTGCTGACTGGCGTGGCCGGGCTGACCTCGTTTGGCCAGGCGGCGTTTGTCGGCGTCAGCGCCTACAGCACGGCATGGTTGACGCAGAACGCCGGCCTGTCGCCCTGGCTGACGCTGTTCATCGGCGTCGGCTTGGCAGTGCTGGTCGCGCTGGTGCTGGGGCTGATCACGCTGCGCATGTCGGGCCACTACCTGCCGCTGGCGACGATTGCCTGGGGCCTGGCGCTGAACTTCGGCATGGCCAACATGGCCTTCCTCGGCAAGTACGATGGGCTGCAAGGCATTGCGCCGCTGACCTTGTTCGGCCACAGCCTGGCCGATGGCCGCTCGATGTGCAGCCTGATCTGGCTGGTCGCGCTTGCCGCTGCAGTCGCGCTGAATCACCTGCTGGACTCGCGCCCTGGCCGTGCGCTGCGGGCGCTGAACGGTGGCGCGATGATGGCCGAGGCCATGGGCATCTCGACCTTCCGCTACAAGCTGATCGCCTTTGTGCTGGCCGCCGTGCTGGCCGCCCTGTCGGGCTGGCTGTTCGCCCACTTCCAGCGCAGCGTGAACCCGACGCCGTTTGGCCTCAACAAGGGCATCGAGTACCTGTTCATGGCGGTGCTGGGCGGCGTGGGCCAGGTCTGGGGCGCGTTCACCGGCGCGGCCATGGTCGTGCTGTTGACGGACAAGCTGCAGACCCTGCTGCCGGCGCTGCTGGGCAGCAGTGGCAACTTCGAGGTCATCGTGTTCGGCGTGGTGCTGGTGGCCACGCTGAAGTACGCGCCCAACGGCCTGTGGCCCTTCATCCAGCGCTGGTGGCCGCCGGCGCAGCGGGTACGGGACTGGGAGGGTGCACCGCCGCTGCCGTCCCGCCCCAAGCCGACCCCAGGCGAGCCGCTGCTGGAGGCCAGGGCGCTGCGCAAGCAGTTTGGCGGGCTGGTGGCGGTGAACGGCGTGAACTTCTCGCTGAAGGCCGGCGAGATCATGGGCCTGATCGGGCCGAACGGCGCCGGCAAGTCCACCACCTTCAACCTGGTCTCGGGCGTGCTGTCGCTGACCAGCGGCGAGGTGCTGTTCCGCGGCGAAGCGATTGCTGGCCTGAGTTCCCGCGCCATCGCACGGCGCGGCATGAGCCGCACCTTCCAGCACGTCAAGATGGTGCCGGACATGACGGTGCTGGAAAACGTCGCGCTGGGCGGCTACCTGCGCGGCCGCGGCGGCCTGCTGCGCGCCATGTTGCGGCTGGACCGCGCCGAGGAGCGCCAGTTGCTGGCCGAGGCCGAGCGCCAGTTGCAGCGCATCGGCATGGCCGATCTGATGTTCGAGCGCGCCGGCAACCTGGCGCTGGGCCCGCAGCGTTTGATGGAAATTGCCCGCGCGCTGTGCACCGACCCGTCGCTGCTGTTGCTGGACGAACCCGCCGCCGGCCTGCGGCTGAAGGAAAAGCAGGCGCTGGCCGAGGTGCTGCGTCAGCTGAAACAGGAGGGCCTGTCCATTCTCCTGGTGGAGCACGACATGGACTTCGTGATGGGACTGGTCGATCACCTCACCGTGATGGAGTTCGGCACTTGGCTGATGGCCGGCACGCCGGCCGAAGTGCAGGCGAGTCCAGCCGTGCGCGCGGCGTATCTCGGCACGGAGCATTGATGACGAGTCCCTCTTCTGAACCCATCCTCGCCGTGCGCGGGCTGCATGCCGGCTACGGCCGTGCCGAGGTCCTGTCAGGCCTGGACCTGCAGGTCGGCCGTGGCGCGGTGGTCACCGTCATTGGGCCCAACGGCGCCGGCAAGTCCACCACGCTGAATGCGCTGATGGGCGTGCTGCCCGCGCGCGGCAGCATCGTTTTCGATGGACTGGAGCTTGCGGGCAGCACGCTGGAAGAACGCGTGATGGCCGGCCTGGCGCTGGTGCCCGAGAAACGCGAGCTGTTTGGCACCATGCCGGTGGAAGACAACCTGGTGCTGGGCGGCTTTCGGCCGATGCGCCAGCGCGTGCCCGGCTGGCGCAGCACGCTGGACGAGGTCTACACGCTGTTCCCGCGGCTGAAGGAGCGTCGCCAGCAACTGGCCGGCACGCTCTCGGGTGGCGAGCGGCAGATGCTGGCCGTGGGCCGCGCGCTGATGAGCCGGCCCAAGCTGATGATGCTGGACGAGCCCAGCCTGGGTCTGGCGCCGCTGGTCGTGCGGGAGATCTTCCGCACCATCAGCGCGCTGCGCGCCACCGGCGTCAGCATCCTGCTGATCGAGCAGAACGCGCGCGCGGCGCTGGAGGTGGCTGACCATGGCTACGTGCTGGAAACCGGCGCGCTGGCCCTGCAAGGTCCGGCTGCCGAACTGGCGACCGATGCGCGTGTGATCGACACCTACCTCGGTGCTGCGCGCGCGAGTTGACTGCTCCCGGCATCTGCGTACCGATGCCACCCTCCGAGAGGGTGCTCAGGCCGCTTGGGGCGGCCCGGCGCTGGCCTGAGGCCGTCGCTTGGTCCTGGGCTAAAGTCTGGCGGATGAACAAGGCCTTCACCAAGGAGCCCGAGGGCGACGACGATGACGACGACGGCGGTGGCCTGCCGCCACTGCCCGCGGGCGACAAGAACTACATGACGCCGGCCGGTCACACGGCACTGCGCACCGAGCTGCTGCAACTCATCGACGAGGAGCGGCCGAAGATCGTCGAGATCGTGCACTGGGCCGCTTCAAACGGCGACCGCTCCGAGAATGGCGACTACATCTACGGCAAGAAGCGGCTGCGCGAAATCGACCGCCGCATCCGCTTCCTGACCAAGCGGCTGGACATCGCCGAGGTGGCCGATCCTTCAGCCCACCACGGCAGCGACCAGATCTTCTTCGGCGCGACGGTGACCTATGCCAACAGCAAGGGCGAGGAACGCACGATCACGATCAAGGGCATCGACGAGGTCGACCACCTCGCCGGTGAAGTCAGCTGGATCTCGCCGATCGCCCGTGCGCTGGTCAAGGCGCGCGAGGGCGACGAGGTCACGCTGATGACGCCCGGCGGCGCCGAGACGCTCGAAGTGCTGGAAGTGCGTTACCCGAAGCCGGAAAAAGGCTAGGGGCGTACGCGCTGCGCGCGAAGCACGGTCGGGTTGCGTTTCAACGTGCGCAACACATCGGCGAGGTGCAGGCGGTCGCGCACGCTGACCAGCAACCGCATCTCGGCCGTCTCGCCCACCGCTTCGTCACCCATGTCGATGTGCGTGATGTCGGCCTCGGCGCTGCTGACGGCTTGCGCGACCTGGGCCAGCACGCCCTTGCTGTTGCGCATCAGCACGGTGATGGCCGTTTCGAACGAGCGGGTCGGCTCTTCGGACCATTCCACCTGCATCCAGCGCTCCGGGTCACGCTCGTAGAGCCGCTTGCCGATCTGGCAGTCGGCGGTGTGCACCAGCAGGCCTTCACCGCGGCCCAGGTAGCCGACGATGTCGTCCCCCGGAATCGGCCGGCAGCAAGGCGCCAGCGAGACCGAAGCGCCTTCGGCACCGTCGATCACCACCAGGCCTTGCGCGGGGGTGTTTTCGTCATGGCCGTAGCGGCCCATGCTGAGCATCACCGCGTCAGGCTTCTGGCCCTGTTCGCGCAGCGACTGGGCCACGCGCTTGGCCACGATGGTCGCGATCTTCTTGCCCAGGCCGATGTCGATCAGCAGCTCCGCCTGCGTGCGGTTGCCGCTCCAGCGCAGCAGCGCCGGCCAGATCGAAGGCGGCTCGCCTGCGGCCGGCTCGCGCGCCGGCATCGTCAGGCCCTCGGCCCGCAGCGCCTGCGACAGCATCTTGTGCCCCAGCGCCTGCGATTCCTCCAGCTCCATGTTCTTCAGGTAATGGCGGATCTTCGAGCGCGCGCGGCCGGTGCGCACGAAGTTCAGCCAGGCCGGGTTGGGCCGCGCACCGGGGGCGGTCAGCACTTCCACCACATCGCCCGAGCGCAGCTCGGCGCGCAGCGTGGAGGCCTCGCCATTGATCTTCGCCGCCACGCAGTGGTCACCCACGTCCGAGTGGATCGCGTAGGCGAAGTCCACCGGCGTGGCGCCTCGCGGCAGCGCGAGGATCTTGCTCTTGGGCGTGAAGACGTAGACCGCGTCGGGCACCAGGTCGATCTTCACGTGCTCCAGGAACTCGGCCGCGTCGCGCGTCTCGTCCTGGATGTCCAGCAGGGACTTCAGCCACAGCGCGCCCAGGCGCTGCGCCACATCGCCGGGGTTGGCGTCCCGGCCGACCTTGTAGAGCCAGTGCGCGGCAATGCCGGCCTCGGCCACCGCGTGCATTTCTTCGGTGCGGATCTGGAACTCGACCGCCGTGCCCAGCGGGCTCACCAGCGTGGTGTGCAGTGACTTGTAGCCGTTGGGCTTGGGAATCGCGATGTAGTCCTTGAAGCGGCCCGGCACCGGTTTGTAGAGCTGGTGCAGCACGCCCAGCGCGAGGTAACACTCCGGCAGCGTGGGCACGACGATGCGAAAGCCGAAGATGTCGCTGACCTGCGCAAAGCCGGCATGCTTCTCGCGCATCTTGCGGTAGATCGAATAAACCGTCTTCTCGCGGCCGCTGACCTCGGCCTTCATCTTGTTGTGCACGAAGGCCTTGCCCACGTCGTCCTGCACGCGGGTCACGATGTCGCGCCGGTAGCCGCGGGCGCGCAGCACGGCCTTTTCCAGCGCCGCGTGGCGCCAGGGGTTGATGTGGGCGAACGACAGCTCCTGCAGCTCGCGGTAGGTCTGGTTCAGGCCCAGGCGGTGGGCAATGGGTGCGTAGATGTCCAGCGTCTCGCGGGCGATCCGGCTGCGCTTGTTGACCGCCATCGCGGCCATGGTGCGCATGTTGTGCAGCCGGTCGGCCAGCTTGATCAGGATGACGCGCACGTCGCGCGACATCGCCAACAGCATCTTGCGGAACGATTCAGCGTCACTTTCCGCGCGGGTCGAGAACTGCAGCTTGTCGAGCTTGGTCAGCCCGTCCACCAGCTCGGCGGTCGGCGCGCCAAAGCGTTCGATCAGCTCGACCTTGGTGATGCCGCAATCTTCCATCGCGTCGTGCATCAGCGCGGCCATGATGGCTTGCGCGTCCAGCTTCCAGTCGGCCACGAGGCTGGCCACTGCGATGGGGTGCGTGATGTAGGGCTGGCCACTGGCGCGGAACTGGCCCAGGTGGGCTTGGTCGGCGAACTTGTAGGCGTCGCGCACCTTTTTCAGGTCGGACTTGCCCAGGTAGCCCAGCTTGTCAGCCAACTCGGCAAAGGTGTTGACCTCGGCCGGGGTCTGGCCAGTGGTCACGGTGGGCAGCCGCGGCCGACCCTGCAGCGCGGAAGGCAGGAGGTCGGCGGCGAAGGAACGAATACCCATGGCTGGAATTTAGCCCATAACCCGCGCCTGCCACGGCGATGTGCAAGGGGCCGTACCCGGCCGCAGGGCTTTGCGGGCTTTCTTGCCGCCAGAAAGCAAAACGGGCACCAAGTGGCGCCCGTTCGGGATGGCAGGCCGGCGTTGCAGCCGGCTTGCGGTGAGCCGGAAGCTCAGGTCGGAACCTTGCGCAGCATTTCAATGCCAACTTCGCCAGCGGCGATTTCGCGCAGCGCGGTCACACCGGGCTTGTTCTTGGACTCGACCTTGGGCGTGTGGCCCTGGCTCAGCATGCGTGCCCGGTAGGTCGCGGCCAACACCAGCTGGAAGCGGTTGGGGATCTTGGCGAGGCAGTCTTCAACGGTGATGCGGGCCATGGGGTATCCAGGTCAGGAAAAGCAGGCAGTGAGCCCTGCGGGGGCCTGAAGCGTCAGCCCAAATCCAGTGCGGTGAACACGGCGGACTTGGCGCGGCGCTGTGCCGCGTACTTCAGGCGCTGCGAGTGCACCACGGTTTTCAAATCGAAAAGCGCGGTCTCGAACAAGCCGTTGATTATAACGTAGTTGAAATGCCGGGCCTGGGCCACCTCGTGGCGGGCGTTCACCATGCGCTGGGCGATCACCTCCGGCGGGTCCTCGCCGCGGCGAGCCAGCCGCTGCGCCAGCTCTTCCCAGCTGGGCGGCAGGATGAAGATCAGCACCGCGTACGGGAACAGCTGCTTGATCTGCAGCGCGCCTTGCCAGTCGATCTCCAGCACCACGTCTTCGCCGGACATCAGGCGCGACTCGATGCCGATGCGCGAGGTGCCGTAGCGGTTGCCGTGCACCTCGGCCCATTCGAAGAATTCGTCCCGCTCGACCATGCCCTGGAATTCATCCAGGCTGACGAACCAGTACTCGCGCCCATGCTGCTCCTGCCCGCGCGGCGCCCGCGTGGTGTGCGAGATCGACACCTTCAGGTGCGAGTCCAGCTCCAGTAGCGCCTTGACCAGGCTGGACTTGCCGGCGCCGCTGGGGGCGGCCACCACAAAAAGATTGCCAGGGGTTTCCATCGCGTCGTCCGGCTTTGCTCTCTACCAAATTCACCATTTTCGGCCATTTGGGTACTGTCTGCGCCCTCGAAGACGATTTGCCGCCGCTGACCAGGACCTGAATGCGGGCCGCAGCAGAAATATTGCGCGCCAAGTGCGAGAAACAAAGGCGTGAACACAGGCCGACCGAGGGCTGAGACGATGCGCGCCGTCACACACGGCGAGGCCATGCAAATGCCACGTCGGCACTCCAGCGCCACCTCCGCCCCGGCGGTCGAATTCCAGTTCGGCCATGGTGCGCCCGTCACAGGCTGTGTTCTGTGGCTGGGTGGAACGCGGTCGATCATTCTGCAAAAGGTTCATCAGTACCTGCTGCAACTGACCGGCGCTGCCGTTGGCCCCACAGGGCGGTCCGCTCTGCCAGTGCATCTCGAAGCCCGCGCCCGTGCCTTTGCGCACCCAGTGAATGGCACGCTCGATGACCTCGTTGAGATCCACGGGCGCGCGCGCCTCCGGGTCCATTGCCGAGAAGCGCCTGAGCCCGCCCACAATGTCTCTTCGAGGATGGCCTCGGCCTGGTGGCCGGCGGCGGCCATCAGCGTGTCGTCGTAGTCGAGCGAGATCATCGACAGCACCACGTCCTTGGCGAGCGGGTGCGCCGATCGGATGAAGCTCTCGGAGCAGCAGGTGCATTCCAGCCCGTGCAGCCACAGCACCGGCGTGCGCGGTGCCGGGAACTTCGGAGAGCATTTCGCGCAGGACTCCCCGCCAGGACGGCGTTGATGGCCGTCACGCGAAAGCCGATTGCGGGCCGGATTTTCGGCGACAAGGTGAGCGTGGCGGCACGGCGCAGCAAGCTGGCGGAACGCGCACAGGCGAAGCTCAGCAGCCTTGATGCGGGCAAGCCTTGATGCCCGCGTGCCGCCCGCCCAACGCACTGGAACCACCCGCTGAAATGCCTGGCGTTGGGCATCGCATAATTTGACGGGCGAGTCCGCAGTGGTCCGGAGGTGGTTGGTTGTCGTCCGAGAACAAGCTTGATCTGAATCTGCTTTCCGCAGTGGTGACCCTTCTGGACATGGGCAGCGTCACGCAGGCTGCCCTGAAGCTCGGGGTCAGCCAGCCGAGCATGAGTGCCGCGCTGGGCAAGCTGCGGGCGCATTTCGACGATCCGCTGTTTGTCCGATCAGCCACCGGCATGGCGCCCACCCCACGAGGGGCCGAGGTCGCCAGCGTCGCAAGAGAGATCCTGCGCCAAGTCGACGAGAGGCTGCAGCCCGAAGTGAAGTTCGACCCCTCGCGCCGCCATCGGCCGTTCGCGATCGCGATGTCGGACGTCGGCGAGGTCGTGTTCCTGCCTCGCATCGTCCGGGCGATCACCGCCGCCTCGCCTGACACACCGGTGCGCTCGGTCAGCATGCGACCCGCCCAGCTTGCGGCGGCGCTGGAAGACGGCGACGTCGATCTCGCGGTCGGCTACTTTCCAGATCTGAAGAAGGGTGACTTCTTTCAGCAGCGGCTGTTCATGCATCACTTCGTCTGCCTTCTGCGAAGCGATCACCCCATTCGCGGGACCCAGCTCAGCATGGGCGACTTCCTGAGCCTCCAGCATGTCGTTGTCCAGTCCGAAGGGCGCAGCCAGGAGATATTCGAGAGCTATCTCGAGAGCCAGGGCCTGGAGCGGCGCGTCGCCGTGTACACGCCGCATTTCCTCAGCATCCGCCGATTGATCGCGCAGTCCGACATGGTCACGACGGTGCCGCACGCGCTCGGCATTGAATACGGCACGGCCGCGTTCGGCCTCAAGTCGATGGAGCCGCCGTTCCCCTCACCGCGCATCGAGCTGCGCCAGCACTGGCACAGAAGGGTTCACAAGGACGCTCGCAGCATCTGGCTGCGAAAGCTGGTCAGCGGCCTCTTCAACGCGGCCACCGACGAGTGGTGATGGGACTCAGGTTTTCCCTTGCACCGTTCACTGGCGAGATGCCGTTCCACGAATGAAGTGCGCCGAGTATTTGCTTTTCTGATAACCGCCATCGGCCGGATCGCCTTGATCGGCGTCAATCCGATCGCGAGACTGCGCACTCATGCGATACAGAGCGGAGCATCTTCTTGGTCCATGAGCGAACACAGGTGGCGATCATTGGCGCCGGGCCTGCCGGACTGCTTCTGGGGGCGCTCCTCGCGCGTCACGACATCGACGCCGTCATCGTCGAGCACCGCAGCGCCGAGTACGTCCTGGCCCGAATCCGGGCCGGTGTGCTCGAGCAGACCACCCTCGACCTGCTTCGCGAGGCGGGCGTTGCAGACCGCTGCTTGAAGGAAGGCCTGACGCACGACGGCATCGAACTGTCATTCGATGGCGCGCTCCACCGTATCGACTTCCGGGCACTCACCGGAAAGCACGTGACCGTCTATGGCCAGACCGAGGTGACGCACGACCTGATGCAGTCGCGTGCGGTTGCGGGTCTGACCACCGACTACGAGGCCGAAGACGTCCAGATCGAAGGGTTCGACGGCGAGCACCCGGTGGTCCGGTACGTCAAGAACGGTGTTCCCCACGAGCTCGCCTGCGACTTCATCGCCGGGTGCGACGGCTACCACGGCATCTGCCGGGCCACCGTTCCGCGCGACGCGATCACGACCTACGAAAAGATCTACCCCTTCGGCTGGCTGGGCGTGCTGGCAGACGTGCCGCCGGTCAGGCACGAGCTGATCTACGCCAATCACGAGCGCGGATTCGCGCTGTGCAGTCAGCGCAGCAAGACACGCAGCCGCTACTACGTCCAGTGCTCGCTCGATGACCAGGCAGATCAGTGGAGCGACGACGCCTTCTGGGACGAGCTTCGTCGCCGCCTGCCCGTCGACATCGCCGAGGCCGTGACGACGGGGCCATCGATCGAAAAGAGCATCGCACCGCTGCGCAGTTTCGTGGCCGAGCCGATGCGATTCGGCCGGCTCTTCCTGGCTGGCGATGCGGCGCACATCGTGCCGCCCACCGGTGCCAAGGGATTGAACCTCGCCGCGACCGACGCCGGCTACCTGGCGCGGGGCCTCGCAGAGCACTGCCTCGAGCGCAGCAGTGCGGGCCTGGACCACTACTCGGCGCGCTGCCTGGCGCGGGTCTGGAAGGCCGAGCGCTTTTCATGGTGGTTCACATCACTGATGCATCGGTTCCCCGAGGCCGGGGCGTTCGGTTCTCGCCTCCAGCAGGCCGAACTGACGTACCTGGTCGGATCCCGCTCGGCCTCTACCGCGTTGGCAGAGAACTACGTCGGCCTGCCAATCTGACATCCAGACAAATCAATAGACCATAAGGAGACAGCACCATGTTCAAGAAATCGTTGCGCGATCAAATCAGTTGGGCAGCCGCGTTGACGTTCTCGTTGGGGCTCGCCGCGTGCGGCGGCAGCAGCAGCGATTCACCGGCTCCTGCCGCGCCCCCTCCACCAGCGCCTGCTCCAGCGCCCGCGCCGGTCAGCATCAGCGAGACCAAGCCCTGCTCGATGACGGGCGTGGGCGCAGCGGTGCTCAGTACCGACGCGCCGACGACGATTCTGGATGCTGCGCCGGGCACCATCGGATCTGTGTCGTACTGCCTGGTCAAGGTGGTCGTCGCACCGGCGGTCAACATCTGGGTCACGCTGCCCATGGGCGGTGCGTGGAACGGGGACTTGCGGTCTCAAGGCGGTGGGGTCTTCGCCGGCTCAGTCGGTGCCGAAACCGCCGCGGCGGAGGCCGGCTACATCGGCGTGCAGACCGACACCGGGCATTCCAGCTTCTTCCTCAGCGGTGCATTCGGAATGCTCTCGCCGGGCGTCCCGAACACACAGCTGCAAGAGGACTTCGCCTTTCGCTCGGAGCACCTGATGGCGGTCGTCGCCAAGCAGCTGGCACGTGTCTTCTACGGGCAGGAGCCGAACACCTCGTTCTGGTATGGCTGCTCGACCGGGGGTCGCCAAGGCATGATGATGGCGCAGCGTTATCCCGATGACTACGATGGGATCCTGGCAGGCGCTCCGGCCATTCACTGGGATCGCTTCCAGGCCCAGCAGATCTGGCCTCAGGTCGTGATGCGGCAGGATCTCGGCTACGCGATGTCGGCTGCGAAGCAGACGCTCGCCACAAGTGCCGCGATCGCTTCATGCGACGCCGCGGACGGCGTCACCGATGGACTGCTGAACGATCCGCGCCAGTGCACCTACAACCCGGCCAGCGACACGACGATCACGAAGGACACCTGCACCCAAGCAGACGACACCTGTCTGACGAGGGCGGAAGCGGGCGTGATGCAGAAGATCTGGGGCGGTGCCCGCAACGCGTCGGGTGTCCAACTCTGGCCGGGCACAGAGCGCGACGCGACGACGCTGCCGATGGCTGGCCCGGTTCCATTCCCCGTGCCCATCGAGCAGGGGAAGTACTTCGTGTACCTCGACCCGAACTGGGACTGGACCACGCTGAGCTACGCCAACTACGAGGCGTTCTTCAACAAGAACGTCGAAATGGTCGGCCCCGCTCTCGGCACCGACAACCCCGATCTCTCAGCCTTCAAAGCACATGGTGGGAAGCTGATCAACTATCACGGATGGGCTGACCCGCTGATCATGCCGGAAGGCACGACGCAGTACTATGAAGCGATGAACTCGAAGCTCGGCGGAGCGGCGGCGGTGAACACGTTCGCGCGGCTCTTCATGGTCCCTGGGATGGGTCACTGTGTCGGCGGCGACGGCCCCAACGCGTTCGGCCAGGATGGCGTACCGAAGGCCGATGCCGACCACGATGCCTTCAAGGCGCTCGTTAAATGGGTCAAGCAGGGGACTGCACCCGAGCAGATCATCGCGACCAAGTACACGGCCGACGATCCGACCCAGGCGGTGCTTCGCACCCGGCCCTTGTGCGTCTACCCGAAGGTGGCGAAATACAAGGGCAGTGGCAGCACGGACGACGCCGCCAGCTTCAGTTGCGAAGCGCCCTGAGCCCGATGCGGCACTTGCGGCTCGAATGAACTTGTATCGAGATGGAGAAGTAGCTTGAACAAAAAAAGACGACTCGTCGGGCAGGCCATCCTCGCTGCCTTGGCGTTTCCCAGCAGCGCCCTGGTGCAGGCCGCCGACACCGGTCCGATCAAGATCGGACTGATCCTGCCGATGACCGGCCAGTCGGCATCGACCGGGCGCCAGATCGATGCGGCCGTGAAACTGTGGGTTGCGCAGAACGGCAACAAGGTCGCCGGCCGCACGGTCGAGGTCATCCTGAAGGACGACGGCGCGGTGCCCGACGCGACCAAGCGCATTGCGCAGGAGCTGATCGTCAACGACAAGGTCTCGGTGATCGCCGGCTTCGGCATCACGCCGACCGCGCTCGCGACCGCGCCACTTGCCACGCAAAGCAAGACGCCGATGGTCGTGATGGCGGCGGCCACCTCGAGCATCACGCAGGCCTCCGACTTCATCGTGCGCACCAGCTTCACGCTGCCGCAGGTGGCGACGCCGATTGCCGACTGGGCTGCGAAGAACAAGATCAAGAGGGTCATCACGCTGGTGGCCGACTACGGCCCCGGCTTCGATGCCGAGAAGTTCTTCGACAGCCAGTTCCGCCTCGACGGCGGGCAGATCCTCGACAAGCTGCGCACGCCGCTGAAGGCGCCCGATTTCGCGCCGGTGCTGCAGAAGGTTGTCGACGCGAAGCCCGACGCGCTGTTCGTGTTCCTGCCGTCAGGGCAGGGCGCGGCCTTCATGAAGCAGTTCGCCGAGCGCGGCCTCGACAAGAGCGGCGTCAAGCTGATCTCGACCGGCGACGTGACCGACGATGACCAGCTCGCCGACATGGGCGATGTTGCGCTGGGCGTCGTCAACTCGCACCACTACTCGGCCGCGCACCCGTCGGCAGTGAACAAGAAGTTCGTCGAGGCCTTCCAGGCTGCCAACAAGGGCATGCGCCCGAACTTCATGGCGGTCGGCGGCTACGACGGCATGCGCGTGATCTACAAGGCGCTCGAGACCACCAAGGGCGAGGGCGGCGACAAGCTGCTGAACGCGATGAAGGGCCAGATCTTCGAGAGCCCTCGCGGCGCGGTGCTGATCGACGCGCAGACCCGCGACATCGTGCAGGACGTCTACATCCGCAAGGTCGAGCGCGTGCCGGCGATGGGCAACGGTCTGTACAACGTCGAGTTCGACGTGATCAAGGCGGTCAAGGATCCCGGCAAGCAGAAATGACGACCCCTTCGTCCGCGGCGTACCGCGGCCGTTTCGCCAAGGGGATGCGGGCCGGCGTTCGGCCCGCTGCCGCCTCAATGCACTGACCAAGAATGTTGACACTGCTGTTCGACGGCATCGCCTACGGCATGCTGCTGTTCGTCCTGGCCGCCGGGCTGGCGGTGACGCTCGGGTTGATGAACTTCATCAACCTCGCGCACGGCGCGTTCGCGATGGCCGGCGGCTACATCACGGTGCTGGCGATGAACCGCCTCGGGCTGCCGTTCCTCGCCTGCCTGCCTCTCGCGTTCGTCGGCGCGGCGCTGATTGGCGCAGTGCTGGAGCCGCTCCTGTACCGGCGCATGTACGCGAAGCCGCACCTCGACCAGGTGCTGTTCTCGATCGGCCTGGTCTTCATCGCGGTGACCAGCGTCGACTACTTCGTTGGTTCGATGCAGCAGAACATCCAGCTCCCGGCCTGGCTGCAGGGGCGCTTCGACATCTCGTGGGTCGGCATCGGCAAGTACCGGTTCTTCATCATCGTCGTCTGTGCCGTGCTGACGCTCGCGCTGCAATGGGTACTCGGCCGCACCCGCTTCGGCAGCCAGCTGCGCGCTTCGGTCGACGACCGGCGCGTGGCCGGCGGGCTCGGACTGAACGTCAACCGCATCTTCCTGCTGACCTTCGCGGTTGGCTCGGGCCTGGCCGGGCTCGGCGGCGCGCTCGGTGCCGAAGTGCTCGGCCTCGACCCGAGCTTTCCGCTCAAGTTCATGATCTATTTCCTGATCGTCTGCTCGGTCGGCGGCACCACCACCATTACCGGGCCGCTGCTGGCCGCGCTGCTGCTGGGCATCGCTGACGTGATGGGCAAATACTACGCCCCCAAGCTCGGCGCCTTCATCGTCTACACGCTGATGATCGTGATCCTGCTGCTGCGCCCTCAGGGATTGTTCGTGCGCGGCGGAGCCGGCAAATGAAGGGCGCGGCACAAGCCTTGAAGCACGGCGCGCGCTGGCGCTGGTGGGAGTTCGCGCTGCTGGCGGGCCTGCTGCTGTCGTGGCTGCTGCTGCCCGGCCACTCGCTGTTGCTCAACGAGATCGCGATCCTCGCGCTGTTCGCGCTCTCGCTCGACCTGATCCTCGGCTACTCGGGCATCGTCTCGCTCGGCCACGCGGCGTTCTTCGGCTTCGGCTCGTACGCGGCCGCGCTGTTCGCGAAGCTCGTGATGCCAGACCCATGGCTCGGCATGGTGGTTGCGGTCACGTTCGCGGCGCTCCTGGGCGCGCTCACCAGCGTGCTGATCCTGCGCGGCACCGACCTGACGCGGCTGATGGTGACGCTCGGCGTCGCCGCGATCCTCTACGAACTCGCGAACAAGCTCGACTGGCTGACCGGCGGCGCGGACGGGCTGCAGGGCGTCGTGATGGGGCCGCTGTGGACGCCGTTCGGGGCGTTCGAGTTCGACATCGCCGGCCGCACCGCCTATGCCTACACCTTGCTCGTGCTGATCGTCTGCCTGTTGATCGTCCGGCGCCTGGTGCACTCGCCGTTCGGCTACTCGCTGCAGGCGCTGCGCGACAACCGGCTGCGCGCCGCGAGCATCGGGCTGTCGGTGAATGCGCGGCTGGTCGCGGTCTACACGATCGCCGCGGCGATCGCTGGCGCCGCCGGCGCACTGCTCGCGCAGACCAGCGGCTTCTCGTCGCTTGACGTGTTCGACTTCCGTCGCAGCGCCGAGGTGCTGTTGGTGCTGGTGATCGGCGGCACCGGCTATCTGTACGGCGGCATCATCGGCGCGATCGTCTTCAAGCTGCTGCACGACCTGGTCTCGGCATGGACGCCGCAGTACTGGAACTTCTGGCTCGGGGTGTTCCTCGTCGCGCTCGTGCTGGTGGGCCGCGATCAGCTGACGAAACCCTGGACATGGTGGAAGCGTCGATGACGACAGTGCTCGAAACCCGCGGCCTGCTGAAGCGATTCGGCGGCATCACGCCGACCAACGACGTCTCGATCCAGGTCGAGAAGGGTGCCCGCCGTGCGCTGATCGGCCCGAATGGGGCCGGCAAGACCACGTTGATCAACCTCTTGACGGGCGTGCTCGAGCCGACCGCCGGCTCGATCTGGCTCGACGGCGCCGACATCACGCGGCTCGCGCCGCACCAGCGGGTGCGCCGCGGCATGGTGCGCACCTTCCAGATCAATCAGCTGTTCGGCGAACTCACGCCGCTGCAGTCGCTCGCGCTCAGCGTGTCGGCGCATCTCGGCATCTCGGCCCGGTGGTGGCAGCGGCTCGGCATCGATGCGCGGGTCGCGCCGCGCTGCGACACGCTGCTCCAGCAGTTCCACCTCGACGACGTGATGCACCTGCCGGTGAAGCACCTCGCCTACGGCAAGCGCCGCTTGCTGGAGATCGCGACCGCACTCGCCTGCGAGCCGCGCGTGCTGCTGCTCGATGAACCGGTCGCCGGCGTGCCCGAGGGCGAGCGCCAGGAGATCTTCGACATCATCAATGCGCTGCCCGCCGACGTGTCGGTACTGCTGATCGAGCACGACATGGACCTGGTCTTCAACTTCGCCAAGAGCGTGACCGTGCTGGTCAACGGCGCGGTATTTGCCGAGGGCGACGTGCAGACGGTCGCGAACGACCCGCGGGTGAAGGCCGTCTATCTCGGCGAGGGCGAGAACCACCATGGCTGAACTGCTCAAGCTGGAAGGGCTGAAGTCGGGCTACGGCCAGGCGGTCGTCGTGCAGGGCATCAGCCTCGTGCTCGAGCAGGGCCAGTCACTCGCGCTGCTCGGCCGCAACGGCACCGGCAAGACGACGCTCCTGAACACGCTGGTCGGCGTGACGCGGCGCCATGCCGGGCGCATCCGGCTTGCGGGTCAGGACATCACGCCGCTAGCGCCGCACGAACGCGCAGCCGCTGGCATCGGCTGGGTCCCACAGGAGCGCAACATCTTCAAGTCGCTGACCGTGCACGAGAACCTGACGGCGGTCGCCCGGCCCGGGCCGTGGACCGTGGAGCGCGCCTACGAAATGTTCCCGCGCCTGGCCGAGCGCCGCTCGAACATGGGCAACCAGCTTTCCGGCGGCGAGCAGCAGATGCTCGCGGTGGCGCGTGCGCTGGTGCTCAACCCGAAGCTGCTGCTGCTCGACGAGCCGCTCGAAGGGCTCGCGCCCATCCTCGTCGAGGAGCTGCTGCGCTCGATCGCGCGTGTGGTCCGCGACGAAGGCATGAGCGCGATCATCGTCGAGCAAAACCCGCGCATGATCCTGCCGATCACGCAGCGCGCCGTGGTGCTGGACCGCGGCAGCGTCGTGCATGAAGGCGCGAGCGCCGAGTTGATGGCCGACCGTGAGCGGCTGGATCGGTGGCTGGCGGTGGCGAAGCACTGAACGCGCGCGTGTTCTGCCGCACCACGTCACCATCGACCTGCCAGGGTGCAACCTGTGCGGCGACGGTTCATACCGAAGCCGGGCACGGACAGTCCACAAACGGCGCACCCGGCGCACCCGGCGCCGCCATCGACGCCGTCAGGGCGCGGCTGCGCGTTGCCTTCGCCAGAATGGGCACGAGCCCGAGCACGGGCGTGATCGCGAAGCACCACATGCTCAACTGGCTGTACAGGATGGCACCTGCCGCGCAGCCTGCTGCGAACGCCGCCACGTTGGCGAGCATCTTCGACAGGCGAGTGCTTGCCTCCTGCCTTTTTTCGCCCTCCAGCCCGCGAACCAGGTTCGCGATGTCGATCATGATTTGCGTCGTCGTACCGGTCATCAAGGTGGTTGGCGGGGCGCTGCCAAGGTGCAGGCGCGAGGCAGCGTTCTGAATGGCCATCGCGGCAACGAAGGACATGCCGGCCACGATGGTGAGGACGTCATCTCCCTTCTGCTGCGGCCCCACGAAGATCGCCAGCGCGGCCCCGAACAGGAGCAGCAGCACCTGCAGTGACAGCATCGTGCGCAGCACCGGCAACCCGGAAAGAGGCCAGGTGGGTCACGAGGATGACCGCGCAGAAAACGGGAAGCGCCAGCAATTTCGCCGTGGCTCCTGAGGTGCCGAGGACCAGGGCGGCGCCCAGCGTCACGAAGTTCCCGGTCACGTGCGCGGTGAACAGGCCCTGAAGAGCAAGAAAGCCCGCCGTGTCGATGTAGCCCGCTGTGAAGCTCATGAAGACAGGAACGCTCAGTTTCATTGGAAATTCCCTTGCCTTGTATCCTGGTCGAATCGAAGAGCGCCGCGCGCCATGGTACGGCCGCCGTCCACGCTCAAACGGCCCAGCATCCGCATCCAAACGCGCCCCAGAAGCCTTGTGCATCGCTCGTCGGCACATCGCGCCGAGCTGCGGCGGCATGGTCATGTCCGTGCACGCTGCAACCGGCGCTGCAGCCGCACATCGATGCCATGCGAGCGGCACCCGGTTGCCCCAGCCTGCGCTGCTGGTAGCCGCCGAATCGCTTCACTGGCGACCAGTCGGGCAGCACGGGGAGAGCGGGTGGGGCGAAGTCCGCAAAGTCGCCCTTGCCATGGACCACGCGGCCGCCCAGCAGGGTCATGACCGAGGAGAGTTGCGCGATGTCGCTCTCGGGCACCTGGAAGTAGTCTTCGGACAGCACGGCCAGGTCCGCCAGTTCGCCCACGGCGATCCGGCCCTTCTTGCCCTGTTCGTTCGAGAACCAGGTGTTGGCCTCGGTCCAGAGGCGCAGTGCGTGCTCGCGATCGAGGCGGTTGTTCGGCGGATAGAGCTGCGCGCCGCCAACAGTCTTGCCGGTGACCAGCCAGGCGAGCGAAACCCAGGGGTTGTAGCTGGCCACGCGCGTGGCGTCGGTGCCGGCCCCAACCGGCACGCCGGAGGCCAGCATCTTCGAGATCGGGGGGGTCGCCTCGGCGCTCTTCTGGCCATAGCGGTCGATGTAGTACTCGCCCTGGTAGGCCATGCGATGCTGGACAGCGATGCCGCCGCCCAGGGCCGCGATCCGATCGATGTTCTTCTGCGTGATCGTTTCGGCGTGATCGAAGAACCAGTGCAGGCCGTCGAACGGAATCTCCCGGTTGACCTTCTCGAAGACGTTCAATGCGCGATCGATGGTCTCGTTGTAGGTCGCGTGCAGGCGCCAGGGGAAGCGGTTCTGTGCCAGCAGGCGGACGACGCGCTCCAGGTCGCCCTCCATGTTGGGCGGCATCTCGGGCCGGGGTTCGCGAAAGTCCTCGAAGTCGGCGGCGGAATACACCAGCATCTCGCCTGCGCCGTTGACGCGGTAGGTGTCGTCGCCCTGTCCGGGTTTGACGCTCTTGGTCCAGCGCGAGAAGTCGTCGACCTCGCCGCCGGGCTTTTGCGTGAACAGGTTGTAGGCGATGCGAAGCGTCAGCTCGCCGTCTGCATGCAGCTTCTCGATGATCTCGTAGTCATCGGGGTAGTTCTGGAACCCGCCGCCCGCGTCCACCACGCTGGTCACGCCCAGGCTGTTCAGCTCGCGCATGAAGTGGCGCGTGGAGTTCAACTGGTATTCCGGCGGCAGCTTGGGTCCCTTGGCCAGCGTCGCGTACAGGATGGTGGCGTTCGGGCGTGCCATCAGGAGGCCGGTGGGCTCGCCCGCCCCGTCGCGCACGATCTCGCCGCCCGTAGGGTTGGGCGTGTCGCGCGTGTAGCCCACCGCGCGCAGCGCGGCCCGGTTGAGCAGGGCGCGGTCGTACAGGTGAAGAATGAACACCGGCGTGTCCGGGGCCACCGCGTTGAGCTCGTCGATGGTCGGCAGCCGCTTCTCGGCAAACTGGTGCTCCGTGAAGCCGCCCACCACGCGCACCCATTGCGGCGCCGGCGTGTTCTGGGCCTGCCTGCGCAGCATCTCCATGGCATCGGTCAGGGAGGGCACGCCATCCCAGCGAAGCTCCATGTTGTAGTTCAGCCCGCCGCGGATCACGTGGATGTGGCTGTCGATCAGGCCGGGAATGGCGCGCCTGTTGCAAAGGTCGATCAGCTTGGTGACCGGGCCACGCGTCGCGAGGATGTCCTTGGCATCGCCGACGGCGCTGAAGCGGCCGTTCGTGATGGCGACGGCCTGTGGATTTGGATTGGTGCGATCCAGCGTGGTGAACCGACCGTTGGTCAGGATGAGGTCGGGGTGCGCGAGCGGGCTGTCCTTGGCAGAAGAAGTGGCCGATGCCACCGGCCAGATCGCTGCACCACCAAGCGCCTGCAACACGTCGCGGCGGCGCGTCATGGCGCACTCCCTTCAAGCGCGGCCGCGTGGCGCGGGGTGTCGACGTGCTTGGTGAGGTGCGTCAGGCGCATGCTGCTTCTTCCTTGTGTCCGAATCACTGGAAGATAGGCGACGGGGCCTTGGGCAAACAGCCCCCGAATGGGCAACCTGAACTCGGCCTTTTGGAGATTGAACTTCGATGGCCCGACCCGATGGCTCGGCCGCGTGCTTACCGCGAGGAAGGCTTTGGAGTCTGATCGATTTGAGTCAGGCCTTGATCGCGGCCTGACCAATGCGCTGCTTGGGAGTGGATCGACTCATGTGACCCAACCGACATCGCGGCGCCAGAGACTGCCGGCGACTTGCTTGGATGCGTACTCCTCGTGCGAGGGGAGCGGGAGACCCCGGGCCCGGGACAAAACTTCGCTGACAGGCCCCAGACCTGCCTCCCTTCTCCACCTGTCGACTTGGCTCGGGTCTTCCAGTGCATTGAGCTCTGGCCCATCAGGTGTGAGATCGAACTGCGTACCGAAGCGCTGCGCTTTGCCTTCGAAGACACGAATTCGATCATCCAGGTAGGCAAACTGCCATCGTGGAACGAGCCCGATGCGGCTGGCTTCATCAATCAATGTGCGGCAGTGGCGCATGAAACCGGGTTCGGCAATCGAGTGCTGAAGCACCAGCCACGCTGCCTCTGCACCCTCCGGCCCCACCAAGGCCTCGCTCGGCCAACCGTGCTCCTCCATCAGCGCGCGTAGATCGGCCGCATTTGCGCGATGAACTGCCTCCATGCGCGGGTGGTAACCCTCGAGCAGGGTGCCCTCGGCTTGCAGCTCGGCACGGACGCGCTCGTCCCTGGAGGCCATGGCAAACAGTTGATTCCTGAGGATATTGTTCACTTGGGTGGTGGACTTCGATGCAAACGAATTCAGCGGACAAGACATCGCGAGGCGGTTTCTCGGTCCGCTGCATGGACCTTGCCCCTGGATGCCGTGTCCCATGGCTGCTCCACGCGCTGGCTTGCTTTGATTGATGGGCCAGCCAATTTTCCTCCAACTGCATCGGGCCTGGGGCTCATCGAGGCCGTGATGCCGTACCCGAGCGGCACGCCCCGGAAGTCCTGGCTGGCGTGTTGTCTGCCGCGGTCACTGTGGAAGATCAGTCCCGCTTCGCTCGATCGCGTTGCGGCTGCCTTCAAACCGCACGGCGATCGTCTGCCACGAAGCCGTCATACCTGCGTCATGCCACCGTCGGCGAACAGTTCGATGCCATTGACAAAGCTGCTGTCGTCAGAGGCAAGGAACACTGCCGCCTTGGCGATTTCGTCGGTCCTGCCGACGCGGCCCAACGGGATCGTCCGCGCCTGCATCTCGATGAAGCCTTCGAGTTGATCGCCCGTCAAGCCCAGCAGCTCATAGGCCGGCGTGGGCACCACGCCCGGGCTCAGCACGTTGACGCGAATGCCCGCATCTTTCAGGTCCAGCATCCAGCTTCGCGCCAAATTTCGCACCGCCGCCTTGCTGGCACTGTAGATGCTGAACCCAGGCGTGCCCTTGATGGAAGTCGTCGACGCATTCAGCACGATGGTGGCGCCCTTTGGCATGATCGGTATTGCCTTTTGCACGGTGAACACCAGGCCGCGCACATTGGTGTCAAAGATGCTGTCGAAGTGGGCTTCGGTGATCTGGCCCAGGGCCGCCACCTGACCGCCGCCCGCGTTGGCGAACAGCACATCAAGTCGGCCCTTTTCTTTCTGGATCGTGGCGAAAAGCTGATCGAGGTCCTGCAGGTTGGCAACGTCGCTGCGGACGCCCGTGACATTGCGACCGATGTCTGCGACTGCCGCATCAAGCTGCGCCTGCCGTCGGCCGGTAATGAAGACGTGGGCGCCTTCGGCGACGAAGCGCTTGGCGGTCGCCAGCCCGATGCCGCTGGTGCCGCCGGTCACGAGGGCGATCTTGTCGGTAAGTTTGTTGGTCATGGTGGAGTCCTTGCGTTGGCCTGAGATGCAACGCAGTTTGGGTGCGCATCCGAACCTGGCCAAGATCGCGGCGGGCACTTGTCCATTTCCGATCCGCTAATAATGGCCCGATGGACCAGATCACCGCCATGCGCGTCTTCGCCCGGGTGGTCGAGGCTGGCGCTTTCACGCGCGCAGCAGACCAGTTGCAGATGCCCAAGCCCAGCGTGACCAAGCTCGTACAACAGCTGGAAACGCACCTGAAGGTGAAGCTGCTGCAGCGCACCACCCGGCGCGTGACCGTCACCCCCGAGGGGGCGGCCTACTACGAGCGCACGGCACGCGTGCTGAGGGACATTGACGAGATCGAATCCGATCTGAGGCAGGATCGGACCGATCCCAAGGGCTGCATCCGTGTCGACGTCGGATCGGTCGTTGCCAATCTGATCGTGATGCCGCGGCTGCCCGGCTTCTACCAGCGCTTTCCTCACGTCCAACTCGCGCTGGGCGTCAGTGACCGACCGGTGGACCTGGTGGGTGAAGCGGTCGATTGCGTGATCCGCGGCGGCGCGTTGACCGACCAGTCATTGGTGGCCCGTCGCATTGCGCGGATGGCCTTCACGACCGTCGCCTCGCCAGCCTATCTGAAGCGGCATGGCGTGCCGGAAAGCCCGCAGGAACTGTTGGACGGCAGGCATGCGATGGCCAGTTTTTTCTCGGCCGGCACCGGCCGGATCGTTCCGGCCCCATACGTGCGCGGCGCAGAGCGCTTCGAGATCGCAGGCCAGGGCCCGATCTCCGTCAACGAAAGCACCGCGCACGTCAACGCTGCTTTGGCCGGCCTCGGTCTCGTGCAGACCTTCGGACCCATCGTGCAGCCGCACATCCAGAGTGGCGCTTTGGTCGAGGTGCTGGCTGAGTGGGCGCCTCCGCCCATGCCCTTCCATGTGGCTTATCGGCCCAACCGCCACCTGAGCGCCAAGCTGCGGGTCTTCGTCGACTGGGTCGTGGAAGTATTCGCACCCTACAACACCGCGCGCTGAGGCAGTGCAGCCCGCGCTGCGCCAGCGGCAACGACATGACCTTGTCACTGGAAACCGTTTCCCTTGCTGGATGATTCAATCCGAGCAAGGAGAAAAGTTGTAGCAGGCACCTCCCAGGAGGACGAGCATCGCCAGCCCGATGATGGTCAGGAGAGCGAAGGCTGCGATTGACCGCGTCTTGATCACGCGGCGGCACTGCGTAAAAACGTTGCTGGTAGAGATTGATGTCCCCTTTTGTGTTGCGCGCGGCCGGCGGCACATGGTCAATTGTCCAGCAGGCTGCTGAAACACCAGTCCCGTCCGCAATTGACTGCGCCCTGCGGTTTTTTGCAAGCTCCCGGGTTCGACGGCCCGCACCGCGTGCATTCGAGACCGTTGTCACTCCTGCCGCTGCGGGGCAACGACTGCGCCTTGGATGCGGTGTCGTTCCAATGCTTGCGTAACGAAACCCGAACGCTTCATGTCTTCAACGAAATCAATCATGAAAGCCGCCGCGTTGAGACCACGGCTCCGCGGGAGGCCCATGGCCTGCTGGATCACCATGAATCGTCCTGGCAGCACCCGGAGCCCGTCCAAACGCAAGGCATCGGCTTCGAGCTGTTGGCGCACGCCTGCGGCTACGTCGGTAGCCTGAGCAAGAAACTCGTCCACGACGGTTGGTGACGTCGGTGCACGCAAGATTTGCGCGTGCTTCAACTCGCGAGTCAGGTACAGGTCATAGGCACTGCCCCTTCCGACCATCACGCGAAGACCTGCTGCATCCACCTGGTCATTGGCGAGGAGCGGGGAGTCCATGCGCACCAGATAACTCCCCTCGATCAGAACGTAAGGCGCGGTGAAGTACAAGCCCTGAGATCTGAGCGGATCGAGGGCGAAGAATCCGACATCTGCGGCATCCTCGGTGACAGCTGCAACTGATTTTCCCGCCGCATCGAACACGACCAGCTGCAGCTTTGCCGCGAGCCTCTTCGCGAGCTCGGTCGCCAAATCAACGGAAACGCCCATGGCTTGCTGTGATTCGAGATCCCACCTTGCGAGGATCGGGTTGCCCAAGTTGATGGACGCACGCAAGACGCCGGTGGGCATCAACGCGGCGCGGATGTCGTGATCAACGGTCATCTTCGTGTCTCGTTTCTAAACGGGGGGTGTTCGGTGCCGCGGCCAAGCCGCCCGGGCATGACCCGCGCGAAGAATGACTGCCGGCGCTGCCGGGAGCCTGGTTGGAAACTAGGCCGCGACCGCACTCGCTTCGAGCAATGAGAGAACCGCAGGATCCAGGGCAAGTCCGTCACGGCGATGACGGGCAAGGCTGTTCAGCTCGATTTCTCCGGGGACCAACACGGGGCGAGCCGCGTCTGCAGCAGGGCTGCCATGAAGAATGGCAGCGAAGTCGTGCATTCGTCCAGCCAGCCAAGCGGTATCGCCGAGATGTCGCGTGTCGATGAGGATGAAGAAGTGCCCCAGGTTTTGCGGCTCGTCAGGCGCGTCCACCCACGACTTCACGTGCGTGAGGTAAGCAGCACCCGAGAGCAGGCCGGCAAACAGGTCCACCAGCAACGCCAAGCCGTAGCCCTTGTGCCCTCCGATGGGAAGCAGGAAGCCATCCAGTGCGGCTGCGGGATCTGTGGTGGTGCGTCCTGCCTTGTCGGTGGCCCATGTGTCGGGGATCTGCTCCCCCCGCTTGAGTGCGTTTCTGATCTTCGCGCGGGCGGCCACGCTGATGGCCATGTCGAGCAGAAACGGATGGCCCCCGGGGTTTGGCACCCCGAAGCCAATGGGACTGTTGCCGAGTCGTGCGTCACTACCGCCCCACGGCGCGATCGTCGTGGTCGAGTTGCTGCCGATGATGCTGGCAAAACCCGCCTCGGCGGCCATGAGGGAGTACGGCGAGACGGGACCGAAATGGTTGCTGCCCCGAGCAAACGCTACACCAACGCCCGTCTCACGCGCGGTGCCCATGGCAGCCGTCAACGCGCGCATTCCAACGAGCGGTCCGACACCGTTGTCGCCATCGACCGAGACAATGGCAGGCGCCAACTGCTTGACGGTGATGCGGGGCCGCGCATTGATCCCTCCCACCCTCAACCTTTCCCCATAGGATTCGATGCGGCTCAGCCCGTGCGTCGACAAGCCGAACATGTCGGCGGTGACCAGGACTTTCGCTACGTCAGAGGCATCCTCGCCCGTGAGGCCGAGCCCCTCGAAAGCTTTGCTTCCAAGCGTCAACAGTTGCGCCTCTGTGAGGACGCGCTTTTCCGCAGTGATGGTGTTCATGTCTTTTCCCGGATAGCGGTAGGTTTCGGTTCAGTCGGGTCGCAGATTGGCTTTGCGTACCACGGCGGACCAGCGTTCACGCTCGCCCTTGATGAACTTGCCGAATTCGACTGGGCCCAGCGGTGAAGCCGTGCTGCCGTCCTCCTCAAGGCGAGTGCGGATGGCGTCCACCGTCAGCGCCTTGACAGCGGCGGCGTGCAGGCGAGCGACGATTTCGGGAGATGTCTTGGCGGGCGCCAGGATGCCGAACCACTGCGAACTGTCGAACCCCGGATAGCCGGACTCGGCCACGGTGGGGACGTCGGGCAGCGCCGCGAGACGCTGCGGCGAGCCGCTCGCGAGGATCCTGATCTTGCCGGCCTTGGCTTGAGCCACGAAGCCTGGCGGCCCCGCCGCTGCCGCATCGGTATTGCCTGCCAGCAAGTCGGTCAGCTGCGCGCCGGTGCCCTTGTAGGGGATGTGCAGCAGATTGATGCCTGCGGCGGCTTTCAACATTTCGAACGCAAGATGTCCCGCGCTGCCGTTGCCCGCAGAGCCATAGCTGAGCTTGCCGGGTTGCGCTTTGGCAAGTGCCACAAATTGGCCAAGTGTCTGCGCGGGCAACTTGGTAGACACGGCAAACACCATCGGTACCTTGACCAGCAGTGCGACCGGAGCAAAGTCGCTGTCGCTGTACGGCAGCTTTGGAAACAGGGACGGATTGACCGCCAGCGTGCCGACATGTCCCAAAACGATGGTGTAGCCATCGGGCGTGGACCTCGCCACGTCCTGCATGGCGACGATGCCTGAGGCGCCTCCCTTGTTGTCGATGATCACCGTCTGCCCCAGCGACTTCGACATCTCGTTGCCCAGCAGCCTTGCAATCACGTCGGAGCTGCCACCCGGACCATACGGAACGACCAGTCGAATGGGCTTTTCGGGCCAGGCTGCATGAACCAAGGTGCTCCATGCAAGCAGGCCGCCGGCGGCGAGTCGACGCAACTTGCTCGACCTGCGGCGTTCGCGATCATTGCTCGAAAAATCTTGTCTCTTCATCGTTGCCTTTCGGTGTTGCCTCTCAGCACTGGAGAGACCGAAAGCGATGATCGACGACAGAGAAATCGGAGTAAATTGCAAATATTCGATCTATTGTTGCGTTGCCTGCATGAATTTTGATTTATCCGACTTGCGCGCTTTCCTGGCAGTTGCCGACTTCGGCAGCCTCCGGGCAGCGTCTGACAACCTGCACCTGTCTCAGTCGGCGTTGTCGCGGCGCATCGACAAACTTGAGGCTGCGCTGGGCGTGAAGCTGTTCAGCCGAACCACACGGAAAGTCGAACTCACGATGATCGGCAGGACTTTCGTGCCCAAAGCACGCAGCGTCATGCGCGAACTTCAGGATGCGCTTGTGGGCATCCAGGATGCATCCGAACGCATCTCAGGACAGGTCGCCCTGGCCTGCGTACCCTCCGCGGTAGGGTACTTTCTGCCGACGGCGATTCGACAGTTCCATGCGCAGTACCCCCGCGTGCGCATGCGTCTGATCGACGAAGCCACCGCGGACGTTCTCCTCGCCGTAGCCCGAGGAGACGCCGACTTCGGTGTCACCTACATCGGCAGCCAGGAGCCGGACATTGACTTCCAGCCGCTTTTGAAGGAGTCCTTTGTCGTCGCCTGCTCGGTCGGTCATCGACTCGCAAAGTACAAGCGGATCAAGTGGAAGGAACTGGCCGACGACGACTACATCACCCTTGCGCAAGGGAGCGGAAACAGGTTCTTGATCGACCAGGCGCTCAGCCAGGCCCCCGTCGGCCCGCGATGGTTCTGTGAAGTGCGCCATGTGCCCGCGCTGGTCAGCCTGGTCGAGGCTGGCCTGGGCATTGGCGTCGTACCCAGGCTGGCCATGCCGCCACGCGGCCATTCCACTCTTGTGAGCATTCCCCTTGAAGAGCCGGAAGTGACGAGAACCATTGGGCTGATCAAGCGCCGAGGACGAGAGCTTGTCCCTGCGGCGCAGCTGTTCTACGACATGTTGCTCGATGGCGCTGTCGGCCAACAGACCAAAGTGGCTGGCAAGCCCGGGGCCCGCGGTGTCCCCAGGAAGCACCCGCCTCGCGCAGCCGAATGATTCTAAGCAAGCCACGCCGGGGCGGCGTAGCCGCTATTCAGCGCTGCCCAGCTGGTTGGGACAATTCGTGGGACCCGACGGGGTCGCCGCGCGTCAGTGTGCAGGCACGTGCACCACGATGCCGTCCAGCGCGGGCGTCATGGCGATCTGGCAGCTCAGCCGGCTGCGCGGCGAATGCCCGAGGATGGCGCTGGCCAGCAGCGCGCGTTCCATGTCGTCAGGCGGCGGCAGCGCCGCCAGGAAGGCCTCCTCGACCTGCACATGGCAGGTGGCGCAGACACAGGCGCCGCCGCATTCCGCGTCGATGCCCGCCACGTTGAGCCACAAGGCGTTTTCCATGACGCTGCTGCCGGGCTGGGCGTCCGTGCAGCTGCAGCGGCTGCCGTCGCTCAGAAGGTAGTGAATGGTGAGCATGGGTCGGGAGGGGGTCAGAACATGTCGAAGTACTCGCGGTGTTCCCACTCGCTGACTTCGAGGTTGAAGCGGGCGATTTCCGCTTCCTTGATGTGGCAGTAGTAGTCCACGAAGCCCTGGCCGAGTTGCGCGCAGAGCCCGCTGTCCTGCCGCAGGCAGGCCAGCGCCTGCTCCAGCGAGCGCGGCAGCGGCTCGGCCGGCGTTTCGTAGGGCACGTCGGCCGAGGGGCCGGGGTCGAGCCGGCGTTGCAGGCCGTCCATCCCGGAGTAGAGCTGCGAGGCCAGGTACAGATAGGGGTTGGCCGCAGGCTCGCCCACGCGGTTCTCGATGCGTGTGCCGGCCTGCCCCGGCCCGCCCAGCACGCGCAGCATCGCGCCGCGGTTGTCACGGCCCCATAGCGCACGGTCTGGCGCCAGCGAATGCGGCCGGTAGCGGCGGTAGCCGTTGATGGTCGGGCAGGCCAGCACGGCGGCGCCGCGCGCATGGTGCTTCAGGCCCCCGAGGTAGTGCATGCCGAGTTCGCTCAGCGGCTGGCCGGCTGCTGCTTCGGGCATGAAGGCATTGCGACCGTCGCTCAGCCGCCGCAGCGACTGGTGCAGATGCCAGCCGCTGGACATCACGTTGGGAATGCGCGGCCGGCACATGAAGGTGGCGTGGTAGCCGTGGCGTTGGCAGATCTGCTTGATGGCGCTGCGCAGCAGCACCATGGTGTCGGCCGGCGTCACACCGGCCGTGGGGCCGAAGGTGAGCTCGAACTGGCTGGGCCCGTACTCAACCTCCAGCGAGCGCAGCGGCAAGCCCAGCGCGACCAACTGGCTGCGCAGCAGCTCCATCACCGGGTCCACGCGGTCGTAGCGCAGCTCGGTGAGGTATTGGTGGCCGTGGGACAGCAGCGAGACCCGCGGCGGCTCACCGGGCTGGCCTGAGTCGGCAAGGCCCAGGCGCGCGTCCTCCAGCTTGAAGACGTGGAACTCCACCTCCAGGCCAGCCAGGAACGCCAGGCCCAGGCCTTCGAGCTGCTGCACCGCGCGCTGCAGGATCTGCCGGGTGGCATAGGGGCAAGGGCTGCCGTCTGGCATGTAGGCATCGCACAGCAGCCAGCCGGTGCGCGGCGTCCACGGCAGCACCCGAAAGGTGGCCGGGTCGGCCACCAAGGTGACATCGGCACCGCCTTGCAGGCCAGGCACCGCGAAGCCGCCGCCGGCCGAAAAGACCGGAAACACCGACCGGTGCGAGCTGTCCTTGGCCAGCAGCGTCGAGGTGAGCTGCACGCCCTCCCACAACGCCGCGCGAGCCTCGCTGGCCACCAGCGTCTTGCCGCGCAGCAGGCCGTGCTGGTCGGCAAAGGCAAAGCGCACCACGTCCAGCTCGCCGCCATCGATGCGACGCACCAGCTCGCGCGCCTGGGCCTGCTGCTCGGCCGTCCACAGGCCGAAGCGCTCGACGAACGGCGCCGCGCCCGTCATGCCCGCTCCGCCGCGGCCAGCCGCGCGGCCGCCCATTCACAGCGCTGGCGGCGCTCCAGGTCGGCGGCCTGCCAATAGGCTTCGGTGTCCACCAACCCTGCTTCGGTGTCAACCGCCGAGGGCTCGCCCGCCGCTTTCGCGGAGGCATGGGCGATGCCATCGATCGAAGCGGGGCCGGTCAACTGCGCGGCCTGTGCCGCATCGACCAGCAAGGGTGCTGCCTCGCCCGCCGGCGTTCCCTTGATGGCTTTCACCAGCATCCGGCGGTAGGCGATGATGCCTTTGTCGGTGGTGCCCAGGTGCTCGCGGGTGCGGTCCTGGATGGCGCCCTGTGACTCGACGGCCCACTGGTCGTGCACATTGATGTCGTCGCCCATGCCGGTGTAGGTGGCCAGGCGCTGCTCTTCGATGTTGTAGCCGTAGTCGTTGCGCTTGTTGCGGCGCGAGGTGTAGTGCGGCAACTCGTAGAGCTGCAGTCGCTGCTCGCGCATCTGCTGCTTGTCCACCGGCCCGGTGAAGCTGGTGAAGATGGCGTACCAGTAGCAATGCGTGTCGTCCACCGGCACATGCCACTGCGAGATCGTCATCTCGGCGCTCATCGGGATCACGAACGCCTGCGGGAACAGCACGTTGGTCACCCGCACGTGGGTGCTGGCCTGCGAGAGTCGGCGCAGCGCCGTCAGGCGCAGGCCGTAATCGGTACTGGCCACGCTGATCTCCGGCCGGTCATGCTCGCGCAGCACCTGGGTGATGGGCATGCTGGAGTCGGCCGAGGCACCGCGGAACTGCTTGCCATAGCTGGCAGCGGTGTCCGCGTCCTCGAAGAAGCGGTGCAGGTAGGAGGCATGCGCGGGGTCAATGCCCACCTCCAGCGCCTGCAGCCAATTGCACTCGAACAAGCCCTTGAAGGCAAAGGTGTGGCTGTCCGGCGCCACAAAGCAGTCGAAGTCCGGAAAGGCCGGGGGCGTGCCCTCGCCGAGGTAGGCGAACAGCACCCCGCTCTTCTCCACCACCGGGTAAGCCGCCTGTCGGATGCGCGTGCACATCTTGCTCTCTGCCGGCTCGGCCGGCGTCTCCAGGCATTGGCCGGTGGCATCGAACAGCCAGCCGTGGAAGGGGCAGCGCAGGCCGCCGCCCTCCAGGCGACCGAAGGCCAGGTCGGCCCCGCGGTGCGGGCAGTCGCGGTCCAGCAAGGCGTGGCGGCCCTGCTCGTCGCGGAAGAGCACAAAGTCCTGCCCCATCAGCCGCACTGCCTTGACCGGGCGCGGCCCGGCCAACTCGTCGGTCAGCGCCACCGGCTGCCAATAGCGGCGCAGCAGGTTGCCGGCCGGCGTGCCGGGGCCCACGCGAGTGACAAATTCGTTCTGCTCGGCGCTCAGCATGGCGGCCTCCGTGAAACCAGGAATTTGCGGCTCATACGATCACCCCACCGTCGACCACAATCTCCTGGCCGGTGATGTTGCGGCCACCCTCGCCGACGAGAAAACGCACCGTGGCCACCACATCGGCGGTCTCGTTGGGCCGCTGCAGGGCCACGCCCAGCGACTGCACATAGCGCGCCAGCACCACCTCCTCGCCGACGCCTTCGGCAGCTGCCTGCTCGGCCCAGCGCTGGCGCATGCGGTCGACCGCGATCGCGCCGGGCGCCACCACGTTGGCCGTCACCCCGTGCGGGCCGGCTTCCAACGCGGCGCTGCGGGTCAGGCCGCGCAACGCCCATTTCGAGGTGGCATAGCTGGCCCTGCCGGCGCGTCCACGCATGCCGTGGTTGCCACCGATGTTGACGACCCGCCCCCGGCCCTGCCGGCACATCACCGGCAGCAGGTGCGACATGGTGAGAAACGGGCCCCGAAGGTTGGTGGCCATCACCACATCGAAGTCCGCCAGGGCCAGTTCGCCCACGGTGGCACCCAGCGGGCCAGGAATGCCGGCGGCATTCACCAGCACGTCGCTGCGGCCGCCGGACCAGGCCAGGAAGACCTCCACCGCCGAGGCCACTGCCCGCTCGTCGCAGACGTCGGCGGTCAGCACGCAGGCCCGCCGGCCCAGGGCGCGGATGCGCTGCGCCGTCTCCTCCAGCGCGGCGGTGCGCCGGCCCAGAATGCCGACGTCGCAGCCGTCCTCGGCCAGGGCGATGGCAATGTCGCGGCCGGTGCCGCTGCTCGCGCCGGTCACCAGGGCGACCGGAGATTCTGTGTGGGGCACGGGCGTGGTCATGCGGGAGTGGCCTTGTCGAAGTAGCGGGCCCGGGCGTGTGCCTGGGCCTTGTAGATGGAGCTGCCGGCGCGAGAAGGAAACGGCAGCTTGATGAAGTTGGACTCGGTGCGGACCTCACTGGTGGCCGGGCCGGTCAGCAGGCGCGAGTTGTATTCGTCCCAATCAACGTCGTAGAAGAGCGGATACGCGTCGCTGGCCGCGTACTCCAGGAACAGGATGCGTCGTTGCTGGCCGGAGTGGTTGGGGCCGGAACCGTGCAGGGTCATCGGGTGGTGCAGCGAAACCGTGCCGGCACGGCCGACCAGCGAGACCGCGTTCGACACGTCGACCTGCTGGGCGGCCAAGTCCACAGCTCCGACGAAGCCGAGCTGAGGATCGTGGTGCTCCAGCAGCGGCCCCAGGTGGCTGCCGGGCAGCACCTGCATGGCGCCGTTCTCGACCGTGACGTCGTCAATCATCACCGAGGCCACGCAGGTCGACATGTTGGAGTGCGGCGCAAAGGCCCAGTCCTGGTGCCACTCCAGCGAGGAACCGGCCCGCGCCGCCTTCATGTTGATCTTGCTGTGGCTCAGCCGCATGTTGTGGCCGCACAGGCGCTGCACCAGCGCGAAGATGGCCGGATGCCGGGCCAGCGAGAAGTACAGCGGGTCCACGCGATGCGGCTTCTTGATGCGCTGCACCAGCGGCGCCTGCGGCGTGTGGGCCGCCTCGAAGTCAAAGATGGGGCCTTCCTCCACCAGCCCCTGGGCCTGCGCGGCAATGCGGTCGGTGGTGGCCTGCAGCGTGCGGATCTCCTCTGCATTGAGGGCGCCGGGGATCAGCACATAGCCCTCGGCCTGGTACTGCCGGAGCATGGCGTCGATGTTCATGATGGGATTTCCTTCTTGTTCAGGGAGATGGCCCCGGAGGCGTGGACCGGCAGGTCGGTTACCACCATGTGGGCCTTGTAATGGGTGATGCACAGGGGCAGCCGCGCCTGCCGGGCGGCCAGCTGCGCAGTGGCGCCGCAGGCCCAGAACACCGGCAACTCGTCCTCATGCAACTGCGTGAGGCCATGGCCACCATAGGACTGCGCCAGATCGCCGATGCCGATCAGCCCGGGCTGGCCCAGGTGCACCGGCGCGCCGTGAAACTGCGGATAGCCCGCCGAGACGCTGATGGCGCGGATGGCATCGGCCGCGCGCAGCGCCCGCATGGAGACCACCAGCGGCCCGCCGAAAACGCCCGAGGGCTGGGTGGGCAGGCCGGTGACATACATCGCTGAGACCTGCCCCTCGTCAAGATGCCGCAGCCGCACGCCATGCTGCTGCAGCACGCCCTCGAACGAGAAGGAGCAGCCGAGCACGAAGGCCACCAGGTCGTCGCGCCACAGCTCGCTGATCTCGTGCGGCGTGTCGCTCAGCTCGCCATCGCGAAACACCATGTAGCCGCCCACGTCGGTGCGCAGGTCCAGGTCGGCGCCCAGCGCGGGAATGTGCGGCGAACCAGGCTCGCTGCGGCCCAGCACAGGCAAGGCCTGGGGATTGAGCGCGCAGTAAGCGGCGAAGTCGTCGGCCTGCGCGGCCGGCACGATCATCAGGTTGCCCTGCACGAAGCCGCTCGCCAGCCCGTTGGTGAAGCCGCGAAAGCGGCCGCTGCGGATGGCCTGGCGCACTGCGCGGGGCGACTCGGGGTTGAAGTCGAAGGCATTGCTCATGGCGATACGAACTGCACGGTGACGGTGAACACATGCACGCTGCTGCCGGGCCAGGCGTCCGCCGGCCAGGCCGGGTAGTGGCCACTGCGCACGATCTGCAGCGCCTGCTTGTCGAGGATGGGCGAGTTGGCGCTGCGCTCGATCTCCACCTGGCTGACCGTGCCGTCCCGCGTCAAAGTGAAGCGGACCACGCTGGCGCCCTCCGGCCGCAGCCGCCGCGCATCACCCGAGGTGGGGTACTCGGTGATGGAGCGGATGTAGCCGCGCAGCTTGCCGACGTAGCCGGTCTCGACGGCAGCGGTGTTCACCGGCGCAGGCGCTGGCGCTGGCGGCACCGGCACGGCGGGCGGCGGCACCGGTGCCGCCGGGGGAGGTGGTGGCAGCGGCGGCGGTGGCGGTGGCAGCGGTGCCGGTGCTGGCGCCGGTGACGGCACAGGGGCTGGCGCCGGCGCTGGCGGCTGTGGCTTGGGCGGCGGTGTCAGCGGCTTGGGTGGTGGCGGCGGCTGTGGCGGCGGTGGCAGCTCGGGCGGTGGGTCGGCCGCCTGCAGCATCACCGCCGGGGGCTCCTCCGGCGGTGGCGGGCTGGGGGCCAGCGCCGGCCGCGGGGCCAGCGCCATGGCCACCACCGCTGCCGCCGTGGCCACCAGCGCCACGCCATGGGAGGCACGCTCAAAGGGATCGCGAATCGTCACGGTCGCTCGCTCAGGGTTGGCGCTTGGTGATGATGGACGCGGCAGGCATGCCTGCGGCCTTGAGCTGGTCGAGCAGGTCGACCAGCGTCTGCAGCTTGGCGCTGGCATCGCCGGCAATGATCACCTTGGCCGGCTTGCTGGCGGCCAAGGCCTTGAGCTTGTCGGCCAGCTGCGCCATCGGCGTGGGCTGCCCGTCCACATAGACCGCACCATCGCGGTCCACAGTGAGGGTGATGCGCAGCGGCTCGTCCTTGATCGGATCGGGCTTGGCCGAGCCGGGCAGCGCGACGTTCAGGCCCAGCGCCGGCAGCACGTTGCTGCTGATCAGCACGAAGAACACCAGCAGGAACATCATCACGTCGATCATCGGGATGATCTCGATGCGTGCCTGGCGCTGCTTGCGTTGGGGGAAAGTTCTCATCGCGCGCTCCCGGTCACTTCGTGGTTTCGAGCAGGAAGCTCTTGAAGTCCTCGGTGATGCACTCGCCCATGCGGTGCAGCACGTTGTGACCCAGCAGCCCGTACAGCGCTGTACCGATGCCGATGGCGGTGGCGAACAGCGCCGAGCCGATGCCTCGGCTCACCGCCGAGGGGTCGGAGATGCCACCGGCCGACAGCGCCTGGAACGTGTCCATGATCCCGAGGATGGTGCCCAGCAGGCCCAGCAGCGGCGCGGCCGTGACGATGGTGTCCAGGATCCACAGCCCGCGGTTGACGCTGCCGTCCACCCGCAGGAAGAGCGCGGAGGAAAGGTCCTCGATGCGGTTGCGCGAGACCTGGCCCTTGCGCTGCGTGTCCACGTACTCCTGCATGGCCTGGGTCAGCACGTCGGTGCCGGCCGGCAGGTCCGGCAAGGGGCTGCTGGCATCCACCGCCACCGCCGCGGCAATGGCCTTGGCAATCGGCGCCCGGCGCCGGATCAGGTAGACGTAATAGACCAGGCGCTCGATGATCACAAAGGTCAGGATGACGATCGCCGCGTAGAGCAGGTTGATCGTCGCAGCATGCAGAAAGTCTTGGCTGATCGACATGTCAGGAATCCTCAGAAGCCAACGGCGAAGGTGAGCATCGCGGACACCGGGTTGGCCACCAGGTAGCTCGGCTGCGAAGCCGCGATGGTCTTGCCGTTGATCGCGGTGGTGGCCACCGCGTTGGTGGTAACGCTGTTGACGCCGGAGAGGTAGTGGCGGTCGGTGGCGTTCATCACATTCAGGCGCAGCTCGGGCTTGGTGAAGCCGGACGAGGGCGGCAGCGTGAAGCGGTAGCCCATGCCGAGGTCCAGCGTGGTGTAGGCCGGGATCTCCTGGTCGTTCATGAAGGTGGCGTATTGCCTGCCCACGTACTTCCAGCCCAGGTTGCCGAAGAAGCTGCCGTTGTCGTAATCCACCGCCAGCGCCGCCTGCACCTTGGGCGCGCGGACCGCCTGCTTGCCACTGGTGGCCAGGTAGTCGCCCGAGACCGGGATGTCGGACTCGATTCGTGTCTTCAAAAACTCCAGCGAGGCATAGGGCCGGAAGTTCATGAAGGGACGCAGGCCGGCCTCGAAATCCAGGCCGAAGGCGCGTTGCTTGCCCCCGTTGATGGGCGAGCTGACGCAGCCCGGGTCACAGACCTGGGCCGAAATCTGCCGGTTCTCGAAGGCGTAGTGGAAGGCCGACGTGGACAGGCTCACCAGCGGCCCCTGGTAGCGATAGCCCAGCTCGAAGGCGGTGGACTTCTCCGAGGCCTGGTCCGGGTTGGCCTGTGTGGTGACGGCGCCCGTCGACGCGCTGTAGCGCGGGTAAAGGGCGCCGGCCGGCAGGATGCGCACGCCGCGCGTCGCGCTGGCAAACACCGAGTTCACGTCGTCGAACTTATAGCGCAGGGCGGCCGTGGGCAGCAGCGGGTCGTTCTGCGCTTCGGTCCGCGTCACGTCGCTGGGCACGCGATTCTTGCCCACGCGCTCCAGCCACATCTTCTTCACGCCCAGGTCGATGGCCAGGCGGTCGTCCATCAGGCTGATGGTGTCGCCCAGGAACGCCGAGTAGAAGCTGTCGTGCGTGTCCTGGTTCCACTGGTTGACCACCTGGCCGCTGGCGGTGCGGATCAGCGACGAGCTGCCGTCCACATCCACCGGGGTGCCATCGGCGTTCATCAAGCTGTAGGGGCGATAGAGCTGGTCGCGCGAGCGCTGCATCCAGACACCGGCCACCAGCGCGTGGTTGTCGAGCTGGTAGTTGCCCTTGACTGTGATGCCGGTGCGCAGGTTCTTCTCGATGATGGGGTTGTAGTAGGTGACCCCGGTGTCGGTCGTGGTGCCGTTGCCGTTCAGGTCCACGGCCTGCACCGTGTTGCCGAAGCCCACCGAACTTTCATTGAGCGTGCCGGCCGAGCCTGAGCCTCCGAAGCCGTAGAACAGATAGGGCGTGACGTTCAGCGTGAGCTTGTCGTTCACCCGCAGGTCCGTGGGCACCGACAGCAGCAGGTTTTCCCAGGGGTTCTGCAGCATGCGGTAGTAGCTCAGGCTGCCGGCGGTATAGGTGGCGTCATAGTTGGTGCTCGCGCCATCCATGCCGTCGGCCTTCCACTGGGCCAGCGTGGGGTTCTTGTAGACGTCGCGCGCGATCTTCGAATAGGTCAGCGCCAGCTTGCTGCGGCTGCCGCCGCCCCATTCCTGCACCGCGCCCAGCGACAGGTGCTGCTTGCGGTCATGGCCCGGGCCGCGGAAGTGATCGGTCTCGATCTGCGAAATGGAGCCGAAGGCGCGAAAGCCGGTGTCACCGATCTCGCCGGTCTCGCCGCGCAGGAAGACGCGCCAGGCGTTGTCCGTGCCGACCGACATGGTCAGCAGCCCGCCGGGATGCTTGGAAGGCGTGTGCAGGAACAGGTCGACGATGCCGCCGGTGGCCGTCACATCGGGCGACGACAGGTCAGCCGATCCCTGGTTCAGCGTCACCACATCGGTGTTCTCGGTGTCGATGTACTGGCCGGGGAACACCGACCAGTTGGAGGCCACGCTCAGCGGCATGCCCTCGAAATTGAAGCCCATCTGGCCGCCATCCATGCCACGCACCGAAAGCACCCCGGGCGACAGGCCCCAGGCATCGCTGGGCGCCGCGTTGGCCCCGGGCGAGTACTTCAGCAGTTGGAACACGTCGGCCGAGGGCTGCTGCTTCTGGATGAAGTCGCGTGTCACCGAGCTCTTGGCCTTGGACACGTTCTCGTCGACCATCAGGCCGCCGGCGATTTCCTTGCGCGTCACGCCAGTGGCCGACGGGGTGTCCTGCGGGTTCGCGTTGGATGCACCGGAGGCGCTGACGCGGCCGATGTCGGTCTGCTGCGGATCGGCGGCGGGGCTGGTCTGTGCCATCGCTGCGGCCGCTGCTGTGGCCAGTACGGTGGCAATGAATTCGGTTTTCATGGTTGGCTTCCGATGGGGTGGAGAACGGTGCGGCGGCGTCTCTCCGGTGCCTGACCGCTGCAGTGCAAATTCAATTTATCGAGAAGCCTCGCCGTGAAGAATTGCTTTTTTCGTCGGGGTGTCATGCGCACATCGCTACGAGGCCCCTGCCAGGCCCCGCTGGCCCGGCAAGGCCGCTGCCGTTCCGGTTTTCGCGAGGGCGCGCGACAAAACGGCAACACCCCGGGGCGCGGGAATCGGTACGGATGCAACAGACCTGGGGCGGGCCGCGGCCTGCGGCTGAGCAAAAAAAAGCCGCGCATTGCTGCGCGGCCTGCTTTGCACCGAGCGCGCCAGGCGCCTCAGTCGTGCTGGATCCACAAGCCTTTCACGTTCAGGTACTCGTCGAGCTGCTGCGGCCCGGACTCCCTGCCGTAGCCGCTGAACTTCACGCCGCCAAAAGGCATGGACGGATCCATCTGGTTGTAGCAGTTGACCCACACCGAACCGGCCTGCAGGCGCCGTGCGATGGCGTGCGCGCGGCCGATGTCCCGCGTCCAGACGCCCGCGCCAAGGCCGAAGGGCGAGTCATTGGCGCGGCGCACCACCTCATCCAGGTCATCAAACGGCAGCACCGCGGCCACCGGCCCGAAGATCTCCTCGCGCGCGATGCGCATGCCGTCAGCCACGTCGGCAAACACCGTGGGCGCCATGAAGTGGCCCTGCGCATGCAGCGGCCCGCTCAGCCGCTCGCCCCCTGCGGCCAGGCGCGCACCCTGCGCGCGGCCGCTCTCCACATGGCCCAGCACGCGCTCGATCTGGCGCGCGGACACCAGCGGCCCGATGTCGCTCTCGGCGTCCAGGCCGGGGCCCACGCGCAGCGTGGCCGCCACCTCTGCCATGGCCTGCACCACCTGCGCATGGATCTCGCGCTGCACGAACACCCGCGTGCCGGCGCTGCAGATCTGACCGGCGTTGGCGAACACGCCGATGGCCGCGGCCTGCGCTGCCCGCGGTACATCGGCATCGGCAAACAGGATGTGTGGCGACTTGCCGCCCAGCTCCAGCGACAGTCGCTTGAGGTTGCCGGCCGAGGCCCGCACGATGGCCTGGCCGGTGGCCACCGAGCCGGTGAAGGAGACCTTGTCCACGCCCGGGTGGGCGGCCAGCGCGGCGCCCGCTTCGTGGCCGAAGCCGGTCACCACATTGAGCACGCCAGGCGGCACGCCAGCCTGCTCGGCCAGCTCGGCAAAGCGCAGCGGCGTCAGCGGCGCGTCCTCGGCCGGCTTGAGCACCAGGGTGCAGCCGCTGGCCAGCACCGGCGCGGTCTTGAAGATGGTGGCCCACAGCGGGCCATTCCACGGAATGATGGCGCCGACCACGCCCACCGGCTCCTTCAGCGTGGCGGCGAACATGTTGCCGTTGAGCGAGGTCTCGGCCGTCTGGCCGTGGATGCAGGTCGCCTGGCCAGCGAAGTAGCGCAGCATGCCCACCAGGTGACGCCGGGCACCCCGCGTGTGGCGGATGGGGGCGCCCATGTCCAGCGTGTCCAGCCAGGCCAGCTCTTCGTAATGTGTGTCCACCAGGTCGGCCAGCGCGTGCATCAACGCGGCCCGCTCGTCAGGCTTGAAGCGGCGCCAGGGGCCCTCGAAGGCCTGGCGCGCCGCGGCCACGGCCCGGTCCACATCCACCTGGCCGGCCTCGGCCACCTGGGCCAGCACGGTACCTGTCGCAGGGTTGCGGGTCTCGAAGGTCTTGCCCGAGGCGGCTGGCTGCCACTGGCCGCCGATCAGCAGGCGCTTGGCGCGGCCGTCCAGGAAGGGGTGGGAGGTGTTCGCCAGGGAGGAGCTTGCAGTCATCGCGTGGTGCCTCAGGCTGCGGCGGCCAGCCGCGCAAAGCCCCGCTCCAGGTCGCGGATCAGGTCGTCGGGGTCTTCCAGGCCGGCGTGCAGGCGCAGCGCCGGGCCCTTTTCCTGCCAGGGCCGTGTGCTGCGCAGGGCGGCCGGGTAGGTCGGCACCACCAGGCTCTCGAAGCCGCCCCAGGAGTAGCCCATCAGGAACAGGTCCATGTGGTCCAGCATGGCGGCGAATTGCCGCTCGCTGCAGGGCTTGAGCACGGCACCAAACAGGCCGCTGGCACCCTTGAAGTCGCGCTGCCAGATCGCATGGCCGGCGTCATCGGGCAGCGCCGGATACATCACGCGCGCGACCTCCGGCCGCCGCTGCAGCCAGCGGGCGATGGTGGTGGCGGTTTCCTGGTGCCGCTGCAGGCGCAGGCTGAGGGTGCGCAGGCCGCGCAAGGCCATGTAGATGTCGTCCGGGCCGCCACAGTAGCCCGAGGCCGAGGCCGTCTTCTTCACCGGGATGAAGGCCGCCTCGTTGCACACTGCGATGCCCAGCATCAGGTCGGAGTGGCCGGAGATGTATTTGGTGGCGGCGTGGATGGACACATCCACCCCGTGCGACAGCGGCTGGAAACACAGCGGCGTGGCCCAGGTGTTGTCCATGATGGTGGTGATGCCGCGCGCCCGCGCCGCCTGGGTGATGGCCGGCACGTCCGTCATCTCGAAGGTCAGCGAGCAGGGCGACTCCAGGTAGATCACCCGCGTGTTGGGCTGCACCAGGTGGGCGATGTCGGCCCCGATGAGCGGGTCGAAGTAGCTGACCTCGACGCCAAAACGCTTCAGGTACTCATCGCAGAACTGCCGCACCGGGCCGTACAGGCTGTCGACGATCAGCAGATGATCGCCGGCCGAGAGAAAGGCGGTGAGCGCAGCGCAAATGGCGCCCAGGCCGCAGGAGGTGACCACCGCGCGGTAGCCGCCCTCCAGCTGGGTCACGGCATCCTCCAGGGCGCGGGTGGTGGGCGTGCCTTCGCGGCCATAGGTGAACTGCTCGAAGGCTCCGCTGGCGCGGTCGCGGCGGGTCTCCAGCAGTTGGGCCACCGACTTGAAGATGAAGGTGGAGGCGTGGTAGACGGGCGGGTTGACGATGCCGTGGTTGGCCTGCGGATCGCGGCCAAGGTGGACGATCCGGGTGTCGAGGGCGAAGGCTTCGGAAGAGGTCATGCGCTTGGAAGGCAAAGAGGGAAGGCAGGCGTCACGGACGCCTGGGCCGTGTTCAGACCAGCGTGCCGGCATCGACCACCAGGTCCTGCCCGGTGATGAGGCGGCCGCCGTCGGAAAAGAGATGGATCACGGCCTGAGCCACGTCCTCGCCGCTGACCAGCCGGCCCAGCGCCGACTGTGCGGTGAAGCGCCGCAGCACGGTGTCATAAGGCAGGCCTTCGCGTTCGGCCGAGGCCTCGAACAGGCGCTTGAGCCGCGGCCCGGCGATGCCGCCGGGGGCCACGATGTTGGCGGTGACGTTGTGCGGCCCGCCTTCCAGCGCAGCCGACTTCACCAGCCCGCGCACCGCCCATTTGGAGGCGGCGTAGAGCGCCGCATTGGCCACACCCTTGTGGCCGTAGGTGCCGCCGATGACCACCACCCGCCCTTCGCCGCGCTCGATCAGCAGCGGCATCACGGCCCGCAGGCTGAGCATGACGCCCAGCACATTGATGTCGAAGCAGGCGCGGTAGTCCTCCGTGCTGCTCTGCCAGACCGGCTGGCGCGGGCTGCCGACACCGGCGCAGCAGAGCAGCCGGTCGACCCGTCCGAAGTAATCCTGCGTGCGCATTGCGGCGGCCTCCAGGGCCGCGCCGTCGGTCACATCGGCTTGCAGCACCAGCGCGTCGCTGCCGGCCTTGCGCACCGCTGCAGCCACCTCGTCACCGGCGGTCTTGTCGCGGCCAACAATGGCCACGTGCGCCCCCTGACGTGCCAGCGCCAGCGCCAGCTCGGCGCCCAGGCCCTTGGTGGCGCCAGTGACGAAGGCCACCTGGCCGTTCAGCAGATGAAGCGGGGAGGGGGCTCTCTCGGGCATCAGCGGCTCCTGTCCTGCACCAGCCGCTCCAGCGCGATGGCACAGGTGAAAAAGAGGTAAGACACCGTGGTGCCAACGGCCACCGCCGCCCACATCAGCGCGAACTGCTGGCGGGCGTTGGCGTCCAGGATCAGGCTGCCCAGGCCGGGGGCACCTGACAGCCATTCGGCGAACATCGCGCACAGGATGGCCGAGGCCGAGGCAATGCGCAGGCCGGTGAACAGATGCGTCAGCGCGCAGGGCAGGCGCAGCTTGATCAGGGTCTGCCAGAAGCCGGCGCCGCAGCAGTGCATCAGCTCCAGCATGTGACGGCTGGGCGCCTCGAAGCCCTTCTTGGCGGCCAGCATGATCTGGAAAAAGGACAACAGCGCCACCATGCCGACGCCGTTCCAGCGGTCACGGCCGAAGATCAGCACCAGCACCGGCGCAATCGCAATCATCGGTACTGTGCGCACCGCCACGATGAGCGGCATCAGGGCGGCGTCCACCCATCGCGAGGCGATGAACAGCATCGCCAACAGCAACGCCACGACCGTGGCCACGGCCAGCCCGATCAGCGTGGCCTGCAGCGTCAGCCCGGCCGCCTGGGCGATCTCCGGCCCGTGGGCCAGCATGGCCCGGGCCACCTCGGCCGGGCTGGGCATCAGGTAGGCCGGCACCGCCAGGGCCACGATCACGGCCTGCCACAGCGCGGCCACCACGGCCATCACCAGCAGGTAGCCGGCCAGGCGCTGCGCGGCCAGCCGCAACGCACCGCCCCAAGCGGATGCCGTTGCAGGCCGGCGCGGAATCGATCCTGGTTCGGCCGGCAGCGGAGAAGAGACTTGCATGGGCGCTCCGCTCATGTCGCCACCGACGCGCGGTCATGGCCAGCCACACGCTCGACCAGGCAGATGTAGGCATAGGCCAGCGAGGAGACGGCGCAGGCGATCACCACCGTGGCCCACAGCCGCTGCACCTGCAGGCCGAACATGGCATTGAGCATCACCACGCCCAGGCCGGTCTCGGCACCATTCCACTCGCCTATCAGTGCGCCCAGCACTGCCAGCGGTGCACTGATCTTCATGCCGACGAACAGCATCGGCACCGCGCTTGGCAACGCCAGCAGCCGAAAGCGCTGCCAGGGCGAGGCGGCCAGCACGGTGAACAGCTCCTGCTCGGCGGCCTTGTGCTCGTGCAGGCCCTGGACGGTGGCCACCAGCATGGGGAATAGGCAGATCACCACAGTGATCAGCACGCGGGTGCCGAGCGTCAAGCCCAGCCAGACGCTGAGGATGGGCGCGATGGCGATCATCGGCACGCTGCTGAGCACCGCCCCGACCGTCAGTACCGCGCCCTCGCTGCGCGGCGCAGCATAGACCGCAAAGCCCACCGCCAGGGCCAGCAGGCCGGCCAGCACAAAGCCATAGCCCGCCGTCAGCAAGGTCACGCCCAGCTGCTGCAGCAGGCTGGCGTGCTCGCGCCAGAGCAGCAGCAGCACGGCCGAGGGGCGCGGCAGCGTCATCGGTGCGGCGCCCGCCGTCACCCAGGCCTCGGCGGCCGCGAGCAGCGCGGCAAACAGCGCCAGCGGCAATAACCAGCGCACCTTAGACATCGAGGGCCTCATGGTCCAGCGCCTGCGGCAACTGGCCGAACAGCGCGCGGCGCACCTTGTCCACGATGGCGTTGAAGCGCGGGTCATGCAGCGTGGCAAGCCGGCGCGGGCGCGGCAGGTCGACATCCAGCGTCTCGATGATGCGGCCCGGCTTGGCCGCGAAGACGAAGATGCGGTCGGCCATCAGCACGGCTTCCTCGATGGAGTGGGTGACCATCAGCGCGGTGGTGCGGGTCTCGGCACGGATGCGCAGCAGCTCGAAGTTCATGCGGTAACGCATCACCTCGTCGAGTGCGCCGAAAGGCTCGTCCAGCAGCAGGATCTTGGGCGAAGCCACCAGCGCCCGCGCGATGGCGCAGCGCTGCTGCATGCCGCCGGAGAGTTGCGAGGGCCGGGCATGTTCGTAGCCGGCCAGGCCCACCAGGCGCACCAGTTCCTCTGGCGAGCGCGCCGGATGGCGGCCGGCCTTGCCCAGCACCTCCAGCGGCAGGCGCACGTTCTCGAGCACGCTGCGCCAGGGCAGCAGCGTGGCCTCCTGGAAGACGAAACCGATCTGATGCTCGCGCCGCGCCTGCTGCGGCGGCGCGCCGTCAATGGTGATCTCGCCAGCGCTGGGCGAGAAGACATCTGCCACCATGCGCAGCAGCGTGGACTTGCCGCAGCCCGAGGGGCCGATCAACGCGCCGAACTGCCCGGCTTCCAGCGACAGGCTGACATCCGCCAGCGCCGGCACGGCCTGGCCGGCCAGCGGGAAGGACTTGGAGACATGTTGGAGCGAAAGGCCGGACATGGGGTGAAGCGCTGGAAGGTGGCCTGGGCACAGCGGCGCCGCGCACAGGAAACAGCGGTCAGGCTACTGGAGCCACGGGCCGCGCGGGGTGCTGTTTGGGCGACGGGTGGATGCAGGAATGTCACCGCGGCGCATGGGCTGCGGCGACGATGTCCTGCGTGACCAGCCGCGTGATGTCGATCTGGGCATCGGCCGGCACGCTGCCGGCCTCGCGGCCCATGGCCACGGCCCGCTCGAACACCGCCGGGTCTATCCACAGCAGGCCGTGGGTGGTGGCATCGCCAGCGACGATGTAGTCGCGCATCATCTCGGCCTGCGCCTGCTGCTCGACCGGGTCGGTGCCCGGCGGCGCGAAGTCGCGCACGATGCGCTCGGCGGCCTCGGCCGGGTGGTCCACCACCCAGGCCCAGCCCTGGATCAGCGCGCGGGTGTAGCGCACCAGGGCCTCGTGGTGGCGGGCCAGGGTGTCGCGCCGGGCGATCAGCACCTGACCATAACCGGGCACGCCGAGTTCCGACACCGACAGCCAGTGCGGCTCGAAGCCGATCTTGCGCAGCGCCGGCACCGCCGTGGTCGACCAGCTGTAGTACCCGTCCACCTGGCCCGAAGCCAGCAGGGAAGGGTCGCTGCCCACCGGCACCAGGCGAATGCTGTCGGGGTCGATGCCGGCGTGGCGTATCAGCGGCAAGAGCTGCGCCCGCACGCTGCTGGGCACGCCCAGGGTCTTGCCCACCATGTCGTGCACCGAGCGGATCGGCCGGTCTGCCGGACTCATGATCGCGCCGGGGTCGCGCTGCATCACCGCTGCGAAAGCCACCAGCGGCTGGCCACGCAGCGCGCCGTCAATCATGCCGGCCACATTGCTCTCGCTGACCAGCGCCCGGCCACTCGACACCAGCGTGCGGTAGTCGGTGCCAGGGCCACCGGCAATGAAGTTCACGTCCAGCCCCTCCTCGGCCAGGTAGCCCAGCGACTGCGCCATCAGGTAGCCGCCGAACTGGATGCCTTTGACCCAGCCCAGCTGGTGATCGAAGCTCATGAGACCTTTCGCGGAAGAAGCATGGGCGCCGCTGGCCAGCACGCGGTAAGACAAGGCACCCAGGCCCAGCAGTGGCGCGGCGGCCAGCGCAGCCAGCGCGCTGCGCCGGCCCAGGCGCAGCGGCGACGGGCCGTTCACAGGCAGAGAGGGAGTCAGCGGCATGGGCTTCATCTTGCCCGCAGAACGGCGCCAAGCTTGTAGCCGTTTGCGCAAGCGGCCGTGACGCAAAAGGCACCCCGCCGCCCGCCGCCTGCCGCTACCGTGACGCTCCACAGGCCTCATTGCCGCCCCTTCCGTAGCCAAAGGACCCGCTTCCCATGAGCCGCAGCGCCGCAGGTGTCGAAGATCGCATCGTCGCCAAGACGGTGGACCTCGCCGAGATCCCCATCATCGATTTCTCCCCGTTCCGCCATGGCGGCGAGGCCGGCAAGCAGGCCGTGGCAGCCGAGATTGCCGACGCCTGCGCGCGCATCGGCTTCTTCTACCTCAAAGGCCACGATGTGCCGCCTCAGGTGCTGGCCGAAACCTTCGCCCAGTCCAAGGCGTTCTTCCAGCGTCCGGTCGAGGCGCGGCGCCAATCGGCCGCCACGCTGCAGTGGTACCGGGGCTGGATCCCCATGCCCAAGCGCGAAGGTGTGCTGGACCGCAACAGCCGCCTGTTCGAGCAGTACCGCATCCAGGCCGATTTCTCCGACCGCCCGGATCCCGACCCGGTGTTCGACAGGCCCAACCGCTGGCCCGAGGACATGCCGGACTTCCGCGCCGCCTGCGAGGCGCACTACGCGGCCATGCTGGGCCTCTCGCGCGACCTGCTGCACGCTTTCGCCATCGGTCTGGGCCAGCCCGAGGACTGCTTCGACGCCTGGTTCGATCGCCCCATCTGCCAGCTCAGCCTGCTGTACTACATCCCCATCCCCGAAGGCGCCGATGTCGAGGTCTCGAACACCGTCTCGCACACCGACGAAGGGCCGCTGACCATCCTGGCGCAGGACAGCGTGGGCGGGCTGGAGGTCAAGCGCCGGGACGGCAGCTGGATCTCGGCGCCGCCGGTGCCCGGGGCCTACACCATCAACATCGGCGACATGATGATGTGGTGGTCCAACGGCCGCTTCCTCTCCAACTACCACCGGGTGCGCAACAAGGCCGGCGTGGAGCGCTTCTCCATCCCCTTCTTCCTGAACCCTGACCAGCACACCGTGGTCGCGCCGCTGCCCGCGCTGGTGGCGCAGGATGGCGGGCAGGTCCGGTTCGAGCCGGTGCACGTGGGCAGCCATCTCAAGCGCTTTTACGCGCGGCTGGAAAAGTCGCCCGGCGACTTCCTCTGAGCCGAGGTTTCACGTGAACACAGCCAACCGCCCGGGCCAGGCCCGCATCGGCGCCGACATTGGTGGCACCTTCACCGACGTGGTGCTGGAAACGTCGACCCGCCGCCATTCCACCAAGCTGCTGACCACCTACGACGCGCCGGAACGGGCCCTGCTGGATGGCGTCACCCTGCTGCTGGCCGAGGCCGGCCTGGGCGCCTCCGACGTGGGCCTGGTGGTGCACGGCACGACGCTGGCCACCAACGCGCTGATCGAGCGGCGCGGGGCCCGCACCGCGCTGCTCACCACCGAGGGCTTTCGCGACGTGCTGGAGATGGGCACCGAGAGCCGCTTCGACCAGTACGACATCGCGATGGACAAGCCGCCGCCGCTGATCCCGCGCCCGCTGCGGCTGACGGTGCGCGAGCGCGTGGCCGCCGATGGCGCCGTGCTGCTGCCGCTGGACGAGGCCGGCGTGCTGGCGGCGGCCGAGGTCTTCCGCCGCGAAGCGGTGCAAAGCGTTGCGGTGGCCTTCTTGCACAGCTATGTGAACCCGGCGCACGAGCAGCGGGCCGCCGCGCTGCTGCGCGAGGCGCTGCCTGGCGTGATGGTGTCGCTCTCCTGCGAGGTCTCGCCGGAGATGCGCGAGTACGAGCGTTTTTCGACCACCGCCGCGAATGCCTATGTGCAACCCATCGTGGCCAGCTACCTGGGCCGGCTGGACGACAAGCTGCGCGCCCTGGGCTTTGGCTGCCCGCTGTTCCTGATGCTGTCTTCCGGCGGCCTGACCACCGTGGAAACGGCCGCCCGCTTCCCGGTGCGGCTGGTCGAGTCCGGCCCGGCAGGCGGCGCGCTCTTCGCTGCCGCCGTGGCCGCCGAACGCGGCATCGGCCAGATGCTGGCGCTGGACGTGGGCGGCACCACGGCCAAGATCTGCTACATCGACGACGGCCTGCCGCAAAGCTCGCAGGTCTTCGAGGTGGCGCGGGTGCACCGCTTCCGCAAGGGCAGCGGGCTGCCGCTGCGCATCCCGGTGGTGGAGATGGTGGAGATTGGCGCCGGTGGCGGCTCGATCGCGCGCATCGACGGCGCCGGCCGGCTGGCCGTGGGCCCGCGCAGCGCGGCCTCCGAGCCCGGGCCGGCCTGCTATGGCCGCGGCGGCAGCGAGCCTACCGTGACCGATGCCGACCTGGCGCTGGGCCGCATCGCCGCTGACAGCTTTGCCGGCGGCAAGATGCAGCTGGACGCCGCCGCCTGCGAGCGCGCCTTGCTCGCGCTGCCCGGCCTGCGCCAGACCGAGCCCGCCCTGCGCGCGCTGGGCATCAGCGAGATCGTGGACGAGGCCATGGCCAGTGCCGCCCGCGTGCATGCGGTGGAGCTGGGCCTGACGCTGGAGGGCCGCACGCTGGTGGCCTTCGGCGGCTGCGCGCCGCTGCATGCCGCGCGCGTGGCCGAGAAGCTGGGCATCGATGAGGTGGTGATCCCGCGCAGCGCGGGCGTGGGCTCGGCCGTGGGCTTTCTGCGCGCGCCCATTGCCTACGAGATCGCCCGCAGCCTGCACCAGCAGCTCGACGCGCTGGACACCACGGCGGTCAACGCCTTGCTGCAGGCCATGTCGGCCGAGGCCCATGCCATCGTGCGCCAGGGCGATGCCACGCAGGCGCGCACCGAACGCCGCACCGCCTTCGCGCGCTACCGCGGCCAGGGCTACGAGATCGCCATCGAGGTGCCGGTGCGCCCACTCACCGCCGAGGACGCGGCACTGCTGGCCCAGGCCTTCGAGCAGGCCTACCGCGCCCACTACGGCGGCCTGGCGGTGCGGCTGCCGATCGAGATCCTGACCTGGCGCGTGGCCGCGGCCACCGTGGCGCCGCCGGTCGAGCGCATGGCCACACCCACGCAAACCCAGGCCGCCAGGCCCGAGGGCCAGCGCGAGGTGCTGGACCCTGGCCTGGGCCAGGTCTGCCGCCACGCGCTGTACCACCGCAGCGCGCTGCGGCCTGGCGACACCTTGGCCGGCCCCGCGTTGATCGTCGAAGACGAGACCACCACCGTGGTCTCGCCCGCCTTCGACGCCCACATCGACGGGCACGGCTACATCGTGCTGACGCGGCGCGCCGCCGCCTGACCCTGGAACCCTTGCGATGAACTCTGCCGCCCCGCACGACACCCCGCATGACACCCTGCATGACCTGCGCCTGCAGGTCATGTGGACCCGCCTGATCTCGGTCGTCGAGGAAGCCGCACAGGCGCTGATGCGCACTGCTTTCTCGACCACGGTGCGGGATGCCGGCGACCTCTCGGCCGCGGTGTTCGACACCCAGGGCCGGCTGATCGCCGAGGCGGTGACGGGCACCCCCGGCCATGTCAACTCCATGGCCGAAGGCGTGAAGCACTTCCTGGCCCGCTTTCCGGCCGAAACCATGGCCGAAGGCGACCACTACATCACCAACGACCCCTGGCTGACGGCCGGCCACCTGCACGACATCACCGTGGTCAGCCCGGTGGTGATGGACGGCCGGGTGGTCGGCCTGCTGGGCTGCTGCTGCCACCAGCTTGACATCGGCGGCCTGGGCCAGGGGCCGGACGGCCGCTCCATCTTCGAGGAAGGCCTGCAGATTCCGCTGATGAAGCTGGCCTCGCACGGCCAGCTCAACCTGGACTTGATGGCCATCCTCAAGCAGAACGTGCGCACGCCGCTGCAGGTGGAAGGCGATGTACTTTCCTACATCGCCAGCAACGATACAGGCGCGCGCCGCCTCAAGGCCATGCTGCAGGAGTTCGGCCAGCCCAGCCTGGACGCGCTGGGCGACTACATCCTGCAGCAATCGCTGAGCGCCACGCGCGAGCGCATCGCCGCGTTGCCGCGCGGCTGCTGGCAGAGCGCGCTGACGATCGACGGCTACGACCACCCCATCACGCTACGCGCCACGCTGACGATTGCCGAAGACCGTGTCACGGTGGACTACGACGGCACCGACGGCGCGGTGCCGCAAGGCATCAACGTGGTGCTGAACTACTGCCGCGCCTACACAGTGTTCGGCCTCAAATGCCTGATCGCCCCCGAGGTGCCGAACAACCACGGCGCGCTGCTGCCCTTCGAGGTGAGCGCACCCGAGGGCAGCATCCTCAACGCCCAGCGGCCCTCGCCGGTGGCCGCGCGCCACGTCATCGGCCAGATGCTGCCGGACGTGGTGCTGGGCTGCCTGGCCCAGGCGATGCCGCAGCGCGTGCCGGCCGAAGGCTCCTCCTGCCTGTGGAGCGTGCAGCTGCGGGGCCGGGCGCCTGGTTCGGCCGCCGCCACCTTTGACACCGTGTTCTTCAACAGCGGCGGTGCCGGCGCCCGGCCCGGCCAGGACGGCCTGGATGCCACCGCCTTCCCCAGCGGCGTGCGGGCGATGCCGGTCGAGGTCAGCGAACACGGCGCGCCCATCGTGATCTGGAAGAAGGAGCTGCGCGAGGACAGCGGCGGCGCCGGCCAGTTCCGTGGCGGCCTGGGCCAGACGGTGGAGGTGGGCACGCGCGACGGCACCGCCTTTGAAGTGCTGGCCATGTACGAGCGGGTGGCCACCCCGGCCAAGGGCCGTTCGGGTGGCGGCGACGGGGCCGCTGGCGTGGTGCGCCTGAAGTCCGGCCCGCTGCTGCGCGCCAAGGGCCTCCAGACCATTCCCGCCGGTGACCGACTGGTGCTGGAATTGCCCGGCGGCGCCGGGCTGGGACCGGCCGAGGCGCGCAGCCCGGCTGCACTTGTCGCCGACGCCGCGGCCGGCCTGGTGGCCCCGCGCTGAACCCCGGTCCTGCATGGGGCCTGGACCGAAGCCCGACGCACGGGATCTCGGCCTGCCCCTTCAGACCATGGGCGAGCAGCAGTGGAGGCGCATCTCGGCGACCCAATGCGGGTCGTGCCACCAGGCCTCATCCGCCACCGGCTCGACTGCCGCGTGGGGCAGCTCGGCCGCAACAGGGGCCGCTGTAGGCACCGCCTCGAAAGGCGCCATCAAGGCCTCCAGCGTGTGGTCCACACCCCCCACCATCACCCGCCTCACCCGCATTGCGGCGCGGATGTCCTCCAGCGGGTCGCCCTCGACACAGACCAGATCGGCCAGTTGGCCACGTGCCAGCGTGCCCAGGTCGTGGCCCAGCACCTGGCCAGCGTTGCAGGTGGCAGTGCGCAGCGCCTGGACCGGGCGCATGCCGTGCTTGACCATGGCGCGCAAGTTCAGGTGCAGGCTGATGCCGGGGGCGACGATGGGGTAGTCACTGCCGCAGACGATGGTCACGCCGGCCGCCTGCTGAGCCAGCACCGTGGCCACCTGGCGGGCCACCATGCGCACCGGCTGGCTGGGTCCGCCACGCGCGGCCTTCTCCAGCGGCGCGCGCTCGGCGGGCGGGAACATGCGTTGCACCCGGGGGTCTTCCAGCACCTCCTCCGGCGCATCGCCGAGCAGACCCTCGGTGCCGAAAATCGTGGGGGTGCGAAAGCTGCGGGCGGCCCCGGCAATGGCGATCACGTCCTGGTAGCCCACGCCCAGCATGCTGCCGGTGCGGGAGTAGCCGAAGCGGCTGGTGCCGCCCATGTGCTCATGGCCCTGGGCGCCGAAGGCCACCGCAGGGAACAGGTAGTGCGAGGTGATGGGAATGCCCAGTTGGCGGGCCATTTGCGTGGCGCGGGCCTGCAGGTCAAGCGGCAGGCGCACGTAGCATTTGAGCAGGTCGTAGTCGAGCGCGCGGGCCCGCTCGAACTGGCGCAGCAGCTGAGCCTGATCGCGCAGCGGGTGCATGCCGTCCATGAACACCCGCGCACCCTCCAGCGCCTCGCCGGTACCGAAATGGCGCGGCCCCACGCGCAGGCCGGCGTCCACCGATTCCTTGTTCTCCAGCATCAGGTAGGCGTTGTCGCTCAGGCCGCGGGTGGTGGTGATGCCGTAGGCCAGGAAGATGCGCGGATCGCGCGTGCCCAGCTGGTTGCCCATCTCGCGGTGGGTGTGCATGTCGATCAGGCCCGGCATCACGGTGAGCTCACTGGCGTCCACCCAGCGCACGCCGGGCCGCCGCGCGCGATGCGGCTCGATGGCCGCAATGCGGTGGCCGTGGATCACGATGTCCACGTTCTCGCGCAGCGTGTCGGCCACCCCGTCCCACAGCCGGCCGGCGTGGACCACGGTGATGCCCTCGGGCCGGGCCAGCCGCCACTGCAGGCCCCAGGGCAGCTCGCGCACTTGCCCTGCCATCGGGCCGGCCAGGGTGCGCAGGCGCAGGCGGGCGTTCGAGAGGTAGAGCAAGGCGCTGCCATCGGCGCTCAGGCTGAGCGCATCGGCGGTGTCGTCACCCAGCGGCTCGGGCTCGCCCTGCAACGTGCCGTCGGCCGAGATCGGCGAGCGCCACAGGGTGCCGCCCAAGGTGTAGATGAAGTGGCGGCCATCGGGCGTCCACAGCGGGCCGTTGACGTTGCGCACATCGAGCGAGGCGCCTGTCCGGGGAGACTGGTAGCGCATGCGGCCGCTGGCCAGGTGCACGGTGAGGATGGCGTTCAGCCCCTCCCGGTAGCGCGCGCTGTAGGGCCGGATGGCGGCGAGCGCCAGGGACTGGCCATCGGGCGACCAACTCGGGCGACCTGACCAGACGGTTTGCTTGGCCACGCGGCGCAGCGCGCCGCTGTCGGGGTCGACCAGGCAGAGCCAGCCGTCTTCAGAGGCGCAGACCAGGGTCTTGCCGTCCGGCGACCAGGCGATCTGCTTGAGCGGCCGGTCCGCATGGGTGAGCTGGCGGGCGTCGCCGCTGTCCAGCGCCTGGCGCCAGAGCTGCAGCATGCCGCTGCGGTCGCAGGCATAGACCAGGTGGCGGCCATCGGGCGACCAGGCCGGCCCGAGCTTGGTGCTGGCGTCGTGGGTGAGCTGGCGCGGCTGGGGCTGGCCCACGGTCAGCAGCCAGAGCTGGCCCAGTGCGCTGAAGGCGACGCGATCAGCCTGCGGCGACAGGGCCGGAAACGAAATGCCCTTGACCTGGCGCGGGGCGCTGCTGTCCAGGTCGCGGCGGCGCAGCGGCGCGCGCTGCGCCGTCACGCGCACCTCGGCGCTGAAGGGCACCCGGCCGGTGATGCCGGGTGCCACAGCCGGGGCCAGCCGGCGCAGGCGAATCTCACCCTCGCTGGTGTAGAGCAGCTCGGTGGCGCTGCGCCATACGGCCGGCAGCGGGAACACATCTTCCAACTCGTCGCTCACGGCCTGACCGTCGACGAGCAAGCGGCTGGCCCGGATGTCGCGCGGCGTGCCCTCGACCACCCGCCAGCTCAAGCGCCCCTCGGGCGACCAGGCCGGCGCGCTGGCGCCGGGGCCGGCGCTGACCAGCACCGGCGCGGGCGCCTCCTCGGCCGGCGCAGCATCGACCACCAGGATGCGGCCACTGCTGGCAAAGGCCACCCGCCGGCCATCAGGCGACCAGGCCGGCTCCGCGTCCTCGCCCTCGGTGTCGACCAGCGGCCGGACCCGACCGGAGGCCCAGTCGAGCGCGTACAGCGCATAGCGCCCGCTGCGGTCGCTGGCGAAGGCGATCTCCCGGCCGTCGGGCGACCAGCAGGGCTCGCGACAGTCGAACTCGCCATGCGTGAGCTGGCGCAGGTCACCACCGTCCGGGGTAATCGTCCACAGCTGGAAGCTGCCGTCGCGATAGGACTGGAAGGCAATGCGCCGGCCATCGGGCGACCAGTGCGGCCGGGCCACGTCGTGCAGGTAGCCGGTCAGGCGGCGAGCCTGGCCACCGGCCACCGGCAGCGTCCACAGCAGGCCTTGCAGGTCCATTGCCAGAGTCTGCCCGTCGGGCGACAGCGCAATGGCCAGGTTGGTGCCCTGTGTCAGGGTGACGGCGGTATCGCCCCATTCGCCTTCTGCCAGCGGCGCGTTCAGCCCATCTGGCGCGACCGGCGCCGCCTGCGCGACGGGCAGCAGCCAGGGCTGGGCGGTGGCCACGGCGGAGGACGCGGCGAGTGAGACAAAGCTTCGGCGGCTCAGGCCGCCGGCGGGGCGGCAATGCAGGCAATACGGCGACACGGCACAGGCAAGGAGGTGACAGACCTGGCCATGCTAGGCAGCCGGGCCGCCAGCCGTGTCGCCATTTGCGCGCCTGGAGGCTGCGCTTTGGGCCACACCCCGACCTCCCTTCGCCCGCCAGGCACCACCGCGACCCGCTATTCAGCTTCCTCTTCAGTGTCGCGCACGTGCGCCGTGCGCTCGGCCTTGGCCGCGCATTCATCCATGGGCAGCGAGCGCATCGCATCCAGCCGGCGCGCCAGCTGCTCGCCAAAGCGCGCGGCCGGCAGCGGCAGCGTGCGGCCCTTGAGCTGGCCCAGCACCAGCGGGCCGTAGGCGCCGTCGACCTCGTCGATGGCGCGCACCGCGAGTTCAGGGTCCTTGCGCCAGTGGCCGGCCCCCACATCGACCTGGAAACTGATGATCTCGCTGCCCTTGACCATGTCGGCCAGCAGATCAAAGGAGTTGGACTCGATCACCGGATTGGGCTGCATCGAGCCGCGCGCCAGCACCTGATCGATCAGCTCACGCCCGGAGTAGCTGGGGTCCGGCAGCGCCAGGTCATACATCAGGCAGTCGCGCACCCGCAGCTTGGGCTTGCTGGCCAAGGGGTGGTCCTTGGCCATCACTGCCACCATGCCCTGCCCGATGGACATCAGCGGCTGAAGTTCGGCGGCATGCGAGGGCCGGAAGACGAGGATCAGGTCGGCCTCGTAGGCCAGCATCAGGCGCATGGCATTGGCATGGTCGCAGACGTTCACCGTCATCTTCACCAGCGGATGCTGGGCGCGGAAAGCTTTCATCTCGGTCAGCAGCAGGTCGCGCGCGACGGCCTGGCTGCAGGCGATGCGGATCTCGCCGCGGCGCAGGCCTGCAAGCGCCTCGATCTGCGAGTAAACGCGACGCAGGTCGGCATTCTGGTTCTTGATCCAGGCGATGAAGATCTCGCCCGCAGCCGTCAGCAACACACCGGAGGAAGTGCGCTCGAAAAGCGCCGCTCCCAGGTCGGACTCGACATCCTGAATTCGGCGCAAAAGGGCCGAGGGGGTCAGGTGCAGCTTCTCGGCCGCCTGCCTCACCGACCCGGTGCGGGCCACCTCTTCCAGATAGCGCCACACGCGCATGTTTCTAAGAGCCATCACTACTCCTCAGGCACGAAAGTCAACACACCCACGCGAATTTGGCACCTCACAAGTGCATGGCGATCCACTAACGTGAGCTCGCACCTTCATCACCGGAGACATCGCGCACTTTCGCGGCGTGCTGTGCAAGTGAAGTGCCAGCTGCAGGTAAAGCTGCACTGCATCAAGACAAACGGAGATTTGCATGGACTTGGGTTTGCAAGGAAAAGTCGTCATCGTCACCGGGCCAGCCAAAGGCCTGGGGCCTGCGATCACCCTGGCGTTTGCCAGGGAAGGCTGCCGATTGGTGTTGGCCAGCCGTGACCTGGAGGCCATCGAAGCGATCGCAATGAAGACAGAAGGGCTGGGCGGCCAGGCTTTGCCGGTGCGCTGCGATGTCACCAACCCGCAGGAGACCGACCGCATGGCCGAGCTGGCCGTGCAGCAGTTCGGCCAGATCGATGCGCTGATCAATGTGGCCAGCGACACGGGGCCGATTGGCGACGCCACCTGGAACACTTCGCCCAAGGAATTCGAGCACACCATGCAGGTCAATCTGCTGGGCTGCTTCAACACCATGCGGGCGGTGCTGCCACGCATGATCGCGCGCCGCTACGGCAAGATCATCAACGTCGGCGGCACCTACGGCATGCGCGGCAGGGCCGGCCGCATGGCCTACTCGGCCTCGAAGTGGGGGCTGCGTGGCGTCACCAAATCGGCCGCGCTGGAGGCCGGCCCGCACAACATCAACGTCAACTTCGTCGCCCCAGGCATGGTTGATGACGAGCGCTTCCGCAACAAGTGGATCCCGGAGGCGATGAGCCAGTTCGGCATCAACGCCGACCAGGCCGAGGAGCGCCACGCACAGGAATACGCGCTGCGCCGCATCAGCTCCGACATGGACGTGGCCAACGCCTGTCTGTTCCTCGCCTCCGATGTCTCGCGCCAGATCACCGGCGTGGACCTGCCGGTAGACGGAGGCTGGGCTGCGCTGTGAACCCGATGCGTGAGCCGACCCAGATCGACGTTGCGCAGGTCTACGCACGTCCAGGGGTGCAGCCGCCGCTGGGGCCTTCTCGGCTGCACCTGGCGGAAGGTCGAATCGCGCGCATCGAGCCGCTGCCCGCGCCCCCGGCAGCGGCCCGCCACCGCATCGCGCTGCCTGCGCCTTGCGATGCCCACGATCACGGCCGAGGCCTGCGCACGCTGGCCTTCGGCGCCCAGGACCAGGCGCTGGAAACCTGGCTGCCGGAGCTCGCTCGGGAGCCACACGTGGACCCGTACCTGCGCGCGGTGGTGGCCTTCGCCCGCATGGCCGAGGGTGGCATTGCCGCCGCCAACCATTGCCACAACACACAAGACGGCAAGGCCTTGCTGCAAGAGGCCCAGGGGGTGGCCCGCGCCGCCCGCGACGTGGGCCTGCGCATCGCTTTCGCCGTGCCTTTCGCGGGCCGCAACAACGTCGTCTACGGCCCGTTGTCGCCGCTGCTGGCGCACCTGCCACCGGCGGACCACGCGCGGCTGATCGCCCAGCGCCAGCCCAGCCGCACGCTGCAGGAGAACCTGGCGCTGGTTGACGAGATTGCCGAACTTTCCCACGAGGGCTTCAGCGTGCAGTACGGGCCGGTCGGCCCGCAGTGGGTGGACGACCAGGCCTTGGCCAGCATCGCCCAGGCCAGCGCCGACAGCGGAAGGCGCGTGCACATGCACCTGTTCGAGACACGGCAGCAACGGGCATGGGCCGATGCGAACCACCCTGGGGGCCTGCTGAAACACCTGGACGCCATCGGGTTGCTGTCGCCGCGCCTGACCGTGGCCCATGCGGTGTGGCTGGACCCAGCTGACTGCGCGTTGCTGGCCGAGCGAGGCGTGATGGTCAGTGCCAATGTCTCGTCGAACCTGCGGCTGCGCTCGGGCATGCCGCCGTGGCGCCGCTACCTGGACGCGGGCCTGCGCTTCGGCCTGGGGCTGGACGGCATGAGCCTGGACGACGACGAGGACATGCTGCGAGAGATGCGGCTGGCCTGGCACCAACTGAGCACCGTGGATGGCTGCGAACGCTTCAGCCTGGGCGACCTGTTCCAGGCCGTCTGCGGGCACGGGCGGGCGAGTATCACGGGCGAAACACCGGGCGATGTCGAACTGAAGCCCGGCGCGCCGGCCGACATCCTGGTGCTGGACCTGCGCCACCTCACGCGTGACCGGCTCGCCGAGGAACCTTCCGACCTGCTGGCACTGGTGGTGGCGCGCGCGACCAAACGCGACATCCAGCACCTGCTCGTCGCCGGCCGCACCGTGGTGCATGAAGCCCATTGCCGCAGCGTCAGCCTGCCTGCGCTGGAGGCGGCCCTGCTGGCCGAGGCGCGCGCAGCCCGCCAGCGCCATCCCGCGGATGACGCGGCCATCACCCGGCTGCAGGGCGCCCTGCGCGCGCATGCCGTCTGCGGCTGTGCCCCCTTTTTTTCCGAACGAGAAACACCATGGACCTGAAACTCAAAGACAAAGTCACCGTGATCACCGGTCCGGCCAAAGGCATGGGCCGCGCGGTGACGCTGGCCTTCGCACAGGAAGGTGCCCGGCTGGTGCTGGCCGGCCGCGACGTAGCCGCGATCGAGCCTGTCGCCGCCGAGGCTCGTGCACTCGGTGTGGCGGCCATTGTCGTGCCCTGCGACCTGACCGACAGCGCGCAGACCCAGGCCCTGGCTCAGGCCGCACTGGCCGAGTTCGGCCGCATCGACGTGCTCGTCAACGTGGCCGGTGGCTCCGGTCCCATCGGCAAGACTGGCTGGGAGACCACCCCGGAGGAGTTCGACGAGATCGTGGACCTCAACATGAAGGGCTGCTTCAACACCATGCGCGCGGTGCTGCCGGCCATGCTCGATCAGGCCGGTGGCAAGGTGGTCAACGTGGGTGGCACCTTCGGCATGCGCGGACGCGCCGGCCGCATGGCGTACTCGGCCTCCAAGTGGGGCTTGCGCGGCATCACCAAGAGCTTCGCGCTGGAAGCCGGCCCGTACAACGTCAACGTCAACTGCGTTGCACCCGGCATGGTGGATGGGCCCCGCTTTCGCGAGAAGGTCTGCGCCAACATGGCCGAGAAGCTGGGCATCACGCTGGAAGAGGCGATGCAACGCCATGCGGCCGATTACGCGCTGCGCCGCGTGACGCTGGACGACGACGTGGCCAACGCATGCTTGTTCCTGGCCAGCGACGTGTCGCGCCAGATCACTGGTGCGGACCTCGCGGTCGACGGCGGCTGGGCGGCCCTTTGAACGGCCCCAGACCTGCCGCTTCGCGCCAGGCCCCGAGGTTTCTTGAGAGAACATCCCCATGAAAAGCGCAGACCTTGTCATCCGCGGCGCCCGCGTGGTGTCGGCGGACCAGATCATCGAGGCCTCGGTGGCCATTGCCGGCGAACACATCGTGGCGGTCGGCCATGACGACCTGATGCCGCCAGCCGCGCAGGAGCTGTGCGCCGACGGCTTGTTCCTGCTGCCCGGCGCCATCGACAGCCATGTGCACTTCCGCGACCCGGGCTACCCGCACAAGGAAACCTGGAAGACCGGCTCGGCAGCGGCCGCCTGCGGCGGCGTGACCACCGTCTTCGAGATGCCCAACACCAACCCGCCGACCGGCACGCTGGAGGCCTTGCGCCTGAAGCAGAAGGCGGCGGAATCGTCGTATGTGGACTACGGCATCCACGGCCTGCTGGGCGACGACACCATCGAGCGGCTGGAGGCGCTGCTGGAGGCTGGCGTGACCAGCTTCAAGGCCTTCGTGGGCAACACCTTTGGCAACCTGCCGGCGCCCACCGATGGCGCGCTGCTGGAGGGCTTCGAGAAGCTCGCGCCGCTGGGCATCCGAACGGTGGTACATGCCGAAAATTCGTCCATCCTGCTGCGCCGCGAGCAGCGCATGCAGGCCGCCGGCCGCCAGGACGCGCTGGCCCACCTGGCCGCCAGGCCGGCGGTGGCCGAGGTGGAAGCCATCGGCCGCGTGCTGACGCTGGCCGAATGGACCGGCGCCCGGGTGCACATCGCCCACCACAGCGCCGCCGACTCGCTGTTCCTGCTGCGCGATGCCAAGCGGCGCGGCGTGGACGTGACCGCCGAGACCTGCCCCCAGTACCTGCTGCTCAACACCGACCACATGCGCAAGCTGGGCGGCATCATGCGGCTGAACCCGCCGATCCGCGAGGCGCGTCACAACCAGCCGCTGTGGGACGCGCTGATGGACGGCACGCTGGACATGATCGCCACCGACCACGCGCCCCACACGCCGGAAGAAAAGACGCGCGCCAACATCTGGGCCTGCGACTGCGGCTTCCCGGGTGTCGAGACCCAGATGCCCTTGATGCTGACCGAGGTGAACCGCGCCCGGGCCAGCCTGATGGACTACGTGCGCTGGAGCGCGGTGAACCCGGCGCGGGCTTGGGGCCTGTTTGGCACCAAGGGTGTGATCACGCCGGGCGCGCATGCCGACATCGCGGTGGTCGACATGGATCGCACCGGCGTGTTGTCCCAGAATCGCCTGCAGTCGATCAGCAAGATCTCGCCCTGGCATGGCCGCGCGGTGCAGGGCTACCCGCTGCACACCCTGGTGCGTGGTCGCTTTGTGATGCGCGATGGGCAGCTGGTGGCGGATGCCGCGGGCTGGGGCAGATCGGTCAAGAGCGTGCAGTGCATGCCCGCGCCACGGCCCCGCAACACCGAGCACTACCTCAGCGCGGTGCTGCAGACACCCGAAGGCGTGTCGCCCAGTGCCGCACCGCTGCAGGACCCGACATGAGCGCAGAGGGTCGTCCAGTGAGCTCGGTTCCGCTGAGCAGCATCGCAGTGTTCTGTGGGTCGAACTTCGGCAGCTCGCCTGTCTATGCCGACGCCGCGCGGGCGCTGGGTCAAGCCCTGGCACAGCGCGGCATCCGCCTGATCTACGGCGGCACCAACAAGGGGTTGATGGGTGTGCTGGCAGACGCCACGCTGGCCGCTGGAGGGGATGCCGTGGGCATCATCAACCGGCGGCTGCACGCCCGTGGCCACTTGCACCCGGCCCTGACAGAACATGAAGTCGTCGAGCACATGCGGGCGCGCAAGGCCCGCATGGCCGAACTCGCCGATGCCTTCATCGCCCTGCCCGGCGGGCTGGGCACGCTGGAGGAGCTGTTCGAGGCCGCCACGCTGACCCAGCTCGGCGACCAGGCCAAGGCCTGTGGTGCCCTGAGCGTGCGCGGCTTCTACGCCCCCATGCGGGCCATGCTGGACCATGCGGTGGCCGAAGGCTTCCTCAAGCCGGAGCACCGCGACATGGTGGTGATCGATGACGCCCCTGATCGCCTGCTGGACGCATTGCAGGCCTGGCAGCCGCCGCAGGTGTCCAAGTGGATAGGCCAGCCCGGCGCCTGAGCGCCGCCCAACCCCGCATTCCGCAGACCCCATGACACGCATCCGCATCACCGCCGGCGAGCAGACCTTCATCGCCGAAACCCACCCCGATGCGCCCCGCACCGTGGCGGCCTTTCTGCAGTTGCTGCCCTACCGGCAACAACTGATCCATGTGCGCTGGAGCGGCGAGGCCTGCTGGGTGCCGCTGGGCGACTTCCGCCTGGCAACTCAGGGCGAGCCGGTCGGTTTCGAGAACCACACCAGCCACCCTTCGGTGGGCGACATCCTGTTCTACCCCGGTGGCTACAGCGAGACGGAAATCATCCTCGCCTACGGCCCCTGCAGCTTCGCCAGCCGCATGGGCCCGCTGGCGGGCAACCACTTCCTGAGCATCGTGGAAGGTCGGGACCAACTTCGCGCGCTGGGTCACCAGGTGCTGTGGAAAGGCGCGCAGGACGTCCTGTTCGAACAGCTACCCTGAGGCGCGCACCTGCGCCCTATGGCGACGCCGCGCTATCCGCGGCGTGTTGATGTCGACCGAAAACTGAGCCAGCCAAGACGCGCGAGGCCGGACGCGTCGTGAGCGTGGCCGTCATCGTGCCGTGGGCGGTATTTCAGCAGCTTGCTGGCCAATGGGACACGATTGAAAGAAGCCCGCGACTGGAGCAAGGAGCGGCGATGCAGCGACTGCGCGTCGCTCGTGCCCAGCCCGGCGGTGGCGGCGTGGTCCACGATGACGCAGTACCCGCCGGGCTTCAGCCGCGCGTGTGTGTGGGGGGCCTATTTTTGGGTCCCGAGCGGGCGGTGGCCTCGTGGCAGCGGGGGGCGGGCGCGGTGACGGCGCGGACGTTGGGGGCGCTCCAGGTCGGCGCACTCCTGATCTCGGCCAGTTACGGCACTGGCCTGTTCGGTTCGGGCGAATACGCCCTGCGATTTGGCATGGCGGGTGCGGTCTATGGCGTTGCGACTGGGCTGGGGATGATTGCGATGGCTGCTGTCGCAGGCCGGCTGTGGCGGGCGGGTCGTCCGGTGTGGGATCTGCTTGGAGGTCAGTGCGGGGAGCGAGTGCGACGGCTGGTCGCACTGCTTTCTGTCGTCTGGATGGCGGGCGTGCTGGCCGCGCAGATCCATGGCGCGGTCGCCATCATCCGCCTGTTGGGTGTCAGCGCCGTGCCAGCACATGCCGCCGCCATTGCGCTGATCTTCGCGGCGTCTCGCGTCGAGTTGCGCGCGGCTTCTGTTGTCTTCGCCGGTTGCCTCGCGGCCGGCGCGATGGTCCTCTTGTTCGCACTGGTCACGAGCGGCGGTGTTGACCTCTACGTCGGATCATTGCCGGCATTCGCTCGGGCCTTGCCGTCGCTTGGCGTAGCGCAGACCTTCACGATCGCCATTGGCGTGGGCCCGCTCGTCTGCACCGGAGCGGACTACCACCAGTTCGTTCTTGCTGTGCGTGGACCAGGGGCAGCCATCTGTGGATGCCTGCTGGCTGGCGTGGGTCTGCTCTTCCTGGCCTTCCTTCCCCCTGCGGTCGTGCTGTCCACGATTGCCCAGCCGGGTTGGCCTGACATCGCGGATCCCAAGCAGGTCGTGCCACAGGCGCTGTCACTGGCAGCGAAGCATCTGGCGGTCGGTGCCGGCCCGACGATGCTTGGAGCGCTCGGCGTCGCAGCGCTGGGATCGGGGGCGCGGTGCTTCGCGCCATGGTTTCAGCGTTGCAGGCAGCGGAGCGTCGCCGCCTATCGGTGAGGCCTCTTGTTCCGGCGGTCATCGCAGTCAGCGCAGTCAGGCCTTGATCGTCAAACGCGCAGCCAAGGCCACGGGCCTGAGCCGGAGGAATTCTCAGGTCACAGCCTTCGCGCAGGCTACGTGACCACGGCGGCGATGGCATCGCTGCCCGCATGGCTCATCCGTGAGCAGACCGCGCACCGCAGCGATGCCGCCCGAAGCCGTTGCGGGTGGGGCTAGACCCAGCGCAGGGCTTCTGGGCGCCATGTGGCCGTCGCCTGACTGCCAGCAGCGGCGACCTCCGTTGGCGGCCACAGCAGGTCATCCAGCCGCCCCACGGTGTCACCCAGGCTGGCGGCTTCGATGCGGTTCTTGCTCAGGAAGGCCTGCCACTGGCGCAGCTTGGCAGTGTCTTCGCTGAACTGCTTGGTCAGAGCCAAGGGCTGCTCAGTGGGCAGCGCGGTCTGCCTCCGCAAAAAGGTGGCGGCGATGGCTGCGGCCAGCGTGGCGCCATCCAGTTCTGTGCGCCGTGCGATCACCGCGAGGTCGAAGAAGTCCTTCATGCGGCTGTTCGCTTGCCCCAGCATCACCATGGCCTGGTACTTCTCTGCAATCACGGTGTACACCGGATAGACCCGCAGCGTGGGAGCCGGGAAGTCACCCAGCAGGGTGGGATAGGCCACCGTCTGTGGCCCTGGCGTCACGGCATCACCGAAGCCCACATCGATCTGCAGCGCGCAGCGTGCGGAGCCGATACGTGCCACCAGCTTGATGCGGGTGCCGCCGTAGGTGTTGTTTTCGCGAATGGCATCCGCCTTCACCGAGTCAGGGTCAAACACAATGCCGTCGCCCAGGTCCATGGCAGCGACTTCCCTGAAAGTGGCGATCAGGTTCGCCTCATCGTCCGGGCCAAAGCCCAGCAAGTCGGCATCCCGAGTCGAGCGGTGCGGCGTGTCGTACCGCAGCGCAAAGAGCAGGGCGCCCTTGAGCAGGAAGCGGTCGGCATGTGCAGACACGCTGACGCGCGCCAGCAGGCGCTCCATGCCGAATCGGTTGAGCAGCAGGCTGTAGTCGTCGCCGCGCTGTTTGGCGAGGGTCAGAAGTCGAGCCAGGATGGATGCGGAGAGGTGGCTGGAGGATGTGTGACCTCCGCCCTCGCGGGCTGCAGTGCGAGCTTGCTTGGGGCGGCCCGGCGCTGCGCTCATTGCGTCACCGCCTCCAGGTAGGGCTGCATGACGCGCTCGACGCGGTTGATCCTGGCGAAGCGGCTCAGCTCGGCCATGCTGACCTTGCGGCTGCGCCAAGCATCCTTCAGCGCCTCCAGCGCCACATCCAGGCCAATCTTGTTGCGGAACTTGAAGCAGTCGGTCACCGTCTTGGCGGCGCTGTACACGCGGATGGGTGCGCCCTGGTCGGCCACGGTCTGGATACCGTCGCTGTACGCGGCACCGCGCAGGCGTGCGATGCGCAGCGGAGGGTAGCTCAGCGCCGGGGTCTGTGTCGCCTCGGGCAGTGCGATCCACACTTCGTGCGGCAGCTGCGTGCCGATCTCGTGGATTTGCAGCGCGCTCAGCAGGCAGAGCACGGCCTTTGGCACGCGCTGGCAAACCTCGATCAGCGTCTGGTGCTCGGTGGCTTCGGCGTCGGGCAGCCCGTACAGGCCGCGGGCGAATCGTTGCAGCTTGCCGGCCTGGTGCAGTCGGATCAGAAGCTGCGGTGACCAGCCGTGCTCGCGCACATCCGCTGCCCGTAGCACACGCCGGTGCCTGGCAAGTTCGAGGATGTGGCCAGACTGGTTCATGGGGGAAGTTTAATATCCGCATTACTTTTGTTCAAGTGATGCGGATTTCAATCGGCGAGGGGCTTTGGCCTCATGGCTCACCGGTCTTGCGCATGGCCGAGGTGGCTTGCCTTGCATCCGCTGCGCGCGTGTCGGCGCCGATCCAATATTGACCCACCGGCAATGTAGAAGTGCCGAAGACAGCTTCGCTGCTTGAATCGCTGGGCGAGTCAACCACCCGTCACCATGCCCACGGGTTTGGCCTTTCTCGTCGCTGTGCGGGGAGCAGCGGGCGGACTGGCAAGCACCTTTCCACTTTCGACGTCCGCAAGCAGCTCGGCCCAGGCGCCCAACGCAGTGGCGCGCTCGGCAAAGTAGTCGTGCCGGTCGTAAATGCCTTCGACGTTGCCCAGCTTGTGGTTGAGCGAGCGCTCTGCGACGAAACGGTCGACGCCGAGCTTGGCCAGATGCGTCCGCGCGGTACGGCGCATGTCGTGCACGGTGAAGTGCTCGATGTCGAGAATCTTCAGGCGCTGGAGCGCGACGTTGAGGGTGTCGGGTCCGACGTGCTCGTATCGATTCCTGCGAGCCACTCCCAAGCGCGAACGGACGAGCCGGCGGGCGGGAAAGACGTAGGGCTTGCCGAATGAAAAGACTCTGGCCTCCTTGAGCCATGCGATGACTGGTTCCGCCAGGGGAATGAGGATTGAAGAGCGGGTCTTTGTGCTCTCCTTGGCGAGTGTCCAGACACCCGCGTCGAGATCGAAGGCGTCCCAGCGAGCCGATAGCAACTCCATCTTGCGAACACACATCGCGAGGAGCAGCCAGATGGCCAGTTCATTCTCGCGGCCGAAATTCGGCGTTGTCCGCATTGCTCGGGCGAGCTGCTGCAGTTCTTCCATGGTCAGCCAGCGGTCGCGTGAGACCTCGTCGCCACCGGCATCCACTGAGTCGAAGTCGGCGGCCGGATTTCGTTCGATCCAGTGGTTACGCGCAGCCATCCGGAACATTCGGCTCATGTAGCGAAGGGCATCGTTTGCCACGGTCGGCGCACCGTTCGCAACGATTCGGGTCAGCACGCGGTCGACATGGGCTGGCTTCACGTCGAGCGGCGCGAGCGGCCCAATGACGGGATTGATGTGCTTGCGCAGCACGCGGGCCACGACGTCCGGATATTTGTAGCGCGGCTGGATGTACTTTGCGAACCAGACTTCGCCCAGCCGCTGCACCGTGGGCACTTCCAGCAACAGTGCCTTCTCCGCCTGCTTGGCTGCTGCAACGTCGATGCCGCGTTCGATCGCTGCGCGGTGGTTAGCTGGTTTCTGGGGATCGCCTGGGACCCCCCGAAACCTCACTCGATGTTTTGCACCTGCTCGCGCATCTGCTCTATCAGCACCTTCATTTCCACCGAGATGCCGGTCAGTTCCAGCGCTGCGGACTTGGCGCCCAGCGTGTTGGCTTCGCGGTGCAGTTCCTGGATCAGGAAGTCCAGTCGCTTGCCGAGTTCGCCTCCGGCTTTGAGCAGGCGCTCGATCTCGTCCAGGTGGGCGTTCAGGCGCGAGAGCTCTTCGGCCACGTCGATGCGGATCGCAAACGCAGCCGCCTCGTTCAGCGCCCGGTCGCGGGCTGACTCTGCCGACACGCTGGCGTTGCCGCCGGTGCTGCTGTCGGCGGCGGCCAGCGCTTCGGTCCAGCGCTCCAGGAAGCGCTGCTGCTGCTTCTGGACGACCGCAGGCACCAGCGGGCCGGCCTGGGCGGCCAGCCCGCGCAGCTTGACGATGCGCTCCATCAGGATGGCGACCAGCCGGTCGCCTTCACGAGCGCGGGCGTCCTTCAGGCTTTCGATGGCGGCGCGGGCGGCCTGCAGGGCCAACTCGTCCAGCCGGGCCGGGCCGGGGGCGCTGCTGCCGGCGCCGCGGCACCACTGCAAGGCCTCGTGCACGGACAGCGGTGGCGCCTTGGGCAACCAGGCCTGGACCGAGGTTTCGAGCCGGCTGAGCCGGTTCAACTGTTCGGGGCTGGGCTGAGGCAAGCCTTCTTCGGCAGCGCGGCCTTGCGCGGCGCGCAATTCCACCTTGCCTCGGCGCAAACCGGCCACCAGGAGCTCGCGCATCGCGGGCTCCAGTTGGCGCAATTCGTCCGGTAATCGAAAAGCAATGTCCAGGAAACGGCTGTTGACCGTGCGGATCTCCACGGTGATGCCGGGTAGGGCGGTTTCGAGGTCTGACACCGGGCTGGCACTCGCGCTAGCGAAGCCGGTCATGCTGTAAACTGCCATGAAGCTTTTGCAGGAAGCAAAACCCCGATTATGTCAAAGCCCAAGCCCTCCCCGTTGCCCGCGGGCACCGTGGTTGGTGGCTACCAGATCATCAAGAAGCTGGCGGCCGGCGGCTTTGGCGTGGTTTACCTCGCCGAAGACGACAGCCGCCACCTGGTGGCCCTGAAGGAATACCTGCCTGCTTCGCTCGCCGAACGCGCAGTGGGTGAGCTCATTCCGCGTGTCAAACCCGAGAAGCAGCCGCTCTACCGGCTGGGCCTGAAGAGCTTCTTCGAAGAAGGCCGCTCGCTGGCGCAGATCTCGCACCCCAGCGTGGTTTCGGTGCTGAATTTCTTCCGCGAAAACGAAACCGTGTACATGGTGATGAACTACCTGCAGGGCGACACGCTGCAGGACTTCATCGTCACCGCGCGCGACCTGAAGCGCGAGAAGGTGTTCCGCGAGTCCACCATCCGCAGCCTGTTCGACGAGATCCTGCGCGGCCTGCGCATCGTGCACCAGCACAAGATGCTGCACCTGGACATCAAGCCGGCCAACATCTTCATCACCAACGACAACAAGGCGGTACTGCTGGACTTTGGCGCCGCGCGCGAAGTGCTTTCGAAGGAAGGCAACTTCATCCGGCCGATGTACACGCCCGGCTTTGCCGCGCCCGAGATGTACCGCCGCGACGGCTCGCTGGGTCCGTGGACCGACATCTATGCGATTGGCGCCTGCATCTACGCCTGCATGCAGGGCTATCCGCCCAATGACGCGCCGCAGCGCATCGACAAGGACCGCCTGCCGCTGTCGCTCTCGCGCATGCGCAACACCTATTCCGACAACCTCATCGAGGTGACCGAATGGTGCATGTCGCTGGACCCGCTGTCGCGCCCGCAAAGCGTGTTCTCGCTGCAGAAAGAGCTCTCGCGTGAGACCGAGCGCCGCTACACCTCGCTGGGCTTCACCGAAAGGCTGAAGCTGCAGATTGAAAACCTCAAGACCGGTGCCAGACCGTGAGCCGCAGCGTCTACACAGGATCCGGAAGCCCGATGCGCTTTTCTGTCTACCAGATCAGCCGCAAGGGAGGCCGCGAGAAGAACGAAGACCGCATGGGCTACTGCTACACGCGGGATTCCGGGCTGTTTGCTCTGGCCGATGGCATGGGCGGCCACCCCGAAGGGGAAGTGGCCTCGCAGCTCGCGCTGCAGACCCTGGCTGCCGCCTTCCAGCGCGAGGCCAAGCCTTCGCTGAAGAACCCGCTGCGCTTCCTGCAGGACGCATTGCTGGCCGGCCATCACCAGTTGCTGCGCTACGCGACCGAACGTTCGCTTGTCGACACGCCGCGTACCACGGTCGTCGCCTGCGTGATCCAGGGCAATGCGGCTTACTGGGCGCACTGCGGCGACTCGCGGCTCTACCTGGTGCGCGGCGGCAAGCTGATGCAGCGCACCCGCGACCATTCCTACACCGAGCTGCAGGAAACGCTGGCCCACGTGGTGCCGATCGACGCGCGATTCAACCGCTCGGTGCTGTTCACCTGCCTGGGCAGTCCTGGCAAGCCGGTGGTCGACACCGCCGGTCCCATCATGCTGCAGCCGGGCGACCGCATCGTCGTCTGCTCGGACGGGCTGTGGAGCACCGTGACCGACGACGAGATCGTCAACATCCTGAGCAACCGGCCCTTGCAGGATGCCGTGCCCGAGATGGTCGAGCAGGCGCTGCGCAATGGCGGCACGCATGGTGACAATGTCACTGCGCTGGCGGTCGAATGGGAGGCGGTGGAAGACCGCGACACCACGGTGGGCATCTCCACGCGTTCGCTGGGCGAAGACGTGTTTGCCTCGACCATCCAGGCCACCCTCAGCGACAGCAACACCGGCGACCTTGATGAAGCCGAGATCGAACGCTCGATCCGCGAGATCAACGAGGCCATCCAGCGTTCATCGCGCAAGCCGCGCTGAGGCCGGGCCACACTGCACGCCGCTGCCGTCGCTTGCCGGCGGCGGCTTTTTGTTTTCTCCGACAGGTTTTTGCCCATGAGCTACGAACGTTCCAGCGGCCGCGCCGCCAATGCACTGCGCCCCGTGCGCATCACCCGCGGCTTCACCTGCCATGCCGAAGGCTCGGTGCTGATCGAGTTCGGCCGCACGCAGGTGCTGTGCACCGCATCGGTCGAAGAGCGTGTGCCGCCGCACAAGCGCGGCAGCGGCGAGGGCTGGGTGACAGCCGAATACGGCATGCTGCCGCGCGCCACCCACACCCGCAGCGACCGCGAAGCCGCACGTGGCAAGCAGAGCGGTCGCACGCAGGAAATCCAGCGCCTGATCGGCCGTTCGCTGCGCTGCGTGTTCGACCTGAAGGCACTGGGCGAACGCACCATCACGCTGGACTGCGACGTGCTTCAAGCTGACGGCGGCACCCGCACGGCGGCCATCACTGGCGCCTTTGTCGCCGCGCAAGACGCCGTCAACGTGCTGCTGGCCCAGGGCAAGCTGGCGACTTCGCCAATCCGCACCGCGGTCGCTGCGATCTCGGTTGGCATCGTCGAAGGCACGCCGCTGCTGGACCTGGAATACGTCGAAGACTCGGCCTGCGACACCGACATGAACGTCGTGATGACCGGCGTGGGCGGCTTCGTCGAGATCCAGGGCACGGCCGAAGGCGCTGCCTTCAGCCGCGCCGAGATGGACCAGCTGATGCAGCTGGCCGGCGACGGCATCGCCGAGCTGGTGCGCCTGCAGCAGGCCGCGCTGGCGGCGCCGCTGGCCAAGTGCTGAGCGCTAGGCAGAGGAGCGCGGCATGCGACTGGTGTTGGCATCCAACAATGCGAAGAAACTGAAGGAGCTCAGTGGCCTGTTCTCGCCGCTGGCGATCGAACTGGTCACCCAGGGCTCACTGGGCGTGAGCGAGGCCGAGGAGCCGCATCACACCTTCGTCGAAAACGCACTGGCCAAGGCGCGCCATGCGGCTGCGGCGACCGGGTGTGCGGCCATCTCCGATGATTCCGGCCTGTGCGTCGACGCGCTGGGCGGCCGCCCCGGCGTGCAGAGCGCCGTCTTTGCGCCGTTGAGCGTGCCGCCTGGCACCGAGCGCGAGACACTGCGCGCCTTGCAGGACGCTGCGAACAACCAGTTGCTGCTGCAGCGCCTGCACAGCGTGACCGGACGCCGCGCCCGCTTCGTCTGCGCGCTGGTCGCACTGCGCTCGGCCGATGACCCCGAGCCGCTGATCGCCTTCGGCCGCTGGGAAGGCGAAATCCTGGACACGCCGCAGGGCGAGGGCGGTTTTGGCTATGACCCGCTGATGTTCATCCCGGCGCTGGGCCGCAGCGTGGCCACGCTGGACGCAAGCGTCAAGAATGCCCACAGCCACCGTGCGCTGGCCGCCGAGCAGATGCTGGCGCTGATGCGCAGCGCCTGGCAACCGGGCTGAGCTTGCCATGTCCTTGCCGCCGATCAAGTCCGCGGAAAGCCAGGGGCCTGTGCCCGACGGCGCCAGCGCCGCACAGCGCTTTCTTCGCCCCGGCACGCTGCAGCTCGGCGCGCCGCCGCCGCTGTCCATCTACGTGCACCTGCCGTGGTGCCTGAAGAAGTGCCCTTACTGCGACTTCAATTCCCACGAGTTCAAAAGCGACGGCAGCGCAAGTGCACGCGACTTCCCCGAAGCCCAGTACCTGAATGCCTTGCGTGCCGACCTCGAAGCCAGCCTGCCGCTGGTCTGGGGCCGCAGCGTGCATTCCATCTTCATTGGCGGCGGCACGCCCAGCCTGTTTTCGCCCGAAGCCATTGCCCGCCTGCTGAGCGACCTGCGCCAGTTGCTGCCGCTGCAGCCCGGCTGCGAGATCACGATGGAGGCCAATCCTGGCACCTTCGAGAAGGACCGCTTCCGCGCTTTCCATCAGGCTGGCGTCACGCGTTTGTCCATCGGTGTGCAGAGTTTCAATGACGAGAAGCTGAAGGCCCTGGGCCGGGTGCACGACAGCGCGCAGGCGCTGGCCGCAGCCGAGGAAGCCGCGGCCACCTTCGACACCTTCAACCTCGACCTGATGTATGCGTTGCCCGGCCAGACGCAGGCCGAACTGGCGGCCGACCTGCGCACCGCGCTGCAGTTCAACCCGCCGCACCTGTCGCTCTATCACCTGACGCTGGAACCGAACACCGTCTTTGCCAGCCGCCCGCCGGTGCTGCCGGACGACGACACCAGCGCGGCGATGCTGGACCAGGTGACCGACACACTGGCCGCCGCCGGCATGGACCGCTACGAAGTCTCGGCCTACGCCCGTCCCGGCCACCGCTGCACACACAACCTGAACTACTGGCAGTTCGGCGACTACCTCGGCCTGGGCGCCGGCGCCCACGGCAAGCTCAGCTTTCCGCACCGTGTCGTGCGCCAGGTGAAGTGGCGTGAGCCGGCGGCCTACATGCGCGAAGCGCTGGCCGGCCGCGCGGTGTCGAACGAAGAAGAGGTCAGCCGCAAGGCGCTGCCCTTCGAGTTCATGCTGAACCTGCTGCGCCTGCGCCACGGCTTCGAGCCCGCGCTGTTCAGCGAGCGCACCGGCCTGCCCCCGTCAGCCATCGCCGCTGGCTTGCAGCAGGCCAAGGCCAAAGGTCTGCTGGAGCAGGTGCAGACCGAGACGGGCACACTTCTACGGCCAACCCCTCTGGGCTTCGACTTTCTCAGCGACCTGCAGAGCCTGTTTCTCTGAGGCGGCGCAAGGCGGCTCATGTGTGCACCACAAGCTTACGAGGGCCGCACCAACTTGCAGCAATGCTTTCAGGGGGCCGTCTCAAGTCTGAAGTGCAACACCCGGCATAGATTGAGAGGGTTGCTGAGGGATTACTTAAGCCAAACCAATTTTGGCCGTAATATTGTGCTGAATTGTGCTGGGGAAATTCGTCTGCAAATCAGTCTTGACCAGCCACTGAGGCGTGTATATGTAGGTCTGCAAGCCCATGGCTTGTGCATCATTTCGAGCCAACCACGCGCGCTCCCGAAGCACGAAGTTTCTGCAAAACGTTGGCATTATCTCAAGTTGACTTTTTGTTGCATTCTGAACAAAGTCAGGCGTCAATCCGTGCAGCACCATCGCATAGTCCACCCCCATGCGAATCTTGCGCGAATGCAACATCGCCGTCAGGCGTCGAGCCCCAGCTTTTGAGATCAAATAGCCATCGCCGCCTGTTGCAAAGAAGCTGTCCCCGTAATAATTCGCAGAGAAGAGCCTCTCCAAAACGGTTGCAACCCGATAGAACGTTGGTATGTCTGGCAAAGGTCGAGTATTCTGCTCCATGGTTCGGTCCATCCAGCGATCGGCGTTGGCTATTGCGCTGTAATCAGGCAACCATTCTGCAGCGATCGCCAACTTATGCATGCGGCTATTGACAAACACGACATCAGCATCAGGTGGAACTGCCAGCAACGGGAAATTTGCAATTCCGGACTCGTTCAAGACGATATCGTCCTCTAGCACCAAGCCATAAGGTTCTGCGCCACTCCCGATCCGCTCCCAGGCCATGGCGTGGCTCAAAAAACAAGCAAACGCACCAGGCTTGAAGGTCCCGCCACGCAAGTCGGGCGCCAGCAAGTCGGCGTATGTTTCAATGGAAAAATCTACCGCATGTCCGTCGCAAGCCGGTATGAACTCGGTCAAGGGTGCGAGTCTGCCCAACTGTCCTTCCACGGACGCGCGCCGGTCGGTCGCCCGTTCCAAATTGATGACGTAGAGCCGCATACTCTGCATCTGAAGTTCCCCTTGTTGTGTCACAAATAGCCGTAGTGCCGCATTCCGGCGCTGCAGCGATTGCGCACCCGTAGCAGCTCAGCGTCGTTCAATACGTCACTGTCCTGGTGGCTGCTTAGCTTCAACGCGGTGCCGGCAAACCATGCAGGGTCAAAGGGCTCGCCAACAAAGTCCAAGACTCGCTTAAGGGCCGCCTCCGGTTGTGTCGTCAGGTCTTCATAGCGCAGTTCAAGCAATCGCTCAGGACAGGCTTGGCGGAGCAGGCTGATGATTTCGATGGCTTCTGTCCAGTAGTTGCATGCACCCATCAAGCGCTTGACCTTGATGACCGCGCCGATGCGCAAGCTGGCCACGACATTGACCGGGTTGCGCACGATGTGGACAAAGCGCACGGACGGCATGCTACTGGCAATCAAGGCGGCACCATAGACGTTCTGAGGTGTCTTGTCGAACCAGCGGCTCGCGGCCGGTTTGTTGCGCGCCACATAGATTTGCATGTAGCGCTCGCACAAGTCGGCCCTGGAGTGCGCGTGCTCCAAAATCTGTTCAAACTCTTCTTCAGAGATTCCGTCGATTTGACGGTGCCGCTGCAGCACTTCATTGTTGCGCTGCATGCGACCGAAGGCAGACCCGCCAAAGGGCTCGGCCCAACGGAAAAAATGGGTTTCCTCCGGACAGGCCAAATGGGGATGCTGACGCAGTAGGTTGCGCAAAAGCGTAGTACCCGAACGCACGCATCCAAGAATGAAAAACGGTGGATTGAAGCTCGTCATTGACTTCAGGCCATGCTCAAGGTGGAGTATAGAAATCGGCCAGCAATTGATAATCCTCAGCGTAGATCTTCTTGAGGGTGACAATGGATTCCGGCGTCAGGGATGCCAAGGACATCTTGGGCCCCCCTCGCTGCGTGTGCGGCAACGCGATCGATTGGCCCGTGCGTTCGCTCAAATCTCGGCACAGTTGATCCAATTCCTCAAAGGCGTAGACCCGGTCAAATGAAGCCAAGGGGGCAAGGAACTCGCTGATCGGCTGGAAGTGATGATCGATCGACGGAATGCGCCGGTAGAACTCAAAATTGGCGATGAACTGATTCACATTCGGGTCAAACGGGAACTCTTCGATGTTCAACGGAGGATCTACAGATTGACGACTGACGTAGCTGCGAGACAGCTCTTTATGGTGCAGCACTCGGTTGCTGAAACCTGACAAGAATCGCTTGATCGGATCCCGAACCACCACAAAGCGCCAACCAGCATGGCTGATGTCCTGCTCACGGATGTCAAAGTATTGGTGCACGTGCGCCGCGCCCGCGTTGACACCCGGGCTGAATTTCTCGCCCACCACAAGTTGGAAAAGCACCTCCTTGATGGAGGTGCAGGCAACCTTGGGCAGCGGTCGGTATCCGATGGACCAGCGTGCGAGAAAGATGCCCAGGATCCGGTCTCGGTCCAGAGGCTGGAACTGAATCTCAGCCGCAGTCACTGAGTCGGGCCGAGGTTCGTCGCGGCGCAGCAGCAATTGCGTTGGTTGCATGCGTAGCGCTGGCAAATTGACGGGCTTGAAGCGCGCTTCAGCCGCATTGGCCGCACCGGGGAACTGTGCTGCAAGCGCGGGTGACGGTTGATGCCAGGTCAGGCGACGCCAGTGGCGGCCCTGGCGCATCACCAGGCGCCACTCCGCACCCAGGCCCTGCACCACCACAGAACCCCCCAGCGTCCACTCGTCACCCTCGTGCAACAAAGGAGGGAGCTCGCTGGTCATGACATGCAGAACACTGCCGTCGGGCGAGGCTTGGCTGTGCAGGACAGGCTGCAAGAAGGACGGCGGCTGGTCCAGCCTTGTACGCCACTCCGCCTCTTGCGCCAGCAGCGCCTGCAGCCCGGGCCGCAGCCCTTGCAAAGGTCTCGGCCAGGCTGACACCTCGTCCAGTGGCTGGATGTGGTGAGGCAATCCTCCAACCCGCAGACCCGCCAGCACGCGCGACAGTCGCAGGTGGGCTCGCCGATCCTGGCGCAGCAACTGCATCAGTTGCTCAACCACATCAGGGCGTTCAGTGTCGAGAAATTTTCGATCCAAGGCCAGGGCCGCCAAGCGCTGCAGCGGCGCATGCCAGCCAAGCAGGCATTGCGTCATGCCGGCGTTACCCGCAGCTTGAACCAAGCCTTGATGGAAATCTTCACCGCCTTGGGTCGTCGACACCACCACATCCGCGTTCGATGCGACCAAGCTTTGCAAATGGGCCACCAGCGCCCGCCGCAAGCCGCTGCGCAACCAAGGCTTGTCCCAGCCTTCCAGCCAGCCAGAAGCCGGCCCTTGCGCCTGTGTTGGCGACACCAACGGAAGCACCTCGGTGCCCATCAAAGCGGGTAGACGGGTCATCCCTTGAGGGGTCAGCGTGCCCGGCCCGACCCAGATCAAGCGAGGGAGACTGGCGGCGAGGGGGGCGCCTGGCGCGGAAGTGGTAGAGGCACTCGTCATGTTCAAAGGCAAAAGTGAGGGAGCGTCGACCGCATTGCCAAGAGTATCCCCAACTTTGGCACCTGCTCTGGAACAACATAACGCTTCGTTCCAGGACGCTCCAGCCCTCGTTCGCCCTACCGCACCTAGCCTCGTCCCGACACACCAACCTGGCTTACGAGCAACGGCCCGAGTTTGGAGCGTTGCTGGCCGCCTGCCCGTCACGCAGCGCCGACTGGTGAACCTGGCTGCCCCGAGTTGCCAGCGCTTAGACCCGGTGAAGCAGCGCTCCGTGCGTCTGCCGCAGCTTGTCCATCAAGTGCGAGGCAATCTGGTTCAGCGGCAGGATTTCGTCGGCGGCTCCGTGGTTGATGGCTTCGCGGGGCATGCCGAAGACCACGCAGGTGGCTTCGTCCTGGCAGATGTTGAAGCTGCCGGCGTCGCGCATGGTTTTCATGGCCCGGGCACCGTCGGCACCCATGCCGGTCAGCATGATGCCGAAGGCGTTTTGGCCGACGACGCGGGCGGCCGATTCGAACAGCACTTCGACCGAAGGCTTGTGGCGGTTGACCGGCTCGCCGTCGCGCACGCGGGCGATGTAGTTGGCCCCTGAGCGTTCGACGCTGAGGTGCAGGCCGCCGGGCGCGATGTAGGCGTGGCCGGGCAGGATGCGTTCGCCGTCCGCCGCTTCCTTGACGCGGATCTTGCACAGGCCGTCCAGCCGCGCCGCGTAGCTGCGCGTGAAGCCGGGCGGCATGTGCTGGGTGATGACCACGGCCGGCGAGTCCGGCGGCAGGTTGACCAGCACTTCCTTGGTGGCCTCGGTGCCGCCGGTGGAAGCGCCGATGAAGATCAGCTTCTCGGTCGACAGCCGGCCCAGCAGCGGCGTAGGCGGGCGCGGTGCAGCGGCCAGGGCGCCGGCACCACCTGTGGCGAGCGCGCCGGCGGGGGCGGCAGGCGGCGGTGTCACCAGGCGCTTGATGTGGGCCTTGGCGGCGATGCGCACTTTGTCGGTGATCTCTTCGGCGAGTTGCTTCAGGCCGTCGGCAATGCCGATCTTGGGCTTGGCGACAAAGTCGATCGCGCCCAGTTCCAGCGCCTTCAGCGTGACCTCGGCGCCGCGTTCGGTCAGCGTGGAAACCATCACCACCGGCATCGGCCGCAGGCGCATCAGCTTGGACAGGAAGTCCAGCCCGTCCATGCGCGGCATTTCCACGTCCAGCGTGATGACGTCGGGGTTCAGCGCGCGGATCATTTCGCGGGCGGCGAACGGGTCTGCCGCCGAGCCGACGCATTCCATGTCGGTCTGGCGGTTGATGATTTCGGTGAGCAGGCTGCGCACCAGGGCGGAATCGTCTACCACCACCACTCGGGTCTTTGTCATTCATCGTCTCCAGGAACGGCCATTCGGGTTGGCCTGCTGCCTTGTCTTGTGGGTGCGTGCGTCGTTCAGAACAGGTCGACCGAGCCGCCGCCTGTGGTGGCCGGTGCGGCTTTTTGCGCCGCCATGCGGTCCTGTGCCACCAGCGCCTCGGCATTCGCCGGCGCCAGGCGCTTGACCATGGCCTTGCCGCTGTAGGGCAGGAAGCAGACTTTGCGCGGGTAGATGTCCATCACGTCCTTGGAAACGATGGGAATGCGCTCGGTCGCGAGGAAGTCGATGACGAACTTGGTGTTGCGCTCGCCGACGTTGATCGAGTTCATGCCGCTGATCACCGCGCCGCCGCCGAAGACCTTGGCCTCCATCGTCAGCCGCGAAGCGCCGCGCTTCATCATCTCGTTGATCAGCAGTTCCATCGCGTAGCTGCCGTAGCGGCCGGAGTCGCCGGCACCGTCGGGCAGCATGAAGTGGTTCATGCCGCCCACCTTGGCGTTGCGGTCCCACAGGCAGGCGGCAATGCAGGAGCCCAGCGTGGTCATCACCAGCAGGTCTTCGTTGTCGACGAAGTATTCGCCCGGCAGGATCTTCACGGCTTCGTTCTTGAAGTGCGCGTCGTAGAAGAAGAACGAGGCTTCGCCCGGCTTGCGCGGCGCAGCCTTCAGCCGCTCCAGCCGGCTGGACTTGGAACCGATGCCGGCGCTCAGCAGGGAAGGCGGCGGCGGCATGCCGCGGGCACCGGCGAGGGAAGCAGAGGGCAGAGTGGCCATGGGCTGGGTTCCGTCAGTCGCAAAAATCAGAGGAGGCAAGGGTGCTGCTGCAAGCGCGGCAGGCGTCACACATGCTGGTAGATCGTCTTGCCGCGCAGCGTGAACAGGTCGCGCGCGTCGGTGAAGTTCTCGGAGTGGCCGACAAACAGCAGCCCGCCCGGTTTCATCACGCTGTGGATGCGCTCCAGCACCTTGCGCTGCGTGTCGTGGTCGAAATAGATCATCACGTTGCGGCAGAACACCATGTCGAACGGCTCGCCCATGGCCCAGCGCGGGGTCATCAGGTTGAAGGGTTTGAACTCGACCATCTGCGCCAGCTCGGGCTTGACGCGGATGAAGCCGCTGTTGGCGCCAGTGCCGCGCATGAAGTGGCGCTTGAGCCGCTCGGGCGAGAGGCCGCGCGCATCGGCCGCATACACGCCCTGGCGGGCGGTGGCCAGCACCTTGGTGTCGATGTCGCTGGCGGTCAGGCGCGCGCCGCTGCGCTCGCCCAGCGATTCGGCCAGCGTCATCAGGATGGAATACGGTTCTTCGCCGGTCGAGGCCGCGCAGCACCAGATGCGCGGCGCCTTGCCGTTCATCGTGCGCAGCGCCTCGGCCAGCGCATGGAAGTGATGCTCCTCGCGGAAAAACGAGGTCAGGTTGGTGGTCAGGCAGTTGATGAACTGCTGCCATTCCTCATCGCCGGACGGGCCGGTGGCACTCTCCAGCCACTGCAGGTAGTCCTTGAAGCTGCGGTGGCCGGTCTCGCGCAGCCGGCGCGACAGCCGGCTGTAGACCATTGCCCGCTTGCCCTCGTGCAGGCTGATGCCCGCCCGCTGGTAGATCAGCTTGCGCACCCGCTCGAAGTCGGCTGAGGCAAAGGTGAACTCCTGCTCCCCGAGGTCGGTCTCGCCACTGGCCGGGCTTCGCTGTGCTTCAAGGGATGCGTTCATGATGTCTCTGTGTGGCGGGTGCGGCCTGCGGTCCGCCCACGAGTGGCGTACCGCTGCCCCGCACGAATGGCCGCAGGTGTGGCGATGGCTGGCAGTCTTGCAAATTGCCCCCCGTCTGACAGCGGGAGTTGGCGGGCATTCGCATCCCTTTTTCGGCGTGTTGGTGTGGGTAGCGCACTGCTAGACTGATTCGAAATTCCACAGTGTCAGCAGTAATTCACACTCCGTGAGCGCTTTGCCCGAATCCCTCCCCCCCTCGGACCCCGCTGCCCTGCAGTTGGACCGGGCGCTGCAGTTGCTGCAGCAGTCGGGCCGCGACGCCTTGCCCGGCGCGCCGGGCAGTGCCGCATGGCTGCAAGCGGTGATCGACGGCCTGTGCGAGATCTCCAGCCGCGACGCACTCACCGGCCTGGCCAACCGCCGCGCCTTCGAGACTGCGCTGAACCGCGAGATTGACCGCGTGGCCCGCTCCGGCGAGCCGGCGCTGCTGCTGATGCTGGACATTGACCACTTCAAGCGCGTCAACGATCACCACGGCCACATCGTCGGCGACCAGGTCATCCGAGCGGTCGCCGAATGCCTGGCCGAATGCGTGCGGCCGATGGACTTGCCGGCCCGCATCGGCGGCGAGGAATTTGCCGTCATCCTGCCCAATTGCCCGCCCGCCTTCGGTCAGACCGTGGCCGAGCGGATACGCCAGCGCATCGAGCAGAAGGTCATCACGGCCGGGCTCTCGCTGCGCCTTGGCATCACCGTCAGCGTTGGCGGAGCGTATGCGCCGCAATGGGTGCGTTCCACGCCCGCGCTGTGGTCTGAACGTGCCGACCTGCAGCTCTACCGCGCCAAGTCCGAAGGCCGCAACCGAACCTGTCTGGAGCCCACGCCTGTGTCCACTGTCAGTGCCGAAGAGAAGGGCCTGCTGTTCGGGACCACCGTGCCAGGGGAGTTCCTCGAATGAGCACCCCTTCGTCCCACCCGTCGCCCATGAGTGACCTACCCACCGCAACCGGCACCCGCCGCGCTCGCATCACCGCCGTCACCAGTGGCAAAGGCGGCGTCGGCAAGACCTTCGTGTCAGCCAACCTGGCGGCTGCGCTGGTGCGCCGCGGCGAGAAAGTGCTGGTGCTGGACGCCGACCTCGGCCTGGCCAACCTCGACGTGGTGCTGAACCTGTTCCCGAAGATCACGCTGCACGATGTTTTCACCGGCAAGCACAAGCTCGAAGAAGCCGTGATGGCGGCGCCCGGCGGCTTCCACGTGCTGTTGGCCGGCTCCGGCATGGTCGAATACTCGCGGCTCACGCCCGAAGTGCGCGACCAGCTGGTCGAAGTGATCCAGCAAATGCGCCCACGCTTCGACCGCATCCTGCTGGACACCGGCGCCGGCATTTCCGACGTGGTGCTCTACACCGTTTCGCTGGCCGACGAGGTGCTGGTGGTCGCCACGCCCGAGCCCACCTCGCTGACCGACGCCTACGCCACCATCAAGGTGCTGGCCACCACCCAGGGCCGGCGCGACCTGAAGCTGCTGGTCAACCAGGTCACCCAGACCGGCGAAGGCCGCACCATCCGCGGCCAGTTGCAACAGGTGGTGGACCGCTATGTCACCCCCAGCCTCGAAGCGCCGCTGAAGCTGGAGTTCGTTGGCGAAATCCCGGTGGACGCCGCGGTGCGCGACGCCGTGCGGCGGCGCCAATTGATGCTGGAATGCTTTCCCGGCAGCGCCGCCTCGCAGGCCATCCTTGCCGTGGCAACGCGCATGACCAGCTGACGCTCCGCGATTTTCGAACCGTGACCGAAGACTCCTCCGACACCGCCACGCCTTTCACGCAACTCGGCGGCGAACCCGGCGTTCGCGCCCTGGTGGACCACTTCTATGACCTGATGGACATCGAGCCCGGCTTTGCCCGGTTGCGCGAAGTGCATGGCAGCACGCTGGACGACGCCCGCGACAAGCTGTTCTGGTTCCTCTGCGGCTGGCTCGGCGGCCCCAGCCACTACATCGAACGCTTCGGCCACCCGCGGCTGCGTGCCCGCCACCTGCCGTTCTCCATCGGCCAGGTCGAACGCGACCAGTGGCTGGCCTGCATGTTCCAGGCGATGGAAGACCAGGCGGTGCCGGCCGAACTGAAGGCCAGGCTGGAGCGTTCCTTGTTCGAAACTGCCGACTGGATGCGCAACCGAGCCGATTGATTGGGGCACCCGGTTCGCCGGGTACAGCGAACCACCCGACGAGCGGGTTGCGCAGCCGCCTTCGGGGCGGCCGTGCGGCGGCTGCAGTTGCGCGCCGCGGGGTTCGCCGGCTCAGGGCAGCAGGTCGGCGATCCGGTCCCAGGCATCGGCCGGAATCCGGCCTTCCCAGCTGTCGGCCACCCGGCCCTGGGTGTCCACCAGCACCGACAACGGCCAGTGTTGCGGCTCGCCGTGCAGGTTGTCGGCAAAGCCCGGTCCGTCGCGCCACAGCACCGGGCCCTGGCGCGCCTGTGGTTGCGCCTGCATCAGCACCTGCCAGTAGCGCTGCGCCTGCTCGCGCTGGTGGTCCACCTGCACCATCACCAGCGTGAACGGCCGGTTGCGCCAGCCGGTCACGTTGGCACGCAACTCGGGCAGCTTGTCCAGGCACACGGCGCAGCCGGTGTGCCAGTAGTACACCAGCACCACCTGGCCCCGCAGGCTGCTGAGCGAAAACGCCGGCCCGGCTTCCAGCGGCATGCCTTGCAACAGCAGCGGGCTGCCTGCCGGCGGCGCCACCGGCGAACTTGCCAGCGCCGAGCCCAGGCAGGTTGCCAGCAGCAGCGCGCCAAGCAGGCGGGCGAAAGGGACGGCGCGGCGGTGGAACATGGGGAGGCCTTCAAGAAGCAGCAGGGAAGCTGCTTTGTCGATCCAGGCGCCGCGAACTTACAGGCGCTGCCCGAAAACCCCTGGCGAGGGGTGCTGGGCCATGTCGTTTTCGGGCTGCGGGGCTCGCCGCTGTCCCGGCCGCTGGCCATCCCGGCTGCCCAGCAGCACGATCAGCGCGCCGGCACCACCCTGCGGCCCGGCGGCCTGGGCAAAGGCGATCACCTCGCGCCGCTGCGCCAGCCAGCGCTGCACCTTGGACTTCAGCACCGGTTCGCGGCCCGGTGAGCCGTGGCCCTTGCCGTGCACCACGCGCAGGCAGCGGCGACTGTGCTGGTGGGCCAGGCGAATGAAGTCGGACAGCGTGTCGCGCGCTTCGTCGCGCCGCATGCCGTGCAGGTCCAGCTCGCCCTGGATCGACCAGTGGCCCTTGCGCAGCTTGGCCAGCACGGCCTCGCTGACGTCCGGCCGGCGGTAGCTCAGCCCGTCGTCGGTCAGCAGCAGCGATTCCACGTCGACCTCGTCGGACAGCGCCTCGCGCAGCGCCGCCTGCTCGTCCAGCTCGCGCTGGCGCGGCTCCGGCGACGGCAGCGTGCGGCTGGGCTGGGCGCGGCCGCTGGGCTTCATCGGCCGCACGGGACCCACGCTGCTGGTGAACAGGTTGCGCTCGCGCTCGCGGCGGGCCCGCTCGGCATCCTGGCGCGCGCGCTCGGCGGCGGCCAGCGCCTCGGCCTCGCGCAAGGCGTCGCGCAGCCGCCCCAACTCCTTCAGGCCATTGACTTTCACGGCACATCCTCGCTGGCCAATCCGTTTGGCAGCCCATTCAGCGGCTGCTCACTGTTGCCAAGCCTACAACAGCCACGCTACCCGACTGTCCCGGCGGGTCAGCAGCAGCGGGTCAGATCAGCCCACGTTCCGCGAAGCTCACCACCTGGCCGGCACCCACCACAAGATGGTCCAGCACCCGCACGTCCACCATCTGCAGCGCAGCCTTCAGCGACTGCGTCAGGTACTCGTCTGCCTTGGACGGCTCGGCCAGGCCGGAAGGGTGGTTGTGCGCCAGGATCAGCGCGCCGGCATTCAGCGCCAGCGCCTGCTTGACGATCTCGCGCGGGTAGACGCTGGTCTGCGACAGCGTGCCATGGAACAGCTCGCGCCACTCGATCAGCCGGTGCTGGCTGTCCAGGAACAGCACCCCGAAGACCTCCTGTTCGCGGCGCGCGAGTTGCAGCGACACGAAGTCCTTGACGCGGCCGGGGCTGTCGAACACCGGGCCCCGCTGCATCGGCTGCAGCAGTGCGCGGCGGGCCATCTCCATCACCGCGGCCAGCTCGGCACGCTTGGCCGGGCCCAGTCCCTTGACGCGGCGGAAATCGTCCGCGCTGGCCTGCAGCAGGCCGCCGAAGCCATCGAAGCTGGCGAGCAGTTCGCCGGCCATCGCCAGCACGCCTTTGCCCTGGATGCCGGTGCGCAGCAGCAGTGCCAGCAGCTCGGTGTCGGCCAGCGCTGCGGGGCCTTGGGCCAGCAGTTTTTCGCGCGGCCGCAATGCAGCCGGCATGTCTTTCATGTCCATGGGCGCCCTCCCTGGGTGTGTGTTCGCACGCTGTGTGGTGCGGCTGTTGTGCGGCCAGCCCGTGCCCGTTCGGGGCGGCCCTTAAAATCGCGCCCAGATTACCAGTACAGGCAGCGCCTTGTGAACACCATCCAGCCGGGATCCTTCCTGACTTTGCACTACCGGCTCGCGGGCCCGGACGGCGCCGACGTCGTCACCACCTTCAACGACAAGCCCGCCACGCTGACGCTGGGCGCCGGCCAGCTGGCACCCGCCATCGAGGCGCGTTTGCTGAGCCTGGAGGAGGGCGTGCGCACGAGCTTCGTGCTCGAACCGGGCGAGGCCTTTGGCCCGCGTAACCCGGAGATGCTGCAGCGCGTCAAGCGCGGCCTGCTGGCCGAGCATGGCGACCCGCAGGCCGAGTACCATCTGGGCGATGTGGTCGAGTTCCCCACGCCGGACGGCACCGGCCGCTTTGCCGGCGTGATCCGCGAGCTGGGCGACGACTGGTTGCTGTTCGACTTCAACCACCCGCTGGCCGGCGCTGCCGTGACCTTCGAGGTGCAGGTGATTGGCGTGCTATGAACTCCCCTGTGAACGCCCTCTTGACGCCGGTGACCGAGGCCCAGCCCGGTGACATCCTGCTGGCCGAGCCGCGCGGCTTCTGCGCCGGCGTGGACCGTGCCATCGAGATCGTCGAGCGCGCGCTGGTCAAGTTCGGCGCGCCCATCTACGTGCGCCACGAGATCGTGCACAACACCTACGTGGTCAACGACCTCAAGCAGAAGGGCGCGATCTTCATCGAGGAACTGTCCGACGTGCCGCCTGGCGCCACGCTGATCTTCTCGGCCCACGGCGTGTCCAAGGCCGTGCAGCAGGAGGCTGCGGCGCGCGGTTTCCAGATCTACGATGCGACCTGCCCGCTGGTCACCAAGGTGCACGTCGAAGTGGCCAAGCTGGCCCGCGAAGGCTTCCAGTTCATCATGATCGGCCACAAGGGCCACCCCGAAGTCGAAGGCACGATGGGCCAGCTGATGGAAGGCATCTTTCTGGTCGAAGACGTGGCGGACGTGGCCACGGCGCCAGTCACCAAGCCGGACCAGCTCGCCGTCGTCACGCAGACCACGCTCAGCGTGGACGACGCGGCCGAGATCCTGGCCGCCGTGAAGGCGCGTTTCCCGAACGTGCGCGAGCCCAAGCAGCAGGACATCTGCTACGCCACCCAGAACCGCCAGGACGCCGTCAAGGTGCTGGCGCCCAAGGTGGACGTGGTGATCGTCGTCGGCAGTCCCACCAGTTCCAACAGCAACCGCCTGCGCGAGCTGGCCGAGCGCCTGGGCACGCCGGCCTACATGGTGGATTCAGCAGACGACCTGCAGCCCGGCTGGCTGGAAAACCGTCCGCGTGTGGGGCTGACGGCCGGCGCTTCGGCACCCGACGTGCTGGTGCAGCAGGTCATCGCCCGCCTGAAGGCGCTGGGCTCGGTGTCCGTTCGCCGTTTGCCTGGCGTGCAGGAAACCATTGAGTTCCCGCTGCCCAAGGGCCTCGGCGACAAATCCATGGCCGAGTTCGCGGCGTCGCGATCTTGAGCTGGCGCCTGCCCACCACCGTGCCGTTTCCTGCCGCGTGGCCGCTGGCCGCGCGCGACCCTTCTTGTTCCGGGCCCACCGGCCCCACCGCATTCGTAGAAAGCATCCCATGCTAGACATCAGCCTGCTGCGGCGCGACCTGCCCGCCGTCCTGGCCCGCCTCGCCACCCGCAAGGACCCGCAGCCCTTCCTCGACGAAACCCGCTTTGTCACCCTGGAAGCCGAGCGCAAGCAGCTGCAGATGCGGACCGAGGAACTGCAGGCCCGGCGCAACAGCCTGTCCAAGCAGATCGGCATGTTGAAGGGCAAGGCCGCCAAGGGCGAAGACACCGGCGCCCAGGTCACCGAGCTGATGAACGAAGTCAATGCCATCGGCGACGAGCAGAAGGCCGGCGCCGAGCGCCTGGAAGCGCTGCAAGGCGAGCTGGCGCTGATGCTGATGGGCGTGCCCAACCTGCCGCATGAATCGGTGCCAGTGGGCGTGGACGAAGGTGGCAACGTCGAAGTGCGCGCCTGGAGCCCGAACGGCGAAGGCCCACGCAGCTTCGACTTCCCGGTGCGCGACCACGTGGACCTGGGCGCCCCGCTGGGCCTGGACTTCGAGACCGGCGCCAAGCTCAGCGGCTCGCGCTTCACCTTCATGAAGGGCCCGGTCGCCCGGCTGCACCGCGCGCTTGCCCAGTTCATGCTGGACCAGCACACGCTGCACCACGGCTACACCGAGTGCTACACGCCGTACATCGTCAACCGCGAGATCCTTGAAGGCACCGGTCAGCTGCCGAAGTTCAAGGAAGACATGTTCTGGGTCAGCCGCGGCGGCGACGAAACCCAGGCCGAGCAGTACCTGATCTCGACCTCGGAAATCTCGCTGACCAACACCGTGCGCGAGCAGATCCTGGCGGCCGACCAGCTGCCGGTGAAGCTCACCGCGCACAGCCCGTGCTTCCGTTCGGAAGCCGGCTCGGCCGGCCGCGACACCCGCGGCCTGATCCGCCAGCACCAGTTCGACAAGGTCGAGATGGTGCAGGTCACCGCGCCCGACCAGAGCCAGGACGCGCTGGAGGCGATGACCCGCCACGCCGAAGCCATCCTGCAGAAGCTGGGCCTGCCGTACCGCGTGATGCTGCTGTGCAGCGGCGACATGGGCTTTGGCGCCACCAAGACCTATGACCTCGAAGTGTGGGTGCCGGCGCAGAACACCTACCGCGAGATCAGCTCCTGCTCGAACATGGGCGACTTCCAGGCCCGCCGCATGCAGGCCCGCTTCAAGAATGCCCAGGGCAAGACCGAGTTCGTGCACACGCTCAACGGCTCCGGCCTGGCGGTTGGCCGGGCGCTGGTGGCCGTGCTGGAAAACTACCAGCAGGCCGACGGCTCGGTGCTGGTGCCAGACGCATTGCAGCCCTACATGGGCGACCAGACGGTGCTGAAACCTTGAGGTTCCTCTGATCGCGCCGAACGACGACCTGCTGCCCGCAGGCGAGACCCGCTGGGACACGCTCCCGCCGCTGGCCCGTGAAGTGCTCACGGCGCTGGCGCTGGGCGCCGCGCCGCGCCCGCGCACCTGGGTCTTCGAGCTGCTGGCCGAGCCGACGCTGCGAAGCGAGTCCGGCCGTCGGCCCACGCAAGACGCGATCCGCCTGACGCTGCAAGGCCTGGCCAAGTCCGGCTGGGTCGAGCAGGACCTGCGCCGCACGGGATTCTGGACGCCCGCGCCGCAAGCGCTTGCCCCCGCCTGGTCCACCCTGCTGGACCTGCCGCTGGAAACCCTGCGCAGCACGCTGGCGATGGTCGATGGCTACCCGGCGATCAGCATCGGCCAGTCGCGCTACGACGGGCGCCTGCCGTCGGTCGAGGCCGCCGTGGCCCGCCTGCGCCTGGAGGCGCTCAGCGGCGCCGAGCTGGCGAAGCTGCGCCAACTGGAGCCGCGCCTGCCCTGGGGCTGCGACACGGTCGAGCAGCTGCTGCCTGCCGTGCTGGAAGGCTTGATGAGCGCGCCCTTGGTCGACTGGCTGCACGTCGAATTGCGTGCGCTGGCCCTGTTGGACCTGGTGATGGGCTGGACCCACAACTGGCGCCTGCCGGTCGGCATGGACCTGCCGGCCACGGTCACTGCACTGCTGCAGGAATCCGCCCGCCAGCCCAGCGAACCGGTGTCCACCAACCTGCTGCGCTGGTGCCTGGCCGAGGCCTTCTGCTGCACCGGTGAACTGTCCCAGCTGGACGAATTGCTGGCGCCCGCACTGCGCCCCGCGCCTGAAGGCCAGACCGATGCCACCCTGCCGGGCCGGCTGGCCATGCGGGAATGCCTGCGCGGCGTGGAGCTTGCCCATGCCGGCCAGTGGGCCGAGGCCGAAACCTGCTTCGAGGCCAGCCTGGCGGTGCTGCGCAAGATCAGCGGCAAGCGCAGTCGTTTTGTCTCGACCGTCATCGGCCCTTGGTATCCCATGGCGCTGCTGGCCCAGGCTGGCCCGGAGCAGCTGCGCAAAGCGCTGAAGTTCTGCCTGGCCGAAGGCGGCAAGCGCGAGCCGGTGCTGGACGGGCCGTACGGCTTCATTGCACTCGCCATCCAGATGCGGCTGGGCGACGTGCCGCGCGAGCTGGGGCCCTTCCGTCCCTACACGCTGGGCGGCAGGGTACAGACCTCGCCGCTGGACCTGTGGCGTTGGCTGATGCGCGCCTGGCTCAAGGAAGGCGCGCAGCCGGAGCCACTGTCCATCGACGAGATGGACGCCGCGCAGCGGCTGCAAGCCCAGCTTGATGGGGCAGGGTTGGCCTTCCTCGGCGGGCAACTGCGCGCTGCGCTGGACGTGCTGTCAGGCGAGCGGGTGCAGACGGTGTTTTTCATCCGCGGCGCACGCGAGCGCTGGGAAGTGGCGCTGGATGCGTTGCGTGCGGTCGTCGCGCCCGAGCCCGCCGCCGGGACGGCCTCGTCGGATGAGACCCAGTTGCTGTGGGTGTTGGAGCTGGGCCGCCAAGGCCAGGTGCTGGACCTCCAGGCCATGGAGCAGAAGCGCGGCGTGCGCGGTTGGGGCAAGCCCAAGGACGTGCCGTTGACGCGGCTGCAGCGCACGGCAGAGTCGCTGCCGCCGCACGACGCCCGCGTGGCCCGCACGCTCAAGCAGGAGGCCTACAGCCGCCAGGTGCGTTTCGAGCTGTCCGCCGCTGTCGCGGCGCTGGTCGGCCACCCAGGCCTGGTGTTCGACGACGCGCCGGAGATGAAGGTCGAGCTGACCGAAGCCGGCCCCGAACTGGACGTGACCCGTGAAGGCGAGCGCCTGCGCGTGCGCCTGTGGCCCACGCTGCAGGTGGTGGCAGACGAGGCCACGCCGCGCTGGTCCGGCAGCGCCGCCGAGCAGAAAGAGCTGGACCAGTTGCGCCTGATCACCGTGGTGCGAGACAGCCCGCAGCGCGCGCGGCTGATCCGCCTGACGCCGGCGCAAAAACGCGTGGCGCAGTTGCTCGGCCCTGAAGGCCTGGACATTCCGCAGCAAGGCGTGGCCCAGCTGCAGGAAGTGCTGACCGGCCTGGGCACGCATTTCCGCATCCACAGCGACGAAGCACAGAGCGCACAGGCCGCGCGCGAACTGACTGCCGACTCGCGGCTGCGCGCCGAACTGTCTCCCGTCGGCGATGGCCTGCAGCTGCGCCTGGTCGCTGCGCCGTTTGGCCCTGACCATGCCGACGACGGCCCGCGCCTGGTGCCGGGCGGTGGCCGCGCGCGCGTCGTCGCCGCGGTCAAAGGCGAAACCATCGGCGTGCAGCGCGACCTCGCGGCCGAGCGCGAGCATTTGGAGACCGTGCTGGATGCCTGCCCGATGCTGCCGCCGCTGCCCGCCGGTGCGCCCTGCGAATGGCTGCTGGACGAGGCCGAGCAGGCGCTGACGCTGGTCGAGCGCCTGCGCCCGCTGAACGCGCTGCAGGCGTTGGACTGGCCGCAGGGCAAAGCCTTGCGCGTGGACACCGCCGGTCTGGCTCAACTGGCGCTGCGGGTGCACACGCGCCAGGAATGGTTGGCGCTGGACGGTGACCTGGCCGTCGACGAAGCACTGGTGCTCAGCCTGCAGCAGCTGATGGGCCTGCACAGCGGCGCCAAGAGCCGCTTCGTGCCACTGGGCGACGGCCGCTATTTGGCGCTCACCCAAGAGCTGCGCGAGCGCCTGGCCGACCTGGCCGCGGTGGCCGAAGCCAAAGCCGGCAAGGACGACCTGAGCTCGCTGCGCCTGCCCAAGGTCGCGGCACCCTGGCTGCAGGATCTTGCCGAGGGCAGCCAGCTGACGGTCGACGACGCGTTTGCCCGTCGACTGGAAGAGCTGGACGAAGCCCGGCGCGTCGTGCCCGCCTTGCCGGCCACGCTGCAGGCCAGCCTGCGGCCGTACCAGGAAGAAGGCTTCGAGTGGGCCATGCGCCTGGCCTCGGCCGGCCTCGGTGCCTGCCTGGCCGACGACATGGGCCTGGGCAAGACGCTGCAGGCGCTGGCGGTGTTGCTGTCGCGCGCAGCCAAGGGCCCGGCGCTGGTGGTCGCGCCCACCTCGGTGGTCGGCAACTGGCGCGCCGAAGCGCGCCGCTTCGCGC
>NZ_JBGGNH010000017.1:0-50892 GCF_041287625.1 Ideonella sp.
AGTGCACCCGGCAACGCTGCCAGGTGGCCTTGAAGACCTTGGCGACGGCCGCCTTGATGCCCTCGTGGCTGTCGCTGATGACGAGCTTGACGCCACGCAAGCCACGCCGGTTCAGGCTCCTCAGGAACTCGGTCCAGAACGGCTCGGCCTCCGAATGCCCGACCTTCAACCCGAGCACCTCGCGCTGGCCGTCGGTGTTGACGCCCACCGCCACTATCACCGCGACGCTCACGATGCGCCCGGCCTCGCGCGTCTTCACGTACGTGGCATCGATCCACAGGTACGGCCAGTCGCCCTCGATCTGGCGGTTCAGGAAGGCGCCCACGCGTTCGTCGAGTTCGCCGCACAGGCGGCTGACCTGGCTCTTGGAGACGCCGCTCATCCCCAGGGCCTTGACCAGGTCGTCCACCGAGCTGGTGGAGATGCCCTGCACATAGGCCTCTTGGATGACCGCGGTCAGCGCCTTCTCAGCCGTGCGCCGGGGCTCCAGGAACTCGGGGAAGTAGCTGCCCTGGCGCAGCTTGGGGATCTTCAGCTCGACGCTGCCGGCGCGCGTGTCCCAGCTGCGCTCGCGGTAGCCGTTGCGGCTGTTGATGCGCTCAGGCGTCTTCTCGTCGTAGCCAGCGCCGCAGCGCCCCTCGACGTCAAGCTCCATCAGGCGTTGGGCCATGAACTGAACCATCTGGCGCAGCACGTCGACGTCGGCTCCCTTCTCGGCCAGCTCGGTCAATGCCATAGTGGCGGTGGTCATCGTGGAAATCTCCTTGGACAGGTTGGTGGGTCGCACCTCAACCATATCCGGGACCACGATGGCCACCCCGATCGGGATCGCCGTCGCCGCGCGGCAAGCCGCTTCGGGCTACGCCCTACGCGCCTTGCCGCGACGAAAGACTTACACCACTTCCTGGGACATCAACCCCAATACGCTTCCTTCGGTTGACCGACTGCCGACCACAGGTACCCGTTGGTGTGATAGCCCGGATCCGTCATTCCCCACCAGGTGACTCGGTGCACGCCCCCCTTGTAGTGGGGGTGACGACCGCCACGGCCGGCGGCGTACTCCTTGAGCAAGCTGAATAGTTTCGCGTACTGGATGCCCTGCTCCATGAACAGCGCGTTCATTTCAGGGCCGTTCTGAATCCGCTGGCCTTTGTCCAAACCCAGGGTGGGCGCCAGATCGAGTTCGGTGAGATCGACATTCACGCCGGTTTCGAGATAGGTCTTGATGGTCCTCTCGAAGGCGTCCAGATTGAGCCGCATGTCCCAGTGCCCCTGCGTCCCGATGACGTCGATCAGCGGCCTGGGCTTTCCCTTGGCATCCAGCAGTATCCGGCCTTTGCCTGCGGCCGACTCGGCCGCGTACCGTTCATTGAACTCCTCGACCATCGAAGCGATCGCGTTGGCCTTCGACGCCCTCTCGCTGTCGTTGAAGTCGTTGTAGTTCAGTAGCGCCGTCGTGTTCTGGCGTGCGTAGAAGAAGGCGTCATACATGTAGTCCCAGCTTTTCCCGCCTTTGGAATAGGCCTGGGCCCACCTGGAAGGCCGCTCCTCCGGGTTGTAACCGGTGCGCAGGGCGTTCCTCCAGTCGGCAGGGTTTTCGGGGTTGTCTTTGAACGCTTCGTTGACGACATCCCACGCGTAGACCTTGAACGGTTCCCCATCGAAATGCCCGGCTACCGTTCTGACGTACGATTCCAGATACGTCTTTGCCGCTACGAAATCCCATGGGGTTTCCCAGCCGCCTCCAGGCGTGAGTACATTGGCCGCAGGCCACGAAGCTGACTGGTTGTGCCAAAGCAGCGTATGCGCTGTGACTTTGAATCCGCGGGCATTGGCCGCGCGGAGATCATTATTAATGCCTGAAGTTACATTGGTCAGGAACGAGGGGGCTTGGTCAGTGATACCACCGCTCCAAAGGGACTGGGGCTTCATCGCGTTGTCGGGCGTCACAGCGTTGAAGTGTTTTACGGTCATGGCAGCGACCGAATTTTCACCTGGCACTACATTGGCGCCGAAGTTGTTTGCGTTGAGATTAGTGTTGCCGATGAAGAAATAGTCTTTGTAGACATCTTTCAGTGCTGGCCAATCAGCGGGATTTGCAGGCCGATCAGCTGCCACAGCGCCGGTTGCAACCGCCAATACCAATGGCAGAGCGACAAATACAGAATTGATTCGACGTTCAGTGCTCAGATGCATGCTTGTCTCCTTCATTTTTGGAAATGGCCTCTGCGGGAAGATGACCTCGACGTCACAGCCGCGCCCCTTGCAGCAAGCCGCGGTCGGCAAGATTGCCGATGAAGGCGCGCAGGCCGAAACGCCAGGGCGGCGCGGCCTCGCAATGCGTCACGCGGTTCTGCAGGCTGCCCAGCCAGTGGCTGTGGATGGTGACCACGTCACCCAGCTTGTGCGTGAAGCCGCTGCCGGGCTGGTCGCGGTCTTCGATGGGTGCGAAAAGCGTGCCCAGGAACAACATGAAGCCGTCCGGGTACTGATGGGCCGCCAGCGTCTGCGCCACCAGTTCGCTGGGGTCGCGGCTGATGCTGGCCATGGTATTGATGCCGCGAAGTTCATAGCCGTCCAGACCCGCCACCCGCAGGTGAACCGTCTCTCGCCTCACGTCGTCCAGGCTGAAACCGGCATCGAACAAGCGGATGAAGGGGCCGATGGCACACGAGGCGTTGTTGTCCTTGGCCTTGCCCAGCAGCAGCGCGCTGCGGCCTTCGATGTCTCGCAGGTTGACGTCATTGCCCAGCGTGGCGCCGACGATCTGGCCACGGCCGTTGACCGCCAGCACCACCTCTGGCTCGGGGTTGTTCCAGGCCGAGTCGGCACGCACGCCGATGTCCTCGCCGCAGCCCACCGAGGCCAGCACAGGTGCCTTGGTGAAGACCTCGGCATCCGGGCCGATGCCGACCTCCAGGTACTGCGACCACAGGCCCTTCTGCTGAAGCAGGGCTTTCAAGGCCATGGCCTGCGGCGACCCGGGCCGGATGTCCGACAGCCGCTCACCGAGCAGCGCATTGACCTGGGCGCGCAGGCTCTGCGCACGACTGGCATCGCCGCCTGCCTGCTCTTCGATCACGCGCTCGACCAGGCTGGCGGCAAAGGTCACGCCCGCGGCCTTGACCACCTGCAGGTCGCACGGGGCCAGCAGCCACGGCAGCGCTTCGTTGCGCGCACCGCTGCGGCTGTTGGCCAGCAGGCTCTCCACACTGCACAGGTGTTCGCCTGCGGCCTGGCTCACGGCCTGAGCCGGATCATCGCGTTCGAGCAGGGTGCTCATGGTCGGGAACTGCGCGCTGAGGTCGAACACGCCCTGCTCACGCAGGGCCACCACGGCCGGGCCTGCAATGCCATCGCTGCGCCAGACCCGGGCCACGAGCGTGCCGGACAAGCCGTCGGCGGGCAGGATGGCGGCCAGGTCGGCAGCCAGGGCGGTCAGCGAAGTCATGTGGAGTCCTTCAAGCATTCAGGGGCGGCAACGCGGCGGCCCGGTCCGGGCGCGCGGCGCCGGCAGGGACGGAAATTCAGTGGTTGTGGCGCGGGGTCTTGTCGGCGATGCGGCGATAGGCCAGCGCGAAGTCAAGCGTCGCGCCGTCCACCAACTGGCCGGTCTTCTCGCGGTATAGCGCCTCCCAGGGCGAATGGCTGGGCGGCACCGGCGGCGCAGGCAGTTCGCGGCGGCGGCGTGCAATCTCTTCCGGTGCCACCAAGGCGTCGCAGCGGCCGGTGTTCAGGTCCACACGGATCATGTCGCCGCTTGCCAGCCAGCTCAGGCCGCCGCCAACGGCGCTTTCGGGTGAGACATTGAGAATGGACGGGCTGTCAGACGTGCCGGACTGGCGGCCGTCGCCCAGCGTGGGCAAGGTGGTGATGCCGCGGCGGATCAGCACGTCCGGCGGCTGCATGTTGACCACCTCGGCGGAGCCCGGCCAACCGATGGGACCCGCCCCTCGCATCACCAGGATGCAGGCTTCATCGATGTCGAGGCCCGGATCGTTGATGCGGGCGTGGTAATCCTCGGCGCCCTCGAACACCACGGCGCGGGCCTCGAAGATGCCTTCGGCACCGGGCCGGTTGAGGTAGCTTGCCCGGAAGCGCTCGGAGATCACCGAAGTCTTCAGGATGCCGAAGTCGAACAGGTTGCCGCTCAGCACCAGGAAGCCGGCCTGGTGCATCAGCGGCTGGTCGAAAGGCTTGATGACCTCGCGGTCGCGGGTCTCGCGGCCTTGCAGGTTCTCGGCCATGCTGCGGCCGGTCACGCTGAGGCAATCGCCCTGCAGGCGCCCGGCCTGCAGCAATTCCCACATCAGCGCCGGAACGCCACCGGCACGGAAAAATCGCTCGCCAAGGAACTGGCCCGCAGGCTGCATGTTCAGCAGCAGCGGCAGGTCATGCGCGTGGGTGCGCCAGTCGCTGGCATGCAGTTCGACCCCGGCATGGCGCGCCATGGCCATCACGTGGACCTGCGCATTGCTGGATCCGCCGGCGCAACTGATGACCGACAGCGCATTGAGAAAGCTCTCTCGCGTCAGGATGCGCGAAGGCCGCAGGTCCTCATGTGCCATCCCGACGATTCGCCGGCCGGTCTCGTAGGCCATCTGTCCACGCTCTCGATACGGCGCCGGAATGGCGGCGCAGCCCGGCAGCGACAGGCCCAGCGCCTCGGCCACCGCGTTCATCGTCGAGGCGGTGCCCATGGTGTTGCAATGGCCCGCCGACGGGGCGCTGCTGCAGGCCCGCTGCAGGAACTCTTCTTCGTCGATCTCGCCGGCTGCCAGCTGGCGGCGGCTGCGCCAGATGACCGTGCCCGAACCGACCAGTTCACCGTCGTGCCAGCCATCCAGCATGGGCCCGCCCGACAGCACGATGGCAGGGATGTCCACCGTCGACGCCGCCATCACGCCGGCCGGCGTTGTCTTGTCGCAGCCGGTGGTCAGCACCACCGCGTCGATCGGGTAGCCGTAGAGGATTTCGACCAGGCCGAGGTAGGCCAGGTTGCGGTCCAGCGCGGCGGTGGGCCGCCGGCAATTCTCGAAGATCGGATGGACCGGGAACTCCATCGGGATGCCACCAGCGTCCCGGATGCCGTCGCGCACCCGCCTGGCCAGGTCGAGGTGGATGCGGTTGCAGGGCGACAGGTCGCTGCCGGTCTGCGCAATGCCGATGATGGGGCGACCGGAACGCAACTCTTCAGGCGTGAGCCCGTAGTTCATGAAGCGCTCGAGGTACAGCGCGGTCATGTCGGATCGCGCCGGGTCGGCGAACCAGTCACGTGACCGAAACGGGCGGCGGGGGGTCTTGTCCATGGCAGCGTGGGCAGGCAGCAGGAATGGGGGCAAGGCGTTACTTCGCGCCGCCCCTGACCTTGGCCAGCTCGGCCATCATCTCGGCGGTCGTTGCCTCGCCGAATTCCTTGGCGTACTTGGCCACCACAGGCTGCAGCTTGGCGCGCAGCTTGGCCTGCTCCGCGGGCGGCAGCTCGGTGACCTGCATGCCAACCTTCTTCAACTCGCCCAGCGCCTTGTCACCGAACGCGCGGATGGTCTTGCGCTCGTAGAGCGTGGCTTCGCGGGCGGCGTCCTGCACGATCTTCTGCTCCTGCGCCGACAGGCCGTCCCATGTCTTCTTGGACAGCAGCAGCACCCAGGTGCTGTACATGTGGTGCGACAGCAGCAGGTGCTTCTGCACCTCATAGAACTTGCTGGCGAGGATGGTGGCAGGCGGGTTCTCCTGGCCGTCCACTGCGGCCTGCTCCATGGCCGAGTAGAGCTCGGTAAACGGCAGCGGCGTGGCGTTGGCACCCAGGGTGTTGAAGGTGTCCAGGAACAGCGGGTTCTGGATCACGCGCAGCTTCAGGCCCGCCAGGTCCTCGGCCTTGGTGAGGGGCCGGCGTGAGTTGGTCACGTCACGGAAGCCATTTTCCCAATAGCCAAGGCCCACCAGGCCTTTTTCCGGCAGCGTGGCCAGCAGCTTTTGTCCGACCGGGCCATCCAGCATCGCGTCGGCCTCGAGTTCGGTGTTGAAGGTCAGCGGCAGATTGATCACGCCAAAAGCCTTCACCATCGAGACCAGCGTCGAGCTGTCTGGCACGGTCATCTCCAAAGTGCCGCCGCGCAGGGCCGAGGTCATGCTGATGTCGTTGCCCAGCGAGCCGCTGGCAAACAGCTTGACCGTCATCTTGCCGCCACTCTTGGCAGCAAGCTGCTCACCGAAATACCGGACCGCGGCAGCCTGGGGATGGTCTTCGCTCAGCCCGATGCCGACCTTGAACGTGTGTTCCTTGACTTGTGCAGCGGCGGGCACCGCCAGCACGGACAGCAGCGCGCCAACCAGGGCGAGGGTCTTGAATTTCATGCTTGTCTCCAATGGTTTGAAGTGGCGCGACGGACCCATCGGGCGCCATCGGCGGCGCGTTGGTGAACCTGTGTCGGTCCCCTTCAGCGCCGGCGCAGGTTAGGTCTGCACGGGCCCTGGGTCTACTCAATTTTTTGCTAGCATCCATTCCAGACAGTTATGACTTCAGACTCCTTTACGGGCAAACCCTTGTCCATGGCACAGGCCTGTTCCCGCCTGCGCTTCCGGCATCTGCAGTTCCTGGACATCCTCGGCCACACGCGCAACCTGCGCCTGACTGCCGAGCAAATGCACATCACCCAGCCTGCGGCCACCAAGATCCTGATGGACATCGAGGAGATCCTGGAGTCGCGGCTGTTCGAGCGCCTCTCGCGCGGCATGCGGCCCAATGAACTGGGGCTGTTCACGCTGCGCTACGCGGCCAGCGCGCTGGCAGGCCACCGCAAATTCGTGGACGAGTTCAACGCCCTGCGGCAGGGCGGTCACGGCCACCTGACCATCGGCGCCATCACCGGCTCGGCTGCTCATTTGCTGATCGCTTCTGTCGCCGAGATCCAGCGCCTTCGGCCGCTGTTGGTGCTGAAGATCCTGGAGCACAGCAGCGACCAGCTCATCGTCTGGCTGGCCGAGCGCAAGATCGACCTGATGATCGGCCGCTTCACCGAAGAAGCCCAGCAAACGCAGTTCCACTACGAACGCCTTTCCAGCGAGACGCTGGACCTGGTCGCGGGTGTTCATCACCCGCTTCGTGCTGCAAGCGATCTGGAACTGGCGAAGCTGGCGCACTGGCCCTGGATCCTCTACCCCACTTCGACGGCCTTGCGACGCGTGTCGGACGAGGCATTGGGCAACACCGGGCTGGCGCTCAGCTCGGGCGTGGTCGAAACGCCCTCTTTCCTCTTTGCGCTGGCCTTGATGCAGAACACCGACATGCTTTCGTTGCAGCCAGCGGCGCTGGTGGACAAATACGTCAGGAAAGGCCTGCTGGCGCGCATACCGGTGGCCCTGCCAGCCCACATGCCGGACTACGGCGTGATCACCAGGCTGGACGAGGCCCTCACACCCGCGGCGCAGGCGTTCATCAACGTGCTGCGCAGTGTTGCCGCACCTGTGCCGGAAGCGGCATGAGCCGGCGTTAGGCGCGTACCTGCGCCCGACCGGCTGTTGACCTGGGCGGAACATCGTTTGCCGCAAGCCAGCATCATCCGCAACCGAAACAGGAAAGAGGTGCCCCATGAGCAGCTTGAGCGATCCCCAGCCCGTCCCGGGCAAGAAAACGCCCCGTCGCGCGGAGCCGATCCAGCCGGACCGACCCGGCAGGGGCGCCGACGCCGAAGGCAGCGGGCAAGGCGATGACGAAGCCGCGTCCGCCAGGAAGCACCTCGAGCAGGAGCAGGCAGCGGTGGACAACGTTCGCGAGGGCTACAAATGAGCCGCGCGCCAGCAGGCGTCCGGCCCATCCCAAGCCTCGGGTGACGGCAAGCCGACGGCACGGCGGATGCGTGCACGGCCTGGCCCGTCGCCGCATCTACTTGGGCGGACGCACGCTCTGCGCGAAGGTGCCGACGAGTTCGGCCTTGGCCAGCACGTGGCCCTTCATCGCGGCGAGCACCTCGTCCCGCTCCGCGCCTGGCGGCACGGAGAGCATGGTGTCCAGCGCGAAGACCTGGAAGTGATAGTGGTGCGGCGGATCGCCCACTGGCGGGCGCGGCCCGTAATAACCGGGTGAACCGCGGCTGTTCCTGCCTTGCAGCAAGCCGTCGGGCTCGGTCAGCCGGGGCTGCTCCTGCAAGCCCTCCGGCAACGCGGTCATGGTGCCCGGAATGTTCCAGGCCACCCAATGCACAAACGGCGTGATGGGCTTGGCGTCCGGGTCTTCGAGCACAAGCGCGTAGGACCGCGCCTGCGGCACTGCGGTCCAGCTCAGTGCGGGCGACACGCCGTCCGCATACTCGCTGAAGCGCTGCGGCATCGCGCCATTCGCAGCAAACGACGGTGCGCTCAGGCCGAGACCGGACGTGCCGCCACGGGTTTCGTCGCGCAGCATCGCCAGCGGCACGCCAATGCCGCGGCCGGCCTGCGCGAGCATCGCGGCGGCGGGCGCCGGTGCGCCGGGTTGCGCCCTCGCGCCGGTGCCGTTGTAGGCGACCCGGTAGATCACGCCATTGGCGTCGTCTGCCATCAGCAAGGCGCCATCCTTGGCCACCGCCAGCCCTACCGGCCTGGCCATGTGCGTCCGCCCGCCATCGGTGAGAAAGCCTGCAAGGAAAGGCTCGAAGCCAAGCGGCTGGCCGTTGGCGAATTTCACCCGCACCACCTCGTAGCCTGAAGCCGGGTTGCGGTTCCAGGAACCCCGCATGGTGACAAATGCATCGCCCCGGTACGCCGCCGGAAAGTTCGTGCCTTGGTAGAACACCATCTGCATCGGCGCCGCGTGGGCGGCGTAGCCCAGGACCATCGGCGTGCTCAATTCGCGCCACTGGGATTTGGTGATGTCGCCGACCGGCGTGCTCTGCGGGTTTTCGCCGCCGTCGCCCCAGATGTGCGGCCAGCCATATTGCTTGCCCTTCTCGATCCGGTTCAGCTCTTCGGGTTGGACCTCGTCGCCGAGGAAGTCGATGCCATGGTCCATGCCCCAGAGTTCGCCGGTGCCGGGCTGCCAGTCGAAGCCGATGGTGTTGCGCAGCCCGGTGGCGAAGATCGTCCGGCTCTTGCCGTCCGCCGAGGCGCGCAGCAGCGTGGCGTTCTCGGGGTTGGTTTCATTGCACGCGTTGCAGGTCGAGCCAACGCTGATGTAGAGCATGCCGTCCGGCCCGAAGGCCAGCGTTCGATTGGCATGCTGGCCCGCGTCAGGCAGGTCGCCGATGATCATCTCCAGCGGGCCGAGCAGCCCGTCCGGCTGGATGGTCGCAACGAAGACTTCCTTCACCGTCGCCAGGTAGAGCTTGCCGTCCTTGATGGCCAGGCCATGCGCGCCGGCGCGAGTGGCCACCTGCACCGGCACGCCATCGGCCCGGCCGTCGCCATCGGTGTCGCGCAGCATCAGCACATCGCCCTGGTCCCGGCGGCTGACATAGACCGTGCCGTCGGGCGCCACAGCCAGGATCCTGGTGTTCTTCAGCCCTTGCGCAAACACGTTGACGGCAAAGCCGGGTGGCGACCTGAGCTGGCCGATGCGCTCCGGCGTGGCGGCCACCTTGTCCGGCTTGAAGACGGCGGTGCGGATGGGCACGTTGGTGCCGTCCCCCTGCTGCGACCAGGCAGGCAGGCAAAGCGCGGCGGAAGCCAACGCCAGTGAAGTCGCGAGGCGGTCGAACCCGGATGAAGAATGCAGTGCCATGTGCGGTCCTTGCAAAGCGTCCGCACCGTGGGCAATGCGCGTGCCACCAGCATCGCCTCGCTGACGCAGGCGGCCCGGCTGTTGGCGGCCGGTTCACGAGGCCTGGACCGGCCGGCGGCCCGGGCCGTCTGCGAATTTCTTGATCGCCCCGCCGAGCCTGGCCGCCAGACCGGGCTCGCAAGAGGGCGCTCGCGCCTGCCACGCGTGCGGCTCATCCGCTGGCGACAGCCGCATGTGCAGATCCTGCCCACGCGGTCCAGCGGCAATGATCCGCAAGGTTGGCGCCAGCCCTGGCACCTTGCTGGGAAGCAAGTGCACCTCGTATTCCCCGGGCAGCAGCCGGCAGGGTTGGCCATTGATCGTGTGGGCGATGACACGCTCGCCATCGCGCACCACCATGCGTCGAGAGCTCATGTTCAGGTTCCCCTTGTGGCATGAGGCACGGCGCCCAGGCAGCCGTCACCTCCATGAACCGGCCAAATGGCTGCGGGCCGGATGTTTTCAAGAGTGCCATCGCAGGATCCGCTCGATGGCAGTTCGCGCAAGGAGATGCCAGCCCCGAGCTTCGCCTCCCACAGGCCTCCAGCCAGGTCGTCGGATCAGCCGCCGCATGGCGGCTGCCGCGACTGGCCAGGAGGCTGTTCAACCCAGGGTCGTGTCGAGGAACATCATCAGCACGAAGCCCGCCATGAAACTCGCGCTGGCCGCGGCCTGCCGGCCCTCGCGGTGCGATTCGGGGATCACCTCGTGGCAGATCACGTACAGCATCGCGCCGGCGGCACCTGCCAGGCCCCAGGGCAGCAGGCTGGCCGACAGCCCCATCACCAGCACGCCGATCAGCGCGGCCAGCGGCTCCACCAGCCCCGACGCGGCACCGATCAGCGCGGCCGGCCAGCGGCCATAACCGGCGGCCAGCAAGGCCAGCGAGACGACCAGGCCCTCGGGGATGTCCTGGATCGAGATGCCGGTGGCCAGCGCTTTCGCGCCCAATGCGTCACTGCCCGCGAAGGCCACGCCGATGGACAGCCCTTCTGGCACGTTGTGCAGCAAGATGGCCAGCACGAACAGCCAGGTGCGGCGCAGCGCCGGATCGGCGTGGCCGTGTTCATCGTGCAGGAAATGCACGTCTGGCAGCAGACGGTCGGCCAAGTGCACCAGCGCCGCGCCCAGCAGCATCGCCAGGCCGACGGTGGTGCCGGCCGACAATGACGGCGCGCCGAGCCGGCGCAAATGCGCCAGCGCCGGCACGATCAGCGAAAACGCGCAGGCGGCCAGCATCACGCCGGCGCCAAAGCCCATCATCATGCCGAAGCTGCGCGCCGAAAAGCGCTGCGACAGCAGCATCGGCAGCGTGCCCAGCGCAGTGGCGAGCGCCGCCATGCCGCCGGCCATCAACGCCGCCGCCGCCAGCGAGCCTGACGGCGCGAGTTGCCGCAACAGGTCCGCCAGCCCGACGACCGCGCCCAGCAGCACGATGCCGAAGCCCAGCAGGCGCCGCCACGGCAACGCAACCGGCGGCGCGGCCTCTCCCGGTTGAGATGCGCGCGCCATCGTTCAATTCGGCGCGGCAGGCGGCGTCATCGCCGCGGTGGCCGCGTCGACCGGCGTCAGGCCGGCGCCCAGTTCGGCGCCGGTGACCGGCTCGCTCAGCGGGTCCGAAGCACTGCGCAGCTTCATCTGCTCACAGGCCTGTTCCTCGACGGCGGAAAGCTGCACCGAGGCGCCACCGCCGCCACCGTCCACGGCCATCTGCTGCTCGCGGTCGGACACGTAGGCAAAGGCCGGCTCGTTGTTCCACGGGCCGCGCATGTCGCCCTCGCCTTGCGACATGTTGAAGTAGACGCTGGCGAACTCGGGCTTGCCCGGCAGCTTGCCCGGCGGGAAGTTGGGGCTGATGGAATACAGCGCCTTCTCGAAGGACTTCTGGTGCGCCACTTCGCGTGTCATCAGGAAGCCCAGCGCTTCCTTCACGCCGGGGTCGTCGGTGACGTTGATCAGGCGCTCGTAGATGATCTTGGCGCGCGCTTCGGCGGCGATGTTGGAGCGCAGGTCGGCGGTCGGTTCGCCGATGCTGTCGATGTAGCCGGCGTTCCACAACTGGCCGCCGGAGTTGACCAGCGCGGGGCCTCCGCCGTAGAGCAGCTGCGTGACGTGCGAGTCATTGCCGGCGCCCTGCAGCGAGCGGAACAGCTCGGCCTCGCTGGCGGTGGCTTCGGCAAGCTGGCCCTTGGCGCCCTTGTTGAGCATCGCGATGATGGTGCCGATCACTTCGAGGTGGCTCAGCTCCTCGGTGGCAATGTCCATCAGCATGTCCTTGCGGCCCGGGTCGTCCTCGGCCAGCGCCTGCGTGAAGTAGCGGCAGGCCGCGGCAAGTTCGCCCTGCGGCCCGCCAAACTGTTCCAGCATCAGGTTGGCCAGCGCCGGGTTGCATTCGTTGACACGCACCGTGTATTGCAGTCGCTTGTTGTGAGCAAACATGGAAATTCCAATCAATAGAAAGTTGACAGAGAGGGTTGAAAAGGAAGGCAGCCTGGCCACGTGGCAAGGGAGGTTCCAGGGCAACGCGGCTTTACATCAGCGGCGCCGGCGCCTTCATCCGGGACGGTGCCGGCTGCTGCCGCCGCCGTCGCCGGCATCGCCGTCGCGCAGCACCAGCGTGACCAGCAAGGCGGCGTCGCTACGCGCCTTCAGCGCATGCGGCTGCCGGGCCGGCAAGGCCAGCAGTTCGCCGGGACGCAGGTGACGCAGGCCGCCCGGCATCTGCACCTCCACTTCGCCTTCCAGGCAATGCAGCGTGCATTCGTCATCCACATGGTGTTCCGGCTGCGACTGGTGCGCGGCCAGCACCAGGTGCAGCAACTGCAACCGGTCGGTCTTCAGCAGGCTGCTGCTGGCACTGCCAGGCAACCGCGCGCCAAGCGGCGAGACATTGATCACATCGAGCAGTTGGGCATGCGGCAAGGCCATGGCATCTCCGTGTAGCGGGCGGCAGCGGGAGCACCCGGTTGGCAACGCACATGCCTGGATCGGCAGGCCGCGCGAAGCTGGCCAAGGGTTTTGTCGGCGCGATGGCCGACCTGCCGCAGCACACCGGCAAGGGAGGGACGCTGTATGTCTTCTCGCTGCCATGAACCGCTGCGCGCCGCCGCATTGCTGGTGGCGCTCGCACGACAGCCTGGAATTCGAGCGTTGGGCCGGGCGTGACTTCGGCACCCCGCTGCGCGCCAGCGGCACCCGGCCGGCTGCCGCGGCCTGAGGGCTCTGGCCTCCGCGGGCCTCTCCAGGCTCATTCACATCTCGCTGTGGTGATTTCGCCAATGCCTTGCACCAGCCCGCGCAGTGCGCTGGTGTGATCGTGCAGCGTGGCCGCCTCGCTGGCCAGTGCCGAGGCCAGCCGGGTGTTGCCTTGCGCCGCGGCCGCCTTTTCGGCCTGCAGCACGAGTTCCCTTTTTTCCTGCAAGGCCCGGATCGACGACCACAGCGCCTCGTCCGTCGAAAGCGACTGGGACGCGCGCAGCGTTTCGAGCGTGAACGCATGGCCGGTGTGGCAACGGAAACGCTGGGGCGACGTGCCGGCGAGCTGCCACAGCGTGCCGCCGCAGTCCGGGCAGGCAAAGGTCGAAGGCTGGCCGATGGCGCGCAGGTGGGCGATGACGTCGCCCTGGCCCAGCAACACGGCCTCCTCATGAACGGTGCGATCGCGCTGCGGCATTGGCACTGGGCTTTCCTCGACAGGTTGATCGATCAGCTTGCAAAGCAGCGGGGCCATCTCGCGGACCGGAACACAGTGGTCGACCGCGACATGCCTGAGCACGCTCAACGGCATGCTGGGCGCCTCCGCTTCGGACGGATCCTGCACCACGCAGGTTCCGCCGAGGTCCTTGATGGCCTGCATGCCGGGCGTGCCGTCGTCGAGCATGCCGGTCAGCACCAGGCCGATGGTGCGGGCACCGAAGGACAGCGCCGCGGAGCGGAACAAGGGGTCGATGGCGGGGCGCGAGTGATGCTCCTTCGGCCCCCTGAGCAAGCGCAGCACGTCACCTTCGACGCGCATGTGCTGGTCCGGCGGCGCAACATGGATGCGGCCTTTCTGCAGCGGCGCCCCGTCCTCCGCATGGACGGCCGGCAGCGGGCCGGCCGAACTCAGCAGCGCCGGCAGCACGCTCCGGTAGGCGCCGACATGCAGCACCACGCCGATGGCCGCGCCGAAGTCTTCCGGCAGGCCGCGGCAGATCTCGCGCAGCGCGGCCACGCCGCCCAGCGAGGCGCCGATCACGACCAGTCGAGCGTTGTGCATGGCCGGCCTTGGACGGTCAGCGAGAAGCGGCATGCGCGTTCGAGGCCGCGGCATCGGGCGGGGCGCCGGCGAGCGCGCGTTGCGTTGCCGCGCGCTGGCCTGCGTGCACATGGCCCGTGGGGTCGGCGATCTGGAACGGCGTAGCCTGGCCACCGTTGGCCTGCGGATCGACCGGCGGGCTGGGCAGGTCGGCACGCGCCTGCCGCTTTTCGGCGCTGTCCACGCCCAGGCGCCGGTCGCGCGCGGCCACCATCGCCGGGTCGGCCTGGCCGTCGGCGGTAAAGCCCATCATCAGCTGCGGCACGCCGAGCGGCAGGCTTTGCTGCAGGTCGGTGTGCCAGGTGTGCCAGGTCTTGCCGTAGGTCGAGACCAGCCTCTGCATCAGCGCGTGTTCCGCCGGCGCCGGAATGCCGGGCGCCACCAGCTGGCCCGAGTGCACCTCGTGCACATGGCTGTGCCAGAGCCGCTTCTCCTCGGCTGGCAGGGTGGCGAACAGCGCCGCGCTGACGATGTATTCGACGCCCATGATCTTCGCGTCGCGCTGGTTGCCGTCGAAGATCACGCACTGCGTGAGCGCTTCGTTGAGCTCGCTGCAGTAGTGGTGCGCCTCCATCTGCTGGCCGGGCTGGCCGCTGTAGAAGTGGAAGCCGTCCAGGTAGGCATTGAGCGCGTCGACCGGCAGCCGGGATTGCAGCAGCGCGGCGCCAGCATCCAGCGCGCGCGTCTTCAGCGAGGTCGGCGGACCCGGCGCATCGACGGGCGAGGCCGTCTTGCCGCCATCGCAGGCGACCAACGCGACGGCGAGGCAACAGGGCAGCAGCGGCTTCGGTGTCATGGCAGCGGGTGTCCGGAAGGTCCGGCACCCGGCGAGCCGCGAAACCGAAGCCGCGACCGGCCCGCCGGCCGGGGGGGCCGGCGGAGGATGCAGGCGCATGCTCAGTTGCGGTCTGGCCGGGCCGACAGGGCGTCGCCGGTCCCGGAACCGGCGCCGTAGCTGGAGCCGCCGGCACCGCCGGACGAGGACGTGCCCGACGCGCTGCTGCCGGTGTCGCTGCTGCTGCCCATGCCGCTGGTGCTGCTGGTGCCGCTGCTGCTCGAACTGTTGTTCATGCCGCCCGTGCCGCTGGTGCCGGTGCTGCCACTCGTGCCACTCGTGCCGGTGCTGCCGCTCATGCCGCTGCCGCTCGAGCTGCTGCCACTCTGCGAGCTGCCGTTCAGGTTGTTGCTGCCCGACTGGCCGCTGCCGGTGGTGGCGCTGGAACCGGAGCCGCCGCCGGTGTTGCCCGTGCCGCCAGCCGACTGCGCGTACAGGACGCTGCCGCTGGCCACCAGGCCGGCCGTGACAGCGGTGGTGAGAAGCTTGGTCAATTTGCTCATGGTGCTCTCCTGAAAAGTGGGGCCCGGTTGATGCCGTGATGCGGTCGGCATGCGGGCCGCGACGCCGATCGGCCTCGCGGTGGGCTTACAGCAATGCATGTTCCTTGCGTCGCATGGCTGCGGCAAAGCGGCCAGCCGGACGCCGGTGCGCGATTGCTGCAACCCTTTCCCACGGATTTCCCAAGGCCGCCGATGGATTCAGGCCTCGTCGGCTGTCACGCCGGATGGCCATGCCGCAGGAAGCCGGGGATCTCGGCATCGACCCGCCTCCGCAACGTTCCCGGCGCTCGCCGTGGCTGCCGGCCGTTGGGCATGAGGCTTGCCCGCAACGGCACCGCGGCGCGTTCCAAGCCTGCGGCTCGACCGAGGTGACCATGGACGAACCGCGCCACGAACACGCAACCGATGGGACGGAGCACGCGCCTTGGAGAAACACTGGCCCCAGACCTTGTGGATCGTGCGGCACGGCCAGAGCGCCGGGAATGTCGCGCGGGACAACGCCGAGGCGGCCGGCCTGCCATTGATCGACATCGCCACACGCGACATGGACACACCGCTGTCTGCATTGGGCGAGCAGCAGGCGATGGCCTTGGGCGAGTGGTTCGGCAGCCAGCCGGCCGACCAACAGCCGGAGGTCATCCTGTGTTCGCCCTACGTGCGCGCACATGACAGCGCCCGGCTGCTGATGAAGGCCGCCGGCCTGAGCGAAGACCGGGTGTGCTTCCTGGTCGACGAGCGCTTGCGTGAAAAGGAATTCGGCGCGCTGGACCGCCTGACCCACCTCGGCATTTCCCAGAAATACCCGGAGCTCACCGAACAACGCGCACACGTAGGCAAGTTCTACTTCCGCCCTCCCGGCGGCGAGAGCTGGTGCGATGTGATCCTGCGGCTGCGCAGCGTGGTGGAGATGGTCACCCGAGAACACGGCGGGCAACGGGTGCTGATCATGGGGCACCAGGTCATCGTCAACTGCATGCGCTACCTGCTGGACCAACTGGACGAGGCGCGTGTGCTGGCCATGGACCGGCAGGGGGACATTCCGAACTGCGGCGTGACCACCTACGTGCTCGACGAAACCGTGAAACCCAAGGGCAAGCTGGTCCTGCAGGTGGCCAACTTCGTCTCGCCGCTGCGGCGGGCCGGCGCGCCGGTCACCGTCGAAGCCGACGTGCCGGCGGCGCCGAAATCCTGAGTGGCTGCTGGCGAGGCATCCGTCCCATGCATCGGCCCGTCACGCCTGACCTTGTTTCCCCGGCCACCTTGCGCGACTGGCCGCTGCCGGTTCACGCGTGCACGGAAGACAAGGAAAGCCGCGGCCGCGCGCTGGTGATCGCGGGCAGCCGGGAGATGGCCGGCGCGGCCATCCTGGCCGGAACCGCGGCCTTGCGCGCCGGTGCCGGCAAGCTGGTGATCGCCACTGCTGAGCGCCTGGCGAGCCGCGTGGCAGTGGCGATGCCAGAGGCCAGGGTCGTCGCATTGCCGGAGACGGCGGCCGGCGGATTCACCGCAGAAGGCGCGTCGCTGCTGGCCCCTTTCGCAAAGCGCGCCCACGCGATGCTGATTGGCCCCGGCATGCTGGACGAGCCGGCAAGCTGTGCGTTCGTGCATGCCTTGCTTGCCGAAGTGGCCACGCCGGTGGTTCTCGACGCGGGCGCCATGGGCGCGGTGAACGGCCACCCGCGCTTTGAAAGTCCTGTGCTGCTGACGCCGCATGCCGGCGAAATGGCGCACCTGACCGGCAACGCCAAAGAAGCCATCCTGGCCAACCCATTGCCTGCTGCGCTGGACGCGGCGCGACGGTGGCATGCCACCGTCGCGCTCAAAGGCGCCTGCACCTGCATCGCCGCCGCGGACGGCCGCTGCTGGCAGCACGAGGCCGGCAACGCAGGCTTGGCCACCTCGGGTTCGGGCGATGCGCTGGCCGGCATCATCACCGGACTGGCTGCGCGTGGCGCCAGCCTGGAACAGGCTGCCGCATGGGGCGTTGCGCTGCATGCCGCAGCGGGCCGGGTGCTGGCCGAACGGTTGGGCCCGATCGGTTTCCTGGCACGCGAGCTGCCCCAGGAAATCCCGGCTTTGATGCATGCGTGGGGCGGCTGAAGCAGCAGGCAACCCGTGAATGCAGGCTTGGCCGGAAAGCACCGTATCCGCGACGCGCCTGCATCCTGGCGCGGTGCAGCATCGCGTTCAGACGCTGGCTCGACCGTGCGATCCCTGCCCCATTCACTCGGAGCTTCCTACATGTCGAATTTCCGCAAACTCGCACTGGCCGCCTTGGCGCTGCTGATCCTGTTCATCCTGTTGAGCATTCCCACCTGGTAGGCACGGGCAGGCCAAGGCAACGACAGCCAGCGCTCTGGCCACCTCACATCGCAGGACCTCTTGGCATTTGCACGGTTCAAGGTCGCCCCTTGGCAGTGATCGGGCTTCGGGGTGGTCTATGGCGCGTGCGTGTCGTCGAGTGCGCTGGCGGCAACCTGCCGCACCGGCAGCGAGATGCGAAAGCTGGTGCCGACGCCGACCTCGCTGGTGACTGCGATGTGGCCGCCATGCTTGCGGACGATGCCGTACGAGAGCGACAGCCCGAGACCGGTGCCCTTGCCGACTGGCTTCGTGGTGAAGAAAGGATCGAAGATCTGCTTCAGATTCTCGGGCGGGATCCCGCAACCGTTGTCGGAGATGTCGATGAAGACGCGGTCATCGCCTTCGCGCCCGGTCGTGATGACGATGCATCCCGTCATGCCCTGAAGCGCGTGTGCGGCGTTGACCAACAGATTCATGAACACCTGGTTCAGTTGCGACGCCAAGCATTCGATGTGCGGAATGTTGCCATAGCAGCGCTTGACCTCGGCGACGTACTTGATCTCGTTGTTGGCGATGTTCAGGGTGCTGTCCAGCCCCTTGTGGAGATCTGCCCACTGCCAGCCTTGCTCGCCCACATGCGAGAAGTCCTTCAGATCCTGGACGATCTGCTTCACTCGCAGGGCGCCGTCCTTGGATTCGTCCACCAGTTGCAGCACCTCCTGGCTCAGAAATGCGTAGTCGTTGACGTCCTTGACCCGGTGCAGTTCCGACAAGGTCACCGCACTGAATACATGCTCCTGCGCCTCGTACGCGGCAACGATGGAGAGCAGCGACTTCGAATAGTCGCGCAGGGTGCCGAGGTTGGACGTGATGAAGGCGATCGGATTGTTGATTTCGTGCGCCACTCCGGCGGCGAGCTGACCAATGGCAGCCATCTTCTCGGACTGGAGCAATTGATGGTGGGCCTCCTCCAGACGCTTGATCAGCACCTGCTGTTCGTCGGTCCGGCGCTGCAATTCGTCACGCGCCTGCTGACGCTCGCGCAGGTCGGCTCGCAGCTGTTCATTGCGCTCGTTGAGTTCGAGAGACATCATTTCGAGCGCCCGCTCGATGAGCATGCGCTCCCCGTCCGCATCTTCGTACGCCTGGCTGACAGCCCCCAGCAGCAGCTCCAGCCCGGTGGGCACCGAGTAGGTATCGCCGAATGCGCGCCGCAACTGACGTCGAAGCAACTTGTGATGGGAGGAGCTCATACCTCTGAGAAAGTCGTGATCGTCATCGTCTGGTTGTGCAGCTCGCATCCACCAAGCGTCCCCTGAGGGCAGAGTTCGCCGTAGGAGTAAAAGCCGGCAAGCGCCGTATCGCCAAGCACTTCGCGAACGCCGTCGATCTCTTCCTCGATGCGCTGGCGAAGCACGAGTTTTCGGCCGACGCAACTGATCAGGACCGCCAATTGCGCATTGTCGCGGCCCAGCCGCCGCAGCCCTTCGGACGCGGCACCGGACGCACCATCGACCAGGCGATCGAAGTTGGCCTTCATCAGGCGGGCCTTGGCCCCTTCGGGGATGTCACCCCCGAAGGTCATGCTGCCGGAGGCTTCGTCGATGCCCAGCACGGTGCGTACCAGCCCGGCGCCGCCGCGCCCGTCTTCCAGCAGCAACGGGAAGCGCAAACCCGTTGCGGGCAATCCGCACGAGTGTTCACCCAGGTAGATCTTGTAGAGCTCCAGTGCCGATTTGCCGTCCAGCTCGAAAAGCACGTTGCCTCGCGAGCGAGTCACGGTGCGAAGGGGCCCGAAGCTGTCCCAGCCACCGACGCTGCCGTATCCGACAAGCAAGTCGTCGCCATAGAAGCCGATGCCGACGACCTGCCGGCTCTGCCCGATGCCGTTGCACATCACCAAGGTTTCCATGAACCTGTCGGCGTCGGCCGCCAGCCCACCGGTAGCGCAAATACCCTCGGGCAGGCGCTCGCGCAAAGCCTTGGCGAACGACGTGCCGTTGACGACAAGGCCGTCGCAAAACGTCATCACGTGCCGCAGGCCCGGGCGCACCAGCTTGAGCGCGATCTGTTCTGCCGCTTCCCGGCCATCCGTGTCTTCGGCGACCGGAACAAGGACCCAGTCGATCGCGCTGCGCTCGAATTGCACGGCCGTCGTCACCAGGGAGTCATCGTGCACACGCGTACCGAGGATTTCTCCGGCGGTCGAGCAACCGGCGATCAGGGCGTTCGGGTGCCACGCCCGCAACTGATCGAATAGCCCTTGTTGGCGAAGAGTGCCGGGTGAACCGAAGGCAAGCACGAGTTGATCGAGGGCGCCGGCGGCAGGAGATCCGTCTGTCCAGCCGGCGGCCGGCGTCCACAGGCGCTGTCGAATCTTCATGGGTCTTCTCCAGGTGGGCGCGGCATCAACACACCGCGTCTTGCTGACATGGAGCGGGCACCAGCGTCTCTTGGACATTTCGACAAGTTGGACAGCCACTTGAGCCTGTTTTGCACCTCGGTTCCGGCCCTGCCCCAGCGCCGGATGTTGGAGGGATCGTCTCAGTGCTTCATGCCGGCGCCAAACTCCGGAAGAAGGTGGTGGGAATGATGTTCTGGATCTGCGGCGTGCCCGGCAGCGAGTCCATCGTGAAGCTGAAGGCGCCCAGCGCGATGGTGCCGGGGATCAGGCGCTTGGGGATGTCGAGCTGCCGGAACAGTTCGGCCGCGAACGGGTACACGGCAAACACCGCGACGAACAGCGACACGCCACCGTAGGTGAGCGCGGCGCACACCAGCACGATGGACAACATCGCGCGCGCCTTGCCCACCAACCGGATCGTGGCCGCGACGATGGCCCTGGCAAAGCCGGAGATCTCGATGAGCTTGCCGAACAGGGCGCCCATCATGAACACCGGAAAGTACAGTTTGACGAACTGCACCATCTTGTCCATGAACACGCCCACGTAAACGGGCGCGACTAGGCCCGGGTCCGTGAGCAGCACGGCCAACAGCGCCGCCACTGGCGCGAACAGGGCTGGCCCGGGTCCTCGCCAAAGGGTCGGGTGACTAGCGGCGCAGGCTCTGCGCGGCGGCGACGATGACCGCGGCCACTTCGGCTGGCTTGCTCATCATCACGGCGTGGCCTGCCTCCAGGCTGGTGAGCTTCGCCTGGGCCCGGTCCGCCATTGCCTTCTGCGCGGGCGGCGGGATCATGTGGTCCTGCGCTGCCAGCACATACCAGCTCGGCTTGCTCCGCCATGCCGGCACGCTTACCTTGTCGCCGAAACTCCGGGCCGCAATCGGCTTCTGGGTGACGGCCATCAGGGCTGTCCTGGCAACGGCCAGGTCCTGCGCGAAGTGCTCGCCGAAGTTCCTGGCGCTCATCCAGAGGTAGCCGTGCGCATCGGGCTCGATGCCGGCCAGGCCAGGCGGCTGCGGCAGGTCCTTGTTCGAGGACAGGTCGTTCACGGATTCACCGTCAGCTGGCGCAAAGGCTGCGACATAAACCAGGCCGGCCACCTTCTCTTGCCGGCCCACCTCGGTGACGACCACACCACCCCAGGAATGCCCCACCAACAGCACCTTGCCCGGCTGCCGGTCGATGGCGCGCTGCGTGGCCGCCACGTCGTCGGCCAGCGAACTGAGCGGGTTCTGCACCGCGACCACCGTCAACCCCTTCTGCTGGAGCAGCGGGATCACGTCGTTCCAGCAGGAACCGTCTGCCCAGGCGCCGTGCACCAGGACCACGGAGAGTTGTTGGCCAGGCGATTCGGCTGGCGCTGCGGCGACGATGCCAGGATTCAACCAGGAACTCAGCGCCAGGCCTGTCGCAATCGTCAGGGCAGACAGCCGGGGAAAAAGCGGGGGGGTCATCGCGGGTCCGATCATCAAATGAAGTGACGCCAATGTCCTTTGATGCGGGCGCATCCGCGTCCTCCCTGGGGCGTGTGCCGGCTCTTCCATAGGTGGCACTCGGCATGTCCTTCGTCGTTGAGCTCCGGCGGCTTTTCCGGCGCTCGGCAAGGCCGCCAGGCTTGGTGCGCCTTTTGGCCACCGTGCCGCCCTCCTCCATGCACACGGACCGAAGCCACGCGCCGAACACACTCCGGGAGGACAGCGGTGCCCGCGCGTGCACGCCTGTTCGCTGCACCTTCCAACCTGAGGATGAACCGATGAATGACTTGATGATCTCGCTTGCACTCGGCCTGGGCATTGGCGTTGCCTGCCGATGGTTCGACCTGCCGCTGCCGGCCCCGCCCAAGCTGGTGGGCGCCCTGCTGGTGCTGGCGATCACCTTCGGCTTCATGGGCGTCGACCAACTGATGCGAGGCCGGGCATGAACACCGCCGCAACGCAGAAGACCAAGATCGCGCTCGGGCTGCTGCTGGGCTTTGCGATTGGGGCGCTGTGCCGCTGGACCGGCGTCCCGTCACCGGCACCGCCGGTCCTGGCGGGCGCGCTGCTGGTGGTGGCCATGACCCTGGGCTACATCGCCACGGACCGCTGGTTCGCGAAGCGAGAGGCCCGCCACCGCCACCTGTGCGGTGGACCAGACGGTTCGCTGAAGCGCTCGCCGAAAGCGCTCGCCGACTAGCGGCGACTGAGGCCGGCGCCTACCGGCGTGGGCCTCATCACAACCCGCCCGCTGCGAATTACTTGGCGCCGGCCGCCGGAACCACGCGCTGCATGAATTCCCGGATCCGGCCGGCAATGAACGCGCCGTGATCTTCAAGGGCGAAGTGGCCGGTGTCGAGCATGTGGATCTCGGCGTCCGGCAGATGGCGCCTGTACGGTGCCGCACCGGCTGCCGGGAAGATCTCGTCATTCGAGCCCCAGGTGATCAGCATGGGTGGTTGGTGCTTGCTGAAGTATTCGTGCCAGGACGGATACAGCGGCACATTGGTCCGGTAGTCATAAAACAGGTCGAGCTGGATCTCGTCGTTGCCCGGGCGATCCAACAAGGCCTGGTCCAGCGTCCAGGCGTCCGGGCTGACCAGGCTCATGTCCTTGAACCCGGTGCTGTATTGCCAGTACGTGGCCTTCATCGTGGTCAACCAACGGATGGCCTCCCGCTCCTTGGCCGCGCCGGTCTCCCAGTAGGCCATGATGCCGTCCCAGAACGGATGGCCAAAGCCTTCCATGTAGGCGTTGCCGTTCTGGACCACGAATGCGGTGACGCGTTCGGGATGCTTCACCGCCAAGCGGAAGCCCACCGGTGCGCCGTAGTCCATCACGTAGAGCGCGTAGGTGTCCAGGCCGAGCAGCTGGGTGAACTTGTCGACGAGGTTTGCGTAGTTTTCGAAGGTGTAGGCGAACTTCGCGCGATCGGGCATCTCGCTCTGTCCATAGCCCGGGTAGTCGGGCGCGATGACGCGGAACTTGTCCGCCAGCAGCGGAATCAGGTTGCGGAACATCTGCGACGACGTCGGGAAGCCGTGCAGCAGCAGGAGCACGGGGGCATCCTCAGGGCCTGCGTCGCGATAGAAGACCTCGACACCGTCGACCTTCACTCGCTCATGGCGGATCGGGTTCGGCGAAGCGCCATTGGCAATGGGCGTGTTCATGTGATTCCTCGTGAATGATTGCGGGTCTCCTCCGACTCACGGATGCCGCGCGCCGGGGAGTGGTTGTCGCGACATCGCTTTCTCGGTATGCGATGTCGACGGGTCTCAGCGTAGGCGCCGATCCTGTCCATGACATCCCGCCAAGGGTGGTGTCGAGGGTGACCTTCGGACAGGCCCGCCCGCTGGCGCCAGCGGTCAATCCTGCTTCGGATCCGCTGCAGACACGGCTGCGACCTTCGCCCTCAGCGTCGCCAGTTCCGCAACCATCGGCGCGGTCATCTCAAGGACCTCCGCCTCGGTGAAGCGTGGCGTGATGTGCTGGGGGCAATTCCAGTCGAAGGCGTGCACGTCGATGACGATGGCGCGCTCTGCCCTGGCGGCGTAACCAGGGACCTGAAGCGACTCGACAAGGTCGGCGTCGACAGCACGATCGACGACCCGTGCCTGGCCCCAGATCTTGAGCCGACTCGGATGCGAGTGGTCCATCAGGATGAGCGCGATGCGCCCATCGGCATCGAGATTGCCGACGCTGACGTATTGAAGGTTGCCTCGAAAATCGGCGAACCCGATGGTCTTCGGGGCTATCACCTTCAGGAAGCCGCGAGGCCCACCGCGGAACTGGACGTAGGGCCAGCCCGACTCCCCGACGCTGGCCTGAAAGAAGCCGTCCATCCGCTCGATGAACCGGGCTTCGTCCTCGGTCAGCTCGTCCTGCCGCACCCTCGAAACCTCAAGCCCCCGGTTGGACTGCCGGGAACCGTAGCGCTGTTGCGCCGCCTTCACCGACGGTGTGAACGTGATCTCTGCAAATGCGCGTGCCATGGAATCTCCTGAATGGGTTGACAACAAGAAAATGAACGGAAACGGCTGCGCGCGGCCAGGCTACGGCCCGACGCCGCGGAAAAAAGCAGGCCCCTCACTCGGACGCAGGAGCCGCTATGCCGCCAGCGGGATGACTGCTTCAGTGGCCTTGTCAAGAATGGGGTACCTCAACTTCAGAACCCCTGGGACACAACGATGGAAACACGTCCGCCACTGCCGCCTTTCACGCGTGAAACCGCGCTTCAGAAGATTCGCCTGGCCGAGGACGGCTGGAACACGCGAGACCCGGCCCGCGTGGCGCTGGCCTACAGCGAGGACACCCGCTGGCGGAATCGGTCCGAGTTCGCTGTGGGACGGCCGGCCGCACAGGCACTGTTGCAGCGCAAGTGGCAGCGGGAACTCGAGTACCGGTTGATCAAGGAACTCTGGGCCTTCGAGGGCCACCGGATCGCCGTTCGCTTCGCCTACGAATGGCATGACGAGGCCACGAACTGGTATCGCAGCTACGGCAATGAAAACTGGGAGTTCAATGCAGCGGGCCTGATGACGCATCGGCATGCCAGCATCAACGACCTGCCCATCGCGCAAGCAGATCGAAAGTTCTTCTGGCCGCTGGGCCGGCGGCCGGACGATCACCCGGGCCTGAGCGTACTCGGGATGTGACAACGCGTCGACGACGCTCGGCGCGGACACCCAGGCAGGTGTCCGCGCCGCAACCGAGGTTCAGCCTTCCTGTGCGCCGAACATGGACTTGGCGTACAGGATGCCGAGCCCATAGGCCCCGCCGACCTGCTGCGCGATGGCCGTGGTCAGATCGTAGGTCTCGCTGCGCGCCCAGTCGCGCTGCAGTTCGAGCAGGTACTGCATCGCAGTCATCGGCCGGGCGCCGACCTGCACCATGCGCGTCACTGCACGCTCATGCGCCTCGGCCGACACGTCGCCGCAGGCATCGGTGATCACATAGGCCTCGAATCCCTGCTCGATGGCCGACAGCACCGGGTCCACGATGCAGACGGAAGTCCACAGGCCGGCAAAGACAAGGCGATCCTTGCCGATGGCATTCACCACCTTGATGACGTTCTCGTCTTCCCAGCAGTTCATCGACGTGCGGTCCAGCAGTTCCTGGCCCGGGAATGCCTCGGTGATCTCGCTGAACATGGGCCCGGAGAAGCCCTTCGCGGCCACCGTGTTCAGCACCGTCGGAACCTTGAAGCCAGCGGCCGCCCGGGAGATGATGGCCGCATTGGTGCGCAGGGTGGTGGCGTCGATGGAGGTGGTGGCGAAGGCCATCTGGGGTTGGAAGTCGATCAGCAGCAGGGCGTGATCCTTGGGGGTCAGAAGACCGGCAGCAGCGGTGGCCTTGGCGGCGATGGGCATGGGGCATCCTTTCGGGTGACAGTGACAAGTGTTGGAATTTCACGGTCGGTTCACGACCGTCTCACCAGTGTCATTGCGTCGCGGCGACCGCTGATCCGCCATGTGGCCGAGTCGAAATCGGCCTCAGGTCGACCGCCCCGACCAGTCCACATTGAGACGCGATCCACACCGCCTCGGTCCGGCACCTGGCGTCCAGCTTTCCAAGCAGTGCGCGCACATGGGACTTGACCGTGCCCACCGAAATCCCAAGTGAGCGCGCCACCTCCTTGTTGTTGCGTCCGCGGAACACAAAGGCAAGCACCTCACTTTCCCGCCGGGTCAACGTAGGTCGGGCGAGGCCGTCGGCCATGCGATGCGTTGCGGTGGTGCACAGGTATCGGCGCCCCGCAGCCACCGCTCTCGCAGCACTCACGACCTCGTCCGCCGAACCGCCGATCAGCACGTATCCCCGAACGCCCGCCTCCAGCGCACGCTGAACATCGGCCTCTTGCCCGCGCATCGAAACAATCATGACCTTGGTGTGCGCGACCGGGTCAAGACGATGGTTCAAGGCCCACCGCACGCCGCTGTCGTGGTCGACCACCAGCAGGTCCGGCACGCTCGGCTGCGGCGAGGCCATGTGGCCCTCGCTCGCAGGCGGCTGCACATCGAAGTCGGACCATGCGCCAAGCAACTGGCGAAGCCCGGCCTCGACAACGGCATTTTCGTGATGCAACTGCACCACCGTGGGTGTGATCAAAGACATGGGATTGCTCCTTCCGGATTGAGATTCCCCATCGTCGTCCACAGGGGTCACCGGAGCGAGTTAACCGCGGTTAAATCTGGTCTCTTCCGCCATGCTGGGCAAGGATGATTCGCCGACGCCCGAACAGTTTGGCGTCCAGGGAATACGCCCCTGGCCCCAACAGCGACAGCGCCGCAGCCTCAAGGATCGTGCAAGCGCTCACCGCGCCCACTGCGTCCCACTCGCCAGCCTGATTCAGCAGCATCGGCAACACGCAGAGGATGCACAGCGCTGAAATGGCCGGCGTGAAAAGCCCGGCCCACAGCGCGATCGCCACGCCCCACGGCGCCAGCGATGCCGCGCCCGAGCCAAGCCATCCAGGCTGCCGCAGAACGCATGCCAACAGCAGGACGCTGAGTGCAACCCGCATGATCAACAACGCAAGCCCGGGCAGCCCCGCCGGGAAGCCGGTAAACAGTCTTTGCATGGGCTCGCACGCTATGAGGGCATCGCCGGAAAGCCAATGCCAATCCGAGTTAGGACCCATTCATCCTTTCGATTGATGGCGCGCCGAGTGCTGCTCGGTAGAGTCGGCCTAACCAAGGTCACCAAGGTCACCAAGGTCACCGAGGTCCGCGTAGATCGCATTGAGCGACCTGCCCGCCGCCGTGGTTCGGACTTGTGTGCCCGCCGCTCGGCATGCACAAATTCGCAATGGGACGGGATCGGCACCATGCTCGAACTTGCCAACCAGCCAACCATCGTCCAACGAGCTTGGCTCCTCGTCGTTTGCGCGATGGGCCTCGGCCTGCTGCTCGTTGCGGTCTTCCGGATCTGCGTTCGCCGGCTCGCCACCAGGATGCATGGCCGCTGGGAACAACGCATGGCACAGCAAGCGCGCATTTCGCGCGAACTGCATGACACGCTGCTGCAAAGTACACAGGGGCTGATCCTGCAATTCCAGGTGGTGCTTGACAACATGCCGCAGGGAGATCCGGCGCGTGCCGCATTGGTCGAGACGCTGGAGCGTGTCGATGCAGTGTTGGCTGTGGGGCGCGAGCGGGTGCTCGACCTGCGCATCTCGGCAGAGCCGCTGGGCGACCTGCCTGTCGCCTACGCCGCCACCGGCGAGGCGCTGAGGCAAGGCCGCAATGTCACCTTCAAGACCATCGTCGACGGCACGGCACAGGAACTCGTCCCCAAGGTCAAGGCCGAGGTCTATCGCATTGGCCGAGAAGCGCTGCTCAACGCCTTTCGCCACGCGCATGCGGCCAACATCGAGGTCCAGATCGTCTACACCGACACCCGCCTGCGCATCCGCGTCCGCGACGATGGCACCGGCATCGATGCGCGCATGTTCGAGGGCGAGGCTGTCGACGATCACGGCGGGGTCTTTGGCATGCAGACGCGCGCTGCACGAATCGGCGCACAGCTCGACATCTGGAGTCGTCCCGGTGCGGGCACTGAAGTCGAGTTGATCATCTCCGCATCGCTTGCCTACAAGTTTGGGTCAAGCGGCAGCCGACCGCCTTCAGACGACGATGCGTGATGGCCCAAGGATTCGTCGCGCTACCGGCTGCCGCAAACGTGGCGGCCGCTCAGAGTTCTTCGTTGAGGATGCCCCGACGCATCGCGATGACGACGGCCTGCAGGCGGTCACTCGCACCGAGCTTGACGAGGATGCTCTTCATGTGCGTCTTGATGGTCTCCTCCGATACGCCGAGCCGGTCCGCGACCTGCTTGTTGGCGCCCCCCGCAGCCACCTGGGTGATGACGTCGACCTCGCGCGGTGAGAGTGCTTCGTCAGCCAGGCGCAGCGAGAGTTCCTGCGCCACTTCGGGCGCGATGAACCGCTTGCCGCCATGCACGGTCCGCACGGCAGCGACAAGCTCCTTGCGCAGTGTGTTTTTCAACAGGTAGCCGCTGGCCCCGATCTTGAGCGCCCGAAGGGCCTGCACGTCTCCGCGGTAGGTGGTCAGCACGACGATGCGCGCCGCGGGGTCCCGGCTCAGCATCTCGCCCATCGCCGCCATGCCATTCATGCGTGGCATCTGCAGGTCCATCAGCGTGACATCCGGCCTGTGTTGCTCGAACAGGGCCAGCGCCTCGATGCCGTCACCCGCCTCGCCGACCAGGGTCATGTCCGGCTGGCCGGCGATGACCGCCCCAATGCCGGCCCGGACCATCGGATGGTCGTCGACAACGAGGAGGCGAATGGGGCGGTCGGTAGTCTCGGACATGTGCGCGGCGCGCCTTGGGCGTTCAAAGTTCTTGCGGGACCTTAACGCCCCGGAGCAATCATCGTCGACAACCACAAGACCCGCCTCCCTCGGTCGAGTGAGGCGCCCGTCCCTGCATGACGGCTGGCGACGCGAGCTGGGGCTCCCTAAAGTCCTGACGCATCCAGTCAGCGCATGCGGCCAAGGAACTCACGACCTGTTGCAGACGGGGCCGCGCACCCGCCCAGCCAGACGCCGGCATTGGCGCCTGCCCTGGCACGGCGGTTTCACCAACGCGAGGTCCATCATCCAACACGAACCCATCGCAGCGACGCCGAGGTCTTACGCCTTCGGCGAGTTCGTGCTCGTTCCCGAGCGTCAAGCGCTTTTCAGAAACGGCACGCAGGTCCGGATCGGTCAGCGCGCATTGGAGCTGCTCACGGTTCTGGTGGGTGGCGCGGGCCAACTGCTGACCAAGCGCGAACTGTTGGCGCGCGTCTGGGCAGACACCGTGGTGGAGGATGGCAGCCTCAAGGCCCACATGGCGGCCTTGCGACGGGTGCTCGGCGACGCGCCGACGGCAAGCCGCTACATCGCGACCGTGAGCGGACGTGGGTATCGGTTCATCGCGGACGTCAAGCCAGGCGCCACGCCCGGCGCCATGCCAGATGCTTCTGCGCCAACGGTCCGCAGCCACAACTTGCCCGCCAGCCGCACCACTGTCCTGGGGCGGACCGAGGTGATCGAGGAAGCCTGGGAAGCGCTGGCGCAATCCCGCATGCTTTCCATTGTCGGGGCCGGCGGTGTTGGCAAGACCACGGTCGCGCTCGCCGTGGCAAGGCAGGCGGTCGGGGCGTTCAGGAACGGCGTGTGGTGGATCGATCTGGCATCGCTCACCCACCCCGAGTCGATGCCCGGCGCCATCGCCAGCGCGGTGGGCTTCGCGGCGCAGGACACCGGCGCGCTGGCGGCCTTGTGTGGGCACCTGCGCGAGCGCGAGCTGATGCTGGTGTTCGACAACTGCGAGCACCTCATCGATGAAGCGGCCCGCTGCACCGCCGAAATTCTGGCGAATGCGGCCGGAATCAAGATCCTGACCACGAGCAGGGAACCCTTGCAGGTTGCGGGAGAGCGCGTGCGCAGGCTGGCGGGGTTGAGCGCACCGCCACCATCGGCCGGCCTGAGTGCTGCGCAGGCCCTGCGCTTCCCCGCGGTGCAGCTGTTCGTTGAAAGGGCAAGCGCCAGTTCCGAGCGGTTCGAATTCCGCGACTCGCACGCCGATCCGATTGCCGAAGTCTGCCGCAGGCTCGATGGCCTGGCACTGGCGATCGAACTCGCCGTGACAAGCCTCCCGGCCTTCGGCCTCAACGGCCTGTTGTCGCAGCTCGATGATCACACGCACCTGCTGACGGGGCGCCGCGCGGGTTCGGCGCGCCATCGAAGCCTGGCCGCGAGCTTCGACTGGAGCTACGACCTTCTTTCAGCAGACGAAGCAGCGGTCCTGCGCGCGGTCTCGGTGTTCGAGGGCGAGTTTGACTGCGTGGGCGCGTCGGCCGTCTCGAACCTGGCACTTGCCTCGGTGACAGAGATCCTGGCGCAGCTCGCTGCCAAGTCACTCATCTCGGGGAACCTGGGTCCTGCCAAGTCGCGCTACTTTCTGCACGGGACCACGCGTCACTGCAGCCGCCAGCGCTTGAGGCAGAGTGACGAAGAGCACCTGGTCCTTGCCAGGCACTCGCGCCACCTGTCGAGCCACCTCGGCCAGGTCGTCCACACCATCGCCGATGGCAAGCCCCTTGACCCGGCGATCACCGCAGACGACTTCACCCACGATGCACGGGCTGCACGCCCACGCTCGCCAGCACCGCCAAGCACTCGGCACGGCCCAAATGGAAAGCCCCACGACGGGTGTCCGACAGGGCCGAACCACCCCTCACACACACCACCCATCATCATTCATGACCGATAGAAGAGACTTTCTGAACGCCACCGGCGCCGCGGCTGCGGTCGCGCTCACCGCCACGCCAGCCTTGGCAGCGCAGCGAGGACCGTCCGACATTGCCACCCTTGTGCCCGACGGCATCAATCCCGTGGGTGTGCGCACGGCAGGCGTGCGCTTGATCCCCGTGGTCGGCGGCAAGTACAAGGTGTGGACCAAACGCGTCGGCAATGGCGCGACCAAGGTGCTGCTGCTCCATGGCGGCCCGGCCTTCTCGCACGAGTACCTGGAAGTCATGGCCGCGTTCCTGCCCGAGGCCGGCCACGAGATCTATTTCTACGACCAGCTGGGCGTCAACAACTCCGACCAACCCACCGACGCCTCGCTGTGGACGGTGCCGCGCTACCTGCAGGAAGTGGAAGAAGTCAGGCGCGGCCTGGGCCTGGACAAGTTCGTGCTGTTTGGCCATTCGTGGGGCGGCGTGCTGGCCATTGAGTACGCGCTGAAGCATCCGGAGGCTCTGAAGGGCCTGGTGATCTCCAACATGGTGGCCGGCATGCAGGCCTACCTGAAGCGGGTCAATCACCTCAAGGAGACCTTGCTGCCCGCGCCCTTGCTGAAGCAGATCAACGCGCTCGAGCAGGCCAAGGACTTCGAGAATCCGGCGTACGCGCAGATCATCATGGCGCACCTGTACAGCAAGATCATCTGCCGGCTGGACCCTTGGCCCGATGCGCTGATGCGCAGCTTCAAGCACATGAACAAGGACATCTACGTCCAGATGCAGGGGCCGAGCGAGTTCGAGGTGAGCGGCAGCCTGAAGGACTGGGACCGCTGGGACCGCCTGAAGGAGATCAGGACCCGCACCCTGCTCCTCGGCGCTGAGCACGACACGATGGATCCGAACGACATCCGGCGCATGGCGCAGATGATGCCGAACGCCAAGGCGGCCATCTGCCCCAACGGCAGCCACCTGGCCGTGTGGGACGACCAGGCAGCCTACTTCGGCCACCTGCTGCGTTTCCTCGCGTCCGTGTGACGAGCTCAGCATCGGCCTCTTGACCGGTGCTGGGCATCAATGGAGATTGCGGTCGAGGAACGCCAACATCAGACGCGCGACCTCGTCACCATGCGATGCCAATGCGAAATGGCCGGCGCCCTCGATCATGTGGACCTCGGCTTTGGGCAGGTCGCGCTTGAATGCCGCTGCCCCGGCGGGCAGGAAGAACGGGTCGGCCGCGCCCCAGACGGCCAGCAGCGGCGGCTGGTACTTGCGGAAGTACGCGTGCACGGCCGGGTACTGCTTCAGGTTGGACCGGTAGTCCAGCAGGATGGCCAGCTGGATGTCCTGCTGGCCCGGGCGATCCAGGAACTGCTGGTCAAGCAGGTAGCCATCCGGGGCGATGCGGGACGGCTCCTTCACGCCTTCGAAGTATTGCCACTTGGTGGTTTCCAGCTTGAACAGCATGCGCAAGGGATCGCGGCGCTGCGGCGAAGGGTCCTCCCAGAACACCCGCATCGGTGCCCAGGCGGGGCTGAGCCCCTCCTCGTAGGCATTCCCGTTTTGAGACACGATGGCCGTGATCCGGTCGGGATGGGCGACGGCCAGCCGCCAACCGATGGGGGCTCCGATGTCAAAGACATACAGCGCGTAGCGCCGGATCCCTTTCACTTCGGTGAAGCGGTCAACGACTTGCGTCAGTTCGTCGAAGGTGTATTGAAAGGGCACGCCGGTTTTCACCTCGGTCAAACCGAAGCCGGGAAGGTCGGGCGCGACCACGCGGTATTTCCCCGCAAGTTTGGGGATCAATTCCCTGAACAGGTGAGACGAACTGGGGAACCCGTGCAGCAGCAACACGACCGGCGCCTCCGCAGGCCCCGCCTCGCGATAGAAGATCTTGTGGCCATCGACTTCGGCGAATTCATGTCGAACGACAGCGCCAGCATTGGTGGGCGCGGCCGCAAAGGCGCTTGCCGCCGCCAAGAGCCACGAGATGGCAAAAGTGGACAGCCAGCGGAGACGGTTCAGGGGTGAGCGCATGTCAAATTTCCTGACGAATGACGAAAAGGATGCGAGCGGCCAAGTACATGGCACGTCGCATTGATGCCGGAGCTGAACGGGACCCGCCCACGGGCCGCTACCAGAGGTGCACGCGCGCCTCCGGCGGGAGGTAGAGCGCATCGGAGGGCTGCACATCGAAAGCCCGGTACCAGGCGTCCATGTTGCGCACGATGGCGTTGAGCCGGATGGCGGGCGGTGCGTGCGTGTCGATCAGCGTGAGCTGGCGCAGCGTGCCCTCGCGGATCTTGGAGCGCCTGAAGCGCGCGTGCGAGAGGAAGAAGCGCTGGTCGCCGGTGAGGCCGTCCAGCACCGGCGCCGGGCCGTGCTGCTGCTGGTAGCGCTGGTAGGCGAGGTACGCAGCTTCCATGCCGCTGAGGTCACCGATGTTCTCGCCCAGCGTGAAGGCGGCGTTGAGCTTCAGGCCCGGCAGCACCTCGTAGCCTTCGTACTGCTGGCGCAGCGCCGTGGTGCGCGCCTGGTAGGCCGTTTTGGCGGCGGCGGTCCACCAGTTCTCCAGCTTGCCGGTGGGACCGTGGCCGCTGCCCTGGTCGTCATAGGCATGGCCCATCTCATGGCCGATCAGCGTGCCGATGGCGCCGTAGTTCACCGCCGGGTCCGCGGCAGCGTCGAACGCAGGCGGCTGCAACATCGCGGCGAGGAAGGTGATCTGGTTGCTCGACGGGTCGTAATAGGCATTCACCGTCTGCGGCAGCATCAGCCAGCGGCGCTTGTCCACGGGCCGGTCCAGCTGCGCCACCACCTGCCGGCGCGCCAGCCCGGCGTGGCCCATCATGCTGGCCAGCAGGTTGCTGCGGTCGACCTGCAGCCCAGCGTCGTTCGGCGGTTCGGCCGGCGCGCCGATGCGCGCTTCGAAGGCGGCCAGCTTGGCCAGCGCCTTCTGCTGGGTCGCCTTGTCCATCCAGCCGGACTGGCGGATCAGCGTGCCGTAGGCCGCGCGCAGGTTGTCCACCATCTCGGTGACCTGTGCCACGGCGGCCGGCGGGAACCAGCGCGCGGTGTAGGCCTGGCCCAGCGTTTCGCCCATCACGGCGTTGACCAGTTGCACGCCGCGCACCCAGCGCGGCCGCTGCTGCTGCACGCCGTACAGCGTCTTCATGTGGAAATCGAAATGCGCTTCGCCGAAGGCCTTGGGCAGGTAGTCGGCGTTGTCGTTGACGAAGCGGAAAACCAGCCAGTCCTGCCAGGTCTGCAGTGGCGTGTCGGCATACAGGCGGCCGATGGCGGCCACCGCGGTGTTGTGCCCCAGCACGACGCTGCGCGGCGGCTTGAAGCCATACGCGGCCAGCAGCTGCGCCCAGTGGAACTGCGGCACGGCGGCCTGCAGCGCCGCCAGCGTCTTCGGGTCGTTCATGCGCGCTTCGTCGCGCGACTGTGTACCGGACCACTGCACCTTGGCGATGGCGGTTTCCAGCGCGACGATGGCGTCTGCCTTCGGCCCGGCCAGCGCCACGCCGGCCAGCTCGAGCATTTGCTGCACGTGACCGCGGTAGGCCTTGCGCGTGGCCGCGTACTGCGGGCCGTCGAGCAGGTACTGGTCCCGCGCCATGCCCAGCTCGCCCTGGCCGATGCCGATGACCTGGGTGTCCGGGTGCTCGTAGCTGGGCATCACCTCGACGGCGATGGGCGAGGCGTACTCCGGTGCGGCGAACAGCAGCTGCAGCGCGGCCTTGCTGTGCGCTGCGGCAATGCGCGCGAGGTAAGGCTGCAGCGGCTTCAGGCCGCGCGCGCCGATGGCGGTGTCGTCCATCCAGCTGGCGTACAGGTCGCCGGCCTTGCGCATCGAGGCGCTGGCACCTTCAGGATGGGCGGCGGCGGTTTCGAGCAGCTCGCGCAGGTGCGCCTCCACGTCGGCCGACAGCTGGGCGCTGGTGCCCACCACTTCGCGGTCGGCCGGGATCTCGGTGCGCGCGGCCCAGGCGCCGTTGGCGTGGCGCCAGAAGTCGTCGCCCGGGCGCACCTGCAGGTCGCGGGCGCTCAGGTCGATGCCACCGGCAGGCAATTCAGCGGAAGCCGATGGGCCCCAGCCACAGAGAAAAATCGCCACTGCTGCTAGCGGCGCTGTCAATTTCGAATTCAAGGCAACCTCGGTCAAGTTTCAAACACAAGCGCCAACACGCTCGTCACGAACACGGTTTCATCCCGCCCTTCTCAAACCCCATGCGGCCGAGACTTGCAAGGCACCCAAGGTCGGCAAGGTTCGGGGCCGAGTAGCAGTCACCCGCAGTGCAGCGCTGCTGCCATCGGATGAGGACTGCCGGGACATTGCGCTGAGGTCAGCCACCGCATCCATCGGCCGCGCGATCAACCCCCGCTGCGACGCGATCCACAAGGCCTCGGTCCGGCACCGTGCCCCGAGCTTCATCAAGAGCCCTCGCACGTGGGACTTGACCGTGCCCACGGAGATGTCCAGGGCACGCGCCACTTCCTTGTTGTTGTTGCCGCGGAAGACCAGGGCCAGGACCTCGCTCTCGCGCATCGTCAGGGTGGGTTGCGCCAGGCTGTCTGCCATCAGGAGGGTGGCGGCAGTGCAAAGATGCCGGCGCCCCGCGGCAAGCGCCCGCGCCGCGTTGACGATGTCGTCCGCCGAGCAGTCGATCAACACATAGCCGCGCACGCCCGCCGCCAGGGCGCTGCGCACATCGGTCTCCTGTCCCGTCATCGACACGACCATGATGCTGGTGCGCGGGTGCCGCTGCAGGTTCTTGGCCCACTGGATCCCGCTCGCATGGTCCAGGACGATCACGTCAGGATCTCCTGTTGGTGCAGTGAAGCCACTGGCGCCCTTGGCACCGCGCACTTCGAACTCGGGCCAGGCGCCAAGAATGCGGCGCAGCCCTGCCTCGACGACGGCGTTCTCGTGCGTGACCTCGATGACTGCGGGGGTGAACAAAGCCATGGCATCGCTCCTTTGTCTGGAAGCCTGCATGGTCGCGCCGGGTGGCATCGAGTGCCAGTTAACCGCGGTTAAATCTCGTCATGCCCGCAGCGAGAACCTGGCAAGACGGCCGCGCACGCCGATGAGCCGCTCGACCCAAGTGCGTCGCCAGCGTTTGTAGGCAATCCTGGCGGGAACCTCAAGGGCGACCGTCGTGCCCCGCTCGCCCGAGCTGACACGCAGGCGCCCGTTCAGGCGATCCGCCCGTTCCCGCAGGCCGACAAGGCCCCAACGCCGGGCGTGCGGCTGATTCGCGTCGAACCCGTGGCCGTCGTCTGAGACCTGGAGCAGGAACTGCTTGGGCCCATAGGCCATGTGCAGCTGGACGCGCGTGCCCTGGGCGTGGCGAAACGCGTTGCTCATGGCCTCCGTGGCAACGCGCTGGCATTCCTGCACGGCCACCGGATCAAGCTCGCGGACCGGGCCGTCAATGCTCATGTCGAACGAAACGCCCGAGTCCTGCGACCACCGCTCGCCGATCAGCCGCAGGTCCTGGGAGAAACCCATCGACCGGTCCGTCGACAGCCGAAGATCGGTCACCGCATCGCGTCCATCCGCAATCACTTCGTCGGCGCAATCCAGCGCGTCTTGCATCAAGCCCCTGGCGCGCTCTTGCGACGGGATCTGTTCCATCACGGCATGGAACCGCAACACCAAGCCATTCACGGCTTGCAGGAAGGTGTCATGCAACTCGCGCGCGATGCGCTCGCGTTCGACCATCCGCTCTTCCAGGCGCAGGCGCAAGCGAGCCTTGACGGCACGCAGCCTCAACCAGTAGAGCCACCCCAATGCCGCAGCCGCTGCCGCCCCGCACAGCGCGAGGAACCAGGGCGTCTGCACGAAAGTGGGGGGAATGACGAAGTCGATGCTGGCGCCGGTTTCATTCCACAAGCCGTCGTTGTTGGCAGCGAGGACCTGGAACCGATGGTGGCCTGGCGGCAGGTCCCTGAAATACGCTTCCCGGCGCGTGCCGACCTCCTGCCATTCGGCATTCGCCTCGCCAAGGCGATAGCGGAACATCACGCGTTCGGGCATCGTCAGGCTGGGCGCCGTGTAGGTGATCTTCAGGTCGCGCGTGTGCATTGGCAACTGTGTTGGCACATCCGGTTCGAATGCGTAGGAAATGCCGTCCGCGACGATGGTCTTCACCATCACGGAGGGGGCGACGGCGTTGCGCGGCATGCGCGAGGGCTCGGTCCAGACAACGCCGTTGACCGTTGAAAACCAGATGCGGCCGCCGTTGCCCATGGCGGTTGCCGGCAGCCCCGGCAAGCCATCCAGGTGGTTCAGCAGCGCATGGCGGACGGGATGTTCGGGCCGGCCAAGCGCCTGCGCCAGCTCGTCGGCCGCGATGTGCACCACGCCGTCGACCGTGCTCAGCCACAGGTCATCGTTTGAACCCGGCACGATGCCGGAGACCCCGATGAATGCGCCGCGAGTTCCCGTGATGGGTCTCAGCACGCGGCCCTCCAGGTGCCACAGACCTTTTTCAGCGCCGACCCAGATGTGGCTGCCTTGCTGCACGAATGAATTCACGGCACCGAGGTTCGCTTGCGGCCGCGCGTCTCGCGGCGAAGTCACGATCGTCAGGCGGTCACTGTCAAGAACTGCCACCGTGCCATCGTCGTAACCGAACCAGACCCGACCCTGCGCGTCGGTGAACAAGGCCGTCGTGTTCTGCGTGGGCATGTCGGTGCGCCCGCCCCACAAGGTCCACGCGTCCCCGACCACCCGGTACACACCCACCCGCAGCACGGACACCCACATGGCACCGTGGGCGTCCTGCGTCATCGTCTGGATGTTGGAATAGGCGTAGGCGGCCGGGCCACCCTGCGCGCCAGGCCGGGCCGAACGCCGCCAATGTCGATCAGGCTGAAGCTCCCAGATCGAATCGCCGCCGGCCACCCACAGCGAACCCTCGGCGCTGCTGTAGACGGTATCCACTCCCACGCTCGCCAACTTGTTGAAGTCGATCTGCGCCTGGGAGGCCGGACCGGCGCGGAAGATGTTGCCCCGCGAGGTGCCGATCCATGCGTCGCGTTCACCTGCAGGCGCCAGCGAAAACTCGTTCGATCCGACATCAAGCGGCAATTTTAACAGGGCCGGCGCTCGAAAGCGGTCGAGGCCCGCGCGGGTGGCAAACCACAGATTGCCTTCGAGATCTTCAAGCGCGGCCGAGACGGATTCGCCAGTCAATGGCGCGAGATCGGTCTTGTAGCCGCGCCACGCCTTGACAGTGGACGCTGTGTTCTCCGAGGGCGGTGGGAAACGGCCTGCGCCTTCGCTTCCGCCAACCCACAGGTGGCCTTCCCTGTCGAAAGCACATGCGGCTTCCTCGCTGACGCTGACCTGCCTGTCGTGCCATTCCGGCACCAGCGCGCTGGCGCCGAGCGGCACTTTCAGCGCCAGCGTGCGCACGTGCCCGGAAGTGCACAGCATGGCTGCGCCGCCGGGTGCCAGGAGCATCGTGATGAAGTTGGATTTGCCGAGCGCGATCGGCATTTTCTCGAACCGGGTCGCGCCGTCCCTGAGATAAAAAATCTGCTCGTTGCCCTTCACCCACAGGGTGCGGTCGCGATCGACAACAAGCGCCTCCAAAGGATCCGTCGGTGCGTTCCAGGCGGCACCAGCCAACTGCCACAGCCCGCGTTCGAGTCGGAACAGCCCTCGTGTCGTCCCGGCCCACACCGTCCCGTCCCCTGCGTGCCCGATGGCTGTCACGGACGAAGCGGGCAGCCCCTCTGCCCGGCCATAGTTGACCAGGTGGCCACCCTGCAAGTGGCTGATGCCGCCGAGGTGATGCCCGATCCACAGGCCGTCTTCCGGGGTCGCATGCAAGGAAAAAATGTCCTGCGACAGAAGCGCAACGGCATTGGTGCCGGAGAAGCGTTCGAAGGCGACGCCGTCGAAGCGAAACAAGCCACCCGAGGTGCCCAGCCACAGAAAACCGTCCGAGGTCTGGGCGATGGCCTCGATGCCAGTCGGCACACCATCGTGGACGGTCCACTGCGTGTGATACAGCTGCGAAATGTTGTATTGAGCAGGCAAAGCATGCGCGGCCGGACAAGTCAGCGCAATGACCGCAAAGGCCTGCATCAGGCACAAGTACCAAGCGCGCAGGCCCCACCGATGCATGACGAAGCCAAAAGCCGGCGACGGGCGCTGGCCGTGGTGGTCCGCGGACACGCGTCGCGTCACCGTCACATCGTTTCGAGACGGCTTCGTGCTCTTCGCAGGTCAGTCGTTTCAAACCCTTCGCTGAATCGCTGGTAGATGGACCACAGCATGTCCCTGGCCTGCTCGCGCAATCCGGCATCGGCCCACAACGCGGCCAGGTTGGTCGCCGACCTGAGTTCCCATGCAAGCGCTCCCTGCTCATGCGCCATGGTGATCGACTGGCTGTAGCACTCAGCCGCCGCCTCTGCCCACCCGATTTGCTTGCCCGCTTCGATGAACGTTCCTTTCAAGCGCAGCATTTCGGGGATGCCCCAGACCTGGCCGCTGTTCACCGACAGCGCGATCGCTTCGTCAATGCTCGCGAGTGCGCCCGTGGTGTCACCGCGCAGCGACAGCACATGACCCAGATTCGCCAGAAATGGCGCGTATCGAATGCCAAGACTCCCGTCTCGGATCTGGATGAGCGTTTCCTCGTAGCGCTTCAAGTCCACGGCACCGCCGGCATCGAGCAGCCACTTCACACGCATGCACGCCACCATGGCACCCCACATCGGCAAGCCATGCTCGGACGCATACTTCTCGACAAAATTCAGCGCATGGTCCGCATCGGAGAAGTCCCCTGTGTAGATGGCAAGGGGCGCCGAGGTCAGCACGATGGCAGAACAAACGGACGCCGCGTAATTGCAACCCTCCGCCGCCGCACGCTGGCGCCGCGCGGTCTCGACGGCCTGATCTGAAAAGCCGAGCAACCACAACACAAGCGCCAACGAGCCGCGCGCTTCCAAACGCTGATCGAACTGGAATCGGGCGGTTTCCCAGCCTGCACGCGCTTGAACCGGTGAAGCAAGGAAATCTTCAAGATGGCGGCGCGACTGGGACAGGTCGCCCAGGTAGTGCAAGGCGGATCCCGCGTGAGCGTCGGCATTGGCAACCGCGATCAGGTCACCTTCCGCGCTGGCGAGCACTCGTATCTCGGCGGCAAGCGCCAAGGCTGATCGGGAGTCGCCCTCCCACAAATGGTATTCCGACAATCTCTTGAGGCATTCCAGCCGCAGGTCCGCACGGTTCATTTCTTCGGCAAGCGCCAAAGCCTTCATGAACAGGTCTTTGACTTCTCGCATGGGGCCGCGCGTGAACAACTGCGCCCCACCGGAAGCGAGGTACAGCGTCAGTTCGTCTTGCGTGCTTCGGTCAGCCTTGGCGCTGCGCTCCAGTGCCCGCTTCACGAACAGCCGGCACTCCTCGAAAAGTGACAAGCGTTCCCAGAACGGAATTGCCGCAACGGTGAGCTTCACCCCCAGTGCTGCGTGCGCTGAACCGGCAAAAGCCCAGTCAATCGCGGTGCGAATGTCGTCGATTTTCTCGGCGTGACAGGCAAGCCAGTCCGCCCCTGTCAAACGATCATCGTCTGCCGTTGCATGCTCCGCCAGCTCGAGAAAATGCAGGGCATGGCGCAGGCGAGCGCCGTCCGGCTCGTCGTGCATGGCGAGCTTCTCCGATGCGTAGCTGCGGGTGGTGTCGAGCAGTCGATATTCCAACTCGATCTCGCCGGGTTCCGCGGCGAGGAGCGACTTGGCGACAAGGTTGGCCACCCCTTCCACAACCTTGACACGATCGATGTGGTCGTCAGCAGCCACAGCGCAAGCCGACGCCAAGGTGAACGCGCCTGCGAACACAGACAAGCGAGACAAGATGGCCTGATCGCTGTTCGACAGGAGGTCAAAACTCCAGTCGATGGTCGCCATCAACGTCTGGTGCCGATCCGGACCGGACCGGCGCCCTTTCAGCAACCGGAAGCGGTCGTTGAGCAAGGCCAGGATTTCGTCGATGCCGAAGGCGTCGACTCGCGTCGCGGCAAGCTCGATTGCCAGCGCGAGGCCGTCGAGACGCCGGCAGATTTCGGCCGCGGCGGGGGCGTCCGCATCGCTCAACTTGAACGACTCAAGTCTGTCGGCCGCGCGTTCGACAAAGAGTTCCACGGCCGGGAAGGCCACGGCTTGCGCCCGGTCCATCGCCGGAGCGACAGGTGGCGTTTTCAATCCCGGCAGCCTTCGCACCCGCTCGCCCTGCAAGCCGAGCGGTTCCCGGCTGGTGACCAGGATCCTGACATTCGGCGCCTCGGTGAGGAGGCGGTCCACGCAAGCGGCGGCGGCGTCGATGATGTGCTCGCAGCTGTCGAGCACCAGCAGCATCTCGCGATCGCGCAGGAAGCCGCAAAGCGCGGCCAGCACATTGGCCGAATGCGCCGCCATGCCGACGGCGGTCGCGATGGCGGTGGGGACCAAGGACGAATCCTTCAGCGGCGCGAGGTCCACCAGCCAAGCCCCGTCCTTGAACAACGGCAGCGCGCGTTCGGCAACCGCCAGCGCAACGGTCGTCTTCCCGATCCCGCCCGGCCCGACAATCGACACGAGCCGCGCTCCCTCCATGTCCTGCTGCAGCGCGGCGATTGTTTCCGTCCTGCCAACCACGCGTGTGGTGCCGGTGGGAAAGTTGTGGTTGCGCGTGGGCTGCGCATGGTTCACGGAGGGTTCTGCCAATCCCCAGAACTGCACATCGGCGACGAACCGATACCCTCTGCCGATCACGGTCGCGATGTACCGGGGGTCTCCGCCCTCTTCACCAAGAAGGCGCCGCAAGCCAGCCATGTTCACCTTGAGATTGCTCTCGTCGACGATGGTGGTGGGCCATGCGCGCGCCATCAGTCCCCGCTTGGTCACCATCTCCCCTGGGCGCTCCACCAGCGCCGTGAGGATGTCGAGCGCACGCCCACCGATGCGCAGCGGCGTTTCACCTCTCAGCAGCAACTGTCGTTCAGGCCAAAGGGTGAATGGCCCGAAAGCGAATGCCCTGCGAGGACGCTCCGCCGCATGGTTCATGGCTCTGCGTACTCCTTACATCCAAAACACTGTGGAAATCAATTCGGCGGGCGAAGCCTATCTTCCGATGCACACCGAATCAATTCTTCTTTGGTCGACCATCGGCGGCGAGAGGTGGGGTGGTGCTCGACTTTGGTCGAGTTGTACCTCCTCTTTGTGCAGACCGCTTGGCGATTGCAACGCGCAGGCACCGGCCACGCCGTCGCGCCATTGCCATTCGCTGGCTCCCTGGCGATTGGTCGAGCAGCCCTAGACCATGGTCGAGTTGGATGCGACATCGGGCGCACGGTAAGCTCGTCGTCTTCGACCAAGCGCGAGAAGCGGCTGCGCTCGCACGGATGGAACATGGTCCTGGCTGAGGAAGCCGCGAGGAACTTCTGTGAGTGAACAATCACCGCCTGGCCCGATGGACGCGGATCGTCAGGCGACGCTTCCACACGCGGTCGCCGACGACAAGGCATCACCGCGGAGCGATGACCACTTTGAAGACCTCTTCCGGCTTGCCTCGACCTGGCGGGGATTGGACCCGACGGCCATCGCCGAGAGCCTCCTTGAGGCGCTGGTCGACATTCTCGAACTGGACTTCGCCGCGCTTAGATTCAGCGACACCGTCCACCTCTTTCTGCGGATCGGCAAATCATTTTCGACCACGCACAGCGCCGGAGACCTTGTCCCTTCGATCGACAGCTGGCTTGGGACCCATCCGGAGCTGGGGTCAGCGGCAATGACCGTTGGGAAAGAGGTGTTGCATGTGGCGGCGTTGCCGCTGGGCGAGATTGCCAGCATGGGCTCGCTTGTGGTTGGCTCACGGCGCACCGGCTTCCCGCTGCGTCCGGAATGGCTGCGTCTGAAGGTCGCGGCCATGCAGGCGGGTCTGGCATGCCGGGAAATCCGCGAGCTGAACGACCTGCGGCCGCCGGCGGACACCCGCATGGAGAAACCCACCGGCGCGGCACTCGCAGAAAGCGAATGGCGTCTGAACCTCATCATCAACACCATTCCCGCGATGGCCTGGTCGGCAACGCCGGACGGCATGCTGGACTTCTGCAACCAGCACTTCCTGGACTTCGTCGGACTCTCTTCCAGCGAGATCCTGGGGCTGGGCTTCTACCGCATCTTTCACCCGGACGACATGCCGCACCTGCTGGCGGCATGGCAGGAGATCATGGCGTCCAAGCGCGCCAGGGAAATCGATGGCCGCATCCGGCGCGCCGATGGCGAGTACCGGTGGTTCACACTTCGGCAGAACCCTTTGCTGGACCCGAGCGGCAAGGTCTCGAAGTGGTATGGCGTTGTCCTGGACATCGAAGATCGCAAGCGCGCAGAAGAAGCCCTGAAGCATGCCAGGTCGGCCCTCGTGGCCAGCGAGCAGAACATTCGCCTCATCGTCGACTCGCTTCCTGTTCTGGCGTGGGTGGCCCGTCCGGATGGCACCGCCGAGTTCGTCAATCGACGCTGGGCCGAATACGCGGGCGTGGAAGCCGAGCAGATCCTTGAGTGGGGCTTCCTGAACTTCTACCACCCCGATGATGTGGCTGGCATGGTCGAGACATGGAAAGACGCACTCGAGACGCGCGACCGCATGGACCTGAAGGGGCGGATCCGGCGATTCGATGGCGAGTACCGCTGGTTCTATTTTTCCGGGCGGAAGATCACCGACGCGAACGGCGTGGTCCGGTGGGTCGGTGCCAATGTCGACTTCGAAGATCTTCAGCGCGCCGAAGACGCACTCAAGGCCAGTGAGCAACGACTGAAGTTGATCATCGACACCATCCCCGTCATGGCTTGGTCTTCTGATGCGGGTGGTTACGTCGATTTCTTCAGCAAGAACCTGCTCGATTTTTGCGGGCTGCGGTACGAAGACGTTGTGGGAGAAGGCTACAGCCGCATGTTCCACCAGGATGACGTCGACTCCATGTTGCACCGCTGGGAGCGCGTGCGGTCGATCAAGCGCGGCGAAGAGATCGATGCACGCGTTCGTCGGGCCGACGGTGAATACAGGTGGTTCACGTTTCGGCAGAGCCCGCTGCTGGACGCCAACGGAGACGTCGTGAAGTGGTATGGGGCCCTCATCGAGATCGAAGATCGCAAACGCGCGGAAGATGAGCTGCGCCAAAGCCAGAACGAACTGGCACGCGTCGCACGAATGACCACCCTGGGAGAGCTGGCCGTGTCCATTGCACACGAGGTGAATCAACCGTTGATGGCGATCGTCACCGATGCCGGGACCTGCATGCGCTGGCTCGACGAGGCGCAATTCGATGCCACTCGCGCGCGGCAGGCAGCCGAACGCGTGGTGAGAGAGGGACATCGCGCAGGCGAAATCGTGGCCGGCATTCGCGCGCTTGCCCGCAAGGCACCCGCGCGCATGGAGCCCATGGACCTGCATCAAGCGATTCGCGACGTGTTGCTGGTGTTGAACGGCGAATTCCGCCGCCGAAACGTCGATGCGAACTTCGACGTCGGAGCGGAGCCGCTCATCGTGCTCGGCGACCGTACGCAATTGCAGCAGGTGCTGTTGAACCTGGTGATGAACAGCGTCGAATCGATGGCCGACACCGAGCAGGTGGGCAGGCGCCTGAAGATCTGCAGTGCCGTGCGGGAAGACGGGTTCGGTCAGGTCAGCGTCATCGACACAGGCACGGGCGTCCAGCGAGGCGACATGGACCGCATCTTCGACGCCTTTTTCAGCACCAAGCCCGGCGGCATCGGGATGGGGTTGTCAATCTGCCGCTCCATTGTTGAAGCCCACGGTGGGTCGGTTTCCGCCCGGAACGAGGTGCCGCGTGGCAGCACCTTCAGCTTCACGGTGCCTTTGGCGGTGGGGGCCATGGCATGAACAAGGGGTTGGAAACCGGAGATCCAAGCGTTGTGGTGATCGATGACGACACCAGCGTGTGCGAGGCGCTGCGGGGCCTGTTCGAGTCCGTTGGGCTCCCTACGAAGACCTATGGGTCCGTACAGGCATTCCTTGCGGCAAAGCCGCCCGACGGATCCTGCTGCGTCGTGCTCGACATCCGACTGCCTGGGCAAAGCGGCCTCGAATTTCAGGAGGCACTGGCGAGAAGCGGCTCCCCTCAGGCCGTCATCCTGATCAGCGGCCACGTCGACGTCCAGATGGCCGTGCGTGCCATGAAAGCCGGGGCCGTCGATGTGCTTGCCAAGCCGGTGCGTGAACAGGACTTGTTGGAAGCCGTCAACCGAGCCATCAAACAGGCAGCGAAGAGGCGCAAGGATGTCGAACGAATGACTTCCCTGCAGGCCCGGCATGCGCTGCTGACCGACCGAGAGCGTCAGGTCATGGCTTTGGTCACCGCAGGCCTGCTGAACAAGCAGATTGCTGAAAGAGTGAGCATCGCGGAGGCCACGGTCAAACTCCATCGCGGGCAGGTGATGCGCAAAATGGGCGCCGAATCGGTGCCTGATCTGGTGCGGATGGCGGACCTGCTCGGCCAGGAAAATGACCAGGGGAGCGGGGAACCCGGTCCGCTTGGACCACTGTAGCTTTCGACATGCCGGTTTCGCGCCACGCTTCCTTCCCACACCCGGTCGCCCTCATGCAGTTGCGCAGTTGCGCTTCACTTCGCTCGCCGTGGTCAGTTTGCGGCGGGATTGCACCCGCAGGACAGGAGTGCGCCCATGCTGGGCGCACCAAGAAAAAAGCACTTGGCGTTACCGCCAAGTGCTTGATCTTCCTACCGAATTTGGTAGGCGCGATTGGATTCGAACCAACGACCCCCACCATGTCAAGGTGGTGCTCTAACCAACTGAGCTACGCGCCTGCTGAGCCTCGCAGTATATGCCGGCTTTCGGCAAATTGGCAAGCTACGCTGAAAAAACTTCCAATTACTTTCGGCGGACCTGGCGGACGCCGGGGACAGCGGCGACCTGGCGCAGCACCTGCTGCAGGCGCGCGGCGTCGCTCACCTCGACGGTGAAGACCATGCGCAGGCTCCTGCCGCTGGCTTCCTTCAGGGTGCTGCTGTGCACGCCCGTCACGTTCATCTTTTCCTTCGAGAAGACTTCGGTGATGTCGCGCAGCAGCCCGGGGCGCTCGGCCGAGTCGATGGACACGTCCACCGGGTAGGCGGCGACGCGGTCCTTGGGCGTCGCGCCCCAGGCGACGGCGATCTCGCGCTCGGGCATGCGCTGGGCCATGTAGCGGAAGTTCGAGCAGTCCAGCCGGTGGATGGCCACGCCCTTGCCGCGGGTCACGAAGCCGCCGATGGCGTCCGGCGGAGCCGGGCGGCAGCAGCGCGCGAGGTTGGTCAGCAGGCTTTCGACACCGACCACCAGCACGCCGCCGCGAGCGCCCTGCCCGTCTGCCTTCGGGCGGCGCAGCACCGGCATTTCGTTGTCCGGCGGCGGCGGAGGCGGCGGGCGCAGCAGTTGCTCGATGTTGCGCAGCGAGTATTCGTCCTTGCCGACCAGCTCGAACAGCGCGTCCGCGTCCTTGAAGCCGAGTTGGTCAGCCAGCTCCGCGAGCTTCAATGAGGTGCGGCCTTCGCGCTGCAGCAGCTTTTCGACCAGCTCGCGACCGCGCGCGATGGTGCCGGCCTGGGCCTGCGTGTTGAACCAGGCGCGGACCTTGGCGCGGGCCCGCGGGCTGCGCAGGAAGCCGAGCTCGCTGTTGAGCCAGTCCAGCGAAGGGCCGCCTTCCTTGGCGGCGATGATCTCCACCGTCTGGCCGTTGGCCAGCGGCGTGGACAGCGGCACCATCGCGCCGTCGACCTTCGCGCCGCGGCAGCGGTGGCCCAGGTCGGTGTGCAGCGCGTAGGCGAAGTCCACCGGCGTGGCGCCCGCCGTCAGCTCGATCACGGTTGCCTGCGGCGTGAAGACGTAGATGCGGTCGTCGAAGCGCCCTTCGGGGCCTTGCTCGGCATGGCCGGCAAAGTCGCGTTCCCAGGCCAGCAACTGGCGCAGCACGGCTTTGCGGGCTTCGGCCACACGCTCTTCGAACTCGCCTGCCGCGGCCACGCCGGCATAACCCTTGGCCCCGGCTTCCTTGTAGGCCCAGTGCGCGGCCACGCCGTATTCGGCATGCTCGTGCATGGCCTGGGTGCGGATCTGCACCTCGATCGGCCGGTCGTCGTCGCCCAGCACCACGGTGTGCAGCGAGCGGTAGCCGTTGGGCTTGGGTTTGGCGATGTAGTCGTCGTATTCGGCGGCGACCGCGCGGTAGCGTTCCTGCACGCGGCTCAGCGCGGCGTAGCAGGCCGGCACGTCGGCCACGACGACACGCAGCGCGCGCACGTCCATCACGCGGTCGAACGGCAAGTGTTTGCCCTGCATCTTTTTCCAGATGCTGTAGATGTGCTTGGGCCGGCCGTAGACCACCGCCGGCACACCGTGCGACTGCAGGTCCGCGCCCATCTGCTTGCGCACCACTTCCACGCCGGCTTCGCGCTCCACGCGCTTCTCGGCCAGCAGCCTGGCAATGCGCTTGTATTCCTCAGGCTGCAGGAAGCGGAAGGCCAGGTCTTCCAGCTCCCACTTGAACTGCCAGATGCCCAGCCGGTTGGCCAGCGGGGCGAAGACCTGGGCAGACTCGGCGGCCAGCAGCGCCGGGCAGCCCTGCTTGCTGGCCGCGTACCAGCGCAGCGTCTGCAGGCGCGAGGCCAGGCGCAGCAGCACCACGCGCAAGTCCTTCGAGAAGGCCAGCAGCATCTTGCGCACACGCTCGGTCTGCTCGGCCTGGCGTGCGGTGCCCATGACCTGCGCTTCGCGCGCGGCGCGCTGCACCTGCACCAGCCTGCGGGTCAGCGTGACCAGGCTCGCATAGGAGGCGCCAAAAGCCTTCTCGACCACTTCTTCGGGCCGCTGCAGGTAGTCGGCGGCATAGACCAGGTAGGCCGCGGCCTGCAGCGAAGGCGCGCCGCCAATGCCGGCCAGCAGCGCGGCCATGCCTTCGGCGTGATCAAACGCGTCTTCTCCGGTGTCCAGCGCGCGGCCGGCCAGCAGCGGCTCGGCAAAGGCACGGGCTCTTGCAAGGCCGCTGGCGCCGTCTTCGGCTGGCCGTGCGCCCGGCGGCGTGGCCAGCTCACCGGCCAGGGAAACAATGGGGGCGGTGGCGCCGTCCGGCCCGAGCTGGCTTCTCATGCGCTCGCTTTCACTCGTCTTTCACTGGCCCAGCAGGAAGGTGCGCACCACGTCCACCTGATCGTCCTGCACCAGCATCGGCGCATGGCCCACGCCGGCGAACTCGTGCAGCGTGGCGCGTGGGCCGCGTTGCGTCATCTCGGCCGCGGTCTCGCGCGCCAGCAGGTCGGACTCCGCGCCGCGCAGCAACAGCGTCGGGCAGGCAATGCGGTCGTAGGCAGCCCAGAGCATGGCTTCGCCGGCGGTGGCTGCCTGGGGCGTGACGGTGCGGAAAGGCTGCGCCAGCGCCAGATCGTAGTGGGGCTTGAAGCCGTCGCCGTCTGGCTTCAACTGCGGCGCGCTGAGCGCCAGCCATTGCTCGCGGGTGTGGGGGCCGAAGCCTTGCGAGATGGCCCACAACGCATCGGCCGCTTCGTCCAGGTTGGCCCAGTGCGAAGGCTGGCCCAGGTACTGGCCAATGCGCTGCAGCGAGGCCCATTCGATCTTCGGGCCCACGTCGTTCAGCACCAGCTTCTCGAAGCGGCAGCCCGGCAGGCTGGCCAGGCTCATGCCGATCAAGCCGCCCATGGACGTGCCGACCCAGCTGAGCTGCTGCGCATCCAGCCGTGCCAGCAGCGTGACCATGTCGGCCACGTAGGCGGGGATTTGGTAGCCGGCCGGGTCCGCCAGCCAGTCCGAGCGGCCTCGGCCGACCACATCCGGGCAGACCACGCGGAACTCGCCGGCCATGGCTTGCGCCAGCGTGTCGAAGTCGCGGCCCTGGCGGGTCAGCCCGTGCGCGCAGACCAGCACGCGGGGGTTGTCGGCGTCGCCCCATTCCACATAAGCCATGCGGTGCAGCCCGCGGGCGTCCAGGCACTGGACTTCGCGTTCACGCGGCAGCTGCAAAGGCTTGTTCATGGAGGGCTCGGATTTTGGGTTGGGGACCAGATAATCGACTGTAGCAACCCCCGGCGGAGAACGATGGCCAGTGCCCGAGTTTCCTTGTCCGCTGCGTGGCACCCCGGCTTCTATCGCTGATTGGAGAACTGCACATGCTCAAAGGAAAAACCGCCATCGTCACCGGCTCGACGAGTGGCATTGGCCTGGGCATCGCCAAGGCCCTGGCCGCGCAAGGCGCGAACATCCTGCTCAACGGCTTCGGCGAATACGCCGCCGCCAAGGCCGAAGTGGAGGCGCTTGGCGTGAAGGTGGCCTATCACGGCGCCGACATGGGCAAGCCCGACGAGATCGCCGCGATGGTCAAGGCCTGCGAGGCCGAACTCGGGCCGGTGGACATCCTGGTCAACAACGCCGGCATCCAGTTCGTCGCACCGGTGGAGGACTTCCCGGTCGAGCGCTGGGACGCCATCATCGCCATCAACCTCAGCGCCACCTTCCACGGCACGCGGCTGGTGCTGCCCGGCATGAAGCAGCGCAATTGGGGCCGCATCCTGAACGTCGCGTCCACCCACGGGCTGGTCGCCTCGGCGCAAAAGTCAGCCTATGTCGCCTCCAAGCATGGCGTGGTCGGCTTCACCAAGGCAGTGGCGCTGGAAACCGCAACCACCGGTGTGACGGTCAATGCCATCTGCCCCGGCTGGGTGCTGACGCCGCTGGTGCAGAAGCAGGTGGACGACCGCGCCAAGGCCCAGGGCATCAGCGTGGAAGAGTCCAAGAACGCGCTGCTGGCCGAGAAGCAGCCCTCACTGCAGTTCACCACGCCGGAAGAACTGGGCGCGCTGGCCGTCTTCCTGTGCTCGCCAGCGGCCGACAACATGCGCGGCACCGCCATCAACATGGATGGCGGCTGGCTCGCGCAATAAGCGCCGGGCTACTTCAGCTGCACGCTGCCGGTGACGGTGGCGGTGACGCTTTCCTTGCCTGCTTGCACCGCCAGCGATTCACCGTCGGCCGCCGAGGACAGCATCGCCTTCGGCGCGGCGGCTGCGCGGAACATCGGCTGCGGCGCCCCACCGCCATCGCTGCTGGTGCTGACTTCGCGCAGCGTGTAGCTGCCATAGCCGAACAGCTTGGCTTGCTCGCTGGCGCGCGCCTTGAAGCGGGTGATGGCCTCGGCACTGACCGCCGCTTCCACGGTCTCGCGGGCTTCGCGCGACAGGCTGTAGCCGACCTGCGAGATCGTCATCGTGCCGATGCGACCGGACAAGGCGCCGATGGCCGCCATGTCGCGTCCTTCGACGAGCAACTCACTGCGGCCCTGCCAGCCGCTGATCGCACCCTTGGTGTTGTAGCGAGGGTAGATCGAAAAGCCGGTGGTCTGCACTTCGACCTGGCCCGGTTTGGCGCCCTTGCGGGCCTCGGCCAATGCTGCGTCCACCGCCTGCTTGAGCTGGGCCTGCACGCCAACGGCGTCATTGCCCTCGCGCTGCACCGCGAAGCTCAGGCGCATCCAGTCCTGCGGGACTTCGGTGGTGGCGCTGGCACTGAGGGTGAGCACGCCAGACGGCGGCGGCGCGTCGGCACGGGCCGGCGCAGCGGCCACGCAAAGGCTGGCGACCAGGATCGCCGCGGGAGTGAAAAAGCGGGAGGAGACGGGATGTTGCATGTGCTTCATCTTCCCTCAACGGGGACCGCACCCGCGCCGCTGACCGTCATTTGAAGGCTGATGACAGCTCGGGCAACATTTGTAACAACGCGTCAGCATCCCGTTTTGACCCTGATCCGCCCGTCAGAATCGCCGCTGTTACAAATTGGGAGTCGCTCATGAGCACCCACGCCAACACCCGCCCGGACCGCATCGTCGTTGTAGATGACGATGCCCGCATTCGCGACCTGCTGCGCCGCTACCTCACGCAGGAAGGTTTCGATGTGCTGCTGGCCGAAGATGCCAAGGCCCTGAACCGGCTGCAAACCCGGGAGACCATCGACCTGATCGTGCTGGACCTGATGCTGCCCGGCGAAGACGGGCTGTCGATCTGCCGCCGGCTGCGCGCCGCCGGCGACCCGACGCCCATCATCATGCTGACCGCCAAGGTCGAGGACGTGGACCGCATCGTCGGCCTGGAAGTCGGTGCGGACGACTACCTGCCCAAGCCCTTCAACCCGCGCGAACTGCTGGCCCGCATCCACGCGGTGCTGCGCCGCCGCCCGGCGCAGGAAGCGCCTGGCGCGCCGGCCAAGGAACAGCAGGTCGTCAGCTTCGGGCCGTTTGAATTCGACCTCTCGCTGCGCCGCCTGACCAAGGACGGCGACCAAATCACACTGACCACCGGCGAGTTCTCGATGCTGAAGGCGCTGGTGCGCCATCCGCGCCAGCCGCTGTCGCGCGACAAGCTGGCCCAGCTGGCCCGCGGCCGCGAGTTCGAGCCCTTCGACCGCAGCCTGGACGTGCAGATTTCCCGGCTGCGCAAGATGCTGGAGCCGGACCCGTCGAACCCCCGCTACATCCAGACCGTCTGGGGCGTGGGCTAC
>NZ_JBGGNH010000018.1:0-85000 GCF_041287625.1 Ideonella sp.
CGCGCTCTACCCGCACATGAGCGTGTACGAGAACATGAGCTTCGCGCTGAAGCTGGCCAAGGTCAGCGAAAGCGAGATCCGCGAGAAGGTCGAGCGCGCCGCGAAGATCCTGAACCTCACCGCCTACCTGCAGCGCACGCCTAAGGAGCTGTCCGGCGGCCAGCGCCAGCGCGTGGCCATCGGCCGCGCCATCGTGCGCTCGCCCAAGGTCTTCCTGTTCGACGAGCCGCTGTCCAACCTGGACGCCGCGCTGCGTGGCCAGACCCGCGTGGAGATTGCCAAGCTGCACCGCGAGCTGGGCGCCACCACCATTTACGTCACGCACGACCAGGTCGAGGCCATGACGCTGGCCGACCGCGTGGTGGTGCTGCGCGACGGCAGGATCGAGCAGGTCGGCACGCCGCTGGAGCTGTACGACAAACCGGCCAACCAGTTCGTGGCGCAGTTCATCGGGACGCCGCAGATGAACGTGGTCGCGGCGGCGCAGATGCCGCAGGCCGCAGCGGCTTACGGCCTGCCCGTCGCGGCAGATGGCTTCATCGGCCTGCGCCCGGAAAACCTGGCCGTGCTGCCGGCCGGCCAGGGCCAGCTCAGCGGCCAGGTCGAGCTGGTCGAGGCACTGGGCGCCGAGACGCTGATCTATGTCAGCACCGACAGCGGCGCGCAGCTGGTGGCGCGGCAGAACTCGCGCAGCGCGCTGTCCGCCGGCGACCGCGTGGGCCTGCAGCTTCAGCCCGAGACCGTGCACCTGTTCGACGCCGGTGGCCGCGTGACACGCACGGGTGTGGCCATTGCCGCAACCCATTGAGATTCCTCTTCATTTTCCGCCTGCTTCCATGACCACCGCCTCTCCCTCCTCCGCCGAAGCCCCGTTCGTGATGCTGCACCTGGGCCTGGGCGCGTTCCACCGCGCGCACCAGGCCGTTTACCAGCAAGCGCTGCACGACGCCGGTGACCGCAGCTGGGTGCTGGCCGGCGGCAACATCCGCCCCGACGGCGCCGAGACCATCGCCGCGCTGCAGGCTGCGGGCGGCGCGTACACGCTGGAAACCGTGTCGCCGGCCGGCGAGCGCGTGTACCAGCGCATCGGCGCCATCACGCAGGTGATTGGCTGGGACGCGCAGCTGCAAGGCCTGGTCGCCGCCGGCGCCGATCCGCTGACCCGCATCGTTTCGTTCACCGTGACCGAGGCCGGCTACTACCTGAATGCGGACCACCAGCTGGACCTGAACTTCGCCGACCTGGCGGCAGACGTGGCAGCGCTGAAGGCCGCCCGGGCGGGCACCACGATCTACGGCGCGCTGACGCAGATCCTGCGCGCCCGCATGCAGCAGGCCAGCGGCCCGCTCACGCTGCTGAACTGCGACAACCTGCGCCACAACGGCGACCGGGTGCGCAGCGGCCTGCTGCAGTTCATCGACCTGATCGGCGACAGCGCGCTGCGCGACTGGGTGGAGGTCTGCACCACCTGCCCGAATGCGATGGTGGACCGCATCACGCCGCGCGCCACGCCTGCCGTGCGCGAGCGCGTGCTGGCAGCCACCGGCGTGGACGACCCGGCCGCGCTGATGGGCGAAAGCTTCATCCAGTGGGTCATCGAAGACCGCTTCGCCGCCGGCCGCCCGGCCTGGGAAACCGTGGGCGTCGAAATGGTGAAGTCGGTGGACGCCTACGAGGAGGCCAAGATCCGGCTGCTGAACGCGACTCACAGCTGCATCGCATGGGCCGGCACGCTGGTGGGCCACCACTACATCCACGAAGGCACGCAGGACGCGTCCATCCGCCAACTGGCCTTCGACTACGTGACCAACGACACCATTCCGGTGCTGGACACGCCCGCCAAGCCCAGCCCGATTGACTTGGCGAAGTACCGCGACGTGGTGCTGGACCGCTTTGCCAACCCCGCCATTGCCGACACCAACCAGCGCGTGGCGATGGACGGTTTCTCGAAGATCCCCGGCTTCATCGCGCCGACGCTGCGCGAGCGCCTGGCCGCAGGTGCCAGCATTGCCAGCGTGGCCATGCTGCCGGCGCTGTTCCTGGCCTACCTGCAGCGCTGGCATGCCGGCACGCTGCCGCACGTCTACCACGACCAGGCGATGGACCCGGCCGTGGCGCATGCGATCTGCAGCGCGGCCGACCCGGTCGCCGCCTTCGCGGCGGACACGGTGTTGTTCGGTGAACTGGCCGGCACGCCTGCGCTGTTGGCCGCGTTGCAAGACGCCGCCGCGCGCGCGGCAAGCTTCGTCGCTTCGCACCCGCCTGTCACAGCCCCCTGATGCAGAACCCGCCCCAACTCCCCCGCCAGCGCCAGCCCGAGCTGGAGCATGACTACGCCCGCAGCCCCGCGCTGGGCTACGAGGCGCCGGAGGACGTGGGCTTCATCCGCTGCCTGTCGCACGGTTTCCCGACGCCGCTGGCGCGCTGGCACCACCATGACGAGTACGAGCTGCACCTCATCGTCGCCAGCTCGGGCAAGGCCTTCGTGGGCGACTGGATCGGGCCGTTCCAGCCCGGTCACCTGGTGCTGTGCGGCCCGCGGCTGCCGCACAACTGGATCTCGATGGACCTGCCCGAAGGCGGCTTTGCGCAACGCGACCTGGTGATCCAGTTCCCGCATGCGCCGATCGCCGCTGCGGCCGAGCACATTCCTGAACTGGCCGAGGCGCTGCCGCTGCTGGAGCGGGCGCGCCGCGGTGTCGAGTTCTTCGGCCTGGCCGAGCAGGCGCGAGCGCACTGGGAGCGCGTGAAGGCCAGGCACGGGCTGCTGCGCTTCGCGGCCTTCGCCGAATTCCTCGGCGAGCTGGCGCGCTGCACCGACTACCGGCTGCTGTCCAGCGTGCAGATGCAGAGTGCCGACGACGACACCCAGCTGGACCAGATCAACGCCATCGTTTCGCGCATCACGGACAACGTGGCCCAGCCGCTGTCGGCCAGCGAACTCGCAGGCGAACTGGGCATGAGCGAAAGCCGCTTCTCGCGCTTCTTCCGCCGCGCCACCGGCAACACCTTCACCGATTTCGTCAACCGCATCCGCGTGAACCGCGCCTGCCAGCTGCTGATGGATTCGGACCGGCTGGTCACGCACATCTGCTTCGAGGTCGGCTTCAACAACGTGGCCAATTTCAACCGCCGTTTCCTGGACATCAAGGGCATGACGCCCACCGAATTCCGCCGCCAGGCAGGCCAGCGTTTTGGCCTGCTGCCCGACGGCCGAAGGAACTGAAGCCCATGTACCTTGGCATCGACCTCGGCACCTCCGAGATCAAGCTGCTGCTGCTCGACGCGCAGCAGCGCATCGTCGCCACCACCGGTGAAGCCCTGACGCTGTCGCGCCCGCAGCCGCGCTGGAGCGAACAACATCCGCTGCAATGGTGGACCGCCACCGACGCCGCGATGCAAGCACTCGCTGCATCGCACCCGGCGGCAATGGCCGAGGTGCGTGCCATCGGCCTGTCCGGCCAGATGCACGGCGCGGTGCTGCTCGACGAGGCCGACCAGGTGCTGCGCCCGGCCATCCTGTGGAACGACGGCCGGGCCAGCGCCGAATGCGCCGAGCTGGAAACCGCCTGCCCGGACCTGCACGCCATCGCCGGCAACCTGGCGATGCCAGGCTTCACCGCGCCCAAGCTGCTGTGGGTCAGGAAGCACGAGCCCGAACTCTTCGCCCGCGTCGCCAAGGTGCTGCTGCCCAAGGACTGGCTGCGACTGCAGCTGACGGGCGAGGCCATCAGCGACCTGTCCGACGCGGCCGGCACGCTGTGGCTGGACGTGGCGCAGCGCCGCTGGTCACCTGAACTGCTGGCGGCCACCGGCCTCACCGAAGCGCAGATGCCGGCCCTCGCCGAAGGCAGCGCGGTGGCCGGCCACCTGCTGCCCGCGCTGGCCGCTCGCTGGGGCCTGAAGCGTGGCGAAAACGGCGGCCTGCCCATCGCTGGCGGCGGCGGAGACAACGCGGCCAGCGCGGTCGGCATTGGTGCGGTGCAGCCGAACCAGGGTTTCGTGTCGCTCGGCACCTCGGGCGTGATCTTCCTGACCAACGACCGCTTCCGGCCCAACCCGGCTTCCGCGGTGCACGCCTTCTGCCACGCGCTGCCCGCCACCTGGCACCAGATGAGCGTGATGCTTTCGGCCGCCAGCGCGCTGCGCTGGGTGCGCGAGCTGACCGGGCTGGCCAGCGAGGCCGAGCTGGTCGCCCAGGTCGCCGCGCTCAGCCCCGCCGAGCGCGACGCCGCCCCGCTGTTCCTGCCCTACCTCAGCGGCGAACGCACGCCGCACAACGACGCCAACGCGCAAGGCGTGCTGTTTGGCCTCACCGGCAGCCACAGCGCCTTCCATCTCGGCTACGCCGTGATGGAAGGCGTGGGCTTCGGCCTGCTGGACGGCTGGCGCGCGCTGGGCGCTGCACCTGGTGCGGTCAAGGCGCTGTCGCTCGTCGGCGGCGGTGCCCGCAGCCCCGAATGGGCGCAGCTGCTGGCCTCGACGCTGGGCGTGGCGCTGCACACCCACCAAGGCGGCGAAGCCGGCGGCGCGCTCGGCGCGGCCCGCCTCGCCTGGCTGGCCGACCTGTCGCCCGCGCTGAACGCGGACGGCAGCCTGCCCCGCACGCTGCTGGCCGAGGTCTGCCCCGCGCCGCCGCTGGCCCGCCGCTTCGAACCCGACGCCGCCGAAGCCGCCTACCTGGCGCCGCGCCAGGCGCGCTGGGCGCAGCTGTATCCGCGATTGAGGGACCTGTTTCCGGCAGGTTGACGCTCTTCTCGTCGCCCATTGAAAAAGCCCCTTCGCGAGGGGCTTTTGTTTTGTCGGGGCAAGAGGCTCAAGCCCGCTGCCGCCGCAGCACCAACAGCACAAAGCTGAGCACCGCCAGCACCAGGCCCCAGCCCATCGCCGGGTCGACCAGTTCGCCGAGCACGCGATGGGTGTCGCTCAGCAGCCATTGCGGCAGCTGCGTGAGCTGGCCGTCCCAGGGGAAGGACTCGAAGTCGTGTCGGGCCACCGGGAAGATCGCGTCGCGGAAGCGCTCGGCCATGGTCGCCAGCGTCTGCAGCAGCCAGGGCATCTGGTAGACCTTGGCCAGGATCACGCCACCCAGGCCGAGCGCGCCCACCGCGGCAATGCCGCCCCAGCGCTTGAGCCAGGCGGAGGCCGCCATCACGAACAGCATCACCGGCGCGGCCCACAGCGCCGCAGCACCCACCGCCACCAGCACCCGCGGCACGGCGGCCACAATCACCGTGCCCAGCGTGCCCCAAGGCAGCGAGGCCAGCCCGCCGAGGCCGTAGACGCGGGCCACGGTGAGCACCGCCACGACCAGGCCGCAGACGAAGGCGATGCCGGCCACCATCAGCTGGAACACCAGCACGTGCATCAGCGCGGTGGCGCCCACCGCCGCCCAGTCGCTCACAGGCAACGAGCGCCAGAACTCGATGCTGCGGTCCTGCCGGTCCCGCTGGCCCAGCCCGGAGGACTGGAAGCCGGCGCCCACCCAGCCCAGCATCATCACCGCGCCGATGTAGCCACCGGCCAGCGCCACCAGTACGCTGAGTGCGCTTTCGTCGGAAGACACATGCACATTGCCCACCACGATGGCGAACAGCATCATGCACAGCGGTACCGCACTGAAGATCAGCCAGCCGCGCCGGTGCTGCATCCATTCGCGCTGCATCAGCGCCAGGAAAGTCGTCGAATTCATTTCATGCTCCTTGGATCACGTGGCCGCTCAGCGGCCGGCGCGCGGGTTCAGTTCGGGGGCGCGTGTCAGCGCGAGGAACAGGTCGACCAGGCTGGGCCGCACGCGCTGGCCCAGGGCCTCGACCTCACTGGGCATCGCCCCGTCGAAGATCGCGGTGGACGGGCCGTTCGGCGCGCCGTAGCGCAGCAGCGGATGGGCCGCGGCGACCGCGCTGGCAGCCGCAGGCGCATGGCTCAGCGCCGAGTAGCGCTGGTCCAGCTGGTCCAGGCTGATGTTGAGCACCAGCTTGCCGTCGTTGAGCATCATCACGTCCGACAGCAGCGCCTCCACTTCCTCGACCTGGTGGGTCGAGATCAGCACCGTGCGCTCGCCATCGCACCATTCGTTGATCAGCAGCTCGTAGAAGGCCTTGCGCGAGAGCACATCCAGGCCCAGCGTCGGCTCGTCAAGGATCATGATGCGGGCGTCCACCGCGGCGATCAGCGCGAGGTGCAACTGCACCACCATGCCCCGCGAGAGCTGCTTGACCTTGTCGTTCAGGCCCACGCTGGTGCGGCGCAGCAGCTCGCGGGATCGGTCGGCCGAGAACTTCGGATGCATGCCACTCATCAGCGTGATCAGCTCGTGCACCCTGGCCCAGCGCGGCAGGATGGCCACGTCCGGGATGTAGCACAGCGACTGCAGCAACTCGGTGCGCTGCTTGCGCGGGTCCAGGCCCAGCACGTCCAGTTGACCGGCATGGGCGGCCAGGCCGACCATCGCCTTCATCAGCGTGGTCTTGCCGGCGCCGTTGTGGCCCAGCAGGCCAACCACGCGGCCCTTCGGGATCGTGAAGCTCAGGTTGTCCAGCACGGTCTTCTTGCCGTAGCGAAGGTTCACGCCTTCGGCCCGGATCAGCGCTGCACCTTGGTCTGTGCTGATGTTGATGTTGTCGCTCATGGCGTCATGCCTCCCAGTCAAGTTGTTCGGGTCCCAGGCCCAGCTGGCGCAGGCGCCGCCGCAGTTGCGGCCACTCCAGCTCCAGGAAGCGTTGCCGCTCCAGCTCCTTGAGCCGCTGCCGCGCCCCGCTGCGCACGAACATGCCCAGCCCGCGCCGGCTCTCCAGCAGCCCGTCCTCGCTCAGCGCCTGCAGCGCCCGGCCGACAGTAAGCGGGTTCAGCACGTAATGCGAGGCCAGCGCCCGCACCGAAGGCATGGGCTCACCCTCCGGCGGGCTGCCATCCAGCAGGCCGCCGGCCAGGCGGTCGGCCAGTTGCCGGTAAATCGGTTGCCGGTTGTCCCAGGTCTGCATGGGCCGCTCCAGTGTGTTGGTGATGTAGCACACTGTAGAAAGCGGGCGGCCGATTGTCTGCCGGTGTGCGACGAGTTGCGGGAATCGGGCGATGAAATGCGAAGCGGTGGCCTGGCCGTGCCTGAAGCGTCGACTCGCCAGCCCACGTCACGCCCCTTTTTCGGGGATGGGCACCAGGGAGACCGCACGGCATGATGCCCACCACTTTTTCATTCAAGCTCCAGGAGACTTCGATGATGCGCAGTTTTGCTCTGCTCACCGCCGCCCCACACCCCCGCCTCACCCTTGCACTGGCAACGCTTGCCCTGGCAGCCGGCCTGACCGCCTGCGGCAAGGTTCAGGAGGTGGCCACGCAGAAGGCGACCGAGAAGATGATCGAGTCTTCGATCAACAAGGATGGCAACACCAATGCCAAGGTAGACCTGGGCAACGGCGGGATGAAGGTCGAGGGGCAGGACGAGCACGGCAAGGCCTTCAAGATGGAGATGGGCTCGGCCCAGATCAGCGAGAAGGACTTGGGGCTGCCGTTCTACCCGGGCGCCAAGCCGGCCGACAACAAGGGCACGCGCATCGTCAATGGCGAGGGCATGATGATGCAGGTGGAGCTGACCAGCAGCGATGACCCGAAGAAGGTTTCGGACTGGTACCGGGCCCAACTCAAGGCCAGCCAGGCAGACAAGCTGGTGATGGACCAGGGCAAGGAAAAAGGCATGACGCTGAGCATCTCGGACACCAAGGCCGAGAGCAACGTGATGGTCGACGTCAGCGACGACGGCAGCAACGGCAGCCACATTTCGCTGATGTACAGCGCGAAGACCAAGGCAGGAACCTGACGGATCGGCGCAGGCCCGGCGCTGTCAGATCACGCTGTTGAGCCCAGGGCCAAACGGCAGCGACAGCCTGCCGCGTTGACTTCAGCCAGCGCCCCTGGCGGCTTCCTTGGCCAGCGCGGTGTCCAGCTGCTTGCAGGCCTCGGCTTCGATCTGGCTGGCGAAGGGCTTGAACAGGAAGCCGAGCTTGGCGTTCAGCTCGAATGCATCTGAGCTGACCAGCATCTCGCCGCTCACGCCGGCACGGCTGAAGCGGAGCACGTCCTGCGCTTCGCCGCTCGCCAGCTCGCACTTCACGTCGAACTTCTTTTCGGCGTGTTCGGCCCATTTCTTGGCCACGGCGCGGGCGCGGGCCAAGCCCAGTTGGTGTTCGCGGCGAATCTTCAAATCGGACATGGCGTTGGCGGAGTCTGGACGGAACAGGGCGCGCCAAGTGGCGCACAGCGAGCCGGATTGTCGCCGCTGCAGCGCGCTCGGAATTGCAACTTCAGCCCGGCCTGCTGGCCGGGTCGGCTTCAGGTGTGACATCGGGCGCGGCCTGCCCCGCTGGCAACAGCGCCTTGATGGCGGCGTCGCGCTCGGCTCGGGGTCGCTCGGCCAGCGCCTTGACTGCTGTGTAGAAGCGCGAAAAGTCACGGCCTTCGCGCTCGAACAAGGCCTCGAAGGCCGGCACCAGCCCAAGGTAAGCGGCCTGCACGCCCAGCGTGGCGTTGTTCAGCTTCTCGAAGAACAGGTCATAGCCGGCGTAACCGTTCCAGCGCTCGGCCTTGGCCTGCGCATACTCGGCACGCAGCGCGGCCATCAGCTCGGCCTTGCGGGCGCGCTTGCCGTCATCGTCCAGCGGGCTCTTGTAGACGGCGTCCAGTGCCAGCCGGGTGTGGTTGACCATGGCCCGCATGTCGTCGCGGCGGCTGTTCAGCGCGGCGTACTGGTCACGTGCCTGCTGGCTGGCATGCGTGCCGAGCCAGCGCTCGCCGCCCAGGCGCTCGACCGCAGTCGCGAAGGCTTCGTTGAACGAGGTGTCGCCCGGCGCGTAGGCCACCTGGTGCGCCAGCTCATGGAAGATCAGCCGCGCCAGCTCGCCTTCGGGCCATTGCACAAAGGTGTTCAGCAGCGGGTCGCCGCCCAGCCATTCGGTCTTGCCCAGCGTGGAGTAGGCCGGCACCGGGTAGACGGCCACTTCCAGGCCTTCGTCGCGCAGTGACTGCGCAGCCGCTTCGGCGGTGTCCAGCGCGTAGTAACCGCGGTAGCCCACGCAGCCGACGATGGGAAAGCACCAGGTGCGCAGCTTCAGCGACAGCTCGGGCGCCGCCACAACGTTCCACACGGCGGCCGGCCGGTGCAGGTCCGCATAGCTGCGGTAGCTGTGGTTGTCCGGCAGCTTCAGCTCGGAGACGGCGTAGTCGCGCAGGCGCTGGGTCAGCGCCAGGCGCTCCTTCAGGGCCGGGGGGGTCTGCGCATCGGCGATCACGTCGCTCACCGGACGCGCGCTGGTGATCAGCGAGACATGGCCTTGCGCCGACTGCAGCAGGTAGCCGATGGAACTGCAGCCGCTGGTGGCGCACACGGTACCGGCGGCCAACACGACCACGCCCACCAGAGATGCCGTGCTCACGGCCAGCCACCTGCCCCAGCGCATCCTTGAGCTGCCTGGGCGCTCACGCCGCCACGGGCAGCGCGGCGACCTCGACCAGGCAGTCGTAGAAACTCGGGCCGCCGCCCAGGTCGGTCAGGCCCTGGTGGGTCAGCTGGTTGACGTTGGTGCCGTTGCGGCCCAGCTTGCGCCACCACACGCCCAGGCCGTGCACGACCCCCGGCCGCGCGCGCGGGCTGACCTTCAGCAGGCAGTGGTGCTCGCCGCGGTCGTTGAAGACACGGACCATGCTGCCGTCCACCAACCCGCGAGAGGCCGCGTCACCGGCGTGCATTTCCAGCAGCGGCTCGCCTTCGATGGCGCGCAGGCTCTTGACGTTGACGAAGGTGGAGTTGAGGAAGTTGCGCGCTGGCGGCGAGATCATCGCCAGCGGGAAGCGACTGGCCAGCTCTGGGGTGCTGCGCGCGCTTTCGTAGTTCGGCACGAAGTCCGGCAGCGGCACGCCGGGCGCGGTGGCGCGGGCGCGACCGCTGGGCGTGGCGAAACCGCCTTCGGCAAACGGCGCCTCGGGCAGGTCCAGCTTGAGCCAGCCGTCGCGCCGCAGGCGCTCGAAGTCCACCGACGGCACCAACGCCTGACGGGCCAGCGCCAGGTCGTCGTCGGCAAAACAAGGGTCGTCGAAGCCCATCTTCGCGGCCAGCTGGCGGAAGATCTCGGCGTTGGAGCGGGCCTCGCCGGCCGGCGCCAGGGCCGGCTCGTTGATCAGCAGGTAGGTGTGACCGTAGCTGGTGTGCACGTCCCAGTGTTCAAGCTGCGTGGTGGCCGGCAGCACGTAGTCCGCGTTGTCGGCGGTGTCGGTCAGGAAGTGCTCCAGCACCACGGTGAACAGGTCCTCGCGCTGGAAACCGGCGACGACCTTGGCCGAGTCCGGCGCCACCGCGACCGGGTTGCTGTTGTAGACGATCACCGCCTCGACCTTCGGGCCAAACGCTGCCGAGCCGGGGTTCAGCAGGTCGTCGCCGATGGTGCTCATGTTGAGGGCGCGCGGCCGCCGGCCGGCCAGCAGGTCCGGGCGCTCCAGCGCAGCGCCGTTGCGCACGCGCTTGAACCAGCCGGAGGCCGACAGCAACAGGCCACCTGCGCGGTGCTTCCAGGCACCCGTCAGGCAAGGCAGCAGCGCGATCAGGCGCACGGCATTGCCGCCACCGCGCACGCGCTGCATGCCGTAGTTCAGGCGAATCGCGGCCGGCGCGGTGGTGCCGTAGTCACGCGCCAGGCCGCGCACTTCGTCGGCCGTCAGCCCACAGGTTTCGGCTGCGCGCTCGGGCGGCCACTGCAGCGCGCGCGCTCGCAGTTCGGGCCAGCCTTCGACGTGCTGCGCCAGGTAGTCATGGTCCAGCCAGTCGTTGACGATCAGTTCGTGCATCAGGCCCAGCGCCAGCGCGCCGTCGGTGCCGGGCATCGGCGCGATGTGCTGGTGGCACTTCTCGGCGGTTTCGCTGCGGCGCGGGTCGATGGCGATCAGCTTGGCGCCGTTGCGCTTGGCAGCCTGCGCGTAGGTCCAGAAATGCAGGTTGGAGGCAATCGAGTTGCTGCCCCAGATGAGGATCAGCCTGCTCTCGGCGAAGTGCTCGAGGTGCATGCCCATCTTGGCGCCGTAGGTCTGCTGCAGGCCTTCGCCGCCGGCCGCGGCGCAAATGGTGCGGTCCAGGAACGAAGCGCCGAGCTGGTGGAAGAAGCGCGAGGCCATGCTCTCGCCTTGCACCAGGCCCATGGTGCCGGCGTAGCTGTAGGGCAGGATGGCTTCCGGGTCCCGCGCGGCAATGGCTTTCAGTCGGCCGGCAATGTCGCTGAGCGCCTCGTCCCAGCTGACCGGCTCGAAGCGGCCTTCACCCTTTGCGCCGAGGCGGCGCAGCGGCCGCAGCACGCGCTCGGGGTGGGTGACGCGCTCGGCGTAGCGCGAAACCTTGGTGCACAGCGCGCCGTGGGTGGTGGGGTGGTCGGGGTCGCCCTGCAGGCGCACGATCTGCTGGCCTTGCACCGTGACACGGATCGCACAGGTGTCGGGGCAGTCGTGAGGGCAGGCTGCGTGCACCACACGCACTGCGGCAGCCGGGTGGGTGGCAGTCGTCTGATCGCTCATTCTTGGATCATGTCACATGCCTCACCAGGACCGCGAAGGTCGCCCCGAAGGCAAAGCCAGGGTCAACCAGGTCATGCGGCCACTGAAGCGGCGATAAAAACCGCTTTTCCGCGCAATAAGTCCTGCTTACTCTTGTAACAATGCAGCGGTCATTGATCGAGCCTGTCAATCCGGGATTGCACCGGCCGATGTCTTTTTCGTTGGGCCTTGCCCATTCCTCAGCTCAAAGAGCACGAAACATGAATTCCGATTCATCTGTCAAGCCGCGCATGCGCGGCTGGTCCCGCCGGCGTGCGCTGCAGTCGCTGGCGGCCCTTCCCACAGCCGCCCTGCTTCCTTCGGCCCGCGCCGACAAGGAAAGTCGCCTGGTGTCGGCCGCCTTCAGCGGCCCGGCGGCGCTGCTGGGCACGCAGATGAACCTGGGAGCGCGGCTGCATTTCGACCAGGTCAATGCCAGCGGCGGCGTGAACGGCCAGCTCATCGAGCTGCGCACGCTGGACGATGCCTACGACCCGGTTCGCTGCAAGGCCAACACCGAAAAATTCATCGCCGACAACGTGTTCGCGCTGTTCGGCTATGTCGGCACGCCGACCTCGCTGGCGGCGATGCCCCTGGTCAACGAATCGAAGATGCCGTTCTTCGCACCGTTCACCGGGGCCCCGGCGCTGCGCGAGCCGTTCAGCCGCAACGTCTTCCACGTGCGTGCTTCGTACGACGACGAGACGGCCCTGATCGTCAAGCAGATGACCTCGTTTGGCCTGAGCAAGATCGCCGTCTTCCGCCAGAACGACAGCTACGGCCAGGCCGGACTGGACGGCGTGAACAAAGCCTTGAAGGCACACAACCTGCAGCCGGTCGCGGTGGGCACGGTGGAGCGCAACAGCGTGGACGTGGACGCCGCCGTCAAGGCCATCATCGCCGCGAAGCCGGACGGCGTGGTGCAGATCAGCGCCTACAAGAGCTGCGCGGCCTTCATCCGCGCCGCCCGCAAGGCCGGCTACGGCGGCACCTTCTACAACGTGTCCTTCGTGGGCACACAGGCGCTGGCGGACGAATTGGGCAAGGAAGCGCTGGGCGTGGTCGTCAGCCAGGTCATGCCCTTTCCGTTCTCGACCACGACGCCGATTTCCCGCGAATACCTGGACGCCGTGAAGGCCGCCGGCAGTGCCGCCAAACCGAACTACTCCAGCATGGAAGGCTTCCTGGCGGCACGTGTGTTCGTCGAGGGCCTGAAACGCGGCCGCACCAACACCCGGGAAGGGTTGACCACCGGGCTGGAGTCGCTGCAAAACGTCAACTTCGGCGGCTTCAACCTGAACCTCGGTGCACACGATCACGTCGCTTCCAAGTTCGTTGAACTGTCGATGCTGACCGAGAACGGGGCCGTCAGGAGGTAGATGGGGCAGCCGGCCTCGCGGGTACGCCAAGCCACCGGCGCCGGCCCCCGCAGCGCCAACGCACGGTCGTCCGGCATGGCAAGTCGGGTATGCGTCAGGGGGCTAACATGGCATGAACCCTGACAGCGGAACGCGCCATGCCCCTGATCTCCGACCTGCTGCGCGATGCAGACGAATTCACCGCGCTGCGACGCGACATCCACGCTCACCCGGAGCTGTGCTTCCACGAGGAACGCACTTCGGACTTGGTGGCGCGCAACCTCACGGCCTGGGGCATCCCCATCCACCGCGGCCTGGGCAAGACCGGCGTGGTCGGCATCCTGAAAAACGGCAGCAGCCCACGCGCCATCGGCCTGCGCGCCGACATGGACGCGCTGCCGATGACCGAGCACAACACCTTCGCGCATGCCAGCAAGCACGCCGGCAAGATGCACGCCTGCGGCCACGACGGGCACACCGCGATGCTGCTGGCCGCGGCCAAGCACCTGGCCCGTGAGCGCGGCTTCGACGGCACCGTCTACCTGGTCTTCCAGCCGGCCGAAGAAGGCGGCGGCGGCGCGCGCGAAATGATCAAGGACGGGCTTTTCGAACGCTTCCCGATGGACGCGATCTACGGCATGCACAACTGGCCGGGCCTGCCCGAAGGCAGCTTCTCGGTCTGCGACGGGCCCATCATGGCTTCGAGCAACGAGTTCAAGATCGTCATCACCGGCAAGGGCTCGCACGCCGCACTGCCGCACAACGGCATCGACCCGGTGCCGGTCGCCTGCCAGATGGTGCAGGCCTTCCAGACCATCGTGACGCGCAACAAGAAGCCGACCGATGCGGCCGTGATCTCGGTGACCATGATCCACACCGGCGAGGCCACCAACGTGGTGCCGGACACCTGCGAGATCCAGGGCACGGTGCGCACCTTCTCGGTCGGCGTGCTGGACATGATCGAGCAGCGCATGCGAGAGATCAGCGAGCACACCGCGGCCGCCTTCGGAGCGAAGGCGGCGTTTGATTTCCACCGCAACTATCCGCCGACGATCAACCACACGGCCGAGGTCGCACAGCTGCGCGAAGCGATGCGCGAGACGGTGGGCGCCGAGAACACGCTGGACTTCGACCCGACCATGGGCGCGGAAGACTTCAGCTTTTTCCTGATGGAAAAGCCGGGTGCGTATTTCATGATCGGCAACGGCGAAGGCGAGCACCGGCGAGGCTACGCCGGCCACGACCTGAGCCTCGGGCCCTGCACGCTGCACAACCCGAACTACGACTTCAATGACGCGCTGATCCCCAAGGGCGCAGCGCTCTGGGTCAACCTGGCCAAGCGGGCGCTGGCCGCCCGCTGACCAAGCCGGTCGACCTCAGGCGGTCAGCGAAATGCTGCCGCTGACGGCCATTGATTCAGCGTCCGGCGGCGTCGGGTCCTGGTTCACGATCGGGCCGCCAGTGGTCGAGCCATGGCCGCGCTGATCGCGAGCCGACTTGATCGCATCGGCCGCGATGGCCTTGGCGCCGTCGATGTCCCCCTTGGCCAGGTCCTTGCCCAACTGCGCAAACGCGCTGTTGGGGTCCCAGCTGGCGCCTTCGGGCGGGTTCTTCAGGATGTCGGCATAAGCCTGCTTGGCACCTTCGATGTCGCCCTTGCGCAGCGACTTGCCGAGTTCGTGGAAACTCATGGCGGTCTTGCCGGAAACGCCGGCGGCAGAAAGGGCTTGCGCTGCAGCGCCAGTGCCGATCGAGGAGAGATTCATCTTGGACTCCCAACGTGGCACAGCCTCACCGCCCGGCGGGCAATGCCAGGACGTGCCAGACCTTGACTATCGGGCGGCCCCGCCAATGCCAAAGCGCAGAACAGGCGGCGTTTCGCCCGCCATTTCGCGCCGGACAGGATGCCGACAGCGATCCGACAGCTCGGCAATGCAGCATGAAGGACCCGCCCTGCGCCACCTGAAGTCCTGAATTGACCGCAACAGGTCCGGCGGCGGCCTTGGTCGCTTGTCGCCAAGAAGGGAACATTCGGATGTACGCTTTCCACGGAGAATCATTCCATGTCCTCTTTTGACACCACCCGGACCGCCCTGCTGCTCATCGACGTGCAGGCCTCCTTCCCCGCACGGCCCTACTGGCAGGACAGCGAACTGCCCGCTTACCTGGACGCAACCCGCCGCCTGCTGGCCGGTTGCGAGACCCGGGGCATCCCCGTGGTGCAGGTCTTCCACAGCGACGGCCCGGACACGCCCGACAACCCCTTCGCGCATGCCAGCGGCCTGGTGCGCCCGCTGGACGGCCTGCCAGCCTTCACGCCGGCCCTGCGCGTGGACAAGCATCGCCACAGCGCGCTGGTCGGCACGGGGCTGGGCGACTGGCTGCGCGCACAGCGCATCGGCCGCCTGATCGTCGCCGGGATCCGCACCGAGCAATGCTGCGAAACCACCACTCGCCATGCCAGCGACGAAGGCTGGGAGATTGACTACGTGACCGAGGCCACGCTGACTTTCGACATGCAAACCCCCGCCGGCACGGTGCTCAGTGCCGCAGCGATCTGCGAACGCACGGAGACCGTCCTGGCCGGCCGCTTCGCCACCATCTGCAGCGTGGACCAGGCCCTGGCCCGCGCCGCCGAGGCGGCACACGGCGCAGAAGCGGAGGCGGCATGACCGCACCCGCAGCGATCCGCGTGCTGTTGCTGATGTTCGACGAGGTCGAACTGCTGGATTTCGCCGGGCCGTATGAGGTGCTGACCACCGCCAACCGCATGGCCCAGCGCCTCGCCGGCAATGAGGCACCTGTGGTGAATGGGGTTGTCGCGCCGCTGCAGCTGCCGCACTTCGAACTGGTGACGGCTTCGCCGGACGGCCGCCCGGTGCTCGCCCGCGCGGGCCTGCCGCTGCAGCCGCGGCACCGCCTGGCCGACGCCCCGGCTTGCGACTGGCTGCTGGTGCCCGGCGGCGTGGTGAACGGTTTGTTGACCGACGCACCGCTGCTGGCCGAGCTGCAGCGCCGCGCCAGCGCCGCCAGCTGCGTGGCCTCCATCTGCACCGGTGCATTGGTGCTGGCCGCAGCCGGCGTGCTGCGCGACTGCGAGGCGACCACGCACTGGGAAGACCTCGCCGATCTGGCCAAGCTGCAGCCAGGTCTGACGCTGCGCCCCGACCTGCGCTGGGTCGACACCGGCAAGGTGTTGACCTCGGCCGGCATTGCCGCCGGCATCGACCTCAGCCTGCACTTGGTGCGGCGCGCGGGCGATGCCGCGTTGGCGGGCCTTGGGCCGGACAGCGCTGGCAGCGTGTGGGCTCGCCGCACCGCACGCCAGCTCGACACACCATGGCGTGACGATCCGCTGCTGTCCTGAAACACCCATGAGCCCTACTGCCCCTCGCCCGCCCGCGCTCGGCCTGCCCGGCGCACCGCCGGTCCAGGTGCTGTTCATCGTGCTGCCGGACACGCTGCTGCTGGACCTCGCCGGCCCGGCCGAGGCCTTCCGCCTGGCCAACCAGCAACTCGCCAGGCGCGGCCTGCCCGCGGGTTTCGAGATGCGTTTTGCAGGGCCCGAAACCACGGTCATCTCGTCGGTGGGGCTGGGGCTCTCGGCCTTGTCACCCTTGCCCGCACAGCTCGCCTCACCGACCTGGGTCGTGCTGTTGGGCCGGCCGGGTGACGCGCTGCAGGTGGTGCGCCACCAGGACGCCTGGCTGGCCACGCGGGACTGGTTGGGCCGTGTGCTCGCGCCTGCGCTGGCCAACCCGGGCAGCGAACACCGGCTGCTGACCGTCTGCGTCGGCGCGCTGCTGGCCGCAGACGCCGGCCTGCTGGCCGAGCGGCAGGTCACCACCCACCACGAGCTGCTGGCCGACCTGGCGCTGATGGCACCCGGCGCCCGCGTGCTGCCCAACCGCGTGTTCGTGTGCGACGGCCCGGTCTGGAGCAGCGCCGGCATCACAGCCGGCATCGACCTGGCGCTGCACCTGATCGCCGAACGCCAGGGCGAAGGCCTGGCCTCCGCCGTCGCGCAGGTCATGGTGGTGTTCCATCGCCGCGGCAGTGAAGACCCGGAACGCTCGCCCTTGCTGACCGGGCGCCGGCATTTGCACCCCGCCGTGCACGCGGTGCAAAACGCCGTGGTGGACGCACCCGGCGAGGACTGGACGCTGGAACGCATGGCCGCACTGGCCCACGTCACCCCACGCCACCTCTCACGGCTGTTCCAGCAGCACGCCGGCCTGTCGCCGCGCGAGCACGTCGAACAGGTGCGCCTGGCACTGGCAGTGGAAGCCAGCGCCGCCGGCCTGGCCGGCAAACAAGCGGCCGCGCTGGGCGGTTTCAGCTCGGAGCGGCAGTGGCGGCGGGCGCGTCAGCGGTCAAGGGTACCGGCCTTGTCGAAACAAGCCGGGAACTGATCCGTGCCTGCTGCTTTACAGCAGCCCTTGCGCCTTCAGGTCCAGCGCCAGTTGTTCGGCGCTTGTGAACAACACGGCCGGCAGGCCCAGCGCATGGGCAGCGCTGATGTTGATCGGGTGATCGTCAATGAACAGCGCCTGCCCGGGTTGCAGGCCAAAGCGGGCCAGTGCCAGCTCGAAGACTTCCGCCGCCGGCTTGCCCATCTTCACCTCGGACGAAAACACGCCAGCCTCGAACCAGCCGAGGAAGTCGTGCGTGCGGCGCAGATACTCCGCATAAGGCGCTGGCATGTTGGACAGGAAAAACAGCGGGTGGCCGGCGTCCTTGAGCGCGCGCAGCACGGCGACGGTGCCTGGCTGTGGGACCAGGTAGCCGGGCACCGCATCGACCACGGCCCGCACCTCGGCTTCGGTGAGACCCGTGCGCACCGCGATGCGCCGGACCACCTCGGCATCGTCGATCAGGCCGCTGTCGAACGCGCCCCAGTCGCCCTCGTACTGCTGGAAGAACTGCAGCTTCCAGTGTTCGGCATCGGCGACATTGCGAACGCGGTCCGGCAGCACCAGGGCCAGCAGCTCGGCCGGGTTCCAGCGGAACAGCACGCCGCCGAAGTCGAAGATGACGGCAGGCTTGCTCACGCTGACCTCAAGCCCGCAATTTCGCCAGAAGTCCGGCGGTGGACCCGTCGAGGCCAGCCGCATCACCCGTGCCAAAACGGGGCAGCAGTTGGCTGCACAAGGCCTTGCCCAGCTCCACGCCCCATTGGTCGAAGCTGTTGATGCCCCAGATCGCACTGCTGACGAACACGCGGTGCTCGTAGAGCGCGATCAGCGCGCCCAGCGCGCTCGGCGTCAACGCATCCAGCACCAACGTGCTGCTCGGGCGGTTGCCGGGGAAGCTGCGGTGGTGGGACAGCACCTCGCGGTCCAAGGTCTTGGACGCGGTGGGTGCGGATTCGGTTGCGGCTTCGGCGGCAGTCTTGCCCAGCATCAGCGCCTGGCTTTGCGCCAGGCAGTTGGCCAGCAGCTTGGTGTGCAGATCGGCGTGCGGGTGAGTGGGCGTCTTCACGGCAATGAACTCGACCGGGATCACGTCGGTGCCCTGGTGCAACATCTGGAAGTAGGCGTGCTGGCCATTGGTGCCAGGCTCGCCCCAGACGACGGGGCTGGTGCCGTAGGGCAAGGCCTGGCCGGCCATGTCCACACACTTGCCGTTGGACTCCATCTCCAGTTGCTGCAGGTAAGCCGGGAAGCGCTTCAGGCCCTGGTGGTAGGGCGCGACGGAGCGGCTGGTGAAGCCGTGGAAATTGCGGTACCAGACGTCCAGCAGGCCGAGCTGCACCGGCAGGTTGCCGGCCAGCGGGGCTTCGGCGAAATGGCGGTCCATTGCATGCGCACCGGCCAGGAAGGCACGGAAGTTTTCGCTGCCAATGCCGATGGCGATGGGCAGGCCGATGGCGCTCCACAGTGAATAGCGGCCGCCGACCCAGTCCCAAAAGCCGAAGGTCTCGCTGATGCCGAACTTGGCCGCGGCTTCGAGGTTGGTGGTGACGCCGACGAAGTGCTTGGCCACGTCCTGCCCGCCTTGCTCGACGAACCACTGCCGCGCGACCGCGGCGTTGGCCATGGTCTCCTGCGTGGTGAAGGTCTTGGAGGCGATGATGAACAGCGTGCGCTCGGGGCGCAGCTGGGACAGCACCGGCGTGATGTCGTGGCCGTCGACGTTGGAGACGAAATGCAGCCGCAGCCCGGGGTGCGCGTAGGGCTGCAGCGCGGGCATCGCCATCTGCGGGCCGAGGTCGGAACCGCCGATGCCGATGTTGACGATGTCGGTGATGCCGCTGGTCGCCACGTCCCGCACGCGCTCGGCGAAGGCCAGCATGCTGTCCAGTACCTCATGCACTTCGGTGCTGAACAAGCCCTGGCCGCGCGGGGCGCGCAGCGCGGTGTGCAAGACGGCCCGGCCTTCGGTGCTGTTGATCGGCTCGCCGGCCAGCATCGCGTCCCGCCGCGCGGGCAGTTGGCAGGCCTCGGCCAGTTCCACCAGCAGGCGGCGCGTGGTCGCGTCCCAGCGGTTCTTGGACAGGTCGGCAAACACCTCCGGCGCCTGCACGCTGAACTCGGCGAAGCGGCCAGCGTCACGGGCAAAGGCCTCGCGCAGGTCCAGGCCGCGGCCGTGGGCCTGGAAGTGGCCTTGCAGCGCCGTCCAGGCAATCGTCTGGTCGCAGCGGGGTGCAGCGGCTGCGCTCATTGCAGCCCCACGATCAGCTGGTCGAGCTTGGAAGCGTCCACGGCGAACGCGCGGATGCCTTCGGCCAGCTTCTCGGTGCCCATCGCGTCTTCGTTGAGCGCGTAGCGGAAGCTGCTTTCCTGGTAGCTGACGGCATGCAGGTCAGTGGCAGCCTCGGCCAGCGCCGGGGTCAACGCGGCCTGCAGCGGCGCGTCGCTGGCCTGCAGCTGGGCCAGCAGGTCCGGGCTGATGGTCAGCAGGTCGCAGCCAGCCAACGCGGTGATCTGGCCGACGTTGCGGAAGCTGGCGCCCATGACCTCGGTCTTGATGCCGAACTTCTTGTAGTAGCGGTAGATGTGGCTGACCGAGCGCACGCCGGGGTCGTTGGCACCGGCCATCGCGGCCTCGTCCCAGCTGGCGCCGGCCTGCTTCTTGTACCAGTCGTAGATGCGGCCGACGAAGGGCGAGATCAGCTGGATGCCGGCTTCGCCGCAGGCCACGGCCTGGCAGAAGCTGAACAGCAGTGTCAGGTTGCAATGGATGCCGACCTGCTCCAGCGCCTTGGCGGCCTGGATGCCCTCCCAGGTCGCGGCGATCTTGATCAGCACGCGTTCGCGGGCAATGCCGGCAGCCTCGTACAGGCCGATCAGGTAGTGGGCACGGGCGATGGTGGCCGCGGTGTCGAAGGACAGACGGGCGTCGACTTCGGTCGAGACCCGGCCCGGCACGACCTTCAGGATCTCCAGGCCGAAGCGCACCAGCACCTGGTCGACGATGCGGTCCAGCGGCTCGCCGCGGTGCGCGGCAACGGTGTCGCGGAGCAGCGGCGCGTAGTCCGCGTTTTGCACGGCCTTCAGGATCAGCGAAGGGTTGGTGGTCGCGTCGCGTGGCGCGTATTGCGCCATCTGCTTGAAGTTGCCGGTGTCGGCAACGACGGTGGTGAAGGCCTTGAGTTGGTCGAGCTGGTTCATCAGAAGGGCCGACGCGCGAAGGGCGCGCCACGGCAGCTGCAATTAGACCGCGATTGCGTGACGCGGCAAGTACGTTTCGGTTACGTTCCGACGCTGTGGACGCATGCAGGACAGGTGCCGCCAGCCGGCCCTGGCCTCCCTGGCAGGCCGGATTGACCGGTCCAAGAAACTCATGCATCATGAACCAGGTAATTAAATTACACATCCACTCCCATGTCTTTCGACCTCGTGTTTTTTGGCGGCACCGGCGACCTCACCTGGCGCAAGCTGATGCCCGCGCTGTTCCAGGCCTTCCGTCATGGCAAGCTGCCAGCCGGCGGCCGCATCCTGGCGGTGGCGCGAGATGAACGCAGCGACGACGATTACCGCAGCTTCATCAAGGAGCGCTTCGCCGAAGTCGAAAGCTCGAAGCGGCCGAGCGACGAGGAGTTCGCCCGCTTTGCCGACCTGCTGCATTACCGGCGCATGGACCTGTCCAAGCCCGAGGACTACGCCGGCCTGAAGCAATGGCTGGACGCGCGCAGTGCCGAAACCGTGGTGCTGTACCTGGCGACCAGCCCGTACCTGTTCCCGGTGATCTGCGAACAGCTGGGCGCCGCCGGGCTGAACGAAGAACGGGTGCGCGTGGTGCTGGAAAAACCGCTGGGCCACGACCTGGCGAGCGCGCAGGAAATCAACCGCGTGGTGCGCTCGGTGTTCAACGAGCGCCAGGCCTTCCGCATCGACCACTACCTCGGCAAGCCTTCGGTGCAGAACCTGATGGCGCTGCGTTTTGCGAATGCGCTGTTCGAGCCGCTGTGGCGCCGCGAGAGCATTGCCAACATCCAGATCACGCTGGCCGAGTCCATCGGCGTGGGCACGCGGGGGGACTTCTACGACCGCACCGGTGCGCTGCGCGACATGATCCAGAACCATGCGCTGCAGTTGCTGACGATGATTGCAATGGAGCCGCCGTCGACCAACGACGCCGACGCCATCCGCGACGAGAAGCTCAAGGTATTGAAGTCCCTCAAGCCCTTCACGCCGGACAGCGTGACGCGCGACGTGCTGCGCGGCCAGTACAAGGCCGGCACGGTGGACGGCAAGCCGGTGCCCGGCTACCTGGACGAAGTGAAGGTGCCGAAGGACAGCAGCTGCGAAACCTTCGTGGCGCTGCGCACCGAGGTGCAGAACTGGCGCTGGGCCGGCGTGCCCTTCTACCTGCGCACCGGCAAGCGGCTGGCCGCACGGGACGCACAGATCGTCGTCAACTTCCGCCCGGTGCCGCACCCGATCTTTGCCAGCAACGGCCGCGCGAACAAGCTGGTGATCAACCTGCAGCCGGAAGACGGGTTGGAGCTGCACCTGCTGGCCGCCAAGGGCTCCGGCCCGGCCGAGCAGCTGGCGCCGGTGTCACTGGACCTGGACTTCGACAAGGCCTTCCCCTCCGAGCGAGTGGGCGCCTACGAACGCCTGCTGCTGGACGCGATTGCCGGCCGGTTGAACCTGTTCGTGCGCAGCGACGAGCAGGAACAGGCCTGGCGCTGGGTCGAACCCATCCTGGATGCCTGGGAAGGCAACCCCAGCGACCTGAAGACCTACGCGGCCGGTGGCTGGGGGCCTGCGGCCGCCAGCGCCTTGGTCGCGCGAGACGGTTTCGCCTGGGCCGAAGAGCAGTGATCTGAAAAAAGAGGTGAGGACATGCCGATGAACCTCGCCCAGCCCGAGCCACAGCCAACCAGGTCACCCATCATGCTGGACCGCATCCGAGCCTCCATTCCCGCCTTGCCGCCTGCGGAGCAGCGCGTGGCCAAGCTGGTGCTGCAGGATCCGCGCAGCTTTTCGTCGATGCCGGTGGGCGAGCTGGCCGAGCGCTCGCATGTCAGCAAACCGACCGTGGTGCGCTTCTGCCGCAGCGTGGGCTATGACGGGCTGGCCGACTTCAAGCTGAAGCTGGCCGGCACGGTCAACGAAGGCGTGCCGTTTGTGCACCGCTCGGTGGACGAGGACGACAAGCCGGGTGACCTGATCGTCAAGGTGATCGACAACGCCGTGGCGGCCATGCTGAAGTACCGCAATGACGCGACCGGCCATGCCTTCGAGCGCGCGCTGGCGGCGCTGACGACCACCGCGCAGGTCAAGGGCCGGGTCGAGTTCTACGGCGTGGGCAATTCCGGCATCGTCGCCCAGGACGCGCAGCACAAGTTCTTCCGGCTTGGCGTCAACGCGGTGGCGATGAGCGATGGCCATGTGCAGATCATGAGCGCGACGATGCTGAAGGCCGAGGACTGCGCCGTCATCATCAGCAACTCGGGCCGCAGCAAGGACCTGATCGACGTGGCCGAGATCGCGCTGCGCAAGGGTGCAACGCTGATCGTCATCACCGCCAGCAGTTCGCCGCTGGCCCAGCTCGCGCAAAACCAGAACCAGATCCTGCTGGCGGCCGACCACCCGGAAGACTACGACCGCTACAGCCCGATGGTCTCGCGCATGCTGCACCTGATGATCATCGACATCCTGACCACCGGCGTGGCCCTGCGCCTGGGCCAGGCCCAGCGGCCGGTGCTGCAGGAGATCAAGCGCAACCTGCGCATGCGGCGCTATGCGCAACCGGAATAGCGCGGGCCTAGAAAGCACAACGGCCGCGTGAACCTGAGGTTCGCGCGGCCGTGGGTCATTGACCGTTGGGGTGCAGCTGACTCAGTGCGCCTGCAGCCCCAGCAGGTCCTGCACGCCGTACAAAGTGGCCAGCTCGACCAGCCGGGCCGGCGCATTCAGCACCACGAAGCGCCGCTGCTGGGCCTCGGCACTGCGCCGGCAGGCCAGCAGCACCGCCAGCGTGGCGGAGTCGATGTGCGTCAGCGCAGCCGCGTCCACCTCGATCACCGGCTCGGTGCTGGCTGCGATCACCGGCGTCAAGGTGGCCAGCGTGGCGCGCGCTTCACGCAGCGTCAGGTGGGCGGGCAAGGCAATCATCGCGAGATCAGCCCTTCGAACCGGCGGCCGCCTTGTTCTTCTCGGCCAGCTTGGCGATGAGGCCATCGACGCCGCTGGTGCCGATTTCCTGCGCGAAGCTGCTCTTGTATTGCTCGACCAGCCAGACGCCCAGCACGTTGACGTCATAGATCTTCCAGCCCGCGGCCGTCTTCTCCAGCCGGTAGTCCAGCTGGATCGGTTCGCCCTTGCCCTTGATCTCGGTGCGCACAACGACTTCGGTGTCTTCCACAGCGGCGCGGTAAGGCTTCAGGGCGACCGTCTGGTCCTTGACCTGGGTCAGCGCGCCGGCATAGGTGCGCACCAGCAGGATCTTGAACTCTTCCTGCAGGCGCTTTTGCTGCTCCGGCGTGGCGCCACGCCAGTGGCGGCCCACGGCCGAGGCCGTCATGCGCTGGAAGTTGACGTTGGGCATCACCTTCGCGTCGACCAGGGCGACGATCTTGCTGACGTCGCCAGCCTGGATCGCCTTGTCTGATTTCACCGTGTCGATGACCTCGGTGGACAAATCCTTGATCAGCGCATCGGGCGCGGTGGCTTGCGCGAACACGGCGGTGGAGACGAGGGCCGAGGCGGCCACGGTGATCACGATTGCGGCGCGCGGGAACAGAGCGAACGACATGCCTGGATTTCCTTTCAGCGGGCGGACAGCCCGGTCAGTGCTTGCAGTCAACGCCCGGGCCCGGCTTCCAGCCGACGCGAGAGACGTGACGAGTTGTGTGTGACGTCAGGGCTTGGCCGGCGCAGGCGCGCCATCGGCGTCGCTGTCGTCCGGCTCGTCCGGCGGGTTGCCGTCGTAGACCTGGTTGCGGCGGCGGGCCAGGTAGGCGTCGCGCAGGAAGCTGTACTTGTCGAGCGCGATCGAGTCCAGCATCTGGCCAGCGTCCAGCAGCGAGGCCCGGGTGCTGATCACGTTCAACACCCCGACGCCCAGCGACACGTTCGAGTCGTCGATGAAATAGGTCGGGCCGAAGTAGACGTTGGCCGGCGTCGCGGCCGCGTCGCGCACGGTGGACGGGCCGAGCAGCGGCAGCACCAGGTAAGGCCCGGGCGGCATGCCCCAGCGGCCCAGCGTCTGGCCAAAGTCCTCGCTCAAGCGCTCCAGGCCCATGTCGGTGGCCGGATCGAAGATGCCGCCCATGCCGATGATGGAGTTGCTCAGCACCCGCATCGTCATGCGCGCGGTGCCTTCGATCTTGCCCTGCAGCAGGTTGTTGACGGTGGACCAGACGTCACCCAGGTTGCCCAGCACGTTCTCGACGCCGGTACGGACCAGTTCCGGCACGACCTTCTTGTAGCCCTCGGCCACCGGCTTGAGCAGGTGCGCGTCCAGGCCTTCGTTGAACGAGAACACGCCGCGGTTGAAGGACTCGAACGGATCGCGCTTGTTCGGGACCGGGCTCGCCGGCTTGTCATTGGCTTCGGTGTCCCGGTCCGCCTGGGCCTCGACAGCGACGGCACTCGCCAGCTCGGCCACGGGTGTGACAGCGTCGGGCGCGGCAGGCGCAGGCATCGGAGCGGCCTGCTGCGCGTCTGCCTCTGCCGGTGCGAGCTGTGCTTCTTCGGCTACCGGCGCGGCCTGGACGTCCTGCAACTGCTGGCTTTCGGACGGCTCTGCGGCAACCGCGATGTCGTCCTCGCCCGCGTGCGCGGCCAGGCTCAACACCAGCAACGCAGCGGCAAGGCCGCTGCGGCGTGTCGTCATGCTCATTTGGAATCCCCTGCGCTGTCGGCGCCCGCATCGGCCGCCTTGTTGAACAAGAACTGTCCGATCAGGTTCTCCAGCACCACGGCCGACTGGGTCTGCTTGATCACGTCACCAGCGGCCAGGTTCTTGTCATCTGCCCCCGGCTCGATGCCCACGTACTGGTCACCCAGCAGCCCGGCGGTCAGGATCTTGGCCGACGAGTCCTTGGGAAACTGCACGCCCTTGCTGATCTCCAGCGTGACCAGGCCCTGGTAGGTGGCGGGGTCCAACGTGATGGACTTGACCCGTCCGACATTGACACCGGCCGAGCGCACCGGCGCGCGGGGCTTCAGCCCGCCGATGTTGTCGAAGCGTGCCTTGACCTGGTAGCCCTCGGTGCTGGAGAAGCTGGCCAGGTTGGCCGCCTTGAGGGCCAGGAAGACGATGGCGGCGGCGCCAAGCAGCACAAACAGGCCGACCAGGATTTCGATGCTTTTCTTGTTCATAAACAGTTCTTTCGTGCTCCCGCCTTGGACATGAGGTTGGGCATGCGGCTCAAGGGGTGGAGAACATCAGGGCGGTCAGCAGGAAGTCCATTGCCAACACACCCAGGGAAGCAATCACGACAGTGCGCGTGGTCGCATGGGCCACGCCTTCGGGCGTTGCCTGGCTTTCATAGCCCTGGTACAGCGCCACCGAGGTGCAGATCAGGCCGAACACACAGGACTTGACGACGCCGTTGCCCACGTCGCGAAACACGTCCACCCGGGATTGCATGATGGACCAGAAGTTGCCGGCGTCCACGCCGATCAGCAGCACCGCAACGACATAGGCGCCGAGGATGCCGATGGCCGAGAACAGCGCGGCCAACAGCGGCATCGAGATGATGCCGCCGAGGAAACGCGGCGCCAGCACGCGAGCACGCGGGTCGATCGCCATCATCTCCATCGCCGCCAGTTGCTCGCCGGCCTTCATCAGGCCGATCTCGGCCGTCAGCGAAGTGCCGGCCCGGCCAGCGAACAGCAGCGCGGCGACCACTGGCCCCAGCTCGCGAACCAGTGCCAGATTGACGATCAGGCCCAGCGACTCGGCCGCGCCGTAGGTCACCAGCGCGTAGTACATCTGCAGCGCCAGCACGAAGCCGACCGCCATGCCGGAGGCCAGGATGATCAGCAGCGAGCGGTTGCCGATGGCATGCAACTGCGTGACGACCAGCCCGAAACGGCGCAGCGCTGCAGGCAGGAAACGGATCAGGTCGAACAGGAAAAACGTGGCATGGCCCAGCGACTGCAGGACACGCAGCGTGGCAGCGCCCAGGCGCGCGATCAGGTCGATCATGCTGCCGCCTCGGGTTGCACCGGCTCGGCCGCCAAGCCGAGTTCTTGCGCCAGCGGTTGGGCCGGATAGTGGAATCGCACCGGACCGTCGGGCTCGCCACGGATGAACTGGCGCACTTCAGGCTCTTCCGACTGGCTCAGCTCGGCAGGCGTGCCATGTGCCACGACGCGGCCGCCGGCCGCCATCAGGTAAGCGTAGTCGGCGATCTGGAAACACTCCTGCACGTCGTGCGAGACCATCAGCGTGGTCGCGCCGGTGGCGTCGTTGAGCTTGCGGATCAGGTTCGCGGTGACGCTCATCGAGATCGGGTCCAGCCCGGCAAAAGGCTCGTCATACATGATGACTTCCGGGTCCAGCGCCACGGCGCGGGCCAGCGCAATGCGCCGCGCCATGCCACCCGAGACTTCGCTGATGCGCAACGAAGCCGCGCCGCGCAGGCCCACCGCGTTGAGCTTCATCAGCACGATGTCGCGGATCATCTCCTCGCTCAGGTCGCCGTGCTCGCGCAGCGGGAAGGCCACGTTCTCGAACACGCTGAGGTCGGTGAACAAGGCGCCGAACTGGAACAACATGCCCAGCCGACGGCGCAGCCGGTACAGCTGGGCCTTGTCGCGCACGTTGAGTTCTTCGCCGTCGAACATCACCTTGCCGCTGTTGACGGCATGCACGCCGCCGATCAGCCGCAGCAGCGTGGTCTTGCCGCAGCCCGATCCGCCCAGGATGGCGGTGACCTGGCCGCGCTGGAAGCTCAGCGACACGTCGTTCAGGATGCGCCGGCTCGGGTCGTAGCCAAACGTGACGTGGTCGATCTCGATCAATGCTTGGGACAAAGGCAAGCGCGGCCACCAGGGCCGGACTCAAAGGGGTTGAAGACAAGAGGGGCCACGCGCAGCCACTGGCTGGGGACCGGAAAGTCAATGCGTAGGATACCGGATCTTGGCGTTTCGCCTGTGGCGCGGGGTTTCCCCGCGGTGAACCAAGGTTCATCTTGCATTGACAGCTGGTGCCGCCAGCCCGGTCGCAGCAGCCCGGTAAACGCGAAACCCCTGCGCGGACCAATGGTCGGCAGGGGCTTCCGAGTTGCGAAGCGGCAGTGAATCGCAGGGGCGAAAAAGTGCGCAGCTCAGCGCGGCAGCTCGCTGTGGCCCATCAGGAATTCATCGACCGAACGTGCCGCCTGCCGGCCTTCGCGGATCGCCCAGACCACCAGCGACTGGCCGCGCCGCATGTCGCCGGCGGCGAACACCTTCTCGACAGACGTGCGGTAGCCGTGGTGCGCCTCGGTGGTGGCCTTGGCGTTGCCGCGGTTGTCCTTGTCGACGCCAAAGGCTTCGAGGATGGTGCCGACCGGGTTCACGAAGCCCATGGCCAGCAGCGCCATGTCGGCCTTCAGCAACTGCTCGCTGTTCGGCACTTCGACCATCTTGCCGCCCTGCCATTCGACGCGCACCGTCTTCAGGCCGGTCAGCTTGCCTTTCTCGCCGACAAACTCCTTGGTGGCAATGGCGAACTCGCGCTGGCAGCCTTCTTCGTGGCTGGACGAGGTGCGCAGCTTGTACGGCCAGTACGGCCAGGTCAGCGGCCGGTCTTCCTCTTCCGGCGGCGTGGGCATCAGCTCGAACTGCGTGACGCTGGCCGCACCATGGCGGTTGCTGGTGCCAACGCAGTCGGAGCCGGTGTCGCCGCCACCGATCACGATGACGTGCTTGCCTTCGGCACGCAGCTGGCCCTTGAGCTTGTCGCCCGCGTTGACCTTGTTTTGTTGCGGCAGGAACTCCATCGCGAAGTACACGCCTTCCAGCTCGCGGCCCGGCACCGGCAGGTCGCGGCTCTGCTCTGCACCGCCCGCCAGCAGCACCGCGTCGAACTCGGCCTTCAGCTGCTCGGCGCTGACGGTCTCCTTGGCCCAGTTGGTGACCTTGCTGCCCTTGGGCAGCGCGCCGACCATCACGCCAGTGCGGAACACCACGCCCTCGGCCTCCATTTGCTTGACCCGGCGGTCGATGTGCGTCTTCTCCATCTTGAAGTCGGGAATGCCGTAGCGCAGCAGGCCACCGACACGGTCGTTCTTCTCGAACACCACCACGTCATGGCCGGCGCGGGCCAGTTGCTGCGCCGCGGCCAGGCCGGCCGGGCCCGAGCCAACGACGGCCACGCGCTTGCCGGTCTTGTGCTTGGCTGGCTGCGGCGCAACCCAGCCTTCGGCCCAGGCACGGTCGATGATGGCGTGCTCGATGGACTTGATGCCGACCGCGTCGTCGTTGACGTTCAGCGTGCAGGCGGCTTCGCAGGGCGCCGGGCAGATGCGGCCGGTGAACTCGGGGAAGTTGTTGGTGCTGTGCAGCACCCGGATCGCGTTGCGCCAGTCGTTGCGGAAAACCAGGTCGTTGAAGTCCGGGATGATGTTGTTGACCGGGCAGCCGTTGTTGCAGAACGGCGTGCCGCAGTCCATGCAGCGGGCGCTCTGCACCTTCGCGTCATCGCTCTTCAGCCCGATGACAAATTCCTTGTAGTTCTTCAGGCGCGACTCGACCGGCAGGTAGCCCTCTTCGAGCCGGTCGTACTCCATGAAGCCAGTGACTTTTCCCATGATGTTTGATTCCTAGCGTGCTGCGGCTGGCTTATTTGGCGGGGACCGACTTCGTGGCTTCAACGGCCTTCGCCTTGGTCACGACTTCGCTGGCTTGTTGCCTGGCGTGCATCTCGCCCAGCGCGCGCTTGTATTCGTGCGGGAAGACCTTGACGAACTTGGCGCGCGATTCGGCCCAGTGGTCCAGGATGTCCCGGGCGCGCAGGCTGCCGGTCCAGCGGTGGTGGTCCTCGATCAGCTTCTTCAGCGTGGCTTCGTCGCTCTTGCCGCGATGGAACAGCGCCTTGTCGGTGCTGGCTTCCTGCTCTGCGGCCGGCAGCACCTTGTCCAGCGCGACCATCGAGGTGTTGCAGCGGTCGGCGAACTTGCCGTCTTCGTCGTAGACATAGGCCAGGCCACCGGACATGCCGGCCGCGAAGTTGCGCCCGGTCACGCCCAGCACGGCGACGGTGCCACCGGTCATGTATTCGCAACCATGATCGCCCGTGCCTTCGACGACCGCCGTGGCACCCGAAAGGCGCACCGCGAAGCGCTCGCCGGCCACGCCACGGAAGAAGGCCTCGCCGCTGGTGGCGCCGATCAACGCGGTGTTGCCGACAATGATGTTGCGGCTGGCGTCGCCGCGGAAGTCGATGCTGGGACGCACCACCACGCGGCCGCCGGACAGGCCCTTGCCGGTGTAGTCATTGGCTTCGCCGATCAGGTACAGCGTGATGCCGGGCGCGAGGAATGAAGCAAAGCTCTGGCCGCCGGTGCCTTCCATCTGGATGAAGACGGTGTGGTCCGGCAGGCCCTCGGGGCGATGGCGGATCAGCTCGCCGGACAACATGGCTCCCACCGTGCGGTTGACGTTGCGCGTGTCCTCCATGAACTGGACCTTCTCGCCCTTTTCGATCGCGGCGCGGCACTTTTCGATCAGCTTGCGGTCCAGCGCCCGGTCCAGGCCGTGGTCCTGCGACTCGACATGGAAGCGCGGCACCTCGGCCGGCACCTTGGGCAGGTGGAACACGCGACTGAAGTCCAGGCCCCTCGCCTTCCAGTGCTGGATGGCCTTCTTGGTGTCCAGCAAGTCTGCGCGGCCGATCAGCTCATCGAACTTGCGAATGCCCAGCTGGGCCATGATGCTGCGAGCTTCTTCAGCGACGAAGAAGAAGAAGTTCACGACGTGCTCGGGCTTGCCGGCGAACTTCTTGCGCAGCACCGGGTCCTGCGTGGCGACGCCGACCGGGCAGGTGTTCAGGTGGCACTTGCGCATCATGATGCAGCCTTCGACCACCAGCGGTGCGGTGGCGAAGCCGAATTCGTCAGCACCCAGCAGCGCGCCGATGACGACGTCGCGGCCGGTCTTCATCTGGCCGTCGGCCTGCACGCGCACGCGGCCGCGCAGGCGGTTCAGCACCAGCGTCTGCTGCGTCTCGGCCAGGCCCAGCTCCCACGGCGAGCCAGCATGCTTGATGGACGACCACGGTGAGGCGCCAGTGCCGCCGTCATGCCCGGCGATCACGATGTGATCGGCCTTGCACTTGGTCACGCCGGCCGCAATGGTGCCCACGCCAACCTCGGACACCAGCTTGACGCTGATGCTGGCGCGCGGGTTCACGTTCTTCAGGTCGTGGATCAGCTGCGCCAGGTCCTCGATCGAATAGATGTCATGGTGCGGCGGCGGGCTGATGAGGCCCACGCCCGGCACCGAGTGGCGCAGGCGGCCGATGTATTCGGTGACCTTGCCGCCTGGCAACTGGCCGCCCTCGCCGGGCTTGGCGCCCTGGGCCATCTTGATCTGGATCTGGTCGGCCGAGACCAGGTACTCGGTCGTGACACCGAAGCGGCCCGAGGCGACCTGCTTGATGCGCGAGCGCAGGCTGTCGCCGTCTTTCAGCGTGTAGTCGGACTCGATCACATCGGCGCCAATCACGTCGGACACCTTGGTGCCGGCGTTGATCGGGATGCCCTTGAGCTCGTTGCGATAGCGCGCCGGGTCTTCGCCGCCTTCGCCGGTGTTGCTCTTGCCGCCAATGCGGTTCATGGCAATGGCCAGCGTGGAGTGGGCTTCGGTGGAGATCGAACCCAGCGACATCGCGCCGGTCGCGAAGCGCTTGACGATGTCGGCCGCCGACTCGACCTCTTCCAGCGGAATCGCCTTGCTGGGGTCGAACTTGAACTCGAACAGGCCGCGCAGCGTCAGGTGGCGGCGGCTCTGGTCGTTGATCAGCTGGGCGTATTCCTTGTAGGTGTCGAACTTGCCCGAACGGGTGCTGTGCTGCAGCTTGGCAATCGCGTCCGGCGACCACATGTGGTCTTCGCCGCGGGTGCGCCAGGCGTATTCGCCACCGGTTTCCAGCATGCCTTCGAGCAGCGGGTCTTCGCCAAACGCTGCGCGGTGGTTGCGCAACGCTTCTTCGGCCACTTCGAACACGCCAATGCCTTCGACCTGCGTGGCGGTGCCGCGGAAGTACTTGGCAACCATGTCGCGGTTCAGGCCGATGGCCTCGAACAACTGGGCGCCGCAGTAGGACATGTAGGTCGACACGCCCATCTTGGACATGATCTTCGACAGACCCTTGCCGATGGCCTTGACGTAGTTGTAGATCGCCTTGTCGGTCGACAGATCGGCCGGCAGGTCGGCGTGCATCGCCGCCAGCGTCTCCAGCGCCAGGTACGGGTGCACGGCTTCGGCGCCGTAGCCGGCGAGTACCGCGAAGTGATGCACCTCGCGCGCCGAGCCGGTCTCGACGACCAGGCCAGCCGTCGTGCGCAGGCCCTCGCGCACCAGATGGTGGTGCACCGCGGAGAGCGCGAGCAGCGCGGGGATGGCCACGTGTTCGCGGTCCATCGCCCGGTCGGTGATGATCAGGATGTTGTGGCCGCTCTTCAGCGCGTCCACCGCTTCGGCGCACAGCGAGGCCAGCTTGGCCTCGACGCCGGCCTTGCCCCAGGCCAGCGGGTAGGTGATCTTCAGCTCGTAGGGCTTGAACTTGCCGCTGGTGTGGGCCTCGATCGCGCGCAGCCGCGCCATGTCCTGGAAGTCCAGGATGGGCTGGGCCACTTCGAGGCGCATCGGCGGGTTCACCGCGTTGATGTCCAGCAGGTTGGGCTTGGGACCGATGAAGCTGTTGAGCGACATCACGATGGCTTCGCGAATCGGGTCGATCGGCGGGTTCGTGACCTGGGCGAACAGCTGCTTGAAGTAGCTGTAGAGCGGCTTGTTCTTATCCGACAGCACGGCCAGCGGCGAGTCGTTGCCCATCGAGCCGATGCCTTCTTCGCCGGCAATCGCCATCGGCGCCATCAGGAACTTGATGTCCTCCTGCGTGTAGCCAAAAGCCTGCTGGCGGTCCAGCAGCGCTTCGGCGAAGCTGGTGGAGACCGCGGCACTGGCCGGCACGTCGTCCAGCTTGACACGGACGTTGTCGATCCACTGGCGATACGGGCGGGCGCTGGCGAACTGGTTCTTCAGTTCGGCGTCGTCGACGATGCGGCCCTGCTCCAGGTCGATCAGGAACATCTTGCCCGGCTGCAGGCGCCACTTCTTGACGATGCGGTTCTCGGGAATGGGCAGCACGCCGCTTTCCGAGGCCATGACCACCAGGTCGTCGTCGGTGACGATGTAGCGCGCCGGGCGCAGGCCGTTGCGGTCCAGCGTTGCGCCGATCTGCTTGCCGTCTGTGAAAACCATCGCGGCCGGGCCGTCCCAGGGCTCGATCATCGAGGCGTGATATTCATAGAACGCGCGGCGCCTCGGGTCCATCTTCTCGTGCTGCTCCCAGGCCTCGGGAATCATCATCATCGCGGCCTGAGCGAGCGGATAGCCGCTCATGGTCAGCAGTTCCAGCGCGTTGTCGAAGGTGGCGGTGTCGGATTGGCCTTCGAAGCTGATCGGGTAGAGCTTCTGCAGGTCGTCGCCCAGCACCGGCGACTTCATCACGCCTTCGCGGGCGCGCATCCAGTTGAAGTTGCCCTTGACGGTGTTGATCTCGCCGTTGTGCGCCACCATGCGGTAAGGGTGCGCCAGCGGCCATTCCGGGAAAGTGTTGGTCGAGAAACGTTGGTGCACCAGCGCGAGTGCCGAGACGGTGCGCGGATCGGCCAGGTCCTTGTAGTACTTGCCGACCTGGTCAGCCAGCAGCAGGCCCTTGTAGATGATGGTGCGGCAGCTCATGCTGGGCACGTAATACTCGCGGCTGTGCGTGAGCTTCAGGCGCTGGATGGCAGCTGAAGCCGTCTTGCGGATCACGTAGAGCTTGCGTTCGAGCGCGTCCGGCACGATGACGTCCTGCCCGCGGCCGATGAAGACCTGGCGGATCACCGGCTCGGTGGTGCGCACGGTGGGCGACATCGGCATGTCGCGGTCCACCGGCACGTCTCGCCAGCCCAGCAGCACCTGGCCTTCGGCCTTGATGGCGCGCTCCAGTTCCTGCTCGCAGGCCAGGCGGGACGCATGCTCCTTCGGCAGGAAGATCATGCCGACGCCATACTCACCCAACGGCGGCAGCGCCACACCTTGCGCGGCCATTTCGGCGCGGAAGAACTCGTCCGGGATCTGAATCAGGATGCCGGCGCCGTCGCCCATCAGCTTGTCCGCACCCACCGCGCCGCGGTGATCCAGGTTCTCCAGGATCTTCAGCCCCTGCTCGACGATGTGGTGCGCCTTCAGGCCCTGGATGTGGGCCACGAAGCCGACGCCGCAGGCGTCGTGCTCCTGTGTCGGGTCATACAAGCCGCCCTTGGCGAGCGATTCGATTTCTTGGCGGGTAGGTCCCGTGGCGGCCTGGGTCATGGCGCAATCCTCGACGGTAGCTGGGGAATGACCCTAGTGTGCGCAAATACGCCTCCCCCTTCAAGTTCTATAAATTGGGGTCAGAGTGAATTAAGTGGACCACGAATGCGGCCTCCTCGTTTAAATGGGGACGGAGTCATTCCGTCGCGGTGGGCTTGCGAGGCCGACCGCGCGGCCTGGGAACCAAGGGCCGTGCCAGTTCTTGCGACAACTGCTGCATGAAGCGCGGGCTGCCGAGCGGGCGCGCCTTCAGCAGGCTCTCGGTCAGGCGCTGTCGCTCGGATTCGGAAATTCCCTCTTCCAACCATTGCCGATAAGCAGCTTCTCGTTCGAAGGGCGTGTTCCCGAGTTGCCAAAATGCGGGGTGGTCAGTCACCAATGGATCGCGTCGCTGTCCGAGGTGGTGCGCCATGCTGGACCAGGGGTGGTCAAGCAAACCTGAGACCAAGCCGGCACGATGCGGGTTGAGCTCGATGTAGCGAAGGCAACTCAACAGATAGGCATCGGCATCGACCAGGTGGGACCGGAAGCGCCCTTCCCAGAGCGTGCCGGTCCGCTGGTGCCTGTGGTTGAACCAACCGACGTAGCGCCGGCCCAGGCTCTGCATCATGCGGCTGAGGCCTTCAGCGGTCTCGGGCGTGGCCAACAGGTGCGCGTGATTGCCCATCAGTACATAGGCATGCACGGCCACTTTGTGCTCGTGCGCAACGTCTCGAAGGATGTCCAGGTAACGCTGGCGGTCGGCATCATCAACGAAAACGTCAGCACGGTTGTGACCGCGCTGGATCAAGTGATGCGGATATCCCGCGACCGACATGCGAGCTTGACGGGCCATGCCGGCAGTCTAACAAATTGACTCCGACCCCATTTATCGGCGCGGATCTGCATGGGATGGCTCGCGGTCAGTCGTCGAGGAAGACGCGCCTGCCGGTGAGGCGCTCGTGCTCACGGGTGGCGAAGCGGTCGGTCATGCCGGCGATGTAGTCGGCCACGCAACGCGGGCCGATGCCGCCCGCGGCGTCGAGTCCGCGATGTTCTTCCGGCAATTGCTGCGGGTCGTGCAGGTAGGCAGCAAACAGCTCCGTGATGATTCGGCGGCCACGCTGGGTCGTGTCCATGACCTGCGGATGCCGGTACAACTCGCGGAAGAGGAAGCGCTTCAGCTCGGCACTGGCGTGACGCATGTCGGCCGTGAAGCGGATCAACGCCGGCTGCTGACGAACGGCGTCGCAAGAAGCTGGCGCAGCGACTGCAATTGCTTCGGAGGCGCTGTCGATCACGTCATAGACCTGCGCCGACAGCATGCGGCGGATGATTTCCGCGAGCAGGCGGCGTGGCGCTTTGGTGGCCAGGCCAGGATGGTCGCGCTGCACCTCCTCGTCGAAGCGGGCGAACAGCGGCACAACACGCAAGGCTGCCAGGCTCAACAAGCCTGAGCGCACGCCGTCATCGATGTCGTGGGCGTTGTAGGCGATCTCGTCGGCCAGGTTGCAGAGTTGCGCCTCGAGGCTGGGTTGCGTGCCGTCAATGAACCGCCGGGCCACACCCGCCGGCTCGCGAGCCTCGATCTGTGCTGCCAGCGGCAACGGGCAGCGCTTCAGGATGCCCTCGCGCGTTTCCAGGCACAGGTTCAGGCCGTCCCAACCGGGGTAGCGCTGTTCCAAGGCGTCAACAACCCGCAAGCTCTGCAGGTTGTGCTCGAAACCACCGTGATCGGCCATGCAGTCGTTCAACGCATCCTGCCCGGCATGACCAAAAGGCGTATGGCCCAAGTCATGCGCCAGCGAAATGGCCTCGACCAAGTCTTCGTTCAGCCCGAGGCTGCGGGCGATGGAGCGCCCGAGCTGAGCCACTTCCAGCGAATGCGTCAGTCGCGTGCGAAACAGGTCGCCTTCATGATTGAGGAAAACCTGCGTCTTGTAGACCAGCCGGCGGAAGGCCGTGCAATGCACGATGCGGTCGCGGTCGCGCTGGAAGTCGCTGCGTGTTGGCGCTGGCAGTTCGGCAATGCGCCGGCCGCCGGGACTGGTCTGAGGCACCGCGTAAACCGCCTGCGGCGGCAAGCCGAGGCGAGCAATGCTCATCACGCGGTGCAGGCCTCCAGCGTCTGCCGCACCAGCGCAACCGGCGCGGACCGCACCACGGCAGAGCCCAGGCGGTCGATCAGCACGAAGCGGATGTCACCAGCCTCTGCCTTCTTGTCGACCCGCATGTGCTGGATGTACTCGTCAATCGACAACTTCGGGCCTGCCACAGGCAACCCTGCACGTTGCAACAGCGTCGACAAGCGCGCCCGAAAACCAGCCGGCATCAGTCCCAGCCGCTCTGACAGATCCGCTGCCATCACCATGCCTGCTGAAACCGCCTCGCCATGCAGCCAGACACCAAAACCCAGGCCAGCCTCGATGGCGTGGCCGAAGGTGTGGCCGAAATTGAGGATGGCGCGCAGGCCGCCTTCACGTTCATCTGCCGCCACCACTGCCGCCTTGATCTCGCAGCTTCGGCGCACCGCGTGCGTCAGCGCTTCGGGCTTGAGCGCCACAAGGTCTTCAATGTGGGTCTCGAGCCAGTCCAGGAAGGCAGCGTCCGCAATCGGGCCGTACTTGATGACTTCCGCCAACCCCGCAGCCACTTCCCGCGGCGGCAAGGTCTGCAAGGTATCCACATCGCAAACGACACGAAGCGGCTGATAAAACGCGCCGATCATGTTCTTGCCAAGCGGATGGTTGATGGCAGTCTTGCCACCCACCGAGGAATCCACCTGCGCCAGCAGCGTGGTGGGCACCTGCACAAACGGCACGCCGCGCATGTAGCAAGCAGCGGCGAAACCGGTCATGTCGCCGATCACGCCGCCGCCGAGGGCCACCAACACCGTTTTCCGATCACATTCGTGACCCAGCAATTGGTCGAAGATCAGGTTCAGCGTGTGCCAGGTCTTGTGCTGCTCGCCGTCGGGCAGAGTCACAACATGCACCCTGTTAAATCGGTTCATCAGTTGGGATTGCACTGTGGCGGCATACAGCGGCGCCACGGTCACGTTGGTCACCAACACTGCGATCGAAGCACGCGGCAAGTCCACCCAAAGCTCTTCGGCCCGCAGCAGGCCGGAGCCGATCATCACGTCATATGCACGGTCACCCAGGCTCACTGGCACGCGGATTACCGGAGAGCGGCAGGTCACTGTCGTTGGCATACCGCCAGTGTAAACGGGGCCGACTAGCCGGCCCGCCCCCTGAACTGCTCAGGCCTCGCAAGCTCGAGCTGCATTGCGATCAAGTGTGCCAAGGTTGCAACCGAGCTGCGCCCCGTGTCGACTGCGAAATCAGCGATGTCGCGGTACAGCGGATCACGTTGAGCAAATAACTCTCGCAACCGCACTTGAGGCGAGACATCCTTCAGCAACGGACGCTGGGTATCGTGCTGGAGCCGCCTGGCGAGGTCATCCACCTGCGCCCGCAGGTAGATGACCAGATTGCCACCGGCCTTGAGCGCATGGCGATTGGCTTCACGCAGGACTGCCCCCCCGCCAGTTGCCAACACCAAGCCATCAAGCTGGCTGAGCCGGGCAATCACAGACTCTTCAACCTCTCTGAATGCCAACTCTCCGTGAAGCTCGAAATACGACGAAATCGAGCAGCCGATGTGCTGCTCGATTTCATGGTCGGCATCGACGAACCGACAACCAAGATTCCTGCCCAATTGCCGACCGATGGTGGATTTACCGCTACCCGGCAGGCCGACCAAGGCGACCATGCCCATGATCTCGAACTCCTACGGCTTGAGCCACAAATGATGAATCGGTGGACTCTATCAGTTCACAGCGACAGCCAAGCTGAATTCAAGAAGAGGAACCACAAAGACCCGCCCCATAGGGACTATTCTGAAACGGCAGCGCACTCGTGGTATCGGAGAGCTGATCCACTGGTACGCCCAGCCAGTCACTGAAACTACCGACGCCCTCAGTGGTCGAAACTTTAGCTGAAGCCTTCAACGCATATTGGATCCAAGACGCGGAACTCTGCAGGTATTGAATCCTCAATTTCACCTGGCCATTAGCGTCGGTGGTCTTGGCATCAATGTAGCTCACAGAGACGTCAGCGGCTCGGGGCGCCAATTTCCCATCACCGTCCACGTCCTCACCAGCATCAAGTGAGCCGTTGCCGTTGACATCCTCATTGGCATAGGGATAGCCACACCGAGCCCAAGCGCCGTCCGTGTTTAATCCCCAATACCCTTTCGCATACATCGGCAGCGTCACAGTCGGTGTAACCGTTGCGCCCGCCACAGGATAACCCTTACTATCGACCACCTGCACCGTAAATTCCTGAACATAGGTTTCGGACGTATCGCCATCAACAATCTGATCACTGGCGCCAACCGATACGGAAATTGCGGAACCCGCATCTCCACTAGATCCAGATCCGCCACTCGCCCCATCGCCGCCAACGACTGGAGTCCCAGCGCTGCTGCCACCTCCACCTCCGCATGCCTGCAACAAAGCAGCAGCCGCGAGCATAATAGCGGCGGCAAGTTTCGTCCGAACCATCATTTCCCCTCAATTCTCTGTCGGCACCAAGCCAGATTTCAAAACACTCAGCGAGCCGCAGATCTGTCGGTAATGATCTTGGGCGTGATAAACATCAACAGTTCCGTCTTGTTGTTGTAGCGAACCGTGTCGCGAAACAAAACGCCAAGATACGGAATATCGCCCAGCAACGGAACCTTGTTGACTTCGTCGCGCTCTTCCTGCGTAAAGATGCCACCGATGACGACTGTACCGCCATTTTCCACCAGCACCTGGGTTTTCACGTGTTTGGTGTTGATCGCTGGGCCAGCGGTGGTGTTGTCGCCTCGACTATCCTTGTTGACTTCCAGAGCCAAGATCACGTTGCCTTCGGGCGTGATTTGCGGTGTCACTTCCAGACGCAGACTCGCCTTCTTGAAGGACACAGCAGTGGCGCCGCTTGAGGAAGCGATCTGATAAGGGATCTCCACGCCCTGCTCGACTTCGGCTTTGCCTTGGTCCGTGGTGATCACCCGCGGGCTGGAAACAATCTTCCCCTTGCCCTCTGCTTCCAGCGCACTCAATTCCAGGTTCAGGAAGCGATTGGCCGACGCGCTGAAAAGCGAGAGTGCCATGGTGGCTGCAGACGCGGTGCTAATGGCGCTGGTGTTGGCCGGCAGACTCACGAATTGGCTATTGGAGTAAGCGGTGTCGGTGCTTTGCTGATTGGTTTGATAGCCGACTTGGTTGTAGTTGCCGCCCACCGTAACGTAGTTGCTGCCACCGACCGAATAACCCGGAACACCGCCATTGACACCGCGAAGATCGGTCGCGCCCAACTTGATACCCAATGCGCGGCCGAACTTGTCGTCGGCTTCCACGATGCGCGCCTCGATCAGCACTTGGCGGACAGGAATGTCGATTTTAGAAATCATGGTCGTCACTTCTTCCAATTTGGAAGCAATGTCCGACACAAACAGCTGATTGGTTCGCGCCTCAGCCAACACAGAACCACGCGGCGACAGAATGCGAGTGGCATTGCCCCCACTGGCACCCCCAGAATTTGCACCACCGCCAGAACTGGAGGCTTGACCGCTCAAGGCCTTGGCGATGTCCTCTGCCTTGGTGTAGTTCAGCTGATAAGACTGCGTCCGTACCGGCTCCAGTTCGGTGATCTTCTTCTTTGCCTCGAGATCAACCTGCTCCTTGGCCGCCAACTCCTCCTTCGGCGCAATCCAAAGCACGTTGCCAGATTTGCGCATGCCAAGCCCCTTGGCTTGCAAAATGATGTCCAGCGCATGGTCCCAAGGCACATCCTTGAGACGCAGGGTCACACTGCCGGTCACTGTGTCGCTGGTGACCACGTTGAAGTTCGTGAAATCAGCGATGACTTGCAGCAACGCGCGGACTTCGATGTTCTGGAAATTCAGCGACAGTTTCTCGCCCTGGAAACCGGGGCCTTGCACCAACTTGTTCGGATCCATGCGAACAGGACGAACCTCCAGCACAAACTGCGTATCGGTCTGATAAGCACTGTGCTCCCATGCGCCGCGAGGCTCGATCAACAAACGAACTCGGTCGCCGTTCTGTACCGCCGAAATGCCTTGCACAGGCGTGCCGAAGTCGGAAACATCCAGCTTTCGACGCAAGCTCTCCGGCAAGGTGGAATGCAGAAACTCCACCACCAGATTCTGCCCCTGCTGCCGCAGATCCACGCCAACCTGGGTGTTGGCCAATCCAACCACCACGCGTCCGGCACCATCCGGACCGCGGCGGAAGTCAATGTCTCGCAAAGCAAGCTGCTCGGAATTCTGGCTGCTGGCGAAGTGCACCGCATCCTGGGCGGCACCCGCTGAAGCCTGCGTGTCCAACAAGATCAAGAGCGTTTTGCCTTGAATCTCGGTTTTGTAGGAAGTCGCCTGCTTCAGGCTCACCACCAACCGAGTCCGATCACCAGAATTGGCGACGTTGACAGACCGAACATTGCCCTGATTCACCTCGACGCTGGACGTACCCAACCCATTGGTGACACCCGGCAGGTCGATGGCGACTCGAGGCGGCGCCTGCACCACAAACCCGGTGGGCGCGGCGGTCAAAGGCTGGCTCAGCTCGACGCGAATTACTTCGCCGTTGGCTTGTTGCGAACCGGTGACCGAGCGAATGACGTTTTGCGCCAAGGCCAGATCCGGCGCCATCATTCCGATCGACAGCGCCAAGGCTGCCGCGTACCAACTACGCATTTTGCGTGACTCCAACCTGTTGTTCATTGCCCCGACTCCTGAAGCTGGAGGGTACTGGTGCGTTCGATCCATTCGCCCGAGGCGTCTTGCACGATTTCCCGCAACTCAAGCTCGGTTTCGGAAATCCTGATGATCTTGCCGAAATTCTGACCCAGATAATCGCCCGCCTTCACATAGTGAAGCAGCCCCTGAACCTTCAACAACGCGTGGGGCTGGCCGCTTTTGTTCACGCTGCCGACCATTTTCATGCCATCCAACGGATACGATTCCAACGGCTGCTTTCGGCGGCGCATTTCGGCTGTGAGGATCGCATTGGAGCCCCGCGCATCGAGCCTCGTCCCAGCTACCATCTTGCCCGCGCCAAAAGGCTCCGGTGCGACGCTTCCGACATACGGTTCTGGTTCGAATTTCCGCGGCGGCGAGATCGGCTGCACATTTGGCTTGACCTCTTTCGCCTGCTGATCCATCCAAGCCTGAATCTCCTGATTGTCACCGGAACATCCCGCCATCGAGAAAAGGAGAACCAATCCCAACCAAGTCGAAGACTGCCGACTCATGACTTGCCCTTCTTCTTTGTGCTCGACTTCGCTGCAGCATCTCGCTTGACTTGAGCAACCTCGGCTGGATCCAGATAGCGATAAGTCCGTGCCGTGGCTTCCATGACCAAGGCGCCTGAGTTGTCCTTGGCCGTTGTGGGCGTGATGACCAGATTGTGCAAAGTGACAATGCGAGAAAGATTGGCAACATCTCCGGCGAATGAACCGATGTCATGGAAACGGCCGGACACTCGGATGGCGATCGGCAGCTCGGCGTAATAGTCCTTCACCACCACTTGCCCTGGCCGGAACAGTTCGAACTGCATCCCCCGCCCGACGCCGGCCTGGTTGATGTCGGACAGCAAGGCGTCCATGTCAGCCTTGCCAGGCAACTGCTTTTCGAGCTGCGTCACATACTCCTGAACCTGTTCTTTTTGCTTGCGCAACTCTTCAAGGTTCACGGCTTCCGTCAGCTTATTCCGATATTCGGACTTCAGCTTGGGCTCGAGGTCTCGCGACTGCGCCAAATGATCAGTTTCATCACTGATCAATACCAGCCAACCTACCACCACGGCCACGATGGTTGCCAATAGCCATACCAGGGCCTTTGGCAGCGCCGGCCATTGCCCGGGCTCTTTGGGATCCAGGCCCTGGAATTGGCTTCCCGCCGCTCGCAGCGATGCCCCAACGTCGATTTGAGAGGTTTTTTTCTGTGTCGCCATGGCCAATACTCAGGACACCTTGGGGGCCGCAGGCTTGCCTGGGACGCCGCTGGCCGCCCCAGCGGGCGGAGCGGGCCGCTTGATCGACACCTTGATGGAGAAATCGAACAATTTGCGTTGATCCTTGCCAATCAAGATATTGGCCGACTTGCTTTCCACCAACTCGGGACGCTCCAACCAAGTGGAGTTGTAAGCAGTGTTGCGCAGCAACTCGGAAACACGTTCGTTGGTCTGGGCAATGCCGCTGACTGTCACCTGATTGCCGCTTTGGCGAACGGCCGTCAAATAGACCCCTTCGGGCGTCTGTTTAACAAGTTCGTTTAACAGATAAACCGGCACGTTCCGATCTGTCTGCAGGTTCTCCACCGCGTTTTGCCGAGCCTTCAAAGCTTCGATTTCCGCCTTCAAGTCGGCGATGTCCTTGATTTTGACATCGAGCTTGGTTATCTCGGTTTTCAGAAAACTGTTCCGGGAATTCTGCGCGGCGGTCAATTGCTGCAACACGAGATACCAGAGCAACACAATGCCAGCGCCGATGATGGCTGCCAGCCCCAATGCCGCGAAGAATGCCCGTTTGCGTTCCTGCCGGCGCGCCTCGCGGTGAGGCAACAGGTTGATCAGGATCACTGCACAAATCTCCGCATGGCCAGACCGCAGGCCGTGAGGTACGACGGCGCCTCACGCTTGAGCTTGGCCTCCCGCACCGCCGGGCCTAACTTCATGTTTTCGAATGGATTCACGACGCGCGAAGCAAAGCCGGTGACATCCTTGACCCGTTCGCGCAAGCCGGTCATGGACGCGGCACCGCCCGCCAGCATCACGTAATGCACCTTGTGGTGCGGCGTGCTGGTGAAAAAGTACTGCAAGGCACGGCCGATCTCATGCGCCAGGCTGTCCACAAAGGGCGTCAGCAATGTGGGACCGTAGTCTTCCGGCAAATCGCCACTGAGCTTCTTTTGCTCGGCTTCTTCGTACGAAAAACCGTACTGCCGGGAAATCAGCTGCGTCAGTTGTGCGCCACCAAAAGATTGGTCGCGGTCGTACAGCAGTTCGTCTTCCCGCAGAACCTTGAGGCTGGTGGTGTCGGCGCCAATTTCAAACAGCGCAACCAAAGCGTCCTTGCCTTGCTCAGGCAAGGCAGCCACCAGCCGCGTCATGGCCAGCCGGGAAGCGTGCGATTCGATGTCCAGCACGACCGGCGTCAATCCTGCGGCCTCCGCCAGGCCTTGCCGGTCTTGCACGCGGTCTTTGCGAGAAGCGGCGATCAGCACATCCACGTCGCCGGCAGAATTTGAATTCGGGCCGATGACGCAAAAGTCCAGGCTGACTTCGTCCAGCGAAAACGGAATGTATTGATGGGCCTCAGTTTCAACCTGAAGTTCCATTTCCTCTTCGCGGAGCCCGGCGGGCAGCACGATGCGCTTGGTGATGACCGCGGCGGCCGGCATGGCCATCACCACGTGCCGGGTGCGCGTGCCGCTGCGGGCGACCACCCGCCGCACCGCGTCGGCCACTTCATCGAACTTCTCGATTTGCCCGTCCACGATCCAGCCCTTTTCGAAAGGCTCACTGGAAAGTCGTTCGAGCAGCAATTCGCCGGACGATGACTGACCCAACTCGACCAGCTTGACGCTGGATGAACTGATGTCGAGACCCATCATCTGGGGATGTTTCTGGCCCAGAAAGCGATCAAGAAAACCCACGGGAGATGGCTCCAGCGACACCGTGAACGGGCGCAAAGTTAACAAAGCACTTCAATGCTAGCAGCAAGCTTGTTGACGAACCAAGGATTTCCCCGGAACGAATCCGCGCGTCCGTTGCGTTGGACCGACTGATTGGTAAGCAAAGGATACCGGTACGGAACCTTTGCGCCGCATCCCCAAAAGCTGTGCTGTCGCCCACGACAGCCGCGTTGGGGGCGGGCTTGAAGCCGGTGCCCCTTCCTATAATCGGCGGCCCAACGGGAGAACCATGAGCGACGCCGACCCCAACGATCCCGCCCCTTCCTCGTCCGCCGGTACCGACAAGCGCTCCAGCTCGACGTCCACAGCCACCCCTGCTTCGCGGGTCGCGTCCGTTTTTTTGCGTTTGATCGCGGCACTGTTTGGCACGGGACTGGCGCTGGTGGCGGCGGGACTGATTTGCGGGGGCATTGCGCTGGCCGTGGCGTATCCGAACCTGCCCGAGCTGGATGCGATCACCGACTATCGCCCAAAGCTGCCTCTGCGAATCTATTCAGCCGATGGCGTGTTGTTGGGTGAGTACGGCGACGAACGACGCCAGTTCACTCCCATTGCCGAAATCCCGGACGTGATGAAGCATGCTGTGCTGGCAATTGAGGATGCACGTTTTTATCAGCACAGCGGCGTGGACTACCTTGGCGTGTTGCGGGCTGGCATCGCACAGTTCGGTGCAGCCGGCAGCCAGGGCGCCTCCACGATCACGATGCAGGTCGCACGTAATTTTTACTTGTCGACCGAGAAGACGATCACTCGCAAGCTTTACGAAGTGCTGCTGGCACTGAAGATCGAGAGTGCGCTGAGCAAAGACCAGATCCTGGAGATCTACATGAACCAGATCTACCTGGGACAGCGGGCGCATGGCTTCGCCGCAGCCAGCGAAATCTATTTCGGCAAGCCACTGCGGGAACTGAGCGTGGCCGAGGCAGCCATGCTGGCCGGCCTGCCCAAGGCGCCATCTGCCTACAACCCGATCGCCAACCCGCGCCGGGCCACGGTGCGCCAGCGCTACATCGTGGACCGGATGCTGGACAACGGCTTCATCACTGCCGAACAGCGGGACACAGCGCTCGCGCAGAACCTGAAGTACCGCACTCCTACCGAGGTGCCGGTACATGCCGAATATCTGGCCGAAGCAGCCAGGCAGCTGATGTTTGCCCAGTACGGCGCGGACACCTACACCCGCGGACTGAACGTGCAATTGACCGTGCAAGCTGCCGATCAGGCCGCCGCCTACCATGCGTTGCGCAAAGGTCTGATGGACTTTGAGCGACGGCAGGTCTACCGCGGCCCTGAAGCCTATGTGGACCTCCCGGCAGATCCCAGGGCGCTGGATGCGCGCATCGCGGAAGCGCTGGCAGACCACCCAGACAACGATGAACTGAAGGCCGCCGTGGTGTTGGAGGCGTCGCCCAAGAAGGTCATCGCCGCGCTGCAATCCGGCGAGGCGCTGACAATTGTCGGCGAGGGCCTGAAGCCGGCAACCTCCGGCCTGTCGGACCGCGCCGACCCGAAGGTGCAGGTCCGCCGAGGCGCCATCGTGCGGGTGCTGAAGACAGTCAAGGGCGACTGGACGCTGACCCAGCAACCCGAGGTCGAGGGTGCGTTCGTGTCGATGGAGCCAGGGACTGGCGCCATTCGGGCCCTGGTAGGCGGCTTCGACTTTGGCAAGAACAAGTTCAATCACGTCACCCAGGCGTGGCGGCAACCGGGCTCCAGCTTCAAGCCTTTCATCTACTCCGCCGCACTCGAAAAGGGCTTCACACCCGCCACGGTGGTCAATGACGCACCACTGTTCTTCGACGCCGGAAGCACTGGCAGCCAACCCTGGGAGCCGAAGAACTACGACGGCACCTTCGACGGCCCGATGTCGCTGCGGCGGGCGCTGGCCAAGTCCAAAAACATGGTGTCGATCCGGGTGTTGCAAGCCATTGGCGTGCCTTATGCACGCGACTGGATCACCCGCTTCGGTTTCGAGAAAGAGCGCCATGACCCTTACCTGACGATGGCACTGGGTGCCGGCTCGGTCACGCCCATGCAGATGGTGACCGGCTACAGCGTGTTTGCCAATGGCGGCTACCGCGTCAACCCTGTGCTGATCGCCCGGGTGACCGACAACCGCGGCCGCGTGTTGCACGAGACCAAGCTGACGCCTCCAGACGAATCGCTTCGTGTCATTGAGCCTCGCAACGCATTCATCATGAGCAGCCTGTTGCAAGAAGTTGCGCGTTCAGGCACCGCGGCGCGCGCCCAGGCCACGCTCAAGCGGCCAGACATCTATGGCAAGACCGGCACCACCAATGACTCGATGGACGCCTGGTTTGCCGGCTTCCAACCCTCGCTGGCGGCCGTCGTCTGGATTGGCTACGACAACCCACGCAAGCTGGGAGACCGCGAGACTGGCGGGGGACTGTCGCTGCCCGTCTGGATCGAGTTCATGGGTCAGGCGCTCAAAGGCGTGCCGGTGGCCGAAGTGCAGCCCACACAGGGCGTGGTCAACGTGGCTGGCGAGTGGTATTACGACGAATTCAGCGGCGGCCAGGGCGTCAGCAGCCTGAACACCGAAGAACACCTGCCCACACCGCCAAACGAAGATGAGAAGAAAGGGATCCTGGACCTGTTCCGGTAGCCCAGCCTGGAAAGGTTCTCCGCTGCCGCGAATCGGCATCGAGCGGGGTACCCGGGACAATGCCTGTGCTGCGGTCAGCTGCCGGTGAACTTCAGCGCCACGCCAGCCTGCGCACTGGCGTGACGTGAAAGACTGTCGAACAGCTCGCTGCCATCACGCGTGTCAATCCAGCAACCAGCCGCGACGTCACGCCGGTAGTGAAAACCGCCACCTCGCGCCGCCAGCCAGATCTCATGCAGCGGCGGCTGGGTGTTCAAGATGATCTTGCTGCCATTGGGGAACGACAACTCCAGCAGGCCGCCGGTACGATGCGTGTCGATGTCGATCACGTCCCGGTCCAGCCACTGGTCGATCTGAGCCTCGACGCTGGCGAGCGCCAGGTGAGCCAGTTCGTGGTATTGCGCGTCGGTCAAGGTCGAAGCAGTCGTGGTCATCGCTAAAATTCAGTCATGCCGCATTGCGTGATGTTCAGTGTAGTGGCGCCGCAAAAGCGAGCACCTTTGAAGACCTCTTCGTCGCAGGCCTTCTGTGGCGGACCGCGAGTTGTAACGCTGGCCGCGGGGCTGGCCCTGGCGCTGCTGTGCGCTGGCTGCGGCCAACGGGCCAATTTGGTGCTACCCGATCAGGCATCAACCAAGCCGTCTCGCGCCTCAGCAACTTCTCCGGCCTCCACCGCGGCGCCGCAGCCAGCGCAAACCAGCCCTGAGTGACGCAGGCCGACTCACCAACGTGAGTCACGCCTTGGCAGGGGCTGATGTGACAGAAATAAAAAAGCCCGAGAGGCATGGCCTGTCGGGCTTTTGCTCACACGGCATTCGCGCAGAAGAACTGCGCCAATGCATGGAGAGACTTAGAACGAGTGGCTCAGACCAAAGTCGTAGCCGTTCTTGTTGTCGGCCGCCAAACTGCCACCAACATCGCCACCGATGCGGGCGTAGTCAGCATAGATCTTGGTGCGCTTGGACAGCTTGTACTCGATGCCCAGCCCAGCCTTCTTCAGGGTCTGCGAACCTGCAGCAAAGTCCACCTTGGACTGTGCGTAGCCAGCCTTCAGGTTGATGGCGCCGTAAGGCACAACCACGCCAACGAGGAAGCCCTTGACGTCATCGTCATTAATGGTCTTGCCATCGGAGTACGAGCCGGACAGCTTGGCCATGCCGAAGTCGTAGGAACCGACAGCGGTCCACATCTTCTGGTTTTCAAACGTGGTGGCTTCGTACGCACCACCGACCATCAGCGAACCCATCGTGTAGGAAGCACCGACCGCATAGGGCTTCTCGGTGCCAGCGCCGTAAGTTTCCGCGACGGAAGCTGACAGCTTGAAGGCACCAAAAGCACCGTCATAACGAACAGAATTGTCCAGTCGACGCACATCCACCGTCGCCTGCGTGGCGTCGAACTTGCTGGTGCGCAGCGTGGCGCCAACGTCACGCAAATTAGCAATGGTGTCACCACCGAACGGATCAGAGGAACTGACCACGTCCCAAGCTGCGCTTTCCATCCGGCCCAGTTGAATGGAGCCGAACTTGGTGTTCAGGCCAACGGAAGACCAACGGTTCCAAAACGTCGAATTGGCTGCACCAGTGTCAGCCGAAATCTGGCTTTCGATCCGGAAGATGGCCGACATGCCATTGCCCAGATCTTCAGAGCCCTTGAAGCCGATGCGGCTGCCGTTGTTGTCGGCAACCTGCTTGTCCTTGGAAGCCACGAGCTTGGCCAGTGCTAGGTCAAGCTTGCCGTACACGGTCACCGACGATTGAGCGGAAGCGGCGCCAGCGAAAGCACCCAGAACTGCCAGAGCGAGCAGAGTTTTTTTCATTGCAACTATCTCCAAGATTGATACGAGAGATCCGGAGGGTTGGCCTGGCTGCTTCATCGAGCAGCTGGTCCGGAGCGCACTAAAGGCAAACCCTGATGCGGAAGCTGGACGTGATTGCACCAGAGCCTCGACGAGGAGGCAAACTTTCAGCCACATCTGGCCCCGGGTCGTTGCCTATAGACAACGGGTAGCCAAAAAACAGGCGCGTCACAATATGGTCTCGCGAAATTCACATGACGCCCGCGATCGGAAGAGACCCAGGATGCTCGACACCCTATTGATCAACGCGGACCAAGCGCTGCGCACACTTTCAGGCGGCGCCCGAGCCAGCCGCGCCAGCCCCGCACAACCTGAGGGCGACACAGCAGCCCTCAGTGCACCGGCCAAGCGACTTTCGGGCGCGCTGATGCGTGTGAACCATGTCGGCGAGGTCTGTGCGCAAGCGCTTTACCAATCTCAGGCGCTGGGCACACACGATCCCGTGCTGCGGCAGGCACTGCAACAAGCCGCAGACGAGGAAATCGATCACCTGGCCTGGACAGCCGAACGCTTGAAAGCCCTGAACAGCCACACCAGCTGGCTGAACCCGCTGTGGTACGCCGGTGCTTTCTCGCTGGGCCTGCTGGCAGGCCGCGCTGGAGATCGCTGGAGCCTGGGCTTTGTTGCGGAGACCGAGCGCCAAGTGGCCCGGCATCTGGCCAGCCACTTGGCGCAACTGCCCTCGGAAGACCACGCTTCACGCGCCATCGTGGCGCAGATGCACACCGACGAAGTCCGGCATGCCGAACAGGCCGAGGCAGCAGGGGCCCATCGGCTGCCAGCCCCCGTTCGCGGCCTGATGCGGGTTGCGGCGAAGGTCATGACAACCACCGCGCACTACATCTGACAAGGCTGCACGGCCTCAGGCGCCGGCCTCGCGCACCTCGATGCTGGTGCTGATTTCCGCGGTGCGACCCAGCATCGCCGTCGCCGAACAATACTTTTCGTGCGAAAGCGTCACAGCGCGCGCCACTGCGGCTTCTGGCAACTGCTTGCCGGTCACCACGAAATGCATGTGCAGCTTGGTGAAGACTTTCGGGTCAACCGGCGCTCGCTCGGCCTTGAGGGACACGGTACAACCGCTGACCTCGTGCCGCCCGCGCTGCAGGATCAGCACCACGTCATAAGCGGTGCAGCCACCGGCGCCGGCCAGCAGCGTCTCCATGGGGCGGGGGGCCAGATTGCGGCCGCCGCCTTCGGGTGCGCCGTCCATGCTCAGCAAATGGCCGCTGCCGGTCTCCGCCAGCATCGACATGCCGGTCTCCGGCACCCAGTGGATCGTGCATTCCATCGACTTCATCCTCGTGTAACGGCGGCGCCGCAAGCTCGCGAAGCCGCCGGGTGTGAATTATCTCGCGGTCCGTCCCGCTCACGGATCGCAACGGGCGGCATGCAACATATTGCAGCGCAGCACAAGTGCGGTTAAACTCTATTCATCGCATTGATGGATCTATCGATCAATGCCCCGGTTGTCTCCTCCACCTCCTCCATTGGTGGATTCAGCCCGGAGCTGCAAAGCTCCGGGCTTTTTTCTGTGTGGTTCTCGTCGCAGCACGCTGTCTTATCATGCAGCGCTTCTCGTGACAGACCCTCCGGGCGATGCGTGCGAAGTCTTTTAACCAGCATTGCACCAAGGAGAGACGCCATGGCAGGCGCCGCCCGTCCGGCCCGCCCTGCGGCGCGCCCGGCATCCCGTCGTTCCACATCCGGCAGCAGCGTTGCGCCCCAAGCGGCCACGCCGCCCAGCGCCAACGACTACCTGCGCAAGATCCTGAACGCCAAGGTCTATGACGTCGCAGACGAAACCGCACTGGACCCAGCCCGTACGCTGAGCAAGCGCCTGGGCAATCAGGTGTTGCTCAAGCGCGAAGACCTGCAACCGGTGTTCAGCTTCAAGCTGCGCGGCGCCTACAACAAGATGGCCCACCTGCCGCCCGAAAAGCTGCAGCGCGGCGTCATCTGCGCTTCGGCCGGCAACCACGCCCAGGGCGTGGCGATGAGCGCCAAGCGCATGGGCTGCCGTGCCGTCATCGTGATGCCGGTCACCACGCCCAAGGTCAAGATCGACGCCGTGGCCGGCTGGGGCGGCGAGGTTGTGCTGCACGGCGAAAGCTATTCAGATGCCTACGGCCATGCGGTCGAACTGGAAAAGGCCCAGGGCCTGACCTTCGTACACCCGTTCGACGACCCGGACGTGATCGCCGGTCAGGGCACGATCGCGATGGAGATCCTGCGCCAGCACCAGGGTCCCATCCACGCGGTGTTCTGCGCCATCGGCGGCGGCGGGCTGATCTCCGGCGTCGCGGCCTACATCAAGGCCGTGCGGCCCGAGATCAAGGTGATTGGCGTGCAGACGGTCGACTCCGACGCGATGCTGCGCTCGGTCAAGGCCGGCAAGCGGGTCACGCTGCCGGATGTTGGCCTGTTCGCTGACGGCACCGCCGTGAAACTGGTCGGTGAAGAGACATTCCGTCTGGTGCGCGAGTTGGTCGACGACTTCGTGGTCGTCGACACCGACGCCGTCTGTGCCGCGATGAAAGACGTGTTCCAGGACACACGCAGCATCGTCGAGCCCTCGGGCGCGATGGGCGTGGCGGGCCTGAAGCAATACGCCGCCGAGCACAAGCTCAAGGGCCAGACGCTGGTGGCCGTGACTTGCGGCGCCAACATGAACTTCGACCGGCTGCGCTTTGTTGCCGAGCGGGCCGAACTCGGTGAGCAGCGTGAAGCCTTGTTCGCAGTCACGATCCCCGAGGAACGTGGCAGCTTCAAGCGCTTCTGTGAGCTGATCGGCTCGCGCAGTGTCACCGAGTTCAACTACCGCATCTCGGACGCCAAGCTCGCCCACGTCTTCGTCGGCGTGTCCATCAGCAAGCGCGACGAAGCCGACAAGATCGCCCGCAGCTTCAGCCGCCATGGCTTCGCCACGGTCAACCTCACCGACGACGAACTGGCCAAGGCGCATGTGCGCCACATGGTGGGCGGCCGCAGCGAGCTGGCACGCGACGAGCGGCTGTACCGCTTCCAGTTCCCGGAGCGCCCGGGCGCGCTGATGCGCTTCCTGTCGGCCATGCACCCGGACTGGAACATCAGCCTGTTCCACTACCGCAACCAGGGCGCCGACTACGGCCGCATCCTCGTCGGCATGCAGGTGCCCAAGGGCAACAAACAGGCCTTCAAGGACTTCATTGCGGGCCTGGCCTACCCCTGCGTGGACGAGACCGACAACCCGGTCTACCAGCTGTTCCTGCGCTGAGCAGCTTCAGCGCAGCGCCACCCCGGGTGGTACGGCCTGCGGCGCAGGCTCGACCCGCTCGGCCCGCAGGATGCGCACCGGCTTGACCAGCAGTTGCCCGCGCACATAGTCCTCACCCCGAGCTGGATCGGTTGCGGCAGCGTGGATGCGGCGCACCACGTCCATGCCTTCCTGCACCTGGCCAAACGCGGCAAAGCCCTGCCGGTCCGGGTTGCGCTGGCCGCCGAAATCCAACCCCGGCTGCTCGCCGATGCAGATGAAAAACGCAGCGGCCGAGCCGGTGCCCACCGCACCACGCGCCAGCGACAGCGTGCCATCGTGGTGCCGCAACCCGGTGGTTTGCGTGCTCTCGTGGGCGACCGGCGGCGCCGGCGTGTCGTCGCCCGCCACGCCGCCTTGAATGACTTCGATCTGCGGCGTGCCGTGGTCGTTGTCGCGCCGCACCGTGCGGTAGAAGCTCGCGCCGGCATACAGCCCGCGGTCCACGTAGCGCAGGAAATCACCGGCGGACAGCGGCGCATGCGCGAGGTCAACGGCTACCACGATGGTGCCTTGGTCGGTCACCAACCGGACCTGCACAGGTGGCATCGGCGCGGTGGCGGCTGGCGTGGGTGGCGCGGCGGCAGCGCGCAGGCTGCCCATCGGACCTGCCAAGACCAGTGCCAGTGCCAGTGCCACGCCACACAGCGCACGGCGAAAACCCTGCTTCCCGTTCATCATCCGTCGACTCCCGTTGGGCAAGCCCCGGCGCGAATGGCCAGGAAGCGTTCGTTCATGGGCGACATCGAACCAGGGCTCTCGAAGGCCACCCCGTGCATCACAGGCGCAGCCGGTAGACTGCCGGCCATTCTCCACCCGCGCGCGGCAACGCCACCCGCGGCAGCCCGGCACCCGCCGACCGGCCCGCACCGTGCTGGCCAGTCTGCCCTTCCAGCTCCCCACGCCATGGCCCTCACCGAACAAGCCGTTCTCGCAGCACTGCAAACCGTCGTCGACCCGAACACCGGCAAGGACTTTGTGTCCACCCGCCAGTTGAAAGCGCTGCGCCTGGACGGCGGCAAGGTCAGCTTCGAGGTTGAGCTCGGCTACCCGGCGCGCAGCCAGGTCGCGCCGCTGCAATCAGCCTTGCAGGCCGCCGTGCGCGCGCTGCCCGAGGTCACGCAGGTCGACGTGCAGGTCAGCAGCCACATCGTCGCGCATCAAGTACAGCGCGGCGTGGCGCTGCTGCCGGGCGTGAAGAACATCGTCGCGGTGGCGTCCGGCAAGGGCGGCGTCGGCAAGAGCACCACGGCGGTGAACCTGGCACTGGCGCTGGCCGCCGAAGGTGCATCGGTGGGCCTGCTGGACGCCGACATCTATGGCCCCAGCCAGCCGACCATGCTGGGCATTTCCGGCCGGCCGGAAACCCTGGACGGCAAATCCATGGAGCCGATGCAGGGCCACGGCATCAAGGTCAACTCCATCGGCTTCCTGGTCGATCCGGGCGATGCGATGATCTGGCGCGGCCCGATGGCCACGCAGGCGCTGGAACAGCTGCTGCGCCAGACCAACTGGGGCGAACTGGACTACCTGATCGTCGATCTGCCGCCTGGCACCGGCGACATCCAGCTGACGCTGTCGCAGCGCGTGCCGCTGACCGGCGCGGTCATCGTCACCACGCCGCAGGACGTGGCGCTGATCGATGCGCGCAAGGGCCTGAAGATGTTCGAGAAGGTCAGCGTGCCCATCCTCGGCCTGGTCGAGAACATGGCCGTCTACTGCTGCCCCAACTGCGGCCACACCGCCCACATCTTCGGTGCGGACGGCGGCAAGCGAATGGCCGAGACGCATGGCGTGCACTATCTGGGCGCGTTGCCGCTCAGCCTGTCCATCCGCGAGCAGGCCGATGCTGGTGCACCAACCGTGGTCAGCCAGCCGGACAGCGAGGAAGCCGGCCTCTACCGCGCCATCGCCCGCCAGGTCGCGGTGCAGGTCGCGCAGCGTGCCAAGGACTTCTCGTCCAAGTTTCCCAGCATCAGCATCTCGAAGAGCACCTGAGCCTCCCGGCAAACTGGTCCGGATCATGACGGCCAGCATCCCGCGCGAGCAGATCACCGGCCTGCTGCTGGCCGGCGGCCGCGGCCAGCGCCTGGGCGGTGTCGACAAGGGCCTGCAGACCTGGCAAGGCCGGCCGCTGGCCCAGTCTGCGCTGCAACGCCTGGCGCCGCAGGTCGGCCACTGCCTCATCAGCGCCAACCGCCACCTGGCCGACTACGCCAGGCTGGGCCCGCCGGTATTGGCCGACGCCCAGGGCGGCTTCCCCGGCCCGCTCGCCGGCTTCCTGGCCGGCCTGTCGGCCGCCGCCACGCCCTGGCTGGCCACCGTGCCCTGCGACACACCGAACTTCCCGGCGGACCTGGTTGCAAGGCTGGCAGAGGCCGCGGTCACCCAGGATTGCGAGATCGCCATGGCCGCGACCCATTCGCCCGGCGGGGCGCTGCATCCCGAACCGGTGTTCTGCCTGCTGCGCACGCACCTGCGCGCATCGCTGCAGGCCTATCTGGCGCAGGAGCAGCGCCAGGTTGAACGCTGGGCCCGCCAGCACGCCTGCACGCTGGTGGCCTTTGAAGACCGCAACGCCTTTTTCAACGTCAACACCCCGGCCGACCTGTCCCGCCTGCGCGAATTGCCGGGCAACTGACCCCGCCCAGCGGCATCCCCCCAACCAGCGCATCGCGCCCGAACGGCGCGCCGCCAGCTTTCAGTTCCAGTAGGTGAACAGCTCTGGCCGCGTGGCCCGGTACTGGTGCAGCGTGCTCAGCGTGGCCGGTACCAGCGAGTGCGCACCAAACCACAAGGCCTCGTCGCGCGCCAGCCCGCCCAACTGGTCCAGCGAACTCGCCATGCCGCGCCAGCCGGCCCAGTCGATCTCCGGCATCACCCGCATCGCCTCGCGCGGCAGATGCCGCAAGGCCGTGGCCAGCAGGCCCAACTGACGGGCCACCTCGCCCCGCGTCGAACCCGAAGCCAGCAACTCGACCTCGGCCAGCCCATGGGTCAAGCCCAGCACCGCTTCGCCCGCCTGTTGAATCGCACCCAGCACGGCCGCCGTGTCGGTCGGCCGGTTTTGTTTTGTCGTATCCCCGTTCATGCCCGCTGCTTCAGCATGATTCGGGCCAGCCACTCCGAGGCGATGTGCGCAGCCATTCCTATTGCGGAATATCAATGACAGCAACGGCATCGAGAACTTCCTTTGCACGCCACACGGAACACGGCAGCGATGCGGCCCGGCACCATTCCCAAGCCCACGGTTCCGCTCTACGATGAAGTGTCTGCAGGAGGTCTCATGCACACGCGAGGACATTTCCGCTTGGTGGCCGGCTGCACGGCCGCACTGGTCTGGACAGCCGTGCTGGCAGGCTGTGCGCAAATTCCTGCACAGCCGAAGCCCGGGCTTGCAGACGCATCGGCCCAGCCATCGAACAGCGCAGGCACCGCTTCTCCAGGCATTCGGGCGCTGCTGGCTGATGGTTTGTTCGCCGCGCCGCGGGAAGCCGTCGATACCCGCGACCTGTTCACCGCGAACAGCGACATGCTGCATTTCCTGCGCAGCGACCTGGAGCCTTTGATCCGCGCCCAGGGCAAGCAGCGCGGCCTCTACGAAGCACTGCAGAGCAACAGGTACCTGAAGCTGGATTACGACACCGCGCAGACCCGCACAGCCGCCCAGGCCTTCCAGGCGCGTTCAGGCAATTGCCTCTCTCTTGTCATCCTGACCGCCTCGCTGGGCCGCAAGCTCGGCCTGCAGGTGAGTTTCCAGCAGGTGCTGAACGAGGACAGCTGGGGTCTGAGCGGCGACTTGGTGGTCGCCAGCGGCCACGTCAACGTGGTGCTGGGCCAGCGCAATTCGATGTCGTGGGGCGACGACAGCCAGTCGCTGGTCGTGGACTTCCTTCCGACGGAAGCGGTGCGCGGCCGGCGTGCCCGCCTGGTCAGCGAAGACGTGCTCGTCGCAATGTTCGAGAACAACCGCGCCGTCGAGTCCATGGCCCAGGGCGACCTGGACACGGCGTACTGGTGGGCCCGGGCCGCCGTGTCGCATGACAAGCCCGCCGCAGCAGCCGTCAACACACTGGGCGTGATCTACCAACGCCGGCAACTGCCTGCCATGGCCGAGCTGGCCTACCGCCATGCTTTGGCGCTGGAACCCGACAACCTGCGCTCGCTGGCGAACCTGGCCGGCCTGATGCGCACCCAGGGGCGCGACTTCGAGGCGGCTCCGCTGGACCAGCGGATTGCCACGCTGATGCCGCAGCAACCCTTCCACCACTTCCGCCTCGGCCTGGCCGCCGCGCAGCGGCATGACTGGCTGCGAGCCCGCGACGAACTGAACCGCGAACTCGAACGCGACCCGACCTTCCAGGACGCACAGGCCTGGCTGGCGCAGGTCTACCTCGAACTGGGTGACTTGCCGAATGCGCGCAGCCACCTCGCGCTGGCCGCGAAAAACGGCAGCACGCCTGGCAACCGAGCGGTCTATGCAGCCAAGCTGGAGCACCTGCGCGCCGTCTCTCAGGTCGCCGCCAGCCACTGAAACAGGAAAAACCGGCCCGGCCGACACGAAATCAGCCCGGTAACACGGCAGCGCGCAGGGCCGGCCGCGCAAACGCCGCCAGCATGGGCACAATCGCGCCTTTCCCGCGCTTTCCGAATCTTCATGTCATCGACCCCTTCGCTGCCGAACCCGGCGCCCCTGGACCCTTCGGCCGAGACGCCAGAGGCCGCCGCCGCGCCCGGCATCGAATCCACCAGCCCGGAGGCAGGCGACACGCCTGAAGCCCCCACAGCAGTCGCAGCCGCAGCCGTTGAACCCGAGGCCGTGCAGGCCAGTGGCGACGAGGCGGCCGAAACCCCGTCTGCAGAGGACGCCGAGGCAGCGGAAGCTGACGCCGCCGAAGGCGAAGAAGTCCCAGCCGAAGATGCTGTACCCGCAGCCGCTGGCGCCAATGCCAAGCCGGCTCCAGTGCCCATGTCGCCCGCCGAATGCGCCCAGGCGCTGAAGTCGCGCTTCCCGGCGCTGTTCGCCGGAGCGCCCAGGCCGCTGAAGCTGCGCATCCAGGCCGACATCCAGGCCCGCGCGCCCGGCGTGTTCACGCGCCAGTCGCTGTCGGCCTTCCTGCGCCGCCACACCGGCAGCACCAGCTACCTGATCGCGCTGAGCCGTGCCAAGACCCGCTTCGACCTCGACGGCCAGCCGGCCGACGAGCTGAGCGACGAGCACCGCCAAGCCGCACTCGACGAACTCGCCCGTCGCCGCGGCATCACGCAGCAGCGCCGCGAGGTCGAGGACCAGCAGCGCCGTGACCGCTTCAACCTGTTGCGCGACTTCGAACACACCACGCTGACCGAGCCGAACTTCTGCGCCCTCAAGGGCCTGACGCCCGAGGCGCTGCACGCCACGCTGGCCCAGGCCCGCCAGGAGCTGACCGAAGCCCCGCCGCAACGCGAGTTCGACCGCCGCCCACCGCGCGACGGCCAGTTCCGCGATGACCGCCGGCCCGGTGGCGGCGGTCCACGGGCAGACGGTCCGCAAGGTCAAGGCCCGCGCGGCGATGGCCGCGGTCCCGGCCGTGGTGAGGGTGGCGCGCCGCGAGGCGACGGTCCGCCGCGCCGCGAAGGTGGTGGCCCGCGCCGTGATGGCGCAGGGGCCCGAGGACCGCGCAACAGCGGCCCGCGCCGCCATGACGACCGGCCGCAAGGCCCGCGTGGCCCGGCCGGCGGCAAGCCGCCCGGCAATGAAGGCGGCGGCAACGCGGCTTGATGGCAAGTTGAAACGGCGCTCAGGCGCCGTTTTTCATGGATGGCCGGCGATCACAGGAACCGTTCGAGCAGCTTCTTCGAGTGCCGGTCCAGCAGCGTCAGGTCCGGCACCAGGAAGACGATGCCATGGCCGCTGGTGATCAGCAGCCGGCCGCGCTCGACCAGGCGGCGGATGTCTTCCTCGACCTTCAGCACCAGCTCGGTGGTGCCGCGGTCGGTCTCCACCACCCAGGTGCTGGGCGTGGAGAAAGTGGAAACCGAGACGATGCGGCGGATCTCGGGCACGAATTCGCGGCCGCGCAGCTCCTCTTCCAGCAGGCGGCGCGGCGCCTCGGGCAAGGCTGAGATGCGCGGCACCCAGGCCAGCTCGCGGCCCTCGGCGCTGACCAGCGACAGGCCGTCGTCCGGCGCGGTGATGGGGAAGGCGCGCACCGGTGTGACGGCCTCGTGCACCTCGCCTTGCGCGGTCGTCAGCATCAGCCGGCCGAGCGCGTTGCGGGAAAGGGTGAATGTCGGTTCGGTCATGGTCATCCCCGCGGCTTTCATTCGACCTGGACGCTGTGCGCCGAGGGTTGCGGCAACGCGCCGGCCAGCAGCGCGGCGTCATGGTCGGTCTCGGTGTCGTCGTCCGCGTCGGCCCGGCGGGCCTGGGCTTCGTAGAGCCGCCAGTAGGCGCCCTGCCTGGCCATCAGCTCGTCATGCGGGCCGACCTCGACCACCACGCCGCGGTCCATCACCACCAGCCGGTCGGCCTTGCGCAGCGTGGACAGGCGGTGCGCGATGGCGATCGTCGTGCGGCCCTGCACCAGGTTGTCCAGCGCCTTCTGGATCTCCTTCTCGGTCTCGGTGTCCACGCTGGAGGTCGCCTCGTCGAGGATCAGGATGCGCGGGTCGATCAGCAGCGCGCGGGCAATGCTGACGCGCTGGCGCTCGCCGCCGGACAGGCCCTGCCCGCGCTCGCCGACCAATGAGTCGTAGCCCTGCGGCAGGCGCAGGATGAAGTCGTGCGCATGCGCGGCGCGCGCGGCGGCGACGATCTGCTCGCGCGTCGCGTCCTGCCGGCCGTAGGCGATGTTCTCGGCAATGGTGCCGAAAAACAGGAAGGGCTCCTGCAGCACCAGGCCGATGTGGCGCCGGTAGTCGGACACCGCGAAGCGCCGGATGTCCACGCCGTCGACCTTGATCGCGCCATCGGTCACGTCGTAGAAGCGGCACAGCAGGTTGACCAGCGTGCTCTTGCCCGAGCCACTGTGGCCGACCAGGCCGACCATCTCGCCGGGCTTGATCTCCAGGTTCAACCCGCGGATCACCGAGCGGTTGCCATAGCGGAAACCGATGCTTTCCATCGTCACGCCGCCGCGCACCTCGCCCGTCGGGACAGGGTTGCCCGGCTCGGGCACGTTGGAGACGTGGTCCAGGATGTCGAAGATGCGCTTGGCGCCAGCGGCGGCCTTCTGCGTCACCGAGACGATGCGGCTCATCGAATCCAGCCGGCCGTAGAAACGGCCGATGTAGGCGATGAAGGCGGTCAGCACGCCAACCGTGATCTGGCCGCGGCTGACCTGCCAGATGCCAAAGGCCCACACCACGAGCAGGCCCACGTCGGTCAGCAGCGAGACGGTGGGCGTGAACAGGCTCCAGGTCTTGTTGAGCTTGTCGTTGACCAGCAGGTTGGCCTTGTTGGCCTCGCGGAAGCGGCCGGCCTCGCGGCTTTCCTGGGCAAAAGCCTTGACCACGCGGATGCCGGGAATCGTGTCGGCCAGCACATTGGTCACGTCGCCCCAGACGCGGTCGATCTTCTCGAAGCCGGTGCGCAGCCGGTCCCGCACCAGGTGGATCATCCAGGCGATGAAGGGCAGCGGCAGCAGCGTGACCAGCGCCAGCCAGGGGTTGATCGAGGTCAGGATCACCGCGGTCATGACGATCATCAGCACGTCGGTCGCGAAGTCCAGCGCGTGCAGCGACAGGAAGACCGAAATGCGGTCGGTCTCGGAGCCGATGCGGGCCATCAGGTCGCCGGTGCGCTTGGCGCCGAAGTAGTCCAGCGAGAGCTGCAGCAGGTGCTCGAAGGCGGTGGTGCGCAGGTCCGCCGCGATGCGTTCGGAAACCAGCGCCAGCAAGTAAGTGCGGGCCCAGCCCAGGCTCCAGGCCAGCAGCGCCGCGCCCAGCAGACCCGAGAGCAGCAGCATCACGTAAGAGGGGTCGATCTGCTGGCCGTTCTGGAACGGGATCAGCACCTTGTCCATCAACGGGATGGTCAGGTAGGGCGGCACCAGCGTGGCAGCGGTGGCCGCCAGCGTCAGCAAAAAGCCGATCAGCAACTGGCCAGCGTAAGGCTTGGCGAAGCGCGACAGGCGCAGCAGCACCCAGGTGGACGGCGGCGCGTGCAGTTCGCGGTCGCAGACGGGGCATTCGTCGCTGTCCGGCGGCAGCAGTGCCTGGCAGGACGGGCAACGCGTGGGGTCGTCGCCCTCGGCGGCCACGCCGGCGGCGCGCGCGGCCTGCACCTGCTCGAAGCGCTTGAGGAAACGCAGCGCCAGCACGTTGGCAGCCAGCGTGAAGCGCCAGCGCGCCAGCAGCGCCGAGTCCTCGGACAGTTCCAGCGTTCCCACGCCGGCGTGGTCATGGTGGCGCAGCTGCAGCGCGGGTGCGAGCGGGATGCGGGTCCAGCCCGCCGTGCCGGGCGCACGGGCCAGCAAGGCCAGCTCGGTCAGCACCAGCTGCCCATCGCCGAAGACCAGGTCATCGCCAAGGTCCAGCGCCAAGGTGGCCAGCGGGGTTTCGCCAGCGGCCAGCGGGGCGCCGGCAGCGGCGGCGGGCGTGGCGGGATGCGGGTGTGGATTTGGCATGAGGCGCGGATTTTCCGCGAATCCAGCCAGCGAATCGCAAAATCGGAGCCTTCAGCGGCCGCCGGCGGCCGGCACTGCCCAATCGCCCACACAATAAGCGCTGGTGCCCGCGCCACCGGTGGGCCGATGAAACCTTGCCTGCCTGCCCATGAGCGAACCGAAGAACGACATCCAGCTGCTGCGCATCACCTACCTGCGCGGTCCCAACATCTGGACCTACCGGCCGGTGATGGAGGTCTGGCTGGACCTCGGCGAGCTGGAGGATTGCCCCTCGCAAACCCTGCCCGGCTTCACCGAGCGGCTGCTCAAGCTGCTGCCGGCACTGGAAGAACACCACTGCGGCGTGGGCGAGCGCGGCGGCTTCCTGCAGCGGCTCACCGAAGGCACCTGGGCCGGCCACATCCTGGAACACTGCGTGATCGAGCTGCTGAACCTGGCCGGCATGCCGACCGGCTTCGGCCAGACCCGCAGCACCTCGCAGCGCGGCGTCTACCGCATGGTGTTCCGCGCCCGCAATGAGCAGGTCGGCCGTGCGGCGCTGCAACAAGGCCATGCACTGCTGATGGCCGCGATCAACGATCAGCCATTCGACACCGCGGCCGCCGTGGCGGTCGTGCGCGAGGCCATCGACGACTGCTACCTCGGCCCGTCCACCGCCTGCATCGTCGCCGCGGCGACCGACCGGCGCATCCCGCACATCCGCCTGAACGACGGCAACCTGGTGCAGCTGGGTTACGGCGCACGCCAGCGCCGCATCTGGACGGCCGAGACCGACCTGACCTGCGCGATTGCCGAGAACATTGCCAGCGACAAGGACCTGACCAAGACCTTGCTGAAGGCCTGCGGCGTGCCGGTGCCCGAAGGCGAAGTCGTCAAGAGCCCGGCCGAAGCCTGGTCAGCGGCCGAGGACATTGGCCTGCCTGTCGTCGTCAAGCCCAGCGACGGCAACCACGGCCGCGGCGTGACGCTGGACCTGAGCAACCAGGCCGACATCGAGGCCGCCTATGAAGTGGCCGCGCGCCACGGCAGCGAGGTGCTGGTCGAGCCCTTCATCCGCGGCGAGGAGCACCGGCTGCTGGTGGTCGGCGGCAAGGTCGTCGCCGCTGCGCGCGGCGAGACCGCCTGGGTCACCGGCGACGGCCAGCATGACGTGGCCACGCTGGTCGACCAGCAGATCAACAGCGATCCGCGCCGCGGCACCACCGAGGACCATCCGCTGAACCGCCTGAACGTGCGCTCGGACGGCGTGATCCAGCTCGACCTGCAGCGCCAGGGCCTGACGCCTGACACCGTGCCGCCAGTGGGCAAACGGGTGCTGGTGCAGCGCAACGGCAACGTGGCGATCGACTGCACCGATGCGGTCCACCCCGAGGTGGCGCACGTCGTGTCGCTGGCCGTGCGCGCGGTCGGCCTGGACATTGCCGGCGTGGACGTGGTGGCCGAGGACATCTCGCGCCCGCTGGAAGCGCAGGGCGGCGCCATCGTCGAAGTCAATGCCGGCCCCGGCCTGCTGATGCACCTGAAGCCGGCCGAAGGCACGCCACGGCCGGTCGGCCAGGCCATCGTCGAGCACCTGTTCCCGGCGGAAGAACATGAAGGCCACGCCGGCCGCATTCCCATCGTCGGCGTGATGGGAACGCACGGCACCGCGACGATTGCGCGCGCCGTTGCCTGGCTGATCCACCTCAGCGGCAAGCCCACCGCGCTGGCCTGCCAGGACGGGCTGTTCATCGGCAGCCGCCGCACCGAAAAGGCCAGCCCGCAGGCCGCCCGCTTCTGGGAAGCCAGCCACCGGCTGCTGATGAACCGCGAGGCCCAGGCCGCCGTGTTCGAGAACAGCGCCGCGCTGGTGCTGGACGAAGGCCTGCCGTACGACCGCTGCCATGTGGGCGTGATCACCGACTTCGGTGGCGCAGAAGCCCTGAGCAGGCACGACATCACCGAAGCCGACCAGCTCTACAAGGTGCTGCGCACGCAGATCGACGTGGTGCTGAGCGACGGCGTGGGCGTGCTGAACGCCGGCGACGCACGCATTGCCGAGATGGCCGAGCTGTGCGATGGCGAGGTGCTGATGTACGGCGTGGACAGCGGCGGCAGCTTGCCCGAGGCGCTGGTCGAGCATCAAGCCGCCGGCAAGCGCGTGGCCTTCCTGCGTGGCGGCCGGGTGCACCTGGCGCAAGGCGCCGTCGAGCTGCCCGGCGTGGACCTGGCCGGCATCGTGCAGCGCCGCGGCCACACGTCCTCGCCGGAGCTGACCGAGCTGCTGCTGGCCGCCGTGGCCGCAGCCTGGGCCTTCGGCATTTCGCCCGAGCTGATTGCAGCCGGCATCGAAACCTTCGCGCTGCAAACCGTCGCCTGAGCGGACTCAACGCCCCCCTTCCCGACCCACCGTCCCGCTCTCGCTGTAGAACAAAAGCACCATGGACATTTCCCGCATTCGCGCCCTGCGCGGCCCCAATCTCTGGAGCCGCCACACCGCCATCGAGGCCATCGTCACCTGCGAGCCGCAAGAGCGCGCGCTGACGCTGCTGCCCGAGTTCGAAGCCCGGCTGCGCGCACTGTTTCCCAACCTGGGCCCGCTGCGCCGCCAGCCGGAACAGGCCTCGCTGGCCCATGTGCTGGAAACCGCGACGCTGGCGCTGCAAAGCCAGGCCGGCTGCCCGGTGACCTTCAGCCGCACGACCGCGACGCTGGAGCCGGGCATCTACCAAGTAGTCGTCGAGTACAGCGAAGAAGACGTGGGCCGCAAGGCATTGATCGCAGCCGAAGGCCTGATCCAGGCCGCGCTGGCCGGCGGCAGCTTCGACCTGACCGGCACCGTGGCGGCGCTGCGCGAGATCGACGAAGACGTGCGCCTGGGCCCGTCCACCGGCGCCATCGTGCAGGCCGGCGTGGCGCGTGGCGTGCCATACCGCCGGCTCACGCAGGGCAGCCTGGTGCAGTTCGGCTGGGGCGCCAAGCAGCGCCGCATCTGGGCGGCCGAGGTCGATTCCACCAGCGCCGTCTCCGAATCCATCGCCCAGGACAAGGACCTGACCAAGACGCTGCTGCGCGCCGCTGGCGTGCCGGTGCCGCTGGGCCGGCCGGTGGACTCGGTGGACGAAGCCTGGGAAGTGGCGCTGGAGATCGGCCTGCCTGTCGTGCTCAAGCCGCAGGACGGCAACCAGGGCAAGGGCGTCACCGTCAACATCGTGACCCGCGAACACCTGGAGATCGCCTACCGCGCGGCTGACGAAATCGGCCAGGTGATGGTCGAGAAATTCCTGCCCGGCAGCGACTATCGGCTGCTGGTGGTGGGCAACAAGCTGATCGCCGCGGCGCGGCGCGACCCGCCACTGGTCATTGGCGACGGCGAACACACGGTGCGCGAGCTGGTCAACCTGGTGAATGCCGACCCGAAACGCGGCGATGGCCATGCCACCTCGCTGACCAAGATCCGCTTTGACGAGATTGCCGTGGCACGCCTGGCCATCCAGGGCATGACGCCGGAGTCGGTCCCCGACAAGGGCCAGCGCGTGATCCTGCGCAACAACGCCAACCTCTCGACCGGCGGCACCGCGACCGACGTGACCGACGACGTGCACCCCGACGTGGCCGCCCGCGCGGTGGCCGCGGCGCAGATGATCGGCCTGGACATTTGCGGCGTGGACGTGGTTTGCGACAACGTCATCCGCCCGCTGGAAGAGCAGAGCGGCGGCATCGTGGAAGTGAACGCCGCGCCGGGCTTGCGCATGCACCTGTCGCCGTCCTTCGGCAAGGGCCGGCCGGTCGGCGAAGCCATCATCAACCACCTCTACGGCCCTGGCGACGACGGCCGCATCCCGGTGGTCGCCGTCACCGGCACCAACGGCAAGACGACCACCACGCGGCTGATCGCCCACCTGTTCAGCGCCGCCGGCCTGCGCGTGGGCATGACCAACACCGATGGCGTGCACGTCAACGGCCGGCAGATCGACTCGGGCGACTGCGCCGGCCCGCGCAGCGCGCGCAACGTGCTGATGAACCCGGACGTGGACGCGGCCGTGTTCGAAACCGCGCGCGGCGGCATCCTGCGCGAAGGCCTGGGCTATGACCGCTGCCAGGTCGCAGTCGTCACCAACATCGGCGCCGGCGACCACCTGGGGCTGAACTACATCACCACGGTCGAGGACCTGGCGGTGCTCAAGCGCGTGATCGTGCAGAACGTCGCGCCGACCGGCTTCGCGGTGCTGAACGCGACCGACCCGCACTGCGCGGCGATGGCCCCGACCTGCCCTGGCGGCATCATTTTCTTCGCCGCCGACCGGCACCACCCGGTGCTGGCCACGCATCGCGCGCAAGGCCAGCGCTGCGTGTTCGTGGACGACGGCCACATCGTCGCCGCCGAAGGCAACTGGCGCGAGAGCGTGAGCCTGCGCGACATCCCGCTGACCCGCAACGGCAGCATCGGCTTCCAGGTTGAAAACGCGATGGCGTCGATTGCCGCCGGCTGGGCCGTCGGCCTGGGCTGGGACGCGATGCGCGCCGGCCTCGCCAGCTTCCTGAACGACGCCGACAACGCGCCAGGCCGCTTCAATGTGCTGGACTACCACGGCGCCACCTTGATCGCCGACTACGGCCACAACCCGGACGCGATGCGCGCGCTGGTCGACGCCGTCAACGCGATGCCCGGCAAGCGCCGCTCGGTGGTGATCTCGGGTGCCGGCGACCGCCGCGACGAGGACATCCGCGAGCAGACGCAAATCCTCGGCAAGGCCTTCGACGACGTGATCCTGTTCCAGGACGCCTGCCAACGCGGGCGCGAGGACGGCGAGGTGCTGGCGCTGCTGCGCCAGGGCCTGCAGGGCGCGCCCCGCACCTCCAACGTCGAAGAGGTCCACGGCGAGTTCATCGCCATCGACAAGGCGCTGTCCAAGCTGCAGCCCGGCGACCTGTGCCTGATCCTGGTGGACCAGGTCGAAGAGTCGCTGGCGCACCTGGCCAGGCGCGTCACCGAACCTCAGCTGCAATGAGCCCAGGCGGCGCAAACCATCAAACGCGGCAAGCGCCTGCGCAGACGCCAGTCCATCACCGGGAGACCGCAAATGAGCAAAGTCCACGACCTGTTTGCCTACTTGTCGATGCGCGAAGCCGCGAAGGCCATCGCGTTCTACGTCGAAGCTTTTGGCGCCGAAGAGCTGTTCCGGCTGACCGAGCCGGGCACCGGGCGCATCGGCCATGCCGAGCTGCAGCTGGGGCCGCGCGTGCTGATGCTGGCCGACGAGTTCCCTGAGTTCGACATCCATGCCCCCGCGGGCGCACCGGGCGGCGCGCGGCTGCACCTGCACGTGGACAACGCCGACGCGATGATCGAGCGCGCAGTGGCCGCCGGGGCGACGCTGGTGATGGCGCCGCAGGACCAGTTCTACGGCGAACGCGGCGGCCGCATCCGCGACCCGTTTGGCTACGAGTGGCTGATCGGCCACGAGATCGAGGCCGTGGCGCCCAGCGAGATGCAGCGCCGCTATGACGCGATGTACGAGCCGTCCTGAATCAGGTCGCGCTCACACCACTTCTCACACCACTTCGGCGACCGGCAGCTCGGCGGCCAGGCCTTGCGGTTCGGTCGACGCGACCCGCATGCCACCGGCTTGCAGCAGCGCGGCCAGGTCCAGCCGCTGCACCAGCTGCGGCTCGCCGTCGCCGTCGCGCTGGCATTCGGCCAGGCCGGTGATCCACGGCGCGAAGCCCTGGAAGCCGTCTGGCGCCGGGTGGTAGCGGGACGGGTCCAGCTCCAGCACCGAGACCACTTCGTCGACCCGCAGGCCGACGTGCAGCGGCGCGCCGTTGGCATGCTGGGCGCGCAGCACCAGCACCGTGCCGTCCACCGCCCGCGCCGGGCCGGGCACGCCCAGCAGCTGGCGGGCGCACAAGACCTGCACCAGTGCCGAGCCACCAGGCAGCGCCACTTCGAGCAAGCCGAGACCGGCGGCGCCCACACCCGGCGTGCGCACCAGGCCACGCGAGGTCGCGGCTTCCAGCACATGCTGCGCCGGCAAGGCATAGCAGGCGCTGCCCACCCGGAACATGGCCAGTTCCTCGGCCTGCGCGCTGGCCACAGGGTGGCTGGCGCGCAGTTCGGCCTGGCCGATGCCGCCATCGCGGCGTTCAGACGCGCCCAGGCGCAGGCCGACGACTGCGGCGACGCCGTCGTCGTGGCCGTCGCTGGTTCGGAATTCACGGTAGCCACCGGCGGCCATGCGCGCCAGCAGGTAGCGCTGGCCGTCGTGGTCGACCGGCGCGGTGGCGCTGCCGGCTTGCGAGATCAGCTCGGGCGGCGCGTCGCCGGCCACGCTCAGCACGCGGCCGTGCGGGTCGACAAAGGCGGCAAAGCCGTCGCGGCCGGCGAGGATGTCGCTCAGCATGGCCTGCAGTTCGCGCACGGCATTGAAGACGATCGCGATGCCGCCGACCACACGGTGGCTGTCGACCGGGTCGCGCACGGCGGCGAGGTAGGTGTAGGTCGGGCCGCCGGCATGCCAGTCGCTGTCATCGAAACCGGTGACGGCGTACAGCTCGCTGCCGGACAAGGCTTCCACCGCGCTTCGCATCGCCGCCGACACGCTGGTGCCGATCAGCACGTCGCCCGGGTCGTCGCCCTGCGGCCCGGCCGAGGCGCCGCAGATGCGGCCGTGGCGGTCAAACACCACCAGCCGGCTGTAGACGGTGTAGAGGCCGTTGATGTGGCGCAGCAGTGCGTTCAGCGGTGCCGGGTTGGCAGACGCAGCTTCATCGGCCAGCGCGGCACGCAACAGCGGCGACAAGGCCCACCAACGGCAATCGTTGGCACGCTCGTAGAGGTTGCGGTCCAGGATGTCTGCCGCGAGGCGCGCCATGTCGTGGGCCCGCTGGCGCCCGCGCGCCAGCCCGGTGCCGCCAATCTCGTGAATGGCCTGGTCGACGCGCGCCTGGGTGCGGATGCCGGCGGCGCTGACTTGCCGCAGCACGGCGGTCAGCCGCAGCCGGTCGCCTTGCTGGGTGCGGGCCAGCAGCCGGCCGTTCCAGACCACGCGGCGCAGCTCGCGGTTGATTGCATCGGCATCGTCGCGGATGCCGGCCAGCGCGCTGCCGGTGGCGGCCACGGCATCGGTCGCCGGGTTGCCTTCGGTCGCATCGCGGCGGCTGGCGAAGGCCGTCAGCAGCGAAACCATGGCCACCGCGCGCCAGCCGGTCGGCCCGGGGTAGCCCTGGTACGGCGTGCCCAGGCATTGCAGGCTCAGGTAGTCGCGGCCGGCGAACTGGGTCAGCTGCATGCCGGCGGGTGCACCGGGTGAAGCGAGCGCAAGGCGCACGCCCAGCGGCACATGGGTCACGTCGCTGCTGGCAATGACGCGCTGCTGCGCATCGACCAGCATCAGCGCGATCTGTGGGCGCTCGCCGCCCACGTCGGCAAAGATGCGCGCCATCTCGTCGTCAAAACGGAAGCGCAGCAGCAGCACGCCAACCGGCCGGCCAGCGGCATCGGCAATGCGATGGCCGTACAGCAGCGCGGCGGACTGACCGGCCGCAGCCAGGTCGCTGGCGCCAAAACGCTCGCAGAAGCCAGCAGCGGCCAGCGCCTGGGCGACCAGCGGCTCTCGGCTGCGCTGCAATGCGGGGTGGACGGTGGCTTCGGCGTCGGCACTGCCGTCGTCCAATCGGATCAGCAGCGTGCCGTCAGGCGCGCAGAGCAGCACGTCGTCGTAGACGCTGTATTTGCGCTGGTACTCGGCCAGGCGCTCGCGCATCGCGGGTGCGTCGGCGGTGCGTTGCGCAGCGTCGGCGGCGCAGAAGCGGGCCACAACCTCGTCGGTCGCGAGAAAGCCGACGTCGGCCGTGCGCTCGAACAGGTTGCGCACCAGGATGTCGATCGCGCATTGGGCTTTGGCGGCGAGTTCGTCGGCCAGCTCGGCCTGCGTCTCATCGGCCATCTGCTCGGTCAGGCGCTGCTGCAGTTGGTCGAAACGTTCCCGCGTGTCGATCAGCGTCGGCAGGATGGTCGCGGCTTCGGCCGGGCAGCTGATGGCGGCGCTCGATTCGATCAGGCGCCAGACCATGCCGAGATCGTGCAGGTCGCGCTCCGCCACCAACACCCGGCGCATGTGCGCGACGAGGTCCTCAGGACAAGTCATGGGTTTACCGTTCACAGTGAGGTATGTCCGCATCCTAGCCAGCGCCGCGGAGAGCGGAACCGGCCAAGTACAGGGAAAGTACCGTGCATCTTTGGCAAAGCCCACGCCATGCCACACTGCCGGCATGCCAGCGCTTGACCCGGCGACGTCGCCCACCGCCCTGCCCCTCTTCGACCGCTGCCCGCGCTGCGGCGGCGGTTTTCACTGCGGCGCGAACGACGCCGGGCCTTGCGCCTGCACTGCGCTGACGTTGGCCGACAGCACCCTGGCCGCGCTGCGCCAACGCTACGACAGCTGCCTGTGCCTGCGCTGCTTGCAGGCGGTGGCAGGCGGTGCCGACATCGAGCCGCTGCCAGGCGCCTGAAACAAAAAAGGCTTCCCGAAGGAAGCCCTTTTTTGTCTGGCACAAGACCGTCAGGCGGCTGCCGGCGCCGGCGTGCGGATCAGGTAGTCGAAGGCCGACAGGGCCGCCTTCGAGCCTTCGCCGGCCGCGATGATGATCTGCTTGTACGGCACCGTCGTCACGTCACCTGCGGCAAACACGCCAGGCAGGCTGGTGTGGCACTTGGCGTCGATGATGATCTCGCCGAACTTGCTCAGCTCCAGCGTGCCCTTGAGGAACTCGGTGTTGGGCACCAGGCCGATCTGCACGAACACGCCTGCCAAGTCGAGCTTGTGCTCGGCGCCGCCCACGCGGTCCTTGTAGCGCAAGCCGTTCATCTTCTGGCCGTCGCCGATGACCTCCAAGGTCTGCGCGTCGGTGTGGATGGTGACGTTGGGCATGCTCCTCAGCTTGTCCACCAGCACCGCGTCGGCGCGCAGCTGGTCGGCAAACTCCAGCAGCGTGACACTCTTGACCAGGCCCGCCAGGTCGATGGCCGCCTCGACACCGGAGTTGCCACCACCGATCACCGCCACGTCCTTGCCCTTGAACAGCGGGCCGTCGCAGTGCGGGCAGTAGGCCACGCCCTTGGTCCTGTATTCATGCTCGCCCGGCACGTTGATGTTGCGCCAGCGCGCGCCGGTGGCCAGGATCACGCTGCGGGCCTTGAGCACCGCGCCGTTGTCCAGCACCACGCTGGCGTAGCCGCCGGGCTGCGCCGCGGCCTCAAGCCTGGCCACGCGCTGCAGCGTGATGATGTCCACGCCGTAGTGGCGCACATGGGCCTCCAGCGCGGCGGCGAACTTCGGCCCTTCGGTCTCCAGCACCGAGACGAAGTTCTCGATGCCCAGGGTGTCCATGGTCTGGCCGCCAAAACGCTCGGCGACGATGCCGGTGCGGATGCCCTTGCGCGCCGCGTAGACAGCAGCCGCAGCGCCAGCCGGGCCGCCGCCGATGATCAGCACGTCATAGGGCGCCTTCTCGTTGAGCTTGGCGGCCTCGCGCCTGGCGGCGCCGGTGTCGATCTTGGCCAGGATCTCGCCCACTTCCATGCGGCCATTGCCAAACGGCTGGCCGTTCAGGAAGACGCTGGGCACGGCCATGATCTGGCGGTCTTCGACTTCCTTCTGGAACAGGCCGCCGTCGATCGCCACGGCACGGATGCGCGGGTTGAAGACCGCCATCAGGTTCATCGCCTGCACGACATCCGGGCAGTTGTGGCAGGTCAGGCTCATGAAGGTGTCGAAGGCGAAATCGCCGTCGATGGCCTTGATCTGCTCAAGCACTTCAGGCTCGACCTTGGGCGGGTGGCCACCAGCCCACAGCAGTGCCAGCAGCAGCGAGGTGAACTCGTGGCCCATGGGCAAGGCGGCGAAGTGCACGCCCATGTCGTGGCCGACGCGGGTGATCTGGAACGAAGGCCGGCGCTCGAACGTGCCGTCGAAGCGGGCGCTGATCTTGTCCGGCGCAATCGCGGCGATCTCGGTGACCAGCTCGCGGATGTCGGCAGCACCAGCGGAATCATCCAGGCTGGCAATCAGCTCGATGGGCTGGCTGATGCGTTCGAAGTAGGAAGCGAGTTGCGCTTGGGTGTTGCTGTCCAACATGGCGTGGTCCTTTCGTGGTGCTTGTTTCATCAGGGCGAGTCGGTCCCGGCCCTCTTGAAAGCCCACCACGGATCATCCGCCGCGAGCTTTCAACAGTGCCTGTGCGTTCTCAGACGTTGGGGCGTAATCCGCCACAAAAACCGTCATCAGTCAGAGATGCAGTCCAGCAGCCGCCGCGGATCCGGCTCTGCCGGTCCGCCAGCGGTGCCCCCTTGAGGGGGAGGCGGCTTGCCGCCTCGGGGGTGGTTAGATCTTGCCGACCAGGTCGATCGACGGTGCCAGGGTCTTGGCGCCTTCCTTCCACTTGGCGGGGCAGACCTGGCCCGGGTTGGCGGCGGTGTACTGGGCAGCCTTCAGCTTGCGCAGGGTTTCCGACACGTCGCGGGCGATTTCGTTGGAGTGGATCTCGGCCGTCTTGATGACGCCTTCGGGATTGATCACGAAGGTGCCACGCAGCGCCAGGCCTTCTTCCGGGATGTGCACGTCAAACGCGTTGGTCAGCTTGTGGGTCGGGTCGCCCACCAGCGGGAACTTGGCCTTGCCGACGGCCGGCGAGGTTTCGTGCCAGACCTTGTGCGAGAAGTGGGTGTCGGTGGTCACGATGTAGACCTCGGCGCCAGCCGCCTGGAAGGCTGCGTAGTTGTCAGCCGCGTCTTCGATCTCCGTCGGGCAGTTGAAGGTGAAAGCCGCCGGCATGAAGATCAGGACCGACCACTTGCCCAGCAGCGATTCCTCGGTGACGGTGATGAACTTGCCGTTGTGGAAGGCTTCGGTCTTGAAGGGTTGAACTTGGGTATTGATCAGGGACATGCTTTGGAGCTCCTCTGGCAGTTGGTAATGGAAGTCAGTCAATCGACAGGACGAATGTTAGGCCGGTCACGCGATGTTTTGGATTGATTGATCGAATGTGACTGATTGAGTGAGGCTATTGCCGCAACCAAGAAAAAGCCTTGGCGCCGTTCGGATCACCAAGGCTGCGGGCAGGTGGCTCAGTCTGTTGGCAGCGCCACGACCGAGAAGTCGCGCAGTTGCCAATGGCTGGTGGTGGTGCGGAAGGCGAACCAGCCGGACAGGTAGGGCGACGCGTCGCTGTAGCTGAAGATCAGTTGGCCGTTGGCGTACCACTTCAGGTTGGCCGGATCGGCCGCGGTGGGCTGGCGCGAGACGATGCGCACGGCCACCGGCGTGTTGGCGGTCAGGCTGGTCGCGGCCGTCATGGCGCCAGCCTTGTCGTCGACTGTCGCCGAAGCTGGCGTGGCGTAGCCGGTGATCTGCGGGCGGGCCGAAGTGCCGTCGTAGCGGCGCAGGCGGGTGCTGGTGTTGCCGTTGGCGCCGAAGCCCACGTAGTAGAGGTGCAAGGCGTTGTACGAGGCCAGCACGCCGTCCAGGCCGGCGGCGGTGGGGTCGGGATCGCTGCCGGTGGGGACGGTGGCGTCCCAGAACACGTTGAGGTCGGAAATGCGATCCACGTAGGCCGTGCCGGGGAAAGTGACCGGGATCGGCGTGGCGGTGAAGCGGATCTCGTGGTTGCCGCTGAACTGCTGCTTGAACCAGATCGTCGCGCCCGCCGGCTGCACCATGTCCAGCACGCCGTCCTTGGCCACCACGGTGCCGGTGGCATCCTGCTGCTCGACCTGCCATTGGCTGGTGCCGTGGGTGAAATCGTCGCGGGCCAGCACCTCGTCGTCGTCACTGCCGCCGCAGCCCTGCAGCAGGCCCACAGCTAGGCAGCAGGCGCTGACCAGCATTCGCGGCGCGGACACAGGAAACAAGTGGTCGGCGCGCGCCGCGGCGCAGGGCAAAACCGTGGACAGGGAAATGGGCAACATCGGGGCAACACAGGTGACCTGCCAAGTCGGCAGGCCGCGATGGTTCCAGAGCCCTCGCGAATTCCCTACGAAGTTTCCCGCATGGGGATAGTTGTCTGACGTCTTACATCCCCTCAGTCCAACTCAGCCGCACTGCCCCACGTAACCACACGCGGTGCAGAAATCGCAGCCGTCCTTGTGGATCATCGTGGCATTGCCGCATTCCGGGCACGGCTTGCCGGCCATCGGGACGACCTTGTCGGCCGCGGCGGTGCGTGGCAACGGCGAGGCCAGGATGCCCATTTCGCGCAGCGGGAAGCCTTCTTCGTCCAGCACGCCCAGCATCGCGTAGCGGTGGATCACCAAGCGGGCGACGTAAGCGACGGTGCTGGGCCAGACCTGCTGGCGTTTTTGTCCCGGGATGGGTGCCATGAAATGGCCCAGCGGCTCGCCGACGTTCAGCAGCTTGCGCAGCTTCATGCCGATCCAGGCCGGGTCGATGACGCGCATGTCCAGCGACAACAGCCGCGCCAGTCCGTCGAACGCGCGGGGGTAGTTGCCGGAGAAGCCCAGCGCGCAGGGCCGGGTCACGTAGCCGGCCGGCGCATCCGGGCTGGCCAGCGCCACTTCCTTCAGCGTCAGCGTGAAGGCTTCGCCAGTGGCCGGGTTGTCCACGTCGACCGCCCAGGCCAGCGTGCCGGCCGTGGTAGTGCGCGGCTCGTCGCGGCTGAACATGGCGTCCAGCACCGGCGTCGGGCCATCCTGCAACGCGCCCAGCTGTTCGCAGCGCCAGCGGATCACGCTGGCCGTCGCGGCGACCACGCCGGGAAACAACCGCTTCTCGCCGCTGGGCGGGAAGGCCATCTCGAACGAGCGTTCCTCGGCGACGGTGGCCAGCGCGTCCAGCTTGAGCTTGAGCCACTGCGGGTCGTTGACGCGCATGTCCATCGACAGCGTCTTGGCCAGCGCGCCCAGGCCGCGCGGCTGCTCGGCCCCGTTGACCCAGACTTCGAACGGCAGCGTTCGGCCGAACAGCCCGCCATCCGGCCCGGCCTCGGCTGGCAGTTCGCCAACGAACAGCGCGAAGTCGCCGTGCGGGTGCTGGATCATGTAGCTCCAGGCCGGATTGCCGCCACGCAGTTCCGGTCGGCCAGGCCAGCGCAAGGAAGTGAGCACCGGCTTGGGCAGCTTTTCCAGCTTCAGGCGCTGGTTCGCGCCGTCGGTGGTGATCGTCGTGAGCGGTGCAGGCGTGGCGCTGGGCGTGGGCTCCACGCTGAGCACCGAGCCGAGGATCGCGTTCGGCCGGTAGGTCGCCAGGCCCTTCAGGCCGCTTTTCCAGGCCGTCATGTAGAGGTCCTGGAAATCGACGTAGGGGTAGTCGGCCGGCACGTTGACGGTCTTGCTGATGGAAGTGTCGATGCAGGGTGCGACCGCGGCGACCATCAGCGCATGCGCCTCGGCGCTCATCTCCAGCGCGGTGACAAACGCCTCGGGCAGCGGCGTGTCGGCGCCCTTCAGGTGGCGGAACAGGCGCCAGGCGTGGTCCTCGACCGCGTACTCCTTGAAGCTGCTGTCGGGCATGCGTTTCTTGCGCGTGTAGGTCCAGCTGAAGGCCGGCTCGATGCCGTTGCTGGCGTTGTCGGCAAAAGCCAGGCTGATGGTGCCGGTGGGCGCGATGGACAGCAGGTGCGAGTTGCGCAGCCCGTGCTTGCGGATGCGGTCCTTCACCGCCTGCGGCAGCCGCGAGGCGAAGGTGCCGCGCGAGAGGTACAGGTCCGCATTGAACAGCGGGAAGGCGCCTCGCTCCTGGGCCAGGTCCACGCTGGCGTCATAGGCGCCGTCGCGCATGATCTCGCTGATCTGCCGCGCCATGTCCCGGGCCGCAGGGGTGTCGTAACGCAGGTTCAGCATCGCCAGCGCATTGCCGAGGCCAGTGAATCCCAGCCCCACCCGGCGCTTGTTGGCCGCCTCTTCCTGCTGGCGCGGCAGCGGCCAGACGGTCACGTCCAGCACGTTGTCCAGCATGCGCGTCGCGACCTTCACGACCTCGGTGAAACCGACTGCGTCGAAGTGCGCACCGGGCTCGAAGGGCTCGGCCACGAAGTGGGTCAGGTCGATGGAGCCGAGGCAGCAGCAGCCGTAAGGCGGCAAGGGCTGCTCCGCGCACGGGTTGGTCGCCGCGATCGTCTCGCAATAGCTGAGGTTGTTGTCCTGGTTGATGCGGTCCAGGAACAGCACGCCAGGTTCGGCGTGGTCGTAGGTGGCGCGCATGACCTGGTCCCACAGGCTGCGGGCTGGCACGCGGCGGTAGACCCACAGACCGTCGCCGCGCTGGTAGGCGCCTGCCGCCTTCTGCTTGGCGCCCGGTTCGGCGCGGTGCAGCAACTCGACCTCGCCGCCGGTCTGCACGGCTTCCATGAAGACATCTGTGACGGCAATCGAGATGTTGAAGTTCTTCAGATCGCCCTGGTCCTTGGCGTGGATGAATTCCTCGATGTCGGGGTGGTCGCAGCGCAGCACGCCCATTTGCGCGCCGCGGCGGGAGCCGGCCGACTCCACCGTCTCGCAGGAGCGGTCGAACACGCGCATGTAGCTGATCGGGCCGGAGGCGCTGGACTGGGTGGAGCCGACCCAGGCACCGCGCGGGCGGATGCGCGAGAAGTCGTAGCCGACGCCGCCGCCGCGCCGCATGGTTTCGGCAGCTTCGGTCAGCGCGGTGTAGATGCCGGGCACGCCGTCTTCTTCACTGGCAATCGAATCACCGACCGGCTGCACGAAGCAGTTGATCAGCGTGGCGCTGAGCGCGGTGCCGGCAGCGGAATTGATGCGGCCGGCCGGCACGAAGCCGCGGCGCTGGGCATCCAGGAAACGCGCGGCCCAGTGGGCCTGCTGCGCAGCGGGCTCGCAGGCGGCGAGCGCATTGGCAATGCGGGCGCGCACTTCGTCGACGCTGCGCTCGTCCCCCTTGGCGTACTTCTCGACCAGCACCTCTTCGCTGATGGCCTGCGGCGGCAGGTTGGCGAGGCTGGGGGCGGCCGGCGGCCGGCGGCCGGTGGTGCTGGTGGTCTTGTTCATGGCGGGCAATGGGTCTGCGGAGGCTGTGGAAATCCACAGCCTCCATGATGACCCAAAGCGGCCTGCCATGGGGCCTGTCTGCATGCGCCCGAGGGTTTTAGCAGCACCTGCCAGAAAGGTCCGGATTTGGGCCGCTGATCCAGCTTCAGCCTCGCGTCGAAAGCGTCGATAAACGGAGGTCGAACCCGCCACACCCCGGGCGGGGCGCGCGTCAGCGATGCACGCGAATGGAGACATCCGGCTTTTTTGGAGGTTCCACGAAGTGAACAAGATGAGACATTGGAAGATCGGGACCCGGCTGCGGCTGGCCTTCGGCCTGATGGCGGCGATGCTGCTGCTGTCCGGTGGCATGGCGCTGGCCAAGCTCAGCGCCGTGCAGGAAAACGTGCTGGCAGTGACCGACAACTGGTTGCACGGCGTGACCACGCTCAGCGAGCTGGACGCGCTCATCTCCAACGCCAGAACCGCCAGCCTGCGCCATGTGCTGGTGGTTGACGTCGAGAACAAGAACAAGGCCCGCGCGATGCGCGACCAGGCCGTGGAGAAGGAAATCCCGGCGCTGCTGGCGGCCTACGACAAGCTGGTTTCCTCGCCCGAAGAAGGCGAGTTGAAAAAGCAGCTGGACGCGCAGTGGAAGGCCTATGTCGCGGTTGACAACAAGCTGCTGGCAGCATCCGAGACCAGCCGGGTGCTGAGCGCAGTGATCGCCACCGGCGACTCGAACGACAAGCTGATGGCCTTGCTCGCGACCCACAAGGCCATGATGGCGCTCAACCGCAAGGGCGCAGCCGACGCGCGCGCCGACTCGGTGCAGGGCTACGAGGCTTCGCGCATCGCCACCATCTCGTTTGCCGTTGCCGCACTGGTGATTGCAGGCGTGCTGGCCTGGCTGATCACCCGCTCGATCACCACGCCACTGCAGGCCTCGCTGAGCCTGGCCACCCGCGTGGCCGATGGCGACCTGACGATGCGCCTGCCGGCCGATGGCCGTGACGAGGTCAGCGCACTGAACCTGGCGCTCAATGCGATGGCCGAACGCCTGGCCGAGCTCGTCAAGCAGGTACGCCAGAGCAGCGAAAGCATTGCCACCGGCTCCAGCGAGATCGCCACCGGCAACGCCGACCTGAGCCAGCGCACCGAGCAGCAAGCCGCCAACCTTGAAGAAACCGCTTCTTCGATGGAGGAGCTGACCTCGACCGTGAAGGCCAGTGCCGACACCGCCCAGCAAGCCTCGCAGCTGGCCACCGCCGCCTGCGCTTCGGCGACACGCGGCGGCGAAGTGGTGGGCCAGGTCGTCAGCACGATGAACGAGATCACCAGCAGCAGCCACAAGATCGGCGAGATCATCGGCACCATCGACGGCATTGCCTTCCAGACCAACATCCTGGCGCTGAACGCCGCGGTGGAAGCAGCGCGTGCTGGCGAGCAAGGGCGCGGCTTCGCGGTCGTGGCCGGCGAAGTGCGCAGCCTGGCGCAGCGCAGCGCCGAAGCCGCCAAGGAGATCAAGAGCCTGATCGGCGCCAGCGTCGAGAAGGTCGAGACCGGCTCGCGCCTGGTGGGCGACGCCGGCACGCAGATGGACGACATCGTCGCCCAGGTGCGCCGCGTGGCCGACCTGATCGGCGAAATCAGCGCCGCAGCGCGCGAGCAGAACGACGGCATCAGCCAGGTCAACACCGCCGTGACGCAGCTGGACCGGGTGACGCAGCAGAACGCCGCACTGGTCGAGCAGAGCGCCGCCGCGGCCGACAGCCTCAAGCAGCAGGCCGCCAAGCTGGTGACCCTGGTTGGCACCTTCCGGCTGGGCGGTGAAGCCGTCCTGCCGCCCGCGGCAACGCCAGCCCACCACGTGGCCGCCAAGCAGGCCATCCGCAGCGCCGCCGCGCCGCGCCCGGCGCCGGCTGCCAAGCCGGCAACGACGACTGCAACGCCGGCCGCGCCCAAGGCCGAAGCAGGCAAGCCTGTCGCCTCGCGCCCTGCGTCACCGCCTGCCGCCGGTCCCAGCGACGATTGGGAAAGCTTCTGATCAAGGGCCGGCGCATGGCCTGACCCAAGGCCGCCTTCGTGGCGGCCTTTTCGCTTTTCGGGGGACGCCAGCCACCCGCCGCCGCGGGCGCAGGACGACTGCTGGCGCTTGCCCGATACTGCGGCGTCTGCAACGACTGTCGCCGCCATGCACGCTCCCCGCTCTTCGGATCTGCCGCGCCAACTGCTTTCCATCCTGGCGCTGCTGGCCTTGATCGCCACCGGGGTCTGGGTGCTGCGGCCCTTCATCGCGCCGTTGATCTGGGCCACGATGATCGTCGTCTCGACCTGGCCGCTGATGGTGCGGCTTGAGGCCCGGCTCAAGGGCCGGCGCACGCTCGCCGTCGGGCTGATGCTGGTCGCCCTGCTGCTGCTGTTTTTCGTGCCCATCACCGCGGCGCTGGTCACGCTGGTAGACCACGCGGACGAGGCGGTCGAGTGGGTGCGCTCGCTGCCGCTGGAAAAGCTGGCCGCGCCGCCGGACTGGGTGGCCGAGCTGCCGGTGGTAGGCGTGCGGCTGGCCCAGTTGTGGCGCGAATCGGCCGAGGCTGGTGCCAGCGCGCTGCTGGCCAAGCTCAGTCCCTATGCCGGCAGCATGGCGCGCAACATCCTGTCCGAGGCCGGCGCGCTGGGCATGATCGGCCTGCAGTTCCTGATGACGATGCTGATCTGCGGCGTGCTGTACGCGCATGCCGAATCGGCCGCCGACCTGTGCCGCCGCTTCGCACGCCGGCTGGCCGGGCCACGCGGTGTGGAAATGGTGCAGCTGGCCGCCATGTCGGTGCGCGGCGTGGCGCTGGGTGTCGTCATCACCGCGGTGGCGCAGGCGCTGCTGGGCGGGCTGGGCCTGTTGGTGGCCGGCGTGCCCGGCGTGTCGCTGCTGACGACCATCATGTTCGTGCTGACCATTGCCCAGATCGGCCCCTTCCCGGTGCTGCTGCTGGCCTGCGGCTGGCTGCTCTGGAAGGGCCACACCGGCTGGGCCATCGCGCTGTTCGTCTGGTCACTGCTGGTCGGCACGATGGACAACGTGCTGCGACCCTGGTTGATCCGCAAGGGCGCCGACCTGCCGCTGCTGCTGATCTTCACCGGCGTGGTCGGCGGCCTGCTCGCCTTCGGCCTGATCGGCATCTTCCTCGGCCCGGTGGTGCTGGCCATCACCTACACCCTGATGGGCGCATGGGTCGACGAAGTGCCGGACGAAGACAACCCCGCATGATGCTGGCGCGTTGCCAGCACTGGCCGCGCCACGCCCCCAACAGCCGGCCCGCGCCTTGCCCCCAGACCTTGCCGCTGTAGTCAAAGGATTTGCCATGTCGCCTGCACATGCCCGCCCCATCGTTCGGCCCGTTCGCGCCACCCTGCTGGGCCTGGCCTGCGGTGCCTGGTTCACCCTGGCCCAGGCCGGCGTGGTCGAGGCCTATTTCCCGGATCCGCGCGCAATGAGCGACGTGCGCGATGCCAATGGCTTCAATGCCGATGTCGAGAAGCCGCTGGGCGACTACCTGCGCACGCTGGGCGACAAGCTGCTGGGCGACCGCCGGCTGGTCATCAACGTGGTCGACGTGGACCTGGCCGGCCAGCTGGAGCCGGTCGGCCCACGGCAGGAAATGATCCGCGTGCTGCGTTCGCACACCTGGCCGCGCATCGAGCTGCGCTACCAGCTGAGCGACGCCAACGGCGTGGGCCTGCGCAGCGGCGAAGTGCGGCTGATCGACACCGACTACCTGTCCAACGCCCGCCTGGCCGGTGGCACCGACCCGCTGCGCTACGAGAAGCAGATGCTCAAGGATTGGTTCATGCGCGAGTTCACCGAGCGCTGATCTCCGCTGGATTGGGCTGTCCGCGGCCTGTCCACCACGGGCCGACCCGGGCCCGCCGGCACGGCGATTGCGGGTAGAGTCGCGTCGCCCGTTGTTCACCCCGGCTCCCCCATGCGCCTGCCCAATCTCTTCGCCACCTCCCGCGGCCGCCTGGCCGCGTTTTTCTTCCTCTACATGACCGAGGGCATTCCGCTCGGTTTCGCGGCCACCGCGGTGGCCACGCAGCTGCGGCGACAGGGCGTGGGTCCGGCGGAGATCGGTGCCTTCGTCGGCTCGTTCTACCTGCCCTGGGCCTTCAAGTGGGCCTTCGGTCCCATCATCGACGTGTTCGCGTCCGAGCGGCTGGGCCGGCGGCGCGGCTGGATCCTGGGCACGCAGCTGATCATGGTGGTCACGCTGCTGTCGCTGGTGGGCCTGAAGCTGCCGGACCAGCTGGCGCTGTTCACCATCGTGCTGCTGGTGCACAACACCTTCGCGGCGATGCAGGACGTGGCCATCGACGCGCTGGCCGTCAACACGCTGAAGGAAAACGAGCGCGGCACCGCCAACGGCATGATGTTCGCTGGTGCCAACATCGGCCAGATGATCGGCGGCAGCGGCTCGCTGTTCCTCGGCGGCTACTTCGGCTTCCAGTCCACCTACTTCTTTGTCTCGGCCTGCATCCTGGCCGTGACGGCGCTGGTCGTGCTGCCACTGAAGGAGGCGGCGGGCCCGGCGCGCATCAAGGCCGCCGGCTCGGCCATGGCCGCGGCCTTCGCCGAGATGCGCGAGTTCTCCATCACCGCCTTCCGCTCCTTCCTCGGCACGCGCGGCGCCTTTGCCGGGCTGGCGATGTCGCTGCTGCCGCCCGGCGCCATGTGCCTGGGCCTGGCGCTGCAGAGCAACCTGGCCGTCGAGCTGGGCATGGACGATGACCAGATCGCCTGGCTGAACCTCAGCTCCACCGTTTTCGGAGCCGGCGGCAACCTGCTGGGCGGCTTCATCTCCGATCGCTGGGGCCGCCGCCGCTCGCTTGGCACCTACGTCGCGCTGATGAGCGTGCCGGTGCTGATCATGATGTTCATCCTGCAGCAGCATGGCTGGATCATGCCGATGGCGGCGGGTGCCACCCGGCCCGCGGTCACACCCTTCCTGATCAACGCCTACTGGGCCGCGGTGCTGAGCTATGGCCTGTTCCAGGGCCTGATGTACAGCGCCTCCACCGCGCTCTACATGGACGTGACCAACCCGCGCGTGGCCGGCACCCAGTTCACCGCCTACATGGCGATGTTCAACCTGACCATCTCGTACAGCGCAACCTGGCAAGGCATTGCCATCGAGAGCATCGGTTACCCGAAGACGATGCTGATCGACGCCTTCTACGGCCTGGTCTTCATTTCACTGCTGCCCTTCACGCTGCGCCGCGCCAGCGACCCCGCAGGCTTTTCAGACCATCACGCCTCCGGCCGCGCGCGCAAGCTGGCGCTGGGCCTGGCGGTGATGAACCTGCTGTGGGTGCCGATGTTTGCGAACCAGGCGCTGCTGGGCGCCGCGCTGCCGATTGCGCAGATCTTCTACTCGCTGATCTTCATCGGCTCGGCGCTGTTCCTGCTGGCCGGCGGCATGGTGCTTCGCGCCGCGCACCCGGTGCTGGCGCGCTGGGGCAAGGTCTTCGCACCGCTGCTGCTGTTGATGGTGGCCCGCAGCCACCTGGACATGCTGGCCGGCTGGCTGGGCCAGTCCGAGGCCACGCTGCAGCAATGGAGCACGCCGTTCTTCTACGCGGTGCCGGTGCTGGCTGCGGTGCTGCTGCTGCAACTGGCGCGCGAGCGCTGGCAGGCGCTGGCGGAACTGGACATGGCCGACGCGAGCGACGCCAACCTGGCCGCGCGCGGCGCGGTCTGAAGCTGCGCTACAGGTTGGCCGTCAGCGTCAGCGAGTTCATGCGGCGGATGAACGCGGCAAACGGCAGCGTGGACTGGCGCCGGGCCCAGCCGAGGTTGACACCCAGCTGCCAATTGCGCGCCAAGTCGAAGCGCCAGGCGAAATCGGCGGTGTCCAACCGGTCGTTACGCTCGAGCAGCGGAATCACCGGAAACCCCTCCGGGTCAACCAGGGGGAACGGGTCGCCGCGGTAGCGTGCATCGGCGCGGCTGACCGAGACCGACAGCCGCTGGCGCTCGGACATGCGCAACGAGCCGCCGAGCTGGATGCGCTTGGTGATCTGGTAATCCACAAAATCGCCCGGCGCGTCACTGGCGCCGCGCGACAGGCCCAGGTCCAGCTGGTGGCCGCCTTCGAACAGCCAGTGCAACTCGCCTTCCCAGCTCAGACCTTTCCAACCGCGGCGGTTGTAGCCTTGGTAAGGCGCGTAGGCCTCGAAGCCCTTGTGCTCGCTGCCCAGTTTCAGCGTGCCGCTGATCGGCAGGCCGGGCCAATCCGACGGTTCCGGCATGGGCGGCGTGGCATCGGCGGCTGCCGGTTCCGCAGGCTCGGCCGACGCTGAGGACACCGGGGCGCCCAGCGGCGGCAGCGGCCACGGCATGCCTGCCTGGGTCGGTTCGAAACTGACAGTGGCATACCAACGCCGGTCGCCGTTGTCGGCCGCATAGGCCTCCAGCGGATAACGGGTGTGGGTGTCGCGCAGCTCGGCGCCCACGCGCACGCCGGGTGCCACCAGGTGCTGCGCCCGCAGCACCGCCTGGCGGGTGTGCATGTCGGCCTGCGCGGTCTGCTCGCGGTGATTGAGATAGCGCTTTGCGGAGCTGGTGAACTCGGCCTCCAGGCGCAGCAGCCCGTCTTCGCTGTCGTGCCGCAGCACGCCGGCCAGCGCATGGGCGCGGAAGTGGTCCGCGGTGTCGTCGCTGCCGGCGCCGACCACGTCGTGCCAGTCCTGCAGCACTGCGCGCCAGGCCAGCGCGGTGCGCTCGTCCAGCAGGTTCAGCCCGTCCAGCGCCAGCTCGGCGTTGGTGGTGTTGTCCTGCGGGCTGTCGAGCTGGCGCGTGATCTCGGCGCGGGTGCTGAGTTCGTAGCGCTGGTCACCATCTGGCAGCACGATGCTGAGCCCCGGCATCCACGCATGGAAATGACTGAACAGCGGCTTCGTCGGCTGCAGCCGCAGGTTGCTGTTGCTGCCGTAGGCCAGGCCCAGCTGCGGCGTGACCTGGAACGGCCCGGCGGTCCAGGCCTGCGGCTGGTACAGCGGAGGTGCCAGGCCGGGCGGGTTGGCCTCCGGCGCGGGCGCCAGGCCTTCCGGCGTGGGTGCTTCGGGGGCACCCTGGCCCCAGGCGGCCAGCGGGCCAGCCAGGCAGGCCACCAGGGCCAGTGGCCGGCAAAAGATGCGAATGCCGATGCGGCTGCCGATGCGATGCGTGCTCAGTGTCGATCTCCCATGCGGGGTCCGCCCATCACCGGCAGCGCGCGCACGCTGCGACCGCCGGCGTTGGCTTCGGTTTCCGTCGGCGGCGCCAGCCGGCTCGTCAATGCCGCGCCGCCCAGCGTCGGCCGCAGGCCGGCCAGGCCCGCCTTGAAGCCCGGCATGCGCTCGGCCCACAGCGGCGAACGGCGCGCGCTGCTGGTGCCGGTGTTGCCTGCCACGCCGAGCGCCGACGATACCGGCTTGGCCGCCAGCAGGTAAGCAAAATCGGCACCCTTGGCCGCGCTGGCCGTGAGGCTGAAGCTGACGACCAGGTTGTTGGCGCCGGCCTGGAAAGTGCCCAGCGCCAGCGGATGGTCGGTGAAATAGCTCTGCGCAGCGGCGAAGCTGGTGAAGCTGCTGCTGGCCAAGGTTGTCGTGCCGCTGACGACCGTGAAGCTCATCGCGCTGAAGCCGCCGTTGTAGCCGGTCATGCCCAGCAGGCCCAGCGTCAGGCTGCTGCTGCTGGCCAGCGAAAAGCTGTAGCTGGCGCTGGCGCTGTAGGTCTTGCTGCCGACCGCCGCCGCGCCGTAGTTGGCCCCCATCACGCCAAGGCCCAGCACACTGCTGCCGCTGCCCAGCGCCGCGGCCACCTTGGGCCGGGTCGCGAGCACGCCGTTCAGCGTGGCCGCACTGGGCAGGCCATTGCTGCTGGCAAAGGCCTGCAAGCCGTTGCTGCCACCGGAGAGGTTGGGCAGCGTGAAGCCCTGGGCCGCGTTGTGGGTGCTGGCCGCCGTGCTGCGCGCACCGCCGCTGGTCGCCGCAGTGGCGGTGTTGGTGACGTTCGCGCCGCCCATCGTGGCCGTGCTGATCGCCGTGCTGATGGCCGTGGCAATGCCATTGCGGCCGTTGGCAATCGCCTCCGAAGACAGGTCCGCCGCCCCAAGCCCCTGCGTGGCCGCCGTGGCATTGGCACCGTCGCCAGTGGCCTTGGCCACGGCTTGCGCCAAGCCGCCATCGGCCGTGGTGATGGCCGTGACCTCGGCCTTGGCGTTGCCCGCCAGGCCGCCAAAGCTGCTGCCGCCCGTGGCTTCGGCGCTCAGCACCGTGTGGGCCAGAGAACTGCCGGTCAGCATGGCCGTGGCCTTGCCGCCGCGGTCGCTGCCAAACGAGGTGCCGCCGCTGGCCAGCAGCGTGGCGTTCAGCTGTGCGCCGGCAGCATCGTCGGACAGCTGGGCACCCGCGCTGGCCTCGCCGCCGATGCTGCCGCTGCCGCCGTAGGCGTTGACGGCCACGCTCAGCGCGCTGGCCTGGTGCTGCGTGAGCTGCAGCTTCGAACTCGCCGCGCCGCCCACCCCGTCCTGCTCGAAGTCGGACGAACCGCCGCTGCCAGCCACCGCGCTCTGCGAGAGCGAGAGCAGGCCACGGGTGTTGCCGCCCACGCTGTTTTTCAGCGCCACGCTGGCACCGTTGCCGCCCTGCGCGCCGCCGGAGCCGGCGCCCCCGTTGCCACCCCGCGCCTCGCCCGTGAGGCTCAGCGAGCCGCTGTCCGCCTTGCCTGAGACGGCCAGAGAGGCAGCGCCGCCCGCGCCCGCCATGCGGCCCTGGCCGGTGGCGTTGCCACCGTCGCCGCCAACGGCCGTGTGCTGCATGTACAGCGCGGCCGCGCCGCTGGTCTTGCCGCTCGCCTGGACCGTGGCCGCACCGCCGACGGCGCCGTTGCCGTCACCGCCCGCGCTGCCGCCGGTGCCGCCAGTCGCGTCGCCATACAGGCTCAGCTCGGCCGCGCTTTGGAGCGACAGCGTGGTGCTGGCCGCGCCACCGGCCTGGGCCTGGCCGTTGATCGTGCCGCCGCCGGTGCCGCCAGAGGTGGCGAGCTGCGCCATGGCCGAGCCGCTGCCGGCAAGCGCCAGGCTCAGGCTGTTGCTGGCCGCACCACCCGCGCCACCCTGGGCGCTGGCGGAGAAGCCACCGCTGCCGCCATTGGCGTTTTGCGTCAGCGTCAGCGCGCCGCTGCTGCTGCCGGCAACGGCATTGCTGACGCTTTGTGCCGCACCCGCACCGCCAGCGGCGCCGTCATAACCGGAGCCGCCGGTGCCACCCGCCGCTGCGGCATAGACGTTGACCGTGCCGCTGTCGCTGGCGCCATGCGCCGTCACCGTGCCGGCTGCGCCGGCGCCGGCGGTGTGGCCGCTGCCCGCAGCGTCGCCACCACTGCCGCCTCGCGCATCCACGCTGACCGTGGCCATGTGCTCGCCGGTGCTCGTCACGTCCCCGCTCGCGGTACCGGCCCGGCCCGCGGCACCACTCGCCCCCTGGCCGCCGCTGCCACCCGAGCCGCCGGACGCGCTGACATTCAGCGAGGCATCGCCCGCCGCCCGCAGCTTGCCGCTGGCATTCGCCGCACCGCCGGCCTTGGCCTTGCCGGTGTCGGTACTGCCGCCGCTGCCCGCATTGGCACCGAGGAAGACCTGCACCGATGCGGCCTGCGTGTCGGTGAGGTTGAGCTTGCTGGCCGCCTTGCCGCCATCGCCCGCGGCGGCGCTGTCGCTGCTGCCGCCCGCCCCGCCATAGGCCTGCTGCGTCAGCATAAGCGAACCGGCGCTGCTGCCGGTGCTCGCATTCACCAGCTTCACGCTGCCCCCGGCGCCACCGCCAGCACCGGCGTTGCCGGCACCGCCTTGCCCGCCCATTGCGGAAGACATCGCCATGGCCGAGCCGTTGCCGCTGGCGGCATGGCTCAGGGCACTGGCCGCCGCGCCGGCGCCGCCCTGGAAGCCG
>NZ_JBGGNH010000019.1:0-122467 GCF_041287625.1 Ideonella sp.
AGGTCCGCGCGTTCTCGGGCGACCTGCACAACGTGCTCCTCGCCGGCAAAAAGTAAACAGCTGGAACGGAGTTCGTCATGTCGATGACCGTAGGCGCCGCCGACGAAGGCGAAGAGCAGATGAACTCCAGCATCAACACCATCCCGCTTGTGGATGCTTCGCGCGTTGACCGGCGCAGGCGCTGCTGCAGCAAGGCCAGCGCGAGGCCGGTGTGGCTGCTCTGAAGACGCTGCAGGGCAGCGATTGTGCGGCCGACTTGGCGGGGTTGTGGCCGCTGGCGGTGCGCTGAGCGAGCGTCAGGCCAGCATGACCAACTCGGAATACGGTGCCAGCATGGCATCGGCGGTCAGCAAGTGCAGCGGCTCGGCCATCGCCTGAGCCACCAGCAGCCGGTCGAACGGATCGTTGTGATGCAGCGGCAACTGGCCAACGCCGGCTGCATGCGAAGCTCGCACCGGCAATTCGGAGAAGCCGCTGCCAGAGATGGCGGCGGCGAGCGCTGGCGGATCGGCCTGCAGCTTTCCGAGCCTGGCCTTGATGGCAATTTCCCAGATCGACGCGGCCGAGACAAAGACCTCATCGGCAGATTCGATGAGACGCCGTGTGGCCGGCTTCAGCGAAGGCGAGTCGGTAACGGCCCACAGGTAGATGTGGGTGTCCAGCAGGAGCCGCATCAGCGGCCTTCGAAGCCGGCCAACACCTCATCGGGCAGCGGCGCGTCAAAGTCGGCGGCGACCTTGACCTTGCCTTTTAGCAAGCCGAACCTGATCTTGCCCTTGGTGCTCGACAGCTGGGTGATGCGCGCAATCGGTTTGCCGTGGCGACTCACGACCACGTCTTCGCCAGAAGCCGCCTGGTCCACCAACTGGGACAGGCGGGTCTTCGCGTCGTAGATGTTGACTGGGTTCATGGCTGGGCGACTCGGGAGGAATTCAGACCAAGTCTAGTCTATTTGGCCTGCCTCTCGCCACCGCCATGGGTTCAGATCGTCACCACCCATCCCCGCCGTTGCATCAGCTTCGCGACGGCCCACCACAGCGCCACGCCGGCCAGCGCCCACAGGTGAGACGGCCACAGCGGGCCGGTCCAGGGAGTCATCCAGGCGAAGCCGCTGGTGTACAGCCTGGCGCCCCAGCCGTTGCAGCGCGGGCATGCTCCAGCGGCCACCACACATGGCTCCAGTCACCGGGGTTGTTGACCAGGATCATCGCGGCAACGGCGCAGCCTCGGAGGGCGTCAATGGAGGCGAGGCGAGGATTGGGTCTTTGCATCGGTTGGTGCGAGATCAGGCCGCCGGGGTGTGTTGTTCCGCTCATGTCCTCCGGCCTGCGGCCTCCCCCTTTACTTCGCTACACAACACACCCCACCGCCCTGATCGGGTGCGCGTCTTGGCTGTTCAACAGTCGCGGTAAGACGCGGTTTCCAGCGCGGGTGTCGGGTGGTCGACGCAGTGAAGTAAAGGAGGAGCCGAAGGCGGGGGACATGAACGGAGTCGACTACCCGGCGACCGCGGCGCGCACGAACCTTAGCGAGTGCTTCAGATGTTGCAAGGACTGCTCAACGCAGGTTCAGGTGCAGGTACCTGATCCAGATGACTCACGCCCTCGCTTCTCAGCCGACGCACTTCGGCTTCGACCTGCGCTGGGCTCAGTTGCTCGTCCTTCGCATGGAGCACCCAGTCCACCTGCTGGCGCCAGATGCGCATGCCAGCGCTCGCTGGCAGCAGGCCCTCGGGTGAGAACCAGAGGTTGAAGCTGATGGCCATGGGCTGCACCGGGTGGTTGCGGCCGCCGTGGGTGGCGAGGGGCTGGCCGTCGAGGAAGAGGCGGGTGTTGGTGGCGTCCACCTGCATCATCAGCGTGTGCCAGCCGTCCAGCGCAGCGAAGTGTTCGTGGGCCTGGTTGTACGCGGCCCAGGGTTCGATGCGCACGGTCTGCCAGGCGATGCCGTAGAGCCGCGTCTTCTCGCTGCCCCAGCCGCCGTTGGCGAGGTATTCCCAGTCGAGTTCGCTGAACTCGGGGTCGAAGTCGAAGCGCAGCGGGGCGACGGCGTAGAAGGTCTGGATGACGGGGTCGCCGTCCGGGCCGCGCTCGGGCGTATCGTGGAAGCGGATGCGGGCGGCGTAGGTGCCGCGCAGGAACTTGCGCTGCTGGCAGAGCTGGGCTTGCGCGCTGTTGGCGGGCGTGCCGTCGGTGCGGGCTTCGAGTTCGAGCAGGCGACCACCGGTGGTGTCGGGGTCGGCCACCAGGCGCAAGGTGTGCGGGCCCCAGGCGGCGCCGGCGATGCCGGGATGGCCGGGTTCGTTGCGCACGACCCAACCGTTTTGGGTCAGGGCTTCGAGCGTGGGTTGGCTGAAGTCGTCGAAGAAGAGTTCGGTGGCTTGCGTGCTGCGGCAGGCGAGCAGCGCGGCGATCAGCAGCAGCGGCTTCATGCGGGAGAGCCTTCTGCGGCCGGCGTGGCCTGGCCGGCCGGCGCACCTTCGCGGCCCGGCAGCCTGACCCAGATCAGCAGCACCAGCGCCGGCACACCGCAGGCAATCGTCCAGTAGAAGAAGTGCTCGTAGCCCAGGGCGGCCTGCAGGTCGCCGCTGATGGTCTTGGAGAAGATGAAGCCCAGCTGCATCACGCCGGAACCCAGCGCGTAGTGGGCCGTCTGGAACGGGCCGGGCGCGACGGCCTGCATGATGTACAGGATCATGCCGACGAAGCCGAAACCGTAGCCGAACATCTCGATCGTCACGGCCATTGCGATGTCGCTCAGCGTGCTCGGCATGCCCGGCAGCGAGGCCAGCAGCGTTGGCAGCGCGATGCCGCTGTCCACTGCCGGGCGCACATGCGCAAGCCACGCGAAAGTCATGTTGGGCACGGCCATCGCGATGATGAGCAGCGGCATCGCGCGCTTCAGGCCCAGCCTGGAAGCGAACAGGCCGCCCAGGATGCTGCCGACCAGGAAGGCCGCGGTGCCGATGCCGCCGTAGATCGCGCCGATCTGCTCCGTCAGCAGGCCCAGCCCGCCGGCTTCGCGCTTTTCCAGCAGGAACAGCGGGCCAATGGTCTGCACCTGGCCCTCGGCAAAGCGGAACAGCACGATGAACAGGATGGCCAGCCAGATGCCGGGCTTGCGGAAAAACGCGACGATGACTTCCCGCAGCGTCTGCCACACGGCCTGCGCGCTGCGCGGCGCGTTTGCAGCCGAGGCCGGCGAGGGCAGGGCCCAGGCGTTGTAGCTGGCCAGCAGCGCCAGCAACACGGCCAGGCCACAGAAGATGGTGGACCAGGCGTTGAACACGCCGACCGACTTTTCCAGGTGCCCGGCCCACACGATCAGCGCGCCCAGCGTGAGGAACTTCGAGGCGTTGAAAAACGCGCCTTGCCAGCCGGCATAGGCAGCCTGCTGCGGCGCGCTGAGCGAGGCCATGTACAGGCCGTCGCAGGCAATGTCGTGCGTGGCAGAGGCGTAGGCCAGCAGGCACAGCACCGCGATGGTCAGCGCGAAGAAGGCGGGCGACTGCAGCGCCAGCGCCACCGCGCCCAGGCACACCGCGCCGGTGAACTGCATCGCCACGACGATGCGCTTCTTGCTGCGGAACAGTTCGAGGAACGGGCTCCACAGCGGCTTGATGGCCCAGGCCAGGCCCAGCACGCCGGTCCAGCGCGCAATCTCCTGGTTGCTCACGCCCATGTTCTTGAACATCAGCCCGGCGATCAGCATCACCACCCAGAACTGCATGCCCTGCACGAAGTACAGGCTGGGCACCCAGCGCATTGGCGAACTGCCAGCGCGAGAGGAAGAGGGGGCGTCAGACATCGCGGGCTCCGGGCAGGCGGTTCAGGGCAACAGGGGAAGGTCTCAGCGGATCGTTGGTTGCAGCTCCACCGGTGGCACGCCAGTCGCTTGCAAGCGGCCGGCCAGCCAGTCGGTGACGGCTTCCAGTGCGCCTTCTGCGTGGCCCCAGCTGACCAGCGACGGTGCGGGCACGTCCAGCACCTGGAAGGGGTTCCACAGCGCGATGTGCAGCGCGGGCTGCCACGTGGCGGCTGCGGCGGGGTAGCGCTTGCGATGGTTGGACACCAGCACCAGCGTGCGGCCATCGTCCGGCAGCGTGCCGAAGTCGAAGCTGGGCAGGTCCTCGACCAGCAGCATCGCCACGTCCGCGTCCAGCGCGAACAGTGCGCGCACCGCGGCGCCTGCCAGGCCGGCTTCGGAGACGCCGTCGCAGTCCACGCGAGCCTGGGTCAGCACGCGCAGCCGGGTGCCAGTGGCAGGCGGCAACGCACCGGCCAAGGCGGTCAGGCCACGGCGCCAGCCATCGCGGGCCAAGGCTTCGTCGGCGGCGCGTTGCTCGGGTGCGTAAGGGCGGGGTGTGGCCGGAAAACGGGCGGCCAATGCGTCCAGCCGCGCGGCGGAGCGTTGCAACTGTTCGGGCAGCAACTCGTCCTCGCGCAGCGCGAGTTCAATCGCCTGCACTGCGGCGGCCTGTTCCTGCGGCAGGCCTTGCGCCAGCGGCATGTCGGCACCGGCCTGCAGCGTGAGCACCGCGGCGCGGGCATGGCCGTAGCGCTCGTGGATGGCCTTCATCATCAGCGCGTCGGTCAGCACCACGCCGCCATGGCCCATGTCCTGCCGCAGCAGGCCGGTCAGGATGCGGTGCGACAGCGTGGCCGGGTGCTGGGCGTCCAGCTGCGGGTAGACGATGTGGGCGGTCATCACCGAAGGCGCATGCGGGGTCAATGCGCGAAACGGGATCAGCTCCAGCGCTTCGAGTTCTGCGAGCGACTTGTCCACCGTCGGCAGCGCGTGGTGCGAATCCACGTGCGTGTCGCCATGGCCAGGGAAGTGCTTGAGGCAGCAGGCCACGCCTTCGCTCAGCGAGCCGCGCATCCAGGCGGCCGTCAGCCGCGCCACGCGATGCGGGTCGGAGCCGAAGCTGCGTTCGCCGATCACCGGGTTGGCCGGGTTGTTGTTCACGTCCAGCACCGGGGCCAGGTTCCAGTTGATGCCCAGGCTGATCAGGCCGCGCGCCACGGCAGCGCCGGTGGCTTCGGCCAGGGCCTCGGCTTGGTCCGTGTCGGCAATCGCGCCAATTGCCATCGCGCCCGTCGCATGCGGCAAGGCGGTGAAGCGGTTCACCGAGCCGCCTTCCTGGTCGATGGCGATCAAGGCCCTGGGCCCCAGCACCTCGCGCAGTTCCGCGCAGAGCTTGCGCACCTCGGCCTCGGTGCCCAGGTTGCGGCGGAACAGGCAGACTGCGCGGATGCGGTGCCGGCGCAGGAACGCGGCCGTCTCCTCCGACAAAGAGGTGCCTTCAATGTCGACCATCACCAGATGGCCCGGGTGGAACTCGGCGTGCATGGGCTGGCGGGCTACAGGGTCTGGGTGACCTTGTTGAGGTGGCGCGGCTGGTCCGGGTTGGCGCCGCGGGCACGGGCCAGCGCTTCGACCATCGGGTAGAAGCTCTGGATCGCGGCGATCGGGTCCAGGTCCTCGTTCGCCGTGGGCGCCAGCGGCAGCTCGGCGCCGGGCGTGCCGGCGGGTGCGGCCAGCAGCACGCGGCCGCCGCGCTCGCGCATCTCGGCGGCCAGCGCCAGCAGGCCTTGCTGCGCCGGGCCGCGAGGCGCGAAGACCAGCAGCGGGTAGCCTTCGTCCACCAGCGCCATCGGCCCGTGCTTCACCTCGGCGCCGGAGAAGGCCTCGGCCTGGATGCCGCAGGTCTCCTTGAACTTCAGTGCGGCTTCCATCGCCACCGCCAGGCCGGTGCCGCGGCTGATGACAAACAGCTTGTCGGCGCCGGTCAGCGCCTCGACGGCCGGCGTCCAGTCCAGCGCCACGGCTTGCGACAGCGCTTCGGGCAACGCGTCCAGCGCGTGCAGCAGCGCGGCGTCCTGCTGCCAGTTGGCGACCAGGCGCGCGCCGGCCACCAGTTGGGCGATGTAGCTCTTGGTCGCGGCCACGCTGTTCTCGGGGCCGGCGTGCAGCGGCAGCACCCATTCGGCGGCCTGGCCCAGCGGCGAGTCGACCTGGTTGACCACCGCCACGGTGCGCGCGCCGCCAGCGCGGAAGAAGCGCGTGGGCGCGACCAGGTCAGGGCTCTGGCCGGACTGCGAAAACGCCAGCGACATCAGGCCCTCGCAGTGCAGCGAGGACTGATAGAGCGTCAGCAGCGACATCGGCAGCGAGGTCACCAGCCGGCCCATGCGGGCCATGGCCAGGTAGGCCATGTAATGAGCCGCATGGTCCGAGCTGCCACGCGCCACCGTCAGCAGGCCTTGCAGCGGTTGATCCCGCAGGCTGCGGGCCAGGGCTGCGTAGGTGTCGGCGTCGGCCGCCATCTGGCGGGCCACGGCGGCCGGGGCTTCGCGGGTCTCTTCAAGCATCCTGGAGTTCAATCGGCTCTCCTTCCACGACCACGCGCCGCAGGCTCAGCGCAGGGTCCAGCATCACGAGGTCGGCCATCGCGCCGGCCACCAGGCGGCCACGTTCGGCCAGGCCCAGGTAGTCGGCAGCGAAGGTCGAGGTGCGGGCCGAAGCCTCGGCCAGGTCCAGGCCCAGGCTGACGAAATTGCGCAGTGCCTGGTCCATCGTCAAGGCGCTGCCGGCCAGCGTGCCGTCGGCCAGGCGCACGCCGCCCAGGCACTTGAAGACCTTGTGCCGGCCCAGGTGGTACTCGCCATCGGGCATGCCGGCGGCGGCCGTCGAGTCGGTCACGCAGTACAGGCGCGGGATGGTGCGCAGCGCGACCTTCAGCGCTCCTGGGTGCACATGCAGCAGGTCCGGAATGATCTCGGCGTAATGCGCATGCGCCAGCGCCGCGCCCACCATGCCTGGCTCGCGGTGGTGCATGCCGGTCATCGCATTGAACAGGTGGGTGAAGCCACCGGCACCGGCCGCCAGCGCGGCCACGCCGTCTTCATAACAACCGGCCGTGTGGCCGACCTGCACGCGGAAACCTTCCGCCACCATCTGGCCGATCAGCTGCAGGTGACCGGGCAGTTCGGGGGCGACGGTGATGAGCCGGATCGGCGCCAGCGCATGCAGCCGGCGCACTTCGCTGATGGACGCTTCGCGGGCGAAATCCGGTTGCGCGCCCAGCTTGCCGGGGTTGATGTACGGGCCCTCCAGGTGCACGCCCAGCACACGCGCGCTGCCGCCCTGGCGCGCGGCGCAGATCGGCCCCATGGCCCGGAACGCGGCCTCGATCTCGTTGGCCGGCGCCGTCATGGTCGTGGCCAGCAGCGAAGTCGTGCCGTGGCGGGCGTGGGCGCGGGCGATGTGCAGCGCGGCGTCACCCGCGTCCATCGTGTCGTGCCCGCCGCCGCCATGCACGTGCAGGTCGATGAAGCCGGGCAGGATCAGGGGCTCGCCGCTGGCGCGTGCTTCGCGCTCGCTGACCGGCCGGCCGCTGATGGCCTGGATGCGGCCCTGCGCATGGCGCAGCTCGCCATGCACAAAGCCTTCGGGCGTGAGGATGTGGCCGTGCAGCGTGCCGTAGGGCTCGCCGTGGGCGTTGATGGTGGCGGCAATCGGCGCGTTCATGCCGCGGTCCTTTGCGTCAGGCCCAATGCGCGGCGGGCAAGGTGCAGCGCGCCGTCCGCGGCGTCGCCCTGGGGCGCCCTGCAGCGGCGGCGCAGCATCGGCGGCAGGTAGGGCAGCAGGCGCTGGGCGATGCTGCCGCTGCAGACCACCGGCAGTTCGCCGGCCGGGTCCAGCGCGCGCACCATGTCGCTCAAGGCGGTGGCGGCGTCGCGCAGCAGCGCGGCGGCCATGGGGTCGGCGGCTTCGTGTTCAAAGACCAGTGGCGCCAGCGCGGCATAGGCGCGCTGGCCTGCCTGCGCGCACCAGGCGCGCATCGCAGGAACGTCGGCGCCGGTGGCAGCCAGGATGGCCTTGGCCAGCGCACCGGCGGCCACCTGGCCGTCCAGCACGTGGTGTGCATGGCGCACGGCCTGCAGGCCCAGCCAGGCGCCGCTGCCTTCGTCGCCCACGCCAAAGCCCCAGCCGCCCACGGTGCGGTGGTGGCCGTCGGCCCACAAGGCTTCGGCCACGCTGCCGGTGCCTGCGACCAGCACCAGCCCGGGCTGGCCGCCGTGCGCGCCCAGCAGTGCGGCCAGCGCGTCGCTTTCCAGCGCCAGCGCTTGCAGGCCGGGGGCGTGCTCGGTCTGGGTCGCAATGAAGGCTTCGCGCAGCGCCGGCACATGCTCGCCGGCCAGGCCTGCGCCCAGCGCGCAGTCGGTCCACGGTGCATCCGGCGAACCCGCAGCGGCCAGCGCGGCGCGGCTGGCCAGCAGCACATGGCGCCAGGCCTGTTCCACGCCTTGTGACAGGCCGGACGGGCCTGCTTCGCCGAAACCCAGCACGCGGCCCTCGGGCGAGCAGACGCGGGCCCGGGTGCCGGTGCCGCCGCCGTCCACGCCAATGATGAAGCGCAAGCTCAACGCAATGCCCCTGTGTGCGGGGAAGCGGGGTCGGGCGCTGTCGCCTTGTCCACCCCGCTTCCGGTGTCGATCTTTTTGATACCAATATAGTACCAGAAGAAGACCAGCGTCAACGTGAACCAGGGTGAAGCAGGGTAAACCCAGCGCTTCTGCGGGGTCGTTTTCAGCGCGTCATGCGGTTGTGAGTTAGTACCAATATAGAACCAGGCGGGTGCTGGTCTACCGTCGCTCAGGTCGACCAGATCCGCGGTGGCGCGCCTTCCAGGCCCCACTGCAGTGTGCGCCAGCGCGCGCGCACCTGGCGCCACAGCCCGAACAGCGGCTCGACCCGCGGGGCCAGCGCGCGGCAGACCAGCACCTGCGCGTCCGGCGAGGTGGCGCCGGCAAAGCTGGCCAGCGGGTGGCCGGCAAAGACCTCGCGGGCCGCGTCGAGCAGGGCATTGCGTTGGGCGTTGGCAATCGGCGAGCCCGAAGCCAGCCAGAGCGTGCCCAGCACGCGCCGGCCGGCCATGCCCAGCGGCGAGTCCAGCAGCAAGGTGTCGCTGGCGTCCAGCCGGGCACGCTCCAGCCAAACACCGGGCAGTTCCATCTGCTGGGTGATGCGGCCGGCGTCGAAGGCCTGGTTGGCCGCCGGCAGGCCCAGCGCCAGCATGTCCCAGCCCATCATTTCGGCGCCGGGCGCCAGTTCGAAGCGCAGCCGGTTTTCGGCCAGGCAGCCGCGGTAGGCAATGGTTTCCAGCGGCAGCCATTCCAGCCGTGCGCCGGGTGCCAGCTGCGCATGCACCGTCTGCGTGGCGAGTTCGCCGGCGCTGCGGTAGAAGCGCGTGGCGCCCGGCGTGGTGATGACGGCGTGCGTACCCTCGGCCTGCTGGACCTCGATCTTCAGCTCGTCCCCGCCGACGATGCCGCCCGGCGGGTGCACCAGCACGTGGTGGCAGATGCCGGGGCCTTCGGGGTAGAGCCGCTGCAGCACGCGCAGCGGGCCCAGGTGGCGGTCCAGCGCGATGGTGCGTTCGCCATCGCGGGTGTAGTGCAGGTGCAGGTGGCCTTGCCAGCCCATGAGGTGAAACGCGGAGGAAGCGCGGAAATGCAGGAAGCGGCAGTGTAGAAGCTGCGCCGCCCGGCCTCTGTCAGCGTGCAGGAACTGTGGTGTGGTGCCTGCGAGCTGGAAACTCCAGAAGCCGGTCAGGCCGCACTGTGGCCTCGTGGCTTACGCTTGACTGGTTGTGTTGCCAGCCATTCTTTGAGTGCGGCGTTTACCCTTGTTTGCCAGCCAGAACCGCTGGCCCGAAGGGCGCTGACGACATCTTGATCCAGGCGAATGGCGACCTGCTCTTTCGCAGGCTTCTTGTTCGGGCCACGTGTTTTTCGCAGCGCGGCAATTGTTGCGCTCACGCCGCCACCAGGCGTGGCGACTGCGGCACTCCAGTCGACTTTGGTTTTCCCCGAAGGCTGAGAGACGGAATTTGCCTTTGCGGCGGCGATCTCGGCCGGGCTAAAGTGAGATGAAGTAGTCGTCGGTTTCTTTGCGGTCGGCATAGCGGCAGGAGATGAGATGCGCGGTGTCATCACCACGCGGGGTCCAGACCAGGAAAACGACGCTGCCTTGCCACATGCCCAAGCTTTGCAGCCGAAGTTCACCGTAGCGTTCGCGATCGTCTTCCACCGAGATCATCGGATGGTCGAAAACGGTTTCCAACTCAGCAAGATCAATCTTGTGCTTGCGGATGTTTTCCCGTCGCTTCGGCTCATCCCAGCTGACCATATGCAGAATGTATATGCAATCTAATGATCGGTCAATCAAACTGTAGATGCAGATTGAGAGATGCCAGTGCGCTGGACTGCCGATTCAAGCAGCGAATGCAGTGACCCAGCTTGAAGCGACACTGTGGGAACTTCAGCGCGTGTGCCAGAAACGCCGGTGCGGGGCGAGCAGTTCGTCGCGCAGCTCGGCCACCGGTCCGATCACTTCGACGGCCTTCTGCCCGCGCGCGAACAGCTCGCGGCAGGGCAGGTCCAGCGTGGGATTTTCGGCGTGGTTGCCGGTGAGGGCCAGAAGGTCTGCCTCGCTGGCGCCGTAGACCAGGCGGCCGATGTTGGCCCAGTACTGGGTGCCGGCGCACATCGCGCAAGGCTCCAGCGTGGTGACCAGCGTGCAGTCCCACAGCATGGCCGGCGCATAGCGCCGCGCGGCCTCGCGGGCCAGCACCGATTCGGCATGGTTCACCGTGTCCACATTGCCCTGCGTGAGCAGCACGGTTTCGCCGTCCGGCGCCACCAGCAGCGCGCCGAATGGGTGGTGGCCGCGCTCCATCGCCTGACGGGCGACAACATTGGCGGCGCGCAGGTGCTTGGCGGTGTGCTCGTCGGTCCAGCTTGTCATGAGGTCTCTCAATGTCCTTGCGAGCCGCGGTGGGCCCAGCCGGTGGTGCGCTTCTCAATGAACGAGAAGAATTCGTACATCACCATCGCCATCGCGCCGACCACCATCAGCCCGGCAAAGGCCAGCCCCATCTGCATCGACGAGCCGGCCGAGACCAGCAGGTAGCCGATGCCTTCGTTCGAGGCCGTCATCTCCGAAACCGTGGTGCCGACAAACGCGAGCGTGATCGCAACCTTCAGCGAGCCGAAGAAATACGGCATGGCGCGCGGCAGGCCGACCTTCATCAGCACGTCCCAGCGCCTGGCGCCCAGCACGCGCAACACGTCTTCCAGTTCTGGCTCCAGCGTGGCCAGGCCGGTGGCGATGTTGACGGTGATCGGGAAAAACGAGATCAGGAAGGCGGTGAGCACTGCCGGGCCGACGCCAATGCCGAACCACACCACCAGGATGGGCACAAACGCCGCCTTGGGCAGTGCGTTGAAGCCGGTCATCAGCGGATAGATCGCGGCATAGGCCAGGCGCGAGCTGCCGATCAAAAAGCCCAGCAGCACGCCGACCACGATGGCAAGGCCAAAGCCGGTCATCGTCACCCAGTAGGTGCGCCAGGCATGCTTCAGGATCTCGCCGCGGAATTCGACGATCTGCTCCCAGATCTTCAGTGGGCTGGGGAAGATGAATTCGCTGACCTGCAGGCCGGTGCACAGCGCCTGCCAGATGACCAGCGTGAGCACCAGCAGGATCCACGGCGAAATCGCCTCCAGCCGCCGCGCCTTTGCGGCTGCGGTCGTCATTGCGCCACCTCCGCGCCCGTCTTTCGCATCGCGCCAATGTGCCCGCGCAGCTCATGCACGATCTCCGAGAACGGTGCCGAGTAGGTCACCTCCAGGTCGCGCGGGCGCGGCAGTTCGATCTCGCGCTTCACGACGAAGCGGCCGGGGCTCCTTGACATGACGTAGACGGTGTCGGCGAGGAACACGCTTTCGCGCAGGTCGTGGGTGACCAGGATCACGTTGAACTTCTGCGCGGCCTGCAGGTCGCGCAACGTGCACCACAGCTCCTCGCGCGTGAAGGCGTCCAGCGCGCCAAAAGGTTCGTCCAGCAGCAGCATCTTCGGCTCGTGCACCAGCGCACGGCAGATGCTGGCGCGCTGCTGCATGCCGCCTGAGAGCTGCCACGGGAACTTGTCCTCGTAGCCGCCCAGGCCCACGCTTTGCAGCAGCTTGCGCGCCTTGGCCTCGTATTCGGCCTTCTTCTGCCTGAAGCTGCTGCGGTAGGGCTCGACGATCTCCAGCGGCAGCATCACGTTCTGCACCGTCGTGCGCCAGGGCAGCAGGCTGGGCGCCTGGAAGGCCATGCCGGTGATCTTCAGCGGCCCGGTCACTTCCTTTCCTGCAATTTCGACCGTGCCGCGGCTGGGCCGCTTCAGCCCGGTGGCCAGCTTCATGAAGGTGGACTTGCCGCAGCCCGAGGGCCCGACGATGGCGATGAACTCGCCCTCGTTCACCTGCAGGTTGATGTCCTCGACAGCGAACTTTTCTTCGGCCAGCAACTCGTCGTTGTAGGCCAGCCAGACGCCTCTGAAGTCCACAAAAGAGGGCATGCCGGTCTCACTTGCCGAAGATGTTGCGCTCCGCGGCGCTGGGCAGGAAGCTGCCGTTCCACACGGCGTCCGGGTTGATGCGGCCCTTGGTCGTGAAGGCGTCGGCCACCTGGCTGGCCATCAGTGCCAGGCGTGGCTTGTTGACCTCGCCGAAGCCTTCAGCCTTGGCGTCCGGCGTGGCGACCGAAGCCTCCAGCGCCATCTTCAGCCGGCGCTCTTCCAGTTCGGCGTTGATGATGCCGTCGCGTTCCTTGACCACCGCGATCGCGCCCTTCGGGTCGGCCATCACGGCCTTGGTGCCTTTGGAGAAGGCGCGCAGGAAGGCCTTCACTGCTTCCGGGTTCTTCTTGAGGAAATCTTCGCTGGTGATGATGGCGTTGCCATACAGCTTCACGCCGTATTGCGGGTAGCTCATCACCGTCACGTCGGCCGGCTTCACGCCGCGCGCTTCCAGGCTCAACAGCGAGGTGAACGAAAAGCCGGTGATGGCATCCACGTCACCCTTGGCGAGCATGGTCTCGCGCAGCGCCGGGTCCATGCTGACCCATTCGACCTGGCCTACGCCATTGGCCTTGGCGAAGATCGGGAAGCCGCGGCGGCCGGCGTCGAACACCGGGGCACCCAGCTTCTTGCCGGTCAGGTCGGTGGGGGTCTTGATGCCGCTTTTCTTCAGCGTCAGCACGGCGGCCGGCGTGTTGTTGTAGACCATCATCACGGCGACCGGCTTGTTCGGCGCCGTCGGGTTGTTGGCCTGGAATTCCATCAGCGCGGCCATGTCGGCAAAGCCCATGTCGTAGGCGCCGGAGGCCACGCGGTTGACCGCATTGCCCGAGCCGTTGCCCGCGTCCACCGTCACGTTGAGCTTCTCGGCTTTGAACAAACCCTTGGAGACAGGCACCAGGAACAGCGCGCTGGGACCTTCGTAACGCCAGTCCAGCTGGAACTTGATGGTGGTCTCCTGGGCCTGGGCCGAGGCGCAAAGCGCGAGCGTTGCGGCAGTGGCCAGCAGGCGGCGGCGGCTGGCGGAAAACAAGGGCGCGAACACGGGCATGGGATCTCCACTCAAGGCACAACGAGACGACGCAAGAACAAGGCCGCGGTAGACCGCATCTGTTCTGCATGCAAGCTGTGCAATTAGTGTGCGCACATTCCGCGCATACCGCACATGTCGCGCTGGACACGCAAGGCTGCTGGTGCCTTGCGTGTCGCCGGTTCGTCAGCCCAGCAGCTCGTGCAGCGCCGCGGCGACGACCTGCGTCGCGCGGCGCAGGTCACGCAACTGCAGGTGCTCGTCGGCCCGCTTGGCGTTGCTCTCCAACACGGTGCGCGGGCCCGCCCCGTAGATCACCGCCGGCACGCCGTGCTCCCCATAAAGGCGCACGTCGGTGTAGAGCGGCGTGCCGGAGGTGGGAATGGCTTCGCCGAAGACACGCTCGGCCTGGCGCTGCAGCGCTTGCGCAAGGCGTTCGTGGCCCGGCAGCGACTGCAGCGCGCGGGCCAGCAGCAGGCGCTTGAGTTCCAGCCGCACGCCGTGGCTGCCGGCGACGGTTTGCTCGATCAACGTGCGCAGCTCGGCCTCGACCTCGGTCGCGTCTTCCTCGGGGATCATGCGGCGGTCCAGCTTCAGCACCACCTTGCCGGGCACGACATTGGTGTTGCTGCCGCCTTCGATGCGGCCCACGTTCAAATACGGATGGCGAATGCCGGTGACGGCGGACGTGCGCTGGCGCAGCGTCGTGTCGCTGTGCTCGTACAGCGCGCTCAGCAGCCGGTTGGCGGCGCGCAGCGCGTCCACGCCGGTCTCCGGGTAGGCCGCGTGCGAGGCCAGGCCGTGCAGCGTGGCTTCCATCTGCAGGCAGCCGTTGTGCGCGGTGACGACCTGGTAGCTGAAGCCGGCAGCGATCAGCAGGTCGGGCTTGGTCAGGCCTTGGCGCAGCAGCCAGCCGGGCCCGAGTTCGCCGCCGAATTCTTCGTCATAGGTGAAATGCAGCTCCACCGCGCCTTGCGTGGGCCGCTGGCCTTCGGGCAGCGCGGCCAGCGCACGCAGCGCGAAGGTGTAGCTCGCGAAGTCGCTCTTGCTGACGGCCGAGGCGCGGCCGTAAAGCCGGCCGCCTTGCCCATCGTCGACGATCTCGCCGCTGTACGGCCCGTGCGTCCAGCCTTCGCCGGGCGGCACCACGTCGCCATGCGCGTTCAGCGCGATGGTCGGGCCGCCGGGGCCGAAGCGGTGCCGCACGATCAGGTTGGTGATGGACTGCATGCCTTGCGCCGCCACCTCGTCGGCCGGCACCGCATGCGCCTCGGCCTGCAGGCCCATGCCGGCCAGCAGTTCAGCGGTGCGTTCGGCGTGCGGTGCGTTATTGCCCGGCGGCGTGTCGGTCGGCACCTGAACCAGGGCTTGCAGGAAGCGGGTTTCGTCGTCGAAATGCTTGTCGATCCAGAGGTCCAGCGAGGCGAGGGCAGAAGTCATGATGGGGTGGCCTCGTCGGCCAAATCTTGCAGCAGCTTGGCAAAGGCTTGAACGGCCAGGTCCATGTCGTGCGCGGTGCTGCTTTCCAGCGGGTTGTGGCTGATGCCTGCGTTTTCGCCGCGCACGAAGAGCATGGCCTGCGGCATCGCTTCGTGCAGCTTCATCGCGTCATGGCCGGCGCCGCTGGGCATCGTGTGCACCGGCAGGCCCAGCGAGGCGACGGCGCGTTCCCAGCGCGCCTGCCAGGCCGCGGCGCTGGGCGCGGCGGGCGCTTCGAGGATGCCGTCCAGCGTGTAGCTCACGCCGCGGCGCTCGGTGATGCGGGCCAGCTCGGCGCGGATGTCGGCCACGCAGGCGTCGCGCACTTCGTCGGTCGTGGCGCGCACGTCCAGGCTGAACTTGCAGCGGCCGGGTACCACGTTGATCGAGCCTTGAGGCACCTCAAGTTGCCCAACGGTGGCGACCAGGTAGGGCTGTTCTGCCGCGCGGCGCTCCACGTACAGCGCCAGCTCGGCGAAGGCGCAGGCGGCATCGCGCCGGCGGTCCATCGGCGTGGTGCCGGCATGGCTGGCCACGCCGGTGATCTCGCCGAGGAAACGCCGGCTGCCGTTGATCGAGCTGACGACGCCCAGCGGCAGGTCCAGCTCATTGAGCACCGGGCCCTGCTCGATGTGCACCTCGACAAAGCCCAGGTATTGCGCCGGGTCACGCTGCAGCGACTCGATCGTGTCCATGCGGCCGGGCAGGCCGGCGGCGCGCATCGCGTCGCGCATGGTCACGCCGTCGGCGTCGGCCTGGTCCAGCCAGTCGTGGTCGAACTGGCCAACCAGCGCGCCAGAGCCCAGGAAGGTGGCCGGGTAACGCTGGCCTTCTTCCTCGGCAAAGCCGACCACCTCGATGCCAAACGGCAGGCGCTGGCCGCGCTGCTGCAGCTGCGAGACCACGGCGATGGGCACCAGGATGCCGAGCCGGCCGTCGTACTTGCCAGCATTGCGCACCGTGTCGTAGTGCGAGCCGGTCAACAGCCGCAGCGCGGTCGGGTCCTCGCCCTGCGCGTTCTGGCCGTGCGCAGCGTGGTAAAGGCCGATGACATTGCCCACCGCGTCCAGCTTCACCTCGTCGAAGCCGGCCTCGCGCATCCATTGCTTCAGCTGGCAGGCGCAGGCCTGGTGCGCGGCCGTGAGGTAGGTGACGGTCAGCTGGCCTTGCTCGGCAAAACCGGGGTCGCTGTGCACGGCCAGCGCCTCGGCCCAGTCCCACACGCGTTCGCCCTGGGTGGGCTGCTGGCCGAACTTGTCGGCCAGGCGCAGCTCGGCAATGCGGTGGATCTGGCGCAGGCTCTCGGCGCGCTCGATGTCCGGGTGATGTTTCAGCCGCCGCTCGAAGGCCGCGATGATGGCCGGGCGGCCCAGGCCGGTACCACGCGGGCCGCGCACCGCGAGCAGGAAGGGAAAGCCGAAGCGGGCGTTGTAGGCGGCGTTCAGCGCCTGCAGGTGGGCGAACTCTTCGGGCGTGCAGTGCGTGAGCCCGGCGCTTTGCTGCTCGCCAGTGGATTCGCTGGTCAGCGCCCTGGCCACCATGGCCTTGCCGGCCAGCTCCGGGTGGGCGCGGATCAGGCCCAGCTGTTCATCGCTGGATGCCTCGCGCACTGCCTGCACCAGCGCCAGCTTCAGCTGCGCCAGCGTGGCGAACGGACGAGCGGCCGCGGCGCGTTCGGCGATCCATGGCGAGTGTTCGTAGACGCCGTCCAGCAGCGTGGCGAACTGCGCGGGGCTGGCGTCGTTCAGGTCCGCCAGCGAGAGCCTGGAGGGTTCGGGGGATGCCATGGCTTCACTCCCAGACAAAGGCGGTGGCGGCGTCGAAAGGATGGATGGCCTTCCAATGCCGGGCAATGTCGATGCGCCGCGTGACCCACACGCGCTCGTGGGCCTGCACATGGTCGAGGAAGCGCTGCAGCGCGCGCATGCGGCCCGGGCGGCCCAGCAGCCGGCAGTGCATGCCGATGCTCATCATCGCCGGCCGGTCCTCGCCTTCAGCGTACAGCACGTCGAAGCTGTCGCGCAGGTACTGGAAAAATTCGTCGCCGTGGCTGAAACCCTGCGGCAGCGCAAAGCGCATGTCGTTGCAGTCCAGCGTATAGGGCACGACCAGCTGCGGCGCCAGCGTGCCGTCGGTCTTGCGCACCTGCAGCCAGAAGGGCAGGTCGTCGCCGTAGTAGTCGCTGTCGTATTCGAGGCCGCCGTGGTCGGCCACCAGGCGGCGGGTGTTGGGGCTGTCGCGGCCGGTGTACCAGCCCTTGCCGTGCGGGCTGTTGCCTTGCGGGTCGCCGCCGGTCAAGAGGCGCAGGCTGTCCAGCGCCAGCGCCATGTGGGCGCGCTCTTCGGCCTCGGGCGTGTTCTGGTAGTGGATCCAGCGCAGGCCGTGGCAGGCGATCTCGTGGCCCAGCTCGACGAACGCCGCGGTGACTTCCGGGCAGCGCTCCAGCGCCATCGTCACGCCGAAGACGGTCAGCGGCAGGCCACGCTTCTCGAACTCGCGCAGCAGCCGCCACACGCCCACCCGCGAGCCGTATTCGTAGATGCCTTCCATCGACAAATGGCGGGCCGGGAAGCTCGGCGGGTTGAACATTTCCGACAGGAACTGCTCGCTGCCAGCGTCGCCATGCAGCACCGAGTTCTCGCCGCCTTCCTCGAAGTTCAGCACGAACTGCAGCGCCACGCGGGCCTGGCCGGGCCATTGCGGATGGGGCGGGTTGCGGCCGTGGCCGTGCAGGTCGCGGGGGTAGCGCATGGAAGAAAGCTCTCTGAGGTTGCAGGGCTAGGGTTGCAGGGCGCTGGCCAAGTCGCTCATGCGCGGGTTCAGCCGCAGGTTGCGCTCGACGTTGCCGAGGTGTTCGCTCATCAGCGCAACGGCGGCGTCGGCGTCCCGCATGGCCAGTGCGTCCACGATGGCGACGTGCTCGGCCTGCGAGCCCTCGGCCGAGTGCGAGCTCTGGTACATCAGCGAAATCAGCGACGAGCGTGACAGCAGGTCGCCCAGCAGTTCGGCCAGCACCTCGTTGCCCAGCATGCCGGCCAGCACGGTGTGGAAGTCGGCCAGCAGCCGGGTGCGGCCGGGCACGTCGGTGCGCGCCACTGCCGCCTGCTCGTCGGCCAGGTGGCGGCGCAGCGTGGTGACCTGGGCCTCGGTGATGGTTTCGCAGAGCCGGCGCAGCATGGCCGACTCCAGCATCAGCCGCACCTCGAAAACCTGGTGCGCTTCTTCGACGCTGGGCTCGCGCACAAAAGCCCCGCGGGCCGGCGCCAGCACCACCAGCCGGTCGCGCGAGAGCTGGTTCAGCGCCTGGCGCACGAGGGTGCGCGAGACCTGGAAGATGTCGGCGATCTGCTGCTCGGCCAGTTTGGTGCCGGGCATCAGCCGGCGCTCGACGATGGCGGCGGTCACCGCGTCGACGATGCGTTGGGTCTGCGTCATCTGCGCGCTGTCATCCGCGGCCGGCACCTGCACCTCCGCCGCCGTCGTGCGGGCACGCGGCTTGCGAACAGAGGTGTCAGGGCTGGCGGTGCTGCGTCGGGTGGCCATGGGCGCGATGATGGAGGGTGCGACAGAAGCGGGCAGTCTAGGTGGCGCGCGGGCTTGTTTTGTGTATGCTGCAGTGTATACAATTTTCTCACGCGGCCATGGCTGGCTTGCCCTTTGAAACAAGCGCTGCAAAGCGCGCAGGAACCTCATGGGAAGACTCACCACCCACGTGCTGGACACGATGAACGGCTGCCCTGCGGCCGGCATGGCGGTTGCGCTGTACCGTCTGGCGGCAGACGGCGCGCCGCAGCCCCCTGTCCTGTTGGCCACGCTGCAGCTGAACGCCGACGGCCGCGCCGATGCGCCGCTGCTGCAAGGCGACAGCTTCCAGCCCGGCCGCTACCGGCTGGTGTTCGACGTGGCGGCCTACTTTCGCGCCAAGGGCGCCGAGCTGCCCGAGCCGCCGTTCCTGGATCAGGTGCCGCTGGACTTCGGCCTGGCCGACACCGCCGCGCACTATCACGTGCCTTTGCTGGCCAGCCCGTGGGCCTATTCCACCTACCGGGGCAGCTAGTCATGTCTGCCCCTCGCTCACTTTGTTCGCGGCCCCCCGAGGGGGGGCTCAGGCCGCTTCGGAGCGGCCGTGCACGGCCTGAGCTCAATAAAGTCTGAAAACGGAATGGATTACGTCTACCTGCTGGACTGGGCCAACCTGCTGCTGCGCTGGGCCCACGTCATCGTCGCCATCGCCTGGATCGGCTCGTCGTTCTACTTTGTCTTCCTGGACAACAGCCTCACGCCGCCGACCGACCCTGAGTTGAAGGCCAAGGGCGTGGACGGCGAGCTGTGGGCCGTGCACGGCGGCGGCTTCTACCACCCGCAGAAGTACATGGTCGCGCCCAAGGCGCTGCCCGAGAACCTGCACTGGTTCTACTGGGAGAGCTACAGCACCTGGCTGACGGGATTCGGGCTGTTCACCGCGCTGTACCTGTTCAATGCAGGCACCTTCCTGATCGACCGGAGCGTGCATCACTGGTCGCCGACCGGCGCGATTGCTGCTTCGCTGGGCTTCCTGGCCGGCTTCTGGGTGATCTACGATTTGCTGTGCCGCACCGTGGGCCGCAAGCCCAGTGGCGACAAGCTGCTGGGCGTGGCGGTCACCGTGGTCGTGGTCTTTGCCGCCTGGGCGGCCTGCCAGCTGTTCGCAGGCCGCGCGGCCTTCTTGCTGGTGGGCGCGATGATGGCCACCGCGATGAGCGCCAACGTCGCGCACTGGATCATTCCCGGCCAGCGCAAGGTCATTGCCCAGATGAAGGCCGGCCTGCCGGTGGACCCGGTGCACGGCCAGCGCGCCAAGCAGCGCAGCGTGCACAACACCTACTTCACGCTGCCGGTGCTGGTGGCCATGCTCAGCAACCACTACGGCTGGCTGTACCAGGCGAAGTTGAACTGGCTGGTGCTGGTGCTGCTGATGCTGGCCGGCGCGCTGATCCGCCACTTCTTCGTGGCCCGCCACAAGGCCAAGGTCAAAGGCGTCACGCCGCCGTGGCCGTTCTTCGCGGCCGGCTGCGGCGTGCTGGTGGGCCTGGCCATCATGCTGGCGCCGCCGCCGCGCCCGGCTGCTGTTTCGCAGGCACCAGTGAGCTTCGCCAAGGTCCAGGCCGTGATCCAGCAGCGCTGCGTGCTGTGCCACAACGCCAACCTGCAGAACAAGGGCGTGGCGCTGGACAGCGAGGCGCTGATCCGCCAGCACGCGCAGCAGCTCTACCAGCAGGCGGTGGTGCTGAAGCTGATGCCGCTGAACAACGCGACGCAGATCACCGAGGACGAACGCGCCTTGCTCGGTCGCTGGGTGCAGGCCGGCATGCCGTGACGGTCAACCGCGTCGCGTCAGCCGCACGAATTCCACTGGCGGCGAGCCCACGCTGAGCCGGGCTTCCAGCGTGAAGCCCATGCCTTCGTAGAGCGCCAGCGCCGGCTGGTTGGCCGCCCCTGTGCCCACGCGCAGCAGGCGCCCGGGCGCCGTGCGCCGCAGGGCTTCGGCCACCAGTTGGCGGCCCAGGCCGCGGCGCTGGCACGCGGGCGAAACGACCAGGGCGTTCAGGCGCAGTGCGCCGTCTTCCTCGTCGCCCAGTGCGGCTGCGGCGGCCAGCGTGTCGCCTTGCATAACGCCGAAGAACTGCCAGCCGCTGGCCTGCAGGTCGGCCACGGTTTTCTGCAGCGGCGGAAACTGGGCCGGTGCCAAGCCCAGCAGCGTGGCCTCTTGCGCATAGGCGGCGAGCCAGATGCGGTGCAGCGCCTGGGCAAGTGCCGGCTGCTGCAGATCGAGCGGTTGGACGTTGGGCACGATCAGTTCCACAGCGCCGCAAAGATGAAGACATTCATCGTGACGTTGAACGCGGCGTGGGAGGCGATGGCGGGCAGCAGCGAATCGCTGGCGCGGCGCAGCCAGGCGAACAGCAGCGCGGTGGCGAACATCAGCAGCACCCAAAGCGTTGCGGAAGCCGGCTGCAGTTGCAGGCCGCTGGCGCTGAGCACCAGGCCGTGGTGGCACAGGTGCACCAGGCCGAACAGGCCGGCTTCGATCAGCGTGCTGCGAGCCGGCGAGAAGCGCTGCTCCAGCGCGCGCTGCAGCAGGCCACGGAAAAAGAGTTCTTCGCCGATGGGGCTGAACAGCACCGCTGGCAGCGTGAAGATCAGGTGCAGTTGCAGCAGGCCCATGCCGCTGGTGTCCAGCGTGCGGCGGTAGCTGTTGGCGACGCTGACGAACCAGTGCCCGGCGCCGTGGCCGAACAGCGCAACCCCCAGCGCAAAACACAGCGCCGAGGCCAGCACACCAACGGTGATGCCAATCAACACGAAGCCCGCTCGGCGTGGCGCCTGCAGCCCGATGGCCCGCCGCCCGGCCGTCGTCAGCAGCAGCCACGGCAGCGCAGTCATCGCGACAAAGCCCAGCGGCAGCAGCCAGCGCACCGGCTGTTCGCCCAGCGTGCCGCTTGCGCGCAGGCCCATGAACACCGCGGCCAGCGCCAGCGAGGAGAGCCAGAGCTCGCTGTTCAGGGCCTGCCAGGGCGGGCGCAGCGACAAGGCGGCCGGCGCTGCCGGGGCCGCCGGCACTGGCGAGACGGCGGTGGAGCGCTCGCGCATCAGCGTTCCAGTTCAAACGCCTGCAGCACCTCGGCCACGTTGTCGCCGATTTCGGCCACCGCGTAGCCGCCTTCGAGGATGAACAGCGTGGGCAGTTGCAGGGCCGCGATTGCACGCCCGAGGCGGTGGAACTCGGGTGTGCGCAGCTGGAATTTCGAGATCGGGTCGTCGGCGAAGGTGTCCACGCCCAGCGAGATCACCAGCGCGGCCGGGCGGTAAGCGGCAATGCGCTCGCAGGCGGCGGCCAGTGCGGCGAACCAGGCCTCGTTGGTCGCGCCCGCGCGCAGCGGGTAATTCTGGTTGAAGCCCAGGCCGGCGCCGCTGCCGGTCTCGTCGGCATGGCCGAGGTAGAACGGGTATTCGGTCAGCGGGTCGCCGTGGATGCTCTGGAACAGCACATCGGCGCGCTCGTAGAAGATGGACTGCGTGCCGTTGCCGTGGTGGTAATCCACATCCAGGATCGCAACCCGCTCGGCACCCTGGTCCCGCCAGGCCTGCGCGGCAATCGCGGCGTTGTTCAGGAAGCAGTAGCCGCCAAGGAAATCGGTGCCGGCGTGGTGGCCGGGCGGACGGCTCAGCGCGAAGGCGGCGCGGTGGCCGGCGGCGATGTGGGCCTGGGCGGTCAGCGCGATGTCGGCGCCGGTGCGTGCTGCAGCCCAGGTGCCGGCGGTGAAGGGTGTGCCGCTGTCGAAGGAATACAGGCCAAGCCGGGCCATGAAGTTGACCGGCTCCACGTCGCTGCGAAAGCCGCGGATAGGCCAGACCGAAGGCAGGATGTCGCCCGTCTGTCCCATCGCCGTCCATTCGTCCCACGCGGTCTCCAGGAAACGCAGGTAGCGCGCGCTGTGCACGCGGGCAATCGGTTCCAGCGGAAACGCCTGCGGCGGCAGCACCGGGCCGATGCCACGCGCCTGCACGGCGGCCAGCACATGGTCGGCCCGCTCGGGCTTCTCGAAGCACGGCACCAGTTCGCCGCGGTAGAACTCCTGTGAGCCGGCGTGCGCGCGGTGCTGGTCGCTGTAGAAGACGTGCATGCCAGCACTTTACTGCCAGCGCTCTGTTCAGCCGACCGGCTGGCGCATCACGGCGCGCAGCGTGGCGATCAGCCGCGCCAGGTCAATCGGCTTGGCCACGTGCGCGACCATGCCGCAGGCCAGGCACTGGTCGCGCTCTTCCTGCAGCGCGTGCGCGGTCTGGCCGATGACGGGCAGCAGCGGGGCCAGCAGGCGGATGCGGCGCGTGGCTTCGTAGCCGTCCATCTCGGGCATCTGGATGTCCATCAGCACGGCATCGAAACCGTCTGGCGAGTCGGTCACGAGGTTCACCGCCTCGCGGCCATCGGCGGCCAGCGTGACCCGTGCGCCGGCACTGCTCAGCGCCTGCTTGATGACGATCTGGTTGACCGGGTTGTCTTCGGCGACCAGCAGGCGCAGGCCTTCGAGCGGCGCGCCGGCGGTCGGTGTCTCGTCCTCTGCCAGCGTGAGTTGCTGCCAGCGCGCCGGCACCGCGCGCAGCGGCAGCCGCAGCGTGAATTCGCTGCCCACGCCCAGCGTGGAATGCACCGTGATCTCGCCGCCCATCAGCTCGGCCAGCTGGCGGCTGATGGCCAGGCCCAGGCCGGTGCCGCCGTAGCGCCGGGTGGTCGAAGCGTCGGCCTGGCGGAAGGGCGCGAACAGCGCCTCGCGCTGGCTGGCATTCATGCCGATGCCGCTGTCCTGCACGCGGATGCGCAGCCACTCGCCATCGCTGTTGCCGTCCCGGTCGGCCAGCAGGTCAATGCCGCCGCGGTGGGTGAACTTGACGGCATTGGCGAGCAGGTTGGCCAGGATCTGCTGCAGCCGCGTCGGGTCTGTCATGCAGGCCAGTGGCAGCTCGGGCGCCAGGTGCACCCGCAGCGCCAGGCCTTTTTGCTGCGCGGTGTCGCGCAGCATGTCGGCAGTGGCCTCGATCAGCTGGCGCGGGCTGGCCGGGATGGATTCGACGTCCATGCGGCGCGCCTCGATTTTCGAGTAGTCCAGCACGTCGTTGACGATGGCCAGCAGCAGCTTGCCGGCCGACAGGATGCGGTTGTAGCCAGTCTGCGCCGAGCGGCCCTGGGTCTGCTCGAAGCCGAGCTGGGCAAAGCCGAGGATGGCGTTCAGCGGCGTGCGGATCTCGTGGCTCATGTTGGCCAGGAATTCGCTGCGGTGGCGGGCCTGGCGCTCGGCCTCTTCGCGCGCGGCCTCGCGCTCGGTTTCCAGCGCATGCCGCTCGGAGACGTCGCGCACCACCGCCACCAGGTCGCCGCCTGGCTCGGTGGGCACGATGCGGGCCTCGAAGGTCTTCTGCTCGCCCTCGGGCAGCGCCTGCGTGTATTCGACCGAGACCGGCTGCTGGCTGGCACCGACCTGGGTGATGGCCGCGGCAATGGTCTCGGCCGCGCGCGGCGGCAGCACCTGCTGCAGCGAGCGGCCCGGCACCTGCAGCGGCGCGTGGGGCAGCGGCACGTCCCGGCCGGGCCGGAAGTCCAGCACCACGCCTTCGGGCGAGAGGCGGAAGTAGGCATCGGGCAGCGCTGCGAACAGGCTGTTCAGCTCGGCACCGCGCCGCGCCACCTCATGCTCAAGCTGGTCGGCCTCTTCCTCGGCGCGGCGGGTGGCATGCTTTTGCAGCGTGATGTCGACAAACGAGGCCAGCAGGTGGTCCTGCCCGCCCAGCGGCGTGCGCGTGGCCGAGTAGGCGATGTCGACCTGCTCGCCGCTGCGCTTGCGCAGCCGCAGCTCGCGCCCGATGACGCGGCCGGTCTCCTGCAGCTCGGTCATCGCCGCGGCATGCTGAGCCGGGTCTGCCCACAGCGCCAGCGGCAGCGCGCCGGGGCCGATCACCTCGCTGCGCTGGTAGCCGCAAAGGTCCAGCCAGGCCTGGTTGACATCGGTCACCCGCCCGCCCGGCGAAGACTTCAGCAGCATGCCGACCGGGCTGGTCTGGAACATCAGCGAGAAGCGCGCCTCGCTGTCGCGCAGCGCGCTGACCACTTTCTGCCGCGCTGCTTCTGCCTCGTCGGCCGTGAGGCGCAGGCTGACCTGCATGGCGAGCCGCTCCAGAACGCCGACCTCCTCGGCGTCGAAACGCTCGGCCTGCTCGGCGCGCATGCACAGCACCGCGCGCACCTCCGTGTCGACCTTCAGCGGCATGGCCAGCCAGGCGCCGCCGGGCGGGCCTTCCAGGATGCCGGGCAGCACGGCCGGCGCCGGGTCCTCCCGCACCAGCGCCGTCTTGCCCTCCCGCCAGGCGCGCAGCGCTGCCGTGGCGCTGCTGCCGCCGCGGCCGGGTTCGTCGCCGGTCCAGCCGGGCCGCTGCTGGTTGCCAATGCGCAGCGGCGGCAGCGGCTGCAAGGTGTCGCCGGCCCGTTGCACCGGTCGCAGCGTCTCGCGCCGGTCGTCGGTACTGCCGATCCAGGCCAGGCTCATGCCACCTTCCTCGACCACCGCCTGGCAGATCGCCGCGTACAGGCTGCTCGGGTCGTCTTTCACATGCGCTGCGTCCTGCACCCGGCCCAACACGCGGTAGAGCTGGTTCAGCCGGCGCAGGCGCTGTTCGGCATGGCGGTGCTGGGTGACATCCCGCGCGATGCCCAGCACGCCGATCACCCGGCCACTGGCGTCGCGCATCGGCGCCTTGATGGTCTCGAACAAGGCCTTGTCACCGCCGGCGGCCAGCGTCAGCCAGTCCTCGGAGATCAGCGGCCGGTTGGCGGCCAGCGCGTCCAGGTCGTGCTGGCGCTGCGCGTCGGCCTGCTCGGGCGAGGCCAGCGCATGGTCGGTGTGGCCGATGATGCCGGCCTCGGGCTTGCCGAAGACCCGTTCGAAGGCCGGGTTGCACGCGCGGTAGACGCCCTTCAGGTCCTTGACGAAGACCAGGTCGGGCAGGGTGCTGACGAGGGTGTGCAGGCTTTGCCGCTGGTCCTGCAGCTCACGGGTGCGGCGCGCAACGGCGCGGCGCATCCCGACCGCCCAGGCCAACGCGGCAGCGCCCAGCAGCGCGACCAGGGACAGCAGCGTGCCGAGGTCACGCTGCCAGGCCGTGTCGTTTCCCACGCCAGCGGCTTGTGCAGGCAGGCAGCAGGCAAGCGCCATCGTCAGCGCGAAGGCCAAGGGCACGGAGGAACGTTTCACACAGGCATGCAGAGGCGTTGTGGCTGGGCAGCATAGCGCAGCGACGTTGCCATTCTGAAAATACCGGCAGCTACCCAGCAGCGCATGCCAATTGCTGGGCAAGCCGGTTGTGACGTGCCAACAGCGGGCCCAGTTCAAGGGTGCACAGCTGGCCCTCGCGCACCACGACGCGGCCATTGACCACGGTCCAGGCCGCGCTGGCAGGCGCGCACATCAAGAGCGCTCCCAAGGGGTCATGCACCGCACCGCCGGCCAGGCCCAGCGTGCGCAGGTCAAACAGCGCGAAGTCGGCCGCCATGCCGGGCGCGAGGTGGCCGATGTCGTCACGTCCCAGCACGCGCGCACCGCCGCGGGTGGAGATCTCCAGCACATTGCGCGCGGTCATCTCGGTCGGGCCATGGTCGCAGCCGAAAGTGAGCCCCTCAGTCGCTTCGCTCCGGTCCCCCGAGGGGACGCCGCCTGTCTTGGGGCGGCCCGGCGACAGGCTTGGTCCCAGGGATCGGCCCACGCGGGCCAGCAGCAGCGCCTGCCGCGCTTCGCCCAGCATGTGCGCGCCGTCGTTGCTGGCGCTGCCGTCCACGCCCAGGCCGACCGGCACGCCGGCATTCAGCATGCGCCGCACCGGTGCAATGCCCGAGGCCAGCCGCATGTTGCTGCACGGGCAGTGGGCCACGCCGGTGCCGGTGGCGGCAAAGCGGGCAATGCCGGCGTCGTCCAGCTTGACGCAGTGGGCATGCCAGACGTCGTCGCCCACCCAGCCCAGGCTTTCGGCGTACTGCGCCGGCGTCATGCCGAACTTGGCCAGGCTGTAGGCCACGTCGTGGTCGTTCTCTGCCAGGTGGGTGTGCATGCGGGTGCCCAGCGCGCGTGCCAGCCGGGCCGATTCGCGCATCAGCTCGCGGCTGACCGAAAACGGCGAACACGGCGCGGCGACCACGCGCAGCATCGCCAGCGGCCCGGCGTCGTGGTAGGTCTCGATCAGGCGCTGGGTGTCGGCCAGGATCGCGGCCTCGTTCTCGACCAGCGAGTCCGGCGGCAGCCCGCCGGCGCTCTCTCCCACGCTCATGCTGCCGCGCGCCGCATGGAAGCGCATGCCGATCTCGGCCGCCGCTTCGATGCTGTGATCCAGCTTCACGCCGTTGGGATAGAGGTACAGGTGGTCCGAGCTGGTGGTGCAGCCCGAGAGCAGCAGCTCGGCCATCGCCACCTGGGTCGAGACCTGGATCATCTCCGGCGTCAGCCCGGCCCAGAGCGGGTAGAGCGTGCGCAGCCAGCCGAACAGCTCGGCGTCCTGCGCCGCGGGAATGGCCCGCGTCAGGCTCTGGTACATGTGGTGGTGGGTGTTCACCAGGCCGGGAATGACGATGTGGCCGCTCGCGTCGATCTCCTCGTCCACGCCGTCCGCCGGCAGCCAGGGCCGCAGTTCCTCGGCGCTGCCCAGCGCGACGATCTGCCGGCCTTGCACCAGCAGGCTGGCATGGCGCAGTTCGCGGCGCTGGTCGTCCAGCGTGGCGATCAGCTCGGCGTTGCGGATCAGCAGGGTGCGGTGGGGAGCGGCAGGGGTCATGGCGCGCTGGTATCGTGAAGGCCCGCCATCGTTGCACAGCGCGTGCCCATCCAGGTCAGGTATGCCTCGTTTCGCTGCCAATCTTTCGCTGCTGTTCACCGAGGTGCCGCTGCCGCAGCGTTTTGCGCGCGCCGCGGCGGCCGGTTTCCGCTTCGTCGAGTGCCAGTTCCCATACGACTTCCCGGCCGACGCATTGCGCGCCGAGATGGACGCTGCCGGCCTGAAGATGGTGCTGCACAACCTGCCGGCCGGTGACTGGGCGGCGGGCGACCGCGGCATCGCCTGCGACCCGGCCCGCGTCGCCGAATTCCGCGCCGGCGTGCCGCGCGCGCTGGCTTACGCCGAGGCGCTGGGCGTGCCGCAGCTGAACCTGCTGGCCGGCCTGACGCCCACCGGCGTGCCGGCCGCCCAGGTGCGCGCCACCTTTCTCGACAACCTGCGCTTCGCCGCCGATCTCCTGGCCGAACACGGCAGGACGCTGCTGGTCGAGCCGCTGAACACCTTCGACGTGCCCGGCTTCTGGCTGCACAGCAGCCATGACGCGCAGGCGCTGATCGAAGAAGCCGCGCGGCCCAACGTCAAGATCCAGTTCGACCTCTACCACCTGCAGCGCATGCAGGGCGAGCTGGCCGGCACGCTGCTGCGCCAGTTGCCGCACATCGGCCATGTGCAGTTTGCCGACAACCCCGGCCGCCACGAGCCCGGTACCGGCGAGCTGAACTTCACGTTCCTGTTCGCTCACCTGGACCGCATCGGCTACGACGGTTTTGTCGGTGCCGAATACCTGCCGCTGGCCGGCACCGAAGCCGGCCTGGGCTGGCTGGAGCGCTTTCAAGCATGACGCCCACCGAACTTTTGCGCAGGCTTTACGACACGGCCGTTGCCGCAGCCTTGCCGGCCCAGGTGCTCGCCGCGCACCTGCCACCGCCACCCAAGGGCCGCACGCTGGTGCTGGGCGCCGGCAAGGCCGGTGGCGCGATGGCCGCAGCCGTCGAAGCACTGTGGCCGGCCGAAGCGCCGCTGAGTGGCCTGGTCGTCACGCGCTACGAGCACGTGCCGCCGGGCAGGACGGCGAATGCTCGCATCGAGGTCGTCGAAGCGGCGCACCCGGTGCCGGACGCGGCGGGCCTGGCGGCCTCGGCCCGCATGCTGGCGCTGGTGCGGGCCTTTCAGCCCGGGCCGGACGACCTGGTGCTGTGCCTGGTTTCTGGCGGCGGTTCGGCCTTGCTGAGCCTGCCGGCGCCCGGGCTGACGCTGGCCGACAAGCAGGCCGTCAACAAGGCCTTGCTGCACAGCGGCGCGGCCATCGACGAGATGAACTGCGTGCGCAAGCACCTCTCGGCCATCAAGGGCGGCCGGCTGGCGCAGGCCTGCGGCGCGGTGCCGATGCTGTCGCTGCTGATCTCCGACGTGCCTGGCGACGACCCCACCGTCATCGCCAGCGGCCCCACGGTGCCGGACCCGAGCACCTGTGCCGACGCACTGGCCGTGCTGCGCCGCCACCGCATCGCGCTACCGGCTGTCGCCCAGGCCGCGCTGGAAAGCGGCGCCTGGGAAACACCCAAGCCAGGCGACCCGCTGTTTGCGCGGCACGAAGTGCGTTTGATCGCCACGCCGCAGATGAGCCTGGACGCTGCAGCCGCCGAAGCGCGCCGGCTGGGCTTTGCGGCGCATGTGCTGTCGGACGAACTTGAAGGCGAGTCGCACACCGTGGGCCAGGTGCATGCCGCGCTGGCGCGCTCGGTGGCCCGCCGCGGCGCACCGTTCGGGAAGCCTTGCGTGATCCTCTCCGGCGGCGAGACGACCGTCACCGTGCGCGCCGACACGCCACGCCCGCTGGGCCGCGGCGGTCGGGCCGGCGAGTTCCTGCTGGGCTGCGCGCTGGCGCTGCGGGCCGAGCCGGAGGTGTGGGCGCTGGCGGCGGACACCGACGGCATCGACGGCGTGGAAAACAATGCCGGCGCGCTGGTCACGCCGGACACGCTGGCCCGCGCCGCGGCGCTGGGCCAGTCCGCCGCAGAGCACCTGGACCGGCACGACAGCTTCGGCTTCTTCGAGGCGCTGGGCGACCTGGTCGTCACCGGCCCGACCTACACCAACGTCAACGACTTCCGCGCGCTGCTGATCCGCTGATCCGCTGAGCAACTTTCGCTGATGCCGCGGGTCAGAGCTGGACCATGTCCCGCCTGATGCGCAAAGCCCTGCCCATGCTGCTCGCTGCGTGCACCGCTGCCGTGTGTGCGCAGTCGCCGCCGGGGGCTGAGGTGCAGAAGGTCACGGTGACCGGCGCGGCGCGGCATTCGGTCGAGAAGTCCTTCCGCAAGATGGTGCATGGCATGGACTTCTTCGAGCAAGCCAAGGCCAGCCTCGCGCCGCAGGCCGCGCTGCGTTTCAAGCTGCTGCCGCGCAAGCCCGGCACCGACATGGACCACATCGTGCTCGAAGTGATCGGCTCGTCGTTCGATTACAAGGTGCCTGTCGCGCCGGACCACACGTTCGTGCTGGAACGCAACCGCCTGGCGATGGAAGAGGACGCCGTCGTCTCGCCCAACCGCCGCAGGCTCAGCATGACCTGGCGCACCGACATCCGCACGCCGGGCCTGCCGCCCGACACCCGCCGCCTGGGCGACCTGCGGCTGGAATGCCTGGTCGGGCTGAAGGCGGACCTGGTGTCGAACAGCAACCCGTTTGCGCTGATCGCCGACCTGTTTGCCGACAGCCGGCGCTACTGCGAGCGCAAGGACGCCAAGTACCTGTTTTTTGCCGAGAGGCCGCTGTTCAGCGTGACGCTGGTGGCGGGCGCACGTCGCGAAGTCCTGCCCATTGACCAGCTCTACGCCGGCGCCAGCGACGACCCGGGCCTGAAGCAGGACCTGCCCTACTGCGACTGCGAAGTGCTGGTGGACCGCACCTACTTCCTGCCGCTGGGCGACCACAGCTGGCCGGACGACACGCGGGTCGAATTCGAATACATGGACGACAGGCCATGACGCGGTCTCTGTTGCCCCTGCTGCCCCTGTGGCTGTCGGCCTGCCTGTTCACCGGCTGCGCCGGCACCGGCCTGTTCGAACGTTCGCCGCAAGGCCCGGGCGCGGCGCACGGCATGGCCGGGCAAGCCCTTGCGCCACAGGCCGCGCTGGACTTGCTCAGCGTCGGCAGCAGCCGCAAGGCGGAGGTTTCCGCGGCGCTGGGCCCGGCCATCGTCATCCCGTTCGACAGCGGCGACGCGGTCTGGGTCTACCGTTGGCCGGGTGCCGACCGAACGCCGCGCGCCGCGACCGAACTGGTGCTGCTGTTCGACGCTTCCGGCCTGTTGACCAAGGCCCGGCTGCGGCCAGGCCATCCCGGCGTGTGAACAGGGCAAAGCTACCATCGCGGCTCCGCTTTGTCGTCGTGCCCGCCTCGCCTTTGTTCATGCTGATCCCAACGAACTCGATTCCCCCAGTCGCGGTTGCGCCATGAACGCAGCGGTTGTCATGCAATGGGTGGCTGCCGCGGTGTTTGCATTGGCCTTGCTGCACACCTTCTCGACCAAGTTTTTCGAGCGGCTGGCGCAGCGCTCGCCGCGGCATGCCGGCATCTGGCATTTGCTGGCCGAGGTCGAGGTGGTGTTCGGCTTCTGGGCCATGCTGCTGATGCTGGCGATGTTCGCGCTTCAGGGCAGCGAACAGGCCACCGCCTACATCGATGGCCGCAACTTCGGCGAGCCGATGTTCGTGTTCGCCATCATGGTGATGGCCGGCACCCGGCCGGTGCTGCAGGCCTGTGCGGCGCTGGTCAGGTTGCTGGCGGCGCTGCTGCCGCTGCCACGCGCGCTGGCCGGGTTTTTTGTCACCTTGTCCGTGGTGCCGCTGCTGGGCTCGTTCATCACCGAGCCGGCGGCCATGACATTGGCAGCGCTGCTGCTGCGTGACGGCAGCTGCAACGCCGCTGCATCGACCCGGCTCAAATATGCCGCGCTTGGCGTGCTGTTCGTCAACGTCTCGATTGGCGGCACGCTGACTTCTTTTGCCGCGCCGCCGGTGCTGATGGTGGCCGAAGTCTGGCACTGGGATTCGCTTTACATGCTGAGCCACCTGGGCTGGCGCGCGGCGCTGGCGGTGCTGTTCAACGCGGCGCTGCTGGCCTGGTGTTTCCGGCGCGAGCTGGTGGCCATGGCCAAGCCGGTGTCCGGGCCCGTCACCGCCGATGCACCGGTGCCGCTGGCGATGATGGCAGCGCATGGGCTGTTCCTGCTCGGTGTGGTCGTGTTTTCGCATCATCCGGCGGTGTTCATGGCGCTGTTCCTGTTTTTCCTCGGTTTCACCCATGCCTACGAGCGCCACCAGAGCCCGCTGATCTTGCGCGAGGCCCTGCTGGTGGCGTTTTTCCTGGCCGGGCTGGTGGTGCTGGGCGGGCTGCAGCAATGGTGGCTGCAACCGTTGCTGCTGCGCATGGACGACACCGCGATCTACTTCGGCGCCACGGCATTGACGGCGGTGACCGACAACGCCGCGCTGACCTACCTCGGCTCGCTGGTGCCGGGCCTGAGCGAGTCATTCAAGCTGGCGCTGGTGGCCGGCGCCGTGACGGGCGGTGGCCTGACGCTGATCGCCAACGCACCGAACCCGGCCGGTGGCGCGATCCTGCGAGACAGTTTCGAGGGCGGTGTGATCAATCCGCTGGGCCTGCTGCTGGCAGCGGTGCCGCCGACGCTGGTGGCGATGCTGGCCTTCAGATGCTTGTAGCCGGGGCTTTCAGCAGTGCCGCCAGGCCTGCGCCGGCCACGGCGATCATCAGCAGCGGCATGCCCCAGCCAGGCGCCAGGCTCAGTGCCAGTCCGCCCAGCATGGGCGCGGCCATGCCGCCCAGCGTGTAGCTCAGCACCAGCACGGCCGTGGTGTTGACCAGCGCCACGCCTTGCTCGCGGTGGCCGATGTCGACCATGGCCAGCGTGTACAGCGCGCCGCCGGCGCCGCCCCACACAAAGGCGATGGCATAGGCCAGCGGCGGCCAGCCCGGTGCCAGCGGCAGCAGGAGGCAGGCGCCCAGCGTGATCGCGGCGCAGCCCAGCAGCACGCCGCGCAGCGACCAGCGGTCCGCCAGTTCGCCTACCGGCACCATCACCAGCGCGCTGCCGGCCCCGCTGGCCGAGACCAGCAGCGCGGCCATGCCGGCGCCAAAGCCGGCTGACAGCCCGTACAGCGGCAGCAGGCCCGAGGTGCCGGCCTCGAAGAAGCCGCCCACCGCACCGGCCAGCATCAGCACCGGCCGCTGGCGCATCGCGCCGAGGATGCCGCGCCAGCCAGGCGGCGGCGCGTCTTCGTGGTGGTGGCTGGTCAGCGCCGGCACCGCGAAGCTCAGCAGCAAGCCCAGTGCGGACAGCGCCACCGCCGTCCAGCGCGCAAGCTGTGCCGCGGCGCCCTCGGTGCCGATGAAGGCCAACAAGCTGGGGCCGAGCACGAAGGTGCAGCCCACCATGGTTTCGTACAGCCCGACGATGCGGCCACGCCGCGCAGCGGGTGCCAACTCGGCGACCGTGGCTTCGGCGACGATCCAGCGCAGCGAGCCCGCCGCGCCGCCGATCACGCCCAGCAGTGCCCAGCCTGCCGGCCAGGGCGTGAGCACCGTCAGCGTGAGCGTGGCCAGCGGCACCGCTCCGCTGAGCAGCAGCGCGCCGCGCATGCCCAGCCGCGCGACCCAGCTGCCGGCAAACGGCGTGGCCACCGCCAGGCCCAGCCAGTTGGTGGCCGCCAGCAGGCCGACCAACGCGTCGTTCAGCCCCATGCCCTTGGCGGTGAACAGCAGCAGCGGAAAGAACATGAACAGCCCGCTCAGCTCGCAAAAGGTCGACGCGAAGATGGCGACCAGGCCGCGGCGCAGCTGGGCGGGCGAGACGGCGGGCGAGGGCAAAGGCGTGGTCAAGGTGATGGGGCGGCGGGTTGGGGCCGCGATCTTGCCAGCAAGGGCGGCGTGCCTGCCTCGGCCATGAAAAAAGGGACCCGAAGGTCCCTTTGGTGGCATTGAGCGGCGCTCAGACCGACAGCATCTTCACGGCGACCAGGCCCAGCACGATGGCGATCGCGTAGCGGATCAGCGTCAGCGGGGCACGCGTGCTGATCAGCGAGCCGATCAGCACGCCGGGGATGGAGCCCAGCAGCAGGCTGACCAGCAGGTCGTAGTTGACGTTGCCCATGCTCAGGTGGCCCAGGCCGGCGATCAGCGCCAGCGGAATCGCGTGGGCCAGGTCGGTGCCGACCAGCTTGTTCGAGCTCAGGCGCAGCGGATAGAGGTAGACCAGCATCACGGTGCCCAGCGCGCCGGCGCCGATGGAGGTCAAGGTGACCAGCACGCCCAGCACCACGCCGGCGACCACGGTCAGCACAGGCTGCACGTTCTTGAACTTCTCCGAGTCGCCGACGCGAAAGTTCTTGCCAATGGCGTGCAGCTTCTCCTTGAACAGCATGCCCAGCGCGGTGATGATCAGCGCGATGCCGACCGCCTGGATGATGAAACCGTTCTTGACCTGATGGCCGCCGCTGAAGGTCATCCAGGCCAGCGTCAGCGCAGCGGCGGGCAGGCTGCCCCAAGCCAGGCGCTTGACGATTTCCCAGTCCACCGTGCCGTGGTTGTGATGCACGGCGGTGCCGAACATCTTGGTGATGGATGCATACAGCAGGTCGGTGCCGACGGCGGTCTGCGGCGCGATGCCGAAGAACAGCACCAGGATGGGGGTCATCAAGGCGCCGCCACCGACGCCGGTGATGCCGACGATGGTGCCTACCAGCAGCCCGGCGATGGAATTCATGCCATCAATGTGCATCGCAGTACCTCGAAACCTTCGATCGATTCGGGGCCGCTGCACAGAGCGGCCAACTGAACTCATTCTCGCATTCGGCATCTGCAAATGCAGACCCCGAATAACGACCCCCCTAAAAGATTTAGTGACTGAATTGGCAAGCGATCCAGCCTTTTACCTTGCAAGGGGGCGGCGGCGATTCACGCCGATCCGCTGACATCGGCGTGTTTCGGCGTGGACTTAAGGCCGGAACAGTCCTGCCTACCGCGGCGCGCTCAGCTGCAGTAACTGAGCGGCGATAGCGATCGCGATGACCTCGGGCGCCTTGCCTTCGATGCCGGGCAGGCCGACCGGGCTGACCAGGCGGTCCAGCCGCGCTTCGGGCACGCCGCGCTCGCGCCAGCGCCGCAGGAAGCCGGCCTTCTTGCTGGCCGAGCCGATCAGGCCCAGGAAGCCGAAATCCCCGCGCCGCAGCACCGCCTCGCAGATGCGGAAGTCCAGCGCGTGGCTGTGCGTCATCACCAGGAAAAAAGCGCCAGCGGGCGCATCGGCCACTTCGGCCTCGGGTTGATCGCTGGCGCAGCAGCGCAGGTGGGCCGGCAGCGGCGTGGCCGGAAAGCCGTCCTCGCGCTCGTCCACCCACAAGGCCTCGCAGGGCAGGTCCGCCAGCAGCTTGACGATGGCACGGCCCACGTGGCCGGCGCCGTGCAACTGCAGGTGAAAGCGCGGCGGCTCGCTGGCCCAGTTGGCCAGGCTGGCGCCGTCCAGCGGGAAAAAGCGCAGCGTCAGCGCGCCGCCGCAGCACTGGCCGAGCGACGGGCCCAGCGTGACCGGCCAATCCCACGCGGCCAGCGGCCGGCCGACGGCTTCCTTCAGCGCCGCCTGGGCGCGCGCAATCGCCTGCCATTCCAGGTGTCCGCCGCCAATCGTGCCAGCCACTTCGGCGGCAGAAACCAGCATGCGCGTGCTGTCCTCGCGCGGCACCGAGCCTTTGACCCGGGCGATCTCCACCCACATCGCCGGGCGGCGCTGCTGCAGCCAGCGCTGGGCCAGTTCCCGCAACGCCAACGGACCCATGCTCAGTTCACGCTGCGCACTGCGCGCAGCAGCGCCTCGGGCGTGGCGGGCGCGCTCAGCGCGGGCTGGCAGCCCGGCGCGCCGCAGGCGGCGGCCGCGTCGCGCAGCGCGAGGAAGACCGAGAAGCCCAGCAGCAGCGGCGGCTCGCCCACGGCCTTGCTGCGGTGGATGCTGTCCTCGACGTTGTCGCTTTCGTACAGCCGCGTCGTGAACGCGCCTGCCGCGTGTGGCAGGTCGTTCGCGGTGGGGATCTTGTAGGTGGACGGCGCGTGCGTCAGCAGCTTGCCGCTCTGCGGGTGCCACACCAGCTCCTCGCTGGTCAACCAGCCCATGCCCTGCACAAAGCCGCCTTCGACCTGGCCGATGTCGATCGCCTGGTTCAGCGAGCGGCCCACGTCGTGCAGCAGGTCGGCGCGCAGAAGCCGCCATTCGCCGGTCAGCCGGTCCAGCAGCACTTCGCTGACGGCTGCGCCATAGGCGAAGTAGTAGAACGGCCGGCCGGTCAGCGTGTCGCGGTTCCAGTGCAGGCCGGGCGTGGCGTAGAAACCGTCGGACCACAGCTGCACCCGCGCCACGTAGGCTTGCTCGACGATGGCGGCAAAAGCCTCGTGCTGGCCGTCCGGCCCCAGCACCGCATTGCCCTCGAAGCGCACCTGGTCGACCGCCACCTGCCAGTGCGACGCGGCCACTTCTGCCAGCCGCTTCTTCAGCTTCTGCGCGGCGTCCAGCGCGGCCTTGCCGTTCAGGTCGGCGCCGGTGGAGGCGGCAGTGGCGGAGGTGTTGGCGATCTTGCTGGTGTCGGTGGCGCTGGCGCGCACGCGGGCCAGCGGCAGGCCCAGTTCGTAGGCGACGACCTGCGCCACCTTGGTGTTCAGGCCCTGGCCCATCTCGGTGCCGCCGTGGTTCACCAGCACCGAGCCGTCGCGGTAGATGTGCACGAGCGCGCCGGCCTGGTTGAAGTGGTTGACGTTGAACGAAATGCCGAACTTCACCGGCGTCAGCGCCAGGCCTTTTTTCAGCCACGGGCTGTTGGCATTGAACGCGGCCACCTCGGCGCGGCGCGCGAGGTAGTCGCTGCTGGCGACCAGCTCGTCGGTCAGTGGCGCGATGATGTTGTCGACCACAGTCTGCAGGTAAGGCGTCACGTCGCGCCCGCTGCCGGCCTGGCCGTACCAGTTGGCCTGGCGCACCACCAGCGGGTCCAGGCCCAGCTGGCGGGCGACCTGGTCGATGATGAGCTCGATCACCAGCGCGCCCTGCGGCCCGCCGAAGCCGCGGAAAGCGGTGTTGCTCTGCGTGTTGGTGCGCGGCAGGAAGCCGTGGATCGCCACGTCCGGCAGCCAATACGCGTTGTCCAGGTGGCAGATGGCGCGTGTCAGCACCGGAGGCGACAGGTCGGCCGAGTGGCCTGCCTGGCCCAGCATCGTGACTTCGACGGCGAGCAGCTTGCCGCTGTCGTCGAAACCGGCCTGCCAGTCGAACTCGAAGCCGTGGCGCCGGCCGGTGATCAGGAAATCGTCGTCGCGGTCCACGCGAAGCTTGACGGGTCGGTTCAGCTTCTTCGCGGCCAGCGCTGCCACGCAGGCGAACAGCGCCGACTGCGACTCCTTGCCGCCGAAGCCGCCGCCCATGCGCCGGCATTCGACCAGCACCTGGTTGGCGTCCAACTGCAGCGCATGCGCGACCATGGCCTGCATCTCGCTCGGGTGCTGGGTCGAGCAGTGGATCTTCAGCCCGCCGTCGTCCTGCGGCAGCGCGTAGCTGATCTGGCCTTCGAGGTAGAACTGCTCCTGCCCGCCGAGGCTGAACTGGCCGGAGCGCTGGTGCGGCGCCGCCGCCATCGCACCGGCCACGCCACCGGGGTGCGTGCTGCGGGTGAGGTGCATGGGCGGCACCACGTATTGGCCGGCGGCGTGCGCGGCCCGCAGGTCCAGCTGGGCCGGCAGCGGTTCGATCTGCAGCACGTCCTTGGCGCGGGCGGCTGCGCGGCGCGCTTCGTCGCGGCTGCGGGCGATCACCGCGAACACCGGCTGGCCGAGGTAATGCACCTCCCGGTCCGCCAGGATGGGATCGTCGTGCACGATGGGGCCGACGTTGTTGTAGCCGGGAATGTCGGCTGCGCTGTAGACCGCCACCACGCCCGGCATCGCGCGCAGCGCCGCGAGGTCGATGCTCAGCAGCCGGCCGTGGGCGACAGGTGACAGGCCGAGCGCCGCGTGCAGCGTGCCGGCGGCTTCGGCAATGTCGTCCACATAGGCCGCGCGGCCCTGCACATGCAGCGCGGCGGATTCGTGCGGCAGCGAAGTGCCAACGACGGTGGTGGCGGCGGACGAGAGGTCTTTCAAGTGCATGTGGCGCTCCTCAGGCCCAGACGCGCAGTTGGTCGACTGCTACCGGGTCGGCTGGCCGTGTGCTCAGCCACAGCCGCTCCAGCAGCCTGGCAGCGCCGAGGCGGCGGTAGTCAGCGCTGGCGCGCAGGTCGGTGAGTGGCGTGAAGTCCTTGGCCAGTGCGGCCTGCGCGGCGCGCAGCGTGGGTTCGGTCCAGGGCTGGCCGACGATGGCAGCCTCGACCGCCGCGGCGCGGCGCACCGTGGCCGCCATGCCTCCAAAAGCCAGGTGCGCTTCGGCCACGGTCTCGCCGTCCAGTCGCAGCGCAAAACCTGCGCTGACGGCCGAGATGTCGCAGTCGAAACGTTTGGACAGCTTGTGCGCCTGCACCTGCCAGCCAAGCTGCAGCGTGGTGAACGGCACCTGCACGGACTCGACGAACTCGCCGGGCTGCAGCTGGTTCTTCATGTAGTCCAGGTAGAAGGCCTGCAGCGGCAGCTCGCGCGTGGCCTCGCCACGGCGCAGCCGCAGGGTGGCGCCCAAGGCCATCAGCGCCGGCGGCGCGTCGCCAATTGGCGAGCCGTTGGCCAGGTTGCCCACCAGCGTGCCGGCATGGCGCACCGGCGGGCCGGCGAAGCGGCGGAACATTTCGGAGAGCGACGGCCAGCGTGCCACCAGCGCCGCCCAGCCGTCTTCCAGCGTGACGGCCGCGCCAATGCGCAGTCCGCCCGCGTCTTCTTCGATGCGCCGCAGCTCGGCCACGTCGCCCAGGAAGATCAGCTCGCCCAGGTCGCGCATCTGCTTGGTGACCCACAGGCCCACGTCGGTCGCGCCGGCCACCAGCCGTGCGGCGGGTTTGTCGGCGCGCAGCGTGGCCAGCTCGGTCAGCGTGCGGGGGCTGTGCGGCGCCGCGGGTGCTGCCTGCAAGGCCAGCAGTTGCTCGCGCAAACCAGCCAACGGCAGGCGCGGCGTGGGCTGCGCGAGCATCGCCTGCGCAGCGTCCAGGATGGGCCTGTAGCCGGTGCAGCGGCACAGGTTGCCGGAGAGCGCGTCGGCCAGCTCGACACGGCCAGGGCAGGGGCCTTGGCTCATGTTCTTGCAGGCCTGGCGTTCGTGCTCGGCCGAGAGGGTCATCACGAAGCCCGGCGTGCAGAAGCCGCACTGCGAGCCGTGGTGGTCCAGCATCGCCTGTTGTGCCGGGTGCAGCGTGCCGTCGGCCTGCGCCAGGTCTTCCACCGTCAGCAGCGCCTTGCCATGCAGCGTGGGCAGGAAGCGTATGCAGGCGTTGACCGGGCGGATCGCCAGGCCTTCGCTGAGGACGGCGCGGCTGCCGGCCGGCACGGTTTCGGCCAGTTCGGCAACCAGCACCGTGCAGGCGCCGCAGTCGCCCTCGGCGCAACCTTCCTTGGTGCCGCAGGCCTGGGCGTCTTCGCGCAGCCACTGCAGGACGCTGCGCGTGGCGGGCGCGCCGGTCACGCTGACCGGCTGGCCGCGGAAGACAAAGCGCAGTGGCGCGGAGTTTGAAGTTTCGGCAGTCATCTGGCGCAAGACCTTACGCCGGCGCGGCGCAGTTTGAATACGATCTGGCCCATGAGTTGCATATGTTGTGCCGTATGACGCGGCCGCCGGATTTCGCCAACATCGACCTTCATCTCGTGAAGGTCCTGCACACCGTGATCACCGACCGCAGCGTTTCGCGCGCCGCCCTGCGCCTGGGCAGCACCCAGCCCCAGGTCAGCGCCCAGCTCAAGCGCCTGCGGGTGCTGACGGGCGACGCCTTGCTGGTGCGTGCCGGCACCGGGCTGGTGCCCACCGAAGCGGCGCTGGCGCTGGTTGGCCCGGCCGAGCGGCTGCTGAAGGAGGCCGACACCTTGTTCGGCTCGGCCCGCGTCGGCCGCGGCTTCGATCCGGCCACCGCCGATGGCGTGGTCAACCTGGCCGCGTCCGATTACCTGGACCCGCTGTTCCTGCCGCGCCTTGTCGGCACGCTGCAGCAGCTCGCGCCGCGGCTGCAAGTCGCCTTGCATCCGCTGTCTGCCGACTCCGACTACCGCCGCAAGCTGGCCTCCGGTGAGGTGGACCTGGTGGTGGGCAACTGGCTGCAGCCGCCGGAGGAATTGCACCTGGGCCGGCTGATGTCCGACGAGGTGGTCTGCCTGGTGGCCGCGGAGCACCCGGCCGCGAAGAGCCCGCGCAGCTGGACGGCCGCGCGCTACCTGGACAGCGACCACATCGCACCGACGCCGCTGCACCCCGGCGCGCGCGGCGTGATCGACGATTTCCTGGCGCTGCAAGGGCTGTCGCGCCGCGTCACGGTGCGCTGCGCGCACTTCAGCCTGGCGCCGGCGATGGTGGCCGCGAGTCGCTTGGTGCTGACGACGGGCCGGCAGTTCTGCGAGCGATACATCAGTCAGCTGCCGCTGCGCATCGTGCGCTGCCCGGTGGCCTTTCCCGCCATGGCTTATTACCAACTCTGGCACGACCGCACGCATGCGTCTGCCGCGCAGCGCTGGCTGCGCGAGCAGGTGCGCGACACCGCCCGCGCACTGGCCGGCGAAGACAACCCCTCACGGAGCCGCGCATGAGCGTCCCTCAAAGGCTGGCGCTGCACGGCGACCTGCTGGACTTCACCGGCGCACCCGCGCTTGGCGAAGAGGCCTGTGCCGACGTGCGTTTCCGGCCGGACCACTGGCTGCTGGTCGAAGGCGGCCGCATCGTTGGCGCGCAGCCTGAGGCGCCGGACGGCAGCTGGCAACGCGAGCTGCACGCCGGTCGGCTGATCCTGCCGGGCTTCATTGACACCCACGTGCACTGCCCGCAGCTGGACGTGATTGCCAGCTATGGCGCCACGCTGCTGGACTGGCTCAAGACCTACACCTTCCCGGCCGAGCAGCGCTTTGCGGATCCGCAAGTCGCACGCGTCGGCGCCGAGCTGTTCCTCGACGCCTTGCTGGCCAACGGCACCACGGCGGCGGTGGTTTTCCCCACGGTGCACCCGGTCTCGGTGGACGCATTGTTCGAGGCCGCGAGTGCGCGGCAGATGCGCATCATCAGCGGCAAGGTGCTGATGGACCGCCATGCGCCGGCAGGACTGAGTGACGATGTGGAGGGTGCCCGGCGCGACTGTGAAGCCTTGATCCAGCGCTGGCACGGCCAGGGCCGCAACAGCTATGCGCTGACGGTGCGCTTTGCGATCACCAGCACGCCCGAACAATTGGCGATGGCCGGCGAACTGATGCGCGCCGACCCCAGCCTCTACATGCAGACCCACGTGGCCGAAAACACCGAGGAAGTGCGCTGGGTCGCCGAGCTGTTCCCGGAGGCGCGCAGCTACCTGGATGTCTATGACCAGGTGGGCTTGCTGACGCCGCGCGCCGTGCTGGCGCATGGCATCTGGCTGGACGACACCGACCGCGCATTGCTGCGCGACACCGGTGCCCACATTGCCTTTTGTCCGAGCAGCAATCTGTTCCTCGGCAGCGGCCTGTTCGACTGGCAGGCCGCGGTGGATGTGGGGCATGGCGTGTCCATGGCCAGCGACGTGGGCGGCGGCACCAGTTTGTCGATGCTGCGCACGCTGGCTGAGGGCTACAAGGTGCAGGCGCTGCGCGGCACCCGGCTCACGGCCTGGGCGGCGCTGCATGCCGCTACGCGCGGTGCGGCGCTGGCGCTGGGGCTGGAAGAAGAGATTGGCAGCTTCGAGCCCGGGCGCATGGCGGACCTGGCGATCTGGGATTGGGCGGTGGGCCCGGTTGCGGTGCACCGCGATGCGGTGGCACGCGGCGAAGTGGTGCCTTTGCCTGCACAAAGCCTGCACGCGCGGGTGTTCGCCTGGATGACCCAGGCCGACGACCGCAACTTGGCGGCAGCCTATGTCGCTGGGCAGCCCCGCTGGCGGCGGGGTTGATGCGCGGCGTTTGAGGCACCGCAAAACGAGGAGCGGTGAGGCAAGCAGCGCGGCATGGTCCTTGCGTTTGTATACACCTGCGCATACTCATTGCCCTTCAGCGGGTTGGGTGACTGACGCGGCCTCTGCGATCCGGGGGCCAGTGGCCACAGTCCCCGCCCGTTTGAACCCCGGTTTTCACTCCCCGTTTTCACCTTCCCTCTCACTGACAAGACAGGAACCCACCATGCAGTTCTCGACTTCCCGCCTGGCCCTTGCTGCGCTGCTGGCGCTGGCCACCGTTGGCGCCCGGGCCGCCGACTGGAGTGACACCTCGATCGGCTACCGCTACGGCAGCAAGTTCGCCGAGCCCTTTGGCGAGAACACCATCCACAAAAGCATCATCGACCTGAACCACGCCAGCGGTTACAGCTACGGCACGAACTTCTTCAACGCCGACTTCCTGGTCTCGGACAAGTCCGACCCGTCCAGCCCCGGCTCCAGCAATGGCGCGACCGAGGCCTACATCGTCTACCGCCACACGCTGGACCTGTCCAAGCTCAGCGGCAGCAAGCTGTCCTGGGGCGTGATCCGCAACCTGGGGCTGACGGCGGGCTTCGACGTCAACGTCAAGGACGACGCCGGCTACAACTCCAGGAAGCGCATGCTGGTGGCTGGCCCGACGATGATGTTCGACGTGCCGGGCTTCCTGAACGTGAGCTTGCTCGAACTCTGGGAAAGCAACGCGCCGTACAACGAATTCACCCGCAGCGGCGTGTCGCGCTACAGCTACGATGCCCACCCGATGCTGACGGCAGCGTGGAGCATTCCGCTGGCCAAGGGCGTGCCGCTGACCTTCGAAGGTTTCGCAAATTTCATTGCCGGCAAGGGCAAGAATGAATTTGGCGGCGAAACTGCACCCGAGACCAACATCGACGCGCAGATCATGTACGACGCCGGCACGCTGATGGGCGCACCGGGCAAGTTCAAGGTTGGTGTCGAGTACCAGTATTGGAAGAACAAGTTCGGCAACTCGTACAAGGGCGCTGCCGGTGACGGCGCCTTCGCGAAGACGCCGATGATCCGCGCGGAATACCATTTCTGATCGCCCACGGGCCGGGACCGGTTTTCGGTTCCCTGGCCCGTTTCTGGCTCAGGCGTCTTCATCATGCTTCGACTCGAACTCACCGGCATCACCAAGCAGTACCCCGCGGTGCGGGCGAACGACGGCATCCACCTGAAGGTGGCGCCTGGGCAGATCCATGCGGTGCTGGGTGAAAACGGCGCGGGCAAGTCCACGCTGATGAAGATCATCTACGGCGCCACCCAGCCCGACGCCGGCCAGATGCAATGGAACGGCCGCGAGGTGCAGGTCGCCAGCCCGGCCCAGGCGCGTGCGCTGGGCATCAGCATGGTCTACCAGCACTTCTCGCTGTTCGACACGCTGACGGCCGCCGAGAACGTCTGGCTGGGGCTGGACAAGGCGATGGCGCTGCCCGAGGTCACCGAGCGCATCGGCCAAGTCGCGCGCACCTACGGCCTGGACGTGGACCCGCTGCGGCCGGTGCATTCGCTGTCGGTCGGCGAGCGCCAGCGCGTGGAGATCGTGCGTGCGCTGCTGACCAACCCGCAGCTGCTGATCCTCGACGAGCCCACTTCGGTGCTGACGCCGCAGGCGGTCGAGAAACTGTTTGTCACGCTGCGCCAGCTGAGTGCCAACGGCACCAGCATCCTCTACATCAGCCACAAGCTCGACGAGATCCGGGCCTTGTGCCACCACTGCACCGTGCTGCGCGGCGGCAAGGTCACCGGCGAGGTCGACCCGACGCAGGAAACCAATGCCAGCCTGTCGCGCCTGATGATCGGCGCCGAGCCGCCGCAGCTGCGCCATGAGACGCGTGCCGCCGGCAACGTGGTGATGGCGGTCAAGGGCTTGTCGCTGCCGCAGCGGGACCCGTTTGGCACCACGCTGAAGGACATCGCGTTCGACGTGAAGGCCGGCGAGATCGTCGGCGTGGCCGGTGTCTCGGGCAACGGCCAGCAGGAATTGATGGCCGCGCTGTCGGGCGAAGACACACGCGCGCCGGCCGGCAGCATCACGCTGTTCGGCAAGGACATTGCCGGCCATTCGCCGCGCAAGCGCAGGCATGAAGGCCTGCACTTCGTGCCCGAGGAACGCCTGGGCCGCGGCGCGGTGCCCACGCTGAGCCTGGCGCAGAACACGCTGCTCACGCGCACCGAAGCAGTGTCCAAAAGCGGCTGGATCGCGACCGACAGGGTGCGCCAGCTGGCCGAAAACATCATCGCCCGTTTCAACGTCAAGGCCGGCGGCCCGGGTGCTGCGGCCAAGAGCCTGTCGGGCGGCAACCTGCAGAAATTCATCGTCGGCCGAGAGATCGACGCCGGCCCGAAGCTGCTCATCGTCAGCCAGCCGACCTGGGGTGTGGACGTGGGCGCCGCGGCGCTGATCCGCGGCGAGCTGCTGAAGCTGCGCGACGCGGGTTGCGCGCTGCTGATCGTCAGCGAGGAGCTGGACGAATTGTTCGAGATCAGCGACCGGTTGATCGTCATCGCCCAGGGCCGCATGTCGCCTCCGGTGCCCGTCGCGCAGGCGACCATCGAGCAGATCGGCGAATGGATGAGCGGGTTGTGGACCTCGGCGGACAAGCATGTCAAGGAGACTCGCCATGCTGAAGCTTGAAGCCCGGCCGCAGCCGTCGAAGCTGATGTCCTTTGCCAGCCCGCTGCTGGCGCTGGTCATCACTGTGGTGATTGGTGTGGGCCTGTTCGTGCTGCTGGGCAAAGATCCGCTGCGCGGGCTGCAGATGTTTTTCGTCGAGCCGGTGAAGAACCTCTATGGCGTGGCCGAGCTGTCGGTCAAGGCCACGCCGCTGATCCTGATCGCGCTGGGCCTGTCGGTCTGCTACCGCTCCAACGTCTGGAACATCGGTGCCGAGGGCCAGTACATCTTCGGCGCGCTGGGCGGCGGCTGGGTCGCCATGCAGGCGGGTGCCGGCACCGAATGGATGGGCCACTTCTACGTCGTGCCCATCCTCGCGGCCGGCGTGCTGGCCGGCATGTTCTGGGCCGCCATCGTGGCGCTGCTGCGGGACCGCTTCAGTGCCAACGAGATCCTGGTCAGCCTGATGCTGGTCTACGTGGCGGACCTGCTGCTGGGCTGGCTGGTCAACGGTCCCTGGCAGGACCCGGAAGGCCACAACTTCCCGCAGACCATCACCTTCCTTGCGCAGACCAAGATCCCGCGCCTGGTGCAGGGCCTGCGCGCCAACATCGGCGTCGTGGTGGCGCTGGTCGCCGTGGCGGGGTTCTGGGTCTTCCTGTTCCGCACCTACCGCGGCTTTGCGCTGCAGGTCGGTGGCCTCGCGCCCGCTGCGGCCAAGTACGCCGGCTTCTCGTCGCGCGGCGCGCTGTGGCTGGCGCTGCTCATTTCCGGTGGCATGGCGGGCCTGGCCGGTGCGCTGGAAGCCGCCGGCCCGCTGGGCCAGCTCACGCCGTATGTGCCGGCCGGTTACGGCTTTGCGGCCATCATCGTCGCGTATGTGGGCCGGCTGCACCCGGTGGGCATCATCTTCTCGGGCATCCTGATGAGCATGTTCTACATCGGCGGCGAGCTGGCGCAGTCGCGCCTGGGCCTGCCCAAGGCACTGACCGGCGTGTTCCAGGGCCTGCTGCTGTTTTCGCTGCTGGCCTGCGACACGCTGATCTTCTACCGCCTGCGCTCGCACCATCCCGCGCCCCATCCGACGCCGGCACCGCGCGGCGCCGCTGCAGTCACCAAGGAGGCATGAGATGGACGGCCTTGCACTCCTCCTGGCTGCCACGTTGAACGCGGGCACCGCATTGGCCATCGCCGGCATTGGACTGTTGATCAACGAACGTGCAGGCGTCATCAACCTCGGCGCCGAGGGCCTGATGCTGGTGGCCGCCATCGCCGGCTTCGCGACCACGGTGCACACCGGCAGCAGCTGGCTGGGCTTCGGCGCCGGCATGCTGTCCGGCGCGGTGCTGGCTGCACTGTTCGGCCTGCTGGTGATCTGGCTCAACACCAACCAGGTGGCGACCGGCCTCGCGCTGAGCCTGTTCGGCGGCGGCTTCTCGGCCTTCCTGGGCATCCGCTATGTGCAGGAAAAGCTGGGCGAGCAGCCGCAGTTCAGCATCCCGGTGCTGGGCGACCTGCCGTTTGTCGGCCCGGCGCTGTTCCGCCAGCATCCGATGGTCTACATCGCCATCGTGCTGACCGCGCTGTTGGCCTGGTTCCTCTACCGCACCCGGGCCGGCCTGGTGCTGCGCGCGGTGGGCGAGTCGCCCGAGTCGGCGCACGCGCTGGGCTACCCGGTGCGCCGCATCCGGCTGGCGGCGGTGGCCGTGGGCGGCGCGATGTGCGGGCTGGCGGGTGCCTACATCTCGGTCATCTACACGCCGCTGTGGGTCGAAGGCATGATTGCCGGCAAAGGCTGGATCGCGCTGGCGCTCACGACCTTCGCCACCTGGCGCCCGGCACGGGTGTTGCTCGGTGCCTACCTGTTTGGCGGCGTGACGATGCTGCAGTTCTACCTGCAGGGCAACGGCGTGCACATTCCCGTGCAGTTCCTCGGCATGCTGCCCTACCTGTCGACCGTGGTCGTGCTGGTGCTGATCTCCAGCAATGCGAACTGGGTGCGCGCCAACATGCCCGCCTCGCTCGGCAAACCGTTTTTCCCCGGCTCCTAGTCGGACCTTTTCTTCCCTGGCAACCCACTTCAAGAGAGAAGCGCCCATGACCCTGATGACCAAGCGTTCGCTGCTCCAGCTGTCCAGCTGGACGACCCTTGCCGCTGCTGCGGCCCTGGTCGGCTGCGGCAAGAAGGAAGAAACGCCGCCGCCTGCGGCTGCCGAGCCGGCTTCGGCTGCTGCACCGGCCCCCGCCAAGCCCGAGCCGCTGAAGATTGCCTTCGCCTACCTCGGCCCGGCCGGTGACCACGGCTGGACCTATGCGCACGACACCGCGCGCAAGGCCATCGAAGCCGAATTCGGCGACAAGATCCAGACCAGCTTCGTCGAGAACGTGCCCGAGTCGGCCGACGCGGAACGCGTTTTCCGCGACATGGCCACGCAAGGCAACAAGCTGATCTTCGGCACCAGCTTCGGCTACATGGAGCCGATGCTGAAGGTCGCGGCCGACTTCCCGGATGCGAAGTTCGAACACGCCACCGGCTTCAAGCAGAGCGCCAACCTGCGCAGCTACGACAGCCGCAGCTACATGGGCGCCTACATGGCCGGCATCATCGCCGGCAAGATGAGCAAGTCCAACGTGCTGGGCGTGGTCGGCTCCATTCCGGTGCCTGAAGTCATCCGCAACATCGACGCCTACACCCTGGGCGCCCTGAGCGTGAACCCGAAGATCAAGACCAAGGTGGTCTGGGTCAACAGCTGGTTCGATCCCCCCAAGGAAACCGAAGCCGCGCAGTCGCTGATCAACGGCGGCGCCGACGTGCTGCTGCAGAACACCGACTCCACGGCCGTGCTGCAGACCGCCGAGAAGAACAAGAAGTTCGCCTTCGGCTGGGACAGCGACATGTCCAAGTTCGCACCGACCGCCCACCTCGCCTCGGCCATCATCAACTGGACGCCTTACTACAAGAAGGCTGTCCAGGAGACGCTGGACGGCAGCTGGAAGGGCAGCACGGCGACCTGGTGGGGTGTCAAGGAAGGCGCCAACGACATCGTCGCGATCAGCGACCAGGTGCCGGCCGACGTGAAGGAACTGGTCGCCAAGACCAAGGCCGGCCTGGCCGACGGCAGCGTCGACATCTTCAAAGGCCCGCTGGTGGACAACACCGGCAAGGAAATCCGCAAGAAGGACGAAGCCAGCGACGACAAGTTCCTCGGCGGCCTGAACGTCTACGTCAAGGGCGTCGAAGGCAAGGTGCCGGGCGCGAAGTAAACGCCTGCGGTCTCGGCCACAGTCTCTGCAAAGCCGCCCGCGCAAGCCGGCGGCTTTTTCAATGGTGGCGGCACTTCGGCACTGGCGTGCCGATAGCATGCCGCTTCCTCTACTGCCCCTTCAACAGCCCATGCGCCTGCGTTTCTCCATCCGCCCGCTGTCCCTTGCTGCACTGCTGCTTGCCAGCACCGTCAGCCACGCCGCCGAGACCTGCGAGGCGCAGTTGCAGGCCCGCCTCGCGACCGACCTGGCATTGCCATTCCAGGCCTTCGACCAGACCGATGGCCAAGGCTTTCGTGCCCTGTCCGAGGCCGGTTGCCACAAAGAGGCCGGTGACCTGATCGAGCGCTACATCGCAGCGAACGGGCTGGTGCACCCGGTGCTCCCATGGCACTTGGCCCAATCTCGCGCGCAGGACGGGCAGTACGCCGAAGCCATCGCCGCCGCGCGCCAAACCCTCAAGCCCAGCGAAGACTTCGCGGCCAATCCCATGCGATGGAACGACTACGCGCTGGCCTCCATCGCCTTCTGGCAACGCGACAAGGCCGCGCTGATCGCGCACCGGGATAAGGTCGCCGAAGGCGCCGCGGACTTCATGCCCAACCAGCTCAACCTGCGCCTGCTGGACAACCTGATCGCCAACTTCGACCTGAGCTACAAGGACGCGCTGGCGAAGTTGAAGAAAAAGGCCTGAGCGAGCTCTGGCTCAGGCAATGGTCTGCACCAGCTGAATCGCCCGTTCAGGGCAGGCCACCACGCACAGGCCGCAGGCGAGGCATGCGTCCTGGCGTGGTGTGTAGGCCGTCTGCATGCCGTGCACGCGCACCTTCAGCCGGGCCATGAAGCCGAGGGCCTGGAAGTCCGCTGGTGCGATGGTGGTCACGTCGAACACGTTGTACGGGCAGACCTCCACGCAGTCGCCCTTGCCCTCGCACTTGGCGCGGTTCACGACCGGGATGTATTCGCCCGGCGCGGCTTGGCAGGCCTGGCCCGGCCGGTGCGGATGGGCGGCGGCACGTTTGACCTTGGCGGGGTTGGTGCGTTTGGGAGCGGGTGGGGAGGCGGGTGAGGGCATGTCGAATGGCAGTGGCGCCGCGCAGCGGCTTTGCCAAATTCTCGAGCTGCCCAGGGTGCTGCACGTAACGTTTGATGCCTCGCGCTGCAACGAAAGATTGCAGCGTTGAAACCTCAGCTCAGCCGCTTGCCCATCGTGTGCGACAGCACTTCGTAGCCCAGCTCTTCGTAAAGCTTGCGAGCCTGTTCGTTGAAGGCCCAGACGACCAGGCGCATGTCGGTGGCGCGGTGCTCGCGGGCCCAGTCATCGGCCTGCGCCATCATCGCCCGGCCCAGGCCCATGCCACGCGCCTCGGGGCAGACGCAGACCGAGTTGACGCGGCCGTAGCGCATCGGCTGCAGCAGGCTGTGGCGTTCCTCGATCAGCGACAGCGCGATGAAGCCCAGCGACTGGCCGAAGGCGTCTTCCACCACGAAGATGGCCCGGTCCGCGCCCAGCATGCTGTCCTGCCAGTGCAGGCGGTCGCGCGAGGGCGAGGCCGGCGGCGCAAACACGTCCGGCCAGGCCTGGTGGTGGATCACGTTCAGCTCCTGCGCCAGGTCGCAGACGAGGTCCAGGTCGGCCAGGCTGGCTTGGCGCAGCGTGATGCCTTCGAGCCGGGGTTTGTCGTGGAGCGCTTCCATGGCGTCAGGCCCTCGCGAACAGCATCGCCAGCCGCTGCACCGCGGCTTCGGCCACGGCGCGGTCCGGCGTGGTGTCCTCGTTGTCGAAGTCGCCGTCCACGCCGGCCTGCACCAGGAGCCCGTCGCGGCGCGAGACGACATTCAAGTTGTGGCCGCGCCAGTTCAGGCCATAGCGCACCTCCGGCTGCTGCACCAGGCGTGCGATCTGGCCGCGCACCGGCACCAGGCTGTTGTCGCCCAGCAGCTGGCGCGCGCCGTAGCCGGTGGCGTTGACCAGCGTGCGTTCCTTCAGCGCGGCGAACTGGCGCGGGCTTTCGAACTCGCGGTGCTGGAACTCGCCGCCGTCGCGCATGAACTCGTCCATCAGCATCTGGCTGTAGGCCGGCAGGTTGAAAACCATCTGCGTGTAGCGGCGCGCGAAGGGGACCGGGAACGGATGCTGGTCCGGCGTGAGCGCGACCGAGCGTGGGTGCAGGTCCTTCAGCAGCTCGCTTTCCATCTCGGCGTAGTCGGGCTCGGGGTGAAGCGGCGGCGTGCCGTCGTCCGGCAGGCCCTGGTCGAACGGGATGTCCGAGAGCACGTAGCCCTCGCGCCATTCCACCGGATCGCCCGGCAGGCCCATCATGCGCTGGTAGGTCTGGTGCGACAGCCGCGCCATGGCTTCCCATTGCTGGCGGAAGGCGGGCGTGGCGTGGGCTTCGTCGCAGATGCGCGAGTCCGGTGACCAGACGCCGGTGGCCTTGGACGAGCGCACCTCCGGCGGCAGCTCACGGCAGTAGATCGTCACCCGCAGTCCGACGCGCTGTGCGGCACGCGCGGTGGTCAGGCCGATCGCGCCGCAGCCGATCACCGCGAGGCGCTTTTCCTTCGTGGCGAGTGCCAGGTCCACCGCGAGCCTGGCCGAGCCCCAGGACAGCGACCAGCCGCTGCCGCCGTGGCCGTAGTTGTGCACGACAGTCTGCCGACCGATGCGCTGCGCTTCGATGCGGGGCCCCGCAGCACGGAACGGCCGGGTGCAGACGGTGATGTCGACGATGCGGTCGGTGCGCGCCTGGATCGGCGCCAGCAGCGGCGGCGGCGCAAACGGCGGCTGGCTGACGGCCGCAGCGGCCTGCGCGCTGGCGCGGCTGCTCAGCGAAGCGGTGGACAGGGCGGCCAGCGTGGCGCCGGTGGCGCCGATGAACTGGCGACGTTGCAGGGACATGGACGGGGCCCGCGGAGGAGGTGAGGCCGCGGATTATCTGCGGTACGCCGCCACCGGCGTGCCCACGTTTCATGCCAATGACAGCCCCTGCGTGGCCTGTTTCAACAGCCCGCGCACGGTGTCCAGGTCCGCGCCCACATGGCGGTCGATGCGGCGGATGAACGGGCAGGTCAGCACCGCCAGCGCGTGGCCGTGGGAGTCCAGGACGGGCATCGACAGGTCGATCACGCCAAAGGCCTGCTGGCTCTCGCCCTGCCAGTGGCCCTGCTCGTGCACCCGCGCCAGGATGGCTTGCAGCTCGGTCGCGCCGACGGGTACCTCACCGTCCAGCGCCACGTGCTCGGCCAGCATCTGCGCGCGCCGGGTTTCGGGCTGGAAGGCCAGCAGCACGTGGCCGGAGCCCGTGTCCGCCAGGCTCACGCGCACGCCCAGGCGGATCGACAAGCCCCAGGCGCTGGGCCCGTTGACCTGCGCGACCACGCTGATGTTGCCGCGGTCGTAGATGCCCAGGTGGCAGGACTGCTCTGCCGCCTTGGCAAACGCGTCCATGGCCGGCAGCGCGCGGGTCACCAGCCGCTCGATGGGCGGGTGGCGGTGGCCCAGCACGAACAGCTTCAGGCTCAGCGCGTAGCGGTCGCCCTCCTGCGAGCGGGTCACGTAGTGGCGCACCACCAGGCGCTCCAGCATGCGGTAGATCTCGCTCGGGCTGCGGCCCATGGCCTTGACGATCTCGGCGCGGGTCATGCCCTGCGGCTGCTCGGCCAGCAGTTCGAGGATGTCCAGGCCCTTGTCCAGGGCGGGGGCACGGTAGCGGTCGGTGGCGGGGTCGTTCATGGCGTGCGGCGGTCGAAGGGGCTGGGGTAAGCACTGAGGTCAAAACGCAATCGTATGACTACATTCATTCTCCAATGAACACATTGTTCATCAATGAACGTACTTCCGACAATCTGCCGAGGTTCTCATGGGCAACAGACTGCAGGGCAAGACCCTCTTGATCACCGCCGCCGGACAGGGCATTGGCCGCGCCAGCGCGCTGGCCTGCGCCGCCGAGGGTGCGCGTGTCTTCGCCACCGACATCAATGGCGCGCTGCTGGAATCGCTGGCTGCCGAGGGCCCCGGCATCGACACGCGCCTGCTGGACGTGCGGGACAGCGCTGCCGTCGCCGCGCTGGCGGCCACGCTGCCGCCGCTGGACGGGCTGTTCAACTGCGCCGGCTTCGTGCACCACGGCACGGTGCTGGACTGCGATGAAGCCGCCTGGGACTTCAGCTTCGACCTGAACGTCAAGGGCGCCTACCGGCTGGTCCGCGCCTTCCTGCCGGGCATGCTGGAGAAGATGAAGCAGGACGGCAGCGCCGGCAGCATCATCAACATGGCCTCGGTCGCCTCCTCCGTCAAAGGCCTGCCGAACCGCTTTGTCTATGGCACGACCAAGGCCGCCGTGATCGGCATGAGCAAGGCCATCGCGGCGGACTACGCCAGGTTCGGGCTGCGCTGCAATGCGCTGTGCCCTGGGACGGTGGACACGCCGTCGCTGCGGGGCCGCATCGCCGGTGCCGCAGACCCGGTGCAGGCCGAGAAGGACTTCATTGCGCGGCAGCCGCTGGGCCGGCTGGCCACGGTCGAAGACATCGCGCCGCAGGTCGTCTACCTGCTGAGCGACGAGTCACGCCTCGTCACCGGCCAAGCGGTGATGGTGGACGGCGGCATCTCCATCTGAGCCTCATGCCAGCTGTATGAATCGCACAGACGCGCACCAGCATTTCTGGCGTCCGGCCCGTGGCGACTATGGCTGGCTGCAAGGCGACGAGCCGGCGCTGGCGCCGTTGCGGCGTGACTTCCTGCCCGAGGAACTGCAGCCGCTGATGCTGGCGGCCGGTGTCGGCAAAACGGTGCTGGTGCAGGCGGCAGACAGCGTGGCCGAAACCGAGTACCTGCTGGACCTGGCCTCGCAGCACGACTTCATCGCCGGCGTGGTCGGCTGGGTGGACCTGAGCCGTGCGGACGCGGTGCAAACGCTGTCGCGCCTGGCCTTGCACCCGAAGTTCAAGGGCGTGCGGCCGATGCTGCAGGATCTGCCAGAGGCGAACTGGATCTGCCGCGCGCCGCGGCCCGAAGCCATCGCGGCGCTGGTCTCGCTGGGCTTGCGCTTGGACGTGCTGGTGCACCCGTTGCAACTGCCGTTTGTGCTGCAGTTCCTGCGCGACTGGCCCATGCTGCCCGCGGTCATCGACCACGCCGCGAAGCCGCCGCTGGCCGAAGGCTGGGACGCCGGTTGGGTCGCGCCGTGGCGCCGCCTGATGGGCGAGATGGCGCAGCTGCCGAATGTCAGCTGCAAGTTCTCGGGGCTGATGACGCAGCTGCCGGCGGCTGAGCGTGGCTCTGTGGCCGATGCCGTGGCCGCACTGCGCCCGCTGTGGCACGAGTTGCTGACCCTGTTCGGCCCCGAGCGCCTGATGTGGGGCAGCGACTGGCCGGTGCTGACGCTGGCGGGCACACATGCCGACTGGGTGAGCGTCAGCCAGCAGTTGATTGCCGAGCTGCTGCCCGAGGCTCAGGCAGACGTCTGGTCTCGCAATGCACAGCGTTTCTACGGCCTGTGAAGGAGATGCTGTCGTGACGCCGTTGGTTGAGATCCGTAACCTGTGCAAATCGTTTGCCGGCGTGCGCGCGTTGCAGGACATCCAGTTCCAGCTGCTGCCCGGCGAGGTGCATGCGCTGATGGGCGAAAACGGCGCCGGCAAGTCCACGCTGATGAAGGTGCTGGCGGGCGTCTACCCGCGCGACGCTGGCGAGATCCTGGTCGATGGCCGTGCGGTCGAGATCGAAAGCCCGCGCGCCGCGCAGGCGCTGGGCATCGGCATCGTGCACCAGGAGCTGAACCTGATGAACCACCTCAGCGCCGCGCAGAACATCTTCATCGGCCGCGAGCCGCACGGCCGCTTCGGCTGGCTGGACGAGGCCGCGCTGAACGCCAAGGCCGAGCAGCTGTTCCAGCGCCTGAACCTGAAGCTGGATCCGCGCACGCCGGTCGGCGAGCTGACGGTGGCGCGCCAGCAGATGGTGGAGATCGCCAAGGCGCTGTCTTTCGACTCGCGCGTGCTGATCATGGACGAGCCCACCGCGGCGCTGAACAACCAGGAAGTGGCGGACCTGTTCCGCATCATCCGGCAGCTGCAGGCCGAAGGCGTGGGCATCGTCTACATCTCGCACAAGATGGGCGAGCTGCAGCAGATCGCCGACCGCGTCACCGTGATGCGCGACGGCCAGTACATCGCCACCGCGCCGATGGCCACGACCAGCGTCGACAGCATCATCGGCATGATGGTCGGCCGCCAGCTCGATGCGTTCACCAAGCACTTGCCGGACACCACGCGCAACGAGGTGCTGCTCCAGGTGCGCGGGCTGAACCGCGGCCGCGCGGTGCGCGACGTTTCGTTCGAGCTGCGTGCCGGCGAGATCCTCGGCTTTGCCGGGCTGATGGGCGCCGGCCGCACCGAGGTCGCGCGCGCCATCTTCGGAGCCGACCCGCTGGACTCGGGCGAGATCCGCGTGCGCGGCAAACCGGTCACCATCCGCTCTCCGCAGCAGGCGGTGGCGCTGGGCATCGGCTACCTGTCCGAAGACCGCAAGCACTTTGGCCTGGCAACCGGACTGGACGTGGCGACCAACATCGCGCTGGCGTCCATGGGCCAGTTCAGCTCGGCCGCAGGATGGGTCGACGACGCGACGCTGCGCCAGACGGCCGAGCAGCATGTGCGGCAGCTGGGCATCAAGACGCCTTCGGTCGAGCAGCCGGTGCGGCTGCTGTCGGGTGGCAACCAGCAGAAGATCGTCATTGCCAAATGGCTGCAGCGCGACTGCGACATCCTGTTCTTCGACGAGCCCACGCGCGGCATCGACGTCGGTGCCAAGGCCGAGATCTACAAGCTGCTGAACCAGCTCGCGGCGCAGGGCAAGGCCATCGTCGTGATCTCTTCCGAACTGCCCGAAGTGCTGCGCTTGGCGCACCGGGTGCTGGTGATGTGCGAAGGCCGCATCACCGGCGAGCTCTCGGCCGAGCAGGCCACCCAGGCCACCCAGGCCAGCATCATGCAGCTGGCCACGCGGCGTGAAGCCGCCCCCGCCTGAGGGCGCCACGAACACCGACTGCCATGCCACCCATCACCACTTCTCCCTTGCCGGCAACCGAAGCCGCCGTGCCACGCCGCCGCGTGTGGCTGCGCCCCGCAGCGCGCCAGAAGCTGCTGGCCTTTGCCAGCCTGCTGGCGCTGATGGTCTTCTTCAGCTTCGCCTCCGGCAGCTTCCTGCAGGTGGACAACATGGTCAGCATCCTGCAGGCCACCGCGGTCAACGGCGTGCTGGCGATTGCCTGCACCTTTGTCATCATCACCTCGGGCATCGACCTGTCGGTCGGCACGTTGATGACCTTCTGCGCGGTGATGGCCGGTGTGTTCCTGACCTACCTCGGCCTGCCGCTGCCGGTGGGCGTGGCCGCGGCGCTGTTCTTCGGCGCGCTGAGCGGCTTCGGTTCCGGCCTGTTGATCGCCAAGCTGAAGATCCCGCCTTTCATCGCCACGCTCGGCATGATGATGCTGCTCAAGGGCCTGTCGCTGGTGATCTCCGGCACCAAGCCGATCTACTTCAACGACACGCCAGGTTTCTCGGCCATCTCGCAGGACTCGCTGATCGGCGAGCTGATCCCGGCGCTGCCGATTCCGAACGCGGTGCTGATCCTGTTCATCGTCGCCATCGTCGCCAGCCTGATCCTCAACAGGACCATGCTGGGCCGCTACACCTTCGCGCTGGGCAGCAACGAAGAAGCGGTGCGGCTCTCCGGCGTGAACGTGGACTTCTGGAAGATCGTCGTCTATTCGCTCAGCGGTGCGATCTGCGGCGTGGCCGGACTGCTGATCGCCTCGCGGCTGAACTCTGCGCAGCCGGCGCTGGGCCAGGGCTACGAGCTGGACGCGATTGCCGCGGTCGTCATCGGCGGCACCTCGCTGTCCGGCGGCACCGGCACCATCCTGGGCACCATCATCGGCGCTTTCATCATGAGCGTGCTGACCAACGGCCTGCGCATCATGAACGTGGCCCAGGAATGGCAGACGGTGGTCACCGGCGTGATCATCATCCTCGCGGTCTATACCGACATCCTGCGCCGGCGTTCGCGCTGAGCTGCCTCATTTCCGGCTTTCGTTCGCTTCGATTCCTACAACGACAGGAGACACCACCATGATGAAGAAAACTGTTTCGCAGCTGGCCCTGGCCATGGCCGCCAGCTTCGCGCTCGCGGGGGTCGCCAGCGCCCAGGAGGTCTACATCCCGCTGATCTCGAAAGGCTTCCAGCACCAGTTCTGGCAGGCGGTGAAGAGCGGCGCCGAGCAGGCCGGCAAGGACTACAAGGTCAAGATCAGCTTCGAGGGCCCCGAGTCCGAAGCGATGGTGGACAAGCAGATCGACATGCTCTCTGCCGCCCTGGCCAAGAAGCCGGCCGCCATCGGCTTTGCCGCACTGGACAGCCAGGCCGCACTGCCGCTGCTGAAGAAGGCCCAGGCCGCGAAGATCCCGGTCATTGCCTTCGACTCCGGCGTGGCCGGCGACATCCCGGTCACCACCGCCAGCACCGACAACAAGGCCGCCGCCTCGCTGGCCGCCGACAAGATGGCCGAGCTGATCGGCAAGGCCGGCGAGGTGGCCGTCGTCGCCCATGACCAGACCAGCCGCACCGGGGTGGACCGGCGCGACGGTTTCGTGGACCGCATCAAGTCCACCTACCCGAACATCAAGGTCGTCAGCGTGCAGTACGGCGGCGGCGACCACCTGAAGTCCACCGAGATTGCCAAGTCCATCCTGCAGGCCTATCCGAACCTGAAAGGCATCTTCGGCACCAACGAGGGTTCGGCCATTGGCGTGGCCAATGGGGTGCGTGAGATGAAGCGCAAGGTCGTGATCGTCGGCTACGACTCGGGCAAGCAGCAGAAGGACGCGATCCGCGACGGCCTGATCGCCGGATCCATCACGCAGAACCCGGTGGGCATTGGCTACAAGACTGTCGAAGCAGCGGTCAAGGCGCTGAAGGGCGAGAAGCTGCCCAAGGTCATCGACACCGGTTTCTACTGGTACGACAAGACCAACCTCAACGACCCGAAGATCGCCGCGGTTCTGTACGACTGAAATCACTCGCCATCGAGGCCTCCCCGGGCCGTGACACCCCACACCGTTCGGGCTGAGCCTGTCGAAGCCAGCGCACATCTCGACGCGGGCACTTCGACAGGCTCAGTGCGAACGGGTTGGAGTTTGCGGCGGACCTGGAGCCCTCATGCATGAACGACGCTGTCATCACTCTCACTCACCAATCAAAGAGGAATCTGAATGAAACTGCTGCGCTACGGCCCCCTGGGCCAGGAAAAACCGGGCCTGCTGGATGCCGATGGGCGCGTGCGGGATCTTTCCGCCGTGGTGACCGACATTGCCGGCGAGGTGCTCACGCCCGCGGGTCTGCAGGAACTGGCTGGGCTGGACATCGCCTCGCTGCCGCTTGTGCCCGGCACGCCGCAGCAAGACCTGCGGCTGGGCGCCTGCGTCGGCAAGGTCGGCAAGTTCATCTGCATCGGGCTGAACTACGCGGATCACGCGGCCGAGTCCGGCGCCAAGGTGCCGGACGAGCCGGTGGTGTTCAACAAGTGGACCAGTGCCATCGTCGGCCCGAACGACGACGTGGAGATCCCGCGCGGCAGCTCGCGCACCGACTGGGAGGTCGAACTCGGCGTGGTGATCGGCAAGGGCGGGCGCTACATCGCCGAGGCCGATGCCATGTCGCACGTCGCCGGCTACTGCGTGGTCAATGACGTCTCCGAGCGCGAGGTGCAGCTGGAACGTGGCGGCGGCCAGTGGGACAAGGGCAAGGGCCACGACACCTTCGGCCCCATCGGCCCCTGGCTGGTGACGGCAGACGAAGTGCCGGACCCGCAGCAGCTCGCGATGTGGCTGGAGGTCGACGGCCGGCGCTTCCAGAACGGCAACACCAGCACGATGGTGTTCGGCGTGAAGAAGCTGGTGAGCTACCTCAGCCAGTTCATGAGCCTGCAGCCGGGCGACATCATCTCCACTGGCACGCCGCCAGGCGTCGGGCTGGGCCAGAAGCCCGTGCCCATCTACCTGAAGGCCGGCCAGACCATGCGCCTCGGCATCCAGGGCCTGGGCGAACAGCAGCAGCGCACCATCCAAGCCTGACGGGCCACGCCATGACCACCATCCGTTCCATGCGCGTGCTCGACGTGCGCTTCCCCACGTCCCAGCACCTGGACGGCTCCGACGCGATGAACCCGGACCCGGACTACTCCGCGGCCTACGTGGTGCTGGAGACGGATCAGCCAGGGCTCGAAGGCCATGGCCTGACCTTCACCATCGGCCGCGGCAACGAGATCTGCTGCGCCGCGATCCGCGCGATGGAACACCTGGTGATCGGGCTGGACCTGGGCTGGATCGCCGAGGACATGGGCCGCTTCTGGCGCCATGTCACCTCCGACAGCCAGCTGCGCTGGATCGGCCCGGACAAGGGCGCGATCCACCTGGCCACCGGCGCGGTGGTGAATGCCGCGTGGGACCTGTGGGCCAAGGCCGAAGGCAAGCCGGTGTGGCAACTGGTGTCCGACATGACGCCCGAGCAGATCGTCAAGCTGATCGACTTCCGCTACATCACCGACTGCATCGCGCCCGACGAAGCGCTGGCGCTGTTGCGCGAGCGTGGCGAAGGCAAGGCCGCGCGCCACGTCGAGCTGCTGGCCAACGGCTACCCCTGCTACACCACCTCGGCCGGCTGGCTGGGTTATGACGACGCGAAGCTGCGCCGCCTGGCGCAGGAGGCGGTGGACGCCGGCTTCTCGCACATCAAGCTGAAGGTGGGCCGGGACCGGGCGGACGACATCCGCCGCGTGCGCATTGCCCGCGAGGTGCTGGGCCCGGACCGCAATCTGATGATCGATGCCAACCAGGTCTGGGACGTCGACCAGGCCATCGACTGGCTGCAGGACCTGGCCTTTGCCAAGCCCTGGTTCATCGAGGAGCCCACCAGCCCGGACGACATCGAGGGCCACCGCCGCATCCGCGAGGCGGTCAAAGGTTCGATGCAGGTGGCGACCGGCGAGATGTGCCAGAACCGCATCATCTTCAAGCAACTGATCATGCGCGGCGCAATCGACGTGGTGCAGATCGACGCCTGCCGCCTCGGCGGCCTGAACGAGGTGCTGGCTGTGATGCTGATGGCCGCCAAGCACGGCCTGAAGGTCTGCCCGCATGCCGGCGGCGTGGGGCTGTGCGAGTACGTGCAGCACCTCTCGATGATCGACTACCTGTGCATTGCCGGCACCAAGGAAGGCCGGGTGATCGAGTTCGTGGACCACCTGCACGAACACTTCGTCGACCCCTGTGTGATCCGCGGCGCGGCCTACCTGCCGCCCACCCGGCCGGGCTATTCGATCGAGATGAAGCCCGAGTCGCTGTCGCACTACACCTTCCGCGGCTGAGAAAAAAAGGAACCTGAATGGACCTGCACCTGCAAGACAAGGTTGTCATCGTCACCGGTGGCGGTGCCGGCATCGGCGGCGCCATCAGCCTCGCGCTGGCCCGCGAAGGCGCGGTGCCCATCATCTTCGGCCGCAGCCCGCTGTTGCCGGAGTTCGCCGCGCGGCTGGACACACTGTGCCCGCGGCACGCCTTCTTCCAGCTCGAACTGGCGGACGACACCGCCTGCGCTGGCGCCGTGGCTGACACGCTGAGCCGCTTCGGCGGCATCGACGCGCTGGTCAACAACGCTGGCGCCAACGACGGCGTGGGCCTGGACGCCGGCCGCGCCGCCTTCATGCGCTCGCTGGAAGCCAATCTCGTGCACTGCTACGTGATGGCGCACCTCTGTGTCGAATCCATCAAGCAGCGCCGCGGGTCCATCGTCAACATCTCGTCCAAGACCGCGCTCACCGGCCAGGGCGGCACCAGCGGCTACGTGGCCGCGAAGGCCGCGCAGCTGGGCCTCACGCGCGAATGGGCGGCGGCACTCGCGCCCTTTGGCGTGCGCGTCAACGCGGTGCTGCCAGCCGAAGTCATGACGCCGCTCTACCAGCGCTGGCTGCAGACCCTGCCCAACCCGGACGACGCGCTGCAGAACATCACCGACCGCATCCCGCTGGGCCACCGCATGACGACCGATCAGGAAATCGCCGACATGGTCGTCTTCCTGCTCTCGGACCGCTCGTCGCACACGACCGGCCAGTGGCTGCACCCGGACGGCGGCTACGTGCACCTGGACCGCGCGCTGGGGAAGATGTGATGCGCCACTGTCTGCTGCTGGACCTGAAAGACGACCCGGCGCTGATCGCCGAGTACGAAGCCCACCACCGCCGCATCTGGCCCGAGGTGGCCATGCACCTGCGCGAGCAAGGCGTGCTGACCATGGAGATCTACCGCCTCGGCACCCGGCTGTGCATGGTCATGGAGACGGACGACGCGGTCTACAACCCCGAGCGCATGGCCCGGGCCCAAGCCGAAGACCCGAAGCTGCGCGAATGGGAAGACCTGATGTGGCGCTTCCAGGCGCCCACGCCGTGGACGCCAACGGGCGAGAAGTGGGTGGCGGCCCAGCGCATCTTCGACTTCTCGGTACAAGGCTGACACGCTGCCTATCTCCTGAACCGTGCCTCCGAGCGATTCCGGGCTCGATTGCTTCGCGATGAAACTCGGCGTGCGCTGAGGAAAAAATCCCCGTTGGCGAATTGGCTCCTTGTATATGATCAACGATCACAAGAGAGCCTGCGGGGAGGACAATGCTTCGATTTGCATATGGCGCAATCATCATTGCGCTGGTGTTTTGCGCTTCCTCGGCATTTGCCGAATCTCCCGATTGTAAAAGTGAGCGTGGCAGTGCCGAGGTTTGCTTCACTTCTGGCGAGATGCGAGTGGATCAGGGGGCGGGAGGCTGGGTTTCTCCAATCAGACCGTTGACAAAGATCGATCTGGCCAAAGATAAGGTTCCGATTGGAAAAGGGTATCCATCTCCGGTTCGGACGTATGAAGGTAATCTACTATATAGGCACTTCGACGATACCGGAAATACTTACGACATTGTGGAGTTTGATCCCGTCTTGCGTCGTTCCACTGTATTGGTCAAGGGGCGAAATAACCCCGGCATCATTGCGATGAATCCAGAATATATGGTGTTGAACGGATCGGGGCACCCGCCGTCCACCCCAGTCGAGGTGATCAAAAGATCAACTGGGCAAGTCGTCAAGCAATTACGGTTGGGGGACCCGGTCTATGCTGGTTATATAGAAAACAAACAGTTGATTGTTCTGCAGTCAATTTCAAGTTATTTTGAAGAGAAGGGGCTGCGATTTACGAGGTTTCAACTGCCTAGCCTCAAGGTTTTGGGTGTTGTGTCGATTTCGGGTAATCGCCTGCTCTCCGTGGGCGATGAAGGGCTTGTCGCGCTAGGGTATCGAGAAGGTGGCCCGCAACTGATATTTTATAACCGAAGTTTGGAAGAATTGGGCCATATAAATATCCCGCCTCCGGTCATGAAATTGAACGCCTCTTGCGAGCCGGCGGGCTTTAAGCGGGAGGGCGATCTCGCCGTGATTTCGGCGAATTGTGGCGAAATCCTTGTGTTGAACTTGGGAAAGTTCGCTGTCGAAAGAGTTTTGCCTCGCTATGCCAACTTCTATTCTCTGGCATTAAGGAATGGGTTGATCTACACCACCACTGACCGGCAGGAAGGTGTTGTTGTCTTTGAAGCAGCCAGCGGAAAAGAATTGGGCCGACTGCCCGTATCTGCGACGAATATTCTGCTGAAGCAAGATGTACTTTTAGCCATGGGTCAATATGTCACCGGATCAAATGAATGGCCCGTTAACCTCTATAAGATAGACGATCAGATCCTGAGAAATGGCATGTGGCGAGAGCAGTCAGTTCTGTCCGCATGCATGGAAGCGGGGAAGATTCTTGATCAGACAGAAGATCTCTATGCCGCCAGTGATCTTTGTAGGAAGAGCGGTATCGATGCGCTGCTTGAAGGCCAAGAAGCGGTGTCTGCAAAGCTGCGTCCGCTTGCGATTGACTATGCGTCTTGGCTCACGAAAACTCTCCACCGCTATGGAGACGGATTGAGGTGGTTGTCAAAGTTGAACGCTGGTCCTGAAAGGGCGAACGATGTCCGCGATGCTTCTTTTAAGAAGGAATTCTTCGAGAGGCCAAAAGCCATTGGTATAGATTCGAAGCAAATTCAGGGTGAATTCTCGACCGCAGTATCACGAGGGCACGCGCGCCTGCCATCGTTGAAGTTTGATTTGGGAAAAAGAACAGATGGTGGGGATCTGTATTTCTTTCCGCGGTATGTCTATCAACCGATTTGGGGCTGCTATCAGAAAGACGAAGGTGTGAAGCTTCAAGTCTATGAGCGGGCGACGTTCAAATTCCTTAAGGAGATCAAAATACAACCGTGTGATGAAATGCAGCAGGACACGGTATTGAGTGTTTCTGAGGACGAGGGTAACGTATACGTTCGTACGACTTTCAGGTACGAGGATAAAAAGAGAAATAACTACTTTGTTGTTTCAAAGAAGGATTGGGTTATCCTCTATGCCAAAGTGTTCGATTCGAGTTTGGATAAGTTCCCCGTCATACAGGGCGTGAACGATGGTGATCTTAACGAGCACCAAGCCTCAGTGGAGACGAATTCATTCTTGGTGAAGCAGCAGTACAAGGGTGAAGGCTCGGGATTCCTCCATTCCTTCTATCGCAAGGGCACGACGCAAGCGGCGGAGCCATTCGTGACGTTTACCGTCAATGAAGGGGGATTTTCATCGCCTGAAATTATGCCTGTGCCGAACTCTGATCGTGTCATTGTCGTTCGTGGCGCCGATGGCAATGGTGGTCGCCCTTTTCAATATTTCGATCCGATCAAGAGCGAGACTAAGACGTTCGCAGTTTTTCCAAGCCCGCACGGCTGGATGATCGATCGATCAGGTTTCTACGTCCATGATGGATCAAACATCTTTGTCTTCGATCTGGTGCAATTTTCTCTTCGGGAAGTTTGGCCTTGCACGATGAGGAGTAATTGCGATGAGGATGAATCGCGGATTTCCGACCTCTATGTGAATGACGGCGAATTGATCATTCGCACTGAAGCCGGCACCTCGTATTTGGTCCCTGTCGGCAAATAGGTTGTCGTCAAGCCGTCCTCCGCAGACGGGCGGCGTTTGTGACGGTGCTTTGTGGCACTCACGCCATGGACGACCGCAGGCGAAAAGTGAGCGCGAGCGGCGTGAGCCGCCAAGGGAGAGTGATCGCCGCCCTGACTGCTCCAGGCTCTTTTTCAGGTCGCTGGTGCGTACATGAACCTGGAACGTGTCGTCGCTTTACCAAAGCAGCGACATGTGCCATGGCACTTCCAAAGCGGACATCACGCTAAAACCGTATCGGATACACGCGCGTCGCCGCTTTTTCCCCCGGTGAGCCAAGAAAATTGTTCGGAATGGCGAATTCGGCAAGTTTTTTGTTCGCAGGCCGAACTCACCCCTCGCCCTCTGGCGCGTCCGCCACCAGGAAGTCCCGCAGCAACCTTGCACTCGGCCCGATGCGCTTGCTGTGCACCAGGAAAATCTCCAGCGATGCGGTTTCCACTTCCGGCAGCACGCGTACCAGTTCGCCCGAGGCGAGCAGCGCTGCGGCGTCGTAGGCGGGCAGGCGGGCGATGCCTTCGCCGGCCAGCACGAAGGCCAGGCGGGAGGCGGCGCTGTCGGTGACGATGTCGCCCTCGACTGGGATCTCGATGGTTTTCCCGTCGTGGCGGGCCGAGAGCGTGCGCTGGGACGGCGGGTAGACCACCCAGCGCTGCTGCGACAGCGCGGCCACCGTGGCGGGCGTGCCGTGGCGGCGCAGGTAGGCCGGCGAGGCGCACAGCATCGTCGGCTCCAGCACCAGGCGGCGGGCGACCAGGTCCGAGTCCGCCAGCGGGCCGGCGCGCACGGCCAGCTCGATGCCGGCCTGCACCAGGTCCACGTTGCTGTCGTTCATCGCCACGTGCAGCCGGATGGACGGGTAGCGCCGGCGGAACGCCAGCAGCGCCGGCAGGATGCGCCGCTGGCCGAAGTGGTGCGAGCAGGTGATGCGCACTTCGCCGCGCGGCTCGGCGCGCAGCAACTCCATGCCGCGGATGCCGTCCTGCGCTTCGTCCAGCATGCGCTCGCAGTGCACGCGGAAAGCTTCGCCCGCGGGCGTGAGGCTGAAGCTGCGCGTGCTGCGCTGCGCCAGCGGCACGCCGAGCTTCGCCTCCAGGCTGGCCACATGGTGGCTCACCACCGCGCGGGTCAGGCCCAGCGCCCGGGCGCCGGCCGAGAAGCTGCCGCTGCGCACGACGGTGGCGAAGACCGCCATCGCGCGAAGCTCGTCCAGGATGGGCGACGGGTGGGTGCTCATGGCTTGATTGTCTTATCTCATAAGACAATCAGTCAACTTCCGCGCGTCTACCGGGAAGGCGCTGCTTTCCTTAATCTTCGTTTCATCCCGGAGCCACCGGGTGCCAACCGAAATAGGAGAGTGTCATGAGTGTCAAGCATGTTCTGTTTGTTGTGACAAACGCAGCGATCATCGGTCCGAACAACCGCGCCACCGGTTTTTTCTTTCCCGAGATCGCACACCCGTTCGAGGTGCTGGACAAGGCCGGCATCGCGGTCGAATACGCCTCGCTGCAAGGTGGCAAGCCGCCGGAAGATGGCTTCGACGGCAGCGATCCGGCTCAAGCCGAGTTCGTGACCAGTGATTCGTACCGCCGCATGGCCCGCAGCCGCAAGCTGTCCGAGGTCGACGTGCTGGACTACGACGCGGTGTTCTTCCCCGGCGGCCTGGGCCCGATGGTGGACATCACCGGCAACCCGCAAGTGCAGGCCGCCGTGCGCCGCGCCTGGGACGGCGGCAAGGTCGTCGCCGCGGTTTGCCACGGGCCTTCCGCGCTGCTCGGCGTGAAGCTGGCGGATGGCACGCCGCTGGTGCGTGGCCGCAAGGTGGCCGGTTTCTCCACTGCAGAGGAAGACGGCTACGCCCGCCCGGACGTGCCCTTCGACCTCGAAACTGCGCTGCGCGAGGAAGGCGGCCTCTACGAGTCAGCCGCGGCGTGGCAGCCCAAGCTGATGGTCGACGGCCGCCTGATCACCGGCCAGAACCCGGCCTCCGGCACGCTGGTCGGCGAGGCCATCGTCGCAGCCCTGAACGGCAAGGCTGTGGCGCGATGAACGCGGTCGTCACCCCCATCGTGATCGTGGCCCGCTGGCAGATGCCGCTGGAGGCTGTGGCCGAGGTGCTGCGCCATGTCGCGGAAGTGCGTGAAGCCACGCTGGCCGAACCGGGTTGCCTGGGCTACGAAGTCTTCGAGGCGACCCCGCAACCTGGCACGGTGCTGCTGCTGGAACACTACCGTGACGACGCGGCACTCCAGGCGCACCGGGCGTCAGCCCACTACCGAGCCGTGGTCGTCGACCGCATCCTGCCGCTGCTGACCCGGCGGCAGGTGGAGATCCTGCGCCCGCATGTGGCGGCCTGAAGCTGCCGGGGTCACCCGTACCGATGAATCACCCGGTACCCATGGTTGGACTCCATCAGCACGTAGCCTTCGCTGCGCCAGGTCAGCGGGCCGTCGACCTGGATGCCCGGCGCCGCCATGCGGGTGCGGGCGACGGTGACGTGGGGCTGGTAGGGGCGCGGTTCCAGGGTGAAGCCGGCCTGGGTGGCGGCGGTGGCGAGTGCGGCGTGCAGGGTTTGCAGTTCTTCCGGGGCGCTGGCGGGCACCAGCACGGCGACGCCGGGGCGGGGCCAGGTTTCGACGTGGGTGAGTGACAGGTCCAGCTGCAGGCGTGGGGCGGGCACGTTGAGCTGGGGCACCAGGTCGCCCACCGCGGCGCGGGGCACGGCGCCGAGGAAGTGCAGCGTGATGTGCAGGTCCTCGCGGCGGTAGACCCGGGCGTCTTCGGGCCAGGTGCCGCGGCGCTGCCAGGCCGTGATGGCGCGGCAAGTGTCTTCGTCAGGCACCAGGGCCAGGAACAGGCGGGCGTCGCTCATGTGAAGGGGCGTTCAGCGTTCAACGTTTCAGGAAATCAATGCCGCCGGGCCGGCCTGCGAGGTGCAACCGGGTTTCCAGCGGCGGGCTCTCGGCCAGCATGCGGCCCTGGCACCACACACCCAGGCGGTGCGCGCGCAGGCGAATGGCTTCGACCGGGTCTTGCGCCTGCAGCAGCACGAAGCTGGCCTCGCGGCCGACGGCCAGGCCGAAGCGGTCTTCCAGGCCCAGCAGCTTCGCCGGGTGGGTTGTCACGGCTTCAAAGCACTGCTGCATCGCCGCCTGGCTGGTCATCTGCGCCACGTGCAGGCCCATGTGGGCGACCTCCAGCATGTCGCCGCTGCCCAGGCTGTACCAGGGGTCCATCACGCAGTCGTGACCGAAGGCGACCGTGAGGCCGGCGGCCATCAGTTCGGGCACGCGGGTCATGCCGCGGCGCTTCGGGTAGCTGTCGTGCCGGCCCTGCAGCGTGATGTTGATCAGCGGGTTGGCGACCACGCCCAGCTGGGCCTCGGCCATCAGCGGGATCAGCTTGGAGACGTAGTAGTTGTCCATGCTGTGCATGGAGGTCAGGTGCGAGCCTGTGACCCGGCCCTGCAGGCCGAGGCGGTGGGTCTCGAAGGCCAGCGTTTCGACGTGGCGCGACAGCGGGTCGTCGCTCTCGTCGCAGTGCATGTCCACCCGCTTGCCCAGCTCGGCGGCCAGCTCGCAGAGCAGCTTCACGCTCAATGCGCCATCGGCCATCGTTCGCTCGAAATGCGGAATGCCGCCGACCACGTCCACGCCGCGGCGCAGCGATTCCTTCAGCAGCGCCATCGCGCCCGGTGCGCGCAGCACGCCGTCCTGCGGGAAGGCGACCAGCTGCAGGTCGAGGTAAGGCGACACGCGGCGCTTGACTTCCAGCAGCGCGTCCACCGCCAGCAGCCGCGGGTCGCACACGTCCACGTGCGTGCGCACCGCCAGCAGGCCCTTGGCGACGGCCCAGTCGCAGTAGGCCAGCGCTCGTTCGACCAAGGCTTCCTGCGTCAGATCGGGCTTCAGCTCGCCCCACAGCGCAATGCCCTCGAGCAGCGTGCCGCTCTGGTTGACGCGCGGCAGGCCGTAGCTGAGCGTCGCGTCCATGTGGAAATGGGCGTCGACAAACGGCGCGCTGAGCAGCATGCCCTGGGCGTCGACGGTCTGCACGGCGGGTGCGCTGGCGGGCGTCAGGTGCGGGCCGAGGTCGGCGATCAGGCCGTCCTGCACAGCCACGCCAATTTGGCGGCGGCCATCGGGCAGGGTGGCGTCGTGGATCAGCAGGTCGAGCATGGGGAAAGGTTATCGCAGTTCAGTGGCCGGGCTGGCGGCGGGCCTGTCACCCGTTCGGGCCAAAGACGCGAGTCAGCAACGCGCGGCCCATCGGGTGCTGCGGCAGCCAGCCGGCGTGCGCCGGGTCGCGCAGCACCATGGCCAGCATGCCGCAGCGCTCATCGCAGGCCTGGCGCAGCAGCTCGGCAGCGCGGTCCACCTCGCCCAGCGCGGCAAGGGGCGCGGCATACAAGGTGGCTTCGCCGGTGGTCGTGCGCGAGCACAGCAGCGCGGCGTCGATGATGTCCAGCGCTGCATCGCGCTGGCCCAGGCGCGCCAGCACGAACGACGAGATGGTCCAGACGTAGGGCGGCGTGTCGTGGCCTTCGATCAGGCGCAACGTGGGCAGGGCCAGTGCCGGCTCCGGCGCCACCATGGCCCGCATGGACAGTGCAAACGCGCCGATCAGCAGCTGGCCCGGGTGGTCGGCCACGGCCGCATCGGCCTCGGCCAGCGCTTCGACGCCGCGACCGGCCTGCACCAGCGCCCGGGACAAGGACATGCGCAGCATCAGCGAATGCGGTGACTGCTGCCGGGCACGGCGCAGCTGTTCGACGGCCAGCGCCGGGCGGTCTGTGAACAGCAGGTGGCGGGCGTGCAGCAGCAGCGTGTCCGGATCGTTGTCGCCGATTTCCAGTGCACGGGCATGGGCCGCCTCGGCATCGGCAAAACGCCAGGCCATGTCCAGCAGGCAGCCGCGGGCGGCGTCCAGGCCGGGGGTGGCGGGGTCGCGCGCCGCAGCGTCGTCCAGCGCCTGCAGGCCTTCGGCCACCGCGGCGTCGGTGTCGGACTGGCCCCAGCCAATCGCGGCGGCGAGCGCGTCGCCCAGTGCCACCGCGGCCGGCGTGTATTCCGGGTGGCTGCGCAGCAGCTCGCGCAGCAGTGCGATGGCCCGGCCCAGAGCCTCGGGCGTGCGCTGCTGGGCCAGCTGGCGGGCGTGAATGTAGGCGTCCAGCGTGTTCGCGGAAGGCTGGGCCGGGCGTGCCGCGGGGCCCGCGGGCAGTGCAGTTTCGCTGCTGAGCCGGTAGCCCGTGCCGTAGACCGATTCGATCTGCCAGCCGTGCGGGGCCAGCGCCTGGCGCAGCCGGCTGATGCAGCGCGCCAGGCTTTCGTCGGACATTTCGCCGCCGCGCCAGGCCACGGCCGCGAAATCGTTTTTCGCGACCACGGCCGGCCGCCGCTGCAGCAGCAGCGACAGCGCAGCCCGCTCTTTGGGCGGCAGGCGAAGCGGCTGCTCGCCCAGGCGGGGGAAACCCGCGGTGTCCAGGGTCAAGGTGTCGGCAGGCATGGCAGGAAAAGTGGCGGGCAGGGCGTGTCCGTCATGATCTGGTCAAGATTGCCACAAGCCGGACTCCTAGCATCCAGGCTTCTTTCTGATTGATTCGGAGCCATTTCATGAAGCGTTCTCTGCAAGTCCTGGGCGCGGTGTTGGTGGGCTGGGGCGTACTGGCTGGCAGCAGCTGGGCGGCTGGCCCTGCTGCCACCAACCTGACCACACCTGCCGCCGCCTCCAAGCAGGCCCTGATCGACACCGGTGCACCCGGTGGCTGGTTCGGCTACTGGGGCTTCGACATCTATACCGAGCAGACCGTGGGCGCCCGCTTCACGGTGCCGGTGGACAGTGATTTCAAGCTCTCGCGCATCGGCATCTGGCTGATGAACAACTCCGACGTCGACCAGGCCAAGATCAAGCTGACCCTGCAGACCGACGCGCTGGACGAAGGCGGCGGCGAAAGCCTGCCCAGCGGCCACAAGCTGGAGCACTGGACCGCACCCGTGGCCACCTTCGGCTGGACCCCCGTGCAGCAGTTCTTCAGCAGCGAAAAGACGCCGCGCCTGAAGGCTGGCCACAGCTACTGGGTGGTGGCCGAGTCCAAGGCCAAGGCGCTGAAGAACGCCGTGTGGGTGACCGCAGCCGAAGGCCTGCTGTTCACCAGCACCACCTACCAGGGCGCCTGGCAGACAGGCGGCGAAGGTGCCGCACTGACGCTGCTCGTCGACGCCAAGCCGGTCGCCCCGAAGTGATGCGCGGCTGAGGCAGGGGTCGCCCGGCCGGGGTGCGCCGGTCCACAATGGGCCATGCCCGCCCCGCCGCCAGCGACTGCCCACGCCCACTCTGAACGGGCGCCGCCTGGCGCTGGGGCTGACCGACCCAGGCCGCATGGCACGTGAAGTGCACCGTGCGGCCAACAGGGCTTCCGCCGCCGACCGGCGCGACCTGCGCCGCCACCCGTTCACCTCTGGAGTCTGCTGATGCCAGCCGTCCCTGCTGTTGCCGCTGCCGCCCCGCCTGTCCCGCCGGACGACACGCTGTTCGACCGCATTCCGCGCGCCGCGCTGCCGACGCTGCTGGCCCGCATGCCCAAGACCGAGCTGCACATCCACATCGAGGGCTCGCTGGAGCCCGAGCTGATCTTCAAGCTCGCCCAGCGCAACCAGGTGGCGCTGCGCTACGCCAGCGTCGAAGCGCTGCGCCAGGCCTATGCCTTCACCGACCTGCAGAGCTTCCTGGACATCTACTACGCCGGCGCCAGCGTGCTGCTGCAGGAGCAGGACTTCTACGACATGGCCTGGGCCTACTTCGAGAAGGCCAAGGCCGACAACGTGGTGCACGCCGAGCTCTTCTTCGACCCGCAGACCCACACCGCCCGCGGCGTGCCCATGGAAACCGTGATGCGCGGCCTGTCACGCGCCTGCAACGACGCGCACGACCAGCTGGGCGTCAGCGGTGCGCTCATCCTGTGTTTCCTGCGCCACCTCAGCGAAGAAGATGCGTTCGCCACGCTGGCAGCAGCAGAGCCCTTCATGGAGCTGTTCATCGGCGTAGGCCTGGACAGCTCCGAGCGCGGCCACCCACCGGAGAAATTCCAGCGCGTGTTCGCCCGCTGCAAGGAACTGGGCCTGCACCGCGTGGCCCATGCTGGCGAAGAAGGCCCGGCCGCATACGTGCGCGACGCGCTGGACCTGCTCGGTGCCCAGCGCATCGACCACGGCGTGCGCAGCATCGACGACCCGGCGCTGATGCGCCGCCTCGCCGCCGAGCAGATCCCGCTCACGGTCTGCCCGTTGTCCAACCTGAAGCTCTGCGTCGTCAACACCCTTGCCGACCACCCGCTGCCGGCGTTGCTCGCCGCTGGCTTGGTCGTCACCATCAACTCAGACGACCCCGCCTACTTCGGCGGCTACCTGAACCAGAACTACCTCGACACCTTCGCCGCCCTGCCGCAACTCGGCCCCCGCGAAGCCTACCTCCTGGCCCGCAACAGCTTCGACGCCAGCTTCGTCAGCGACCTGCGCAAGGAGCGCTGGACGGAGATGCTGGATGCCTTGTTTGTGGAGACTGCGAATTCGGGGGCGTGAGCCTCAAGCAGCTGGCAACTGTGCTTCGGGTAGGTGGGGTGGCGGCGGCCTTCGGGGGCGCGCGCGGTAGGGGTCCGCATGCAGCCTGAGAGCTACCGATCTTGTATCCTCCGCCCAAGCGCACAGCGCAACAAAAAGCAACGGCATCTTTTAAATGTGCACACAGAGGCCGGATTGCCGTTGGTCCGGAGGAGGGAAATCATGAAACTCGCGACACGTGCCCGCTTGGCCCTGGCTTCTGCTGCGGCAGGCCTGTTAGCTTCGTTTGCATTGGTGCAGCCCGCACCGGCGCTCGCTGCCAAGGCGTCCAATCCTGCCACCGGGGTTCAAGCCAGTTGGGCATGGCAGTCACTGGGCGGCAGCATTGGCGTGGCCGGCATGGAGACCTTGGTGGTGGATGGCGCCACTGAGGTTTTTGTAAGTTCGAACGACAGCTGGCATGTCCTGCGCGGCCAGCCCGGGGACCTGTCCAAGGGGCTGTTGCAGGTCTTTGTGTCCGAGCCTATGCATGGCCTCATGAGTCTGGTGTTGGCCAACGGACCGAGTGGCCAGAAACTCGTCCTGGCGGCATTGGGCGACGGCACGTTGGTGATCTACGACGCCGTCACCAAGGCAAAACTCTCGACACAGGCAGGCCGTTGCTACAACCCGAAGCTGGAAGAGGCCGGGCTCAGGGTGCTCAAGGCCGCAGACCTGAACGGCGATGGCGTGGATGAATACATCTCGCTGTGCAACGACGGCAAGTTGGTGGTTGAGGGTCCGGCCTATGCAGGTTGGAGCCTGAAGAGTGTCGGAGGCTACAAGCTGGCCATCGGCCAGATGGACAGCGATGCCGCGATGGAAATCGTGTCTAGCTCGGGTAAGGTGATCGACGCCGACACGCACCAAGTGCAGTGGAACTATTCCAAGGGTTTCGGCGACGTGCTGGCAATCGACTCGGATGGTGACGGTCGCGCTGAGTTGATCTCGATCACGAGTGATCGGCTCAGCGTCTACGATGTGGCGAAGAAGGCTGGGCAGTGGTGGCTTGCCTTGGCGGATGTTGAGGCTGTCGGGCAGGGCGATCTGGATGGCGACGGCGTGCCGGAGGTCCTGGTGGGCAGTGCGCAAGACACCACTGTGCGCGCCTTCAGTCTTGTCGCCAGGAAATCGATCGGATTGATCCAAGCGCCCGAGCCTGGGACGATGGCGATCACCGTGGCGGACGTGAATGGCGATGGCGTCAAGGACCTGCTCTGGAGTTCTGGTGGCAATTCCAGCAGCGGCCCTTATCGCTTGCACCTCGGAGATTGGCAGAGCCAGTCCATTCGCTGGCAAACGGTGGACCTCCATGGACCTTTCATCGGGCCTGTTGTGGGTGATCTGGACGGTGACGGCGTGCCCGAAATCGTGATGGCCTCGACCAGTTCCGATAGCTACGGCGGAGGGCGCCTGGTGGTGTTCGACAGCGACAAGCTGAAAGTGCGGGCCATTTCGGACCCGGTGGGTGTCTCCTTCCAGATCTCAGACATCAAGCTGCGCGATCTCGATGGCACAGGCAGGCTGAAGATCGTGGTCGCGGGTGGCGATGGAATTCAGGGGCAGCTCAGGGCCTACAACTTCAAAGCCAACAACAGCTTCAAGCTCGTGATGAGCAATGTCGATGCCGGTGCGCCAAGCGGCACATTCCGCGCGCTTGAGGTCGCGGACGTCGATGGGGATGGGGCCGTTGAGGTGCTGGTTGCGGGCAATGGCGGGACCGTGGTCGCCTACGATCCCGCCACGGGGCAGCGGCGCTGGAGCATCCAGACCGAAACGTCCGCCACCTTGGATCAACTCTTCGTCAGTGATGTGGATGACGATGGCACCCAGGAGCTGGGCGTGTTGTCTTCGGGAGCTCGCGCGCTGTATTTTTATGACGGCAAGACCCATGCACTGAACGGCTTGGTCGGATGGTCCACACTGAGTTCCGCGGCCTTGTCAGGTACGACGCACCTGGTGACCGGCGGCAGCGACGGCAAGGTGACCGAACTGGCCTATTTCCAGGCCCAGTTTCCCCAGGTGCAGCAGTTCACCGTGCCGGGTGGTGCCGTGAGCGGTTTGGTAGTCGCACCTGGCGGATCCTGGTGGGTGGCTTCTGGTGGCCAGTTGCGCCAGTATGTGGATCAGACGCTCAAGTTTGAGACCGTCAACTACGGCATCGGCCAAGCGCGTCAAAGCGTGGTCAGCGTGCCGGGGCGAAAGATGGTTTTCACCACCAGCCCGCACGGTATTCTCGGTTTCAAGACCAACTTGAACTGAGCCTGGGACTGGCCTTGCAGGCCAGTCGTGTGGGTCTTTGGAGGCCACGCAGCCAAACCGCGTGGCGTTTTCACTTTCAGAACATCGCCTTGAACTGCGCGCCCCACGTCCTCGGCTCGTTCACGAAGCCGGTCAGGTTGTTGAAGTCGATGGCGCCGTTGACGACGACACGGTTGGTGATGTTGCGGCCGAACGCGGCGAGTTCGTACTTGCCGTTGTCCCAGATGTAGCCCAGGCGCAGGCCGCCGGTGGTCAGGGGCTTGCCGGTGAATTCGGGCGATTCGTACAGGAAGAAGTTGACCTTGCTGCGGTAGGTCCAGTCGGTGTAGGCGTAGAACTCGCCGCTGGCTGTGGGGATGCTGTAGCGCAGGTTGGCGTTGGCCACGAATTTCGGGGCCTGCGGCAGCGGGTTGCCGTCGATCGAGTAGCCGGTGGCGCCCTGGGAGTTGGTGATGGTCGGGTCGGTGACCGTGCACTGGGCGCAGCCTGAGACCACCAGGTCCTTGTCCTTGATCTTGGTCACGTTGACACTGCCGCTCAGGCCCAGCAGCAGGTTCTCGCTGAGGTAGGCGTCCAGCGTGAACTCAATGCCCTGGCCCATGGCCTTCTTGGCGCTTTCGAGCACGGTGGAATTACCAGTGGCGCCGCCGACCACGGTCAGCTGCTGGTGCTTCACGTCGTAGTGGAAGACGTCCGCCGTGATGCGAGCACGGCGGTCGAACAGCTCCGACTTCACGCCCACTTCATAGGAGGTGCTGGTTTCCGGTTCAGCCCTGGACAGCGGGTTGAAGGCCGAGGGCGGCAGGATGCTGGCGCCGCGCACGCCGGTGGCCACTCGGCCGTAGAAGTTGGTGTTCTTGTCCATGGCCCAGCTCAGGGCCATGTCGCCGGTGACCTTGCTGCTGGAAACCTCGTCGCTCAGGCCCTGGCTGTCGTCCACGCCGGTGACCGTGCCCGGGTCGGTAGAAAGCTTCTTCTTGTCGTGCGTGTAGCGCAGGCCGGCGCGCAGCGAGAGGTCAGGCGCCAGCGCATAGTTGACCGAGCCGAAGGCCGCGTAGGCGTTGTTGCTCTGCGTGGTGGGAGACGAACTGGTGAAGGCCCCGCCGGCGGTCGAGTCGTAGTTGTACGAGGTCATCCGGAAGGTTTCGCGGAAGAAGTACAGGCCGGCCTGCCAGCTGAGTGGGCCTGGCTTCGTGGACTCCAGCCGCAGTTCCTCGGAGAACTGGCGGTGGCCGCTCAGGCCGTCGGCCGTCTCGCTGGGGAACAGGATCAGCCCGGGACCCGAACTGGGCAGGAAGGACGCGCCGTAGCCGCCGTCCACGTCGCCGCGGCTGTACGAGTGCACCGTCTCCAGGCCGGTGATCGAGTGCAGCTTCACGCCGTCCAGCGCCCAGGTCAGGTGCGCGTTGGCACCGATGCTGGTCAGCTTCTGCTCGTTCTTGCCGTCCAGGTAGACCTTCTTGATGTCGAAATCGTCGACCAGGTCGTTGCTGCCCTTCTGGATGATGTTGGCGCGGAACAGGCGGGCGCTGCCGTTCAGGTCGCGGGCATGCACGTTGAACAGCGCGGTGAAGGGCGTGCCGGCGCCGTAGAGGAACTGGGCGCGGGCGGCGCGGTCGTCATAGCCTTCGAGCTTGTGCGTCTGCTGCAGCTCGGCCGGGGCTTCGTTGGTGACCCAGTCGTCGCGGTGCTGGACCTGCACCGAGAAGCGCGATTGCCACTGGTCCGACAGCGGCGCGTTGACGGCGCCTTCGAGGTTCACCGTGCCATAAGTGCCGTAGCTGATGCTGCCGTAGCCACCGAAACCCTTCTGCGGCTTGACCGAGTCGATCTTGACCACGCCGGCCGGCGTGTTGCGGCCGAACAGCGTGCCCTGTGGGCCGGCCAGCACTTCCACGCCCTCGACGTCGAAGATCGGGAAGCCCTTCAGGATCGGGTTCTCCTGCACCACGTCGTCCAGCACCAGCGAAACCGGCTGCGAGGCGTTGAGGCGGAAGTCGGTGTTGCCGTAGCCGCGGATGTAGAAGCGCGGGAACGCGCGGCCGAAGGACGATTCGATGTTCAGGCTGGGCACACGGCCCGACAGCATGCGCAGGTCCTCGCCGCTGGAGTTCAGCACGTCCAGGGTTTCGCCGCGCAGCGTGGAGACGGCCATCGGTACCGTCATCACGCTTTCGGCGCGGCGCTCGGCCGTCACGGTCACGGTCGTCAGCTTGCCGGCCTCGCCAGGCGCAGGGCTGGCCTCCTGCGCGCGCAGGGCTTGGGCGGGGGCCAGCGCGGCGGCAAGCGCCAGACACAGCGGCGAAAGGCGGGGAATGAAGGTGGGCTTCGATGGCATGGCGGCTTGTGAAGTAGTTGTGCCGCCATGCAAAGCAACGCATATGCCACCGGCGTGCCGCTGGTGGCGCGCTTGCATTCGGTTGCGCTTGTCATCAAGCCGCTCCGGCGGGCGCGGGCTGCTGTTTCAGGGCGCCGGCACGCCGCGCTGCCACTGCGCCCAGTTCGCCACGATGTCGCGCACCAGCGTGCCGCCGACGATGGCCAGGTTCTGCGTGGCCGGCACGAAGCCGCCGGTGGCGCCGGTGGTCGAAGCCAGCAGTGACTGCTGCGCCGTCTGGCCCGGATGCGGTCGGTCGAAATTCGACGCGGTGCGTAGCACGGCCAGGCGTTTCAGGTCGACCTTGCCGGCGGCTGCGGCGCGCTCCAGCGCATTGCGCGTGGCGTTGTCTTCCTGCTGCGTGGTGCAGTAGGTGCCGGCGCCGTCCGTCATCAGCTTGGTCCAGTCGCGGGCATGCTGGCCCAGCTTGTCGCCGTGCCACCAGGTGTCGCCGCCCAGCGTGTCGCACTGGACCACCGCCGGTGGCTGCGCGGCCGGGCCGGTCTTGTACCTGGCGCGGTAGGCCTGGGCCTGCGGGCTGTCCTGCAGCGCCACGCCCTTGCTCAGCGCCAGCGCCTTCTGCAGCAGCGCCTCGTCCACGCGGGCCACTTCGGTGCGGTATTCCAGCTTGGGCTTTTCGCCCGGGCCCTTGGTCAACACGCCGTAGTAGCCGCTCTTCCAGGACTTGGGCATTTCGCGAGCGTCGATCTCGTGCGCAATGCCCACGTCCACCAGCCAGCGCGCCCAGGCGGCGCTGCCCAGCGTGCCCTGCGCCGGGTCGATGCCGGCAATGCCGGCGATCAGGAAATACGTTTGGCGCAGGTCCAGGCGCGGGTCCAGTGTCACGGCCAGCACCGAGGCAGCGGCGTTCGCATGGCCCATGCCGGTGGTCAGCAGGCACACGTCGTCGGCGCTGCAGCGCAGGGCAGGGTAATCGGGCGACAGGCCGGGCACGGTGATGGCCTGGTCCAGCGCGAAGGGCTTGATCCAGGGTTCGGCCTCGGGACCGAACATGCTGATGACCAGCGCCTTGACCTTGCGCGCGCCGCTGTCGGCGCCGGTGATCTTCGTGCTCACCGAGGTCAGCGGCGACTGCCAGGCCTTCAGGAAGGCCAGCGTCACCGCGGCCTCGTTGGCCTCGGCCAGGCCGCTGGCGAACATCGCGCCCACGTCGGCGTCAAACGCTTCGGCGCCGGCCAGGTCGCTCAGGCTGCGAAAGGCGATGTACGGCACCTGGTTCACATAGGCCACGTGGGCGAGGGCCGCGGTCTCCATCTCGAAGGTCTGGGCCTGCAGCGTGTCGAACAGGTAGCGGCGGTACTGTGCATTGGCCAGGAACACCGGGGCCGACACACCGCGGCCGCCCACCAGCAGGCGCGGCTGGGTCTTCATGCAGAGCTTGGGGTCCAGCGAACCGTCAGCTTGTTTCGCGCGCGGGCCGCAGCGCTGCAGGTCCGGCTTCAGGGACTTGGCCACCGCCAGCATCGCCGGGTCCACCGGGTAGTCGAAGCGGTATTCGCCGGCCGGTGCGTTGGCAGCGTTCAGCGCGTAGGTTTCGCGCATGAACAGGCCGGTCTGCACGCTGCTGCCGGCGCCTTGCAGCGCAAACGGCGGCACTGCCTTGCCGTCGGGTTGCGCCAGCTTCAGGCCCAGGCAGGAGACGTCACCCTGCGCGCCGCACGGCGAAGGCAGCTTCTCGTCGCCGTTCCAGAAGACTTCCATCGGCATGGCCCAGCGGTCCGGCACGGTCACGTCGCCGACGTGGTTGGCGGGATTCACGCCGCCGGCAATGCCGCTCATCACCAGCCGCTCGATGCGGAAGTGGTCCAGCATCTGCTGCGTGACCAGCGTCGAGTTGACGATGCTCACGCCGCTCAGCACGACGACCACGCGGTGGCCTTCGAGCTCACCGGTGGTGAAGCGCTTGCCTTCGATGGTCCAGGCCTGCGGCTGCTGCAGCTGGGCGAGCAGCAGGTCGGCCTCGGCGCCGAAGGCCGAGACGATGCCGATGCGCGGCGTGCAGTCGCTCAGGCAGCGCGGGCTGTCCGTGGCAAACGCCGGCGGGCCGGTGAGCGCCAGCAGCGCCGCAGCGGCTGCAGTGCGCATCAGGAGAAGGGGCGAACGGAACAAGGCAGGCATGCGCAAAGGTTCAGGCACGGCAGGGCGCGGCCGTGTGACGCGAGGGGCTGGCGTGGCAAGCAGGCGCCGTACCAGCAGCGGCGACGCAGCGACAATCCGGCACCGCGCGAGCTTATCGGCTGGTGCGGCCGTCCACCATCCTCCCCTTGCGCTGTTTGCTGCCTGTTTCAACTGCCATGGCTTCCTCGACCCGCGGCTCCGGCCTGTCGTCCTTGTCCCGCCTGGTCTATTCGACCGAAGGCGGCCGCACCTGTCCGGACTGCAAGCAGGCGCTGGCTGACTGCCGCTGCGCCGCGCTGAAGGCGGCCGCAGTGCCGGCTGGGGACGGCGTGGTGCGCATCTCGCGCGAAACCAAGGGCCGAGGGGGAAAGGCCGTCTCGCTGGTGCGTGGCGTGCCGCTGAATGCCGAAGACCTTGCCAGGCTGGCCAAGGAGCTGAAGGCGGCCTGCGGCACCGGCGGCACCGTGAAGGACGGCGTGATCGAGATCCAGGGTGACCATGTGGCCCTGTTGATGGAAAAACTCGCTGCCCGAGGCTGGAAGGTCAAGCGGGCGGGAGGCTAGGGATGGAGCACCCGGCTTCGCGGGTACGCGAAGCCACCCTCCGGGAGGGTTGGGCCGGCCGCCTTGGGAGCGGCCCGGCGACGGCCGGCCTGCGCCGCAGTGTGGCCGTGGTCGCGGTCAGCGGAGGATGAGGTACAGCGCGCCCAGCATCAGCGCCCATTTGCCCACGTAGTAGGTGGTGCGTGAGCGGGCTTTCAGCGCCTTGCCGGCCAGGCGGATCTTGTAGCCGTAGAAGAACAGCTTGTTCAGCGCGCCGATGGGTTCGTCGTCGGTGTTGCGCGTGGCAGCCGCGGTCATCACCAGGCGGCCGAACAGGCGGTTGAACCAGCGCATGGGCGCGGTGTGCACAGGGCGCTCCACGTCGCAGAACAGGATCACCCGCTGCTGGTCGGTGGTGTTCTCCGCGTGGTGGATGAAGGTCTCGTCGAACATCACCGCCTCGCCGTCGTGCCAGGCATGGCGCTGGCCGTCGACCTCGATGTAGCAACCGTCCGAGTTGGGCGTGAACAGGCCCAGGTGGTAGCGCAGCGAGCCGGCGTAGGGGTCGCGGTGGCGCACCAGCTTCGCGCCGGGCGGCAGCGAGGCGAACATCGCGGCCTTCACGCTCGGGATCTGCCTGAGCAACTCGACGGTGCGCGGGCACATGGCCTGCGCCGAGGCCATGTCGGTGCCATACCACTTCAGGTAGAAGCGCTTCCAGCCGGTGCGAAAGAAGGAGTTGAAACCGATGTCGGTGTGGCCGGTGGCGGCCTTGATGTAGCCGTCGTGGTTCAGCAGCAGCGCCTCGTCGCGGATCTCCTGCCAGTGCTCGCGCAGCGGCGCCAGTTCGGGGAAGTCCTGCACGGGCAGGTAGGGCGTGGCCGGCACGCGGGAGCTGAGGTACAGCAGCGCGTTGACGGGCGCCAGCAGCACCGTGAAGTCGGTCAGCGCACGCGACAGCTTGAAGCGCACGCGGCCACGGAAATGCGCGTACAGGGCAGAAGTGGCGAAGACGAACAGCAGCCAGTAGCGCAGCGGCGGTAGCCAGAGATGGGCCATGTTGAACGGGCCTGCGAGTCAGGTGCGCGCATCTTAAAAAACGTGGAATTTCCAGAACGACTGTGGGGTTGACCTGAATTGCGCCGGTGCGGCATTTCAGGGCCCGGAGTTGTGCCAGATCAAGGGCTGCGGCGCCAGGCACTGCAAGATCGGTCCACATGACTTTCTTGCTGGCGCCCATGCCCGTCTCCCCGCCCCGGCCATCGCCGCAGCCTGGCCGCGTCACGGCGATCCGCGGCAGTGTGGTGGACGTGCGCTTCGAGACGCAGCTGCCGCCGATCCGGACCCTGCTGCTCGCCGGCGAGCGCGGCGAGATTGCGCTCGAAGTGATGGCGCAGTTGGACGCCTGGCGCGTGCGCTGCGTCGCGCTGACCTCCACCCAGGGTCTGGCGCGCCACATGCCTGTGCGGGACACCGGCGAGCCGCTGCAGGCCCCGGTCGGGCCCGGCATCGTCTCGCGCATGTTCGACGTGTTCGGCCAGGCCATCGACCGCCTGCCACCGCCATCGAATGTGCAGCCCAGGTCGGTGCACCGCGCGCCGCCGCCCTTGGGCAGCCAATCGACACGCTCGGTGGTGTTCGAGACCGGCATCAAGGCCATTGACGTGCTGCTGCCGCTGGAGACCGGCGGCAAGGCCGGGCTGTTCGGTGGTGCCGGCGTGGGCAAGACGGTGCTGCTGACCGAGCTGATCCACAACATGGTGGGCCACCACGACGGCGTGAGCATCTTCTGCGGCATTGGCGAGCGCTGCCGGGAGGGCGAGGAGCTCTATCACGACATGCGCGAGGCCGGTGTGCTGCCCAACATGGTGATGGTCTTCGGCCAGATGAACGAACCGCCCGGTGCGCGCTTCCGGGTCGGCCATGCGGCGCTGACGATGGCGGAGTACTTCCGCGACGACGAGCACCGCGACGTGCTGCTGCTGGTCGACAACATCTTCCGCTTCATCCAGGCCGGCTCCGAGGTTTCCGGGCTGATGGGACAGATGCCTTCGCGCCTGGGCTACCAGCCGACGATGGGCACCGAGCTGTCGGAGCTGGAGGAGCGCATTGCCAACACCGCCACCGGCGCCATCACCTCCATCCAGGCGGTCTACGTGCCGGCAGACGACTTCACCGACCCGGCGGCAGTGCACACCTTCTCGCACCTGTCGGCCTCCATCGTGCTCTCGCGCAAGCGGGCCAGCGAGGGCCTGTACCCAGCGATCGATCCGCTGCAGTCCAACTCGAAGATGGCCACGCCCGGCATCGTGGGCGCCGAACACTACCGGCTGGCACAGGAGATCCGGCGCACGCTGGCGCAATACGCCGAGCTGAAGGACATCATCGCGATGCTGGGGCTGGAGCAGCTGTCTTCCGAGGACCGCAAGGTGGTGGCCCGGGCGCGCCGGCTCGAACGCTTCCTGACCCAGCCCTTCTTCACCACCGAGCAGTTCACCGGCATCGCCGGCAAGACCGTGGGCCTGAAGGACGCGCTGGACGGCTGCGAGCGCATCCTGCGCGATGAGTTCAAGGACCATCCGGAAAGCGCGCTCTACATGATTGGCCGCATCGCCGAGGCCAAGGGCCAGCCGGTCACGGTGCAAGCCTTGCCGGCGGAGGATGCGCATGCTGCCTGAACCCATGCGGCTGGAAGTGCTGCTGCCGTCGCGCGTGCTGCTGTCCAAAAGCGGCGTGACCCGCATCGTCGCCGAGACGGCGCAGGGCTGCTTCGGCATCCTGCCGCGCCGGCGGGACTGCGTGGCCGCGCTCACGCCGGGCATCTTCACGTTCGAGACGCCGGCAGACGGCGAGGTCTTTGTCGCGGTGGACGAGGGCGTGCTGCTGAAAGCCGGGCCCGAGGTCCGCGTCTCGGTGCGCCGCGCCATGCTGGGCCGTGACCTGGGCCAGCTGCGCGCCGCCGTAGAGCACGAGTTCCGGGCCCAGGACGAGGAAGCCCTGCAACTTCGCACGCTGATGGCCAAGCTGGAGACCGCCTGCCTGACGCGGCTCTCCGGCCTGCAGGGGCTTGCCCGTGGCCGCTGATCGCGACAAGTCCCTGGCGGCGCAAGTGGGGGCGAAGGCAGATCGCAAACGCCGCGCCCGGCGCAGCGGTGAGCCGGGCGTCTGGACCGGGCTGGGCGCCATGGGCCTGATCGGCTGGTCCGTCGTGGTGCCCACGCTGCTCGGCGCGGCCCTGGGCATCTGGCTGGACGCGCACGATCCCGGGCGGCACCGCTGGACCCTGGCCTTGTTGGTGGCCGGCCTGGTGCTGGGCTGCGCCAATGCCTGGCACTGGGTGGCCCAGGCCGACCGCGCAATGCGCAAGGAAAACGAGGACCGATGCGATGCCGATGAATGAGGCCTGGACATGGCCGTGGTTGGCGCTGGCCGGCCTGGCTGGCCTGGTGATGGGCGGCTGCTTCTTCGGCAGCCTGTGGTGGACGGTGCAGCGCACGCTGAGCGCCCGGCGCCCTGCGCTGCAGCACCTGGCCGGCTGGCTGCTGCGCATGTTCCTCACCCCGCTGGGCTTCTACCTGGTGGGTGCCGGCCACTGGCAGCGGCTGCTGGCCGCCCTGGTGGGTTTCCTGGTCGCCCGCTTCATCGCGGTCCGGCTGACGCGGCCAGGCCCGCACGGCATCGGCCACGAAGCGCTGGAGGCACGCCATGCGGCTCAGCCCTGACGAATGGATCTTCTGGCTGCACGGCTTCTTCAAGCTGAATGCCACCATCGTCTTCACCTGGCTGCTGATGCTGGTGCTCACGCTGGGCGCCTGGCTGGTGACGCGCCGGCTGAGCCGCGGGCTGCAGCGCTCGCGCTGGCAGAACCTGCTGGAGATCGTCGTGCTGGGCATCGTGCAGCAGATCGAGCAGGTCGGCCTGCGCCAGCCGCGGCGCTACCTGGCCTTCCTGGGCACTCTGTTCTTGTTCGTGGCCGCCGCGGCCCTGTTCACCATCCTGCCCGGCTACGAGCCGCCAACCGGCTCGCTGTCGACCACGCTGGCGCTGGCCTTGTGCGTCTTCGTGGCGGTGCCGCTCTACGGCATTCGCGACCAGGGCCTGCGCGGCTACCTCAAGTCCTACCTCGAACCGACCGCGCTGATGCTGCCGTTCAACATCATCAGCGAGGTCTCGCGCACCCTGGCACTGGCGGTGCGCCTGTTCGGCAACATGATGAGCGGCGCGATGATCATCGCCATCCTGCTGACCATCACCCCCTTCCTGTTCCCTGTCCTGATGACGGCCCTGGGGCTGCTCACCGGCATGGTGCAGGCCTACATCTTCAGCATCCTCGCCGCGGTCTATGTGGCTGCAGCAACCCAAGCCGGCGAGGCATCGCCCAAGGAGAACGACCCATGGACAGCATGACCATCATCGCGGTGGCCTCCATCGTCATCGCCGGACTGACCACCGGCTTCGGCTGCATGGGCCCGGCCTTCGCCGAGGGCCGTGCAGTGGCCACTGCGCTGACGGCGCTGGCGCAGCAGCCGGATGCCTCCTCGACCATCACACGCACGCTGTTCGTCGGCCTGGCGATGATCGAGTCCACCGCGATCTATTGCTTCGTGGTCTCGATGATCCTGATCTTCGCCAACCCGTTCTGGAACACCGCGATCGCCCATGTCGCCGGGAAGTGAGCCATGCTGATCGACTGGTTCACCGTGGGCGCCCAGGCGCTCAATTTCGTGATCCTGGTGGCATTGCTCAGGCGCTTCCTCTACCAGCCTGTGCTGGACGCGGTGGACGCGCGCGAGGCGCAGATCGCCACGCAGATCGCCGACGCCAAGGCCATCGCCCAGCAGGCCCAGGCGCAGCAGGACAGCTTTGCGCAGAAGAGCGCCGCGTTCGAGCGTGACCGGGCCGAACTGCTGGCGCAGGCCAGGCGCGAGGCCGACGCCGAGCAGGCCCGGCTGATCGCCGCCGCGCGCCAGGCCGCCGATGCGTTGAGCGCGCGCCGGCTCGACGCGCTGCGCGAGCAGGCCGCCACGCTGGAAGCCGAGCTGCGCGACGGCGCCAGCCGCGAGGTCTTCGCCATCTCCCGCAAGGTGCTCGCCGATTTGGCCTCGACCGAACTCGAAGCGCTGGCCACCCGCGCCTTCGTGCAGCGGCTGCATGCGCTGGACGCGGCCGACCGGCAGGCGCTCGCCGCCGCGCTGGCCGTGCCCACGGCGGCACCCCGGCTGAACAGCGCCTTCGCGCTTCCGGAGGCCCAGCGCGCCGAGATCCAGGCCGCATTGACCGAGACCTTGGGCGCCGTCACCGGGCTGCAGTTCGTCGTCGCGCCAGACCTCGTCTGCGGCCTCGAGCTGGTGGCCGGCGGCCAGAAGCTTTCATGGAGCATTGCGCAGCACCTGGACGGCATCGCACAGGTGTTCGCCGAGCTGCTGGCCCGCCAACAGCAGGGCGCGCGGCCGGAGGCAGCCGGGGCGGTGCAAGCCCAGGGCGCCGCATGAACCCGCCGGGCCGCCCCAAGGGCGAAACCGAAGCGCGTCAGCGCGAAGGTAGTCCAGTGAATGCCGAAACCAACGCACCGCAGCGCGCGGTCCAGCGGCTGTTCGCCGCCATGGCCGAGGCCAGGACGGAGCACGCCCCGGTGCTGGGCCTGAGCGAGGTCGGCACCGTCACGCACGTGGCCGCGGGCGTGGCCAGGGTCACGGGCCTGCCGAATGTCGCGTTCGACGAACTGGTCCGCTTCCCCGGGGAGGTCTACGGCATCGCGTTCGACATCGACGAAGACGGCGTGGGCGTGGTGCTGCTGGACGCGTACTGGCGCCTGCGCGCAGGCGATCCGGTCGAGCGCACGGGCCGCGTGATGGACGTGGCCGTGGGCGAGGGCTTGCTGGGCCGCGTCATCGACCCGCTGTGCCGGCCGCTGGATGCCCTGGGGCCGGTGCGCGCCAGCAGCCGGCTGCCCGTGGAGCGGCCCGCCGCGCCCATCATGGAACGCGCGGCGGTGAGCATGCCGCTGCAGACCGGCGTCAAGGTCGTCGACGCGCTGATTCCCGTGGGCCGCGGCCAGCGCGAGCTGATCCTCGGCGACCGCCAGACGGGCAAGACGGCGATTGCCATCGACGCCATCCTGAACCAGCGCGGCAAGAACGTGCTGTGCGTGTACTGCGCGATTCGTCAGCGGGCCTCGGCGGTGGCCAAGGCGGTGGCCACGCTGCGCGAGCATGGGGCGCTGGACTACACGGTGGTGCTTGTCTGCGAAGGCCAGCAGGCGCCGGGGTTGGCCTACATCGCGCCGTATGCCGCCACCAGCATTGCCGAGCACTTCATGGAAGCCGGGCGGGATGTGCTGATCGTCTACGACGACCTCACCCAGCACGCCCGCGCGTACCGTGAACTGTCGCTGCTGCTGCAGCGGCCGCCCGGCCGCGAAGCTTTCCCTGGCGACATCTTCTACCTTCACGCCCGGCTGCTGGAACGCGCCACCCACCTCAGCGCAGAGCGCGGCGGCGGCTCGCTCACGGCCTTGCCCATCGTCGAGACCGAGGCGCAGGACATGTCGGCCTACATCCCGACCAACCTGATCTCCATCACCGATGGGCAGATCTGCCTGTCGCCGCGGCTGTTCGAGCTGGGCGTGCTGCCGGCGGTCGACGTGGGCCAGTCGGTCTCGCGGGTCGGCGGCAAGGCACAGCTGGGCAGCTTGCGCGCCGTGGCCGGCGACCTCAAGCTGGCCTACGCACAGTTCGAGGAGCTGGAGGCTTTCTCGAAGTTCGGCGCCCGCCTGGACGAACGCAGCCAGCAGGTGATTGCACACGGGCAGCGCATCCGGGCCTGCCTGAAGCAGGCGCAGGCCGATCCTTTGTCGGTGCCCGAGCAGGTGCTGATCCTGGGCGCCCTGAGCGCAGGGCTTTTCGACACCGTGCCGCTGGCCCGCATGGCCGAGGCCGAGCAGGCCGTGCGGCACGCGGTGGCGGCCATGCCGCCTGCGCTGATCGCAGGCCTGGCGCAGGCCGGCAAGCTGGGCGAGGGCGACGCCGCCGCGCTGGTCGCCCTCGCACGCTCGGCCCTGCGGCCCTTCGCCGAAGCGGCGCCGTGACGGACTCGACCGCAGCGCTGCGCCACCAGATGGGCGCTGCCAGCGACCTGCAGTCCGTCGTGCGGACCATGCGGGCGCTGGCCGCCGCGAGCATCCGCCAGTACGAACAGGCCGTGCTGGCGCTGGCCGACTACCGCCTCACCGTGAACCAGGGCCTGGGCGCGTGCCTGCGGCAGATGCAGTCCTTTGAAGCTGCTGCGCCGGCGCGGCCCGGCCGCGAGGCAGCGGCGACAGGCTTGGTCGTGTTCGGCTCCGACCAGGGCCTGGTGGGGCAGTTCAACGAGGTGCTGGTCGAGCGTGTGCTGCAGGCGCTGCGGTCGGCGCCTGGTGGCTGTCCGGTCTGGGTGGTGGGTGAGCGGGCCAGGGCCTTGCTGGTGGATGCAGGCGCATCCGTCGTCGGCTCGCAGCCGGTGCCCGCTTCGGTACAGGGCATCGCGCCGCTGGTCGAGCGCCTGCTGCTGGCCACCGAGTCGCATCCGGGCCAGGTCGCATCGTCCCGCATCCGGCTTTTCTTCAACCGGATGCGGGCGGCTTCTGCAGTCGAGCCCGCGGAAGAGACCCTGCTGCCGCTGGATGACGCCTGGCGCGCCGGACTGCAGCGGCAAGCCTGGCCCGCCCGGCGCCAGCCCGAGTTGATAGTCGACGGCGCCCCGGTGCTGCGGGTGTTGATTCGCCAGCACCTGTTCATTTCGCTTTTCCAAGCCTGCGCCGAGTCCCTGGCAAGCGAAAACGCCAGCCGGCTGGCCGCGATGGAGCGGGCCGACAGGAACATCGAGGAACTGCTGGCCGGCCTGCGCGCCAGCTTCCACAAGCAGCGGCAGGACGCGATCGACGAAGAGCTGTTCGACCTGACCGCGGCTTTCGCTGCGCTGCAAGGCGGCGCCCGCTGAATCGTCGCCTCAGGCGACGACCTCAGCAGTGCCGGCACTCCGGTGGCCGTGCGCCGCTGCGCCCATGTCTTGGCGGCAGCCTGTCAGCCTGGCATCCGCAGGGACGAGGGCTGTGTTCGGGGGCGGCGAAAGCGCTATGCCCTTGTGCCGATGCCAGCGCGGCCGCCACGCCTTAAGCTACGCCTGACCCGCTTGCCTCATCGGAGAACCGCATGGCTGACGAAGTTGCGCCGTACACGCCCTACAACACCTTCAACAGCCGCCGGGCGCAGATGTTCCCGGCGCTGACCGATGCCGAGATCGAGCGCGTCGGCCGCTTCGGCACCGTGCAGCACTACGCGCCCGGCAGCTGCCTGTTCACCGCGGGCGAGCCGGGCCCAGGCATGTTCGTGGTGCTGGCCGGCACCGTGGCCATCACCCAGCGCGACGGCCTGGGCCGCGTCACGCCCATCCTGTCGCAGGACCGCGGGCAGTTCCTGGCCGAGGTGGGCCAGCTGTCCGGCCGCCCGTCGCTGGTGGACGGCCATGCCGAGACGCCTGTCGAGGTGCTGCTGATCCCGCCGGACCAGTTGCGCGCGCTCATCATTGCCGAGGCCGACCTCGGCGAGCGCATGGTGCGCGCGCTGATCCTGCGACGCGTCTCGCTGATCGAATCCGGCGGCAGCGGGCCGGTGCTGATCGGCGCGCCGAATTCGCCGGACGTGCTGCGCCTGCAAAGCTTCCTGAGCCGCAACGGCCAGCCGCACCATGTGGTGGACCCCGAGCAGGACGAGACCGCCAAGGCGCTGGCCGTGCAATACGACGCCAAGGCCAGCGATGTGGTGGCCGTCTGCCCCAGCGGCGCGGTGCTGGTCAACCCCAACGAAGGCGCGCTGGCGCGTTGCGCAGGCATGGTCAGCACCGAGGAGTTCGACGAGGTGTTCGACGTGGCGGTGGTGGGCGCCGGTCCGGCAGGCCTGTCGACGGCGGTGTATGCCGCCTCCGAAGGCTTGCGCGTGGCGGTGCTGGACTGCAGGGCCTACGGCGGCCAGGCAGGTGCCAGCGCACGCATCGAGAATTACCTCGGTTTCCCCACCGGCATCACCGGCCAGGCGCTGGCCGGGCGGGCCTATGTGCAGGCGCAGAAGTTCGGCGCGGAGATGCTCATTCCGTCCGAAGTGGCCTCGCTGGACTGCACGCGCGACCAGCCCGGCGGCGGCCTGTCCATCCTGCTCACCGACGGCCGGCGGCTGTGCGCCCGCACCGTGGTGATTGCCAGCGGCGCGCGCTACAAACGGCCTGCGGTGCCGCGCCTCGAAGAGTTCGAAGGCCGCGGCATTTCCTACTGGGCCTCGGCGCTGGAGGCGCGCATCTGCGCCAAGACCGAGGTCGCGCTGGTGGGTGGCGGCAATTCCGCCGGCCAGGCCGCCGTGTTCCTGTCGCAGCATGCCTCGCGCGTGCGAATGCTGGTGCGCGGGCCCAGCCTGGGGGCCACCATGTCGCGCTACCTGATCGACCGCATCGAAGCCACGCCCAACATCGAGCTGCTGACCCGCACCGAGATCACCGAGCTGCATGGCGACCACCGCACCGGCCTGGAGGCCACCAGCTGGCGCCGGCGCAATGGCGGCGAGGTCGAAACCCATCCGGTGCGCAACGTCTTCCTGTTCGTCGGCGCCGAACCCGAAACGCGCTGGCTGGCAGGCTGCGACGTGAAGCTGGACCGGCATGGCTTTGTGCTCACCGGCCAGGGCACTGTCTGCAAGATCAGCGGCCATGTGCCCTCGGCGCTGGAGTCCAGCATTCCCGGCGTGTTCGCGGTGGGGGATGTGCGCGCCGGCTCGGTCAAGCGCGTGGGCGGGGCGATTGGCGAAGGCGCCGCGGTGGTCGCGGCCATCCACCAGTACCTGTCCGCCACGCAGGCCATGGCCTGACTCGAGGCCTCAGCGCGCTTCGCGCCGCTGCTCGCGCAGCATGAACAGGTACAGGCTTTCGACCTTCTCGCGGGCCCACGGCGTCTTGCGCAGGAACTTCAGGCTGGAGCCGATGCTCGGGTCCAGCGCGAAGCAGCGCACCGGCACCTGCTCGGCCAGGCCTTCCCAGCCGAAGTAGGCGACCAGGGCCTGCAGCATGGCCTCCAGCGTCAGGCCATGCAGCGGGTTCTTGGGCTGGCCGGGCGGCTTGCTCGGGGGCTGGTCGGGCGGTGCGGCGGGTGCGTCTGACATGCGCCGATTCTCGCAGCCTGCTCAGCTCAGCCCGCCGTAGCGCTCGGTGCGGATGCTGGAGGCCGGCACGCCCAGGTCCACCAGCGCTGCGGCCACCGTCTCGACAAAACCGGTGGCGCCGCACACGTACACGTCCTGCGGCTGCCGGCCCCAGCGCTGCAGCGCCGCGGCCAGCGCGGCGCGGTCCAGCCGCTGCGAAAAGTCGCCGGGGCGGCGAGCCGGTTCGCGTGTGGTCACCGCGGTGAAGTGCAAGCGGGTGTCCTGCGCGGCCATCATGGCCAGTTCGTCGCGGTAGACCAGTTCATCCCAAGTCCTGGCGCTGTAGAGCAGCAGCGTGTCGACCGGTGCCCGGGTGGCCGCGCGGTGGCGCAGCATCGCCATCAGCGGCGCAATGCCGGAGCCACCGGCCACCAGCAGCAGCGGTCCCGGCTGGCTGGCGCGCCAGACGAAATGGCCGCCGATGGGCCCGCGCAGTTCCAGCACGTCGCCGGCAACCGTCACCTCGTGGAAATAGGGCGAGACCTCGCCGTTGTCCAGCCGCTCGATCAGCAGCTCCAGCCGCGCTGCACCGGGTGCCGAGGCAATGGAGTAGCTGCGCCGTGCCTCGTAGCCGTCTTCTGCGACCAACCTGATGTCCACATGCTGGCCCGCCTGGTGCGGCGGCAGCGGGCTGTTCAGGAACAGGCTGAGCGCGCGCGGTCCGTGGCGCTGCACTTCGTCGACCGTCGCTTCGAGCCAGGGCGAAGCCGCAGGGGTTGGTACTGCGCTCACGGATCGTCCGAGAAGCGCTGCTCGCGCCATGGGTCGCCATACATGTGGTACCCGCGCAGCTCCCAGAAACCGGCTTCGTCACGCTCGGTGAACTTCAGGCCGTTGACCCACTTCGCGCTTTTCCAGAAGTACAGGTGCGGCACCAGCAGGCGCGCCGGCCCGCCGTGCTCGGGCGCCAGCGGCTCCCCGCCGAAGTGGGTGGCGATCATCGCCTTGCCGCCCACCACGTCGGCCAGCGGCACGTTGGTCGTGTAGTCGTCGAAGGACTGGGCGAGCAGGAAGGGCGTGGGCGGCGTGATGCCGGCCGCGGCGAACAGGTCGTCCAGCGTCACGCCTTGCCAGGCGGTGTTGAACTTGGACCAGGTCGTCACGCAGTGGATGTCGCCTTTCCATTCGGTCTGCGGCAGGGCCTGGAATTCGTCCCAGGTCCAGCTGGCCAGCGGCCGGGCGCCATGCTTCAAGGTGAAGCGCCAGCTCGCCAGGTCCACGCGCGGGGTGGGGCCGAAGGACAGCACCGGGAAATCCGGCGTCAGGTGCTGCCCGGGCGGCAGGCGCTTGGCCGTTTCGGCGCTGGGCCGCATGCCGAAGAATCCACGGGTGGCCATGGCAAGTCCTTTGTCCGGTCAGGAGGTGGAAGTGAGGCGACTGTGCCCTGGCATGGCGAGCCTGTCCACCGCGGAAGGCAGGGCCGCGGATCGGCCATCAGGGCGAGGTCAGCCCATGCTGCGCGTGCCACTCGGCAAGCGACATCGGCGGGTATTCATCGTAGCGCGGGTCGCCCGGCAGGCCTTCCACCGGAACCCACGCGGGCTTGGAACCCAGCATCAGGTGCACATGCGAGGGTGGCTGGGGCAGCGGCGTGTCGATGGCGCTGGCATGCGGGTGCACCAGGTCCGGCCAGGTCGGGTCGTAAAGCCACAGCGCGCTGCCGCAGCGCACGCAGAAGTGGCGCTGGCCGGTGCTCTCTTCGGTGTTGCCGTCGCGCTCGATGAGGGCGCGGTACACCCGCAGGTAGCGCCTGCCCGTGACCTTCAGCGTGCCGAAGTCCGCCCCGAGGTTGATCGCAAACCCGCCGCCACCAGCGGTCTTGCGGCAGATCGTGCAATAGCAGCGCATGAACGGCACCGGCTGCGCCGACCGGACCGAGAACTTGACACTGCCGCAGTGGCAGCTGCCTTCGAGTTGCATGGGGTTTCCTCGCGCGAAGGATGGAACTGTTCGCTGGGCAGATCGCGTGCCCGGTGGCCGGTCCCTAATGTAGGCGTTGCGTCACCGGACGGGGCGGGGGATAGTCAAGGCTGTCGACAAGCGGGAGGTCACCATGTTTCTGCCTTGGTTCGTGCTCTGGGCGCCGCAGTACCATTTTCCCTGGAGCGGCGCCGTGGCTCAGCAGATCGAGCCCAACCTCAGCGCGTTCTTCAATGGCATTGCACCGCAGTCCGGCGACAAGGACATTGAGCGCCAGGCGTTTGATGTCGCCTCTTACGGCAAGCAGTTGGGCTGGTTGACCGAGGTCGTGCTGGGCCAGCTTGGCCGGGCTGGGGTCGATGCGGACGCTGTCGAAGACGCCCTCAAAGGGCTGGAGGACACACACCAAAAGATCGAAGCCCTGAAGCTGCGCAAGCTCAAGGCCGACATGGATCGCATCGGCGTGTTGTTGGAGACGATGAAGCGGGACCGGCCGAAGGAATATGCGTTGCTTGCCAGGCGGCTGCAGGATCAGGCGTGACGGCTGGCGAGCCGACGGAAGATGCAGCGTTCTACGACGCACTGGCGCCGCTCTACCACCTGGTCTATCCGGACTGGCCCGCGAGTGTGCGGCGCCAGGGCGAGCAGCTTTCGGCGCTGATGCAGCGTGAGTGGCCGCGGGCCACGCCGCAGCGCCGGGTGCTGGACCTTGCTTGCGGCATTGGCACGCAGGCGCTGGGGCTGGCGCAGCAAGGCCACGCGGTGACGGCGTCCGACCTGTCGCCCGGCGCGGTGGCGCGGGCGCGCGAGGAGGCCGCGAAACAGGGCCTGGACATTGCGTTTTCGGTGGCCGACATGCGCCAGGCCCACACCCATCACGGCGGCGGGTTCGACGCCGTGCTGTGCGCCGACAACTCGCTGCCGCACCTGCTCACCGAAGCCGACCTGCGTCAGGCGCTGCAGCAAATGCACGACTGCCTTTCACCCGGCGGCGGGTGTGTCATCAGCCTGCGCGATTACGCCGCCGAGCCCCGCGGCCGCGGCATCGTCAAGCCCTACGGCGTGCGCGAGCAGGACGGCAAACGCTTCCTGCTGTTTCAGGTCTGGGACTTCGAGTCGCGCCCCGCTGGCGCTGATGGCGCGCCACAAGCCGACCTCTGCCACATCGCCTTTTTCTTCGTCGAGGAAGACCAAGCCAGCCAGACGGTGCAGACCCATGTGATGCGCTCGGTCTACCACGCGGTGAGCATCGACACGCTGCTGCAACTGATGCGGGCGGTGGGCTTCCTCGATGTGCGGCGTCTGGATGATGTGTTCTACCAGCCGGTGCTGGTGGGGTTGCGCATGGGCTGAGGTCCCTGCGGGTCTCTCGACCCGGTTGCCAAGCCGTCCTGGCTCAGGCGCTGATCGCCGGGCTGGGCGCGTACTTGTCGCCCACCTGTTCGCGCAGCGGATGGGTGTCGTAGACGATGTGCATCTGCGCGATGCGCGCGCTGCCAGGGCGGAAGCTGAACACGTCCACGCAGGTGAAGTCGACCAGGCGGCCGTCGCTCAGCGTCCAGTCGTAGCGGAAGTAGGCGGCCACGCGCAGCGTGTCGTCGGCCAGCTGCACCGAGGCAAACAGGTCGATCAGCGTGATCACGCTCTGGCTGGAGGCCGAGGCGAGCTTGGGGAAAAAGTCCCGCGCGGCCATGGTGCCCAGGAAGGGCGAATGCACCAAACCGTCGTCCTCGAAGCTGGCGATGAGCCCCGCGGTGTCGCTGGCATGCAGGTGGCGCAGGTAGCTGCGCACGGTGTTCAGGGCGATGTCGCTCATGGCGTGCTCCGGGGTGGTGGTTCGGTGCCGCCATGGTTCCAGGCAGCGGGCAGCCGGGCAAGCCAGAATGGCGGCTGATCCATCAACGGCTTTTATGAATCTGCGCTACCTGCACTACCTCCGGCTGGTCATTGCGCACGGCAGCTTCGCCGCTGCGGCGCAGGCGGCCGGCGTATCGCAACCAGCGGTCAGCCACGGCATGCGCCAGCTGCAACGGCATTTCGGCGCGCCCTTGTTCACCCGGTCCGGGCGCGTGCTGGTGCCAACCGGGGTGGCGCTGCAAGCGGCGTCCCGCAGCACCGACATTGCCGAGCAGTTGACGGCGCTGACGCAGGCCGCGCATCCTGCTGCGAGCAAGCGTGACCTGCTGCGTGTCGGCCTCACGCCTTCGGCCGCGCTGGTCTGCGGCCCGGTGCTGTACGCACTCTGGTGCGATGGGCGTCCACCACGCCGGCTGGACCTGGCCAGCGCCGATGAAGGGCGCCTGCTGGCACGCCTGTCTGCCGGCGAGCTGGACCTGGTGATTTCGCCACGCCCACGCGCCTGGGCTGGCGTCGGCCTGGCCTGCGAGCCGCTGTACCAGATCACCCCGCAGGCTTACGCCCGCCGGCAGCACCCTTTGGCCAAAGCGCGTTCGCTCACCGAACTGCAGGCCGCTCCGTGGGCCATCGTCGGCCCCAGCGTGGCGGGGCCGGTGGACGTGCTGCAAGAAGCCTTTGCGGTGCGCCGCATGCCGCCCCCGCGCGTGGTCGCCTCCTGTCCCGACTACGCCTGCCTGCTGCAACTGATGACCCACGCCGACCTGCTCGCCGTGCTGCCCCACCCAGCCCTGCTGGCCAGCAGCCCACCCGGCCAGATCGTCCCGCTGCGCCTGCAGGAAGCACTGCCTCGCTATGAGATGCACTTGTTTGCACCGGCACGTTCACGCCGCCGTTGGGAGGCGTTGCTCACGGCATTGCGCCAGAGCCTGGCCGTGACGGATGACGACGCGAAAGCGCCCCCGCCGAGGGCAGGTTGACGCGTGGAGAATCAGGCCATGCAAGCGCAACCCGCCACGCCCATGGAATTCCTCCGCTTCAGCGCTCCTGATCCCGACGCGCTGGCAATCGGCATCGAGGAGACCCGCGCCAAGTTTGCGGCGGCGCGGCTGGCTGGGGACATGCTTGCCACGGTCGAACACGCAGCGGATCTCGGCAGCATGCTGACCACGGCAAGGCGGGAAAGCGAAGCGCTTGAACTGATGCAAACCTTGCTTGCTGAAGCCGAGGCCCAAGCCGCGCACGAGCCCGCCGGCTGGTTCTTCAATGCCTACGCGACCGCGCTGCAGTACTGCGACAGGCGAGACGAAGCGAATGGCGTGTTTGCCAATGCCCTTGCCCTGTGCCGCCGCAACGGCTGGGCACGCCTGCAGTCCTTCGTGCTGCAGCATTGGGGTCGCGGCTTGGTGGAGCAGCAGCGTTTCGACGAGGCGCAGGCCTGCTTCATGGAAGCGCTGGATCTGCGGATTCAGCTCAACGACCCTCGCCAGGCCTCGACGCGAAGAGCGTTGGAGGCGTTGGCGGAACTGCGGGCACGACGCGCATGAGCCGCTACGACAGCCATGGCAACGAAGCTGAATTCCAACCGGGATCAGATGATCAGGTGCTGCGCAATCTGGTCGGTATTGATTCTCCCGACGACATGGATGAGCTGGAGCTTGGACTGCTCGGACAGCTGTACGAGGACGTGTTGGTTCAGCAATTGCCAGACAGGCGCTTGTTGGTCGAGGATCTGAAGACCTGGCACCGGCTTTGGCTGGGGAATGTCTACGCATGGGCAGGGCAGGAGCGCTCGGTGAACCTGAGCAAAGGCGATTTCCTGTTTGCGCCCGCAGTTCAGGTGCAGCGGCTGCTCGCGGTGTTCGAGAAGGACTGCCTGTCGCGCTGGACGCCATGCCGCGATTTGGCGGAGGAGGCGCTGATCGAGGCCATCGCGGTGACCCATGTTGAATTCATCCTGATCCACCCCTTCCGGGAGGGAAATGGACGCTTGTCACGCCTGCTGGCGGACGTGATGGCGGCGCAGGGCGGGCACGGTCCGCTGGACTACAGCAGTTGGGAAGCCGAGAAGGCTGCGTACATTGGCGCCATTCATGCCGGGCTTGCCGGCAACTACGGCCCGATGTGCCGATGCGTGGCAGCGGCCATGGGCAGCAGCGAGGCAGATCTCAACGGGCCAGCGTGATGTGGGCGAAACGCCGCGAGGGCTTGCGCAGCTTCTCCTCCAGCGCGGCCACGCTCTGTCCCGTTTCCACTGCGGTGGAGCTGGCCACGGCCCGGCGTACAGCCTGTGGGCTCGGCTTCTTGCGGGGCTGAGGGGGAAGCTTGGGAGGCGATGACATGGTGTGTCCTCAGTTTAACCAAGTGGTGCCCGCCGCGGCGGAATGGCGCCACTGGACGAAGGTTCAACTCGTCACAGCCCAGCAAGCCACATCCTGCTCGCCCCGCAGTTCCAGCGGCGGCATCTCTTTCGCGCACTGGTCGAACGCCAGTGGGCAGCGGGTGCGGAAGGGGCAGCCGCTGGGGCGGTCGATGGGGGAGGGGAGTTCGCCCTTGAGGATGATGCGTTCTCGGCGCAGCGCAGGGTCGACCGTGGGCGTGGCGGAGAGCAGGGCGCGGGTGTAGGGGTGGCGCGGGCTGTCGAAGACGGCGTCGCGCGGGCCGCGTTCGACGCAGCGGCCGAGGTACATCACCATCACGTCGTCGGCCACGTGGCGGACCACGCCGAGGTCGTGCGAGATGAAGATGTAGGCCACGCCGAGTTGCTGCTGCAGGTCGGCCAGCAGGTTCAGCACCTGGGCGCGGATGGACACGTCCAGCGCCGAGACCGGCTCGTCCAGCACCAGCACGCGCGGCTTGAGCATCAGCGCGCGGGCAATGGCAATGCGCTGGCGCTGGCCGCCGGAGAACATGTGCGGGTAGCGCTGGAAATGCTCCTCGCGCAGGCCGACCCGTTTCATCATCGCGCGGGCGTCCGCTTCGCGGGATTTCGCGTCCCCGAGGTCGTTGACCAGCAGCGGTTCGGTCAGCGCATCGCCCACGGTCTGGCGCGGGTTCAGCGAGCCGTAGGGGTTCTGGAAGACGATCTGGATTTGGCGGCGCAGCGTGCGGCGCTGGGCCTCGTCGGCTTCGGTCACGTCGGTGCCGTCGATCAGCAGTTGCCCGGCGGTGGGCGACTCGATCATGGTCAGCAGCCGCGCCAGCGTGGACTTGCCGCAGCCGGACTCGCCGACCACGGCCAGCGTGCGGCCGGCCTGCACCGAGAAGCTGACGCCGTCGAGCGCGTGCACGGTCGCCGGCGCCTTGAACAGACCGCGGTTGACCGGATAAAAACGCCGCAAATCGCGCGCCTCCAGTACAGGAGCCCCTCGTCCGACGAGTACGTCGGCCGATCCCCCGAGGGGATGCGGGCCGGCTTGGGAGCGGCCCGGCGCTCGGCCCGCTTGGGTTGAAGCAGAGGCGGTCATGCAGGCATCTCGTGGGGCACGCCGCGGTCCAGCGGGCGGAAGCACAGCGCGCGGCCCAGCGCCTCGGGAGCGGGGCCGGGCGCCGCGGCGCGGCAGCGTTCGTTGGCAAAGGCGCAGCGCGGCTCGAACAGGCAGCCGGGCGGGCGGTCGCCCTGGCCGGGCACCATGCCGTCGATGGCTTCGAGCCGGCTGCCGGTGGCGCGCTCGGGCAGCGCGGCCAGCAGCGCGGCGGTGTAGGGGTGGTGCGGGTCCTGGAACAGCGCGTCGGCGTTTTGCGTTTCGACCGGGCGGCCGGCGTATTGCACGACCACGCGGTCAGCCGCCTCGGCGACCACGCCCAGGTCATGCGTGATCAGCACCAGGGCCATGCCGGTCTCGCGGCGAAGGCGCTGCAGCAGGTCCATGATCTGCGCCTGGATGGTGACGTCCAGCGCCGTGGTCGGCTCGTCGGCGATCAACAGCCGTGGCTTGCAGGCCAGCGCCATCGCGATCATCACGCGCTGGCACATGCCGCCGGACAGCTGGTGCGGGAAGGCGCGGGCGCGGCGCTGCGGGTCCGGGATGCCGACAAGGTCCAGCAGCTCGATCACACGGGCCTTGCGCGCGGCGCGGTCCAGCTCGGTGTGCGCGGCCAGCGCTTCGGCGATCTGCCAGCCGACCGTGAAACACGGGTTCAGCGAGCTCATCGGCTCCTGGAACACCATCGCCACGTCCTTGCCGATGAGGGTGCGGCGCTGCCTGGGCGTGAGCTTGAGCAGGTCCTGGCCGTCGAACACCATGCGCTCGGCGGTGATGGTGGCCGTCCACGGCAGCAGGCCCATGATGGCCAGCATCGCGACCGACTTGCCGGAGCCCGATTCGCCAACGATGGCCAGCAGTTCGTTCGGCGCGACCTGCAGGTTCACGCCATCGACCGCACGGAAAGCGCCGCCGCGGGTGGCGAAGCTGACGGTCAGGCCTTGGATGTCCAGTAGGGGAGCAGTTGTCATGGTCAGGACCTCCGCATCTTCGGGTCCAGCGCGTCGCGCACGCCGTCGCCGGCCAGGTTGATCGAGACCACGGTGATCAGGATCGCCAGGCCGGGCAGCGTGACCAGCCATGGCTCGGAGCGGATGAATTCGCGGGCGTCGGCCAGCATCGTGCCCCACTCGGCCGTGGGCGGCTGTGCGCCCAGGCCGAGGAAGCCGAGCGCGGCGGCTTCCAGGATCGCGTCGGACACGCCGAGCGCGGCCTGCACGATCAGCGGCGCCAGGCAGTTCGGCAGCACGGTCTTGAACATCAGGCGCCACTTGCCCACGCCGGCCACGCGCGCGGCGGTGACGTAGTCCTTGCCCAGTTCCGTCTGCGCCGAGGCGCGCAGCAGCCGCACGTAGCGCGGCAGGTAGACGATGGTGACCGCGACGATGGTGTTGATCAGGCTGGGGCCGAGCACCGCCACGACCAGGATCGCCAGCACCAGGCTGGGCACGGCCATGATCAGATCCATCACGCGGGTGATGACCACGTCCACCGTCTGGCCCAGCTTGCCGTCGAACGAGACGCAGGCCAGGCCCAGCAGCACGCCAATGACAAAGGAAACGCCCATCACCGACAGGCCGATGAACAGCGAGATGCGTGCGCCGAAGATCAGGCGCGTGAGCATGTCGCGGCCCAGGCTGTCGGTGCCCAGCAAGAACTGCCGGCTGCCGCCTTCGGCCCAGGCGGGCGCGGCACGCACGGCTTCGCGGAACTGCTGGTCGGGTGCATAAGGTGCCACCCACTCGGCGAACACGGCCAGCAGAACGACCACCACGACGATCACCAGGCCCAGCATCGCGCCGCGGTTTTCGGAGAATGACAGCCAGAACTGGCGCGCGGCCGAGGGTGGCGCGCTGGTCTTGGGAACAGGAGAAACAGCCATTTCAGCCATGACGAATTCGCGGGTTGATCAGGCCGTAAGTCAGGTCGACCACCAGGTTCACCAGGATCACCACGCCGGAGATCAGCATCACGCCGCCTTGCAGCGCCGGGTAGTCGCGGCGAGCGATGGACTCGATCAGCCACTTGCCGATGCCCGGCCACGAGAAGATGGTCTCGGTCAGCACCGCGCCGGCCATCAGCGCGCCGACCTGCAGGCCGATTACCGTGACAACGGGGATCAGCGCATTGCGCAGCGCGTGCAGGCCGACCACGCGCCAGGCCGGCAGGCCCTTGGCACGCGCGGTGCGCACGTAGTCCTCGTTCAGCACTTCCAGCATCGCAGAGCGGGTCATGCGGGCGATGACGGCCAGCGGCACGGTGCCCAGCACGATGCCGGGCAGCACCAGGTGGTGCAGCGCGTCCAGCACCGCGCCTGGCTGGCCGGAGAGCCAGGCGTCGATCACCATGAAGCCGGTGACCGGTTCGAAGTAGAAGTTGATCAGGTCGATGCGGCCGGAGACAGGCGTGAGCCCCCAGCGCTCGCCGACGAACATGATCAGCAGCAGGCCCCACCAGAAGATGGGCATGGAGTAGCCGGTGACCGACAGGCTCATCAGCGTCTGGTCGAAGATGGTGCCGCGCTTGGCCGCTGCGATGGTGCCGGCCGGCAGGCCGATCAGCGCGGCGAACAGCATCGCGAAGATGCTCAGCTCCAGCGTGGCCGGGAACAGCGCCAGGAACTCGGTCAGCACCTTCTGGTTGGTGGCCAGCGAGGTGCCGAAGTCGCCGTGCAGCAGCTGCACGAAGTAGTCCCAGAACTGCTTCCAGATCGGCTGGTCCAGCCCCAGCTCATGGCGGAAGAAGGCCAGCCGCTCGGCACTGATGCCGCGCTCGCCGACCCGCACTTCGACAGGGTCGCCCGGCACCAGCCGGATGGCCACGAAGGTGACGAACATCAGGGCGATGAAGGTCGGCACCGTGAGCGCCAGGCGGCGCCAGAGAAAACGGAACATGCGTGAGTTTGCTTGGGGACTTACCAGACGTCGCTGCGCGTCAGCAGGAACCAGTTGCCGCGGGTCAGCTGGTAGACGCTGACGGCACCATAACGCTGTTCGCCATCGGCACCAAAGCGCATGCTGCTGGTCACCGGGGCCAGTGGGTCCAGGGTCTTCAGCGTCTCGACCAGCGTCTTGCCGTCGACGCTGTGGGCCTTGCGGATGGCCGAGAGCAGCACGTGCACGGCGTCATAGGCGTAATGGGCCGCGTAGACCGGGTCGTGCTTGAACTCGGTGCGGAAGTTGTTCAGGAAGACCTTGCCGCCGAGGAACTCACCGGCCGCGACGATGGGCGAGGTGGCGTAGATGTTGCCGATCTCGGGGTTGATCTTGAGCAGGCCTTCGGTCTTGATGGTGTCGCCACCGACGATGCTGATGTTGTGCAGCCCGGCAGCCAGCAGCTGGTCGGCCAGCGCGATGGTCTGGAAGTCGGCCAGTGTGGTGACCAGCACATCCACCTTGTTGTCCTTGATGCCGGCCACCAGCTTGGCGAACTCGGTGGTCTTGTCGTCCAGCGACATGGTCAGGCCGACGGTCTTGTTGCGCGTTTTCAGCTGGCCCAGGGCCAGCTCGGCCAGGCCCTTGCCGTAAGGCGTCGCGTCATCGACCACCGCATAGACGTGCTGGCCCGGCAGCTGCGCGGCGAACGAGCCCATGGCCTTGGACTGCAGCGCGTCGCTGGCGACCAGGCGGAAGGTCGTCGGCAGGCCCATCTTGGTGTATTCGGGCTTGGTCGAGATGGCCAGCTGCGGAATCATCTTCTCGGCATACAGCGGTGCTGCGGCCATGCTGACGCCGGAATTCAGGTGCCCGATCACCGCGACCACGCCCGCGTCGATCAGCGTCTTGGCGGCCTGCTTGCCGGCTTCGGCATCGGCCTTGTCGTCGGCCGCAACGACTTCCAGCTTGATCACCTTGCCGTCGATCTTGAAGCCTTCCTTGTTCAGCTCCTCGACCGCCATCTTCGTGCCGTCCAGCATGTCCTGGCCCAGGTCCTTCAGCGGCCCGGACAGGGGTTGGGCGACGCCGATCTTGATCGTGTCGGGCAGCGGGTGGCACGCGCTCAGCATGCCGGCCAGGCACAGCGTGGCCAGGACCGCCAGGGAAGGATGACGACGGAGGTTCATTGTGGGCTGCGGTGGGGTGGGTAAAACCGTGGCGCCGCCGCGCTGCTTGGGCGCGGCGATGCGCACCGGCCGGGCACTTGGGCGCCCCTGACCTGCCGCTTCGCGTCAGGCCCCTCGAGGGGGTCAAGAAAACTCGGGGACGGCCCTTCGTTTTCTTGTGAGCTGGGTGCGCCGGCCGGCCAGGCGGGCTCGCGCTACTTCAGCGAGACGCCGTTGAATTCATGTGTGTTGAACGGGCTCTGCTTGTAGCCCGTGACCTGCTTGCGCATCACCTCGTAGACCACCGAGTGGGCGATCTTGAAGTCCGGCGCCTCCTCGTGTTCGATGACCTGCATTTCCTTGTACAGCTTGGTGCGCTCCTTCATGTCCGCGGTGGCGCGGGCCTTCAGCAGCTTCTCGTCGAAGGGCTTGAAGCACCACTTCGAGAGGTTCTGGCCACCCGGGCGGGCGGCGTCGCAGCCGTGCAGGAAGAAGAAGTTGTCGGGGTCGCCGTTGTCGCCGTTCCAGCCCAGCATGCCGGTCTGGTGCTCGCCCTGCTGCAGGCGCTTGCGGTACTCGCCCCATTCGAAGGTGACCAGCTTGGCGTTCACGCCGATCTTGGCCAGGTCGGCCTGCATCATCTCGGCCACGCGCTTGGCGTTCGGGTTGTACGGGCGCTGCACCGGCATGTACCAGAGGTCCAGCTCGATGGGCGTCTTGACGCCGGCCTTGGCCAGCAGGGCCTTGGCCTTGGTCGGGTCGTACGGCCAGTCCTTGACCGCGTCGTTGTAGGCCGGAATGGTCGGCGGGATCAGGTTGACGGCTGGGGCGCCGGCGCCGAGGTAGACGTCCTTCAGGATCGCCGCCTTGTCGATGGCCATCGTCAGCGCCTGGCGGACTTCCTTCTTGTCCAGCGGCGGCTTCTGGGTGTTGAAGGCCCAGTAGGCGATGTTCAGACCGGGCTGGCTGATGACGTTCAGCGTGGCGTCCTTCTGCATCTCCGGCAGGTCGGCAGGGCGCGGGTAAGCGCTCAGGTGGCACTCGCCGGCCTTGATCTTGGAGTAGCGCGCGGTCGGGTCGGTGGTGATGGCGTAGACCAGGTCGTCGACTTCCGCCTTCTCGCCGAAGTAGGCCTTGTTGGCCTTGTAGCGGATCACCGCGTCCTTCTGGTAAGTGACGAAGGAGAACGGGCCGGTGCCGACGGGGATCTGGTCGAACTGTTCCTTCTTGTTGGCCTTGGCCAGGAAGTCGGCGTATTGGGCCGAGTAGATCGCGGCGAAATCCATCGCCAGGTTGGCCAGCATGGTCACGTTGGCCGTCTTCAGCGTCATCTTGACGGTGTAGTCGTCCAGCTTTTCCAGCGCGACCAGGTCGTCCTTCAGGCCCATGTCGGCGAAGTAGTCGTACTTGCCGCCGGAGACTTTCGCGTAGGGGTGGTCCGCTTTCCACTGGCGCTCGAAGCTCCAGAGCACGTCGTCGGCATTGAAGTCGCGCGTGGGGGTGAAGCCGTTCACGCCGCTGTGGAACTTCACGCCCTTGCGCAGCTTGAAGGTGAAGACCTTGCCGTCGGCCGACACGGTCCAGCTCTCGGCCAGGCCGGGCTCGACGTTGGTGGTGCCGCGGGCGAAGTGCGTCAGGCGGTCATAGACAGGACGGGCCGCGTCGAAGCTGGTGCCGGTGGTGTTCAGTGCCGGCGTGAAGTTCTCGGGCGAACCTTCGGAGCAATACACCAGGGTCTTTGCGCTGGCGGCGCTGCCGCAGGCGGCGAGCAAGGCCAGGGCGAGGGTGGACAGCAGCTGAGGGGCAGGTGCACGCATGCAGGGGTCTCCGGGGGACGGGGTCACCGTCGCGAGAGTTGATCGGGTCGTCGGATGGACGGGGCGGCGTCAAGGCAGCGGATGGTACGGCCGGCAGCCTGACGCGCGGATTCTGGCTTGCTCGGGATTTTCCTCTAGCTTTGCGCTCGCTCACCGACACCTTGGTCGACCTGTCCAGGCGAGCAAGTTTCAGGCCGGCGTTCAGCCAGCGTTCATTCAGCGTCCGGCGGCCAGTCGCCGGGCCGCTGGAAAGCCGGGTTGCGCAGCGCGTGCACGAAGTGGTCGCGCCAGGCGCCGTCGATGAACAGGTAGTCTCGCGACAGCCCTTCCACCTCGAAGCCCAGCCGGGCCAGCACCGACAGGCTGTGGAGGTTTTCCGGCCGCACCGCCGCCTGCACCCGGTGCAGGTTGACTCGCGGCGAGAACATCTCGGCCAGTCCGGCCTGCAGCGCTTCGTGCATCAGGCCGCTGCCCTGGTGGGCCTCGTCGAGCGCATAACCCAGCATGCAGCTGTGGAAAGCGCCGCGGGCGACCTGGTTGAAATGCACGCTGCCGATCACCCGGGTCGGTGCCTCGCGCGGCAGCAGCCAGTAGCGAAAGCCCTGGCCAGCCGAAAACGCATTCAGCCCTTCCTGGATGCGCGCCGCCTGCGCCTCGGCCGTGAAAAAGGCCTCCGGCGTCGGTGGATCCCAGCGCGAGAAGTGCGCCCGGTTGCGCCGGTAAAGCTCGGCCACGGCCTCGGCCAAGGCGGGGTCACCGGCGCTCAGCAGCAGGCGCGGCGTGGTCAGGACGGGTTTGGCAGCAGACAGCAACATGGCCGCCCAATCTATCCCAGATCGGGCGGCCGCCGCGAGACGCGGGCAGGGGCGTCTTCCCTGGCGTGTCTTCAGGCGGTGGCGCTGGTTGCCTCCAGCGCCTGCGCCAGCCGCGGCGCTTCCGGACCGAAAGCGTAGACGTCCATGCCCATGTGGCCGTAGGTCACGCTGTCGTGCAGCCGCAGCCCGGCGGGCGCGTCGCCCGCGGCACCGGCGGCCACGAACCAGGGCAGCAGGTGCTCGTCGGTCGGGTGCATGAAAGCCGCATGCGGGGCCTGGCGGCGGTAGTCGGTCAGCGCGGCCCAGTCGGCGGCCTGGGCTTGCTGCTGGAACCAGCCGCGGAAGGCGACGCTTTCCTCGCGTTCGGGCGCATCCAGCGTGCGGGCGCCGCCGCCAAACAGCCGCAGGTTGTGCGTGATCGCGCCGCTGCCCATCACCAGCACGCCCTCGGCCGCCAGCGGTTGCAGCGCGTGGCCGAGTTTCAGCAGTTGTGCCGGCGTCCAGTTGGGCGGCCAGGCCAGCGGCAGGATGGGCACGTCGCCGTCCGGATACATCGAGCGCAGCGGCGTCCAGATGCCGTGGTCCAGCCCGCCTTCGTCGACGAGGTGCACCGGCAGGCCGGCGTCCTTCAGCAGCGCTTGCACCCGCTGGGCCAGCGCCGGGGCGCCGGCAGCCGGGTAGCGCAGGTCGAACAGCGCCTGCGGGAAACCGCCGAAGTCGTGCACGGCTTCGTGCCGGGGCGCAGCCATCAGCACCGGCTCACGCGTCAGCGAGTGGGCAGAGACGGCCAGGATGGCCTTGGGCCTGCCGAAGGCGGCGTCGATGGCCGGGCCGAGCCGGGCCCAGAAGGCGCCAGCGGCGCCCGGTTCCAGCGCCGTCATCGGTGAGCCGTGGGAAATGTAGAGGCTGGGCAGGGTGTGCGACATGATGACCCCATTGCAGCAGTCCGCACGCCCCTGGTCGTTCGATTGGCTTGCACGCTGCGTTCATTCCTGCCGCGAACGATCGTGTACCGTCGCGGCCATGCCCGACACGTCACCCGTCTCGCCCGCCGCTCCGGCCGCGGTTTCCCCGTCGATCTGGCGCCTGGCCGCCCGGCAGATGCTGCGCGACTTCGCCGCCGGCGAGCTGCGGCTGGTGCTGGTGGCGGTGGTGCTGGCGGTCGCGGCGCTCAGCGCCGTGGGCTTTTTTGCCGACCGGCTGCAGGCCGGCCTGAAGCGGGACGCGGCCCAGCTGCTGGGCGGTGACCTGGTGATCAACAGCGATCACCCGCTGCCGCCGGAATACGTGCAGCAGGCGCAGAAGCAGGGCCTGGTGGCGGCCCACACGGCACAGTTCCCCAGCATGGCCCGCGCGCCGGACAGCCTGGGCGGCGCCAGCCGGCTGGTTGCCGTCAAGGCCGTGAGCCAGGGTTATCCGCTGCGCGGCGCCTTGAGCCTGCAGCAGACCGCCAACAGTCCCGCACAGCCTGGCCCGGGCATGCCGGCCGCCGGCCAGGTGTTCGTGGACCCGGCGCTGGCCGAGGCGCTGGCGCTGAAGGTGGGCGACCCGCTGCTGCTGGGCGACGCGCAGCTGCGCATTGCCGCGCTGATCGCGCTGGAGCCTGATCGTGGCACCGGTTTCCTCAGCTTTGCGCCACGCGTGATGCTCAACGAGGCGGACCTGCCGGCCACCGGGCTGGTGCAGCCGGCCAGCCGCATCACCTACCGCACGCTGCTGGTGGCGCCGCTGGGCAAGGAGAAGCTGCTGGCGCCCTACACCGAGTGGGCGCAGCAGGCGCTGAAGGACCAGGGCCAGCGTGGCACGCGGCTCGAATCCCTCAACTCCGGCCGGCCCGAAATGCGGCAGACGCTGGACCGGGCCGACAAGTTCCTGAACCTGGTTGCGCTGCTGGCGGCCTTGCTGGCCGCCGTGGCGGTGGCGATTGCCGCACGCGACTTCGCCCAGCGCCACCTGGACGACTGCGCAATGCTGCGCGTGCTCGGCCTGTCGCAGCGGCAGATCGCCGGCATCTATGCGCTGGAGTTCGGCGCACTGGCGGTCATGGCCAGCCTGCTGGGCGTGCTGGCAGGCCTGGCGCTGCATGGCTTGTTCGTCAACCTGCTGGGCAGCCTGGTGCCGGCCTCGCTGCCGCCACCGGGCTGGGCGCCGGCCGCCTTTGGCATGGGCGTGGGCATCACGTTGATGCTGGGCTTTGGCCTGCCGCCGGTGCTGCAGCTGGCGCGCGTGCCGCCGCTGCGCGTCATTCGCCGCGAGCTGGGCAGCATCAAACCGCTGTCGTTGGGCGTGCTGCTGGCGGCGGGTGGCGCGTTTGCCGCGCTGCTGATGGGCGTGGCGCGGGACCTCACGCTGGGCCTGATCGCGGTCGGCGGCTTTGCCGCGGCGGTTGGCGTGTTTGCGCTGCTGGCCTGGCTGTCGGTGCTGGCGCTGCGGCGGCTGGTGCCCGAGAGCCGCGCGCCGCGCTGGCTGGTGCTGGCCACGCGGCAGGTCGCGGCACGGCCGGCCTTTGCGGTGCTGCAGGTCTCGTCGCTGGCCGTGGGCCTGATGGCGCTGGCGCTGCTGGTGCTGCTGCGCACCGACCTGATCAGCAGCTGGCGCCAGTCCACGCCGCCGGACGCGCCAAACCGCTTTGTCATCAACATCGTGCCCGAGCAGGCCGATGCCTTCCGCCAGCAGTTGGTGAAAGAAGGCGTGACCGGTGGCGACTGGTACCCGATGGTGCGCGGCCGGCTGACGACGATCAACGGCGAGCCGATTGCCCAGCGCCTGGCGCAGCGCGAGGACGCGCGCCGCTCGGTCGAGCGCGAGCTCAACCTCAGCTACTCGCTGCAGATGCCGGCGCACAACCAGCTCGCTGGCGGCCAATGGACCGCTGGCGAGGCCGACGGCCTCAGCGTCGAAGAAGGCCTGGCCAAGAACCTGGGCCTGAAGCTGGGCGACGTGCTGCATTTCGACATTGGCGGCCAGCCACGCGAAGGCAAGGTCACCAGCCTGCGCAAGGTCGACTGGACTTCGATGCGCGCCAACTTCTTCGTGATGTTCCCGGTGGCCGACATGCCGGACCTGCCCACCACCTTCATCTCCGCCTTCCGCGCCCCGGCCACGCCCGGTTTCGACAACCGCCTGACCCACGGATTCCCGAACATCACCGCCATCGACATCTCGGCCACGCTGGCCCAGCTGCAGCAGGTGCTGGACCAGGTGATCCAGGCGGTCGAATACCTGTTCGTCTTCACCGTCGCCGCCGGCCTGGCCGTGCTGTTCGCCGCACTCAGCGCCACCCGCGAGCAACGCGCGCGCGAGTACGCGGTGATGCGCGCCTGCGGTGCCAGCGGCCGCCTGCTGGCCCAGGTGCAGCGGGCTGAACTGCTGGGCGTGGGCGCGCTGGCGGGGGTGCTGGCCTCGCTCGGCGCGATGGCCGTCGGCTGGGCCCTGGCCCGCTTCGCCTTCGACTTCACCTGGACCGCCGCGCCCTGGGTGCCCCTGGTCGGCGGCGCCGTGGGCGCCTTGCTGGCGCTGGCGGCGGGCTGGTGGGGGTTGAGGGAGTTGCTGCGGCGGCCGGTGATGGAGACGTTGAGAAGGGCGGGGTTGCTGTGATGGTCGAAGCTCACGTTGTGCGTGTCTGCCTTTTGACGCTGCAACGCGAATGCAACACAATATCCAGATGAAGACCTCCATCCTTCCCCAAGTTCGCGTCGAGCCAAAGCTCCGCGCTGACCTTGAGTCCGTACTCCGAGAGGGTGAGACGCTCTCGGAATTTGTCGAGGCATCGGTCCGCAAGGCGGTCGATTTCCGGCGTGTGCAGGATGATTTTTACGCTCGCGGCGAGGCGTCCTGGCAGGACTACCAACGCACGGGAGAGGCGCACCCCGTCGATGACGTACTGGCCGAATTGAGGGCCATGACCGAAGCCAGACGCAAGCAGCTTGGCCTGTGAGCTACTTGGTTGAATTGAGTGCGTCCGCCAGGTTGGACTTGATCCGCCTCCACGAACACCTTCTCAGTCGCGCTGAAACTCACGAGGACATCGAGGCGGCTCAGCACGCGATCACCGCCATCGGAGAAGCTGTTTCGGCCCAGCTGAAAACCAATCCGTTCATTTGCCGCAAGGCGACAGCAGGCGGCCGCCGGCGTGAACTGGTCATCCCGTTCGGCCGCACCGGCTATGTCGCCCTCTTCGAAGTCATCCCGACGGGGGAGGAGGCGCAGGCCAAGGTGCTCGTGTTGGCCGTCCGCCATCAACGAGAAGAGGACTATCACTGAGCGATCGGGCTACAGCCGCGCCAGCAAGTCCGCGTTTTTCGCGCTGAACTCCTCGGCCGTCAGCACACCGGCGGCGTGCAACTCGGCGAGCTTTTGCAGGGTCGCAAGGATGTCGGTGGGCGACGAGCTTGAATTGCCGAATGAGGCCGGCGCAGCGTTGGCGGGCGGCGGTGCCATGTTGCCCGCGTCGTAAGCCGCCTGCGTTTGCGGTGGCGCCATGCCGTTGATCGACACCACGGGCAGGCTGTTCAGCGGCACCGTGCCGTACTGGCTGCTGCAGGTCATGGTGCCGTCCGCGGCTTGCTGCTGCGAGAAGCCGCCGATCTGGTGGTCCAGCGTGTCGTAGATGGTGACGGTGCCGCCGACGTCCACCGCCAGGCGCCTGGCCTGGGCGAAGTAGGCATAACGCGCGCCGTTCTGGCTGCCGGTGCTGTTCGGGAAACGCAGGCTGGGGCCCCACCAATCGGGTGGCGGGGGCGCGAACAGGTTGCCAGTCGATGCATCGCCGTTGTCCGGCGATTCGCCGGACGGACCCCAGCCCACCGCGGGCGTCGGCGCGCCCTGGGTCTGCGACTGGAAGCTGCCGGCCTGTATCAGGCCGGGCTGGTTGGCGACCACGTTGGACAGTTCGCTGCAGAGGTTGTCGACCCTGCCCTTGAGGTGGTTGTTGAACATGTCCGACACCATGGTCATGCCGCCACGCATCCACTGGCCGGAGCCGGCGAACTCGCCGTGGTTGAACTGCGCCATGCCGCCGTTGCCGCGCACCACGGCGTCCAGCATGTGCATCACCGCGTCCTGGCTGAAGCCGTGTCGCTGGGCGATGTCTTGAATGGCCTGCTGGCCGGCGGGGGAAAGGTGTCGCATCGCGCGGAGCCTCGAATTGGCACGCCTGGTGGCGCAAGAAAGAAAACGGCAAACCGGCCGGGAGGGGCCGCTGGGCGCCAATGGTAGAGGCCCTCGTGGCAAACGGTAACGTCAGCGAGACGGGCGCTGTGCCATGTGCATGCACATCAAGCAGGGGAGAGACAGCGCGCCCGGTCTTGGTGACCATGGGCTTTCTTCAATTTTCTCCAAGCAAGGAACCATGTGATGCACCTTTCACCTGCTTTTGCCTCGCGGGTGGCTGCTGTTCGGCTGCTGCTGGGCGCATCGACTGTCTGTCTCGCCGCGCTCGCCAACCCTGCCCTGGCCGCCGCGTCCTACACCTTCACGATCCTGCCCACGCTGGGCGGCGACTTCGAGCGGGCCACCGCCATGGCCCAGAACGGCTGGGTGGCCGGCGCTTCGGGCAATCCGTCCGGCTTTTCCAATGCCACGGTGTGGCAGCAGAAGCTGGCGGTGGACTTCGGGCCGGACGAGTTGCGCAACAGCGGCGCCAACGGCCTCAACGAGACCGGCGATGTCGTCGGCTATGGCGAATACAACGCGCAAACCGCCGGCATCTGGTGGCACGGCAGCGCCGACAACTACACGGTACTGCCGCCGCTGCCCACCGGCCGCATCTCGTATGCCGCCGACGTCAATGCGGGTGGCGAGGTGGTCGGCTATGCGGAGTACACGCCAGGCCGTTCGCACGCCACCTTGTGGCGCAACGGCAGCCCGCTGGACCTGGGTACGCTGGGCGGCGAGGAAAGTGCGGCGACCGCCATCAACGATGCCGGCGTGGTGGCTGGCTGGGCCATCACCGCCGATGGCTTCCAGCATGCTGCGCGCTGGACCGACGGTGTGCTCGCCGACATGGGCACGCTGCCCGGTGGCCATTTCAGCGAGGCGGTCGCGCTCAACGAGAGCGGACAGATGGCCGGCATCTCCGATCATGACGGCGGCAAGGTGCACGCGGCCTTGTGGAGCGGTGGCACGGTGACCGATCTCGGTACCCTCGGCGGCGGCATCAGCCAGGCCAAGGCGCTCAACAACCTGGGCACGGTGGTCGGCTGGGCCTACACCGCCTCCGAGCGCTACCCGCATGCCGCCATCTGGACCGCGGGCCAGATCGCCGACCTGAACCAGTTGGTGGAACCGGCCGTGCTGGCGCTGGGCTGGCGGTTGCGCCAGGCCATGGCGGTCAACGATGCGGGCTTGATCGCCGGTGAGTCCTACAACGTCTTCACCGGGCTGACCAAGGTGTTCCTGCTCACGCCCAAGCCCTGAAGCCCGGGCCCGTCAGGCGTTCACCACCATCAAGCGTTCGCCGGCAGGCGGAAGCGGCCGACGAGCTGGGTCAGCTGTTCGGCCTGTTGCTTCATGCTTTCAGCCGCCGCGGCGGACTCCTCCACCAGCGCAGCGTTCTGCTGCGTCATCTGGTCCAGGTGCGTGACGGCGCCATTGACCTGGCTGATGCCCTGGCTCTGCTCGGCGGTGGCGGTGGTGATCTCGCCAATGATGTGGCTCACGCGTTGCACCGAGGTGACGATCTCGGTCATTGTGCGGCCGGCGTCGCTGACCAGTCGGGCGCCACCGTCGACCTTCTCGACCGAGCTGCCGATCAGGCTCTTGATCTCGCGTGCAGCGCCGGCCGAGCGCTGGGCCAGGTTGCGCACCTCACCGGCCACCACCGCAAAGCCGCGGCCTTGTTCGCCGGCGCGGGCGGCTTCCACGGCCGCGTTCAGCGCCAGGATGTTGGTCTGGAAGGCGATGCCGTCGATCACGCCGATGATGTCGGCGATCTTCTTCGAGCTGGCGCTGATGGCGCTCATGGTGGCCACCACCTCGCCGACCACAGTGCCGCCGCGCGCGGCCACTTCGGCGGCGGTGGCGGCCAGCTGGTTGGCCTGCTGGGCCGACGCGGCGGACTGGCGCACGGTGACCGTCAGCTGTTCCATCGAGGCGGCGGTTTCCTGCAGGCTGGAGGCGGTCTGCTCGGTGCGGGCGCTCAGGTCGTGGTTGCCGGTGGCGATCTCGCTGCTCGCGGTGCCAATGCTGTCGGTGGTCGTGCGCACCTGGCTGACCAGATCACGCAGGTTGTCGGTCATGGTGCCCAGCGCGCGCATCAGGAAGGCGACCTCGTCGCGGCCATCGGCCTGCACCTGCACCCGCAGGTCACCACCGGCAACCTGGCCGGCGACGTCTGCGGCGCGGGCCAGCGGGCGGGTGATGGAAACGGTGAGCAGCCAGGCGAAGCAGGCGCCCAGGCCCAGGGCCACCAGGCCCAGCAGGCCCATCAGCCACTGGCTTTGCGTGGCCAGCGCGTCGCTCTCGGCGGCCAGCGTGTCGATGTGCTGGTGCTGATGGTCGATCAGCGCCTGCATCTTCTCCATGTAGACCTTGGCAGCGGGGCGGAACTCGTTGGCCAGCAGCTGCTCGGCCAGTTCGGAATTGCCCTCGCGCTTGGCCGCGCCAACCTTGTCGCGTGCCGCGATGTACTTCTTGCGCTCGGCGTACACGCCTTCCAGCAGGCTGCTTTCCTCGGCCGTCTTCGGCATGGCCTCCAGCAGCTTGGCGATCTCGGTGCCACGCGCGGTGGTGATCTTCACTTCCGGCGCGAACTGCGCTTCCAGCGTCGTGTCGGCGCTCTTGGCAATCGCGGTGTAGCGCATCACGCCGACGGCGATGTTGCGGTACCACTCCTCGAACATGCGCTCCTTGGCCAACGGCGTTTCCATCGTCGCGCGCATCGAGGCTTCCAGCGCCTGCAGGCGCCAGATGCCGGTCAGCGCCATCGCCGCGATCAGGCTCAGCACGATGGCGAATCCCCCACCCAGCCGGGCCCCCAGCTTCCATCGGTTCAAGGACATGGCGAAACAAAGCCTTTCTAAATTCGAGTTCAGATGGGGTATCGGCAAGGCGTCGAGGCGCCTTGAGGCGAGTCGTTCGCCCAAACCGAAAGGCCGTCGCAAGCGACGGCCTTTTTTTTTGAATCAGCACCGCGGAAGGTTCGGCGTTTCGCCGAACCGGGTGGCCCGTCCCCGCGGCCGGCGCCGAGCCGCCTCAAGGCGGCCGCGCAACCCGCCCGGCGGGTGGTTCGGCGTTTCGCCGAGCCGGGTGCCCCATTTCCCGCCGAACCGGGTGCCCCGTTTCAAGAGTTGTCGTCGATCAGGCCCATGTCGGACGAGCTCATCAGTTGCGTGATGTCCATCAGGATCAACATGCGTTCGCCAACGTTGGCGATGCCGGTGATGAAGGACATGTTGACATTGGCGTTCATCGACGGGGCTTCCTTGACCGCGTCGCTGGAGAGTTCCAGCACGTCGGAGACGGAGTCGACCACGGCGCCGACGACGCGGCCCTTGATGTTCAGCACGATCACGACGGTGAAGTCGTTGAACTCGGCCTGTTCGCAGTTCAGCTTCACGCGCAGGTCGATGATCGGCACGATCACGCCGCGCAGGTTGACCACGCCCTTCAGGAAGGCCGGTGCGTTGGCGATGCGGGTCGGCTGCTCGTAGGAGCGGATTTCCTGCACGCGCAGGATGTCGATGCCGTATTCCTCGCCGCCGAGGCGGAAGCTCAGGTATTCGCCGTGCGTGACGGCGGCAGCGCCCTTGGCGGCCTTGCCCGCCCGCGCGGCCTCGTGCCGGGCCACTTGCTTGGCTTCGGTGATCATGTCCATGGTGTTGGGTCCTTTGCGTGGGATGGGCGGGCCTTTCCGGGGCACCGCATGACGTTGATATCGGCCGTTTCCCGGCGATGTGAAGGGGCTTCTAGAAACTCGTCCAGTCGGTGTCGCCACCGGCGGATGTGGGGGCCGGCGCGACAGCGCGCGGCGCGGCCAACTGCGTCGGCTTGCGGCTGGTCGTCACCGTGGCCTTGGCCGGGGCGGGGCTGGCGGCGGCCTTGGGCACGGGGGTGGCGGGCGGCGGTGCGGTGTTGCTTTGGCCGCCCGTGCTGCCCGTGTTGCCGGCGGTGCCCAGCTGGAAGGTCGACACCACCTGCGCCAAGCGCAAGGCCTGTTGCTTCATGGTGTCGGACGCGGCGGCACTTTCCTCGACCAGCGCGGCGTTCTGCTGCGTCATCTGGTCCAGCTCGGCGACGGCGCCATTGATCTGGCCAATGCCGTCGCGCTGCTCGACGGTGCTGGCGGTGATCTCGGCAATGATGTTGGAGACGCGGCGCGAGGATTCGACGATCTCGTTCATCGTCGTGCCGGCGTCCTGCACCAGGCGCGAGCCGTTTTCGACCCGGTCGACCGAGGCGCCGATCAGCGCCTTGATCTCGCGTGCGGCTTCGGCCGAGCGGCCGGCCAGGCTGCGCACTTCGCCAGCCACCACCGCGAAACCGCGGCCCTGCTCGCCGGCACGGGCGGCTTCGACGGCGGCATTCAGCGCCAGGATGTTGGTCTGGAAGGCGATGCCATCGATCACGCCGATGATGTCGCCGATCTTGCGCGACGCGGCCTGGATCTGGTCCATCGTCGTCACCACCTCGGCGACCGCCGCGCCACCGCGCTGGGCCACCTCGGCGGCCGAGCTGGCGAGCTGGTTGGCTTGCGCTGCAGCTTCGGCGCTCTGGCCGACCGAGCCTGTGAGTTGCAGCATCGACGAAGCCGTCTGCTGCAGCCGGCCGGCCGTCTGCTCGGTGCGGTTGGACAGGTCCTGGTTGCCGGTGGCGATCTCGCTGCTGGTCGTGGCGATGCTGCTGGCCGCATGGCGCACCGTCTGCAGCGAGTCGTGCAGGCGCTGCACCATGCGCGTCAGGCTGCGCTGCAGCTGGCCGATCTCGTCGCTGCGCTGGTTGTCGCCGGCTTGCTGGGACAGGTCGCCATCGGCCACCGCCTCGGCCAGCGCCGAGGCTTCGCGCAGCGCCTGGATCACCCGGCGCAGCAGCGCCGCGCAGACCAGCACCGCCACTGCCGTCAGCAGCAGGCTCAGCAGGCCCAGGCCCAGCGAATTGCGCTGGCCGCGCGAGGCAGAGGCCTCCTGCACATGCTGGCCGGCGGCCTCGATGCTGTCGATCAGCCTGGACATGGCCTGGCTGGCCGCCTTGAAGCTGGCGTCTGCGCCCTGCATCGCGGCCACGCCGGTGTTCGGGTCGACCTGGGCCAGGTCGATCGCCTGGTCGGCCTGCTTGGCATAGGCGGCGAGGTCCTTGGCGACCTGCTGCGCGTTGTCGCGCAGGGCCTGGTCGTCGTCATGCAGGCCGCTGATGTCCTGGGCCACGCGGGAAATGTCCTGCACCTGCTTGGGCAGGTCGGCCCGGACCGCCTTGACCGCGGGTTCGTCCAGCGAGGCGATCAGCGTCAGCGTGCGGTACACGCCGCTGTGCATCTGGCCCATCTGCTCCTGCACGCTGGTGATGGTGCGCAGCTGGTCCAGTGCGGCGGTGAAGACCTCGGCATTGCTGCCGGCCTCGCGCTGCATCAGCGCGCCGTTGATCGCACCACCGGTCAGCGCGACCAGCGCCGTGACGATGGGCGGCAGCAGCAGTTTGGTTCCGAGTTTCATGAAGGCCTCCGGCGCAGCGCGGGTCGCGGCTTATTTGTAGATGCCGCCGCAGACGACGGTCTCGTCCAGCCGCTCGCAGTACATCGCCTTCGGTTCGATCTTCTTGGTCTCGGGGTTGGTGAACTTGTAGTCCTGCCAGAAGCTGGCCTTGGCCTTGGCCAGCTCCACGCGCTCCTTGACGAAGGCCTTGCCGTCCACGTCCTTCAGCTCGATCAGGTTCTTGCCCACCATCTTGTCGTTGGCGCCGTGGGCCAGCACCGTGCCGTCCAGGCCGTAGACGACCAGGTACAGGTCCTCGTGGCGGAACGGGCCGGCCTTGCTGGTGATCTCGGCATAACCCTTGTCCTTGCCGTTGGCCTTCACGAAAGCCACGCCTTTCTTGACCATCGCGGTCGCATCTGCCTCGGTGGCGCCGCCAGCGGCGGCATGGGCGGCTGCGGCGCACAGGGCGGCGGCGGTGGTGATCAGGGCGGCGGTGAAATGGCGCATGGGTGTCTCCTTGGGCTGTAGAAATCCGGGGCCGCGCGAGGCGGCCGGCCGGTGGCTTGGCCCTGGCACGGGCCGGTGTTTTTCACGGGGCAATCAACTTGTCTTCGAGGGATATCGGCAACTGCCGCGAAGACCTGATGGTGAGAAGGCGGGGGCCGCGGCTAGCGCAGCCGGAAATTTGCCACCGCGCCGCTCAGCGCCCGGGCCTGCTGCTGCAGGCTGTCAGCCGAGGCCGCGCTTTCTTCGACCAGCGCGGCGTTCTGCTGGGTCATCTGGTCCAGCTGGCCGACGGCGAGGTGGATCTGGCCAATGCCGTCGCTCTGCTCGGCAGCGCTGGTGCTGATGTCGCGCACGATGTCGCCGACCCGGCGCACCGAGCGCACGATCTCGTCCATCGTCGCGCCCGCGTCGCGCACCTGGCGGCTGCCGCTGTCGACCTGCTCGACCGAGGCCTGGATCAGGCGCTTGATCTCGCGCGCCGCTTCGGCCGAACGGCCGGCCAGGCTGCGCACTTCGCTCGCAACGACCGCGAAGCCGCGGCCCTGCTCGCCAGCGCGGGCGGCTTCCACCGCGGCGTTCAGCGCGAGGATGTTGGTCTGGAAGGCAATGCCGTCGATCACGCCGATGATGTCGGCAATCTTCTGGCTCGCGTGGTTGATCTGGTCCATCGTGGCGACGACCTGGCCCACCGCTGCGCCGCCGCGCTGCGCGACCTCGCTGGCCGAGCCGGCCAGCGTGTTGGCCTGCTGGGCCGAATCTGCGCTGTGGCGCACGGTGCCGTTCATCTGCGTCATCGCGCTGGCGGTTTGCTGCAGGTTGCTGGCGGTCTGTTCGGTGCGCGCGCTGAGGTCGGCGTTGCCGGCGGCCACTTCGGCTGAGGCACGCCTGATCGCGTCGGCGCTCTCATGCACCGTCAGCAGCGCCTGGCTGAAGCGCTGGCGCATGTGCTCCAGGTCCAGTGCCAGGGCGCCGACCTCGTCGTGGCGGCCGCTGCGCATTGGTTCGCGCAGGTCGCCATCGGCCAGCCGGTGCACGCCAACGGCCAGTTCGGCCAGCGGCGTCCCCACGCGGCGGCGCAACAGCTGATGCAGCCCCAGGCCCAGCAGCAGCCCGCTGCCCAGCACCAGGCCGGCCAGCCAGCGCATGGCGGCCCAGTGCTCACGCAGCGCTTCGCGCTGCGACCATTCGGCCACCAGCAGCCAGCCGGTGCTGGCCACGCTGCGCACCACGGCGCGCTGGCTGTCGTCGGCCGGGTTGCCGCGCAGCAGTGCGCCAGCCGGCAGCGAAACCGGGGTGTCGGTGGCGGTGAGCAGCAGGTCGCCCCGCGGTGCCACGTCCAGCAGCTTCTTGCCGCCTGCGCTGGTGTGGGCCAGCAGCAGCGCGTCCTTGGCTTCCTTTTTCGGGTCGATCAGCACCAGGCCGCCGGTGTCGAACAGCCGGCCTTCGTTGACCACCTTGACGATGGAGGCCTGGATGGCGCTCAGGTCGAAGCCGACGAACAGGATGGCGATGATCTTCCCGCTGCTGTCCTTGACCGGCTCGTAGCGCGTCATGTAAGGCTTGCCGAACAACACCGCGCGGCCCACGAAGGGCTCGCCGGCATTGACCGGCTTCCAGGCCGGGCTGGCCGGGTCCAGCAGCGTGCCGACCGCGCGCTCGCCGTTTTCCTTCTTCAGCGAGGTGCTGATGCGGCGAAAGCCGTCGCCGTCGCGCATGAAGATGGTGGCCACGCCGCCAGTCAGCGTGTGGAACCGGTCGACCTCGGCGAATTCGTTGTTCAGCGGCTGGCCGTCGTGCAACAGCTGGCCGTCGGCCAGGCTCAGCGTGCCCGGCAGCAGCGAGCGGAAGCCGGCGTGCGCCTGCTGGGCCGACTCACGGGCCGCGGCGTCGAAGGCGTCGATCATGTGGGCAACGGCTTCGGTGCGCTGCAGCGCCTGCTGCGTCACCTGCAGTTGTTCGGCCTGCGTGGCCTTCCAGCCCAGCAGGCTGCCAACGGCCAGCAGCATCAGCAGGCTGGCGCCGGCACCGAGCAAGGCCACGTCACGGGCGATCGAGCCCGAAGGGCGCGCGGAAGAGGGGTGCGAGGTTTGCATTCGGAGCCTCAGCCGAGTCGGAAGGTGGCGACAACGTCGGCCAGTTGGCGGGCTTGCTGCTTCAGGCTCTCGGCCGCGGCAGCGCTTTCTTCGACCAGCGCGGCGTTCTGCTGCGTCATCTGGTCGAGCTGGTTGACGGCGGTGCCGACCTCGCCGATGCCACGGCTCTGGTCACCGGCGGCGCCGCTGATCTCGTTGATGATGCTGCTGACGCGCTGCACCGAGGCGACGATCTCGCCCATCGTGCTGCCGGCGTCCTGCACCTGGCGTGCGCCGTTCTCGACCCGGTCCACCGAAGCGCCGATCAGCGCCTTGATCTCCTTGGCGGCATTCGCGCTGCGCTGCGCCAGGCTGCGCACTTCGGTGGCCACGACCGCGAAGCCGCGGCCCTGCTCACCGGCCCGCGCGGCTTCGACCGCGGCGTTCAGCGCCAGGATGTTGGTCTGGAAGGCGATGCCGTCGATCACGCCGGTGATGTCGGCGATCTTGCGGCTGGACTGGTTGATCTGCGCCATGGTCTGCACCACCTGCTCGACCATCTCGCCGCCGCGTTGCGCCACCGCCGAGGCCGAGGTGGCCAGCTGGCTGGCTTGCAGCGCCGCGTCGGCGCTGTGGTGCACGGTGCCGGTCAGCGTCTCCATCGAGGCAGCGGTTTCCTGCAGGTTGCTGGCAGCCTGCTCGGTGCGCTGGCTCAGGTCCAGGTTGCCGGTGGCAACCTCGTCGCTGGCGATGCGGATGCTGTGGGCACTGTCGCGCACCTGGCCGACGATGCCGCGCAGCGAATGCTGCATGTCGCCCAGTGCGCGCATGAAATTGGCCACTTCGTCGCGGCCTTCGTCGGCGATGTCGGCCGACAGGTCGCCCCTGGCAATGTCGCCGGCCAGGTGGGCGGCGCGGCGCAGCGGGCCGGTGATGGAGCGCACCATGGTGAGCATCAGTGCCGCCAAGCCGCCCAGCACCACCAGCATCACGCCAATGCGCATGCTGGACTGCGCGGCTTCGGAGCTGCGGTCGGCTTCGCGGGTGCTGGCGATCTGCTCGTGGGTCTGCGCGACCCACTTGTTGAACACGTCGCGGGCCTGGTCCAGGTCGGCCTGGGCCTGGCCCGCGTAGGCATAGGCGGCGGTGGCGTCCATCTTGGCGTCCACCACCTGCTGCAGGATGTCTTCCAGCGGCTTGACGTGGGCCTCGAAACCGTCCACGCCAGGCTTGAGGGCGGCAGCGCGCTCGGGGTCGGCCATCACGGCCTTGAGCTGCTCTCGCGTGGCGGCAACGGTCTTCTTCCACTGGGCGTGGTAGTCGCCGGCCTCGTTGGCATTGTTGCCATTGAGCATCACCGACTGCTCGAGGCGCTGCACGCGTTCGAGCGCAGCCAGGATGGCGCTGGTGTCGCGCGAGGTCGCGGCCTGTGTGTCCAGCATGTCGCCCACGTGCTGCTGCAGCGCGCGGAAGCTGATGGCGGACCAGCCGCCCATTGCGAGGATCAGGATACAGAGGGTGAGGGTGCTGCCCAGCAACCGCTGTCGGATGGTGAAGCGGCGGAGAAAGTGGTTCATGACGATGGCGCGGAGGGGTTGGAGCGGGCTTGGGACAGCCCGTACGGCAAAGCTCGCGTCTCCGGTATCCGTTGTCGCCTCGCGCCGCAAGCGGCGCGGGCGTGACCCGGTCTTTGCCGGGCTCTGGCGTCAGAAAGTGTTGGACCGCTGACCGAGGGTCAGAAAGTTTCCCAGTCGCTTTCGTTGATGGCGGCGGTGGTCGCCGCGGTGGCGGCCGGGGCTCGTGGCGCCGGGGCGGCTGCAGGCTTGGCGCCGGCCTTGGCCACTGCGGAAACCGGAGCGAGTGCGGCGGGCTTGCCGACCTTGGCCGGCGACACCGCCGGCTTGGCCACGGCGGCAGAGGCCACGTTGGCGCCAGTCGCCTTCGGTGCCGGGGCGGCCGCCGGGGCGGAGGCATCGACGCGGAAGCGCGCCACCACGCTGTTGAGCCGGCTGGCCTGGTCCTTCAGGCTTTCGGCGGCTGCGGCGCTTTCCTCGACCAGCGCGGCGTTCTGCTGCGTCATCTGGTCCAGCTGCACCACGGCCGAGTTGACCTGGTTGATGCCCTTGCTCTGCTCGGAGGCAGCGGTGCTGATCTCGCGCACGATGGCGGTGACGCGCTGCACCGAGCTGACGATGTCGCTCATGGTGCTGCCGGCGTCCTGCACCAGCCGGGCGCCGGTGTCGACCTTCTCGACCGAGGCATTGATCAGGCGCTTGATCTCGCGCGCGGCTTCGGCCGAACGGCCGGCCAGGCTGCGCACTTCGCCAGCCACGACCGCGAAGCCGCGGCCTTGCTCACCTGCACGGGCGGCTTCCACAGCGGCATTCAGCGCCAGGATGTTGGTCTGGAAGGCGATGCCGTCGATGACGCTGATGATGTCGGCGATCTTGCGGCTGGCGCTGTTGATCTCGTCCATGGTGTGCACCACCTGGGCCACGACCTCGCCGCCGCGTTCGGCAACGCTGGAGGCCGAGCCGGCCAGCTCGCTGGCGTGGTTGGCCGAGTCGGCGCTCTGGCGCACGGTACCGGTCAGCTCTTCCATCGCGCTGGCGGTTTCTTCCAGGCTGCTCGCAGCCTGCTCGGTGCGGGCGCTGAGGTCGGTGTTGCCGGAGGCCACTTCGCTGGCCGCCACATGGATGCTGCCCGAGGTGCTGCGCACTTCGCCGACCAGGCCGGCCAGCGACTGCTGCATGTGCTGCAGCGAGCGCAGCAGCTCGCCGGCCTCGTCCTTGCCGGTGGCGTCGATGCGGTGCGTCAAGTCACCTTCGGCGATCGCATTGGCGATCTCGGTGGCATGCATCATCGGCTTGATGATGGAAGCCGAGTTCAGCAGCGTGGCCGGCACGACGACGACGACCACCACCGCCAGCACGCCGATGAACATCATCAGCGTCATGCGCATCTTCTCGTTGAATTCGCGCTGGGTGGACTCGGCCTCGTCGTCGATGATCTGCTCGATCTTCTCGAACTTGGCCTCGGCCGACTTGATTGCTTCCTTGGCGCGGCCCAGCATCTTGTCGGCGGTGCGGGCGTTGTCGAACGCGCCGGCCTCGATCTGCGTGATCACGCGGCTGGTGCTCTCGGTGTAGGTCGCCACGTCCTTCAGCGCTTCGCGCGCCACCGGGTTGTCTTCGTCCTCCTCGCCTTCGAGCAGCGCATTGATGGCCTTGTTCAACGAGGCCACGCCCTCGCGCCACTTGGCGGCATGGGCCTGCACCGCAGCCGTGTTCTCGTAGTCGATGACCATGCTCTTTTCGTAGAGCCGCACGGCGCCCAGGTGCTCGCGGATCGCCGCGACATCCTTGATCTCCAGAATGGAGGTGGTCATGAACGAGGCGTTCAACTCGGCCATCTGGCTGCCGCCGATCAGGCCGGTGGCGCCCACCAGCGCAAACAAGGCCAGCACGATGCCGATCGCGCCTTGCATGCGCAATCGAATCTTGAAGTTCCGCATCCAGGTCATCATGGTTTCATCTCTCTCTGTCGGGGAGGATTCAAAGTTCGGGGGAGAAGGGGCGCGGCCCCTTCAAAACTGGGCCCAGTCGCCGTCGCCGCCTGCGGGCACCGGCGCCCGCGAGGCGGCCGTTGCCGGCGCTGGCGCCGGGGCATGCGCCGCGCCGGCGGCCGGGCGGGCCGGGGCCTTGACGCCGGCCTTGCTGGGCGCGGCCCGCTTGGGCACAAGCGAGCGAGTCGATGCGTTGACGCTGGCCGGGGCGGGCTTGACGGCGGTCGAAACCGCAGCCGGAGCTGCCTGGCCCAGGCGGAAGTGGCCGACCAGGCCGGCCAGGCGCTGGGCCTGGTCCTTCAGGCTCTCGGCGGCAGCGGCGCTTTCTTCGACCAGCGCGGCGTTCTGTTGCGTCATCTGGTCGAGTTGGCTCACGGCGCCACTGATCTGACCCAGGCCTTCGCTCTGTTCGGAGGCGGCCGAAGAGATCTCGCCAATGATGTCGGTGACGCGCTGTACGCTGCCGACGATGTCCTGCATCGAGGCACCGGCGGTGGCCACCAGGCGCGAGCCGGACTCGACCCGCTCGACGCTGGCGCTGATCAAGCCCTTGATTTCCCGTGCGGCGGCGGCGCTGCGCTGGGCCAGGCTGCGCACTTCGCCGGCCACCACGGCAAAGCCGCGGCCCTGTTCGCCAGCCCGCGCGGCTTCGACCGCGGCGTTCAGCGCCAGGATGTTGGTCTGGAAGGCGATTCCATCGATCACGCCGATGATGTCGGCGATCTTGCGGCTGGTTTCGCTGATCTGCTGCATGTTGTGCACGACCTCGCCGACCACCTCGCCGCCGCGCTGCGCGGTCTCGGAGGCCGTGGCCACCAGCTGGTTCGCCGTGCGGGCGGCATCGGCGGTGTGGCGCACCGTGCCGGTCAACTGGTCCATCGACGAGGCGGCTTCCTGCAGGCTGGAGGCCGTGTCTTCGGTGCGGCTGCTCAGGTCCTGGCTGCCCAGGGCCACTTCGCTGCTGGCGATCGAGATGCTGTCGGTCGACGAGCGGATGTTGCCCACCACGTCGCGCAGCGAGTTGCGCATGCCCAGGATGGCCGCCTGGAGCCGGCCGATCTCGTCGCGTCGCCCCACTGCCACTTCGGCTGAAAGGTCGCCGCCGGACATGGCTTCGGCGCTGACGATCACCTGGCGCAGCGGCACGGTGATGGAGCGGCTCAGCAGCCAGGCGATGGCGCTGCCCAGTGCCAGCGCCACGACGGTCATCGTGAAGATCACCAGGCGGGTGCTCGAACCCAGGTCGCGGCTCGCCATCACTTCGGTGTTGGCGTTGTTGACCAGCAGGTTGACCAGCTCGTCCATGCTGCGCAGGTACTGGCCGGCCGCCGGCACCAAGGTGCTGTCGACCTCCGCCTGGGCCGCTGCATCGCCTGCCTTCAGCTTGCTGAAGATCTGGTTGCGGACGTCCACATAGGCCGTCCGCGTCTTGCCGATCGCTTCGAACGCGACGCGTTCATCCGCGGCCAGGTCCGAATCCCCGAGGGCCTTCTGCAGCTTGCTGATTTCCTCGCTGGTGGCCTTGATCTGCGGCTCCAGGTAGGCCTGCATTTCGGCAGCGTTGCCGGTCTTGGCCAGCGCCACGGCGCGGGTCATGTTGAGCGCGCTGTTGCCCCGCCACTGCTGGGCCAGTTGCGCCTGGCGGCCATTGGTCTCCACCGAGTCCATGGACGCCAGGAGGCCGTTGAGCCGGGTCGCCGACAAGGCCGAGGCCGCCACCGAAAGGATCAGGATGGAGCCGAATCCTGCAGCCAGCCGCATGCCCACGGAGAGTCGTTGGAAGGGCATGGCGGTCTCAGTGCCGCGAGCGGCGCACCAGCGAGCCGATGTCCAGGATCAGTGCCACGCGGCCATCGCCCATGATGGTGGCGCCCGAGACGTCGTTGACCTTGCGGTAGTTGGCTTCGAGGTTCTTCACCACGACTTGCTGCTGGCCCAGCAGCTCGTCGACCAGCAGGGCCACGCGGCCACCTTCGGCTTCCACCACGACCATGATGTTCGAGACGTTCTCGAAGTCGAAGCGCGGCACCTCGAAGACCTTCTCCAGGTCGATCACCGGCATGAACTCGTCACGTACTTCCACCACGCGGCCCGAGCCGCCGATGGTCTTGATCATGCCCGGCTCGATCTGGAACGATTCGACCACCGAGGACAGCGGCAGGATGTAGCACTCCTCGCCGACGCCGATGCTCATGCCGTCCATGATGGCCAGGGTCAGCGGCAGCCGGACCTTGACGCTCATGCCGTAGCCTTCGGCCGAGTCGATCTCGACCGTGCCACCCAGCGAGGTGATGTTCTTCTTGACCACGTCCATGCCGACACCGCGGCCGGAGACGTCGGTCACCTGGTCGGCGGTCGAGAAGCCCGGCGCGAAGATCAGGCCGTAGACCTCCTGGTCGGTCATCGAATCGGGGGCGTCGATGCCGCGCTCGCGGGCCTTGCTCAGCAGCTTGGCACGGTTCAGGCCGCGGCCGTCGTCGCGCACTTCGATCACGATGGAGCCGCCCTGGTGGGAAGCGACCAGGGTCACGGTGCCGTTCTCCGGCTTGCCCTTGGCGGCGCGGTCGGCCGGCGACTCGATGCCGTGGTCGCAGCTGTTGCGCACCAGGTGGGTCAGCGGGTCGGTGATCTTCTCGACCAGGCCCTTGTCCAGCTCGGTGGCTTCACCTTGCGTGACCAGGTCGACCTTCTTGTCGAGCTTGGCCGCCAGGTCGCGCAGCATGCGCGGGAAGCGGTTGAACACGACCGACATCGGAATCATGCGGATCGACATCACCGCTTCCTGCAGGTCGCGGGTGTTGCGCTCCAGGTCGGCCAGGCCGGACAGCAGCTGCTGGTTGATCTGCTGGTCCACGGCGCGGCTGTTCTGGGCCAGCATGGCCTGGGTGATGACGAGCTCGCCCACCAGGTTGATCAGCTGGTCGACCTTCTCGATCGAGACACGCAGCGTGCTGGACTCGGGGCCGGCGGCTGCCTTGGCCTCGGCGCGGGCGGTCGGGCGCTGGGCCACCGGCGTGGCGGCGACCGGCACATCGGCACTGGCTTGCGGTGCGGGCGCGGCGGCGGCGTCGGCCTGCGGCGCGCCGGGGGCGTCGTCGAAGAAGCCGTAGCCCAGCTCGGCGGTGCTTTCGTTGCCCGCTTCCGGGGCACCAGGCGCACCGGCGTGGAACCCGAAGCCGTCGCCCAGTGGCGAGATCCTGAGTTGTTCACGTGCCACGTGGAAGGTGAACAGGTCCAGCAGGTCGCCGTCGGCCGACGTCGTCAGGATCTTGAAGCGGCGCATGCCGTCGGCCGAGCGGCCGGCGTCCAGCGGTTCGATCGTGCCGAGGTTGGTGATTTCCTTGAACAGGTCGGCAATGCTGTCGGCCTCTTCGGGGTGTTCCAGCGGGCCCACCGTCAGCTCCAGCATGCGCACACCGCTGACCAGCGGCGCGGCTGCCGGGGCGGCAGCCTGCGCAGCCGCAGCAGCCGGGGTGGCGGCAGCTGCCGGCGCAAACGCGCCGCGGCCTTCGGCCAGCGCGCGGATGTGGGCCACCAGCTCGGAGGTGTCCAGCGCCGCGGCGCCGGAGCCTTGGTGGCGGGCCAGCAGGCTCTTCAGCGCGTCGCCTGCGGACAGCAGCACGTCGACCATCTGCGAGGTCGGCTGCAGCTCGTGGCGGCGCAGCTTGTCCAGCAGGGTCTCCATCTGGTGGGTCAGTTCGGCCACGTCGGAAAAACCGAAGGTGGCAGCGCCGCCCTTGACCGAGTGCGCGCAACGGAAGATGGCATTCATCTCCTCGTCGTCGGCTGCGGTGATGTCCAGCTCGAGCAGCTTCTGCTCCATCGCTTCCAGGTTCTCACCGGCTTCTTCGAAGAAGACTTGGTAGAACTGGCTCAGATCGATGCCGTCGTTGGTGCCGTTGTCGTGCGAGGTCTCGCCCATTTTTGCAAGCTCCTGATCTTGATACTTCTGCTGCTCCGGTCAGACCGGAACGTGGACCGGTGAGGTCAGCGAATGACCTTGCCGATCACCTCGATCAGCTTGGCGGGGTCGAAAGGCTTGACCAGCCAGCCGGTGGCACCGGCGGCGCGGCCGGCCTGCTTCATCTGGTCGCTGGACTCGGTGGTCAGGATCAGGATGGGCGTGGCCTTGAACTTGGGGTTCTCGCGCAGCTTCTTGGTCAGGCTGATGCCGTCCATGCGGGGCATGTTCTGGTCGGTCAGC
>NZ_JBGGNH010000020.1:0-64407 GCF_041287625.1 Ideonella sp.
CGTTCGCGCTGTTCAATGCCCGCCGTCTTGATGACGAACTGCGCGAAGCCTGGATTGGGCAGTTCCGGCTGGATCGACAGATAGAAGCGCGGCGTGCCGGCGCCGGTGTAGGCGGTGAAGAACTCGATGTCCGCGTCCTTCGCCAGCTGCGCTTCCAGCAGCTTCACCTGGCGCTCAGTCGCGGCGAAAGACGCGCCCTCGCGAAGCCGCAGGTCCACCAGCAGTTCCGGCCGCGATGCGGTGGGGAAGAACTGCTGCTGCACCGTCAGCATGCCGGCTCCGGCGATGGCGAAGATCAGCACCGTGGCGCCAAGCACCCAGGCCCGGCGCTGCACCGCCCAGTCGATGACGGCACGCAGCCGGTGGTAGACCGGCCGGTCGTAGACGTCGTGGTGTGTGCCCGCGGCCAAGTTCTTCGGCAGCAGCAACACGCCCAGGTACGGCGTGAAGATCACGGCCACCAGCCACGACAGGATCAGCGCCACCCCGACGACCCAGAAGATGCCGCCCGCGTACTGGCCCGCGATCGACTTGGCGAAGCCCACCGGCATGAAGCCGGCGGCGGTGACCAGCGTGCCGGTCAGCATCGGGAACGCCGTGGACGTGTAGGCGTAGGTGGCCGCATGCAGCCGGTCCCAGCCCTCCTCGAGCTTCACCACCATCATCTCCACCGCGATGATGGCGTCGTCCACCAACAAACCCAGCGCGATGATCAGTGCGCCCAGCGAGATGCGGTCCAGCGCCCAGCCGGCCGCTTGCATGACGGCCGCCACCAGCCCGAGCACCAGCGGCACCGAAGCGGCCACCACGATGCCGGTGCGCCAGCCCAGGAACAGGAAGGACACCGCCAGCACGATGGCCAACGCCTCCAGGAACGAGCGCTCGAATTCCCAGACCGACTCTTCCACCACGCGAGGCTGGTCGGCGTACTGCTGGATCTCGACGCCCGCCGGCAGCTCCTGCCGTACCTGCGCAAGTCTTTGCTCGAGCGCGTGCCCGAAGTCGAGCACGTTGCCATTGGCCTGCATCGTCACGCCGATGGCCAGCACCGGCACGCCGTTGTGGCGGATGGTCATGCTGGGCGGGTCCTCATAGCCGGTGCGCACGGTGGCGATGTCGGCCAGCCGCAGCAAGCGGCCTCCCACTTCCAGCGTCACGTTGGAAACGTCCGCAACGCTGCGCAGCCCGCCGTCCACGCGCACCTGCACGCGGTCGTGCGTGGCATCGGCTGAGCCGGCCGGGGCCACCAGGTTCTGGCGCGACAGCGCCTCGAACACCGCCGTCGCCGGAATGCCGAGCGCGGCCAGCCGCCGGGTGGACAGCTCCACGTACACGCGTTCGGCCTGCTTGCCCAGAACGTCGACCTTGCCGACACCCTGCACGGCCTGGATGCGCCGCTTCACGTCTTCGGTGACCGTCAGCAGTTCGGCCATCGACAGCTCGGGCGCGCTCAACGCGTAGAGCACGCTGTAGCGGTCGTTGTACTCGTCGTTGAAGAAGGGCCCGCGCACGCCCTCAGGGAACTCCTGCCGCACGTCGCCGATCTTCTTGCGCACCTGGTACCAGGCGTTCTCGAGGTCGGCCTTGGTGCTGCCACCCTTCATCCACAGCGTGATGCCGCCGTAGCCCTGGCGCGAGAAGCTGCGCACGTATTCGAAGTGATCGAGTTCCTGCAGCCGGCGCTCGATGCGGTTGAGCACCTGGTCCTGCACGTCCTGCGCGGTGGCGCCGGGCCACACGACGATGGCCGTCATCTGCGGCACGTCGAAATTGGGGTCCTCCAGACGACCCAGCCGGCTGAACGACATGACGCCAACGATGAGCGTCGCGATGATCAGGAACAGCACCATCGGCTGGTGCGTGACGGCCCATTCCGAGAGATTGAAGCGTTTCATGACTGCACCTGTGAGCTGCTCTTGGCGACGGGCGCCGGAGCGGTTTCGGGTGCACGTTCGACGGCCCGTACCTTGATGCCGGCGTCGAGCTTCTGGGCACCGACGCTGACGACCCGGCTGCCGGTGGCCAGGCCGGTGACGCGCACCGACGCGTCGTCCATGCCGACCACCTGCACCGGCTGGAACGCGATGCTGGAGCCCTTGGCGTCCAGCACCCAGACGCCTGCGGAGCCGCTGGCCTTCACCAGCGCCGTGACCGGCAGCGCGGCAGTGGCCGCGCCCGAGCTCGCGTCGGACAGGTTCAGCTGCATGGTGCTGCCCAGTGGCAGCGCCGCGACCAGCGCGCGCGATTCGGGGGCCGCGGCGTAACGCACGCGGAAGGTCCGGCCCTGCGCGCTGGCCAGGGGCGACAGTTCGCGCAGCACCAGCCGCAGCGGCGCCTTTGCGTCTTGCGCCGTGCCCTGCCAAGGCGTGGCCGCGGCAGTGAGGGTGCGCGCCCGGCCCACCCATTCCTCGGGCAGGTCGGCGACGATCTCGCGTTCCCCGTCACGGGCCAGCGAGAGCACGGGCTGGCCTTCGGTGACCACCTGGCCGCGCTCGAAGTGCAGCGCAGTCACCACGCCGGCATAGGGCGCGACCAGCGTGGAATAGCCTTCGCGGTTGCGCGCCAGGTCGAACTGGCGGCGGGCCTGGTCCAGGCGGGCCGCAGCCGCATCGGCACGCGCCTTCTGGCGCTCATGGTCGGCAGCGCCCACCGATCCGTCGGCAAGCAGGCGGCGCATGCGGGCCTCGTCGGACGCGGCCTGTTGGGCATCCACCGAAGCGGCCTGCACCTGATCGGCAGCGGCCCTCGCGGCCAGCTGATAGTCGGCCGGGTCGAGGCGAGCGAGCGGCTGGCCGGCCTTCACCACATCACCGACCTCGATCAATCGGTCGACCACTTTGCCGCCGGCGCGAAAACCCAGGTCCGTCTCAACACGCGCTCGAACCACGGAGGTGAAGGTGCGCGTCTGCGCAGACACCGATTGCGTCACCGTGGTCACGAAGACCGGCTTGACGACGGCTGCCGGAGCGCTGGGCTGGCTGCAGGCGGCCAACAGCACGCTGGCGGCGGCAATGACCGTGAGAGTCATTGATGGAGATATCTTGTTCATTGGGGCGTCCTTGCAAGAGAAGTCGTGACGGCACCGGCCGGCGCAAAGCCGCCGCCGAGTGCCTTGTAGAGTTGGACGTCGGCCAGCACCTGCTGAAGGCGGCTGTCCGACAGGGCGAGTTCGCTGGCCAGCACCGAGCGCTGCACGTCCAGCAACACCAGCAGGTCGATCTGGCCTTCGCGCTGTAGCGACTGGGCACGTTGCAGCGAGCGGCGACGGTGGTCGACGGTGCGGCTCAGTGCGGCCGCGCGCTCGGCCTCTTCGGTGCGCACGAGCAGGCTGCTCTCCACTTCCTGCACGGCCACCAGCACCGCCTTCTGCCAGGCCAGCAGCGCCTCATCGGCCCGCGCCGACTGCACGCGGATGCCGGCGTCGATGCGACCGGCATTGAAGATCGGCGCGGCAAACGCCAGCGCGACATTCGAGAAATGCACCGGCGCAAGATCCAGCGCATTCAGCCGCAGGTCTTCACGGCCGAACAGGGCGCTCAGGAACAGCTTGGGCCACCACTGCGCGCGCGCCTCGGCGCCGCGCAGCGTCTCGGCCGCAACGCGCGCCTCCGCGGCGATCAGGTCGGGTCGGCGCCGCAGCAGATCGCTGGGCTGACCGGTCCCGATGTCACGCGCGGTGGGCCACACGAACGCCGCACTGTCGTCGACGATGCGTGACGATGGGTTGCGGCCCAGCAGCACGGCCAGCCGGGTCTGCGAGACGCCGGCCAGCATCCGCAGTGGAGGCACCTGCGCGTCGAGCGCTTCCGCTTCGGCGCCTGCGCGGTCGAGGTCGAAGGCACTGGCCTCGCCTTCGCGCTGGCGGCTGCCCACGCGGTTGGCCGTCTCGCGCTGGGTGGCGGCCAGGGCCTGCACGATGCGCAGCTGCTCTTCAGCGCTGCGCAGCACGAAGTACTGCCGCGCCACCTCGCTGGCCACCAGCAAGCGCGCGCCGTCCACGCCCGCAGTGGCAGCCGCAGCATCGGCCTGCGCCGCATCGCGCGCAGCGCGCACACCGCCGGCGAGGTCGATCTCCCACGCCACGTCGACGCCCACACGAAGCGCGCGCGTGTCAGGCTGCCCCTGCTTGACCGGCTCGGGCAGACCGCTTTCGCTGCGCGAGGCCGACCCCTGCAAACCCACCGTGGGCCACAGGCGAGAACCTTGGGCATCGCTGCCTGCGCGCGCCTGGGCGACGCGTTGCAGGGCGATGGCCACGTCCTGGTTGGCGGCCAGGGCCTCGTCGATCAGCGCTGTCAGCACCGGGTCGCCATAGCCGGCCCACCAGGCACCGTCGGGAGTCTGGGCGGCACCGGCCGCCGGCACCCCGTGCGCGAAGGCAGTGGTCAGTGGCACCGACGGCGACGGAGGCTGCACGGGCGCTACCGAGCAGGCCGACAGGAGCACCAGCGCCGCCAACGCCACGGGGCGGATCGCCCAGGCGCCGGGGTCGAGGAGGCTGCGATGCGGAGGGGGCGTCATGATGTGATTCATTTGATGGACGGTTGAGTCCAGTAAATGTACCCGACAGATAATGTACTTTCAAGTACATTAAATTAGATGCCCAAGAACGAAACCGAAAACGATGCCGCACCGACGCCGCGCCGCGGCAGGCCGCGCGATCCTGTGCGCTACCGCCGCATGCTGGACGCGGCGCGCAGGCACTTCTATGCGCATGGCCCGAAGCGGGCCAGCATGGGCGCGATCGCCGCCGACGCCGGTGTCTCGAAGATGACCATCTACAGCCACTTCGGCTCCAAGGACGGGCTCTTTGAGGCAGAGGTACGGGACCGCACAGAGCGCGTGGTGGGCGGCCTCTCAGGTGCCCAAGCGCTGGACGCGAAGCAGCCCCAGAAAGCGCTGCTGGCCGTTGGAGAGCAGTTCCTGGCGTTGGCGAGCGAGGAACAGGTGCTGGGCCAGTTTCGCTCGCTCTATGCCGCTGCGGGCTCACAGCCCACGGCGTGCCGGGCGTTCTACAGGCAGGGCGCCGACCGGCTGATCAACGACTTGGCGACCTATCTGCGCCGCGCAGGCGCGCAAGGCACGCTGAACATACAGCGCCCGCGTCAAGCCGCGGACATGTTCCTGTCAATGTTCCTTGGCGATGGCCACACCCGTGGGCTGCTGATGCTCGAAATGCCCGATGCGCGGGAAGACAGGGCGCTGCTGCACGAGGCTGTGCGGGTGTTCATGGCGGCCTATGCGAAGACACCTTGACCGAAGAGAGGCCACATTCCTGCGCGATGCCGATGCGCTTCATCGTCGTGTCGTCCGCGCCGGTCTTGAAGCGGCCGCGTCCGGTCGCCGGCAGCTCGCCGACCTCGAAGGCTTTGCCCGGATCGACCGCATGCTGGTGGCACTGCCACCAGCACCGCGACAGACGCGGTGGTCAGACGGGGCAGCCAGCGACACAGCACTGCAAGAACAGTGCAGGGCAACCGTTCACATCGCCGCCGGAGGCTGCTGTGAGGTCAGTACCGCCGCGGCGACCAGCGCACCCGCCAGCAGCACCGACTCCAGGCGCAAGATGGCAATGACCTTGGCGGAGGCGCTGTCATGCCGGATCAGGGCTGGAAAGCCTATGAGCTTGTTGTAGCCGCCCAGTGCTGCAGCAGCGCCAACGCACACCAGCTTCACGATCAGCGTCAGGCCGTATCCGGTGTCGACCAGGTGCATGGGCAAGCCCAGGCGCGCCCAGGCGTTGACCACGCCCGTCAACACGATGCCGCCCAACGCGGCCGTCGCCGCAAGCGAAAGGCTTTCCAGGTAGCGATGCAACACCGCGCTCGTCGGCGCGGACATCTGTGCCGCGGGCAGCACGCACCAGCCAGCAATCGCAACACCGCCGACCCACAGCGCGATCAGGACCAGGTGCAGCCACTCGATCGCCATCCCCAAGGTCAAGATCCCGCCTTCACCACCGTGGCTCACCGACGCGCGGGCCAGCGCGAACAGGCCCAGCAGGCCCAAGGCTGCCGCGCATTGGAAGACGGTCAGCGCTGACCGCCAGGCCATGAAGGACGCGCAGGCGAGGAACACGAACGCAACGACGCCAGCGCGACCGTAGGAGGTCTTTGCGAGCATCGTGGGCAGCATCGCGGCTGCCTCGGGGAGCGTGTGTCCCATCATGACGGCCGCCGCTGCCCACATGGCCAGGCCCTGGCCGACGAGCCCGAGCACTGCGGCGGACCGCTCCCACGCGCGCAGATGCACCAACAGGCCGTCCTGCGGCCGCGCGCCAGCCCTCAACAGCCACCAGCGCGCGAGCACACAGCCGACAAGTGCGCAAAGGCTGGCATTGACGGTCGCCGTCGAACCGATCTGCAGCAGCGTGGTCGCGTCCATCATTTGACGGCGAAGCTGAAGTTCCCTGTGCGCCGATGACCGTCCGGCCCGACCGCGACCCACTGCACGCTGTAGACACCGGGGCTCAAGGCGGGCAGGTCGACGCGCAATGTCGTCGCATCGCCCGTGTCGACGTGTGGCTTGGACACTGAGACCTCCTTGCCTGCGGCGTCCTTCAAGGTCACGGCGCTGAAGGATTCCTCGACTTTCTCGTTGAAGGTCAGCGCGATGCCTTTGGGCGCTGCCACGGTCGAGTCCGCCGCTGGGGCCGAGTTCTTCAGCGAGGCGTGCGCTTGGGCCAGCTGCGGCAGTGAGACTGCGCCCGCAACGGCAAGGACCAGGCCGAGCATGTTGAGCTTTTTCATGGATTCACCTTTGATTGGAGGGGGCACGGGAGGACGTTACTTGGCAACCTGCAGCGTGGTCACGGTGAGGGCCCCGCCGACTTTTTCGGCGACGAAGTGGATCTGGTCGCCAACCTTGACCTGGGTCAGCATGGCGGGATCCTTGACGCGAAACACCATCGTCATGGCCGGCATGCCGATGTTCTTCAGCTCGCCGTGCTTGATGGTCAGCTTGGCGTTGTCCTTGTCGATGTTCTTGATCTCGCCTTGAGACATCTCCGCATGCGCGGGCACCATCGGCTCGTCATGGGCAAAGCTGGGCGCCGAAATGGGTAGCAACGAGCCGGCAATGAGGGCGGCGGCGGTGAGCTTGAGCAGTGGCTTCATGGTCTTGCTTTCAGATTTGCAGGTAAAAAAATCATTGATGTCCGGAATGACCGGACGGCTTGCGCACGGTCATCTCGATGGGGGTCGACTTTCCTGTCGGCTGCATGAGCTGCCCTCCGGGGCCCTCATTGCGTTGGGTGGCGGGCACCTCGCCCTGCCATTCATGGGCCAGCGTGCCGGGCGGGTGCTGGTACCAGCCGGGGTCCCTGTGGTCGCCTGGCTTCTGCGCACCGCGAACCTTCATCACGGTGAACATGCCGCCCATTTCGACGCCGCCGAACGGACCTTCTCCGCCCATCATCGGCAGCGTGTTCTCGGGAATCGGCATCTCCATGCCACCCATGGACTGGCCCTTGTCGCCCATCGCCATGTAGTCGGGCACGAGCTGCGTGATCTTCTCGGCGACGCCGCGCTGATCCACGCCGATCATGGTCGGGACGTCGTGGCCCATCGCATTCATCGTGTGGTGCGACTTGTGGCAGTGGAGGGCCCAGTCGCCGGGCTCGTTGGCCACGAACTCGATCGCTCGCATCTGCCCGACCGCAACGTCGGTGGTGACCTCCGGCCAGCGGGCCTGCGGGCCCACCCATCCGCCGTCGGTGCCGGTCACCTCGAACTCGTGACCGTGCAGGTGGATGGGGTGGTTGGTCATCGTCAGGTTGCCGACCCGGATGCGCACCTTGTCGTCTTGCCGGACGACCAGCGGATCGATGCCGGGAAACGCGCGGCTGTTGAAGGTCCAGAGGTTGAAGTCCAACATCGTGTTGACGCGCGGCGTGAAGCTGCCGGGATCGATGTCGTAGGCGTTCAGCAGGAACACGAAGTCGCGATCGACGCGCATCGTGTTGATGTCCCGCGGGTGCGTGACCCAAAAACCCATCATGCCCATTGCCATCTGGGTCATCTCGTCGGCATGCGGGTGGTACATGAAGGTGCCGGCCCGGCGAGCGACGAACTCGTAGACGAAGGTCTTGCCTGGCGCGATGCCTGGCTGCGTCAGCCCGGTGACACCGTCCATGCCGTTGGGCAGGCGCTGGCCATGCCAATGGATGCTGGTGACCTCGGGCAAACGGTTCGTCACGAAGACGCGCACGCGGTCACCCTCGACCACTTCGATCGTGGGTCCCGGCGACTGGCCGTTGTAGCCCCACAGGTTGGCCTTCATGCCGGGGGCGATCTCTCGCACCACAGGCTCGGCAACCAGGTGGAACTCCTTGACGCCGTCCTTCATGCGCCACGGCAAAGACCAGCCATTGAGCGTGACGACAGGGTTGAACGGCCGCCCGCTGGACGGAGCTGATGGCGGCTGGGTCAACGGGCTGGTCTGGCTGACGGTCTCGGGCAGCGTTGCTGCGCCCAGTCGGCTGACGGCGGTGGCGCCCACGAACGTCGCGCCTGCTGCCTGGAAAAAAGTTCTGCGGTTGGTCATCATCGATTCCTTCAGTGGGCCCGCTGCTCATCGGCGGCCAACTTGCCGAGCGCGACGGACGCCGCCGGGCCCGGAGAGCGCCCAGTGAGCGCGCTTTGCAGATCGGTCTCGGCGATCCAGAAGTCGCGCAGCGACTCGACTGCACCGGTCACGCTGTTGACCTGATCCCGTGCATCTGCAAGCAGTTCGAAGACGCCTGTCAGCATTCCGTTGTAGCGAAGCATGTTTTCGTCCGACATGCGCTTGCGCAGCGGCACCACCTCGTCGCGGTAGTGCCTGGCCAGGTCGTAAGCGGTTCGATAGGCCGAGTACGACTCGCGAACCTCGGAGCGGGCGTTGGTGGCGACTTCAGCCGCTCGGTGCACCGACTGCATGTACGTCGCCTCCGCGCGCGCGGCACGCGTCGAGCCGAAGTCGAACAAGGGCAGTTCCAGCTCGATCTCGTAGCCGCCTTGGCGCGCCTCGCCGGTCTGGCGTTTTTCGGCGTAGCCGACTTCGAGCACATTGATGAAGCGCGTTGCCTTCGTCAGCCCGAGCGACTTCGCCGTGGCCTCCGCATCGCGCTTGGCCATCAAGACATCCAGGCGCTTGCGGACTGCGGTTTGCTCGGCATCCTGGGGTTCAAATGCCGAACCCGGCAGGTCCGGCAGCCGTTCGGGCAGTCTGAAGCCGAGGCTTTCGCCGGAGAGGCCCAGCGCGCGGGCCAGCCGCTCTCTTTGTGCAACCGCCTGATGGCGGGCACGCGCCAGGCTGGCCGTGGCGTCTGCGTAGAAGGATTGCTCGCGCATCTGCTGAAGCCTGCTGAGGTTGCCCGCCTGCAGCATGCGTCGCGCCAGTTCGCTCGATGCATCGGCCGCAAGCTTGACCCGCTCGGCGTAGATGACGAGCTCCTGAGCAGCCACAGCACCAAAAAACGCCTTGCGGGCCTCCGCCGCGACGCCGACTGCTTCGAAGGCGGCTCGGTATTGCGCTTGTTCGAACTGCCGTTGTGCCGCCTCGTTGGCGAGGGGCATCGTCAAGAGGCCCACCAGGTCGAACATCACCGAGCGGTCGATCTCGGTGACACGCCCGCCGGCGAGGCGCCCCAGGCTCAGCCGGGGATTGGCCAGGCGACCTGCACGCACCCGCTCTGCTTCAGCGATGCCCAACTCGGAGAAGCTGGCCTGGAGGCCACGGTTGTTCAGGAACGCGATCTCGATCGCGGCGTCGGCCGTCAGTGGCTGTTTGAGCAGCTCGCCTACGCGCACAGCGGCCGAATCGACATCGGACGCCGTCCGCTGGAAGCTGACGCCCTGTCCCGTGCGTTCCTTGGTCAGCTCGGAGACCTGGCCGGCGCCACCGTCAGACGAAAACGAGGCGCAGCCGGCCAGGGCCAGCGCTGCAGCGGCAGCAAGGGTGAACCGCATCATCGCGTGACTCCCTGCGGGTGATGGCCCCCGTGCGCTGCCGCCGGCACAGAAACCGAGGGCGCGGATGAAGGGGTTGCTGGTGAGGCCAGGGGCGGGGCCATCTGAGGCCTGGGAAGGTCGTCCTGGCCGCCCGCGGCGCGGTCATCCCACAGCGCGTTGTTGAGCGTGCGCCAATCGCCAGCCTTGATGTCTTGCCAGCGCGTGTAACCGGCGAACGCTGATGGGTGGTGCAGCGCCGGGGCCGAGGCTTTCGGGTCGGCGGGGTCGGGCGGTCTGGTCTGGGCGAGCGCGAGCAGCGGCAAGCCAAGCGCAAGCGCCAGCGCCAGCCCGGAGAGGGCGTTGTTCATGAATCGGATCCATCTGAGTGGACGGCTCGGCAATGCGAGCCGCAACACGCTCGGCACGACCGCAATGGCGGACGCGCGAGCCCCGTCAGGCCTCCCACAGAGGCCCAGGGTGGGTCAGATGGTTCGGGGGGGCCGCTCTTGGCCGCCAGAGAAGAAGCTGGGCGACGGCGCGGCGAACGAGTCGAACTTCACGGCTTTGAAGCCCTGCGGTTCAGCAAGCACCGGCATGGCACCAGCCAGGGGCGTGAGCGAACAGCACGCGGAACACATGTTGCACTTGTCCGAGCCGGCATGATGATGAGGCGGCTCGCCGTGGGCATGTCCAGCACCTGCCTGCGCGTCAGACGGACCGGCTTCGTGATGCATGTGGTGCGCCGTTCCCGTGCTCGCCTCCGGACCTTCTGCCATGCGGAGCTCGTTGTGCGAACCGGCTTCACTTGCCGAGCAAAGCATGGCAGCAGCCACCGCGCCTCGCAACGGAAGCAGCACAGCCAGCAGCAACAGGAAGCAGAGGCGAACGGTTTTCAACAGAGGCAAAGGAGTGCAGAAAGCGGAATGACTGCCCGGCCGCGGCACGGGCCGAAGTCAATGGAAATGAATGCTAAACCCTCTCACTGTGACAAGGTCAAGTGAACTCCCTCCTGGTGCCACGCCATTGCGCCTGGATCGGTCTGTGCCCCCGGCGACGTAGCAGCGAGCGGAGTGTGGCCATTGTTTGACCTTCCCACAGTGGAAACGTTGAAGGTACGCCCAACGAGAAGTTCGCCTTTGCCGCCCTGTCTGCCGTGCGGTTGCAGCAGGCGCGCGCATTGCCGCCGCAGAGATTCCCGGCAAACAGAGAGCATCCATGCCTTCTTCCTCTCCCGAGCATCCCGCGCCTCAGCGCACGACGTCCGCTGGCCAGGTGATGCCGGATGGGACGGCCATGGGCCACGCGGCGCATCACGGCCACACAGCGCAAGCAGCGGCCGATTCAGGCCGTTTCCCCAGCTCGGCGGTTGAGAAGGCAGTGGTGCACAGCCGCCCAGGGCCCGCGGTGTACACATGCCCGATGCACCCGCAGATCAGGCAGGCGGGTCCCGGCAGTTGTCCCATCTGCGGCATGAGTCTTGAACCCGTGCTTGCCGCGCCCGAACCGGGCCAAAGTCCTGAGCTGAAGGACATGACGCGCCGCCTCTGGCTTGGCACCGCGCTGACTGTTCCGGTGTTTGTCCTCGAAATGGGAGGACACCTGATGAACCTGAACCCCCTTCTTTCGCAGCCGTCTTCGAACTGGATTCAGTTGCTGCTGGGAACGCCTGTGGTGCTCTGGGCGGGGTGGCCGTTCTTTGTTCGCGCTGCAGCGTCGTTGAAGCACCGCAGTCTCAACATGTTCACCCTCATCGCCTTGGGCACGGGGGCGGCGTGGCTCTACAGCCTCATTGGAACGATTGCACCGCAGCTGTTCCCGGCGAGTCTGCGCATGGACGGCGGCGCGGTTGCGGTCTACTTCGAGGCCGCTGCCGTGATCACCGTTCTGGTCCTGCTTGGCCAGGTCCTCGAACTGCGTGCGCGCGAGAAGACGTCTGGTGCCATCAAGGCCCTGCTCGGGCTGACGCCGAAGACGGCCGTCAGGGTCGGGGCCACCGGAAGCGATGAAGCGGTCCAGGTGGACGCCATCAGGGTTGACGATTTGCTGCGGGTGCGGCCGGGCGAAAAAGTGCCTGTGGACGGCGAGATCACCGAGGGCAAAGGCAATGTCGACGAGTCCATGGTCACGGGCGAGCCGATGCCGGTGGCCAAAGCAGCCGGTTCTTCGGTAACGGCTGGCACGCTCAACCAGACCGGTGGGTTCGTCATGCGGGCAAAAAAGGTCGGGGCGGACACCTTGCTCGCGCAAATCGTGCACATGGTATCCACCGCTCAGCGCAGCCGTGCACCCATCCAGCGCATGGCCGACCAGGTCGCGGGCTGGTTTGTGCCTGCGGTGATCCTGGTGTCCGCACTGACATTTGCAGCCTGGATGGTGCGGGGGCCAACGCCGGCCTTCAGCTACGCGCTGATCACCGCAGTGGCTGTGTTGATCATTGCCTGCCCTTGTGCACTTGGCCTGGCCACGCCGATGTCCATCATGGTCGGCGTTGGCAAGGGCGCCCAGCACGGCGTGCTCATCCGCGACGCGGAAGCCCTGGAGAAGATGGAGAAAGTCGACACGCTGGTGGTCGACAAGACCGGCACCTTGACCGAGGGCCGGCCGCGGGTCGTCCACGTCGAGCCGGCGTCCGGCTTTTCTTCGGACCAGGTGCTGCAGAAGCTCGCCAGTGTCGAGCGAGCCAGCGAACATCCGCTGGCCATGGCCATCGTGACGGAGGCGAAGCATCGCCAGCTGCCGCTCTCGGCTGTCATTGACTTCGACTCACCCGTAGGGAAGGGCGTCACGGGCCTGGTCGATGGCCAGGTCATCGTGTCGGGCAGCGCCAAATTTCTCGCCGAGCACGCCGTGCAGACCTCCGGGCTCGACCTGTCAGCCGAAGCGCAACGCAAGAAGGCGGCCACAGTGATTTTCGTGGGGATCGACGGCAGGCTTGCGGGCTTCGTCGCGATTGCAGATCCGGTCAAGGCCACGACACCTCAAGCGCTTTTGGCACTCAAGGCGGCCGGTGTGCGTGTCGTGATGCTGACCGGCGACGGCAAGACCACTGCGGAGGTCGTCGGTCGCGAGCTGGGCATCGACGAGGTCATTGCCGACGTACTGCCGCAGGACAAGGCCGCGGCGGTCAAGCGCCTCCAATCCGAAGGTCGCATCGTTGCCATGGCGGGCGACGGCGTCAACGACGCGCCTGCGCTTGCCCAAGCCACGGTGGGAATCGCCATGGGCACCGGAACCGATGTGGCCATGGAAAGTGCCGGCATCACCTTGCTCAAGGGCGACCTGATGGGCATTGTGAAAGCCAGGTCATTGTCACAAGCGACCATGCGAAACATCCGCCAAAACCTGTTCCTGAGCTTTGCCTATAACGCTGCTGGCATTCCACTGGCGGCGGGCCTGCTGTACCCGTTCTTCGGGCTGCTGCTCTCACCCGAAGTCGCTGCCGCCGCAATGGCGCTTTCTTCGGTGAGTGTCATTGCGAACGCTTTGCGGCTGCGCACCGTCAAAGTGCAGTGAACTCCGGGAGGCTTGCGGAGCGCTCATGCAGACGAGACAGGAATGAGGATTGCTGCGAGCAGTTGGGGAGCCGCATTTGGTGAACTTGTTGGTTCCGCAAGTCTGGCGATATATATAATGTACTGATAAGTACACAAACATATTCAATGGCACAAAACGACGAACCCGCGCCGCCTCCCGCGCGTCGCGGTCGACCACGCGACCCCGAGCGTTACCGGCGCATCATGGAGGCAGCCCGCAGCCACTTCTTCGCCCATGGTCTGGAGCGTGCCAGCGTGGATGCCATCGCGGCGGAGGCGGGTGTCTCGAAGATGACCGTCTACAGCCATTTCGCATCGAAGGAAGGGCTGTTCGAAGCGGTGGTGCAGGACCGCACCGACCGTGTGATGGGCGGCTCTGCCGGTGTTGAAGCGCTGGACCCGCTGCAGCCGCGCAAAGCGCTGCTCGCGGTCGGCGAACAGTTCCTGGCACTGACGCGAGAAGAGGACGCCCTGGGCAAGTTTCGTTCGGTCTACGGCGCCGCGGGCGCGTATCCCGAAGCCTGCCAGGCGTTCTACCGGCAGGGAGCGGGCCGGCTGAACAACGAGCTCGCCGCGTACCTGCGACGCGCGAGCGACGCAGGAACAATGACAGTGAAAAACCCCCGCCTGGCGGCCGACCTGTTCCTGGCGATGTTCCTCGGAGACGGCCATATTCGCGGCCTGCTGATGCTGGAGATGCCCGACGCACGCGAGAACAAGGCGCTGTTGCGCGAAGCTGTGCGGGTCTTCATGGCGGCTTACGCAGCCCCGGGCTGAGCCGCCGTCGGCCCCGCGTATCGCCCCGACTCGGCGCTGGCCCATGTCAGCCCGGTGCAGTTCGAGGAAAACTGGCTGGTCCGTCGATCAAAGCAAGCCGGCGCGCAGTGCAGTCATGGGATACGGAATCCAGGGCCAAGGTCAGAATTTCCGGTGGGCTGCGTCAAAGGTGGAACCAGGCCGCGACGCCGATCACCACACCCAGTCCGCCGAGGCCGATGGTGGCGTATTCCAGCCAGCGCCGCCGGGTGAGCAGGGCGATGGCGGCCATCGCGATGGAGATTTGCAGCGCGGTGGTCGCCTGGGCCCAGCGGTGGTGCTGGTGCATCTGCGCTTCGGATTTTTCGTCGAATTCCCGGGACTCGGCCTCCAGCTTTTCGGCGGCCACCTTGATGTCTTCCTTCTCGTGCTGGTAGCGGGTGACCTGCTTTTCGTATTCGGGGCGCTTGACCTCGGGCACCAGCACCATCGCCAGTTCGGCCATGTTCTGCTTGCCGCTCTTGGCCTGGTAGAAGGCCCACTGGTTGGCGGCTTCGGTCTTGCGGATCGCAGCGTCGTTCTTGTACAGCCCGGCCGCGGCCTGGGTGGCGCCGCCCATGTAGGAAAAGATCGCGCCAACGGTGGCGAGGATGGCGGTGATGACGGCCAGCTGGCCGGCCATGCTGCCGGCGCCGCCGTGTTGCGCGGCATGTTCGAGTTCGTGGTCGTGGGGACCGTGCACGTGGAATCCGTCGCCGGACATGGGTCAGCTCCTCAGGGGGACATGTTGGTAGGTGACGAAATCGTAGGCCGGCTGGCCTTCAGCAGGCTGGCCGGCGATTCGGGCGATTTCGTGGAATTCCGTGCGGTCGAAGCGCGGAAAGAAGGCGTCGCCGTCGGCGTCCTGCTGCACTTCGGTCAGCAGCAGTTGGTCGGCACGCGGCAAGGCAAGTTGGTAGACCTGCGCGCCGCCGATCACAAAAGCCTGCGGTGCGGCCTGGACCCGCATCAGGGCATCGTGCAGGCTGGTGGCGCATTCCGCGCCTTCCAGTTCCAGGCCGGGCTGGCGTGACAGCACCACGTTGCGCCGGCCCGGCAGCGGACGAAAGCGCGGTGGCAGCGAGTCCCAGGTCTTGCGGCCCATGATGACCGGGCAGCCTTGGGTGACACGGCGGAAATGGGCCAGGTCCTCGGGCAACTGCCAGAGCAACTGGTTGTCTCGGCCAATGCAGCCATTGCGGGCCACGACGGCGATCAGGGTGACGAGGGTTCGGCGGATCATCGGCGGGCATTGTCGCCCTGCTGCGGGTGAGCACCCATTCGGCGCGCGGTTGATGCGCCTAGACTGCACTGCAACATGGACCATGCGGCCCCTCCTGCCTCTGCCCAGGTGGATGTTGAGCCTGTGGAGGCGATCGCCTCCGGTTCGTTCGCGCGGCGAGGCGGTTGGCTGGCATGGCTGACCGGTCGGTCGGCACCGCCAGCGCCGCTGCGCGCCGTCTGGCAGCTGGAGCAATTGCACCTGGTGTGGTTGCACGCGATGGGCGCCATGGTCATGGCCAATGCCTTTGCGCTGCTGGGGGCCTGGCAGCTGCAGCCGCATGTGCCAGCTGCCTGGTTGTGGGCCTGGGTGGCGCTGAAGCTGGGCGTGGCGCTGGTGCGGCTGGTGATTGCCCTGCGGCTGATCCCGCAGCTGCAACCTCAGCCGGATGCCACCTCGGTGCAAGCCACCGCGCCGGGCCGTGTGTCGCGCTGGCGCCGCTTGACACTGGGCGGCTTGTTGATCGATGGGGCCGTGTGGGGCCTGGCCGGTGCCGGCCTGATGCAGGGCACGCCCGAGGTGACGGCGCTGGTGGTCGCCGGCCTGGCCTGCGTCGCCTGCGTGGCCACCTTCGGGCTGCAAATCAGCCTGGAGGCGACCGCCTGCTACGTGCTGCCCATCCTGCTGCCGACCGCGGCCTCGCTGCTGCTGCGTGGCGACAGGTTGGGCCTGTTCGGGGGCCTGGGCCTGCTGATGCTGGTTGCCGCACAGCTGGCCACCGCGGTGCGCATGCAACGCCGGCTGCTGCAGGCGGTCACGCTGCGCCAGCAGGCCCGGGCGCTGGTGCGTGAGCGGGGCGAGGCGCTGCAGCTTGCGCTGCAGCAAAGCGCGGTGAAGTCCAAGTTCCTTGGCGCCGTCAGCCATGAACTGCGCACGCCGCTGCACGGCATCATGGGCCTGGCGCGGCTGATGCACCTGGACAGCGCGGATGCGCTGGCCCGCCAGCGGATCGAACTCATCGAGTCCTCCGGCCGCCACCTGCTCGGCCTGATCAGCGACCTGCTGGACATGGCCGTGATGGAGGAGGGCCGCTTCGCACTGCGCGAGGAAGTCTTCGACCTGTGTGCCCAGCTGAACCAGGTGACGGGTGTCTACGAAGTGCGGGCGCAGGAGAAAGGGCTGCGGCTGGATGTGGACTGCGAGCTGAGCCCGCCACTGTGGGTGCGTGGCGATCCGGTGCGCTTCCGCCAGGTGCTGCACAACCTGCTGGGCAATGCGGTGAAGTTCACCGCGCAAGGCCATGTGACGCTGCGCGTGCGCCCAGCCGAGGACGACGGCGAAGGCGAGCGCTGGTCGATCGTGGTCGCAGACTCCGGCCCGGGCATTGCCGAGGCGGACCAAGCCCGGGTCTTCGAAGCCTTCGAGCAGGCCGATGCCGGCATGCGGCCACTGGAAGGCACCGGCCTGGGCCTGCGCATTGCACGCGCCATCGCGCAGCGCATGGGCGGGGGGCTGACGCTGGAAAGCCGACCAGGCGAAGGCTGCTGCTTTCGTTTCGTGGCCCGCTTGCCGCGGGTGGCTGAAGCCGCCAGTGCGGCACAGGTGCCTGCGGATGCATTCGCTGGCCAGCGAATGCAGGTGCTGCTGGCCGAGGACGACGACGTCAACGCGATGATCGCGGAGGCTTATCTGCAGCGCCTGGGCGTGGCGGTGGAGCGCGTGCCCAACGGCCGCGAGGCCGTGCGCCGGGCCTTGCGCGACAACCGCCGGCCCGACCTGGTGCTGATGGACTGCCGCATGCCGGTGATGGACGGCTACGAAGCCACGCGCGAGATCCGCCGCCGCGAGGCCGCGCTGGGCCTGGCGCGGCTGCCCATCGTGGCGCTCACCGCGACGGTGACGGCGCTCAGCCGCGCGCAGTGCATGGAGGCCGGCATGGACGACTTCCTCTCGAAGCCGTTCACGCTGGATGACTTGGCGCGGGTGCTGCAGCGGCCATTGCCTGGCGCTGAGCTGGGCGACTGAACCAGTCGAGCCGAATCAGACGGCCACCGGGGCTTTGATGGCCGCGTGGTGCTGGTAATCGACGATCTCGAAATCTTCCAGCGTGTAGTCGAAGATCGAGGCCGGGCGGCGCTTGATCTGCAGCGTGGGGTACGCAAACGGTTCGCGCGCCAGCTGGGTCTGCACCTGCTCGAAGTGGTTGTTGTAGAGGTGGCAGTCGCCGCCGGTCCAGATGAAATCCCCCACGTCGAGGTCACACTGCTGGGCCAGCATGTGGGTCAGCAGCGCGTAGCTGGCGATGTTGAACGGCACGCCGAGGAAGATGTCGGCGCTGCGCTGGTAGAGCTGGCAACTGAGCTTGCCGCGGCCGCCCGGTTCGGTGGCCGGGGCGACGTAGAACTGGAACATCGCGTGGCAGGGCATCAGCGCCATCTTGTCCAGTTCGGCCACGTTCCAGGCACTGACCAGGATGCGGCGCGAATCGGGGTTGGTCTTGAGCTGCTGCACCACTTGCGAGATCTGGTCGATGTGGCCGCCGCCGGGCGTGGGCCAGCTGCGCCACTGCACGCCGTAGACCGGGCCCAGGTCGCCGTCGTCGCGGGCCCATTCGTCCCAGATGGTGCAGCCACGCTCCTGCAGCCACCGCACGTTCGAGTCGCCGCGCAGGAACCACAGCAGCTCGACGATGATGGCCTTGGTGAAGACCTTCTTGGTGGTGACCAGCGGAAAGCCTTCGGAGAGATCGAAGCGCATCTGGTGGCCGAACACGCTGAGCGTACCGGTGCCCGTTCGGTCGCCCTTGGCCACGCCGTGTTCGAACACGTGGCGCATCAGGTCCTCGTACTGGTGACGGACCGGACGTGGGGCGGGCGAGGGCGGGCTGGTCATGTCGGCAGGCGAAAAAAAGCCGGGGCAGGAGCGCCCCGGCCGGGATTGTAGAAGTCGAGAATCAGCCTTGCTTCTCCGCCAGGAAGATTTCCACGCGGCGATTGCGCGCACGGCCGTCATCGGTGCTGTTGTCGGCGATGGGCTGGTGCGAGCCACGGCCGTCGGTGCTGATGCGTCCAGCGGCAACGCCACGGGTGACCAGGTAGTCCTTGACGCTGGCGGCGCGGTCGACCGAGAGCGGGTTGTTGATCGCGTCGCTGCCGGTGGCGTCGGTGTGGCCGACGATTTGCACTTGCATCGCACTGCTGTCCAGGCCGGCCGCGAATTTGTCCAGCACCGGCCGCAGTTCGGGGCGGATGGCCGAACGGCCAACGTCGAAGCTGATGTCGCTGGGCACGTTGACCTGCAGCTGGTTGTCTGCCGTGCGGGTGACCTGCACGCCCGTGCCGGCCGTGGCCTGTTCCATCGCCCGGCGCTTGTCCTCCATGCGCTTGGACCAGACGTTGCCGGCGACCGCGCCGAGCGCGCCACCAATCAGCGCACCCGTGCCGGCCTTGCCGCCAGTGGCCGAACTGATCACCGCACCGCCGATCGCGCCGATGGCAGCACCGCCGGCGGTGCCTTTTTCGCGTTCGCCCATGTTGGCGCAGCCGGTCACGAGGATCGTGGCGCTGAGCAGCGTGATGCCTGCAGCCCGGGTGGTGGCGTTTACCAGCGGCCGGAAGTTGAAGCGTGGGGTGTTGATTTGAGTGTGCATGGAAGACTCCTGTGTGTTCGAGTTGGGATGCGGGCGCCGCAGCCACGCGAGCGCCGTCGCAGCCATTAGGGACCGGAAACGGCGTAAAAGTTCAGCTGCCGCTGTATCGGCGCGTGTCCGCCCGTTCAGCTCAAGCGGCGCGGACCTGCGATTCACCGCCAAATTGCAGCGCCGCCAGCCGTGCATACAGCCCGCCTCTCGCCATCAGCTCGGCATGCTTGCCCTGGTCGACGATGCGGCCCTGGTCCAGTACCACGATGCGGTCGACCTGTTGCACCGTGGCCAGCCGGTGGGCGATGACCAGCGTGGTGCGGTCGGCCATCGCGGCCTGCAGCGCGGCCTGCACCACGCGCTCGCTTTCGGCGTCCAACGCGCTGGTGGCTTCGTCCAGCAGCAGCAGCGGCGGGTTCTTCAGGATCGCGCGGGCAATGCTGATGCGCTGGCGCTGGCCGCCCGACAGGCGTACGCCGCGTTCGCCGAGGAAGCTCTGGTAGCCGCCGGGCAGCGCGAGAATGAAGTCGTGCGCAAAGGCGGCCTTGGCTGCGGCGATGACCTCTTCGTCCGTGGCCGAGGGCCGGCCGTAGCGGATGTTCTCCAGCGCGTTGGCCGAGAAGATCACGCTGTCCTGCGGCACGATGCCGATGCGCTCGCGCAGGTCGTGCAGCCGGGTGCTGCGCACGTCCACGCCGTCCAGCGTGACGGTGCCGGCGTCCACGTCATAAAAGCGCAGCAGCAGTTGGAACAGCGTGGACTTGCCGGCGCCGCTGGGGCCGACCAGCGCCACCGTCTCGCCCGGCTTGATCTGCAGGTTCAGGTCGGCCAGCGCGGCCTGCGCGGGCCGGGAAGGGTAGTGGAAGCGCACGTGGTTCAACGCCACGGCCGAGCCGCCGCGCGTGGCCGGCAGGGCCAGCGGCTGGGCGGGCTCGGCCACGGCGGACTGGGTGGCCAGCAGCTCCATCAGCCGCTCCGTTGCACCGGCGGCGCGCAGCAGGTCGCCATAGACCTCGGACAGCACGGCCACCGAGCTGACCAGCACGATCACGTACAGCACCGTCTGCCCCAGGTGGCCAGCCGACACGTCGCCGCGGATCACTGCCTGCGTGCCCTGGTACAGGCCGAACAGCAGCGCGCCGAAGGTGGCGCTGATGATGAAGGCGATCAGCACCGAGCGCACGCGGGTGCGGCGGCGGGCGGTTTCGAAGGCGGCCTCTGTCGCGCGGTCGAAGCGCGCGGCCTCGCCGGCTTCCTGGGTGTAGCTCTGCACCACCGGAATGGCGTTCAGCACCTCGTTGGCCAGCGCGCTGGCGTCTGCCACGCGGTCCTGGCTGGCGCGCGAGAGTCGGCGCACGCGGCGGCCGAAATACAAGGCCGGGCCGACGATCAGCACCAGCACTGCAAAGACCGGCAGCATCACCCGCACGTTGGTGAAGATCAGCATGCCAAGGGCGCCCAGGCCCATCACGCTGTTGCGCAGCCCCATGCTGAGGCTGGAGCCGACAACGGTCTGGACCAGGGTGGTGTCGGTCGTCAGCCGGCTGATGACCTCGCCGCTGGAAGTCGTCTCGAAAAAACCAGGGCTTTGCAAGACGACGTGGCGATAGACAGCGTTGCGTAAATCGGCGGTGACACGCTCGCCCAGCCAGCTGACCATGTAGAAGCGCAGCGCCGAGAGCACGCCCACCAGCATGCCGACGACGAACAGCGCGAAGAAGTGCTCGCGCAGCTGCATCACGCGCTCGCCGGGGTCGGCCGCTACCAGGCCGTGGTCGATCAGTGAACGCAGTGCCACGGGCATCACCAGCGTGGCGGCGGCCGCCGCGACCAGCGAGACCAGGGCCAGCGCGATGCGCCAGCGGTACGGGCGCAGGAAGGGCAGCAGTCCGCTCAACGAACGGGGGCTGCGGGCGGGCGGGCGGTCTGGGGTGGACTGGCTCATGGCGCCGAGTGTAGGCAGCGCCTCGTGACGCAGCGCCGCTGAGACAAAACCTTGCAAAACGCAAGCCTATTCAATCATCGCCTGAGCAATACTTGCTTGAGCAAATATAGTTCAGGCATGAAATCGACCCAGGACCCTTCCGTTGCCGCTGCTGCTGCCCCTGACCGGGCGGAAGACGCGTCGCCGGCCATCGCCTTCTACGTGCCCGGCCAGTACAAGTCCGAGCACAGCGTGGGTTACCTGATGCGCCTGGTGTTGAACTCGGTGATGGCCCGGGTCGACAGCCGCCTGTCGGCGCTGGACATGACGCATGCCCAATGGCTGCCGCTCTACAAGCTGGTGGCCTGCGAAGACCACACCATGGCCAGCCTGGCGCGCGAACTGGGCACCGACCCGGGCGCGATGACGCGCTCGCTGGACCGGCTGGAAGCCAAGGGACTGCTGCGCCGCGAGCGCTCGACCGAAGACCGCCGCGTGGTGCACCTGGTGCCGACCGAAGAAGGCCGGGCGGCGGCGGCCCTGGTGCCACCGGTGCTGTGCGACGAAATGAACCGACACCTGGCCGGTTTCTCCGAAGCCGAATTCCAGCAACTGCAGCAATTCATGCGGCGAATGATCGCCAACGGCGAAGCACTCAAACCGGGCTGCTGCGGCAATGTCGGCGCAGCCATCGTCGCCGGCGCGGTTCTGGCCGGCACCACGCCCTCTGCTGCAGATGGCAGCGGCTGAAACTTCAAGAACAAGGAGCCTGCACATGGCCCACTTTCCCCTGCTGCCGCGCCGCGGCAATGCCTCCAGAACCCATCTCCTGTCGTCCCTGTTGCCCATGTCCCTTCACAGCCTCACGAACCTGGCCCGCGCCTTCGGTCCTGCCAGCCTGACCACCGCTGTCGCGCTGGTTTCGGCCGCGGTGCTGCTGACCGGCTGCGCCACCCCCGGCCCCGATCACGCCCCGCTGGCGCAGACCGAACCCGCCGTGCTCGGCCTGACCCAGCAGGCCACGCCAGAAACCGCCGCGCTGAACTGGTCGGTGCTGGGCGATGCGCGCCTGAGCAGCCTGATCGAGCAGTCGCTGCAGGCCCATCCCAGCCTGGCCGTGGCGCGTGCCCGCGTCGAGCGGGCCGCAGCGCTTGCCCAGTTGAACGAAGCCGCGAATGGCCCGCAAGCCTCGCTGAGCAGCGACGTGACCCGCCAGCGCTTCAGTGCCAACGGCATCTACCCGGCGCCGCTGGGCGGCGGCACCTGGAACATCGCCAACCTGCAGGCCGGTGCCAGCTGGTCGCCGGACTTTTTCGGCAAGCACGCCGCCGAGCTGGCCGCCGCGCTGGGCCAGGCCAAGGCCGCACAGGCAGATGCGGCCGCTGCTGCGACGGGCCTGTCGGCGCAAGTGGCGCGCGGCTACGTGGCGCTGGCCCGGCTGCTGGCGCAGCGCGAAGTGGCAGAGCGCACGCTGGCCCAGCGTGAAGAGCTGCAGAAGCTGACCCGCCAGCGCGTGGACGCCGGGCTGGACACCAAGGTCGAGCAGGTGCAGGCCGAAGGCGCGCTGCCGGACACGCGGGTGCAGATCGAATCCCTGAACGAGCAGATCATGCTGGCCCGCCATCAGCTCGCCGTGCTGGCCGGCCTGGCGCCGCAAGCGCTGGACGCGCTCAGCCCGAAGCTGGACGCGATGGCGCTGGCCCAGCTGCCCACGGTGCTCGGTGCCGACCTGCTGGGCCGCCGGCCGGACGTGGTCGCGGCGCGGCTGCGCGTCGAAGCGGCAGGCCAGGACGTGAAGGTTGCCCGCACCGACTTCTACCCGGACATCAACCTGACTGCCTTCATCGGCTTCAACTCGCTGGGCCTGGACCAGCTGTTCGAAGCCGGCAGCCGCCAGTACGGTGTGCAGCCGGCGCTGCGACTGCCTTTGTTCGACGGTGGCAGGCTGCGTGCACAGCTCGGCGCCAAGCAGGCCGACCTGGACGCCTCGATCGCGCAGTACAACGGCGCGCTGCTGGACGCCGTGCGCGAAGCGGCCGATGCGATGGGCTCGCTCGCCTCTCTGAACCGCCAGCAGGCCGAGCAGAATTCGGCGCTGCAGAGCGCAGAGAAGGCCTACGACCTTGCTCGCCAGCGCCATGCCGCGGGCCTTGGCAACTACCTCATCGTGCTGAACGCGGAAAGCCAGCTGCTGGTGCAGCGCCGCGCTGCGGTGGACCTGCAGGCCCGCCAGCTCGACAGCCGCGTGTCGCTGGTCAAGGCGCTGGGCGGTGGCTGGGCCGAACAGCCCCAGGCCGTGGCGCAGGCCGCCACCGGCAAGCCGGGCGCGCCGTGATCCGGCGCCGCGTTGGCCACCTTCCACACCTCTTCCGATTGCAGATGCAAACCGGGTTCCACCAGAACCCGACCCACTTCGAAAGCTTGCCATGAGCGACAACAACAACGCTGAACCCAACAACGCCCGCCGTCGCGGCCTGACCGTGATTGCCGCCGTCGTCGTGCTGGCCGGTGCCGGCTGGGGCGTGTACCACTGGATGAACGGCCGCTACCTGCAGAACACCGACAACGCCTATGTCGCTGGCAACGTGGTGCAGATCACGCCGCAAGTCGGCGGCACCGTGGTCGCCATCCTGGCCGACGAAACCGACTTCGTGCGTGCCGGCCAGCCGCTGGTGAAGCTCGACACCACCGACGCCCGCGTGGCGCTGGAACAGGCCGAAGCCCAGCTGTCCAAGGCGATTCGCGACACCCGCGGCCTGTTCGCTGGCAACGGCGCGCTGTCGGCCCAGATCGCGCTGCGCGAAGCCGACCTGGCGCGCGTGCAGAGCGACCTGGCCAAGGCGCAGGACGATGTGAACCGGCGCGCTGCGCTGGTCGCCTCGGGCGCGGTCGGCAAGGAAGAGTTCCAGCATGCCAACAACCAACTGGTCAGCGCCAAGAGCGCAGTGTCGGCAGCCCAGTCGGCCGTGCTTGCGGCGCGGGAGCAGCTGACGACCAACCAGGTGCAGACCGATGGCACCAGCGTCGAGCAGCATCCTGCCGTGCAGACCGCGGCGGCCAGGGTCCGCGAGGCCTACCTGACGCTGCGCCGCGCCGAACTGCCGGCGCCGATGGACGGTACCGTGGCCAAGCGTGCGGTGCAGATCGGCCAGCGGGTGCAGGCCGGTGCGCCGCTGATGACGGTGGTCTCGCTGAACCAGTTGTGGGTGGACGCGAACTTCAAGGAAAGCCAGCTGCAGAACCTGCGCATCGGCCAGCCGGCCGAGCTGGAAGCCGATGTCTATGGCAAGAAGGTCGTCTACCACGGCAAGGTCTCGGGGCTCGGAGCAGGCACCGGCGCGGCCTTCTCGCTGCTGCCGGCGCAAAACGCCACCGGCAACTGGATCAAGGTGGTGCAGCGGGTGCCGGTGCGCATTGCGCTTGACCCGGCCGAGCTGCGCGCCAACCCGCTGCGCGTGGGCCTGTCGATGGACGTCACGGTGAATGCCGAGGACCAGAGCGGCAAGGCCCTGGCCGATGTGCCGCGCGGCGACGCGGTGGCCCAGACGGGGGTCTATGAGACGCTGGAAAAGGATGCCGACCAGCGCGTGCAGCAACTGCTCGCCAGCAGCCTGGGCCGCCGCGGCCACGAGCCGGTGGCCGGCGCAGCCGCCGGCCAGCTGGCCGCCAGTGTCACCACGGTCCGCTGATCGCTCCTCTGAAAGGCTGTTGCCATGAGTGCTGATTCTTCAGCGCAGCCGGGCGGCGCTGCGCCTGTTGCCGCGCCGCCGGCCAGTGCCGCGCCGGCAGGCTACACGCCGTTGCACGGCCTGCCCTTGCTGCTGGGCACGATCTCGCTGTCGCTGGCCACGTTCATGAACGTGCTGGATTCGTCGATCGCCAACGTGTCCATTCCGGCGATTGCCGGCGACGTGGGCGTGAGCCCCAACCAGGGCACCTGGGTCATCACCAGCTTTGGCGTGGCCAATGCGATTTCGGTGCCGCTGACCGGCTGGCTCACGCAGCGCTTTGGCGCGGTGAAGCTGTTCACGATGAGCGTGCTGCTGTTCGTGCTGACCAGCTGGCTGTGCGGCTTCGCCACCTCGCTGGAAATGCTGGTGGTCTGCCGCGTGGCCCAGGGCCTGGTGGCGGGCCCGATGATCCCGCTGTCGCAAACCCTGCTGCTGTCCAGCTACCCGCGGGCCAAGGCTGGCATGGCCTTGGCGTTGTGGGGCGTGACGACATTGGTCGCGCCGGTGGTCGGCCCGCTGCTGGGCGGCTGGATCACCGACAACGTCTCCTGGCCGTGGATCTTCTACATCAACGTGCCGGTCGGCCTGCTGGCCGCGGGCATCACCTGGTGGATCTACCGCGAACGTGAAACCACGATCCGAAAGCTGCCGATCGACACCGTCGGCCTGACGCTGCTGGTGCTGTGGGTGGGATCGCTGCAGCTGATGCTGGACAAGGGCAAGGAGCTGGACTGGTTCGCTTCGAACCAGATCGTGATCCTGGCGCTGGTGGCGGGCATCTCGTTCGCCGTCTTCGTGGTGTGGGAGCTGACCGAAAAGCACCCTGTCGTCGACCTGCGGTTGTTCATGGGCCGCAACTTCGCGTTTGGCGCGCTGGCGCTGTCGGTCGCCTACGGCCTGTTCTTCGGCAACGTGGTGCTGATGCCGCTGTGGCTGCAGCAGTGGATGGGCTACACGGCCACCAGTGCCGGACTGGCGCTGGCACCGGTGGGTTTGTTCGCCATCCTGCTGACACCGCTGGTGGGCAAGAAGGTGGCCGAATGGGACCCGCGGCGCATGGCCACCGGCGCCTTCATCGTCTTCGCGCTGGTGCTGTGGATGCGCTCGCAGTTCACGCCGCAGACCGACTTCGTGCAGATCCTGATCCCCACGGTGATCCAGGGGGCGGCGATGGCGTTTTTCTTCATCCCGCTGACGACGCTGACGTTGTCCGGTCTGCCGCCAGAGCGCATTCCGGCGGCCGCGGGCCTGAGCAACTTCGTGCGCATCACAGCCGGTGCGATGGGCACCTCGATCGCCACCACGCTGTGGGAAAGCCGCGCGGCGCTGCACCACGCGCACCTGACCGAGCCGATGACCGGCCACGGCGATGCCCTGAGCGGCGCGTTGACCGGCTTGAACCAGGCCGGCCTCAGCACCGAGCAGGCGCTGGTCCAGATCAACCGCCTGATCGACGTGCAGGCCTTCACCCGTGCGGCCGACGACATCTTCATCGGCTCGGCGCTGCTGTTCGTGCTGCTGATCGGCCTGATCTGGCTGACCAAGCGTCCGGCAGCGCACGCGGGCGGCGCACCCGCCGATGCAGGCGGAGCGCATTGATGGAGCACCCGGTGCCGCGCGTACGCAGCACCACCCGCCGAGCGGGTTGAGCCGCCGCCTTGGGACGGCCCGGCGGTGGCGGCTCTGCGTCGCGCGAGGTGATCGACCAAAGCGGCCGGCGAGGTTCATTCATCGCCGGCCGCTTCTTCTTTGGCGTTGCCCGCGGCAGGCAGGCGCCCACGCCGGGCCAGCGCTTCGCGCAGCAGGTATTCGACCTGCGCATTCGCGCTGCGCAACTCCTGCGCCGCGAGCCGCTCGATCTCGGCCCACAGCGCGGGGTCGATGCGCAGCGGGTAGCTCTTCTTGCCGGGACTGGCCATCAGCGGCCCGTCCCCGGCCTGTCGCCCAAGCGGGGTGCCAACAGGTTGACGAGGGCCGCCGGGTCGCTGCAGCCAATGCGGATGGTGCGCCCATCGCGCAGCGTCAGCTGCACCGCCTGCAGGCCGCGCAGGTTGTAGAGCATGCCGTCGCGTGTCGCGCGAATGCCCCAGCCTTCGGTCCAGCGGCTGCGGGCTGGCGCCACGTGCGCGATGTCGGCCAGCAGCACCTGGCCGCGGGGCCAGCCCAGCCAGCCGAAGGACCAGCGCAAGCGTGTGGCGTCCAGCGAGACGCTGAAGCGGCCGAAGCTCAGCAGCAGGCCAGCCTGCACCGCGACGATGAGTGCATAGACCGGCAGCGTGTCGTGCCACTGCCCGCCGCTGCGCAGGTCCGCCTGGATCGCCAGCGGCAGGCCCAGGCCCAGCGCGAGCAGCAGGCCCAGCAGCGGCAGGCTGGCGTACTGGCGTTGGAGGTAGATCTCGTCGAGCGGCGAGCTGGACGGCGAAGCGGTGTCTTGCAAGCGGTGGGACATGGCTGGCCTTGCACGTCAGTTGTACAGCGTGCCGGTGTTGATGATGGGCTGGGTGTCCTTGTCGGCACACAGCACCACCAGCAGGTTGCTGACCATTGCCGCCTTGCGTTCGTCGTCCAGCACCACGATGCCGCGCTCGGACAGGCCGCGCAGTGCCGCTTCGACCATGCTGACCGCGCCCAGCACGATCTGCGTGCGCGCGCCGACGATGGCCTCGGCCTGCTGGCGGCGCAGCATCACCTGGGCGATTTCCGGCGCGTAGGCCAGGTGCGTCAGCTTGGCGTCCAGCGCCTCCACGCCTGCCGCGGCAAAGCGTGCCTGCAGTTCGGTCCGCAGGGCATGTGCCACCTCGTCGATGCTGCCGCGCAGCGTCGTCTCGGCGGCTGCGGCCTGGGTGGCCAGGCTGTCGGTCGGGTCGTTGGTGTGGTCGTAGGCGTATTGCGAGGCGAGGTGGCGCAGTGCGGTCTCGGCCTGCACCTTCACGTACAGCTCGAAATCATCGACCTCGAACACCGCCTGCGCGGTGTCGCGCACCCGCCAGACCACGGCCGCACCAATCTCCACCGGGTTGCCGCGCTTGTCGTTGACCTTCAGCGTTGGCGCATTGAAGTTGCGTGCGCGCAGTGACACGCTGCGGCCGGCGAACAGCGGGTTGGCCCAGCGCAGGCCTTCGGCCCGATCGGTGCCGCGGTACTGGCCGAACAGCGTCAGGATGCGCGCGGTGTTGGGCTGGAGCATGTACAGGCCGGCCAGCGTGATGACCCCACTGAGCACCAGCACCACACCCGCCAGGATGCTGGCGACCAGCGGCAGCACCTGCAGCACCAGCGACAGCGCGCCGGCCAGGATCAGCGCCAGCGCGGCGATGATCATCGCGTAGCCGTTGAGCGAATGGAACGGCTTTTCCGTGCGGGCGGGGTCTGCATGAGGTCTCCTCGGTGGCCTATGGCCAGAAATCAAAGTGATATCACTTTAATCTCATATCGCCTGGCCGGTCAAGCGCATGCGCTCGGGCCGGTGAGGCCGGCACCTGCACCGCCTTGCATCTGAGTGAAATTCCCGGTTGCTTTACCCAATTCCGCACGTTGTCAACGCTGAAGGAAACGCACATCGCGGCCGAAATGTGTTGGAATCTTTACTGACATTTTTTGTCCTTCTGGCATGGCCTCAACCGACCTCGACATGGATTGGGCACACCGGCTCTCACGCGCCGTGACCCGCATGGGCTTGCGCTCCGCCTGGCTGTTTCAGCTCGGCGTGGCCTTGTGTGTGGGCGCGTTTGTCGCGGCCGTGCTGATGTGGATGGACCACGCTTCGTGGCCCGCCGCGCTGGCTGGTGCCGCGATCGCGCTGGTGCCCGCGCTGCTGACCGGCGGCGTGGCGCTGAACCTGGCCAGCGCGCTGGCCCAGTCTACCCAGCAGCGGCAAATGCTGTGCGTGGACGATGAGCTGACCGGCGTCAGCAACCGCCGCCAGTTCCTGCGCCTGGCCGACCGCGAATGGGCCCGCTGCCGCCGCTACGGCGACGACGGCGCGCTGCTGCTGATCGACACCGACCATCTGCGGCGCATCAACGACAACCTTGGCCAGCGCTGTGGCGATGCCATCCTGCTCGAAGTGACTCGCCGCGTCAGCGCCACGCTGCGCCAGTCTGACGTGCTGGCCCGCTTCGGCGGCGCCGAACTGGCCGTCTTCCTGCCGCACACCGACCCGCTGGGTGCGCTGGACGCAGCCGAGCGCATTCGCCAGCAGGTGGCTGCCACCCCGTTCCGCTGGGACAAGGCGCATGTGGTGGCCACCGTCAGCGTGGGTGTGGCCCATGTGCACGCCGGTCAGCTGGCGCTGGACGGGCTGATCCAGGAAGCCGAAGCTGCGCTGCGCACTGCCAAGGACGCCGGCCGCAACTGCGTGCGCGCCGCGCCCATCCTGCCGCGCCAGAGCGACCCGTCGCGCTCGGTCGCGCCGTCCTGATCGCGCGTTGACACCCCACGACAAAGCGGCCTGCGGGCCGCTTTGTCATTTCTGCTTGCCTACGCAGGGACCTGGTAGTGACGCGGCCCCATCAGGTCGATGCCGCACTGCAGCTCGCGCACCCAGGCAATGAATTCGCCGATGGCCGGGCCGGTCAGCGGCGCACCGTGTTGCGGCACCAGCATCTGGATGTCCAGCGTGCTGACCATGTCGGCCCAAAGCCTGAGGACTTTGTTCGAGACCATGTAGCGGCGGTGAAAGGCCTCCATGCGTGGCAGCAGCGTGGCCAGCGACGAGACGGGCGTCCTCGCGATCTCGCCACTCACCATCGAAACGCCCAGGTCGCCCGAGAACAGGATCTTGCTGATCGGGTCATAGAACTGGAAATTGCCCTCGGCGTGCAGGAAGTGCGCCGGCAGCGCGACCAAGTCATGGCTGCCAATGCGGATGCGCATGCCAGGGTCCGGAATGCCGACGATGCGGCCCACCGTCTTGCCGGGCTTGCAGAAGTGCGGAATGAAGCGTTCCCAGACGGTGGACACGTAGATCTTGGCGTTGGGCGTGGAGGTGGTCCAGCGGTCCAGCGATGCGACGATGTCCGGGTCGGCATGGGAGGCCAGGATGGCCGAGAGCTTGTGCGGCGGGAAATGCCGCGTCATCGTCAGATACAGCTCGGAGTAGGCCAGGTTGCCCCCCGGATCGATGATGGCGCCCGTGCCGTCGTCGACGATGAGGAACTGGTTGGACTGAACCGCCTCTCCGCCGGATTCGTCGGCCAGGTCGGAAAACATCAGGCACTGGTGGCCCGGCGATTGGTGGAGGATGACGGGCATCCCACCATCCTAGGTTCGCGCCTGCTGCCGGTGTTTGACGCGACGCAAGCGGGACGCTGTTGCATCAGCCCGGCATGGCCTGCAGCACCAGGCTGCGCACCTGCGCCACCGCATCGCCTTCGTCGCAGGCCACCACTTGCCGGGTCATGCTGCGCAGCCACGTCAGCTGGCGTTTGGCCAACTGGCGCGTCGCGGCCACGCCGCGGGCCATCAGGTCGTCGTGCAAGGCCCGGCCGGCCAGCCCGGCGTCCAGCGCCTGCCAGGCCTGGCGGTAGCCCACGCAGCGGATGGACGGCAGGCCGGGATGCAGGTCGCCACGCGCGCGCAGCGCCTGCACCTCCGCCAGGAAACCCTGTGCCAGCATGGCCTCGAAACGCTGCGCAATGCGCGCATGCAGCCAGGCGCGCGAGACGGGTTCCAGTGCGATCAACAGGTGCCTCGCCGGTGCTGCGGGGGTGTCGGCGCGCGAGTGGAAGCTGGACAGTGGCTGGCCGGTCAGGTGCCAGACCTCCAGCGCGCGCTGCACGCGCTGCGCGTCGCCTGGCGCCAGCCGCGCCGCGCTCACCGGGTCTACCTTGGCCAGCCTGGCATGCATGGCCGGCCAGCCCAGGCGGGCGGCTTCGGCGTCCAGCTCGGCGCGCAGCGCGGCGTCGCCCTGCGGCAACTCGTCCAGGCCGTCCACCAGGGCCTTGAAGTACAGCATGGTGCCGCCGACCAGCAGCGGCAGCCGGCCCCGGGCCCGGATCTCGGCGATCAGCGTTTGCGCATCGCGCGCGAACTGCGCGGCTGAGTAGGCCTGCTCGGGCTCGATGATGTCGATCAGGTGGTGCGGCACCAGCGCCTGCTCGGCGGCGCTGGGCTTGGCGGTGCCGATGTCCATGCCGCGGTAGACCAGCGCCGAGTCGACGCTGATGATCTCGACCGGCAGCGCCTGTGCCAGCGCCAGCGCCGCCGCGGTCTTGCCCGAGGCGGTCGGCCCGGCCAGGCCGATCCAGTCCGGCGCGTTCTGTTTCATGCGGCGGCGGTGTGCCGGGGCTCGCCATGCCTGCGCACCAGCGTGAACGCCACGCCGATGACCGCCAGCGAAGCCAGCGCCAAACCGACCGCCAGTGGTGCCAGCTGGCCATTCATCGTGCGGCCCATGCCCAGGCCGATGGCAAACGCCACCAGCGCCAGGATGCAGCCGGACCAGGCCGAGGCGAGACCGGCGGCTTGCGGAAACGCGCCGACCGCGCCGGCCTGGCCACAAGGCTGGTGAATGCCATGGCCGAACACATACAGCCAATGCGCCACCAGCACGCCGGCCAGCGGCGGCTGCGTCAGGCTGGCGCAGGCCAGCATCAGCAGCCCGCCAGCGAACGACATCACGCCGCCGATGCGCACCGCACCCGCCAGCCCGCGCCGCGGCACCAGCCGCCGGCAGGCCAGCGTGCCCAGCATGTACGAGCCGGAGGCCGAGGCCATTACCAGCCCGTAGGCCCAGGGCGCCAGGCCGAGTGCGCCAATGTAGACAAACGGCGAGCCGGCCAGCAGCACGATCAGCCCGCCATAGGTGGCCGAGATCAGCGCGGTCCAGGCACGGAAACCGGGATGCCGCAGCACCTCGGCCGTGGTGCGCGCCAGCGGTCCGGCGTTGAGCGCCTGCAGGTTGCGCCTGGGCAGGCTTTCCGGCAGCGTGCGCCAGACGAACAGCAGTGTCAGCGCGCCGCCCAGCGCCACCGCGGCCATGGCCGCGCGCCAGCCCAGGCTGGCTGCCAGCACGCCGCCCAGCACCGGGCCCAGCATCGCGATGACACCCAGGCCGAACAGGCCGCGGGACATGACCTGCGCGCCTTCGAAAGGTTCGTACAGGTCACGCACCATGGCTCGGGCGCAAACGACCGAAGCCGCCATGCCCACGCCTTGCACCGCGCGCAGCAGGATCAGCGTCGCCATGTCCGGCGCCAGCGCCACGCCCACGCCGGCCAGCGCATGAAGGCCCAGTCCGCCCAGCAGCACCGGGCGGCGGCCGAAGCGGTCCGACAGCGGGCCCATCAGCAATTGCGCCAGCCCGAAGCTGAGCAGCAGCGCGGACATCGTCAGCTGCGCTGCCGCCATGCCGGCGCCCAGTTCGTGGCGCAGCAAGGGCAGCGCCGGCAGGTACAGGTCGGTCGTGAGAGGTTGCAGGCCCAGCAGCAGCGACAGTGCCAGCGCAACCTGTGCTTCGGTCAGGCGCGGTGCCGGCACCGCAGCGGGCAATGCAGTGCTGGCGTCAGAACCGCTCATCTTCGCGCAGGTAGCGCCACTGGCCCGCGGGCAGCTTGCCCAGCACCACGCTGCCGATGCGCACGCGCTTGAGCCCCGTCACCTTCAGGCCGACCAGTTCGCACATGCGGCGGATCTGGCGTTTGCGGCCCTCGCGCAGCACGAAGCGCAGCTGGTCCTCGTTGGCCCAGCTGACCTTGGCCGGCTTCAGCTCGACATCGTCCAGCCACAGGCCATGGTTGAGCTTCTCCAGGTTTTCCGGTGGGAACGGGCCTTCGCCCATCGGTTCGACCCGCACCAGGTATTCCTTCTCGACCAGCGAATGCTCGCCGATCAAGTGCTTGGCTACCCGGCCGTCCTGGGTCAGCACCAAGAGGCCGGTGGAGTCGATGTCCAGCCGGCCGGCGGGCGCCAGGCCACGCGCGTGGCCGGCATGGAAGGGCTTTTGCGTCGGGTCTTCTTCCCAGTGGTTGGCGGCGGTCACCAGCACAACGGCCGGCTCATAGCCGTCTTCGGCCTGGCCGCTGACGTAGCCGATCGGCTTGTTGATCAGCACCGTGATGCGCTTGGCCTGCTGGGTGTGCGCGGCCGGGTCGATCTCGATGCGGGCGTTGGGCTTGACGCGCTGGCCGAGCACGGCCATTTCGCCGTCCACCTTGACCCAGCCGGTGTCGATCCAGTCGTCCGCCTCACGCCGCGAGGCCAGGCCTCGGTCGGACAGCACCTTGGACAGGCGCACGCCTTCGGCCGGGTCGCGCGGCGGCGTGGCGCCGGGGTAGACCTTGGCTTTGGACGGGGCGGCCTTGACGGCGCGCGGGCCGCGGTTGGCCGGGTCCTGGCGCGGGTAGGCCGGGCCGGCGTCGCGCGGCTGCGGGCGTGCAGGGCCGTCGGGCCGGGCAGAACTGACGTTGCGGCGCTGGTCGTTGCGGGCCAGGCCAGGATCGGCGGCAGGCGCGCGTTCGCGTGGCCGGTCGAACGATGGCACGGGGCGTGCGTCGCCACGCGGCGCTTGGCGGTCTTCCCAGCGAGGCGCTGGACGATCATCGTTGCGCGGACCCTGGCGCGGCTCACCGCGCGCGTCCGGCCGACGCTCGCCCCGAGCCTCGGGACGTGCATCGCGGCGCGGTTCGTTGCGGTAGTCACCACGTGGTTCGGGGCGGCCGTCGCCCCGCGCGTCTTGCCGCGGTGCGTACGTCACCGTGGGTTTGGGCGCGGCGGGCTTGCCGTCCTCGGCGGGTGCCGGCGCAGCCTTGGGTGCGGCGGGCGAACCGGTGGCTGTGCGGGTCAGCGGGCGTTTCGGGGTGCGTTGGATGTCGCGGTCTGAGCGCATGTTGGGATCCAGTTCAGGGAGAGGGCTCAGCGGCCGCGCAGAAACAGCGCGTCGAGTTCTTTCAGGGTCAGCTGGCGCCAGGTGGGCCGGCCATGGTTGCATTGCTCGGAGCGTTCGGTGTGCTCCATCTGGCGCAGCAAGGCATTCATTTCTTCGAGGCTGAGGCGCCGGTTGGCGCGCACTGCGCCGTGGCAGGCCATCGTGGCCAGCAGGTCGTCGCGGGCACGCTCGATGAGGTGCGCCGCGTCGGCCTCGGCAAGTTCGGCCAGTTCGCCCAGCACTGAGCGGGCGAGTTCGACCGGGTCGGCATCCGGCAGCGCGGCCGGGCGGCTGCGCACGGCCAGCGAGGTCGGCCCCAGCGGGCTCAGGTCCAGGCCCAGCGCCATCAGGTCGGCCTGCCGGGCTTCGGCGACGGCCACTTCGGTGGCGGTGGCGGCAAAGGTGGCCGGGATCAACAGCGGCTGCGCGGCCAGGCCGGTGAGCCGCGCCTCGGCCTTCATGCGTTCGTAGACGATGCGCTCGTGCGCCGCATGCATGTCGACGATGACCAGGCCGTGCGCGTTCTGCGCCAGCACGTAGACGCCCGACAGTTGCGCCAGTGCGCGGCCGAGCGGCCAGTCGCCGTCCAGTACCGCGGCGCGGTCCATCGGCGGGTCGCCGGCCGGGGCCGTCGGCAGGTTGAGGGGTGTGGTCGATGGCGGTGCGAAAGTCGCGGGGCTGCTCCAAGGCGCCGGCGCCTCACGGGCATAGAGCTGGCCCAGGTCGGCCAGGCTCAGGCGCTGCTGGTGCGCGGTGGGTGGCAGGCCGGCGCCGGTGCTGTAGGAGGCGGGCAGGCTGGGCTGGCGGTCGCCCCAGGGCGTGGGCGTCGCAGCATCAGCGGCGTTTGCCTCGGGCAATGGTGCTTGCGTGATCGTGCCCGGCACATGCGCGCCGGCCGGTGCCGAAAGCGTCTTCTCCACCGCCCGCTTGACGACCGAATAGACCTCGCCCGATTCGCGGAATCGCACTTCGATCTTCGTCGGGTGCACGTTGACGTCCACGCGCGTCGGGTCGATGTCCAGGAACAGCACGTAGGCCGGCTGCTTCTGGCCGTGCAGCACGTCTTCGTAGGCGCTGCGCAGCGCGTGCGTGATCAGCTTGTCGCGCACGTAGCGGCCGTTGACGTAGACGTATTGATGGTCGGCGCGGTTGCGCGCGGCTTCGGGCAGGCCCACGCGGCCCTGCAGCCGCATCGGTCCGGCCAGCAGTTCCACCGGCCGGCTCTGGGCCAGGAAGTCTTCGCCCAGCACGTCGGCCATGCGCTGCTCGTGCAGCGCGCGGCGCCATTGTTCGACCAGCTTGCCGTCGTGCCAGATCGCAAAGCCCACGTCGGGCCGCGCCAGTGCATGGCGGCGCACCGCCTCGATGGCATGCGACAGCTCGGTCGGGCCGGACTTCAGGAACTTGCGCCGTGCCGGCGTGCTGAAGAACAGCTCGCGCACTTCGATGCTGGTGCCCTGCGCACGGGCTGCGGGCTGCAGCTCGCCGCTGCGGGCGTCCAGTCGCCGGGCCTGGGATGCGTCCGCCGGGCGGCTGACGATGTGGGTTTCGGAGACCGAGGCGATGGCGGCGAGCGCCTCGCCGCGGAAGCCCATGGTCATCACGCCTTCGAGCTCGGCCAGCGAGCTGATCTTGCTGGTGGCGTGGCGCTTGAGCGCCAGCGGCAACTCGTCATGCGGGATGCCGCAGCCGTCGTCCTCGACCACGATGGCCCGCACGCCACCAGCCACCAGGCGCACGGTGACCTGCTCGGCGCCGGCATCCAGTGCGTTGTCCACCAGTTCGCGCACGACCGAAGCCGGGCGCTCGACCACTTCGCCGGCGGCGATCTGGCTGACCAGTTCGTCGGGCAATTCGCGGATCGGGCGGCGTGGCGCGGCCTGCAGGGCGTTGTGCAGTGGCGTATGCACGGTGTCGTTCATCCCGGGATTGTAGAGAGCCTGTCTCATGTCCACCCTGATAATCCCTGCCCATGGACTTTCTCGCACCCCTGATCGACCTCATATTGCACGTCGACAAGCACCTTGCAGTGTTCGTGACTGACTACGGCACCTGGGTCTACGTGCTGCTGTTCGCCATCATCTTCGTGGAGACCGGCGTGGTGGTGATGCCCTTCCTGCCCGGTGACTCGCTGCTGTTCGTCGTTGGCGCGATGTGCGGCACCGGGCTGATGAGCCTGCCGGTGGCGCTTGCCGTGCTGCTGGTGGCGGCCGTGCTGGGTGATCAGCTGAACTATTCGATCGGCCGGACGCTGGGACCGAAGGTGTTCAAGTGGGAGCAGTCCCGCTTTTTCAACAAGCAGGCCTTCGAGCAGGCACATGCTTTCTACGAGCGCTATGGCGCGGTGACCATCATCGTGGCGCGCTTCATGCCGTTTGTGCGCACCTTTGCACCCTTCGTGGCCGGCGTGGCGGACATGACACGCACGCGTTTCACGCTGTTCAACCTGATTGGCGGTGCGCTGTGGGTCGTCGGCGTGATGATGGCTGGCGTGCTCTTCGGCAACATCCCCTGGGTCCAGCACAACCTCGAGAAAATCATCTGGGCGATGATCCTGATCCCGGGTTTGGTGATCCTGGCCGGCGCGGTGAGGGCGCGCCGCCGCGCGCCAGCCTGACCAGGCTCGAGTCCGGCCTCAGGTTTGCCGATTGCGCGCCAGCGGCGGGTTTTTCGCGAAGTAGCGGTCGATGCCGGTGAACAGCGCTTCGACGAGCTTGCGCTGGTATTCGGGGTCGCGCAGCTTGTCTTCTTCGGTCGGGTTGGAGATGAAGGCGGTCTCGACCAGGATGGACGGGATGTCCGGCGCTTTCAGCACCGCAAAGCCGGCCTGCTCGACCTCGCCCTTGTGCAGCCGGCCCACGGTGCCGATGCGCGACAGCACCTCGTTGCCCACGCGCAGGCTGTCCTTGATCTGCGCGGTGGTACTCATGTCCAGCAGCGCGCGCAGCACCTGAGCGTCCTTGGTGGCAGCGTTGACGCCGCCGACCACGTCGGCTGCGTTTTCGCGCTGCGCCATCCAGCGTGCCGCCGTGCTGGACGCGCCATGCTGGCTCAGCGCAAAGACGCTGGCGCCGCGTGCGTCGGGGTTCATGAAGGCGTCCGCATGCACCGAGACAAACAGGTCGGCCTGCACGCGGCGGGCCTTGGCCACGCGCTCTTGCAGCGGCACGAAAAAGTCGTCGTCGCGCGTCAGCATCGCACGCATGCCGGGCTTGGTGTTGAGCTTGTCGCGCAGCTGCATCGCGATGCGCAGCACCACGTCCTTTTCCTTCAGACCGCTGGGGCCGATGGCGCCCGGGTCCTCGCCACCGTGGCCGGGGTCGATGGCGACGATGACCAGGCGGTTGATGCCGTCCCGCTGCGCTGCGCTCGGCTTGCCGGGGATGGGTGGCGGTGCGGCAGGTGGGGGCGGCGCCATGGCGATCTGGGTCGACGGTGGCGCGGTGGTGGAGGTGCCGGGTGCTGCAGCGCCGGAGCGCGCGGCTTCGGTGGCGGCCAGCGGGCGGTCCACCTTGCCGATGAACTCGCCCAGCGCGTCCTGCACCGAGCGGGCGGCCTCGCGTTCGGCCTGGGCCTTGTCGCGGATCAGTGTGAGCAGCGGGTCGGGCGCTTCGGTGGGGTAGAGGTCGAACACCAGGCGGTGCTGGTAGGCGGCGACCGGCATCAGCGTGAACTGCTGCGGCTTCACCGTCTGCTTCAGGTCCAGCACCAGGCGCACCACGCGAGGCTGGTTCTGGCCCACGCGCACGCCGCCGATGAACGGGTCGTCCGACTTGATCTTGCCGACCAGCTCACGCAGCGCGGGGCTCATCTCCAGCCCGTCGATGTCCACGACCAGGCGCTGCGGGTCGTCGGTCAGGAAGTGACGCGCCACCAGGGGCTGGTCCGACTCGATCGTCACCCGCGTGTATTCCTGCGCGGGCCAGACCCGCACCGAGACGATGCTGGCGCCCCAGGCGAGCTGGGCCGGGCCCAGCACCAAGGCCACACGGCCCAGCGATTTCAAGGCGTCACGACGTTTCATGCCAGCAACTCCTGTCCTCGTGCGGTGAAGGCCTGCAGTTGCACCACACGGCTTTCGTCGGCCTGCGGCGCAATCTGCAGCGCGAGGTCTGCGGCGGGGCGATAAGGGCCGGCATTGCCGGCCCATTCGCACAGCTTCAAACCCGGGGCGGCAAATACCTCCCGAAAACCCGCGTCCTCCCATTCGCGCGGGTCGCTGAAACGGTAGAAATCAAAATGCCAAACTGCCAGCGCGCCATGTGGGCTGGCCAGCAAATAAGGTTCGACCACCGCATAGGTCGGGCTTTTGATGCGGCCGGTGGCTCCAAGCGTGCGCAGCAGATGGCGCACCAGCGTGGTCTTGCCGGCGCCCAATGGGCCGTCCAGCTCGATGCAGGCGTTGGCGATGGCGGGGCGGGCCGCCCAATCGGCGGCAAATTCGGCGCAGGCCGTTTCGTCAGGCCAGCGCAGCGTGCGAGTTTCTAGAATCGGCGGATGGCTCAAAATATGGAGGGCGGTGAAGGCGTCTCGCGGCAGCAGGCATCTGACAACTCGCCGCCAGCAAACACGGACATCACGCAGCAGTTGCGGGACTGGGCCCGCACGCTCGGATTCTCCCAGATTGGTGTGGCCGATGTCGACCTGTCATCTGCCGAGCCCGGTTTGCTGGCCTGGCTGGACGCCGGCTTCCACGGCAGCATGGGCTACATGGCGGCGCACGGCCTCAAGCGGGCCCGCCCGGCCGAGCTGATACCCGGTACGGTGCGCGTCATCACCGCGCGCATGGATTACCTGCCGGCCAACCGCGAGGGCGACTGGCAGCAGGTCGAGTGGCAAGGCCTGGCCGACCCGCAGCGGGCCATGGTGTCGCTTTACGCCCGGGGGCGGGACTATCACAAGGTCATGAGGGCGCGGCTGCAGCAGTTGGCTGACAGGCTGGCGGCACAGGTCGGCCCGCTGGGCCACCGTGTGTTCACCGATTCGGCGCCGGTGCTGGAGGTGGAGCTGGCCAGCCGCAGCGGCATCGGTTGGCGCGGCAAGCACACGCTGACGCTGTCGCGCGAAGCCGGCTCGATGTTCTTCCTCGGCGAGATCTATGTGGACCTGGCGCTGCCGCTGAGCGAGCCGGTCAGCGCGCATTGCGGGGCCTGCGAGGCCTGCCTGCAGGTTTGCCCGACCGGGGCCATCGTAGCGCCTTATCGGCTCGACGCGAGGCGCTGCATCTCGTACCTGACGATAGAGCACGATGGTGCCATTCCCGAGGCCTTGCGGCCGTTGATCGGCAACCGCATCTACGGCTGCGACGATTGCCAGCTGGTCTGCCCGTGGAACAAGTACGCGCGCCGCGCCACCGTGCCCGACTTCGACACGCGGCCCGCGCTGGACGCCCCCGGTCTGCTGGACCTGTGGGCCTGGGACGAGGCGAGCTTCCTGCAGCGGACCGAAGGCAGCGCGATTCGTCGCATTGGCCATCAGCGCTGGCAGCGCAACCTGGCGGTGGCGATGGGCAATGCGCTGGCTTCAGGCGTGGCCGACAAGGCAGCGCTGGGGCAGGCGTTGTCGGCCTCGCTGCCTGCGGCCACGCCGTTGGTCGCGGAGCACATCCAGTGGGCGCTTGCGCAGGCTGCCGACAAGCCTTGAGGTTTCAGCGCGTCGCATCCAGCCCGATCAGCGCCAGTGGCAGGCTCAGCATGCCCAGCAGCGTGGACAAGCTGACCAGCCCGGCGACAAAGCTGCCACTGCCGCCCATGCGCGCGGCCAGCACATAGGCGCTGGAGGCGGTCGGCAAGGCCGCGAAAGCGACGACCACGACTTGCTGCCCGGCCGGCAGTTCGGCCACGCGCACCAGCACGATGGCGACGATTGGGAGGACCAGGTGGCGAATGCTCATCAGCGCGGCGGCGAGCCTGGGTGCGTCCCGCAACGCGCCCAATTGCAGCCCGGCGCCCACCGCCATCAATCCCAGCGGCAGGGCGGCACCGCCGATGCGGCTCAACGTGACCTGCAGCAGGTCTGGCAGTTGCAGTCCCAGCAGGTTGCCGACCAGGCCGGCCACGGTGCCGATGATCAGCGGGTTCTGCAGCAGTTCGCGCAGGAAGTTCTGGCCGGCATGGCGGGCCAGCGGCCAGACCGCAGCGATGTTGCAGACCGGCACGCACAGCGCGACCAGCAAGGCCGTCCAGGCGACAGACTGAACACCGCCCAGCCGCTCGGCCAGTGCCAGCGCGACATAGGAGTTGAAGCGGAAGGCTGTCTGCGCGCCCGAGGCGTGCAGGCGCGCGTCCACGCCAGGCCAGCGGCCGATGGCATATGAAAGCGCAATGCCGCAGCCGACGACCGCCAGGCCGCAACCGGCCAGCGTCATCAGCGCACCGGCCTGCAGCGGCTGGCGCACGATCGCGACAAACAGCAGCACCGGGAACAACAGGTAGTAAACCAGTTTCTCGACGCCGTCCCAGACCGAGCGGTTCAGCGCCGTGCGGCGGCACAGCACAAAGCCCAGCAGGATCAGCAGGAAGTCGGGCAGCAGCAACAGCACATGGGACATGGCTGCAGTGTGCCTGCGACAGCAGGGATCGCCCTTACGCAATGGCCGCAGTCCCGGCAAAGCGAGGCCTCGGCATACTTCCCCGCGTGCGCTGAATCGAAGGTCGGCTGGGCTATCCTGCCGACATTGCCCCCCCGTTCACTCTGGAGACTGCATTGCGACACTCGAACCGCCTGCGCTGGACCCTGTCCGCAGCCTTGATGGCCGCTGCTTGCGCCACTTCCGCGTTTGCGCAGAGCAACTACCCGACCAAGCCGGTCAAGCTGGTCGTGCCGTTTGCGCCAGGTGGCACCACCGACATCATTGCCCGCGTGGTGTCCGAGAAGATGAACCTGGCGCTGGGCCAGACCATGATCGTCGAGAACAAGGCTGGTGGTGGTGGCGTGGTGGGCGCACTGGACACGGCGCGGTCGGCGCCGGATGGTTACTCACTGGGTGTGGCGACGGTGTCGACCACCGCGGCCAATCCGGCCATCAATCCGAAGATCGCCTACAACCCGCTGACCGACTTCACGCCCATCATCAACATCGCGGCGACACCGAATGTGATCGCGGTGCACCCGTCATTTCCGGCACGGGACTACAAGACCTTTCTCGAAGTCCTGAAGAAGAACCCTGGGAAGTACAGTTTCTCCAGTTCCGGCACCGGCGGCATTGGCCACCTGCAGATGGAGTTGTACAAGAGCCTGACGGGTGTCTTCCTCACGCACATCCCCTACCGCGGCGCCGGCCCGGCACTGAACGACACGGTGGCCGGCCAGGTGCCGATGATCTTCGACAACCTGCCTTCCGCACTGCCGTTCATCAAGGAAGGGCGCCTGATCGCCATCGTCGTCGCGGCGCCGCAGCGTTTGGCGGTGCTGCCCGACGTGCCGACGTTCAAGGAAGTGGGCCTGGAGGCGGTGAACCGCATGGCTTACTACGGCATCTACGGCCCCAAGGGCCTGCCGAAGGAGGTGGTCGACAAGGTGGCGGCTGCGGTGAAGAAGACGGCGGAGTTGCCGGACGTCAAGAAGCGCATCGAGGACACCGGTTCGCTGCTGGTGCTGAACACGCCTGAGCAGTTCGCCACGCAGATCAAGGCCGAGTTCGACGTCTACAAGCAGGTCGTGGCCAAGCAGAAGCTGACGCTGGAGTGACACAGCCCGCGGGGCCAGTGGTGCATCTGCCGCCATCCGCGGCGGATGCGGGCCTGATCGATCTGTTCAATGACGCGCTGTGGCTGGAAGACGGTCTCAGCGCCAACACCCTGGCCGCGTACCGCCGCGACTTGGCCGGGCTGGCCAGTTGGCTGGCCGAGCGGGGCGAGGCGGACCTGACCCGGGTCACCCAGGTCCATCTGCAGGCCTATGCGGCGGCCCGCCATGCCGGCAGCCGCAGCAGCAGTGCCAACCGCCGCCTGGCGGTGTTCCGGCGCTTCTATCGCTGGGCACTGAGAGAGCGCTACGTGACGGAGGATCCGACGCTGAAGCTGTTGGCTGCCCGGCAGGCGATGCGTTTGCCGAAGACGCTGAGCGAGGTCCAGGTCGAAGCGCTGTTGCGAGCGCCGGACGTGGCAACGCCGCTGGGCCTGCGCGACCGTTGCATGCTGGAGCTGATGTACGCCAGCGGGCTGCGGGTCAGCGAGTTGGTGAGCCTGCCGTCCTTGCACGTCAGCCTGAGCGATGGCGTGTTGCGTGTGAGCGGCAAGGGTCAAAAGGAGCGTTTGGTGCCCTTCGGCGAAGAGGCCGAGCGCTGGCTGCGACTTTACCTGTCCGATGGCCGGCCTCAGATCCTGCAGGGACAGGCAAGCGACGCCTTGTTCGTCACCGCGCGCGGCGGGCCGATGACACGCCAGATGTTCTGGACGCTGGTGAAGCGGCATGCGGCGCAGGCCGACATCCGCGTGCCGCTGTCACCGCACACCTTGCGGCACGCCTTCGCGACCCATTTGCTGAACCATGGCGCGGACCTGCGGGTGGTGCAGATGCTGCTCGGCCATGCGGACATCTCGACCACGACCATCTACACGCACGTGGCGCGAGAGCGCTTGAAGTCATTGCATGCGCAACACCATCCGCGAGGATGATGGCCCAGGCTTCTGATGCAGGGCAGTGGAGAAACCCATTCGCCTATGAAAAAAGCCGACCCTGAGGTCGGCTTTTTTTCTGAGGCAAGGCCGGAGGGCCTGAAGCATCAGAAGTTGTGGCGGATGCCCACGGCGTACGAATTGAAGTTCGCACCAGCGATGCCCGTGCCGTAGCCGACGTTGGCGTCGTTGTCGATCTTGGTATAGAACGCGTAGACCTTGGTCCGCTTGCTCAGGTTGTAGTTGTAGCCAACGGTCCACTGGCTCGCGCCCGACTTGTCGCCGATGTTGTCATCGTCGTTGGTCATGCCGTAGTTCAGGTGGAACTCGCTGTTGCCCAGGGTGTACATGCCGGCCAGGCGCCAAGCGTCACGCTCAGACACGCCCTGCACCTTGTCCCAGTAGCCGCCGAAGGTGAAGGCACCCCATTCGTACACAGCACGAACAGCGGTCGACTTGTCGTCGCCGTGCTGCTCATAGCCCAGGCCCAAATGCAGAGGGCCGCGGTCATAGTTCAGCGCTGCAGCACCCAGCTTCGACTTCGAAGCGCCTTGGGCCTCTGCCACTTGCAGGTGACCCACAAAACCGCCCCAGCTGGGGGTGTAGTAAGCGACGGCATTCTTCAAGGCGCCAGTCACGATGTAGCCGAACAGCGCATCAGACGAAGTACCGGTGTCGTGGTTGTGCATGCCGATCCAGTCAGCGGTGGCGTAGTACGCCTCGCTGGCGGACATGTTGCCCAGCTTCACGGTACCAAAGCGGGTCGACAGGCCAACCCACGATTCACGGTTCCAGAAACCGGCAGGATCCGACTTGCCGGTGCTGACGTCAAAGCCGCTCTCGATCAGGAACAGGCCCTTCATGCCGCCGCCCAGATCTTCTTCGCCCTTGAAGCCGATGCGCGATGCGTTGTCTTGAATGACGTTGTCGCGGTCGCCGTCGCCAACCTTCTGGCCTTCAGCAGACACGTTCAGGCGACCGTAGATGGTCACCGAGCTTTGTGCGAACGCAGCGGGAGCCGCCAGGGTGGCCGCGATCGCGGTCAGAACGAGAGATTTCTTCATGAGAAGGACCCTTGGTCAATGTAAACAAAGGAGCCTCACGTCTGCGCTAGCAGAGCAGCGAAACTCTGAAGTGCTGAATGACAACACTGTGAAAAGCAGTTTATCGCTGGATCAAGTGCGGCCCGAAGGTTTACCCTGGCGCCGCGCTCAAACAGGGTTCAATCTGTTGTTGCGATGCAACTCCCGTAGGACTGCGCTGACATCCGGCGAGCCGCGACAATCTACCAATGGACCACACCTTCATCTCTGCTTTTGTCCTTCTCCTGCTGGTGCTGGACCCTTTTGGCAGCCTGCCAATCTTCATTTCCGTGTTGCGTGGCGTGTCGCCCGAGCGCCGCACCGTGGTGGCGATTCGCGAGGTCTCGATCGCCTTTTCGGTATTGCTGGTCTTCATGTTCACGGGCGAAGGCTTTCTGCGGCTGATGCACCTGTCGGAGCGTTCGCTGGAGGTCGCTGGCGGCGTGATCCTGCTGATCATCGCGATCCGGATGATCTTCGCCTCTGGCGGTGAGATTTACGCTGCGGATGGGCAGCGAGAACCCATGATCTTCCCGTTGGCAGTGCCGTTGCTGGCAGGCCCCTCCGCGATGGCCACGGTGCTGCTCCTCGCCTCGCGCCAGCCTGAGCGCATGTGGCACTGGGTAGGGGCGCTGACGCTGGCGATGCTGGTCAGCGGCGCGGTGATGCTGGCAGCCGACCGCATCCGCAAAATCCTTGGCACGCCGGTGGTTTCGGCGGTTGAAAAGCTGATGGGCCTGGTGTTGACGGCGGTGGCAGTGGAAATGATTCTGGCGGGGTTGAAGCGCTATTTCTTCGGGCTTTGACAGGGCAAAAGAAAAGGCGGCTTAACGCCGCCTTTGCATTTTCAGAATACTTGCAATCATCGCCCGCGCAAGTGTGCGGGCGCTTCCAGCCGCTTGGCCAGTGTTGAGAGCAGCAGGGTGAGGATCAGGTACATCGCAGAGATTGCGAGGTACGGTTCCCAGTAGCGGGAATATGCCCCCGCCACCGTGCGAGCTGCCAGTGCCAGTTCGGCCAGGCCGATGGCCGAGACCAGGGACGAATCCTTGATCAAGGTCACGCCTTCGTTGACCAGCGCCGGCACCATGCGGCGGAAGGCCTGCGGGAGGATCACAAAGCGCATGGCCTGCGAGTGCGACAGCCCCACGCTCCAGGCGGCCTGGGTCTGGCCCAGGTGAATGCTCTGGATGCCGGCCCGGAAGATCTCGGAGATGTAGGCGCCCGCATTGAGCGAGAGCGCCACGCAGCCCGAGAAAAACGCGCCGTGTTCCTGGCGGAAGGTCCTCGCCATGTCGCCCGACAGCAGCAACCCGTTGTCCGGATGGATCAACGCAGGCATCACTGCGAAGTGGACCAGCAGGATCTGCACGAACAGCGGCGTGCCGCGGAAGAAGGTGACGTAGGCGGTCGTGATGCCGCGCACAATCACCAGCACCCACCGCGCAAGCGCCGATTGCGGTGGCGGCGCACTGCGTGAACTGCTGATCAGGCCCAGCACCACGCCGAGCAAGAGGCCGACCACGATGGCCACCAAAGTCAGCTCGATGGTGGTCGCCAGGCCGCTCATGAAGAGCGGCCAGTAGCCCGACAGGATCTCCCAACGCAAGTCCACGCTGTGCGCTCCGCGTCAGTTGGAGGCGGCGGATGCTGCCGGGGCGGCGGCCGGCGGCTCGGTGCCGAAGGTCTTCTTGTAGATGGCGGCGTAGGTGCCGTCAGCCTTCACCGCTGCGAGGCCCTTGTTGATCAAGCCCAGCAGTTCCGTGTTGCCCTTCTTCACTGCAATGCCGTATTGCTCGGGGGCAAAGGCCTTGTCCGACACGGTCTTGAACTTCGAGCCCGGGTTGTTGGCCACGTAGTGGATCACCACGCCGTTGTCAGCCACCACGGCATCCACGCCGCCGGCTTCCAGTTCCTTCAGCGCCAGCGGGGTTGATTCGAAGCGCTTGATGGTGGTGGCAGTCTTGCCTTGCAGCTTGGTGACGACTTCGTCACCGGTGGTGCCGGTCTGCACGCCAACCTTGAGCTTCTTCAGGTCGTCGAACTTCGAGATCTTCGAAGATTCTTTGACCGCGATCAGCTGGAATGCATCGAAATACGGGTCTGAGAAATCCATGGTCTGCTTGCGCTCGTCGGTGATCGTGATCGACGAGATCAGCAGGTCACGGTCACCCTGGCCCAGTGCGTTGAAGATGCCTTCCCACGGGGTGTTGACAAACTTGACCTGGAAGCCGCCTTTTTCCGCCACGGCGGTCAGCAGATCGACCGACAGGCCGACGATCTCACCCTTCTCGTTCTGGAACTCGAACGGCGCATAAGCGGCGTCGGTGCCAACCGTGTAGACCTTGGCCGGCGCGGGGGCGGGTGCCGAAGCCGGGGCGGACGCCGTTTCTGCCGGTGCGGGCGGCACTTCCTGCTTGCCGCAGGCTGCCAGCACCAAGCCAGCCACCAACGCGGTCGCAGCCTTCAGGAAACGACGGGTATCTTGTTGAGCCATGGATGTCCTCAAAAACAGTGGGCGAAACTAAGGAAAAATTAGTTCCTTCAGTGTACGGCCGGCTCACGCAATATTTACGCCACGGGGGCACGGGGTAATCACGCACCGAGGCGGTGCCTTGTTACCTGCGCAAAGCAGCATCCGCAGCGGGAGCGGATGGCCCAGCACCGCTCGCCGGTACGCCGATTGCCGCACTGCAGCAGTGCGGGTCGGCAAGGCGTTGCCTCTTCGCAAGTGTCACTGTTCGTCTGGTAACTCTTCTCTTCCGACTTCAAGGAGCGCCGATGTTGCGATGCCAACCTGTTCGTCTGAGATTTTCGATCGCTGCACTCGGGCTGTCCGTGTTGATGCAGCCCGATATCGTACAAGCTCAGGCCACGGTCAAACCCGATGGCCAGATGCGCTATGCGCTGGGGGCGGGTGCCAGTTATTCGTCTGGCAATACCAGCGCGGCCAGCGTCAATTTGAATGGCGAGGCCGTGCAGGCCAGCGAGGACAGCAAACTGACTTTGGGCGGCAAGGCCTTGTGGTCGCGTTCCGAGGGGCAGACCACCGCAGAGAACGTGTCCTTGAGCGGGGCGTATAACCAGGATTTCACGCCAGACTGGTTTGGCTTTGGCAGTGCCGATTTCCTGCGCGACGAATTTGCCAACATCCAGGCCCGTGGATCCCTTCACGGCGGTGTCGGCCGGCATCTGATCAAACGCGATGACCTGACCTGGGACGCGACACTGGGCATTGGTTATTCGCAGGACCGCTATTTCGATCCGGTTGTCGTCAACGACGAACTGCGCGTGCGCTATGGCCGTGCCGAGTTGGTGCTGGGTGAAGAGTCCAGTCACAAGTTCACCGAAACCACCAGCTTCCGGCAGAAGGTCTCGTACTACCCGGCGCTCAATTCCGGCGGCGGCTCGCGCGCGACGCTGGACGCCGGCCTGGCCGTTGCGATGACCGCCAGGCTCAGCCTCACCGCCGGGCTGAACTACCGTTACGACAGCGATCCTGGCGTCGGCCTGAAAAAGGGCGACACGCTGTTCGTCACCGGCATCTCCGTCAAGCTGGACTGAAGCGCCTGCCGGCGCAGCAGCGCAAGCTGGTTAGCATGCTGCATGGAGAACCTTCGTCGGCAGGCCTTGGTGCTGCTGCTCACCCCGTCGCCTGACGCCAAGGCCGAAGGCACGCGTGCGCTTGACCCGCAGGCAATGTTGGATGCTGATGAAGTGTTCAGCGAACCCGCCTGCGTCATTCCTGGACGGCCGGTCAAACCCGAATTGCTGTCGCACACCGCGCTGAAACAGCGTTCGGTCGGCACGCTGGAGGGCAGGGCGGGACTTTTGCATGCGCTGGCCCACATCGAGTTCAACGCCATCAACCTGGCGCTGGACATCGTCTGGCGCTTTGCCGGCATGCCTGCGGATTTCTACCGGCAGTGGCTGGTGGTCGCCCGCGAAGAAGCGCTGCATTTCCAGCTGCTGCGTGACCATTTGCTGACGCTGGGTTTCCAGTATGGCGACTTCGCCGCCCACAATGCCTTGTGGGAAATGGCAGAAAAGACCAAGGGGGACCTGCTGGCCCGTGTGGCCCTGGTGCCGCGCACACTGGAAGCGCGTGGGCTGGACGCTTCGCCCGCCGTCAAGGCCAAGCTCATTGGCGCAGGCGACCTGAGGGCCGGGGCCATCATCGACGTCATCCTGCGCGACGAGATCGGCCATGTCGCCACCGGCAACCACTGGTACCGCTGGCTTTGCGCGCAGCGGGGCCTGGAACCGGTGGTGACCTACCCATTGCTGGCCGCCCAATACGGCGCGCCACGCATGAAAGGCCCGTTCAACTTCGAAGCCCGGCGCGCGGCTGGTTTCACCGAAGAAGAGCTGGCTTCGTTCCGGAGCTGAGGGTTGCCGTGGGCACGCGCAAGACCTTGGCTGCGCCGGCCGGCGCCAGGCTCCGTAAAATCAGTGGTCTTCCAGGCGCAGCGTGGCAGGCCGCACACGCGGTCACCGTTTGCGTGGCTGCGGACCCATCTCATGAGCGAACTCCACAAATTTCTGTTTGAAGGCCTGCCTGTGCGCGGCATGCTGGTTCGGCTGACCGACAGCTGGCAAGAGGTGCTGCGGCGCCGCGAGGCTGCAGGCGACTACCCGCCGCCGGTGCGCGAGTTGCTTGGCGAGATGGCCGCGGCTGCCACCTTGATGCAGGCCAACATCAAGTTCAACGGCTCGTTGATCCTGCAGGTCATGGGTGACGGTCCGGTCAAACTGGCGGTCGCCGAAGCTCGCCCGGACCTGAGCTTTCGCACCACGGCCAAGGTCATTGGCGACGTGGCGGAAGACGCGCGTGTCGAGGCCATGCTGAACCTGCACGGCAAAGGCCGCTGCGCGATCACGCTGGACCCTGCCGACCGGCTGCCGGGCCAGCAACCGTACCAAGGCGTCGTGCCCTTGCATGACGACCAGGGCCTGCCGCTGCAAAACGTCTCGGAAGTGCTGGAGCACTACATGCTGCAGTCCGAGCAGCTCGACACCCGGTTGGTGCTGGCGGCCAACGGCGAAGTCGCGGCCGGGTTGCTCATCCAGCGCCTGCCGACCAAGGGCGAAGGCAATCTGGAAGGCGAGCGGCGGGGCACCACGCCCTGGGGCTCGGGTGACGAAGACCAGATCGGCCAGTCCGAGGCCTTCAACCGCATTGCCCACCTGGCCGCGACGCTGACCCGCGAAGAGCTGCTGACGCTGGACGCGGACACGATCCTGCGCCGGCTGTTCTGGGAAGAAACCGTGCGCCGCTTCGAACCGCTCACGCCCAGCTTCGGCTGCAGTTGCTCGCGCGAGCGGGTGCGCAACATGCTCACCGGGCTTGGCCGCGAAGAGTCCGAAAGCATCCTGGAAGAGCGTGGCGACATCGAGATCGCCTGCGACTTCTGCGGCCAGCAGTACCACTTCGACGCGGTCGACGTGGGCGAGATGTTCACCCCCGGCCGCGACCAGCCGCCGGCCTCAGCCTCGTTGCAGTGAGCCGGCCTTGCGGGCGCGCTGCTTGAAGGCGGCGTGCTCGCATTCGGGTTGGTCGCAGCTGTCGCAGGCCCACAGCCATGCGGGTTGTGCCGCATCCCGGTCCTGCAGCCGCGTCAGCAGCCCGGCCCGTGGCGCGCGACGCAGGCGCAGCACCGGCCCCATCGCGTCCAGCGCCGTTTCAACGCGGCGCTCACCGCTGCCACTGACCACGGCAAACGCCAGCCCCGCACCGACCAGCAACTCGCGCAGCCGGTTGTCCACTGGCTCGCGCACCTGCGGTCCGTCACGCTGCAAGCCGTCGGGCTCCCAGGGCAGGTCCAGCGCGGTCAGCAGTGTCAGCGCGCAGCGGCGCTGCCAGGCCAGCGCCATCGCATCCAGCATCTCGCTGCCGAAGACCTGGCGGTGGTAGACGGCGGTCATCAGCGGCGTGGTGTCGGCCAGCACCACCGCGTGCGTGGCAGCGGCCAGTTCGATGCGCCTGGCTTGTTCGAGGGCGATGGCTTCCTGCTCATCCTCGCGTGGTGTGCGCCCCTGCGCATCGCACCACTCGCGCAGGTGTTCGGGCACCCAGGTGCAGGGCCAGCCGGTCAGTTCGGCCACGCGGGGCGCGAGCGCCGCCGCCAGCGTGCTCTTGCCGGTGCTCTCGGCGCCGACCAGCGCGATCACCAGTCCCGTTTGCTGCTGCTCAGGCACTGACCCGGCCCTCCAGCTTGCGCCAGGCCCGCCAGCCCGCGGCGGCCATCACGGTGAACACCGCGTACAGCAGCACCGTCAGCCAGAGCGACTTGAGCGCGAACAAGCCCATGCTGACCAGGTTCACCGCGATCCACACCGGCCAGTTCTCGATCAGCTTGCGGCCCAGCAGGGACTGGCCGGTGATGCTGGCGACGGTGGGCAGTGCGTCCCAGAACGGCACGTCGCTGTCGGTGAAGCGGTGCAGCAACAAGCCCAGCAGCGGCCAGCCCAGCAGCGTGGCCAGCAAGGCCAGGGCGCGTTGCCGGCCGGTCAGGCGATGCACGCGCAGCGCGCCGCCGTCCTCGCCACGACCGCGCAGCCATTGCCACCAGCCCCAGCCAGCGACCAGCACAAAGAAGATCTGCAGGCTGGCTTCGCCATACAGCTTGTACTCGGCAAACAGCCCTGCGTAGAGCAGTGAGCTGGCGATGGCCAGCGGCCAGCCCAGCGGGTTCACGCGCATGTTGCAGGCCACCATCCAGACGGCCAGCACGCAGGCAAGCAGTTCGAGCCAGGTGAAAGGGCTGCCCCACAGCGTGAAGGCGGGCGCGAGCAGGGTGGCCCACAGGGCAACGGCTGCCTGCATGGCAGCGGACATCCAGTTCTGCATCGGCGTCAGGGCTGCGAGGGGGCGGCCGTGGCTGGCGCGAGCGGCGCGGGTGGTGCAGTGGGCTTGGGCGCCACATTGCCGGCGCTGCTGGAGATCACCACCAGCAGCTCATCCGGCTTCACCATCCCCAGTTCCAGCCTGGCTTTTTCCTCGACCATTTCCAGCCCGTTTTTCAGGTCGGCGACCTCGGCGGAGAGGCGTTCGTTCTGCGCCCGCGCCTTGTCGTTGGCAGCCAGCTGCGTGGCCAGCTCGCTGCGCAGGCGCATCACATGCGGCACGCCACCGCGGCCGAACCAGAGTTCGGCCTGCACCAGCGCCAGCAAGGCGGCGAGGACAAAGGGCAGCACGCGCATGCTGTGATTGTGCCGCAAGCCCCTGTTGGCGCCTCAAAACGACAACGCCGGGCAAGGGCCCGGCGATGGTGAGCGGTTCCAGGCGCTCAGGCCTGGCCTGCGCTCAGCGCAGGTTGTAGAACGCGGCGCGGCCCGGGTACACGGCCACGTCGCCCAGGTCTTCCTCGATGCGCAGCAGCTGGTTGTACTTGGACATGCGGTCGCTGCGGCTCAGCGAACCCGTCTTGATCTGGCCGGCGTTCAGGCCCACGGCGATGTCGGAGATCGTGTTGTCTTCGGTCTCGCCCGAGCGGTGGCTGATCACCGCGGTGTAGCCGGCGCGCTTGGCCATCTCGATGGCGGCGAAGGTCTCGGTCAGCGTGCCGATCTGGTTGATCTTGATCAGGATCGAGTTGGCAATGCCTTTCTCGATGCCTTCCTTCAGGATCTTGGTGTTGGTGACGAACAGGTCGTCGCCCACGATCTGGACCTTCTTGCCCAGGCGGTCGGTCAGGTGCTTCCAGCCGTCCCAGTCGCCTTCGGCCATGCCGTCTTCGATCGAGATGATGGGGTACTTGTCGACCCAGGTGGCCATCATGTCGGTCCACTCGGCTGCCGTCAGCGTCAGGCCTTCGCCTTCGAGGTGGTACTTGCCGTCCTTGTAGAACTCGCTGGCCGCGCAGTCCAGGCCGATGGCGATTTGCGTACCGGCCTCGAAGCCGGCCTTGTCGATGGCTTCCAGGATCAGCTGGATGGCCGCTTCGTGGCTGGGCAGGTTGGGCGCAAAGCCGCCTTCGTCGCCGACGGTGGTGCTCATGCCCTTGGCGTCGATGATCTTCTTCAGCGCGTGGAAGATCTCGGCGCCGTAGCGCAGCGCTTCGCGGAAGCTCGGTGCGCCGACCGGGATGATCATGAACTCTTGCAAGTCCAGGCTGTTGTTGGCGTGGGCGCCGCCGTTGATGACGTTCATCATCGGCACTGGCAACTGCACGCCGCCCATGCCACCGAAGTAGCGGTACAGCGGCAGGCCGGACTCTTCGGCTGCGGCCCGTGCCACGGCCATCGAGACGGCCAGCATGGCATTGGCGCCCAGGCGGCTCTTGTTGTCGGTGCCGTCCAGGTCGATCAGCGTCTTGTCCAGGAAGGCCTGCTCGGAGGCATCCAGGCCCAGCACGGCTTCGCTGATGTCGTTGTTGATGTTCTGGACGGCCTTCAGCACGCCCTTGCCCAGGTAGCGGCTGTTGTCGCCGTCGCGCAGCTCGATGGCTTCCCGCGAGCCGGTCGAAGCGCCCGAAGGCACGGCCGCGCGGCCCATCACGCCCGATTCCAGCAGCACGTCGCACTCGACCGTGGGGTTGCCACGGCTGTCGAGGATTTCGCGGCCGACGATGTCAACGATTGCACTCATTGCTCTCTCCGTAATGAAAATTCTTCTGCGGCGCGCAGGGTGCCAGAAACGGGTTACCCGCGTGCATCAGCTTGTTGCGCCGCGGGCGAGACTTCAGCAGCTGAAGTCGTTCTCCAGCAACGGCTGGGCCTTGATCACTTTGTCCAGTGCGACCAGTTGCGCCAGCAGCGTCTTCATGTGCCTCAGCGGCACGGCGTTGGGGCCGTCGCTGAAAGCCTCGGCAGGGTTCGGGTGTGTTTCCATGAACAGGCCTGCGACGCCGACGCCGACGCCGGCCCGCGCCAGCACCGGCACCATCTCGCGGGCACCGCCGCTGGCGCCGCCGAGGCCGCCGGGCTTCTGCACGGAGTGGGTCACGTCGAACACCACCGGCGCGCCGGAATTGCGCATCTCGGCCAGGCTGGTCATGTCGGCCACCAGATTGTTGTAGCCGAAGCTGACGCCGCGTTCGCAAGCCAGGAAGCGATCTTCGGAAAGGCCCACCTCACGCGCTGCGGCGCGGGCCTTGTCGATGACGTTCTTCATGTCCCAGGGCGCGAGGAACTGGCCCTTCTTGATGTTGACCGGCTTGCCCGATTGCGCGACCGCGCGGATGAAGTCGGTCTGGCGGCACAGGAAGGCGGGTGTCTGCAGCACGTCCACGACGCTGGCGACCTCGGCCACCTGGGTGGCGTCGTGCACGTCCGTCAGCACCGGCAGGCCGGTCTGGCGGCGCACCTCGTCGAGGATCTTCAGGCCCGCCTCCATGCCGACACCGCGCTTGGTGGTGCCGGACGAGCGGTTGGCCTTGTCGAACGAGCCTTTGTAGATCAGCGGAATGCCCAGCGCGGTGCAGGCTTCCTTCAGCTGGCCGGCCACTTCCAGCGTCAGTTCCAGCCCTTCGATTGAACAGGTGCCAGCGATCAGGAAAAACGGCTTGTCGAGGCCGACCTCGAATCCGGCGAGTTTCATGCGGTGCCCTTTTCGGCAGTGGCGGCGGGCGCTGCGGCAGCCGCGGCGGCTTGCTGCTGGTGGCTGATCGCCGCCTTGATGTAGTCCTTGAACAGCGGATGGCCGTCCCACGGCGTGGACTTGAATTCTGGGTGGAACTGCACGCCGACGAACCAAGGATGCACCGCGCGCGGCAGCTCGACCATCTCGGTCAGCTTCTCGCGCTGGGTGATGGCCGAGATCACCAGGCCAGCCTCTTGCAGGCGGTCCAGGTAGTGTTCGTTGGCCTCGTAGCGGTGGCGATGGCGCTCGGTGACCACCGGGCCGTAGATGTCGTGCGCCAGCGTGCCGGGCTTCACATCCGAGCTCTGCGCGCCCAGGCGCATCGTGCCACCCAGGTCGGAATTGGCATCGCGTTTCTGGATCGAGCCGTCGGCGTCCTGCCATTCGTCGATCAGCGCGATCACCGGGTGCGGCGTGTCGGGCTCGAACTCGGTCGAGTTGGCACCGGTCAGGCCGACCATGTGGCGGGCGTATTCGATGGTGGCGACCTGCATGCCCAGGCAGATGCCCAGGTACGGCAGCTTGCGTTCGCGTGCGAAGCGGGCGGCGGCAATCTTGCCTTCCACGCCGCGCTTGCCGAAGCCACCAGGCACCAGCACCGCATCGAAGCCGCTGAGTTGCACCGCAGCGTTGGCGTCGTTCAGCTCTTCCGAATCGACGTATTCGATCTTCACCCGCACATGGTTGTGCAGGCCCGCATGGCGCAGTGCTTCGTTGAGCGACTTGTACGAGTCCGACAGCTCGGTGTACTTGCCGCACATCGCGATCGTGACCTCGCCCTTCGGATGCGCCACCTCGTGCACCAGGTTGTCCCAGGTGCGCAGGTCAGCCGGGCGGGTCAGCAGCTGCAACTTCATGCAGATCAACTCGTCCAGGCCTTGCTCGTGCAGCATGCGGGGCACCTTGTAGATGGTGTCCACGTCCCACATCGAGATCACGCCGTGCGAGGCGACGTTGGTGAACAGCGAGATCTTCTCGCGTTCCTCTGCCGGCACCTCGCGGTCGGCACGGCACAGCAGCGCATCGGGCTGGATGCCGATCTCGCGCAGCTTCTGTACTGTGTGCTGGGTCGGCTTGGTCTTCAGCTCGCCTGCGGCCTTGATGTAAGGCACATAGGTGAGGTGCACAAAGGCGGTGTTGGTCGGGCCCATCTTCAGGCTCAGCTGACGCACCGCTTCGAGGAAGGGCAGCGACTCGATGTCCCCCACCGTGCCGCCGATCTCGACGATGGCCACGTCCACCGCCTCGGGCGTGCCGAAGCCGGCGCCGCGCTTGACGTATTCCTGGATCTCGTTGGTGACGTGCGGAATGACCTGCACCGTCTTGCCGAGGTAGTCGCCGCGACGTTCCTTCTCCAGCACCGTCTTGTAGATCTGGCCGCTGGTGAAGTTGTTGCTGCGCTTCATGCGCGTCGTGATGAAGCGCTCGTAGTGCCCGAGGTCCAGGTCGGTCTCCGCGCCATCGTCGGTGACGAACACCTCGCCGTGCTGGAACGGCGACATCGTGCCCGGATCCACATTCAGGTAGGGGTCCAGCTTGATGAGGGTGACTTTGAGACCGCGCGATTCAAGAATCGCTGCGAGTGAGGCTGATGCGATGCCCTTGCCCAGGGAAGACACCACACCGCCGGTGACGAAGACGAACTTGGTCATTTCTTGCAGCGCACGCGGTCTCGCCCGCGGGCCCGAAGACAGGCCGCATCACGGGGATGCACGAACGCTGTGGTGGTAAAAAGGCATTATACCGGGCCGTTCCAGCCGGCCCGGGCCAACGCTTCAGGGCATGCTGCGCAACAGCTTCACGACTTCGTCGGCCGTGTCGTCCGGCCGCTCCATTGGGTAAAGGTGTGTGCCCTCGAACCAGGTGAAGCGCTGCTTGGCCAGTGCCCGCGCGCCCTCGGTGCCACCCTGGCGCATTTCGGTCGACTGCGTGCCGGCAATGAAGCCCACCGGGCATTGCAGCGGGTGCTTGTGCAGCACCAGCCCCAGGTGATGCGGCAGCGTGTTGTAGATGTGGGTTTCGACCTCGCGCCGGAAGTTCAGCACGATGCGCGCTGCTTCGCGCACCGGCTCGGCCGGGTCAGCTTCCACGAAACCGGTGGCGACATAGTCGGCCAGCACTCGCGGATCCCAGCGGGCGAAGACCGGTTTGCTGGCGAAATGCGCATGCACGGCCTCGCGGCTGGGCCATTCATGGCGCCGCTTGACCGAGACCTTGCCGGGCGAAATGCTGGGCAGCAGCCCGCCCAGCTTGACCATTTGCAGGCTGTGGGCACGCCAGCCGGTGATCACCGGCGAATCCAGCATCACCAGCCCGCGTGCCAGGTCCGGCCGGCGGCTGGCGGCCATCAGGCTCAGCAGCCCGCCCAGCGAATGGCCGACCAGGAAGACCTTGGCTTCGGTCTCGCGGTCGATGAAGGCCAGCAACTCGTCGCGCAGCGCGCGCCAGTTGCTCGCCACCGGGTATTTCGGGTCGTGGCCCAGGCGCTCGGGGGCCTTGACCTCGAAACCCGCCGCGCGCCAGCGTTCGAACAGTACCCGGTAGGTGCCGGCGCCAAACCCGTTGGCGTGCGCGAAGACGATGGTGTCAGGCATCTGTTAGACGATCTTCTCGTCCGGCCCCTGGATCTTGCGCATCGGCTCGTAGCGATGGCTGGGCGTCAGCAGTGGATGCACGGCGTCGCCGCCGCCCCAGTGCGGGTCGTCAATGCCCTCGAACACCTCGCGCAGCCGCTGGCCCCAGGTGTTGTGGATCATACGGAAATACGGGTTGTGGTCGTCGATCACCGCGATGCGGTTGCTCTGCAGGCTGTCTCTCTCGTAGACCATCAGGTCCAGCGGCAGGCCGACCGAAAGATTGGATTTCAGCGTCGAATCCATCGACACCAGCGCGCACTTGGCCGCTTCGTCCAGTGGCGTGCCGGGCGTCAGCACCCGGTCCAGGATGGGTTTGCCGTACTTGCTCTCGCCGATCTGGAAGAAGCAGGTCTCGCGTGTGGCCTCGATGAAGTTGCCGGCCGAGTACACCAGGAACAGCCGCATCGCCTCGTTGCCGATCTGGCCGCCGAAGATCATGCTGCAGTTGAAGTCGATGCCCGCGGCTTTCAGCGAAGGGCCGTCCTGGTCGTAGACCCTGCGCACCGCGCTGCCCAGCACGCGCGTGGCCTCGAACATGCTCTTGGCGTTCCAGATGGTGATCGGCTCTTCGTCGCCATTGGCCAGCTTCTCGACCTGCAGGATCTCCCGCACCGACTGCGAGATGCTCAGGTTGCCGGCCGACATCAGCACCATGAAGCGTTCGCCGGGCTGCTCGTACACGATCATCTTGCGGAAGGTGCTGATCGCGTCCAGGCCCGCGTTGGTGCGGGAATCCGAGAGGAACACGAGGCCGGCGTTGAGCCGGATGCCGACGCAGTAAGTCATGGAATTGCCCGCGGACCGGGAAATCGCTGAAACCGCGATTGTCCACGGTCGCCAGAAGTTTGCTTGCTTCTTGCTGTCGCAGCCTGGCCGGCCCGTTTTTTCAGGCGCCGCCTTGGGCGTGCAGCTGCTTGAGGCGGTACAGCGCGTCCAGCGCTTCCTTGGGCGACATCGCATCCGGGTTGATCGCCGCCATGGCCTGTTCCACGGCAGAGGCCTCGCGCACCGGTGCGGCGGCCGGCGCGGCGAACAGGTCCACTTGCGGGTCGCCCGCGCGTGACTGGGTTTCCAGCGCTTCCAGCGTGTGCCGCGCCTGGCGCACCAGCGCAGGCGGCATGCCGGCCAAACGGGCGACCTGCACGCCATAGCTGCGGCTCGCCGGCCCGGGTTCGATGGCGTGCAGGAAGACGATGTCGTCGCCACTTTCGACCGCGCTCACGTGCAGGTTCAGCGCCCGCTCGTGCTTGCGCGGGAACTCGGTCAGCTCGAAGTAATGGGTGGCAAACAGCGTGAAGGACTTGTTGCGGTCGTGCAGTTGCGTCGCGATGGCCGAGGCCAGCGCGAGGCCGTCGAAGGTGGACGTGCCGCGGCCGATCTCGTCCATCAGCACCAGCGAATGCTCGGTCGCGCCGTGCACGATGGCTGCCGCCTCGGTCATCTCCATCATGAAGGTGGACTGGGCGTTGGCCAGGTCGTCCGCCGCGCCAATGCGGGTGTGGATCGCGTCGATCGGCCCCAGCCGGCAGCGCCGCGCCGGCACGTAGCTGCCCATCGCCGCCAGCAGCACGATCAGCGCCACCTGGCGCATGTACGTGCTCTTGCCGCCCATGTTCGGGCCGGTGATGATCTGCAGCTTGGTGCGGGCGTCCAGCCGGCAGTCGTTGGCAATGAAGTCGCCCGCGCCGGTCTCGGCCAGCCGCGCCTGCACAACGGGGTGCCGCCCGCCTTCAACGTCCAGGCACGGATGCGACACGAACTCCGGCCGGCACCAGTCCAGTGTGGTCGCGCGTTCGGCCAGCGCCGCCAGCGCGTCCAGGCTGGCGAGGGCCCGGCCCAGCGCGGCCAGCGGCTGCAGCCAGTGCTGCAGCTGGTCCAGCAACTGCTCGAACAGCCATTTCTCGCGCGCCAGTGCCCGGTCCTGCGCCGACAGCGCCTTGTCCTCGAAGGTCTTCAGCTCGGGCGTGATGAAACGCTCGGCATTCTTCAGCGTCTGCCGGCGCTGGTAGTCCAGTGGCACCCGGTCCAGCCCCGAGCTGGTGACCTCGATGTAGAAGCCATGCACGCGGTTGAACTGCACCCGCAGGTTGGTGATGCCGGTGCGGGCACGCTCGCGGGTTTCCAGCTCCAGCAGGAAGGCATCGCAGTTCTGGCCGATGGCGCGCAGCTCGTCCAGCTCGGCGTCGAAGCCGGTCGCGATCACGCCGCCGTCGCGCAGCAGCACCGCCGGCTCCTCGGCCACCGCCCGCGCCAGCAGCTGGCCCACGGCCGGGTCGGGCGACAGGTCCGCATGCAGCGCGTCCAGCAGCGCGGTGCCGCGCGGCGCCAGCTCGCGCAGCGCCGGCAGTTGCGCCAGCGTTTGCCGCAGCCCCGAGAGCTCGCGCGGCCGCACCTGGCGCAGCGCGACACGCGAGGTGATGCGCTCCACGTCGCTGATGCCGCGCAGCGCGTCGCGCAGCCGGTCGATGCCATCCGCCAGCATCTGCTCGATGGCCGCATGCCGGCCGCTCGCCAGCGCGCGGTCGCGCAGCGGGTACGTCATCCACTGCCGCAGCGCGCGGCTGCCCATGCCGGTGCGGCAGGTGTCGATCAGCGACAGCAGCGTGGGCGCCGCTTCGCCGCGCAGCGTCTCGGTCAGCTCCAGGTTTCGGTGCGTGGCCGGTGGCAGCTCCAGCAGCTCGCTGCAGCGCTCCACCGTCAGCGTCTGCACGTGCGCCAGCGCGCGGCCCTGCGTGTGTTCGGCGTAGCTCAGCAGCGCGGCTGCGGCGGCGTGCGCGGTGCCCAGCGCCTGCGCATTGAAGCCGGCCAGTGAGCCGACGTTCAACTGCTCGCACAGCTTGCGCAGGCCCAGGGCGCTGTCGAACTGCCAGGAAGGCCGCGCAGTGCGCGCGCCGCGGCAAGCCTGCAGCGCAGGATGCGCGTCGTTCTCGCGGTCCAGCAGCAACTCGGCTGGCGCCAGCCGCGCCAGCCAGCCCGGCAGCTCTCGCTCCACGCATTCCGTCACGCCCAGCTGCCCGCTGGCCAGGCCCAGCCAGGCCAGGCCCCAGGTCTGGCGCTGCCGGGTCACGGCCAGCAGCAGCGTGTCGGCGCGGTCGTTCAGCAGCTCGCTGTCGGTCACCGTCCCGGGCGTCACCACCCGCACCACCTTGCGGTCCACCGGCCCCTTGGCCGTGGCCACGTCGCCCACCTGCTCGGCCACCGCCACCGATTCGCCCAGCTTCAGCAGCCGCGCCAGGTAACCTTCGACCGAATGCACCGGCACGCCGGCCATGGTGACTGGCTGCCCTGCGCTCTGGCCGCGTGTCGTCAGCGTGATGTCCAGCAGCCGGTGCGCCTTGCGGGCGTCGTCGTAGAACAGCTCGTAGAAGTCCCCCATCCGGTAGAACAGCAGCGTGTCCGGATGGTCGGCCTTGAGCCTGAAATACTGGGCCATCATCGGCGTGTGGCCTTCCAGCGAAGCTGGCGCAGGCCGCGGGCTGGCTGCGGTCTCGGTCTCGTCAATCATGGGGTGGGGCGGGGATCAGGCGCGCGGAAGGCGCTGCGGCCGGGCCGCGAAAAAGCGGCTGGCGATCATCGCACAGAGGTTTTGCGCGCAGCGCCTGCGGTGCCTGGAGAACGGCGCAGCGCGGCGCACAAAAGCAAGAGCCGCCTCGCGGGCGGCTCTTCCTCACACCCCCAGCGCATGGCGGCGCTGAAGGCATGCGCTTAGTTGCGGTCGGCTTGCGGCGCGGGCATGGTCGTCGGCGTGTTGTCCATCGGCGCTGGCGCGGTGTTGTCGACAGGCGGACTCGTCTCGGGTGCCGGCGTGACCGGGGCGGGTGCCGGTGCCGGTGCCGGTGCGGTATCGGTCACGGGTGGCGTGACCGTCACCGCAGGCGGCTGAGGCGCTTCGACCGTGGTGGTCGTGGTGCCGCTGCTCTGCGAGCCGGTGAAATCACCAGGCGGCGGGACCATGGGCGTGGCGACCTGAGTGGCGTGCGGTTCCACGGCGGTCGGCGTGTCCGGTTGGACCGCGACGTTCGGCTCGGATTGGGCGTAGGCCATCGACAGGGCACCTGCGACTGCAGCGGCGGTCACAACGGATAGAAACGTCTTGTTCGTCTTCATGAGGAACTCCTTGGGGTTCCGCGCAAGGCCTGCGCGGTGGGGAGGACAGGGGCAACCGGTCGGCACCGGATGAACCAGAAGGTACGCCCCGCCCTCCGGCCTGGGTGTCAGGCGTTGCCAACAGGGCTTGTAGGTTGGACGGACTGCTGACAGTCGGCGATGGGCGCACGGCAGGCGCGGTGCGCGGTCATTGCCACGCGGTGATTTGGCAAGTTAATGCTTGCCAAAAGCAATCAATATTCGGATCATCCGGCCATGACGTTGCCTGACCGCATCGAAGCCGTGCGTGGCTTCAACCGTTTTTATACGCGCCGCATCGGCGTGCTCAACGAAGGGCTGCTGGGCTCGGACTTCAGCCTCGCCGAGTGCCGCGTGCTGTGGGAACTGGCTCACCTGCAGGGCGGCGCCGGCATCACCGGCACGGCGCTGGGCCGCTTGCTGGACCTGGATGTTGGCTACTTGAGCCGGTTGCTGCGTTCGCTGAAGGAGCGCGGGCTGGTGGAAGCCAAGCGCAGCGAGGCGGACGGGCGGCAGTCCCTGCTGCAGCTCACCCCCTCCGGCCGCTCGGCGCTGGCGCCGCTGGAGCAGTGCTCGCAGGCGCAGGTGGGCGAACTGCTGGACCGGCTCAGCGATGCACAACAGGCCGAACTGCTGCAGGCCTTCCAGCGCGTGCGAGGCCTGCTGGACGAACCCGGCGACAAGCCGGCGAAGAACAGCTTCTTGCTGCGGCCGCACCGGCCTGGCGACATGGGCTGGGTGGTTTCGCGGCATGCTGCGCTCTACGCCCGCGAGTACCAGTGGGACATCGGTTTCGAGGCCATGGTCGCGCGCATTGCGGCCGAGTTCATCGAGCGCTTCGATGCCCGCCGCGAAGCCTGCTGGATCGCCGAGCGAGATGGCATCAGCATCGGCAGCGTCTGCTTGGTGCAGGCACGCGACGAGGTGGCAGGGCAGCCGATCGAGGGCGTGGCCCAGCTGCGATTGCTGATCGTGGAACCTGCTGCCCGCGGGCTGGGGCTGGGCGAGCGGCTGGTCGCCGAGTGCAGCCAATTCGCGCGTGACGTGGGCTACCGGTCCATCCGGCTCTGGACCAACAGCAAGCTCACCGTTGCCAAGCGCATCTACAGCAAGGCCGGGTATCGTTTCGTCGCCAGCGAGGCGCACCACAGCTTTGGCCATGACCTGGTGGGTGAGACCTGGGTGCTGGACCTGACCGACCACGCCTGAGCCGCAGGGGCCTGGCCGCTTGCGTTTGTCCGGGGCCGCCCGTATGGGCGTGAACATGCCCGCCTTGAATGCTGGGGCATCCGTGAAAACCCGCAACCTGGATGCCCCCAGAGGCATAGAATTTTCTGGCGATCCGCTCCCAGGCTGAACCCAGGTGCGTTCCAGGGCTTCGAGCGGTGCACCTTCGTGTCTTTTGCGAGGAGCCTGAAGTGCAAGTGTCCCGCCGCCAGTTCATGAGAGTGACTGGCTCCACCCTGGCAGGCTCCAGCCTGGCCTTGCTGGGGTTCTCCCCGGCCACGGCCCTGGCGGAGGTGCGCCAGTACAAGCTCGCCGCGACCACGGTCACGCGCCAGACCTGCACCTACTGCTCGGTCGGTTGCGGCATCCTGATGCATTCACTGGGCGATGGCGCGAAAAACGCCAAGCGTTCGGTGATCCACGTCGAGGGCGACCCGGACCATCCTGTGAACCGCGGCACGCTCTGCCCCAAGGGTGCCAGCCTGCTGGACATCATCAACAGCCCGAACCGGCTGCTGCATCCGGAAGTGCGCGAGGCCGGCACCGACGAATGGAAGCGCATCAGCTGGGACGAGGCCAACGACCGCATCGCCAAGCTGATGAAGGCCGACCGCGATGCCAACTTCGTGCAGAAGACGGAAGACGGCCTGACTGTCAACCGCTGGCTCACCACCGGCATGCTGGCGGCTTCGGCCTCCAGCAACGAAGCCGGCTACATTACCCACAAGATTGCCCGCGCCTGGGGCCTGCTCGCATTCGACAACCAAGCCCGTGTCTGACACGGCCCGACGGTGGCAGGTCTTGCCCCGACGTTTGGCCGCGGCGCGATGACGAATCATTGGGTGGACATCAAGAATGCTGATGTCATCCTGGTGATGGGCGGCAATGCCGCAGAAGCGCACCCCTGTGGATTCAAGTGGGTCACCGAAGCGAAGGCGCACAACAAGGCGCACTTCATGGTGGTGGACCCGCGCTTCAACCGCTCCGCGTCGGTGGCGGACTTCTATGCGCCCATCCGTTCGGGCTCCGACATCGCCTTCCTCGGCGGCGTCATCAATTACCTGCTGAGCAACGACAAGATCCACCACGAGTACGTCAAGGCGTACACCGACTTCAGCTTCATCGTGCGCGAGGACTTCAGCTTCGCCGACGGCCTTTACTCCGGCTACAACGAGGAGAAGCGCACTTACGACAAAGCCAGCTGGGACTACGAGCTGGGCGCCGACGGTTTCGTGGAGGCCGACGCCACGTTGCAGCACCCGCGCTGCGTGTACCAGCTGATGAAGGCGCACTACAGCCGCTACACGCCGGAGAAGGTGGAAAGCATCTGCGGCACGCCCAAGGCGAAGTTCCTGCACGTGTGCGAGAAGCTGGCGTCGACGGCGGTGGCAGGGCGCGCGGCCACCATCATGTATGCGCTGGGCTGGACGCAGCATTCCATCGGCGCGCAGATCCTGCGCACCGGCGCGATGGTGCAGCTGCTGCTGGGCAACATCGGCGTGGCGGGCGGCGGCATGAACGCGCTGCGCGGCCACTCCAACATCCAGGGCCTGACCGACCTTGGCCTGCTTTCCGCCAGCCTGCCGGGCTACCTCACACTGCCGATGCAGGCCGAGCAGGACTACCAGAAGTACGTCGACAGCCGCACGCAGAAACCACTGCGTGCCGGCCAGATGAGCTACTGGCAGAACTACCCGAAGTTCCACGTCAGCCTGATGAAGGCCTGGTACGGCCCTGCCGCCACGGCCGAGAACAACTGGGCCTACGACTACCTGCCCAAGCTCGACAAGCAGTACGACATGCTGCAGATCTTCGAGCTGATGAACCAGGGCAAGGTCAACGGCTACATCGCCCAGGGCTTCAATCCGCTGGCCGCGCTGTCGAACAAGGACCGTGTGCGCGACGGCCTGGCCAAGCTGAAGTTCCTGGTCATCATGGACCCGCTGGCCACCGAAACCTCCGAGTTCTGGAAGAACCACGGCGAATACAACGACGTGGACCCCGCCAAGATCCAGACCACGGTCTTCCGCCTGCCCACGACCTGCTTTGCCGAGGAAGAGGGCTCCGTGGTGAGCAGTTCGCGTGTGCTGCAGTGGCACTGGAAGGCCGCCGAGCCGCCCGGCGAGGCGCGCACCGATCTGCGCATCATGGCCAGCCTGTTCCTGCGCATCAAAGAGCTCTACGCCAAGGACGGCGGCACCTTCCCGGACCCGATGCAGAAGCTCTGGTGGCCGTATGCCAACGCCGAGGAGCCGACACCCGAGGAGGTGGCCAAGGAGTACAACGGCCGGGCGCTGGCCGACCAGGTCGACCCCAAGGACGCCACCAAGGTCACGCGCAAGGGTGGCGAGCAACTGTCCGGTTTTGGCGAGCTGAAGGACGACGGCTCCACCATGAGCGGCTGCTGGATCTTCACCGGCTGCTGGACGACTGCGGGCAACCAGATGGCCCGGCGCGACAACAGTGACCCGACCGGCATTGGCAACACGCTGAACTGGGCCTGGGCCTGGCCGGCGAACCGCCGCGTGCTCTACAACCGCGCCTCCTGCGACGAGACGGGCAAGCCCTTCAATCCGAAGCGCAAGCTGGTGAGCTGGAACGGCAGCGCCTGGAGCGGGGCGGACGTGCCGGACATGGGCGCCACGCTGGCACCCGAGACGGGCGCCGGACCGTTCATCATGAACCCCGAAGGCGTGGCGCGCTTCTTTGCGAAGAAGGGCATGGCCGAAGGCCCGTTCCCCGAGCACTACGAGCCTTTCGACACGCCGCTGGGCTACAACCCCATGCACCCGAAGCATCCGAAGGTGACCAGCTCGCCGGCGGCCCGGGTCTTCAAGTCGGTGTGGGAGACCTTCGGCAAGGCCGCAGACTTCCCGCACGTGGGCACCACCTACCGCCTGACCGAGCATTTCCACTACTGGACCAAGCACGCGCTGCTGAATGCCATCACCCAGCCCGAGCAAATCGTCGAGATCGGCGAAGCGCTGGCGCAAAGCATTGGCGTGGTGGCGGGCGACCGCATCAAGGTCTCGTCCAAGCGCGGCTACATCAAGGCGGTGGCGGTCGTCACCAAGCGCATGAAGCCGATGCAGATCGAAGGCAAGACGGTGCACCATGTCGGCATTCCGATCCACTGGGGCTTCAAGGGCGTGACCAAGCCCGGCTTCCTGGCCAACACGTTGACGCCCTTCGTGGGCGACGGCAACACCAACACGCCCGAGTTCAAGACCTTCCTGGTGAAGGTCGAGAAGATCGCAGCCTGAGGACCGCCCATGTCACTGCAATCTCTCGACATCAAAGCTCGCTCGGCCACCACCACGCCTTCGCCCAGCGCGCGGGTGCCGGCCTCGGGCGAGGTCGCCAAGCTGATCGACGTCTCCAGCTGCATAGGCTGCAAGGCCTGCCAGGTGGCCTGCATGCAGTGGAACGACCTGCGCGACGAGATAGGTACCAACGCCGGCAGCTACGACAACCCCAACGACCTCTCGGCCGA
>NZ_JBGGNH010000021.1:0-134382 GCF_041287625.1 Ideonella sp.
CATGGACGACATGGTCGGTGGCGGCAAGGTCATCAAGGCCGAAGTCCCGCTGTCGGAAATGTTCGGCTACTCGACCACGCTGCGCTCGATGTCGCAAGGCCGCGCCACGTACACGATGGAGTTCAAGCACTACAGCGAAGCCCCGCGCAACGTGGCCGACGCGATCATCAACTCGCGCGGCAAGGGCTGAAGCCAGGAAGGCGGCGCTCAGGTCTGGCCGGCAACGGCCGATAAGCGTGGATCAGCCCCCCTGATCCCATGCGCGCCGCCTTTCTCGCTGTTCTCCTGGCCCTGCCGGCCGCCCTTGCGAGGGCCGCGGACCTGCCGCCGTGCAGCGAGCCTGTGCGCTACGCTGCCGACTGGTTTCCTTCGCCCGAGCTGGACCACGCCAAACCCTCGGCCCAGATCACTTCGCTGGGCAACGAAGGCAAGAAAAAGGCCGGCGGCAAAGGTGTTCAGCTGGGCCATGTGATGGTCCAGACCCAGCTCAGCGTGACGCCGCAGACCAGCTGCGCCGGCATCGTCGTGCGGCTGGGTTTTGTCAATCCGGTGCTGCGCATTGCCAGCGAATTCCCGAAAGACAGCTGCAGCTACGAGCGTGTGCTCAACCATGAGCACACGCATGTGCGCATCTGGCGCGACATCGCCGCCCAGTTCCGCCAGCTGCACTACCCGTGGCCCGAACGCGCCGCCTCTGCCACCGTGCTGGCGAATGCCAGGCAGGCGCTGGCCACGCTGGCGCGCGCGCAGGCCGAGTTCGACAGCCCCGAAGAGTACGCACGCAACAACGTGCTGTGCAACGGCGAGATCCAGCGGCTGTTGAAACTGCCTTCGATGGCTTCGGCCGGCGGCTGAGCTGCCCGCCATCAAGCAGGCTTGCGCGGGCCTTGCGCGGGATCAAGCCTGAGGCGGCCGCCTGCCCGGATCATGGCGGCAAGCCTACCGGAGAACCCCATGAAGACCATGAAAGCCGCTGTCGTGCACAGCTTCGGCCAGCCGCTGCAGATCGAGGAAGTGCCTGTGCCCGAGGTGACGGCCGGGCAGGTGCTGGTGAAGGTGGTCGCCTCGGGCGTCTGCCACACCGACCTGCACGCCGCCGAGGGCGACTGGCCAGTCAAGCCCAGCCTGCCGTTCATTCCCGGCCACGAAGGCGTGGGCTATGTCGCAGCGCTGGGCGCGGGCGTCAAGGGCATCAAGGAAGGCGACCGCGTGGGCGTGCCCTGGCTGCACACCGCCTGCGGCCATTGCGAGCACTGCATCACCGGCTGGGAAACCCTGTGCGACGAGCAGCAGATGACCGGCTACACCGTCAACGGCGGATATGCCGAGTACGTGCTTGCCGACCCGAACTATGTCGGGCAGCTGCCGGCCAACATCGGCTTCTCGGAAATCGCCCCGGTGCTGTGTGCTGGCGTCACGGTCTACAAGGGACTGAAGGTGCTGGACTGCAAGCCGGGCGACTGGATCGCCATCTCAGGCGTTGGCGGGCTGGGCCACCTGGCGGTGCAGTACGCGCGGGCCATGGGCTTTCATGTGATTGCAGTGGATGTGGACGACGCCAAGCTGGCGCTGGCCAGGCATCTCGGCGCAGAGATGACGATCAATGCGCTCACGCAGGATCCCGTGCTGGAGGTGCAGCGGGCCTTGCGCGGCGCGCATGGCGTGCTGGTCACCGCTGTTTCGCGCAGTGCGTTCGCGCAGGCGCTGGGCATGTTGCACAAGCGCGGCACGATGTCGCTGGTCGGCCTGCCGCCAGGCGACTTCGCGCTGCCCATCTTCGACGTGGTGCTGAACGCCAAGACCGTGCGTGGCTCCATCGTCGGCACGCGCAAGGACCTGCAGGAGGCGCTGGCCTTCGCGGGCGACGGTCTCGTGCACACCACCTTCACCGAAGACAGCCTGGACCACATCAACACCGTGCTGGGCCGCATGAAGCGCGGCGAGATCGAAGGGCGCGTGGTGATGCGCATTGGGGACGAAATCGGCGCGTGAAGCCATGCGGCGTGGCCAGCAATGAAGCGGGCGGGGGTCATGCCGCAGAATCCGCCGCATGACTGCCCCCAACCCCTACGCCGCGCCTTCGGCTGCCGTCGAAGACATCGCACCCGACGCCTCCAACCCGCAGAACCTCGAATACGCCGGCTTCTGGATCCGGGCCTGGGCCTCTGTGATCGACACAGTGCTGATCCTGCTGGTCACCACGCCCTTGCTGATCGCCGCCTACGGCTTCGCGTATTACACCGGTGGCAAGGAAGGCATCATCGCCGGGCCGGCGGACCTGTTGATCTCCTATGTGGGCCCGGCCGCGGCCACCATCGCTTTCTGGATCCTGCGCCAGGCCACGCCGGGCAAGATCGTCGTCGGCGCGCGGGTCGTCAACGCCAAGACGGGCGAGCCGATCGGCACCGGCCAGTCCATCGTGCGCTACCTGGGCTACTACCTTTCGCTGTTGCCGCTTGGTCTGGGTTTCCTGTGGGTCGCCTGGGATCCTCGCAAGCAAGGCTGGCACGACAAGCTGGCCGGCACGGTGGTGGTGCGCACTAAGCGGGTCGACGCGTCCAGGCAGGTCAAGTTCGGCTAGCACCTCGGCCGGCCTCGTCAGGCTGCCGGCGGGTTCTTGTCGAATTGCGGCACCGCTTCGGGCAGCGTCAGCCACGGCTGCCCGTCGTGGCCCCAGATGCTGAGCGCTGGCATCAGCCACGAGGTGTCGTCCAGCGTGCCGGACTTGATCCAATCGAGGTCCGGCGTGACGTCCAGCTCGGTCATGATCGGCGAGCCGCACTTGCGGCAGAAGTGGCGGTGCACCGTGCGGCCGCTGCCGCCCTTGTGCTCGAACGTGCCGGGCAGCTCGCCAAGGTATTCGAGCGAGCCTTTGGCAAAGCCCACGTTGACCGAAAACGAGCTGCCGGACTGCCGTTGGCACTGCTCGCACTGACAGAGCAAGGTCATCACCGGCGCTGCGGCAGACCGATACCTCACCGCGCCGCAAAGGCAACCACCCACCAGCTGTTCCATGCCTGCTCCTGTTTGAACGGGCGCGATGCGGCCCAGGTCCATTGGAGGTGCATGCCGCCAAGGCCGGCTCTCTCGGTTGGGAGGGAATGGCCTGTCCCTCATGCGAGGTGGCGCCAGGCCGGCGCTGCGCAAGGTCTGCGAAGGCGACTCGCCGAACTTCGCGTGGTAGGCCTGGGCAAAGCGGCCGAGGTGGGTGAAGCCGCAGTCAAGCGCGAAATGCGCTCACGGGTGCGCAGACGGTGACGGCCGAGCCTTCGCATGTCGTGATCCAGACCCGCACCAACGGCGAATCCTTCGTCGTCCAGGCCGGCCGCTACCTGGACCGCATCGTGCGCACGCTGGCCGGCTGGCGCCATGCCCAGCGCAGGGTGATCTACGACACCTCGCGGGGGCTGACGCTGCTGGCCACGCCGATCTGAAGACAGGGCCGGCCCATTGCCGACGCCGCGGCCTTGCGGTGAACCCGCTGTGCCCCGGTGCGGACTCCGGGGACAATCGCCGGCTCCCCGCGAAAGGTCCTCATGTCTTCCTCTGCACCAACACGGCCGGCCGCCGTGCTGCGCAACTCGCCCCGCCAGGTGGCGATGGCCTCGCTGATCGGCACCGCGATCGAGTTCTACGATTACTACATCTACGCCACCGCGGCGGTGCTGGTCTTCAACAGCCAGTTCTTTCCGAAGGCAGACCCTTCGGCCGCGCTGCTGCTGTCGCTGTCCACGATGGCGCTGGCCTTCGTGGCGCGGCCGGTGGGCTCGGCGCTGTTCGGCCACTTCGGCGACAAGATCGGCCGCAAGCGCACCCTCGTGGCTTCGCTGCTGACCATGGGCCTGTCCACCGTGGCCATCGGCCTGCTGCCGAGCTACGACAGCATCGGCCTGTGGGCGCCCCTCCTGCTGTGCGTGTTCCGCATTGGCCAGGGCATTGGCCTGGGCGGTGAATGGGGCGGTGCGGCACTGGTGGCGACGGAAAACGCGCCGGCGGGCAAGCGCGGCCTGTTCGGCAGCTTCCCGCAACTGGGGGCGCCCATCGGGCTGTTCGCGGCCAACGGCGTGTTCTTCCTGGTCAGCCATTTCCTTGGTGCCGAGGCCATGGTCGCCTGGGGCTGGCGCATCCCGTTCCTGCTGTCCATCGTGCTGGTGGGCGTGGGCCTGTACGTGCGGCTCACGCTGCATGAAAGCCAGGTCTTCCGCGAGGCCGAGAAAGCCGGCAAGAAGCTGAACGCGCCGGTCACCGCGGTGCTGCGCAGGCACGGCCTGCAGGTGCTGCAGGGCACGCTGATCATGACGACGACCTACGTGCTGTTCTACCTCATGACGGCCTTCGTGCAGATCTACTCGAAAAGCCCGTTGGGCACCTCGCCGGCGGGCCACGCCACCGGGCTGGGCATTCCGGCCAATACCTTCACCGGCATCCTGCTGATTGGCGCCATCGTGTTTGGCGTTTGCACCAGCATCGGCGGCGTGCTGGCCGACCGCATCGGCCGGCGCAGCTGGCTGATGGGCGTGACGCTGGCCATCATGGCCTTCGGCCTGAGCATGCCCGGCTTCCTCGGCGGCGCGACGGCCGGCACGGTGCTGCTGTTCATCATCGTCGGCCTGGGCCTGATGGGCTTCACCTTCGGGCCGATGGCCGCGCTGCTGCCCGAGCTGTTCCCGACCGAGGTGCGCTACTCGGGCGCCTCGCTGGCCTACAACTTCGGCGCCATCGTCGGCGCCTCGGTGCCCACGCTGGTGGCGGTGAGCCTGAACCAGACCTACGGCCTGTGGGGCGTGGGCCTGTACCTGGTGGCCAATGGCGCGGTGACGCTGGCCGCGCTGGCATTGACCCGCGAGACCCGCGGCATTGACCTGACGATGGTGCAGAGCGCCTGAAAAGCCCGCAGCGCTGGCTTCAGCCTTTCAACCCGCCAGCGGGAAGGCCAGCCCGATCTGCGAGCCATAGATCGGGTAGCGCACCCGGCAGCGGAACACCCGCAGGCGCGAGGCATCCCAGCCGGCCTGCTCGCAGACGGTGGCGACCAGCTCCGGGTAGCGCGCGAACTCGGCCATGCGCAAGGCATGCGCGCCGCGGCCGAGGAACTGCACGCTCTCCAGCATGTCCAGCCGATCGCCCTGGCGCATCGGGTTGTCCGGATGGGTGATGCCTCGCACCACCGTGTCGTAGATGCGCAGCTCCGGCTTGGCATCCGGCCACACGTCGTCGTGCAGCAGCGCGTCCACCACGTAGACCTCGGCCGGCGGCTCGGCCTGCCCGCCCACGCCTGAGGTCGGAGGACCTTCGCCACGCACGGCCCGCTGCACGCCGCGGTACAGGCGCGCGCTGACCAGGTCCTGGCCTGGGAAGTCCCCCATGCCCAGCGGCAGGTCGCGCACCGTCGTTTCGAGGTACTGGCCGTGCGCCACGCTCTCGGCCTGCGCGGCCGCCACGGTGCTGAAACCCGGCACCATCTCGTCGCGCAGCGAGCCAATGGCGCCACCCGCCAGCGAGGTCACCTGGTAGCTGGCCCCGGGAGGCGCCAGGTGCGAGCCGAACAGCCGCAACAACCCGCTGGGGCGCAGGCGGCGACAGCCCAGCATCGCGTCGACGCCAACGCAGTCGTAGACGCACGGATCGGCCGAAGGATGCACGATGGCGGCGTTGACGATCACGTCGGCCCGCACGCCGCGCAGCGCGCTCATGGACTTGAAGGCCGCCGCCTTGTGGCGCAGCTCGAAGCTGCCGCGAGACTCCTGCACCCAGTCGCACAACACCGCTTCCAGCGTGTTGCGGTCGCCCACCTCGGCGGCCAGGAAATGCTCCAGCTCGGCAATCGCCAGGTTGACCTGCGCCAGGCAGGCCTTGTCCACGCCGGACTTGGCCGCGCCCTTGGCGACCTGTTTCAGCGCCTCCAGCCCCGGGCTGTTGCTCAGCGAAGCCAGTGAATCGCCGCTGCGGGCCGACAGCACCAGGCGGCTGACAGCAGACTGGCTGAGGTTCAGCGCCTCCTGCATGCCGCGCTGGTCGCGGATGCCGCGCCCGCCCAGGTCGGTCAACAAACCGTCGACCGCGGCGCGCAGCCGATCGCCCGTTTCTTCTGCCCTGCGGCGCAGCGCCACTTCAACGCCGGCCGCCTGTGTCTCGGTTCTCATGCTGTCAAGCATAGCGCGAAAGACCCACACCCCGAAGTGACCGCAAGGGTATTTTCAGAATACCTTCACAGAACCCTTGTAGCGATTTCGGAAATGCCTTAGGCTGCGTTCCATCCTTCCCACCCACCTTTGCCTGAGGCCTTAGAAGTGACCGCACAAACCTGTCTCCTGCCCTTGCGCCCGTTGTTGGCGGCGCTTGCACTGGGCACCTCCGCGCTGCCCGCGCTGGCCGGCCTGACCGGCACCTTGTACCCGGGCCTGGGCTATGACCTGATCGAGACCTCGCCCGGCAACTACACGGCCACCGGCTACATGTACCCGTCGATGTCGTACACGCTGCCCAACGCCTCGGGTGGCGGCACCGCCTCCGGCGCAGCAGCCGGCGTGGGCGCAGCGCAGCTGTCGACCGGCACGGCCTTCCTGGGCTACCGCGGCATGGTGATCACGCCTGCGCAGACCTACGTGCTGGGCACCTTGGGCGTCAATTCGGTGGATGGCTGGATCCCGAAGGGCTCCGGCTCCTCGTCCGCCCAGGCCACCAATGCCAACAACGAAGTGGCCGGCACCAGCGAGCTGTACTCAAGCGACGGCACCATGGACCTCGGTGGCCGCGCCGTGTACTACGCGCCCGGCTCGGGCGAGCCCCGGATGCTGGCCGTCCCCAAGGGGTTCACCGATGCCAGCGGCGTCGGCTACATGGGCACGTCGAACATGTCGTCGTCCGGCGTCATCATCGGCTTTGGCGGCGAAGTCGCGGCCAACGGCGCGTCGCGCGTGATCCGCTGGGCCAACCCGACCGCCAAGGGCAAGGTGCTCGACAACGTCACCCTGGGCAGCGCCACCGGCACCGCCAGCTGGGGCGTGGCGGTGAACGCCGCAGGCGACGTGGTCGGCAAGGGCAATCTGTTCAACGCCAAGGGCCAGAACCTGGGCACCGTCGCCGCCCGCTGGCTGGCGGGCAGCACGGCAGCCACGGCGCTGCAGTCGCTGCCCAAGCCGCTTCGCGCCAGCCACAACAGCTCGGCCGCGGCCATCAACGGCGCTGGCGTCTCGGTGGGCTCGTCGGCCAAGTTCTCGGACAGCGGCGCTTCGATGGGCGACGCGGCCGTGCTGTGGCCGGCCGGCGCCACCACGCCCACCGAGCTCAAGGGCCTGGGGCACGGCAGCGACGGCATGGGCTGGACCTACGCGCTGGCCATCAACAACAAGGGCGTCGTGAGCGGCGTCGGCACGTCGTTCAGCGACTCGGGCACCAACCTCGGGCAGCGCGCCATCCGCTGGGCCGCCGGCAGCACCGAGCCCGAAGTGCTGGGCCTGCTGTCCCAGGCGGCGGATGGCGGCTCGTACAGCTACGCCTTCAGCATGAACAACAAGGGCTATGTGGTCGGCACGGCCAACGCCGTCGGCACCGCCTCGGGCGATGCGTCCGACCCGACCGCGCTGGCCGTGCACGCCGTGGTCTGGAAGCCCAACGGCACCGCCGTGGACCTCAACAAGCTGCTGCCGCCCAACAGCGGCTGGCAACTCTTCAGCGCCTACTCGATCAGCGACACCGGCTGGATCACCGGCATCGGCTTCTTCCAGCCGCCTGGCTACGACGTGAGCTACTCGTACCCGCGCCTGTATTCGATGCAGATCAGCAAGACGGACTGACCGCCGCGGTGGTCACCGGCTGGGCAGGCGCCGCAAGGCAGCCCAGTCCTTCCAGCGTCACCGCCACCGCCTGGTCCAGCGGCGTGTGCGGGACCTCGCCGAGGAAGGCCGCCAGCCGGCGTCCGTCCATGCGGACCGGCTGGCGCCACAGGTAGCGCATCTCCTGCATCTCGCGCAGCGTGGGCACGAAAGGCGATGCCAGCTTCATGAGCCACCACGGCAGCGCGGCGAGCTTGGGCGCCGCACCACCGCTGCGCCGGGAGACCACGCGTTGCACCGCCTGACCCAGTTGCTTTCCGTCCTTGTCCCAGTGGCCTTCGAAGTGGAAGCGGGCGAAGGCGGGCAACTCGGCGCGGCGGGCCAGCACGGCCACCATCGCGCGCGCCAGGTCAGGCAGGTAGGCCCACTGGTGGCCCACGCCAGGCGCTGAAGGCAGCGCCACGCTGCTCACCGGCTTGCCCGGCTTGACCATGCCTTGCGCAAACCAGTTGTTGCCAGCGCGCGGGCCAAAAAAGTCCCCCGCACGCAGGATCAACACCCGCGCTCCCTCGCCGCTGGCTTGCTGCAGCCGGCGCTCCATCTCCACGCGGATCGCACCCTTGCGCGTCACCGGCCGCTGCGGCGCGTCTTCGCCGATCAGCGGCTGGGCCAGCGCGTCCGGCCCGAAGTTGTAGACCGTGCCAGGCAGCGCGATGGTCGCGCCTACCGCCTTGGCCGCGGCGATGGTGTTGTCCAGCATCGGCAGCACCAGCTCGGCCCAGCGCAGGTAGCCAGGCGGGTTGACCGCGTGCACGATCACGCCGCAGCCTTGCGCCGCGGAGAGCACGTCCGCCGCATTCATCGCGTCACCGCGCAGCCAAGTCGTACCGTCGCGTTGGAGCTGCGGCTGTTCCAGGCCGCGCTGAAGCGCCCTCACCGTCCAGCCGGCGTCCCTCAGCTGCCGAGCCACTTCGCCGCCCACGCCACCACTGGCGCCCAGCACCAGCGCCGTCTTCGAACTCATCTGCTGTTGTTGCCGCTTGTCCATCTCATGCTCCTTGGGAATCGGGTTGATGGGATGGATTCTGGTCAGCGAGCCACTGATTGGGAATTGCCGAATACAAGCCAGCAGCTATACATTTCCGTATGGCTCAATCCATTGGCTGGGAACTCTATCGCTCGCTGCTGGGCGTGCTGCAGCAGGGCTCGCTGTCCGGCGCAGCCCGCGAACTGGGGCTCACGCAGCCGACCGTGGGCCGCCACATCGCCACGCTGGAACAGCAGCTCGGCGTGCTGCTGTTCACCCGCTCACAGCTGGGCCTGCTGCCGACCGACGCCGCCCTTGCGCTGCGCGGCCATGCCGAAGCGATGGCCAGCAGCGCCGCCGCGCTGGCGCGGCTCGCCACCAGCCAGGGCGACGCGGCGAAAGGTCTGAACGGCACCGTGCGCATCACCGCCAGCGAGGTGGTCGGCGTGGAGGTGCTGCCGCCCATCGTCAAGGCGCTGCGCGATCAGCAGCCCGGCATCACCATCGAGCTGCAGCTCAGCAACCGCGTGCAGGACCTGCTGCAGCGCGAGGCCGACATCGCGGTGCGCATGGTGCGGCCGACGCAAAACCAGCTTGTCGCCCGCCAGATCGGCCAGATCGAACTCGGCCTGTTCGCCCACCCCGCCTACCTCGCCGCCCACGGCACGCCACGCTCACTGCAAGACATGGCCGGCCACGCGTTCATCGGCTTCGACGAGCTGACGCCTTACCTGCGCGCCGTGGCCCAGCGTCTGGGCGTACAGCGCGAGATGTTCACCCTGCGCAGCGACAGCGACCTGGCGCAACTCGCACTGATCCGCGCCGCCGCCGGCATCGGCTTCTGCCAGGTCGCCCTGGCCCAGCGCAGCGAGCCGCCACTGCAACGGCTGCTGGCGAGCGAGTTCTCACTGCAACTGGACACCTGGATCACGATGCACGAGGACCTGCGCCACAGCGCAGCGTGCCGGGTCGTGTTTGATGGGCTGGCGGAGGGGTTGCAGCAGCATGTGGCTGCGGCGGGCAGCGCTTGAGGCGGCCCTGACTCCCAAGAGGGAGCTCAGCGGTTCAATTCACTTGCCTTCCGGCGGTTGCCAAAGCTCCACCTTGTTGCCCTCCGGGTCCATCACCCAGCCGAATTTGCCGTATTCCGATTCCTCGGTTTTCTCCAGCACTTCGCACCCTTCCGCCCGAAGCGCTGCCAGCAGCCCCGGCAGGTCGGCCACGCGGTAATTGACCATGAACGACGACGTGCTCGGCGCGAAACTCTTGCCGTCGCCGATGAACCAGGCGGTGCTGCCGGGCGTTGATTTCCCCGCGCTGTCCACCCACCGAAACTTGGCACCGCCCCACACCTGAACGTCGATGCCAAGGTGAGTCTTGTACCAAGCCCGCAGCGTCGCCGGATCCTTGGCCTTCAGGAAAACGCCGCCGATGCCCGTGACCCTGCTCATCGGCTTCTCCCCTGCCGGGCTGCCTGAAGCATTGCCTGCATCTGCCGCGGCGGCTTCCGCGCCGGCCCACGCCGGCATCGCTGCCAGCAACCCCGCGCACGCCAATGCAACCGCCAATCGTCTCTCACGCATTTGAAGAAATCTCCCGTGTTGACCCACCGCTGGTTCAGCCCACCAAAGCACCCGGTCGGGCTCGGGAGCGGCGCGAGGGCCAGCAAAGGCAAGTTCGCAGCTTGTCTTGTTCAAGCGCGATGAGCAAGCGCTTTCAAGCGGGCCGCTCGGGCCTCGCGCCGGCCGACTCGACCGCGGACTTGATGTCGTTCAGGCCTGCAGCAAGGCCTCACTAAAAACGAGCTTTGAAGAAGAAAGGCAAGCCATGGAATCAACTTTGTGTTGACTCAACGGGAAGTCCCTGTAAAGGGTCAGTCATCAACCCCTCAATAGCACCCTGAAATTCAACATCACCATTAACTTGCTTGAGCAATCTTCCAAGAAGCCGGGTATCCGGATTGTTCAACAAGTTCGTTGTGCTTTCCAACTACACACGAGTCAAAGTATTCCTGAACCTTCGAGTACGTATCAATAATTTCCGAAAGCGCTTGATCCAGCCATACTGAGAAGTAGTGAGTTTCAATGTTTCTTCTGTCAGAAGTCTTTTTGAGAAGTTCCGCCAGACCATCACTCAGACCCGCCATCTCGTAGTAATCGCGACTTCCAAGCATCGTTGACAGTGAAATCGTCTGCACATCAACGAGGTCAATTATTCGTTCGGTCGCTGTCGTCGGGAAACCTCCGGCTGACAGAAGCTCGAACTGCGTAACGGGTCTGGTCTTTTGCCGCTGCTTCAACGTCTTCAATTTTAGATCATTTGCTTTGGAGATCGAATGGACAACCAACTTTTGGTCTACGAGGAATGCTTTGATCGCGCATTCGACAGCCGTACAAATGCAAAACGCATCGATGGTTGCATCGATGCTCAAGAAGATCTCATGCAGCTGAAGGCTTGACGGCCCCGGATTCGATTGAAGAGCCTCCTTGGCATGCTGCAAGTTTTCGAGGCCCGGCGCCTTGCGCAAAACCCCATAGCCTCGACGAAGAAGTGCAATCGAAACATAGCGATGTTCCACGCTGTAGGCCTGCTTGGCTTCATTGGAATGGTTGCTCATTGATGCCTACGTCTGCCCTCTCGATAGTAGGCGTCACTGGCGGGCCTTCAGCAAGAGCGTTACTCCGGGGCCCGACCGGTGAGCAAATCGATTGTTTGGCGAAGTGCCAGCTCTATGTCGTGCATTCCCGTTAACCAGGCTTCCGGGCACTGAGGAGAGCCTTGCTCTCTTGCAACCTGAGCCTCGACTCTCGAGAGCGCCCGCTCTGCCAACTTGGTAGCCACCTTGCTGTTCCCGTTCGTGGCTGCATCCAGGAGGATTCGTAGACCAGAGGCTCGGCCTCCTATCCGCAGTTCTTCCTGTGCATCAAAGGGTTTGCCTGAACTTGTCATGTGCACTCCAACCTACCTTCGTGTGTTGCGTTCGATGAGCGAGATTTTTTTTCGATCTCCTCCAGTCGGGAGTTGACTTGGCTTCCTTGCTGCGACTCCTCATATGACGGCCCGGTGTATTGGTGACGGTCAATGGATCGGAGGAGCCATATGTTTGTGATCAGCGCCGCGACAACGATAACGCGGTACGTGAGGGTCAGCGCCTGTTCTGCATTGAGCTTGAGCATGAACGCGGTCCTTCGATCTGTGGGGAGTTGGTAGCGGATGAATCGGGTGGCGTCGTTCCGCCAGTTTGGTCTGTGACGCCTAATGAATAGCGTTTATCCGCCGAGCCACGGCCGATGGCGAGCGAGAGCCGGCTGAGCGAGGCAGATAAACCGTGTTGAACTGAACCATTGCGCCGTCCGTAGCCTTGTGTGGCGGTGAGTGATGCGCCAAGGAAGAGCGGACGCCCCGGGTGCTTCGGGCCATTATGGTCACGGGCGGGGTCGAGTAAAGCCCTCGGGGCAGGTTTGGCGTCGGCGGGAAAAGCGCGTGTAGGGCCAGAGCCGTACGCGCGGCACACCGAATGCCCTGCGCCTGTGACCTTGCCGCCTCTCTTCTGGAGCCTCGCCATGCCCACCTCATCCCTGCCCTCTTCCGCGTCCCGCCAGGCACCCCTCTCGATCCCGCCCGACGACGTTCGCCCGGTCGCGACGCCGGCAATGCTGGCCTCCACCGATGCCGGCAAGCTGGTGTTGCGGCTGACGGTGGCGGTGTTGATGCTGTTCCATGGCATCGGCAAGGTGGTCGACGGGCCGGGCCAGGTGATGGCGATGTTGACGCAGCACGGCTTGCCGCCGGCGCTGGCCTATGGCGCTTACCTCGGGGAAGTGCTGGGGCCTGTGTTGGTGATCATGGGCATGTACACGCGGGTGGGCGCGCTGCTGATGGTGGCGAACATGCTGGCGGCGTTTGCGCTGGTGCACATGGCGCAGTTGTTCACGCTGGCGCCCACCGGCGGCTGGGCGGTGGAGTTGCAGGTGTTCTACCTGTTCGGTTCGGTGGCCATCTTGCTGCTGGGCGCTGGCCGCTTCAGCCTGGCCGGGCCGCATGCACGCTGGAACTGACGACCAGGGCGCAGCGTGCAGGCAGCTTGGCAACCGGGACGGGACCACGGTTTGCCAAAGAGCCGGGAACTCACTCATCAGGAGATGCCATGTCTCACACCTTTGCCCATTTCGACAGCGCCGCCACGCACCGGCCTTCTTCCATCATCCGCCGCGGGCTGCGCCCGGCGCTTGCCATGGGCGCGCTGCTGCTCGCCAGCGGCCTGGCGACGGCAGCGGACTCGCTTTCGCGCGCCGACAGCAGCTTCATGAAGGATGCGGCCCAGGCCGGCAATGGCGAAATCGAAGCCAGCCAGCTGGCGCAGACCAAGGCCAAGCGCGACGACGTGAAAACCTTCGCGGCGCAGATGATCAAGGACCACACCGCGACGGCTGAGGAGTTGAAGGCGCTGGCGGCGAGCAAGAACGTCCAGCTGTCGGACAAGCCGTCGTTGGGCAAGCGCACCAAGCTCGAATTGATCAAGGCCGGCGACGACGACAAGTTCGACCAGCGTTACGTGGAAAGCTTCGGCGTGAAGGCGCACGAAGACACGGTGAAGCTGTTCCAGAAGGCTTCGACCGATGCCAAGGACGCGGACGTGAAGGCCTTCGCGGTGAAGACGCTGCCAGCGCTGCAGCATCACCTGGAGATGGCCAGGACGCTGCAGGCCGCCGTGGCGCCAGCGGCCGCGGCTTCGCGCTGACCGCCCGGGCCATCGCGGCACATGGCTTGCCGCGGTGGCTGCATTTCCGTGTTTGAAAAGGAGTCTGCAATGACCGCACGTTATGGCGACAAGGCGCAGGAGAAGGTGCACACCGCGCTGCACGAGCAGAAGGAAGGCAAGCTGAAAAGCGGCTCGACCGGCAAGCCCGTGAAGAGCCGCAAGCAGGCGATCGCGATCGGCCTCTCGGAGGCCCGCAAGGAGGGCGCAAAGGTGCCGTCCAAGCGGGGGTCGAAAAAGACCAGCGCACACTGAATCCTGCCTGCTGCGGGCCCAGCGAAGAAGTCGCCCTCGGGCGACTTTCTCCTTTCGTTTGCGCCGCGTTCACAGGCCGCTCGGGTAGGCCTCCGGCAGGTCGCCAGGCATGTCGAGGAGCGCCTCCTGCGACATGGGCTGGCTGCCGCCACCGGCGCGCCAAGCGGATTCGGGCGACAGCGGGCTCAGCGCACTGGTGCTGTCCAGGTGCAACAAAGCGTCGAACTGCTCGGCGGTGCGGGTGAAGAAGTAGTGGCTCTGGCGCTCGGTCTCCGGGCGGTAGATCACGCCGATGGCACGCTGCAGCCGCGGCTCGCGCAGCACCTCGCTTGCCTCGCTGCCGGTGCGCAGCGGCAGCCAGAAGCGAGGCAGGCCGGTGTCGTGCAGCAGCTGCTCCACGCTGCCGCCCAGCGACGGCCGCACGCGCTTCTGCTGTGCCGGGGCGCCCCAATCGCTGGCCGCGGTGACGGTTCCGCTGTGGGTGGACATGCCGATCAGCAGGCAGTCCTCGGGGTCGCGCTCGCGCACCAGCTGTCCCAGCGTCTGTTCGCCACGCAGGCGGCCCATCTCGGTGGCGCGCGCGTCGCCAGTGTGCGAGTTGTGGGCCCAGACGACGATCTTCGGCCGCGACACGCGCCGAGCCAGGTGCGTGCGCAGCTCGGCCAGCATCTCGGCCATGTGCTGGTCGCGCAGGTTCCAGGTGGACACGTCGCCCAAGTACATCGAGCGGTAGTAGCGCTCGGCGTTTTTCACCAGCCTGGCGTTCTGCTCGTCATCGAAATGGGACTCATCGTCGTCCACAGCGTTGCTGTGCTCGGCCGCCTGCCGGCTGCGCTGCAGCAGCTGCGCCAGCGCGGCGCTCACCGCGGCCTCGCAGGAACGCGCCGAACGCAGTCCGGTCATCAGGCCGTAGACCTGGCTGTCCGGCCCGAAGGCGCCGAAGCAGGCGTATTGCTCGCGCAGTGCGGCGGCGGTGCCCGGGTCGACCTGGTCCAGGTGATCCAGCACCGCGGTGATCGAGCCATGCAGGCTGTAGAGGTCCAGCCCGTAGAAGCCGGTGCGCACGGCCATGGGCCGCACGCTGTTGAACTCGCGCAGCCAGTCGATGAATCCCGCCACCACGGTGTTGCGCCACATCCAGGTGGGAAAGCGTTGGAAGCCAGCCAGCGCGGCGGCAGGCTCCATGGGCCGTGTGGTGGCGCTGGTGCGGTCCGCCGGCCGGCCGGTACCGCGCACGTGGCGGTTGACGCGCGCCGCGTCCGGCCAGTCGCCTTCGATGGCCACCGCGTGGAAGCCTTTCTCGGCGATCAGCCGCTGCGTGATGCGGGCGCGCTGCAGGTAGAACTCGTGCGTGCCGTGCGAGGCCTCGCCCAGCAGCACCAGGGACTTGTTGCCGACCAGATCGAGCAGCAGGTCGTGGTCCGTGGCATCGCCGCGCAGCGGGCGCGCAGCCCGCCGCAAGAGGTCCACGCATTCGTCATCGGGAGTTCGCATCGGGAAGTGTCTCCGGCGCCCGCGTGAGGGAGCGCACGCCGGTAGCAGGCAAGCGGCATGCCTTTCGCGCAGCGCCCGCCGGCAAGGGCATGCTGATTGCCGCGGCGAATGCACACCGTCCTTCCAGGAGACCACCATGGGCAATGCCGCCACCAAAACCAAACATCCGGAACAGCCGAGGGCCGACAAGGCCAAGGCGCCTGGGCCGCAGCGCGGGCCGGAAACCGAATCCGACGCGGGCGAGGAAGACCCGGGCGCGGCGCTGGACATGCCCGGCACCCGCGAGGCGATGGCGCCCGGGCTGCCGCAGCAGGAAAAGGGCGACGCGCTGGGCGGCGGCCGCAAGTAGGCCGCGTGGGATTCAGCGCGCCGCGTGTACGGCGCGGCAACTGCAGCAGCGGCTGCTCAGGGCAGGCTGTTGTGGATGTGCGTGGCTGCAATCGCGGCGACGCCGGTGGCCACGGTCAGCTGGTCCAGCCCGTCGATCACGTCGCCGGCCGCGTACAGGCCCGGCACGCTGGTGCGGCCGTGTGCGTCCACGACGATGGTGCGGGGCTTGGCCAGCTCGGCGCCCAGCGACTGGGCCAGCCCGGAAGCCGGGCGGGTGCCCAGCGCGGCATAGACCACGTCGGCCTGCACCGCCTCTCCTTCGCTGGTGTGCAACGTGACGCGCGGATCCTCTCCCACCCGCAGGGCCTCGGCCATGCCGGGCAGGCGGCGCACGCCCCGGCGCGCCAGCCGCGCCAGCAAGCTGGGGTCGGTCTCGCGATGCGCGCCGTGTGCGGCAATGCTGACGTGCTCGCTGAACCCGCGCAGGAAGAGCGCCTCGCGTGCCGCATGGTCGCCCTGGCCGATCACCAGCAGGCGCCGGCCGCGGTGTTCATGGCCATCGCAGATGGGACATTGCCGCAACAAATGCTGCTCGCGCAGCGCCTCGGTGCCGGGCAATGTCGGTTCCAGGTCCACCACGCCGGTGGCCAGCAGCACCCGCCGGGCGCGCAGCTTGCGGTTGCCCAGCTGGGCCTCGAAGCCGGCATGCGCCAGCGCCGGGTCGACGTGGATGCCGGGATCGGCCGGCTGCGGCGCCGGCAGTTCGGTGGCCGCGCAGGACGTTGCCGCGCCGCTGGACGGTTCGCCCGTGCCGGCCTGCGTGCAACCCGGCGGCGGCAACCGGGACAGCTGGCTCACCAGCCCCCAGGTGATGTGCGCCCCGGCCATGCGCAGCTGGGTGCGCATGCGCCGCAGCAGTTCGGTGCCGCTGATGCCCAGCGGGAAGCCAGGGTAGTTGTGCGTGCATGGAATGCGCTCGGCGCGGCTGTTGCCGGCGTCGACCAGCGCAACGCGGCGCTCGAAGCGCGCCAGGTACAGCGCCGCGGTGAGCCCGGCCGGGCCGCCACCGACGACCAGGCAGTCCAGCGGTTCGTCGCCGCTCATCGCTGCGAGGGCGCGGGGTCGTCCTGCGGGATGTCGTCTTCGTCGCCCCGTTCGGGCTCCTCGCGGGGCGGTGGCGTGCCTGGGGCAGGCGCGGGAGCAGTGGGCTGCGCGAAGCGGGCGTGGGTGTTCATCATGCCGCCGCTGCAGCAATCGGCGATCCCGGGCCGGCTTCAGCCGCCCAGGGCTTCCGACATGGCGCGGGCTTCGGCCTCGATTCGGCTCAGCAGCGCCAGCGCGGCGGGCTCGTCCAGCCGCAGCTGCAGCCAGGCGGCGGCGTCCAGTGGCGGGACGGCTTCGTCCGGCTCGTCGGCCAGGTCCAGGGCGTGGGCCAGTGCGTCACCCACGTGGATCAGCACCGTCAGCTCGGCCACGCCGGCCGCCAGCGCGTCGCCGGGCTGGTGGTGGTTGGCCATGGCTTCGCTGATGAGCGCGGGGAAGTGCCAGTGGCGGGCCAGGCGGGCGCCAATCTCGGCGTGGTCCATGCCCAGCACGGCCTGCTCTGCCAGGTGGCTCGGCAGGTCGCCGGCTTGTGCATGGGCGCGCACCGCGGCGGCCTCGGGTGCGAACTGCGAGACCAGCACCAGCTGGCCGATGTCGTGCATCAGCCCGGCGAGGAAGGCCTGTTCGGCGTCCATGCCCAGGCGCGGCGCCAGCGCGCGTGCGGCAACGGCGGCGGCCACGGCATGGCGGGTGTAGCCGCGCAGCGACCAGCCGGCAGGTGCGGCAGCGGGCTGCAATGCATCGCCAATGGACACCGCGGCCAGCATCGAGCCCATGGCCCGCAGGCCCAGCAGGTTGACAGCGTCGCCAATGCGGGCGACGCGGCCGGCCAGGCCGTAGAAGGCGGAGTTGGCCATGCGCAGCGTGCGGCCGGCCAACACCGAGTCCTGCTCGATCAGGTGCACGCAATGGGCGGTGGAAAGGTTCTCCTTGTCCAGCGCCTGCCAGACCGCGCGCAGCGCTTCGGGCAGCGGCGGCAGCTTGGCAATGCGGCCGTCCAGCCGCGCGGCGAAGGACTGGGGATCGGGCGTCACGATGGGCTCAGCCTCCAGGGCCTGGCGTGGTGTGGGTCGGCGGCAGCGCGCCCGTCAGCCCGCGGTGGCGGCGCAGCAGCGCATACAGCGGATGCAGGCGCTGCTCGCCCAGCGCGCGGCGGAACAGCCTGGCCAGCCGCTGCTCGGTGGCAGCAGCGTCGGCAGGATTTGCAGCGGGCAGCTTGCTTTGCGGTTCGTTCATGAAGCAGCAGGCGGCGAGGCCTTGGGCAGGAAGACCAGGCTGTGGCCACGCGGCGAGCCGTCGGCCACGCGCAGCGGCTGCACCAGCACCTGGCCGGGGCGGCCTTCGAAACACTGTTCCGACCAGTCCGAGGCCGGCAGCGAGATCACCGCCGGCATGCCGGGCCGCGTCAGCTCGGCCAGCCAGCCACCTGCCGGCAAGCCCAGTTGGGCCGCGGCTTCGGGCAGTTGCAAGTGGGCCTGTTCATTGGCATAGACGAGCAAGCCATCCGGATCCAGTCCCAGCACGGCCAGCGGCAATTGGTCCACCAGATCGCGCATGCCGCCGCTGCGGGCCTGCAGCAGTTGGTCCTGGGCTTCTTCGCGGGCCTGGGCGCCGGCCAGTTGCTGGCGCAGCAGCGTGACCTCGGTCTGCAGGCTGCCCAGTTCGTCCTGCAGGCGGCGGTGGTCGTCGCCCATCAGCTGCTGGTGGAAGGCCTGCGCCACCTGCGCGCAGAGCCGTGTTTCGTCCCAGGGCTTGGCGGCCACCTGGTGCAGCGCACCGCTGCTGGCCCCGCCCGCCACGGCGGCCCATTCCTCCGGGCCGGCCAGCGCAATGCGCACGACTTCCGGGTGCTGCTGCTGCGCATGCGCCAGCAGCGGCGGGCCGGGCAGGCCGGGGTCGCACAGCATCACGTCGACCGTGCTGTCGCTCAGGCGGGCGCGGCCCTCGGCGGCACTGGCGGCGGTGAGCACGCGGTAGCCCTCGCGGCGGAACAGCCTGCGCAGCGCGGAGAGCGCGGCCACGTCGTCGTCCACCAGCAGCAGTGTGCGGGTCTTGTGTCCGCCGCGCACGCGGTCTTCCGGCAGGCGCCGGCCTTCGCGCAGCAGCGCGGCCATTTCGTCGGCGGTGATGGGGCGGCTGAACAGGTAGCCCTGCATCTGGTCGCAGCCCTTGGCGACCAGCAGCGCCAGCTGGTCTTCGGTCTCCACGCCTTCGGCCAGCACCTGCATCTTCAGGCCCTGGGCCATCGTGATGATGGCGCGCGCCATCGAGACGCTCTCGGGCCCGTTGGTCATGTCCTGCACGAAGGAGCGGTCGATCTTGACCACGTCGATCGGCAGGCGGCGCAGGCAGCTGAGGCTGGAGAAACCGGTGCCGAAGTCGTCCAGCGAAATCTCGATGCCCAGCGCCCGCAGCTCGCGCAGCATGGCCGCGGCGCGCTCGGGGTTCTCCATCAGCGTGCTTTCGGTCAGCTCCATGCCCAGGCAGGCGGGGTCGGCACCGGTTTCGAGCAGCGTGCGCTGGACCTGGCGGGCCACATCGCCCTGCTGGAACTGCAGCGGCGAGAAATTGACCGCCAGCCGCACCGGCGGCAGGCCCTCCTGGCGCCAGATGACGGACTGTTCGCAGACGCGACGCAGCACCCAGTCGCCAATCGCGCCGATCAGCCCGGAGCGTTCGGCCACCTGGATGAATTCGACCGGCGACACGTCGCCCCATTTGGCCGAGCGCCAGCGCAGCAGCGCCTCGGCGCCGATCACGGCACCGGTCGCCAGGCTGACCTGCGGCTGGTAGCGCAGGCTCAGCTCGTTGCGCACCAGCGCATGGCGCAAAGCGCCGGCCAGCTGCATTTCGCGCAGCGCCAGCGCGTTGGATTCAGGCCGCGCGAAAGCCACGCCGCCGGCGGCTTCGGCGCCCAGCCGCGCGGTCTGCGCAGCTTCGAGCAAGGCATCGGCGGCTTCGCCATCGGCCGGGAACATCGCAATGCCGATGTGGCACAGCGGGAAGACTTCGGTGGGGCCGACACGCGCGGCCTCCTGCAGGCCGGCCTGCAGCGCCTGGGCGCGCAGGTGCAAGGCCTCTTGCGCGGCCGGACCGTCGAACACGCGCATGACCGCGAACTCGCTGCCGCCGACATGCGCTACGACCTCCTGCTCGGTGGCCATGCGCGAGAGCCGCGCGGCGATGGTCATGGCCAGGCTGTCGCCCGCGCCGAAGCCCATGGTGGCGCGCAGCTCGGTGATGCGCGGCACGTCGATGGAGATCAGGCAGAAGCCGCGTTCGTCCCAGCGCGCGGTGTGGGCGCGGGCATCGAGCTGGTCCAGCAGGCTGGAGCGGTTCGGCAGCCCCGTCACTTCATCGAAATTGGCCAGTTCCTGGATGCGGTGCTCGGCCTCGTGCTGGCGGGTGATGTCCTGGATCAGCGCCAGGCCGCGTGGCGGCTGGCCGGGTGCGCCGGCCTGCAGGATGCCGCGGTGCAGCACCACCAGGCGCTCGCCATCGGCACACAGCAGCCGGTGCTGCAGTTCGAAGGGTTCGCCGACCACGGCATTGCGCCAGATCGCGGCCAGCAGGCCGCGCTCGTCCGGCGGCACCCAGCTGATCATGTCCACCGTGTCGACCAGGTCCACCGGCGTGCTGCGACTGCCGGTCAACTCGCGCAGGCCCTGGGATGCCAGCAGGCGACCCGAAGGCCACTCAACCTCGAACGAGCCGGAGCGGCACAGCGACTCGCTGCGCGCCAGCAGGCTGGCGGTCCATTCGCTGCGGCGCAGGGCGTCCTTCAGCTCGGTCACGTCGGTGAGGGTCACCAGGTCGGCATGGTGGCCGTCGAACATCACCCGCTGGCCGAACAGGCGGGCGTCGAACTCGCTGCCATCGGTGCGGCGGCAGCGCACGTCGTAGGCGCTGCCCGGCTCGCCAGCCAGCCGGCGGCGGATCTGCTCGGCCACGTGCGCACGGTCGACCTGGGCAATGAAGTCGAGCAGGCTGCGGCCAATGACGGGCCGCCCGGGCGCGTCGCCCAGCAGCCGCAGCGCGGCCGGGTTGGCAAAGCGCAGCCCGTCCGCATCGACCACGACCAGCCCCACCTGGGCCTGGTCGAGCAAGGCGGCGGCGCGGCTGGCGTCCAGCCTGGCTTGAGCTGCGTTCGCGAAAGGGTCTTGCGCCATGGATGTGTGAGTCGGAAAGGCGGGCCGGGGCCCGCCATGAGGCCACTATCGGCACGGGCCCGCCCCGGCTTGAGAACAAGCGGCCTTCCATGGGGCTTTTCACCAGCCCGAGGCAAGCGCCGCGCCCGGAGAATGGCACTGCCGAAGGTCCCTGCTGCGCCGCTGCGCTTTCGGCCGGACCTGGCCGTTCCAGGCGCGAGGTGACACGATGACAACAACTTCACACCCTGCCTCCCCACTGCACATCGGCATGGCCGGCGCCGGCCTGTCCTGCGCGGTGATCGCCCGCGAGCTGGCCGAACAAGGCCACCGCTGCACCTTGTTCGAGAAACGCCCGCACGTGGCCGGCAACTGCCACACCGAGCGCGACGAGAAGTCCCAGGTGATGGTGCACATCTACGGCCCGCACATCTTCCACACCGACGACGACGAGGTCTGGGCGCTGGTGAACCGCTACATGCGCTTCATGCCCTTCGTGAACCGCGTGAAGGCCACCGCGCGCGGCCAGGTCTTCTCGCTGCCGATCAACCTGCACACCATCAACCAGTTTTTCGGCAAGACTTTCTCGCCGGCCGAGGCCGAGGCCTTCATCACGCAGGAACAGGCGGACACGAGCATCTCCGACCCGCAGAGCTTCGAGGAGCAGGCGCTGCGCTTCATCGGCCGCGAGCTGTACGAAACCTTCTTCCGCGGCTACACCTTGAAGCAGTGGGAGGTGGACCCGAAGCGCCTGCCGGCGGCCATCCTGAAGCGGCTGCCAGTGCGCTTCAACTACAACGACAACTACTTCTTCCACAAGCACCAGGGCATGCCGGAAAACGGCTACACCGAGATGGTGGAGAAGATGCTGGACCACCCGAACATCGAGGTGAAGCTGGGCACGCCGCTGGCCCCCGGTGCGCTGGCCGAGTTCGACCATGTGTTCTGGTCCGGCCCGGTGGACGGCTTCTACGGCTACGACCTGGGCCGCCTGCCCTACCGCACGCTGGACTTCCAGCGCTCCGAGGCCGAGGGCGACGTGCAGGGCTGCGCGGTGATGAACTACTGCGACGAAGCGGTGCCCTTCACCCGCATCACCGAGCACAAGCATTTCTCGCCCTGGGAAACCCACGCGGCTTCGGTCTGCTACACGGAACTCAGCCGCAGCTGCGGCGAGGCCGACATTCCGTACTACCCCGTGCACCTGACCGAAGGCGACGACCTGCTGCAGGCCTACCAGGCGCGCGCCGCCGCCGAGCCGGGCGTGACCTTCGTCGGCCGCCTGGGCACCTACCGCTACATGGACATGGACGTGACCATCCGCGCCGCGCTGGACACGGCGCGCGCCTTCCTGTCGAAACGCTGAGTAGGCACCGGGAACAGCCACCCGGGCTTTACGCGGTTTCCACAGGCCTGGCCGGCGACCAAGGGACTACCCTAGGAGTCATGGCATAGCATTGAACTGTGCCGATCCCAAAGGAACCCCCTGTGACGTCTTCCCTCTTCTCGCGCCGGCACACGCTGGCTTTGGCGCTTGCTGCCGCCCTGCCTGGCCTGGCCCATGCGCAAGCCGCGCCCTGGCCCAGCAAGCCGATCCACTTCGTCGTGCCTTTCGGGCCCGGCGGCTCGAACGACATCGTGGCCCGCGCGGTGGCCGAGGCCACCGCCAAGGTGCTGGGCGCGACCATCATCATCGAGAACAAACCTGGTGCCGGCTCGATGCTGGGCGCCGACATCGTCGCCAAATCCGCCCCCGACGGCTACACCTTCCTGACGCCTGCGGCCGGCGTGATCACCAACGCGATGATCAAGACGAAGATGCCGTACCAGGAAGACGCGCTGGTGCCGGTGGTGATGATGGCGGTCAGCCCGTCGGTCATCGTGGTGCCGGCCGATTCGAAGATCAGGGACCTGAAGGGCCTGGTCGCCGCGTCGAAGAAGGGTGACGGCCTGAACTTCTCGACTGCCGGCACCGGCAGCACGCCGCACTTCGTCGCCGAGATGCTCAAGCTCAAGGCCGGCGCGAAGATGCAGATCATCCCGTTCAAGAGCGGCTCGGAAGGCATGTCGGCCGTGGTCGGCAACCAGGTGGATGCGACCTCCGAAGGCAGCCCCATCGTGCTGCCGATGATCAAGGGCGGCAAGCTGATCCCCATTGCCTCGACCTGGAGCCGCCGCATTGCCGCGCTGCCGGACCTGCCGACCGCGCAGGAGCAAGGCTTCAACGACATCGTGATCGGCCACTGGACCGGCGTGTTCGCACCCAAGGGCACGCCGGACGCGATCCTGGACAAGCTCAATGCCGCGGTGAACACGGCGCTGAAGTCCAGCGAACTGCGGGCCCGGCTGATCCCGATGGCGATCGACCCGACCGGCGGCAGCCGCGAGGACTTCCGCAAGTTCCTGGCCGCCGAGAAGGCCAGGCTGGCCCCCATCGCCAAGGCCGCGCAAATGCGCGAAGACTGAACGCGAGGACTGAGCGGCTGAGCCCTCGCGCTACTCGGCGGACTGGGTGAGCGACTGCAGCGCGGCTTCGTAGTCGAAGCGCTGCAAGTCCTGCAGCAAGCGCTGCAGCTGGGTGCCACCCAAGGTCCGCCGCAGCGCGGCTTCATGGGCATGCGCGAAAGCCCCGGCGGTCAGGTGGCCAGTGGCCAGGTGCTCGCGCAGCTGCATCAGCACCTGCTCGGGGCTCAGCGCCGATGGCTCCGCGGGGTTTGCGTCACCAACTGATGCCGCCTCGGCCGGCGCTTCGGCAAGCGCATCGGTGAGTTCGGAGAGCAGCGGCGTCAAACGGGCCAGCAGCGCCTCGACCAGGCTGGCCAGCGCGGCCGGCTCGACGGGCGCCGCTTCGGTCTCGCCGCGCAGCGCCAGCTCCAGCTCGCGGGCGGCCTCGGTCAGCGCTTCAGCGCCGATCGCGCCGGCCGCGCCCTTGAGCGAATGCGCAGCCAGCCGCAGGCCGGCCGCATCCCGCTCGGCCAGCAGGCTGCCCAGCCGCGCCGGGTCTTCCGCATGGCTGCGGGCAAAGGCCTTCAGCACCCGCTGGTAGAGCGCCGGGTCGCCGCCGCAGACCTGCAGGCCGCGCGCCAGGTCCAACCCTTCGATTTGCGGCAGGCTGGCTGCGCCGCCGGCCGCCGCAGCAGGCAGCGGCAGCGCCGGCAGCCACTGCAGCAGGCAGCGGTACAAGGTGTCGGGGTCGACCGGCTTGCGGATGAAGCCGTTCATGCCGGCGGCTTCGCAGGCCTGCCGGTCATCGTCGAAGGCATTGGCCGTCAAGGCGACGATGGGCAACCCGGCCAGCGCCGGCTCGGCACGCATCGCGCGGGTGGTGTCCAGCCCGTCCAGCACCGGCATCTGCATGTCCATCAGCACCAGCGCGTGGCTTTGGCCGGCGCGCTGGGCCTGGCGGGCCAGGTCCAGGGCCTGCTGGCCGTTGCCCGCGGTGTCCACCGCCAGGCCCACGGCCTGCAGCAGGTCGACCATGACTTCGCGGTTGACCGCGTTGTCCTCGGCCAGCAGCACCCGCGCCTTGGTGCGGCGGGCGCGCAGCTGCTGCGCCGCCTCGCCACGCTGGCCCGGCATGGCCACGCGCGCATACGGCAGGCCACGCTCGAACCGGGCACTGAACCAGAAGGTGCTGCCCTGCCCCGGCTTGCTGGAGACGCCGGCTTCGCCGCCCATCAGCGCCGCCAGCCGGCGCACGATGGCCAGGCCCAGCCCGGTACCGCCAAAGCGCCGGGTGGTGGACAGGTCGGCCTGCTCGAAGGCCTCGAACACCCGGCCCGCCTGGTCGGCCGTCAGGCCGATGCCGGTGTCGCGCACTTCCAGCCGCAGCTGCACGCCGGCGGCGGTCTGCTGCAGCACCCGGGCCGACAGCCGCACCTCGCCTCGCTCGGTGAACTTGACGGCGTTGCCGGCGTAGTTGAGCAAGGCCTGGCGCAGGCGCGTGGCGTCCCCGCGCAGCCACAGCGGCGGCTCGACCGGCTCGACCCACACCGCCAGGCCGCGCGCCTGGGCCGGCTGCAGCACCAGCGTGCGCACTTCGTCGAGCAGCACGCCGAGCGAGAAGTCCACCGCCTCCAGCTCCACGCGGCCGGCCTCGATCTTGGACAGGTCCAGCACGTCGTTGAGGATGGACAGCAGGTGGTAGGCCGCGGCGTCGATCTTGTCCAGGCGCTCGGCCTGCAGCGGCGTGGTGTCGGCGTCGCGCAGCAGGTGGGTCAGGCCGATGACGGAGTTCATCGGCGTGCGGATCTCGTGGCTCATGTTGGCCAGGAAGCTGGTCTTGGCGGTGTTGGCGGCCTCGGCGCGCAGCCGCGCGTCGGCCAGCTCGGTGGTGCGGCGCTGCACCAGCTCTTCGAGGTGGTTGCGGTGCTGGTCCAGCTCGTCGAGCAGGCGGCGCTGCTCGGTCACGTCCTGCACAAAGCCTTGCAGCACCGCCTGCTGGCCCCGGCCGTTGGCGCTCGACAGCCCGGCCGGCAGGCCCACCACGCGCAGGCTGCGCTGGCCGCCGCCGGGCAGCATCAGCGGCTGCTCCAGGTCGAAGGGCTGGCCGCTCATCAGGCCGGCGTCGATCGCGTTGCCAAGGCGCTGCCTGTCCTCGGGCCGGCACAGCGCCAGCAGCTTGGCCAGCGTGACCGGCCGGCCGTTGGCCTGGCCCAGCATGCGCGAGACCTCGTCGGTCCAGGCTTCGCCGAGACCCGCGCCTGGCAGGCCGGTCAGCCGGAAACCGCCGATGCGGGCCATGGTGCTGACCTGGTGCAGCATCTCGTCCTGCTCGCGCAGCAGCTGCTCGGCGCGCATGCGTTCGGTGACGTCGCGCAGGATGCCGAACAGCCCGATGATCTCGCCCTGGGCATCGCGCAGCGGGCCCTTGGTGCTGAGGAAGGTGCGCTCGCCCAGCACCGTGGGAATGACTTCCTCGGCCGTGATCACCTGCTGCGCACGCATGACCCGGCCACAGGACTCTTCACGCTCGCGGGCCATCTCGGGCGGGAAGATTTCGCTGTCCAGCCGGCCCAGCACCTGGTCCACGGTCAGCCCGGTGACGGCGCAGGCTTCGCGGTTGAACAGCAGGTAGCGGCCTTCGAGGTCCTTGGCGAACATCAGGTCGGTGGAGCTGTCCGACAGGGCCTGCACCAGGCGCAGCGCCTGCAGTTGCCGGGCCTGGGCCTGGCGCTCACGCTCGGTGGCAGCCAGTTCGCGGCGCTGGCGCGACTGCCACAGCACGCCGGCCACGATGACCAGCGTCAGCAACCCGGCCAGGCCGATCCAGGTCAGGTCCTGCGCCGCGCCGGCGCGCACCTCGGCTTCGTCGATCTTGGCCAGCAGCAGCCAGTCGCTGCCCTCGACCGGCCGGGCCACCGCCAGTGCGGGCTCGCCGGCATAGTCGTCACCTTCCAGCAGCTGGCCCACGCGGCCGGGTTGCAGCAGGGCCTGGGCTTCGAGTGCATCGGCCTGGCCCAGCGGGCGGCTGCGCTGGCCGGCGGCATCGGCATCGCGCCGCAGCGGGTTCAGGAACACCGCGCGCTCGCCCCGGCGCGCCACCAGCACCGTCTCGCCACTGCGCGTGGGCACGGGCCACTGGCCGAGCGCGCGCACCGAGTGCCAGTTGCTGTCCACCCGCATCACGACGACCGCGACCTCCCCGCCCGGCAAGCGCGGCAGCGCGGTGAGGAAGTCCAGCCGCAGCACGCCGTCCGGATCGCGGTAAGGGCCGATGCGGCGCAGCCCGCCCTCGCGCGCCAGCTCGCGGGCCAGCGCCTGCAGCTGCGGGGCCAGGCTGGCAGCGGCGGGCCCGTCGGGCCGGCCCGTGTCGCCACCGGCCTGCAGGTTGTCGATCTGCAGCTGCAGCTGGCCCTGCTCGTCGAGCAACAGCACGTTGCGAAAGCCCTTGTTCTGGGCGAAGGCGATCAGCCGGTTGCGCAGCAGGTCCAGGTCGTTGCCGTCCTTCGTGGTGCGCCAGTGCTGGTAGAGCTCGGTCCAGGGCTTCGCGCCGCTGATGAAGCGCAGGTCGCTCATGCGTTCGTTGAGCCAGTCCGACAGCTGGGTGGACTGGGCCAGCGCAATGGCCTGCAGCCGCGCCAGTTCGGTCTGCCGGTGCTGCTGCAGGCTGGCTGTCGCAGCGCCCATGGTGACCGCGCCGGTGCCCAGCGCCGCCACCAGCAGCGGCCAGCCGACCGACCACCTGCGGGGCCGCCGCGCCGGCAGCAGTGAGCCGGGCCGCGCGGCCGAATAGCGGATGGTGAAGTACAGCAGCACCGAGGTGATGGCGACGAACAGCCAGCCCTTGAGCGTGCTGAGCAGCAGCAGCTGGTCGAAGTCGGTGACCAGCCAGGCCAGCACGCGGTCGGACAGCAGGATCCACAGTGCGGCGAAGATGGCATAGGCCAGCACGATCAGCCCGGCATCGACCTCGCGGGCGGACATCGTCTCGGCCTGGTCGGCCTGATCCACCGGAGTGCCAGCCGCGAAGCTGGCGTCGGGGTCGGGATCTGCAAGGGCGGCGGGCGCGGCTTGGGCCGGGGCCGTGTCGCGCTGCTCGGCCGCTTCGCTCACGGGTGCAGCTGCCAGCGCTCAATGCACGCGCGGCACGGCGGCCGGCGGCTTGTCGCGGTGGCGGTTGGCAATGTCGACGAAGCGCTGGAACTCGTCTTCGAAGACGTCGACCACCGCCGGGTCGAAATGGCTGCCGCGGCCGTCGCTGATCATGCGCCGGGCTTCGTCGAAGCTCATCGCCCGCTTGTAGACCCGCGGCGAGATCAGCGCGTCGAACACGTCGGCCACGGCCATCAGGCGGGCGGCAATGGGGATGGACTCGCCCGCCAGGCCGTCGGGGTAGCCGCTGCCGTCCCAGCGCTCGTGGTGCGAGCGGGCGATCTGCTTGGCCAGAGAAAGGAATTCGACCGGCCGGTCGATGTCGCGCTCGGCCTGCTCGATGGCCGCGGCGCCGAGCGCGGCATGGGTCTTCATCGGCTCCCATTCGTCGGCCGTCAGCCGGCCGGGCTTGAGCAGGATGTGGTCGGGAATGCCGACCTTGCCGATGTCGTGCAGCGGTGCCGAGCGGGTCAGCAGCTCGATGGTGTGTTCGTTCAGCGTGGCAGCGAAGCGCGGATGGTGGCTCAGCGCGCGCGCCAGCAGCTGCATGTAGGCCTGGGTGCGCAGGATGTGATTGCCGGTTTCCGGGTCGCGGGTTTCGGCCAGGTGGGCCAGCGCGCGGATCGTCACCTGCTGGATCGCGTCGTTCTCGGCCATGCGGCGGGCCACTTCGGCTTCCAGCGCGGCGTTCTGGTCGCGCAGCCATTCGTGCAGCCGGCGCGCGTCGATCTGGCTGCGCACCCGGGCCAGCACGACGGCGGGCTGGATGGGCTTGGCCAGATAGTCCACCGCCCCCAGGCTCAGGCCGTGCTCTTCGTCGCGCGGGTCGTCCAGCGCGGTCAGGAACATCACCGGAATGTCACGGCTGCGCGGCTCGGCACGCAGCCGGCGCAGCACTTCGTAGCCGTCCATGCCCGGCATCATCACATCGAGCAGGATCAGCTCGGGCGATGGCGTCTGGGTGGCCAGCCTGAGCGCGGCCGGGCCGCTGTTGGCGACCTGGACGATGCAACCGGCGCCTTGCAGCACCTCGCCGAGCACAGTGAGGTTCTCCGGTACGTCATCAACAATGAGGACGCGTGCCCGCTCAAGGTTGGACGTCGAGCCAAGTGTTTTCACAAGCCGTCATCCCGTGGCCGAGGCCGCCTCCCAAGCGGCATGCACCATGCGCGTCGCCATCGACCTCGATGGCGTTAGGCTACTCCAGTCCACCCCTTCTCCGTCACCCGCAAACCCTTACAGGTTGCGCACCCCCAAGGACCGGGCTAGTCAAGGCTGGTACTTCCAGGCGCCTTTGTCGATCTTGACCAACACCCGGGCCCGCTGGTCCAGGCCCAGGTGGTCGGCGGATGACATGTTGAAGATGCCGTGCGCGCCGGCCAGTTCCTTGACCTGTTCCAGCGCATCGCGCAGCGCGGCGCGGAAGGCTGGCGTGCCGGGCTGTCCCTTCTTCAGGGCCACCGGCACCGCGGCAGCCATCAGCAGGCCGGCGTCCCAGGCATGCGCGCCAAAGGTCGAGACCGAACCCTTGCCGAAGGCGGCTTCGTATTTGGCAACGTACTCGAGCGCGCTCTTGCGGGCCGGATGGTTGGCCGGCAGCTGGTCGGCCACCAGCACCGGGCCGGACGGCAGGAAGGTGCCTTCGACATTCTTGCCGCCGACGCGCAGGAAGTCGTTGTTGGCCACGCCATGGGTCTGGTAGACCTTGCCGGTGTAGCCGCGCTCGACGAGGCCGGCCTGCGGCAGCGCAGCCGGCGTGCCTGAGCCGGCGATCAGCACCGCGTCTGCGTGTGCACCGACCAGCTTCAGCACCTGCGCGGTGACCGAGGTGTCGGTGCGGTTGTAGCGTTCGTTGGCCACGACCTGCAGGCCCTTGAGGCCGGCGGCCTTGCCGAACTCCTGGTACCAGCCTTCGCCGTAGGCGTCGGCAAAGCCGATGAAGGCCACCGTCTTGATGCCGTGGTCGGCCATGTGGCTGGCAATCGCCAGCGACATCATGATGTCGTTCTGCGGCGTCTTGAAGACCCAGCGCTTCTTGGCGTCCTGCGGCTCGACGATGCGGGCCGAGGCGGCCATCGAGATCATCGGCACCTGGGCTTCGGCGACCACGTCGATCATCGCCAGCGAGTTCGGCGTGGTGGTCGAGCCGAGCACGATGTCGACCTTGTCCTCGGTGATCAGGCGGCGGGTGTTGGCCACGGCCTTGGTGGTGTCGGAAGCATCGTCCAGCACGATGTAGTTGACCTTCTGGCCGGCGATGGTGGTCGGCATCAGGCTCACGGTGTTCTTCTCGGGAATGCCCAGCGAAGCGGCCGGGCCGGTGGCCGAGACGGTGACGCCGACATTGATGTCGGCCAGCGCCTGGCCAGCCAGCACCAGCAGTGCGGCGGCGGCCAGGGCTTGCGGCAGCTTGTTCAGGGAAGGAAGGTTCACTTTGCTTGTCTCCTGTTGCGGTGTTGTCAGATCACGGAAATCGGCGCTGGCAGCGGGGCCGGCATCGCCGCCGCCTCGGGTGAGCCCACGGCGGCCAGCCCGCCGAAGAACAGCTCGGCCACGATGGGCGCCATCTGCTCATGGGTCAGCGGCTCGCCCGGTCGGAACCAGGTGAACAGCCAATTGATCATGCCGAACAGCAGCATCGTCAGCGGCCGGTGCAAGCCGCTTTCGGCTAGCGCCGGCCGCACTTCGGCCAGCGTGTCGGCAAAGGTTGCGACGACGCTGCGCTGCACATCCAGCACCCGCTCTCGCCGGGACGCTTCGAGCCGCTGCACGTCCTCGGTCAACACGCGGTGCTCGTTCTGCGCACTGGCGTATTCCTGCACGAAACGCACGATCAGCGCGCGCAGCCGGGGCTCGGGCGCCAGGCCTTCGTCCAGCACCTGCCGGACCACCGCCGCCAGCCGCTGCACATGGGCCTCGGCCACATCGGCCAGCAGCTCGTTCTTGTCACGCACGTAGTGGTACAGCGCGGCCTTGGACACGCCGCAGGCCGCAGCCACCTGGTTCATCGAGGTGCCCGCATAGCCTTGCGCCGCAAACAGCGCGGCCGCGTGCTGCAGGATCAGTTCGCGCTGGCCGTCATAGCCGGAGGAACGGGGCCTGGCCATGCGCCGGTCAGCCCGCCGCCAGGTCGCCCGGCGGCAGCTCGACCACCGGCTTGCCCTTCATGGTGTAAGAACGCCCGCGGAAGACGGCAATGCGCTCATCGCGCTGGTTGCGCACTTCCACGTCGTAAAGCCCCGTGCGGCCGGACTTGCTCAGCTCGACCGCGCGGGCCGTCAGCACGTCGCCCTCGCGGCCCGGCGCGATCAGGTCGACATTGAAGCCGGAGGCCACGGTCACTTCGTTGTGGGCATTGCAGGCGAAGGCGAAGGCCGAATCGGCCAGCGTCGTGACCAGGCCGCCGTGGCAGATGGCGTGGCCGTTGAGCATGTCGGCGCGCACGGTCATCTGCATCACCGCCTGCCCCGGCGCGATGAACAGCAGCTGCATGCCCAGCGCCTTGGAGGCCCGGTCGCCGGCCCACATGGCGTCCCGCACCGCCTCGGCGACGCGCTGGGCGCGCGCCTGGTCATCGTTCATCGACTGCATCGGATGTCAGCGGTCCTTGAAGGCCGGCACGCGCTTCTGGCGAAACGCCTCTACACCCTCCGCGAAGTCATCCGCGTGGCCCAGCTCGCGCTGCACACGAGCCTCCAGCGACAGCGCCTGCTCCAGGTCCATCTGGCTGGCCTGGTCCAGCGCGCGGCGGGTGGCGACCAGGGCCTTGGTCGGCATCGCCGCCAGGCGCTGGGCCATGGCCATCGCGGTGTCGGCCAGGTACTTGTCGTCCACGCATTCCCAGATCAGGCCCAGGCGCACCGCGTCTTCAGCGCTCAGCTTGTCGCCTGTCATCGCCAGCCCCAGCGCCATTGGCCGGCCCAGCAGGCGCGGCAACAGCCAGGTGCCGCCGCAGTCCGGCACCAGCCCGATCTTCGAGAAGGCCTGGATGAAGCTGGCCGAACGGCCGGCGATCACCATGTCGCACAGCAGCGCCAGGTTGGCGCCAGCACCGGCCGCCACGCCGTTGACCATGGCCAATACAGGCACCGGCATCTCGCGCAGGCGCAGCGCCAGCGGCTTGTAGTTGGCCTCGATCACCGCGCCAACGTCCACCCGCCCGTCCGGGCCAGGCACCATGCCGGAGTCATTCAGATCCTGCCCGGCACAAAAGCCGCGGCCAGCGCCCGTGAGCAACAGCGCCCGCACGCTGCGGTCTTCGGCGGCAGCGTCCAGCGCATTGCGCAACTCGGCATGCATCGCCGAAGTGAAGCTGTTCAGCGCAGCGGGGCGGTTCAGCGTCAGGGTGCGCACAGCGCCTTGCTGCGCCACCAGAACCAGGGCTTCGGACATCGGGGGCTCCAGTGAGAGGAAACCACCCGATTCGCATTCACCAACCGGGCGGTCGGTGAATGATAGGCAGGGGATCGGCGCCGCACAAGGCGCTCAAGCCAAAGCCAGACCCGAGGTTTCCCGGGCTGGCGCGGGAGTTATCGGCTCACTTGCCGTCGTTCTGAACCATCGGGTCAATGGGCAGCCTGTCTGTGGTGCCGACCTTGCGCACATACACGTGGTAGGGATGCTCGCCCTTCTTAGTAGCCTTGTTGAAAAGTGCCAGCTCGGTGGGGCTGAGACGCCAGGGCTGATACGGAAACTGGCCACTGGCTTCATCGAACACGATGGGATCGTCGGGGCAAAACTCATAGCCCTCGGTGGCCAGCGTGTACACCATCAAGGTGTTGTCCTTCTTGATCACAGCATCATGCGGATCAACATCGCCTTCGTCGCGGCCATCGGCCCCCGAGGAGACGGTGACCGTCAACGAAAAGAGATGGCTGGGTTCCATGGATGCACTCATGTTGGATTCAAATATGGGTGGGTGAGGCTTCAGGTCAATTGCCTAAAGCAGGTGAAGCGCTACAGCTTGGCAGCCAAGTGTTGGCGCAATTCAGAATACAGCGGATGGCGAAAAGCACTGTGCTCCAACGCATCCGCAAGTGCTTGCGCTTTCTCTGTTTGTGCTAAGCGCAGCAGCACATGTGCAAGCAAGGCTTTGGCATAGGGATCACCGCTTTCGGCAATGCCCTTCAATCGCCCGCTGGCCTGCCTCCACGAGTCCTGGGCTTGCGCAGAACCGCTGCTCAACCGATCACCCAGCCGAAGTTCCAATTCAGCAACGACGAGTTCCTGGACGCGGCTGAGCCGATTGCCGGCCTCAACAAAGCGCCGAACTTTCGCCAGATAGTCACTGGCCTCCTCTTGCAGTGCGTTGGTCAAGGACCCCGCTCCTGGGCCAAGTTGCTGCACAAGCCATCGGCCGCGCACGACGACGAACCATTTCGCCTGGGAGATTGACTGCTGCTGCTGCGCGACTTGCAAGCGATCCATCCGAGCAACAAGCATTGGCTCAACCAAGTTCGAAGCCGAGCCTGGCTGGGCTTGCCTCGCCGCGTCTGCTTTGATGCGCGCCAAGCACCAGTTCTGAATCCAGAGCAGGTTATTCGAATCTAGTTTGATCAGAGCTTCCAGCTGCGCAACGGCCCGCTCGAAACTTTGCAACGAGTCGCCCAACTTTCCCTCGCTAAGAAGCAAGTCGCCGATGGACAGTTCGGCCAAAGCGAGCTGGTATTGCTGTCTCCTGTCGCCAGTCCCTGGCTGCAAACGCAGTGCCTCAATCTTGGCCTGCTGGGATTGCAACGCACCCGCGTATTCCCCCAGTGCATCTTGCGCGTCGGCCTCCCATCCATAGGCGTTGGCCAGGTCAAAGTTGTGAGATGCCTCTTCTCCTGCGATGCCTAGCCATACCTTGCGAGCAGCGACAAAGGTCTGCAAAGACTCGCGTGCATTGCCGGTCTCCAACGCCAGCACGCCCAGGTTGTTGTGCGCGTAAGCCTCTTCAAGGCGCCAGTCGAGCTTCCCTGGTTCGAACTGCGTGAGCTGCTGCGCCAGTTGCAGGTAGCGCCGCCACTGCGTTTCGGCCTCCGGCAACTGGCCGCGCCGTCTTGCCACCCAGCCCACCCAATACACGCTCTGCGCATGGTCGAAGATGCGCTGGGTGTCTTTTGGATAGCGAGCAAGCAGTTCCGCGGTACTGTCCGCAGCCTCGCGAAACATGCGCTCAGCCTCGGCCAGCTTGCCTTGGGTGTCCGCCACCTCGCCCATCAGATGCAAGGCACGCGCGCGGCGACCCAACGCGTCCGGGTCCAGCCGGCTGAGTTGCTGGTCAGCGTAGTAGGCCAGGGCTTTTTCGCCGACGGCGTCCAGCACGTCGAGCCGGCCCACGGGCTCCAGCTTTTTGCGCAGGTCGCCCAGCATGAACTCGATCAGGCCTTCGGCTTGTTCGCGTTGGTGGCGGGCTTCGTGGGTTTGCCACAGGGCCAGGCCGAAGCCGGTCGCCAGGCCCAGCGTGGCCAAGGCGCTGGCGCCCACGCCCCACGGGTGGCGACGGACGAACTTGGCGCTGCGGTAGAGGCGGGTGTCGGGGCGGGCGCTGATGGGCTCGTTGTGCAGCCAGCGGCGCAGGTCATCGGCCAAGGCTTCGGCATGGGCGTAGCGCTCGGCGGGTGCCTTCTTGAGTGCCTTGGCGACGATGGTGTCCAGGTCGCCGCGCAGCTCGCGAACCTGCCGGGCGGTCTGGGCTGAATTCGACTCGCCCGGCGCTCCGGTCTTCGCAGCCATGGCGGCGTGCTCATGCAGCGCTTCTGAAACCCGCTTGGGCTCGACCTCCACCAATGCGCGCAGGCGCTCCAGCGGGGTGTCACCGTGCTGGCCGGTGTGATGCTCGGTGGGATGGGCGCCGCTGAGCAACTGGTAGAGCAGCACGCCGAGTGCGTAGACATCGGTGGCGGTGGTGACCTCGTCGCCCTGCACCTGCTCGGGCGCGGCATACAGGGGGGTGTAGGCGTTGCCTGCGCGCTGCGTGAGCTCTGTGGCCGGCGTGGGCATGGGCTGGGTGGCGTCACCGGCGAGCAGCTTGGCAATGCCGAAGTCCAGCAGCTTGGCCTCGCCGGCGGCGGTGACCAGGATGTTGCTGGGCTTGAGGTCGCGGTGCAGGATCAGCCGTTGCTGGGCATGGGCCACGGCGGCCAGCACGTCCAGGAACAGCGTGATGCGCTGGCGCAGGTCCAGGCCGTGCATCCGGCAATGCTGGTCAATCGGCTGACCGTCCACGTACTCCAGCACCAGATAGGGCTGCTGACCCTCGGGGCTGACGCCGGCGTCGATCAGCCTGGCGATGTGCGGGTGGGCCAGGCGGGCGAGGATCTGCCCTTCGCGCGCGAAGCGGCCGGCGTCACCCTGGCCCAGCAGGCCGCTGGAGAGGAACTTGATGGCCACCTGGCCCTGGTAGCGGCCATCGGTGCGGCTGGCCAGCCAAACGCTGCCCATTCCACCCTGACCCAGCATCCACTCCAGGGTGTAGACGCCCACCTGCTGGCCGGCCTGCTGGCTGCCGGGCAGCGGGCCCAGCGGCGCCGGGGTGGCGAGGAAGTCGGCTGCGTGCTGGGCCTGTTCGCGCCGCAGCAATTCCCGCAGGTCCAGCAGCAGCTCGGTGTCTTGGCCCGCCAAGCCCTGCAGGCGCGTTTCGCGCTGCTCGGCGGGCAGGTCCAGCAGTTCGTCCAGCATGGGGCTGAGCAGCGGCCAGCGGGACTTGTTGATCTCGCGGAACGCCGCGCGGGTGGTGTCGGCCGGACCCATCACTTCATTGCCATCGAAAGGAACAGCCTCGCCTTGGCCCAGTCGCGCTGCACGGTGCGCTCGGTCACGCCCAGGGTCTCGGCGATCTCGGCCTCGCCGAGGCCGGCAAAGTAGCGCATTTCCACCACCTGGGCCAGGCGGACGTCCATGGCCGCAAGCTCTGCCAACGCTTCATGCACGCGCAACACTTCGTCGTCGCGCTGCGGTGCCAGGTCGGCAATGCCGGTGTTGAAGGTGACCTGCTGCAGTGCGCCGCCGCGGCGTTCGGCCTGGCGGGCGCGCACCTGGTCGATCACGATGCTGTGCATCACCTTGGCGGCATACCCCAGGAAGTGTTTGCGATCCGGGAAGTCCAGCCCGCCGGCACGCTGCAGCCGCAGGTAGCTCTCGTGGACCAGCGCGGTGGCGTCCAGCGTCAGGTCGCCGGACTGGCGCAGCCGGCTGCCGGCAATGCGGCGCAGGTCGACATACAGGCGGGCGACGACTTCATCGGCCGCACGGGCGTCGCCCGCGCTGGCCTGGTGCAGCAGCTGGGTGATGCCGTCCGCGCCATCCGCACCGTCCGCGCGGTCATGGTCACGCTCCGGCGGGGCGGTGGCATCGGCGGTGGGCGGAAGCGTCATGGAGTCCATCGGCGAAGAACAACGACCGGGCGCGCGGCTGGCGCACCAGTGCAGCAGCCGCGGACAGCACTCTATCGCAGCGGTGCGAAAGATTTCGGCGGGCGATGTCGGGTTCTCGCGGCGCGTCCCGTTTGTGCAAGGGAGAGCCTGTCATGCAGCAACGGTCAGGGAGGTCCGCGTGAGACCGCCGCGCTGGGTGCCAGGTTCTCGCTCACCCCAAGTCCATGCTGAATCCCTGCCGCGCCCATGCCGAATCCACCCGAGGACCCGCCCATGTATGCCGTTGAAACCCAGTACCAGCCCACCATGCCAGCGGTCGCCCGGCAACGCCCGGCCGAAGAGGCGGTTGGTAACGATCAGCGCCCGCTGGACCGGCTGGGCTTTGTGCAGCTTGTGCACCGGCACCTGAACCAGGCCCGCCGCCACGGCACCTGCCCGGCGGTGCTGCTGGTGACGCTGCAGGCCACTGACGCCATGGTCACCACCGGCACGCTGGCACAGCACGCACAGTGGCTGCAGGCACTGCGCGAGCGGCTGCGCCAGCAGCTTCGGCGCTCGGACCTGCTGCTGCCACTGGAAGGCGGCTGCATGGGGGTGCTGCTGCTGGACACGCAGGCACCTGCGCTGCCGAAAATCCAGCAGCGGCTTCAGAAGGCAATGGCCTGGCCGCTCGAAGGCCGTGCCGCGGCCGCGAGGCCCCAGCTGCGCATGGGCGCCGCGGTGGACAGCACGGAACACGGGCAGGAGCCCAGCGCGGAGGAACTGGTCTGGGCCGCAGAGCGGGCCTTGCGCCCGGTCACGGCGGGCACGGAACAGGCGAACTGACAACACGGCCGCAGCCGCGGCGCCTGCGCGGCAGGATCAGGCTGCCGCGGGCTTCACCAGCGACAGCGGCGAGCCGAAGCGGCGCACCACCGCCTGCTCGATGCCGGCAGCGTCCAGGCCGCAGCGGGCCAGCAGTTGCGCGGTGTCGCCGTGTTCGATGAATTCATCCGGCAGGCCGAGTTGCAGCACCGGCGCCGCCAGGCCGGCTGCCGCCAGGCATTCCAGCACCGCGCTGCCGGCACCACCGGCGATGCAGCCTTCTTCCACGGTCACGAGGTGATCGTGGGTGCGGGCAAGTTCGAGCACCAACGCCTGGTCCAGCGGCTTGACGAAGCGCATGTTGGCGACCGTCGCGCCCAGCTTTTCACCAGCGGCCAGCGCCGGGTACAGCAGCGTGCCGAAGGCCAGGATGGCGATGCGCGAGCCTTTGCGGCGAACCTCGCCCCGGCCCCATGGCAGGGTGGCCAGCGTTGAATCGATGGCGACCCCGGCGCCCGCGCCGCGCGGGTAGCGCACGGCGGCCGGGCCGGCATGCGCAAACGCGGTGGACAGCGCCTGGCGGCATTCGTTTTCGTCGGCCGGGGCCAACACCGCCATGTTGGGCACGCAGCGCAGGAAGGCCAGGTCGAAAGCGCCGGCATGGGTCGCGCCGTCGGCACCGACCAGGCCGCCGCGGTCCACCGCGAAAACCACCGGCAGGTTCTGGATCGCCACGTCGTGGATCAGCTGGTCGTAACCGCGCTGCAGGAAGGTCGAGTAGATCGCCACCACCGGCTTCAGGCCTTCGCAGGCCAGGCCGGCAGCGAAGGTCACCGCATGCTGCTCGGCAATGCCGACGTCGTGGTAGCGCTTGGGGAAACGCTTCTCGAATTCCACCAGGCCGGAGCCTTCGCGCATCGCCGGCGTGATGCCGACCAGGCGTTCATCGGCCTCGGCCATGTCGCACAGCCACTGGCCGAAAACCTGGGTGAAGGTGGTCTTGGGCGGCGTGGCGGGCTTTTGGATGCCGATCTTGGGATCGAACTTGCCAGGGCCGTGGTAGTTGATGGGATCGGCCTCGGCCAGCTCGTAGCCGTAGCCCTTCTTGGTCACCACATGCAGGAACTGCGGGCCTTTGGCATCGCGCAGGTTTTCCAGCGTCGGCACCAGCGAGTCGAGGTCGTGGCCGTCGATCGGGCCGACGTAGTTGAAACCGAATTCTTCAAAGATGGTGCCCGGCACGACCATGCCCTTGGTGTGCTCTTCGAAGCGCTTGGCAAACTCGTACAGCGGTGTGTTGCGCAGCACGCTCTTGGCGCTTTCGCGCGCGGCGGCGTAGAACTTGCCACTCATCAGGCGGGCCAGGTAGCGGTTCAGCGCACCCACCGGCGGCGAGATCGACATGTCGTTGTCGTTCAGGATGACCAGCATGTCGGGCAAGCCCGCCGCGCCCTGGTAGCCGCCGTGGTTCAGGGCCTCGAAGGCCATGCCACCGGTCAAGGCACCGTCGCCGATGACGGCCACGGCCTTGCGGTTTTCACCCTTGAGCTTCGCGGCATGGGCCATGCCCAGCGCGGCCGAGATCGAGGTCGACGAATGACCCACGCCAAAGGTGTCGTATTCGCTCTCGCAGCGGCGCGGGAACCCGCTGATGCCACCCAAGGCCTTCAGCGTGGCCATGGCTTCACGCCGCCCGGTGAGGATCTTGTGCGGGTAGGACTGGTGGCCCACGTCCCAGACCAGGCGGTCATGCGGCGTGTTGAACACATGGTGCAGCGCGATGGTCAGCTCCACCGTGCCCAGGTTGGACGACAGGTGCCCGCCAGTGCGGCTGACCGACTGCAGCAGGAAGTCGCGCAACTCCTGGGCCAGGGTCTTGAGCTGCGCACGGCTCATCTGCCGCAGCGCCTCCGGGCCTTGAACGCTTTTCAGCAGCGTGTGTTGACTCATGCGATTCGCTCCGCTGAATTCTTGTGGTGTGCGCCGGCCAGGGTATCGCCCTCAGTGTTCGCGGTCGACCACCAGGTCGGCCAGCCAGCCCAGGTGCTGCGCGGGCAGCCCGCTGCGCTGCAGCGCCTCCAGCGCCTGCTCGTGCAGCGCGCGGGCATAAGCCTGCGCTGCGTCCAGGCCCAGCACCGAGACATAAGTCGGCTTGTTGGCATCCATGTCCTTGCCTGCCGTCTTGCCCAGCACCTCGCTGACCTGGGTGACGTCGAGGATGTCGTCCATCACCTGGAAAGCCAGGCCGATGGCCGCGCCGTATTCGGACAAGGCCTGCCAGGCGGCAGTGCTGATGGTGCCGCAAGCAGCGCCCATCAACACGCTGGCTTGTAACAAGGCGCCCGTCTTGCGGCGGTGCATGTCGCGCAACACGGCTTCGCTCAGCGGCTTGCCGACGCTGGCCAGGTCGATCGCCTGGCCGCCGGCCATGCCGGCGTGGCCAGCGGCACGCGCCAGCAGGCTGACCAGCCGGGCCTGCAGTTCGGGCGCCATCGAGCCGTCTTGTGGCGTCAGCACCTCGAAAGCCAGCGCCTGCATGGCATCGCCAGCCAGCATGGCCTGGGCCTCGCCATATTGGACATGCACCGTGGGCTTGCCGCGGCGCAGGGCGTCGTCGTCCATGCAGGGCATGTCGTCATGTACCAACGAGTAGGCGTGGATGAGCTCGACCGCGACCGCTGCGCGGATGGCCGCTTCAGCGTCACCCAGGCTGGCATCGCAAGCGGCGCGCACGAGCAGCGGCCGCAGGCGTTTGCCGCCGTCCAGCACGGCATAGCGCATGGCTTTGCCAAGGCCGACCGGCGCATCGGCCGGCACCAGGCGGTCGAGCGCTTGCTCGATGGACCGCAGTTCCTCTCGGACCCAGCGATCCAGATCTTCATTCGTCATGCAGCTGACCAGGGCTTGAGTTGCCCTTCCTCCAGGACCTTGACTTGTACTTCAACCGCCTGAAGCCGCTCGCGGCAGAACCCCAGCAGTACCGCCCCACGCTGGTAACTCTCCAGCAGGCGGTCCAGCGGCATCTGCCCGGTCTCCATCGCCAGCACCAGTTGGTCCAGTTCGGCGACCGCGTCGTCGTAGCTCGCGGGCGGGGGGCTGGCGGATGAAAACGACTCGCTGGGCATTTCGGCAGGTGAAAATTTAGCGCGATTGTAGTCAGGGTCTGCCCGAGGTCTGGCAGAAGATCCGGTCATGTTGCCGAATGCAAGGCGCATTTGGTGAAAATTCGCATTGACTGGCAGACCTGTTGCTTTCCCTTGGTTAGAATGCCAGACCGCCCTCTCCTTGCCGAGAGGGCTTTTCATTTGTCACAAACCCATCCGCGGGGCCACCGGGTGGGGGGTTTACAGACATGTTTTTTGGAGATCCTGGGGATCATGTCGGACCTGAGCATCAAGCTGGAAGCTCTGGAGCGCGCGCGCTCTCAACTCTCTGTCAGCACCTACTTCGATGAGGACCTGTTCCGCCGTGAACAGGAAGTCATTTTTCAGCACGGACCGCGCTACCTGGCGCACGAACTGTCCGTTCCCGAGATAGGCGACTTCTACGCCCTGCCGCAGGAAGGCGAGGGGCGTGCGCTCGTGCGCTCGCGCGACGGGCTGGAGCTGATCTCAAACGTCTGCCGGCACCGCCAGGCGGTGATGTTGAAGGGCCGTGGCAACACGCGAGCCAACATTGTCTGCCCGCTGCACCGCTGGACTTACGACCTGCAGGGTCAGCTCGTGGGTGCACCGCACTTCGATCGCGACCCCTGCCTGCACCTGAACAACTACAAGCTGCGGACCTGGAACGGCATGGTCTTCGAGGACAACGGCCGCGACGTGGCCGCCGACCTCGCCAACCTCGGTCCACGCGCCGACCTGGACTTCTCCGGCTACGTGCTCGACCACGTCGAGAAGCACGTCTGCAACTACAACTGGAAGACCTTCATCGAGGTCTACCTGGAGGACTACCACGTCGGCCCGTTCCACCCCGGCCTGGGCCAGTTCGTCACCTGCGACGACCTGCGCTGGGAGTTCGGCAAGCACCATTCGGTGCAGACGGTGGGCGTCAACGGCGGGCTGGAACGCGCCGGCTCACCGGCCTACCAGCGCTGGCACGACGCGGTGATGAAGTTCAACGGCGGCCGGCCACCCAAGCAGGGCGCGATCTGGCTGACCTACTACCCGAACATCATGATCGAGTGGTACCCGCACGTGCTGACCGTGTCCACGCTGTACCCGCAAGGGCCGCAGAAGACGCTCAACGTGGTCGAGTTCTACTACCCCGAAGAGATCGCGGCCTTCGAGCGCGAGTTCGTCGAGGCCCAGCGCGCGGCTTACATGGAAACCTGCGTCGAGGACGACGAGATTGCCGAGCGCATGGACACCGGCCGCCATGCGCTGCTCCAGCGCGGTGACGACGAAGCCGGGCCGTACCAGAGCCCGATGGAAGATGGCATGCAGCACTTCCACGAGTGGTACCGCAAGGTGCTGGGCATGGGCCGCCGGCCCGGGTGAAATTTCTTTTGTCGGTGCTGTAAGAACCACGCGCCTGGCGCGACTGACGTTCAGCCCGGATGACAAGTCCGGGTCGCCTTCCTGACGGAAGCGCCGTCTGATTCTTCTTCATCACATCACAGGAGTCATCCCATGTTCCATACCGCCAAGACCGGTGTCGCCATCGCTGCTGCCGCTGCCGCCATGTTCACGATGGGCGTTGCCCCGCTGGCCGCGCAAGCTGCCGATGGCGCCGTGCACTGCACCGGTGTCAACAGCTGCAAGGGCACCTCGGAGTGCAAGACCGCCAAGAACGAGTGCAAGGGCCAGAACAGCTGCAAGGGCCAGGGCTGGGTCAGCAAGAAGTCCGCTGACGAGTGCACCAAGGCTGGCGGCGCCGTCGTGAAGGGTTGACCCCCACGCCCCCCTGCCAGGGGGCTGCCCCCCGAGGGGGCTCGCGCAGCGGACCGGCGAAGCCGGATCCGCGCACGCCACTTGATGTGCGGCGCCCTGACGGCGCCGCTCGCGCCATATGCCTGACTTGACCGGCTTCGGCCTGGGCCTGCGGCCCGAACACTACGCCGACTTCCGCCAGCAGCCCGCGCCCGAATGGGGCGTGGACTGGCTGGAGGTGATCAGCGAAAACTACCTGGTGCCCGGCGGCAAGCCGCTGGCGCACCTGGACGCCATCCGCCGTGACGTGCCCATGGTGATGCACGGCGTGTCGCTCTCCATCGGCGGGACCGATGCGCTGGACCTGGACTACCTGCGCCAGCTGCGTTCGCTGGCGCAGCGCATCGAACCCGGCTGGGTCTCGGACCACCTGTGCTGGACCGGCGTGGCCGGCACCCAGTTGCACGACTTGCTGCCGCTGCCCTACACCGAGGCCAGCCTGCGCCATGTGGCCAGCCGCGTCCAGCAGGTGCAGGACACCCTCGGCCGGCCGCTGGTGCTGGAAAACGTCTCCAGCTACGCCGCCTGGGCCGGCGACGAAATGAACGAAGCCGAGTTCCTCGCCGCACTGCTGCAGCGTACCGGCAGCGAGCTGCTGCTGGACGTCAACAACGTCTTTGTCAGCGCACACAACCACGGCTTCGACGCCAGGGCTTTCATCGACACGCTACCGCTGGACCGTGTGCGCCAACTGCACCTGGCAGGCCACAGCGAGGAAACCCACGGTGGCCGCAGCTGGCTGATCGACACGCACGACCAACCGGTGTGCAACGGCGTGTGGGACCTGTACCGCCACACCTTGCGCCGCTTCGGCCCGCTGCCCACCATGATCGAGCGCGACGACCACATTCCGCCGCTGCCCGAGTTGCTGGCCGAACTCACGCTGGCACGTGAACACGCCGCGCAGGCCCTGGCCCAAGTGCCGGAGGCCGCATGACGCTGGACACCTTGCGCAACGCCCAGCTCGCGCTGGCCGCCTTGATCCAGCAAGCGGAGACGCCACCCGCCGCCGCGTTGCCGCCGCTGCTGCGCGCACTTCACGGCAGGCCCGACTCGCCGCAGGTCTCGCTGGGGATCTACCGCAATGCCTGGCGCGGCCGCCTGGTCGAAGCGCTGCGCACCAACTACCCGGTGCTGCACCGCGTGCTGGGCGATGACGGTTTCGCCGAGCTGGCGATGGGCTTCATTGCCGCGCACCCGCCACACACGCCGTCCATCCGCTGGTTCGGTGCAGCGCTGCCGGCTTACCTGCAGCAACAACCCGATGCCCTGCCCCACCCTGCACTGGCCGACCTGGCCGGCATGGAGTGGGCGCTGGGCCTGAGCTTCGACGCGGCCGACGCCACGCCGCTCGATGGCGCGCAGCTCGCCACGCTGGCGCCGGAAGACTGGGCCAGCCTGCGCCTGTCCCCCCATCCTTCGCTGCAACTGCTGGACCTGGCATGGGCCGTCGAGCCGCTGTGGCAGCAGCTCACGCATGGGCAGGACGACTCCGAGACCGAGCCGCCCGAGCCGCTGCAGCATCAGCTGCTGGTCTGGCGCCAGGACCTGGACAGCCGCTGGCGTTCGCTGCAGCCCGAAGAAGCCGCGCTGCTGCAGGCCACGCTGGCCGGTGTGCCGTTTGGCGAGCTGGGCCTTGTGGCGGCGCAGCAGGTGGGGGACGAAGCTGCGCCTGGCCTGCTGGCCTCGGCGCTGCAGACCTGGGTCAACCAGGGACTGCTGGTGATGCACGACCGGTAGCCGCCTGTCACACCGGCAGCGCGCAAAAAGCCTGCTTGCTTGTGCGAATTCATCGCATACAGATCGGCCCTGACGCGGGTTTTCCTTGGAAGGAAATCCCACCTGCCGGCGGACGCCATCCCTAGAATCGACTCCTCGTCCCCACGCCTTGCCACGCCGACAGAGGAGCACCCCCATGTTCGACGATCTGGAAGACGGTTCGCACCTTGGCCTTTGGGCCGCCGCAGGTCTGCTGGTCATGCTGCTGTTGGGCTTGGTGGGCGGGCTATGGGTGCAGCAGCACAGAGAAGCGAAAGCGCTTCTTCGTGCCGGTTCCGGCACTCACCTCGGCGCTCCGGCGTCAGCCGTTTTGGCCAATGGCCAGCCTGGCATCCAGCTTCACTGAAGCCACCCGGCTTTTTTTGCTGAAGCCCCGTCCGCTGGCGATGCCCCGGCGGGCGTGAGGGTGGTGCGCCACGCCACAATCACGTCCCCATGCCCGGCATTCACATCACCGACATCGAATCGGCCATCAACTGGTGGCGCGAGCGTTCTCCTTCCGCTGATGGCATCTCTGCCTGCCCAGAAGTCCGGGCACTGGCCGAGGTCTATGCGCTGATGGTCTATTACCACGAGCCCGAGGCCGACGAGGCCAGCATGCCTGCGCGCGCCCGCACCGCCTGGCTGGACTGGTACGCCAGCACGCCGGACGCGCCGTGCATCGCGATCTGCTCGACCGCCCAGGGCGACCCGATCTGCAAAGGCTGCGGCCGCACTGAAGACGAGGTGCAGCACTGGCCGCTGCTGAGCCCGGCGGAAAAACGCCAGGTCTGGCGCCGCATCACGCTGGACGCCAAGGCCTGGCGCTTCAACCGCTATGCCGAGCGCGCGCGGCTGTCCGGCAGCAGTCCGCAGGATGACCCGCCACCGAACCCACCGGCTGAACAAGCCCCCCTTTCCAGCCCGCAGCCGGCAGGCGGCCCCTGGTGAGCCGGGTGCTCCCCGCCCAGGGCGCAGGTCATGCCAGCGCCGGCAGCCGCTTCGCGCGCTGGCAGGCCGACGTGCGCGAGCTGCTGCCACTGGCCTGGCCGGTGGTCATCGGCCAGCTGGCCATGCTGGCCTTCAACACCATGGACACGATGATGGTGGCGCGACACTCGCAGGCCGACCTGGCTGCATTTGCGGTTGGCGCTGCGGCCTACATCACCGTCTTCATCGGCTTCATGGGCGTGCTGCTGTCCGTCGCGCCGCTGGCGGGACAGCTGTTCGGCGCCGGGCGCATGGAAGCCGCGGGCGACCAGGTGCACCAGGGCATCTGGCTGGCGCTGCTGCTGTCGGTGGCCGGCTGCCTGCTGCTGATCTTTCCGCAGCCCTTCCTGTGGCTGGCCAAGGCCACGCCCGAGGTCGCTGCCAAGGTGCGCGGCTACCTGCTGGCACTGGCCTGCTCGCTGCCGGCGGCGCTGATCTTCACCGTGGTGCGCGGCTTCAACACCGCCGTCTCGCGGCCCAAGGCGGTGATGCTGCTGCAGGTGGGCGGGCTGGCGCTGAAACTGCCGGTGACCGCGCTGCTGGTCTTTGGCGTGCCGTCGCTGGGGCTGGCGCCACTGGGCGTGACCGGCTGCGGCATTGGCACCGCCACGGCCCTGTGGGCGCAGTTGCTGGGCGCCTGGTGGCTGATGCGGCGCGACCCGTTCTACGCGCCCTTCCAACTCTGGGGCCGCGGCCTGCATGCACCGCACTGGCCGGCGCTCAAGGCGCTGCTGAAGCTGGGCGTGCCGATGGGCGCGTCCATCCTGGTAGAGGTCACCGCGTTCAGTTTCATGGCCTTGTTCATCGCCCGGCTCGGCACCGTGGCGGTCGCCGGCCACCAGATCGCGATCAACCTGGTCTCGATGCTGTTCATGGTGCCGCTGGCGCTGGCCAATGCCACCAGCACGCTGGTCGCGCAGCGCATCGGCGCGGGTGACCTGCCGCACGCGCGCCGGCTGGGCTGGCATGGCCTGGTGCTGGGCATGCTGCTGGCAGCACTGCTGGGCGGCGCGGTGTTCATCGGGCGGCGGGCGGTGGTGGGCCTGTACACGGCCGACCTGGCGGTGGTGGCTGCCGCGCTGCCGTTGCTGGCCTGGCTGGCGCTGTTCCATGTGGTGGACGCGATGCAGACCATCGTCGCCTACACGCTGCGCGCCTGGCGCATCGCCACCGCGCCCATGGTCATCTATGCCTGTGCGCTGTGGGGCGTGGGCCTGGGCGGTGGTTATGCGCTGGCCTTCAACCTCAGCGGCACGGTGCCGGAGTCGCTGCAAGGCGCGCCTGGCTTCTGGACCGCAGCCTTTGCCGGCCTGACGGTTGCCAGCCTGGGCTTGACCGGCTTCATGGCGCTGGTCCTGCGCCGCACGGCAAGCTGATTCAGCGCCGCGGCGACAGCACCAGCAGCCGGTCCGCCGGCAGTGTGATCATGAAGCAGCTGCCGCCGCCTTCGTGCGGCAGGCAGCTCACCTCGCCGCCATGCCGGCGCGCGATCTGCCGCACCAGCGCCAGCCCCAGGCCCACGCCGCCTTCGCGCTCGGCATGGCCGGCCATGCGGTAGAACGGCTCGAAGATGCGCTCGCGCTCTTCCTCCGGCACGCCCGGCCCCCGGTCGCAGACCCGCAGCAGCACCCGCCCACCGCCGGCTTCCTGGTGCAGCGTGGCGCTGATCTCCGCGCCACCGTAGCGGCGCGCGTTTTCCAGCAGGTTGCGCACTGCGCGGCGCAGCAGCCGGTCGCTGCCCTTGACGATCAAGGCGTCCCCGGTCACCCCGGCCTGCACCCGCGCGCCCTCTTCGGCCAGCAGGCCCAGCAGGTCGACCGGATCGCCCAGGTCCATCGCCGCACCCGCTTCCAGCCGGCTCGACAGCAGCACTTCCTCGACCAGCGCGTCCAGTTCGCCGATGTTGACGTTGATCTCACGCCGCAGCGACTTCTTCAGCGCCGGTGGCGCGTCGTCCTCGAACATCGAGACCGCCATCTTCAGCCGCGCCAGCGGCGAGCGCAGTTCGTGGCTGGCATTGGCCAGCAGGCTCTGGTTGGCCTGCATCAGCGTTTGCAGGCGGGCGGCGGCCTGGTTGAAGCTGGTCGCCAGCGCCGCCACTTCGTCGCGCCCTTCTTCCTTGACCCGGTGGTCCAGCGCGCCGGCGCCAAAGGCCTCCACGCCACGCTTCAGGGCTTCCAGCCGCCGGGTCAGCCCCCGCACCACCGGATAGGCACCGGCCGCCACGGCGATGAACAGCAGCATCAACAACACCAGCAAACCCACGCTGGCCGGCCAGTCACGCGGCAGCCCCGGCATGTCCCAGCCAAACGGCATCGCGGTGCGGCTGACGATGCGGCGGTTCACCAGGCTGCCGCGGTCCTCGCCCGGCGGACCGCCGAGGCCATCGGGCGGCGGGCCGGGCGGCAGCTGCGGCCCGCCAGCCGTCGCGGCATCGTCGGGCCGCCCCGGGCCACCCGGACCTTCGCCGGGACGCGGGCCGTCGTCCATCTCGCCATGCGGACCGCGGAAGTCCCGCCATGGCCGCATGATCCACAGCTTGCGGCCATCGTCCAGCTGCAGCATCACCGGCCGGCCGCGGCCCTCGGCCAGCAGCCGGGCATAGGCTTCGGACTGGGCGATCACCTTGCCGCGGGAGTCGCTCAGCGCCAGCGGCATGCGCAGCCGGGTCGACCATTCCTGCAGCGCCTTGGCCTGGTCCTCGCCAGGCGCATCGCGCTCGGGCAGCGAGTTCTGGATCAGCGTGCCCCAGCCGGCCATGCGCTCGGCCATCGCAGCCTCGGCGCGTGCATGCTCCTGCGCCAGGTGGCTCTGCAACAACCAGCCGGAGACCAGCGCGAACAGCGCCAGGGCGGCCACCACGGTGAGCCAGATGCGCAGGTACAGGGATTTCAAGGCGTCAGGTGCAAACAGGCATGGCGGCGGACCGCCCAGGCAAGACAAAGGGGCGCATCAAGCGCCCCACGGGAAAAGCAGGCTTCGGAAAGGCTCAGTCCGCGTCCTGCTTGCGGGCGAAGACGTAGCCGGTGCCGCGCACAGTCAGCACCCGCTTGGGGTTCTTCACGTCGTCCTCGATCACCGAACGGATGCGCGAAATGTGCACGTCGATCGAGCGGTCGAAGGCTTCCATCGGGTGGCCCTTCAGCGCGTCCATGATCTGGTCGCGGCTCAGCACCCGGCCGGGGCTTTGCGCCAGCACCACCAGCAGCTCGAACTGGTGACCGGTCAGGTCGCAGCGCTTGCCGTCCAGCCTGGCCTCGCGCGCGCCCAGGTCGATCTCCAGCCGGCCAAAGCGCAGCAGTTCCTCGCTGGCCTGGTCCGGGGCTGCGCGGCGCAGCAAGGCCTTGACACGGGCCAGCAGCTCACGCGGCTCGAAAGGCTTGGGCAGGTAGTCGTCCGCGCCGATCTCCAGGCCGACGATGCGGTCCATCGGCTCGCCGCGGGCGGTGAGCATCAGCAGCGGCAGGCGGCGCAGCCGGGCGTCGGCACGCAGTTCGCGCGTCAGGTCCAGGCCGTCGCCGTCGGGCAGCATCAGGTCCAGGACCAGCGCGTCGACCGAGGTGCCACGCAGTTTCACGCGGCCCTCGGCCAGCGAGCTGGCGGTTTCGACTTCGAAACCGTGGCCGCGCAGGTAGTCACCCACCATCGCGGTCAGCCGGGTGTCGTCGTCGATCAGCAGGAGTTTGGCTGCAGACATCTCGATCGGTGCACCGAGGCCAGGGCCGCCCTGGCGGGCGAGGCGCACGGTTTGTTGGGCAAACGTCATGGTATCGCCCTCTCGGCTCAGCTGCGTGGAGTGCCCGGGCGGGCATCGGGGCCAGCATCGGGCCGGCCGTCAGGGCCGGGACCGGTGCGGCCACGCGGCTCGCCGTCGTGGCCCATGTGCGCCAGGTGCTCACCCATCTGCTGGCGCTGCTCCGGCGTCAGCACCTTGCTGGCGGCCAGCATGCCCTGGGTCACGCGGCGGCTGATGCTGTCCTCGCGGGTCATTGCCCGCTGGCGCAAGGCCTCGACTGCCGCCGGGTCAACGTTCGGCTGGGTGAACAGCTTGCCCAGTTGCTCATGTTCGCCGCGACCGGCCTCGTGCAATGCCTTCACGTCGTCGCGCATCGCGCCAACGATCTTGCGCAGCTCGGCGCGCTGCTCGGGCGTGGCCTTCAGTTCGTCGAGCAAGCGGTCCAGCGGCGGACCTTCAGGCGGCAGGCCGCCACCGTGGCCAACCATCATCATTGCGGGCATGAAGCCACCGCGGGGCATGGCGCCGGCACTCGGACGCGGATGCTCCTGCTGCTGCTGCTGCTGCTGAGGCTGCATCTGGCCCGGCGCCTCATGCGCGGAAGCCATGGCCACCAGGCCCAGCCCGCCAACCAGCGACAGCAGCAGGCCCAGGCCGACCAGGCGAGCCTGGCGCGAAGTCGTGTTCTTCATCGTGTGTCCTCTCGTGCTGTTGCGTTGGCACAGCGTGGAGTGAATGCTCGCGGCCCCGTGTTGGTCCGGCTTGAGCGCGCCGTAAAGATGCGTAAACCGACCGGTTTGACACCGCGAAGAGGCCGCCGGTGCCGGCAGGAGCGCGCTCCGCTAAAGTCGGGCTCACCATGACCGACACCGGCAAAGCTTGGCTCGTCCGCCTGGGGGTGCTGGCAACCGCCACCGCAGGCCTGCTGGTGTACTGGCAGTTGCGGCCGCTGGCCGACGGCCGCAAGGCAGAGATTGCCTCCTACGCCCCCGGCAGCGCGCGGGACCGGTCGCTGCAGTATTTCAAGGCCACCGAGTACCGCGTGGTGGACGCGCACTGGACCTCCGAACAGGACTTCAACGTCGCGGTCTTCAACGACAAGGCACCGCGCGACCACTACGCCCAGTACGTCTGCGAGATCCTCACGGCCAACGGCATGCAGGGCCAGGACGTGCGTGTCCACGTGATCGACGCGGCCAAACTGCTGCAGGATGGCCAGTCGGTGACCTTGGCCGAGCGGCGCTGTTAAGGCAGGGGCAGCACCGTGTCCTGCACAGGCACGAAGAATTGCCGCCCCGGGGACATTGGCAGGCTCGCGGCACCGGTGAATTCGCCAAAGGCCGGCAGCACCAGCAGCCCGGCTTCGCCGCCGCCGGGCCGGTCCAGGCAGAAACACGGCAGCCGCAACCGATCGCGGCCCGGGCCTTGCAGCGACACGGCCGGGTGCCAATGCCCGGCCAGCACACGCCTGCCCGGCAGCACCTGCGGATGATGACAGGCGAGCCACGCACCGGGCTCGTCCAGCGGCCAGGGTTCGTCGACCACGCGAATGCCCAGCGACGGCGGTGGATCGCCAGCGCGCAGGTCATGGTTGCCTCGCACCAGCACCACCTCCAACACCGCATGCGCTTCGCGCCATTGCCGCACCGCCGCCAGCACGGTCTGCGTTCGGGCTTCCGGCGCGTGCAGGAAGTCGCCAAGGAAGGTCAGCTGCGTGGCCGGGTAAGCGGCCAGCAGCGCGTCCAGCCGCGCCAGGTTGGCCGCCGTGGTGCCGGCCGGCACCGGCTGGCCGAGCGCGCGGAAAGTCGCTGCCTTGCCGAGGTGCAGGTCCGCCACCAGCAGCAGGCCCCGCGACGGCCACCACACGGCGCGCTCGGGCAACAGCCACAGTTCCTCGCCAGCCCAGTTCAGCGCGTGGTGGCTCGGCATGGTCACAGCAAGGGCAAGGGCCGGGACGCCCGGCGCGGGCGGCGCCGCTTGCCTGGCTCGCCAGTGTCGCGGTCTTGCCCAAAGGCCAGGCCCTGCTGCACCTCAGGTGCTGCGGCCTCCGGCGCGGCGTCGCCCGTGGTCTTGGTGGCGGCGGCTTCCAGCTGCTGCACCATGCGCGCAATGCGCTCGGCCAGCGGCTCGTTGCTGAGCCGCTCGCGGAAGCGCTCGACCATCAGCGGAAAGGCCAGCGGCGTTGGCCGCTTGGGCGCCTGCAGCACCAGGTCGCGCGAGCGCATGCGCTGCAGCGCCGCCTGCAGGCGCTCGATGTCCAACTCGTTGGCCAGCAGTTCCTGCTCGGCCTGGCGCAGCAGCGGGTTGGCCGGGTCGTACTTGCGGAACACCTCGTAGAACAGCGCGGAAGACGCCTGCAGCTGCCGGTTGCTGCGCCGCTCGCCCGGGTAGCCCTGGCTGATGAGCCCGGCCACGCGGGCGATCTCGCGGAAGCGCCGCTGCGCCAGCTCGCTGGCATTCAGGCTGGCCATCACCTCGGCCAGCACGTCGGCCTCGGTGTCCAGCAGCGCCGGCAGCTGCTGCGCCCAGTCGCGCTCGGTGGCGCTGAGCAGCTCGAAGCCGTAGTCGTTGAAAGCCATCGAGAAGGTGCCGGGCGACAGCTGCGCGGCGCGCCAGGCCAGCAAATTCGCCAGGCCCAGGTGCACCTGGCGGCCGGCAAAGGGGTACAGGAATAAGTGCCAGCCCTCGCGCGTCTTCAGCAGCTCGGCCAGCAGCATGCCCGGCGCCGGCAGCCGCGACCAGGCCTGCTGCACCGCCAGCAGCGGCCGGGCGAACGCCAGCTCCTGGCTGTCGAAGCGGCCCGCGTCGGCCTCGGAGAACTGCTGGACCATCGCGTCTGCCAGCGTGGTGGACAGCGGCATGCGCCCGCCGTTCCAGCGCGGCACGGTGGCGCGGCCCGCCGGCGCGCGCTTGACCTGCGCCGTCATCTGATGCACTCGCACCAGCTCCAGCAGCCGGCCGGCAAACAGGAAGCGGTCGCCCGGTTTCATGCGCGCGACGAAGCTCTCTTCCACCTGCCCCAGCCGCGCCCCGCCAACGAATTCCACCGTCATGCTGGCATCGCTGACGATGGTGCCGATGTTCATGCGGTGGCGCCGCGCCACCGCCGCATCCGGCACGTGCCAGCGGCCGGCCTCGTCCGCCGCCACGCGCCGGTATTCTGGGTAGGCGGCCAGCGAAGGCCCGCCGCGCGCCACGAAGTCCAGGCACCACTGCCAGGCCTCGGGCGACAGTGCCGCATAGGCTGCCGTGCGCCGCACCTCGGCGTACAGCGCCTGCGGCTCGAAGCCACCGCCCAGCGCCACCGTCACCAGGTGCTGCACCAGCACGTCCAGCGGCTGGTGCGGCGTGCGGCGGGACTCGATGTGGCCCGCCGCCACGGCTGCCCGCGCAGCCGCGCCTTCGATCAGTTCCAGGCTGTGGGTGGGCACCAGCGTGATGCGCGACGGCCGGCCCGGCGCGTGGCCCGAGCGGCCGGCGCGCTGCAGCAGCCGCGCCACGCCCTTGGGCGAGCCGATCTGCAGCACCCGCTCCACCGGCAGGAAGTCCACGCCCAGGTCCAGGCTGGAAGTGCAGACCACCGCCTTCAGCTGCCCGGCCTTCAGCCCGGCCTCGACCCATTCGCGCGTCTCGCGCGCCAGCGAGCCGTGGTGCAACGCGATCTGCCCGGCCCAGTCCGGCCGCGCGTCCAGCAGTGCCTGGTACCAGAGCTCGGCCTGCGAGCGGGTGTTGGTGAAGACCAGCGAGGACGGGCTGCCGTCCAACTCGGCCACCACCTGCGGCAGCATGCGCAGCCCCAGGTGGCCGGCCCAGGCAAAACGCTCGGCGGTGGGCGGCAGCAGCGTGTCGATCTGCAGGGTTTTGGCAAGCTGCGCGCGCACCAGCCTGCCCGGCCGCGCCGGCCCCACCAGCGTGGCCATCGCTTCTTCGAGGTTGCCCAGCGTGGCCGACAGCGCCCAGCGCATCGGCCCCTGCGGCGAGCGGGACAGGCTGTCCAGCCGCGCCAGTGCCAGCTGCACCTGCACACCGCGCTTGTTGCCCAGTTGCTCATGCCATTCGTCCACCACCACCAGCCGCACCGCGCCCAGCGCTTCCGCCACATCGGCCCGCGCCAGCATCAGCGACAGGCTTTCGGGCGTGGTCACCAGCGCAGTCGGCAGGCGCCTGTTCTGCGCGCTGCGCTCGGCGCTGGTGCTGTCTCCGGTGCGCAGGCCCAGCGTCCAGCGTGCGAGCGGCGTGCCGCCGTCGCGCAGCGCCAGCAGCGGTGCCTCCAGCGCGCGCTGCGTGTCGGTTGCCAGCGCGCGCATCGGCGTGATCCACAGCACCGTGAGCGGCGGCCCGGCCTTGCCCGTGGCACGCACCTCGTCCGCCAATGCCAGCAGCGCGCCCAGCCACACCGCATAGGTCTTGCCGGCGCCTGTCGTCGCATGCAGCAGGCCGGACTCGCTGCGCTGCATCGCGGCCCACACCTCGCGCTGGAACGGGAACGGCGACCAGCCCAGGCCTTCCCACCAGGCCGCGAGCGCGTCCTCTGTCGGTGTCACGCCTTGGCCCCAGGCAGCAGCAGCGAAAGCGTCTGCAGCGTGTCGGCCTCGTCGATGGGCTTGTCCGTCCGCCAGCGCAGCATGCGCGGGAAGCGCACCGCAATGCCACTCTTGTGCCGCGGGCTGCGCGCAATGCCTTCGAAGCCCAGCTCGAAGACCAGTGTGGGCTCGACGCTGCGCACCGGCCCGAAGCTCTCGCGCGTGGTGCGGCGGACGATCGCGTCGACCTGCTTCATCTCCTCGTCCGTCAGCCCCGAATAGGCCTTGGCAAACGGCACCAGCGCGCGCTCGGGATCGTCCGCAGGGCCGTTCCAGACCGCGAACGTGTAGTCGGTGTACAGGCTCGCGCGCCGGCCATGGCCACGCTGTGCGTAGACCAGCACCGCGTCGACCGCATACGGCTCGATCTTCCACTTCCACCACACGCCGTCCACCCGCGTGCGGCCGCTGCCATAGGCCGAAGCCTGCGACTTCAGCATCAGTCCTTCGACACCCAGCGCCCTTGACTGCGCCCGCTGCTCGGCCAGCTCGGCCCAGCCCTCCGCCGTCGGCACGCGCGGGCTGAGCCGCAGCGAAGGATGCGGATGCGCTGCCACCAGCGCCTCCAGCCGCGCGCGGCGCTCGTGCTGCGCCACCTGCCGCAGGTCCTGCCCGCCCTGCTCCAGCAGGTCATAGGCCAGCAGCGCCACCGGCAGTTCGCCGAGCAGCTTCGCGCCCAGCGTCTTGCGGCCGATGCGGCGCTGCAGCTCGGCAAACGGCTGCACCAGCCCGTCGCGCCAGACCACCAGCTCGCCGTCCAGCACGGTGCCCGGCGGCAGCACCGCGGCCAGCGTGGCGACTTCAGGAAAGCGGTCCGTCACCAGTTCCTCGCCGCGCGACCACAGCCAGGCCTGGCCTTCGCGGCAGACCAGCTGCGCGCGGATGCCGTCCCATTTCCACTCGACCAGCCAGTCGTCGGGCGACCCGAGTTCGGCGCCCAGCGCCTCAGGCGTGTCCAGCGCCGGCGGCAGCGGGTGGGCCAGGAAAAACGGATACGGGTGGCCGCCGCGCGCGGCCGGCAACGCTTCACCTTCGGCCACCTCGGCAACAGGCTCGACCAGGTGCGCCCAGGCGGTCTCGTCCGGCCGCGCCTGCGGGTGTGTGTAGCCCATCAGCCGCTGCGCAATCGTCTTGGCGTCCACGCCGGCCACCGCGGCCAGCGCCTGCGTGACCTGCAGCCGCGACACGCCCACACGCAAAGCGCCGGTGATCAACTTGAGGTACACGAATCGCTCGTCATCCGGCAGCGTGCGCCATTGCTGCAGCAGCTCGGCCACGCGCTGCGCGTCGTTCATCTCGCGCAGCGGCAGCAGGTGTTGGTTGATCCACTCGGCCAGCGGCCGGCGCAGCGGCGCTTCGGCCGGCGGTAGCAGCAGCGCAATCGTCTCGGCCAGGTCGCCCACGGCTTCGTAGCATTCGTCAAACAGCCACTCGGGCAGCGCTGCAGCCTGCTGCGCCAGCGTGCGCAAGACCTTGGTCGGCACCAGCTGCCGCGGCTTGCCGCCGGCCAGCACATAGACGGCCCAGGCCGCGTCGGCCGGCAGCGCGGCGCGCAGGTAGCGCTGCAGCGCGTCCTGCTTGGCGCGGGTCGAGGTGGACGCATCCAACTCGCGGTAGAGCGTGGCGAAGTCCTTCATGCGAGGCCTTTCACGCGTCGGGCTCTGGTGTCGGCGTGGCTGCGCCGCTTTCGGCTGCGGGCGGCGTGAGTTCCGGGTCTGCCTCACTGCCGCCCTCGCCTTCGTATTCGGTGCTGAAAGCTTCGGCCTGCAAGCCCTGTTCGGTCAACCAGCGCACCATCACCGGCACGCTGCCGTGCGTCACGATGACCCGCTGCGCACCGGTCGCACGAATCGCGCTTTGCAGCCCGGGCCAGTCCGCGTGGTCCGACATCACGAAGCCGCGGTCCACGCCACGCCGCCGCCGCGCGCCGCGCACCAGCATCCAGCCGCTGGCAAACGCGTCCGAGGCATTCGGGAACCGCCGCATCCAGGCCGAGCCCAGCGCAGACGGCGGCGCCACTACCAGCGCACGCTTCAGCTCGGTGGCCGAACAGTCCGTTGCCAGCCGCGTCTCGGGCAGCGCCACGCCGGCCGCACGGTAGGACTGGTTGACCGCCTCGACCGCGCCGTGCACCACCAGCGGCCCGGTCGACGTGTCCAGCCCGGCGAGCAGCCGCTGCGCCTTGCCGAAGGCATAAGCGCCGACCACGCTGGGGCGGCCGGCTGCGGCGTTGTCGGCCCACCATTGCTGCACCTCGGCCATCAGCTGCGCAGGGGTGGGCCAGCGGTAGATCGGCAGGCCGAAGGTCGATTCGGTGATGAAGGTGTGGCAGCGCACCGCCTCGAACGGCGTGCAGGTCGGGTCGGCCTCGACCTTGTAGTCACCCGACGCGACCCAGACCTCGCCCTGCCACTCGATGCGCACCTGCGCAGAGCCCAGCACATGCCCCGCCGGGTGCAGCGAGATGCGCACGCCTTGCTGCGTGACGAGCTCGCCGTAATCGAGCGTCTGCAGCTCGATCTCACCCAGCCTCCCGCGCAGCACGCCGGCGCTGGCCGCATGCGCCAGGTAGTGGCCGTGGCCCACGCGCGCATGGTCCGAATGCGCGTGCGTGATGATGGCCCGCGCCACCGGCCGCCAGGGGTCGATGTAGAAATCGCCGGGTGGGCAATACAGGCCCTCGGGACGGGCGACAACCAAGTCCATGACCTGACGCTAGCACGCAGCACGCGGCCTGCGTGTCAGCGCAGGCCGACTCGCACCCCCTTCACAGTAGGTGTTTTGCGAGCCTGCGCGCGCCGCCTACGATGGTGGTCACAAGGAACACCAGGGAAGCCCATGCCACGTTTCAACATCGCCTCGTCCACCGCACTTTTGCTGAGCGTCTTCACGCTGGCCCAAGCCGCACCACCGGCCGAGCCGCCGCTCAAGCCGGCCTTCGACTACAGCTTCCCGCTGCAGGAACTGGCCAAGCTGCGGCTGAGCCGCCTGGGCGACGGGCAGACACCGACCGAATTCCGGCTGAACCAGTGGATCCACATGCGCGCATTGCTGGGCCCGGCCGACCGGCGCGTCACCGCGCCGAACAACGACACGCTGTATTCGCTGGCCTGGCTGGACCTGGCCAACGGGCCGGTGCGGCTGTCGCTGCCCGATACCCAGGGCCGTTACTACTCGGTGGCGGTGCTGGACATGTACACCAACAACGTCGCCGTGCTGGGCCGCCGCACCGGCGGCACGCGGGCGCGCGAGGTGCTGCTGGTCGGCCCGCGCTGGCAAGGCCCGCTGCCCGAAGGCCAGCAGGTGGTGCAGAGCACGACCAACGACGTGCTGCTGCTGTCGCGCATGCTGGTGGATGGGCCGGCCGACATGCCCGCCGTGCATGCGCTGCAGGACCAGCTGAAGCTGGCGCCGCTGGCCGAGGCGCCTGCGCAGCCGCTGTGGATCAGTGCGCCGCTGGTGCCGGCCAGCGACACCAGCCCCATGGCCGCCGCGCGGCGCTACCTGGAGATGGTCAACGAGATGCTGGCGCGCAACCCGCCGCCCGCCTACGAGCAGGCGAAGCTGGACGCCTGGGCCGCCATCGGCATCTGCGGCAGCCGCTGCCGCTGGAGCCAGCTGTCGCCCGAAGTCCAGCAGCGCTGGGCCACCGAGCTGCCCGGCCTGCTCGCCGAACTCAAGCGCAATGCCAGCCTGGGCAAGCCGCAGCCCGGCGGCTGGACCAAGCCGCTGGACACCCTGGGCGACTTCGGCACCGACTACCGCTACCGAGCAGACGTGGCGCTGACCGGTCTGCTGGCCTTGATCCCGCCGGAGGACAGCAACGCCACGGTGAAGGTGGACGGCCGCGGCGAACCGCTGAGCGGCCAGCACCGCTATCGCCTGAGCTTGCCGGCCGGCGGCATGCCGGTGGACGGCTTCTGGTCGCTCTCGATGTACCAGGAAGAGCCCGACGGCCGGCTGTTCTTCACCGACAACCCGCTCAAGCGCTACACGCTGGGCGACCGCACGCCGGGCCTGAAGCGAGGCGCTGACGGCAGCGTGGTGATCGAAGTCAGCAACAGCCAGCCGGCCGACGCCACGGCCAACTGGCTGCCTGCGCCGGCCGGCCCGTTCATGCTGGTGATGCGGGCCTACCAGCCGCGGGCCGAAGTGCTGGACGGGCGCTTCCAGATGCCGGCGGTGCAGCGGGTGGATTGAGGCCCTGGGCCGCCGTGGGCACGTGGATTGCCCTCAGGGTTGCGTGCCGCACAGGCGCAAACGGTTCATGCAGCCGCCAGGGCAAGCAGACCTGCTTCATGAGAAAAACAGGTATGTGCCCAGGCAACTTTTACACCCTAACCCGGAAGCTTCGACGATGTACAAAAAAATCATGGCCGCCAGTGCACTGCTGGCTTCGATGGGCATGGCGCACGCTTTCGTCAACTCGGCCATCTCGCTGGATGGCTATTGCGACAGCTTCACCGACCTCACCACCGAAGGCCAGACCGGTGCCGCCGGCACCTGGCAAAACGCGGACTGCAATGGCACCGCCCTCACCACCGGCGGCGCGCAGGTTCGCGCCGGCACCAGCGCCCGCATCGGCTACGTGCTGGGCAGCAGCGGCGCGGCGATGCTGATGCCCAGCGGCAAGGAAGTGACCTGGTGGATCAAGGACGACAGGACCTGGACCGTGTATGACTGGCAAGGCGTGGTGCTCAACCAGGGCACCTGGAGCCCGGTGCTGCGCGGCACCCTCGCGCCCACCGGCAGCGCACCGAGCGTGATCGGCCGCTGAACCCAGCCGTCTTGATGCTCAGGGCCGCCTCCGAGGGGAGACGGCCCTTTTTTACGCCTGGCTTCTTGACGGCCGCGTTTGGCGGCCACGCGGGCTTGCTGCTGCCAGGGTTGGCGCATTGCTGAGGAGTTGGTTACAACCGCGGCCGGCCGAGCCCTGACCCTGCAAGGATGTGCGCGGCCGCATCGAGCAGCGTCTGGCAGCGGTGGTGCGGCTCGCGTTCGGGCGTCATGCGCCACTCGGTCTCGCCGCCGCGGTCCAGCAGCACGCTGCGGCAGCCGGCGCGGCGGCCGGCCTCCACGTCATCGAGGATGTCGCCCACCATCCACGAGGCGGCGAGGTCGATCTGCAGCGCCTCGGCAGCCGCGTGCAGCATGCCGGGCTGCGGCTTGCGGCAGCTGCAGCCGGTTTCGCCAGGGGCCGCCGGCTTGTGCGGGCAGGCGTAGAAGCCGGCCAGCGTGATGCCGGCTTCGGCCTGCAGCTTGTCGCACAGCGCCTGCTGCAGCCGCGCCCATTGCTCGGGGTTGAAGCGGCCCAGCGCCAGGCCGGACTGGTTGCTGACGACGACCAGCAGCCAGCCCGCTGCGGCGAGCTGCTGCAGGGCCTCGCAAGCCTGCGGCGTGAAGCGCAGCAGCGCCGGGTCGACGTTGTAGGGCACGTCCTCGACCAGCCTGCCGTCCTTGTCCAGGAACACCGCCCGCCGCAAGACCGCCATGTTCAGGCCGCCACTTCCCGGCCGGCCAGCCGGCGCAGGGTCTCGATCAGCTGCGCGCCGCCGACCGGCTTGCCCAGGTGCGACTGGAAGCCGGCCAGCATCGCGCGCAGCCGGCCCTCCGGCCGGGCCAGGCCACTGAGCGCCAGCGCCGGCATGCGCTGCGCCAGGTCCACCCCCCGCCTGGCCTCCAGCTGGCGGATCGCCTGCATCACCGTGTGGCCGTCCTCCTGGTCGCCAAGCAGCAGGTCGCAGACCAGCAACTGCGGCCATTCATTGGTCGGGCGCGCGGTCAACCAGTCGATCGCTTCGTGGCCGCTGCCGAAGCTCACGACCTGCGCCCCAGCAGTCTCCAGCAGCAGCGCCAGCGAATCCCGCGCGTCGGCCAGGTCGTCCACCACCAGCACGCGTTGCCCGGCCAGCGCGTCTTCGCGCCAGGGCTCGGGTGGCGCCGCGGCTTCGCCGTTTGCTGCCACTTCGGGGCTGGGCGCCGCTGCCGGGTCGACCGCACGCAGCGGCAGCGTGATCCGGTAACGCATGCCGCGGTGCGCGGCCGGCGGCTCGATGGTCAGCCGGCCGCCCTGGCGCTCGACCATCGAGCGCAGTGCCAGCGGATCGGCCGGCGGCTCGGCCAGCGCGCCGGCACTGCCGGGACCGCCCGGCAGCGGCGCCTCGCCGGCATGGCGGCCGTCGGTCACCGTGAGGCAGGCCTCCACGCCCTCGCGCGCCAGCGCCACCGCGATGCGGCCGCCATCCGGTGTCGCGTCCAGCGCCGTCTGGCACAGCGCCTGGACCACCTGCGCCAGCGCCAACGGATCGCCATCGACCAGGCCGCTGCCCAGGTCCACATCCGAATAAAGGCTCACGCTGCGGGCGTCCACCGCCGCACGCAGCGTGTCGAGTGCGCCGGCCAGCAGCACCGCCAAGTTGACCGGCTGGCGCGCCAGGCGCCGCTCCAGGCGCTCGAAGGCCTGCTGCTCGCGCTGCAGTGTCCACAGCTGGGCGTACAGGCCTTGCGCGGCCAGCAGGTCGTCGTGCCGGCCACGTTCGACGATGCGCCCGCGGTCCATCACGACGATCTGGTCGGCAGCCGGTGCGCGATGACCAGCGTGGTGCGGCCCTTGGCGATCTGGTCCAGCTGCTGCTGGATCGCCCGTTCGGCCCGCGTGTCCAGCGCCGAGGTGGCTTCGTCGAAGATCATCAGCGGCGGGTTCTTGACAAAGGCGCGGGCACCTTCCCCGCCAGTGACCCGATCTCGCCCAGCGCGGCGATGCACGCCGAACAGGAAATCGCGGGGCAGCATGACGACAAGGACTGGACCTTGCAACCATCGAAACAGCCTGTTGGCAGTGCGCAAGCGAACGATGCGGCGAGCGAAGTCCATGCCTCCGGGGGCGGTGACGGCAACGAAGGTGCCTTTCCCTTTCCCACGCAGGCTCACCCTCCCGACCGGGAAGCCCGCATTGCGTTCGCGGCCCACGCCCGGTACGAAGCCCGCGGAAGGGCGCCCGGCCTGGCGCTGCAGGACTGGCTGGCCGCAGAAGCCGAGATTGACGCCGAGCTGAACGGCGAAGCGGCAAAGCGCGCCGCGGGTTGAATCGGCCCGATCCGAGGCATGCAGCCTGCAGGGACCATCCGATGGCTCCATCGCCGACCGAGCGCCGCGCCCCGGGCGCGTCGCCTCGTCCCGCACGGGATGCCACCGCGGTCGGCCGGGCCGACGCGGATCAGCTCGCCGCGCTGCGCCACACGGCACACCAATGCCAAGACTGCCCGCTCTACCTGCATGCCACGCAGACCGTGTTTGGCGAAGGACCCAGCCGCCCGCGGGTGATGCTGGTGGGCGAGCAGCCGGGCGAGCAGGAAGATCAGGCGGGCCGGCCGTTCGTCGGGCCGGCCGGGCGGCTGCTGGACCGGGCGCTGGCACAGCTGGGCTGGCAGCGCGAGGAGCTCTACATCACCAATGCCGTGAAGCATTTCAAATTCGAGCTGCGCGGCAAGCGGCGGCTGCACAAGAGCGCGTCGGTGCTGGAAGCGCTGGCCTGTCAGCATTGGCTGGAAGCAGAAATCGCGCTGCTCCATCCGCCGGCCATCATTGCGCTGGGCGCGATGGCCACGCGTGCATTGCTGCGTGGCAGCGGGCCAGCCTCCGCCGTGCCTTCGGTGATGCGCGAACGCGGCCACTGGCACCGCCGCGCCGTGGACAACATTCCGGTGCTGATCACCTTGCATCCTTCGGCGTTGCTGCGCGGTGAGCCCGAGCAGCGGGACGCTGCCTTTGCCGCCTGGCTGGCCGACCTGCGCAGGGCCGACAGGGTGCCGGACTGAGCGTCATGGAACGCGCTTTGCCAAAGCACGTCTGTCGTGTCTTTTGAATTTGATTCGAGATGAGCCTGTCCGATCTTCGCGACCTCTTCACGTTCTCGATGTCGCCAATCGAACTGATGATCCGCGGCAGCGCGATTTACGTGTTCCTGTTCGTGATCTTTCGGTTTGTGCTGAGGCGAGACGTGGGCTCCATCGCCATTTCAGACGTGCTGCTGCTGGTCCTGGTGGCCGATGCCTCGCAGAACGCGATGGCCGCCGAATACAAGACCGTGGCGGACGGCATGGTGTTGGTCGGCACCATCGTCGGGTGGAACTGGGTGCTCGACTGGGCGGCGTTTCACTTCGATGCCGTCCATCGACTGCTGGAAGCGTCCCCGTTGCTGCTGGTGAGGAATGGCCGAATCCTTCGGCGCAACCTTCGCAAGGAGTACCTGACGGTGGACGACCTGATGTCGGAGCTCAGAAAGCAGGGCGTGGATTCGGTGGCCGAGGTCCGATCGGCGCTGATGGAGGGCGACGGCGAAATCAGCGTCATCCGTCGGGACGGCCGGCGCTTGCAGCGGCCCAGGGACCTGCCGACGTAGCGCGGAGATGGCCATGACGCGCCCTCAGCGCATCCAACGCAGCGGACTCGACGCCAGCGACACCGTGCTGCTGCTGGTCGACTTCATCAACCCCTTGGACTTCCCCGGTGCCGAGGCCATTCGGCCGCCAGCGGTGCTCGCAGCCCGGGCCGCGGCCGCGCTGCGAAGGCAGATGTCCAAGGGCGGCTGCGCGACCGTGTACGCAAACGACAACTACGGCGTCTGGCGGGCCGACTTCCCCGAGATCTGGCGGCGTTGCCACGCCGCGGGCGCAGAGGCCGCCGAGATCGCCCGGCGCCTGAAGCCTCGCCGGCAGGACTACACCATCCTCAAGCCTCGGCACTCCGCCTTCTATGCCACACCGCTGGGACTGCTGCTGGAAGAGCTTCGGTGCAAACGTTTGGTCATTGCGGGTTTGGCCGCCGACAGCTGCGTGCTCTTCACCGCGATGGATGCGTATTTGCGCGGCTTGTCGATCTGGGTGCCGAGCGACTGCGTGGCGGCGGAAACCGAAGAGGCGCGCCAAGCCGCACTGCAGCAAATGGCGCGCGTCCTGAAGGCCGACATCGCGGCTTCGAGCCCGGCGCACCCATGACATGAGCGAAGTCCTCGGGCACTGCTCGGCGCTGCCCTGGTGACGGCCTGCGGCGAACGGCACTGGCCAACGGCTTCGACTGATGTCGAAGCCGTTGACACGTCACAGCTAGACGATGGCCGCTGCCGAGTCACCGGCCAAAAGGCATTGAGGCACCTGGGTGAATCGGGTCCGGCCTTGATCGAAATCGATGATCCACACCATGTCGAACCGGTCCGCAGGCCACCGGGAGGGCACCCATTGATCGCCCCCAACCAGATCCCGAGCAATGGCAGACAGGCCTTGGTGCGACCAGCACACCAGAACCACACCATCCGTCGTTCGCGCCAGTTCAGCCAAGCTGGCTTCATCACCCTTGGCCACATGGCTGCGAATCGGCATGGACAGCATCTCCGCCAGCGGAAGCAGGGTTAGCCGAGGCCGTTCGCTCCCTGACGGAACAGTCGCGGGTGCGAACAAGGCGCTGGGCACAGCCAAGCCGGCGCGGATGGCCTGGCCGCTCAGAGGCGAAAAAAGTCGCACCAGCGCACCAGCCCGCTGCCAGCCCCTGACGCTGAGCCCGTTGTCGTCGGCCTGCCCGCGCGGCCCCACGCCGAACTGCACGCCATCTTCCGAAGGCTTCTCCCCATGCCGGATCAACATGACTTTGCGAACCATGCCCGTCCTTCGCGCCGCTTCAAAGCTTGAACCCGAGCGCCTTTGCCGCTGCGTCGAGCGTCCTGGCTGCCTTCGCGTAGCCCTTCCAGGCGTCGTTGCCCACATCCAGGCGCGCCTGCACCGAGCGGATGGTCCAGTGGTCGCCGCCACGCAGCTTGGCGAGTTCCTCCCAGGCCACCGGCACCGAGATGCCCATGCCCGGACGCGAGCGGGCCGACCAGGCGCAGGCGGTGGTCGAGCCGCGGCCGTTGCGCAGGTAGTCGATGAAGATCTTGCCGACGCGGTTCCTGCCGCCGGACTTGCTCACGAACATTTGCGGAATCGTGCGCGCCACATGGTCGACCACCGCCTTGGAGAAGGCCTTGGCGCGGTCCCAGTCCGCCTTGGGTTTCAGCGGCACCACCACATGCAGGCCCTTGCCGCCGCTGGTCTTCAGGAACGGGCCGAGGCCCAGGTCGCCAAGGAAGGCGCGCATCAGTTCCGCCGCCTGCTTGATCATCGACCAGTCCACGCCCTCCCCGGGGTCGAGGTCGAAGACGATGCGGTCCGGGTGTTCGTAGTCGCCGGCCAGCGCGTTCTGCGTGTGGAACTCGACCACGTTCCACTGCGCAGCCGCGAGCAGGCCATCGGCCGTGGCCACTTCGAGCATCGGCGGATGATCGGCGTCCAGCGAGGCGTCGAGCTGGACCACGCCGGGCAGCTTCTCCACTTCGGCATGCTTCTGGAAAAAGACCTGGCCGGCCACGCCGGCCGGTGCGCGCACCAGCGACACCGGGCGCTTGCGCAGGTGGTCCATCATCAGCCGGCCGACCAGGCCGTAGTAGCGGATCAGCTCGACCTTGGTGATGCCGGTCGAGGCGTCGATCACCCGCTCGGGGTGGGTGATGCGCAGCTTGGTGTTCAGCGCATGCGAGACCGGCGCTTCCCGCGTCTCCTGCGTGGCCTTGGCCGCCAGTGGCGCCGCCTTCGCGGGGCTTTGGGCCTTGGCCCCGCGCGGCGCCGACTTGGCCTTTTCGCGCACGATGGCCTTGGCGTCCTTGTCCAGCCGCAGCGCGTGGAACACCGAGTGCCGGATGTGGCCGGCGCTGGTCCATTCCCCGAAGGTGACCTCGGCCACCAGTTCGGGCCGGACCCAGTGCGGCTTGCCGGGAATGGCGTCACCCTTGGCGAAGGGATTGGCATCCGACGCGACACCGTCGAGCTTGGCGCGGGTGGACGACAGCGTCCTGGTGTCGAAGCCGGTGCCCACGTTGCCTGCATAGCGGAGCTTCCCGCCCTCGTACACACCCAGCAGCAGCGAGCCGATGCCGGTGCGCGAGGCCTTCGGATCGGTCCAGCCGCCGATCACGAATTCCTGGCGGTGACTGCACTTGAGCTTGATCCAGTCCGATGAACGCGTGGACCGATAGGCCGCGTCGCGGCGCTTGGCGATCACGCCTTCCAGGCCGAGGCGGCAGGCGGAGGCCACGACGCTGCCGGGCGGCGCATCGAAGGCCTCGCTGAACTTCACGTGCTCGGACGGGCGCGTGGCGAGCGCCGTGCGCAGTGCCGCGCGGCGGTCGTCCAGCGGCACCTCGCGCAGGTCGAAGCCGCCCATGAACGGGACGTCGAACACGAAGTAGACGATGGGCTTGGGGCGTGCGGCATCGAACGCGGTCTGCAGCGCGCCAAAGTCCGGCACGCCCTTGTCGTTGAGCACGACGATCTCGCCGTCGTACCAGCCATCGGGCAGCTTCATGCGCGCGATCTCGGCCTGCAGCGGCTTGAGCTTGGCCGTCCAGTCGTTGCCATTGCGGGTGTGCAGCTGCACATCGCCAGCGTCAATGCGCGCGAGCAGCCGGTAGCCATCGAACTTGATCTCGTAGACCCAATCCGAAGGGTCGCCGGGCGGCGCGTCGACCAGCGTGGCGAGCTGCGGCGAGAAGGTCTTGGGCAGCGCGGCGGCGGGCTTGGCACCGGGATGCAGCGGTGCGGCCCCGGCGCCGCGTTTTGCGGCACGCTTGGCCGGTGCCTTCCTGACGGCCGTCTTTTTGGGCGGCGGTTCTTGCAGGCTTTTGACGCTGTCGGGAAACTCGTCGACCACGCTGAACTCCGAGGCGGGCCGCACGTATTCATCCTTCTCCTTGATCAGCAGCCAAGGCTCCTGCTTCTCGCCGCGGCCCTTCATGCGGATCAGCGCCCACTTGCCCTTGAGCTTGTGGCCGCGCAGCTCGAACTTCAGGTTCCCGGCGCGAAGCGCAGCGTGCGAGTCCCCGACGGGATGCCAGGTGCCCTCGTCCCAGACGATGACCTTGCCCGCACCGTATTGCCCCGCGGGGATGGTGCCCTCGAAGCTGGAATACGAGATCGGGTGGTCCTCGACGTGCGCCGCCAGGCGCTTGTCGTGGCTGTCGTAGCTCGGACCCTTGGGCACGGCCCAGGACAGCATCACGCCGTCCAACTCGATGCGGAAGTCGTAGTGAAGCCGCGTCGCCCAGTGCTTCTGCACGACGAAGCTCAGCGCGTCGACCCCTTCGACGCCGCCTTCGGCCGGCTCGCCGGTGATGGAGAAGTTGCGCTTGGCCTTGTACGCGGCCAGCTTCCCGGTGGCCGCGGTGCTCATGGCCGCATCCTCACGCGTGCGATGTGAGGTACGCCCCGACATCCGCCGCCATCGAACCGACAGCCTTCGCCGCGGCCTTCAACGCTTCGGTGCCGACGCCGGGCTTCTTCGCCCAGGCGCGGACCTCGTGGTCCTCCAGGGAGTTGATGCGCAAGCGGTCCTGGCGGCCGGTCTTCAGCTTGTCGTCGGGCATGTCGTTCTCCTCAAGACAGCAACAGGGTCACGCGTCGCCAGCAATCGGCGCGCCCGACCCGGCGCCCAAACGCTGCCAGGCCTGTGATCGAGAGCGCCGTGCGGCGCAGGCGCGTGGGCCACGCTCACGGCCTCACGCGCTCACCCGCGATGGATCATTTCGGCTTGGGGCTGCCGCTGCCGGTGCTGCTGCTGCCTGCGGTACTGCCGGCGGCCGCGCCGCCCGAGCCTGCGTTGGCGCCCTGGCCCGAACTGCTGCCGCTGCTGCCGGCACCGCTGCTGGCCAGCGAGCCCGTCTCTCCGGCGACCGTGCTGCCCTGGCGCTGGCCGTTGGTCGAGCCGGGGTTGCCGTTGCCGGGCTGTGCCTCGACCTGGGACACGCCACCACCTTGGCCGCGCCGGTTGCGCCACTGGCCGAAATCTTCGGAGAACTTCTGGTAGCGCTCCTGCTGCCAGGCGCGGTAGTCGTCGTCGAGCTGGCGCATCTGTTCGCTGCGCCACTGGTGGTAATGCGGATCGCTGCGCGACCAGTCGCGGTCCGCCCCGCCCTCGCGGTCCCAACCGCCCGGGCCGCGGCCCAGAGGTTGGCCCCAGCGGCCCAACTCGGACGGCGCGCCCATGGTCTCGCCGTCTTCGCCCTGGCGGTGGCGCATGGTGGCGTCGTAGCCGTAACCGCCCCCACCACGCGGGCCGCCGCGGCCGTAGGCCCGACTGCGGGCGGCGTCGCGGTTGCGGTCCCAGTCCAGCTCGCTCTCCTGGCCGCCGCGGGTCCAGTCCTGCGAACCTTGCCAGGCCCGTGCCTGGCCGTATGCGTCTTCGCGTTCGTCGCGGCCCATGCCGTAGCCGCTGGGGTCGTCGTAGCGCCCAATGCCTTCGTAGCCACCGCCGTAGCCACTGCGGCCGGTCGGGTAGCCGACCGAGCCGGCATCCCGGCCCATCGGACCCGGGCCGCCCTCGTGACCGTAAGGCCCGCCTTGCTGCTGGCTCCTGCTGCCACCAGGGCCCTGCCAGTTGCCGCCTTGCTGGTGGCGGCCACCTTGATCGAAAGCCTGCTGGCCGCCACGGTCGCGGCCGGCGTCCTGGCTGCCGCCCTGCTGGCCGCCGCTGCTGCCTTGGCCGTGGGACTGATCCTGTTGCCGAAGCCCGCCTGCTTGCCGCGACCACTGCGAATCGCCGTCATCCTGCCACTGCTGGCCGGGGTTGTTGCGTTGCATCATGCTCTTGCCCTCTGTATCAGTTGCACAAGAACTGGAATCGGCATGATTCCAGTCTCGTGCTTGGGCAATGCATGTGCCGAGGCGGCGGACCGGCCGATCCGGTTTCGAGCGGCATCAGGGCCTCGCGCAGGGACGGATGCGAGACACCCGGCTGCAGTGCTAACTCGCGCTCCGGCGGCACCCGCTGCCCCAACGTGTGGACGTGTGGCAAAGCAAGATGTTCGAGTGAGGCGAAATCGCCTCCGGCAACCATGCCTCCCAGCCAGGAAACCTTCCTGAACGGGACCGGAGTCAGTGCTGTGTGCTGGGTGCGACGGGAAATGCAGGGGACGCCTCTGCGCACCGCGCCCTAGAACGTGCCCCAGTGCAGGTGATCAGGACCTCTCGGCCACCACCTGTTGGGAGGCCAGTTCGATCTTGAATGGCTTGAAGTAGCCTTTGACGCAGGCTGGGTCGAGCACCGCAATCTGGATGTGACTCTTTTCGCGAATGCCAGCACCGTCGTAGATGGGCTTGCCTTCGAGAAACGGGCCCCGCACGGTTTGGTAACGCTCGAGCCCGTTGTTTTCCCGGAGAAGGTGAAGCGCGGTGAACACCGCGGCATCAAGCTCGCGGATCACGAGGTCGCCATCCTCGTCCTTCTTGCGATCTCGATTGGTCGGCAACGTGCCACCCGCAGCTTCGGTCATGTCCTTGAGCCAGGCATGTGCCCGCTTCAACTCATCGACCGTGGCCATGTCGGCCAAGTTGAGACAACGCCCCAGATCGATAATCGCGCCCAGCACGAAAGGCGTGGCCTTCTTGACGCTTACCGCCCACTCTTCCGCTCGCTGGGGGCTGCCCTCCCAAAAGTACATGCCATTGCCGAGCCAGTCCCACGGGTTTACGCTCGGCGCCAAGTGGTTGCCCTGAATGGCATCTAACCCAACCTGCTCTTCACATCCGTGAAAGCCAAGCACGAAGGCCGGCTGGGCCTTGTACAAGTCCCAGCAGCCAACGCTCACTTTTTGGCGAACGCTGGTGTCAGATGCCCGTTGCTGTCCAGCACCCCTGCCGCCATCAGAATGCGATTGCGGAACGCGATGTCCCTTCGTCCAAGTGCCTTGAGCTCGACCACGTCATCGTCCGACAGCCGCACGGGCTCGCCTGGAACATGGACCCGATTCAGACCCGGCACATGAGCTTTCACTGGCTTGGGCGTAAGGTCTGACATCGCGGCTCCTTCTTTCGATTCACAAGTTCTCGGCAGCAACCTTCACAAGTTGAGCCGACGCTCGTCTGGTTTGGTCTTCGAAACGACTTGTCGTTCGTAGGACTTCACTGATTCGAGCATATTGACGGCTTCGTCAATTACCGGAAATGTACCGGGAATGACGCACTGCAACCCATACGACTCAATAGGAATCGCCAATTGCGTCTCAAGTCCTTATAAGGATTTTCGTTCCCATACGCCTTGTAGATGGGCACATTTCGGCGGCGGTAGAGTCGTCGCCGCCCGACTCCGAATGTCGGCACGAAGTTACCAGCGCTGCGCAGTTGCGCTGTCGGCATGGCCTGGCTCTACGAGGGGTACGCGTAGCGAGGCTCACTGCTGCACAAGCCGCAGACCGAGGCTCGCGCCCAGCATGGCGGGCTGTGGGTTCGCGCCGACCCTGTGCTCACGGCCTGGGCAAAGGGAGACTTCCCCCTCCGCTCATCCCGCAGCCTTGAACGGCGGCGCGTGGCCTCGCATCGACAGGTAACGCTCGAATTCCTCTTCGGTGGTTTCACCGTCCGCGACATCGACCAGCACCTGCGTGTATTCCGCGTCGAGAGTGAGGTGCATCAATAGATGCTCGGCGATGAGCGCGACCGCAGTCAGATTTTCGGGCCGGCTCATCAGATCAACAGCGCGGGATTTGCAGCCTTCCAGCCCGCCTTCGAGGGACCAATCATCTGCGAGCGACTCGGCGCTCTCGAAGTCCGAGTCACAACCTGGCGCGGCGGCGTCATCAGCTTGACCAACCGCTTTCAACGCCGCGCAGCCAGCGCAATCGGCAATGGCCATGTCCTCCGCGCCGGCAGCAGTCCAGACGTCGCAGTTGCTCAACACCGCTCCCTGCAGTTCATCGGTGGGGACGATGCTGGCCCGCATCTGGTCAATCTGCAGCCTCACGTGGGCCAGTGCATGCCCCGCCTCGTGCAGCGCCGTCAGCCTGGCCTGATCCATCACGCGACCCTCAACGGCACGACATTGGCGCCCTGGCGCAGCTGATCGAGGTGATTGGCCCAAGCCTGCATCACCTTGCGGCGCGCCGGCAGGTAGGTGGCGAAGTTGTAGGCAGCAGAAACTTCGTCGCGCTCCATGTGCGCCAACTGCAGATCGATGTGGGCGTGGTCGAAGCCCATCTCGTGCAGCGCGGTGGAGGCCACGCCTCGGAAGCCGTGGCCGGTCATCTTGCCCGCGTATCCCATGCGGCGCAGAGCGCCCAGGATCGTGCCGTTGCTCATGGACTTCTCATGGTCCCGCTCGCCGGGGAACAGCAGACCGCTGAGGCCGCGCAGCTCGTTCAGACACCGAAGCATGTCAACGGCCTGGGTCGACAGCGGCACGATGTGCGACGTGCGCATCTTCATCCGCACAGCAGGGATGCGCCACTCGGCCGCGTCCAGGTCGAACTCCTCCCAGCGTGCGCCGATCAGCTCACCGGTGCGCACGAAGGTCAGCGTCATCAGCTGAAGGGCGAAGCGCGTGTAGGGCGAGCCGGGATAGGCCTCGATCTTCCGTAGCAGCTCGGGCAGTTCCCTGCCCTCGACCCGCGCGAAGTGCTGCTTGTCGCGCGGCTTCAGCGCCACGCTGGGCTTCACGTCCTTCGACGGGTTGCGCTCAATGGCGCCGTGGGCCACCGCGTATTCGAAGACCTGGCCACAGGTCTGCCAGCACCGGCGCGCGATGTCCTGGGCGCCGCGGGCCTCGATCTTCTTGGCCATGGCCAGCAACTGCGGCGCCGTGATGTCGACGATCGGCTTCGCCCCCAGCACCGAAAACACATCGGCTTCCAGGCGTCGGATCACGTACTCGGCATGCCTGGGCGAGCGCGGCCCCTTCCAGTGGTCAAACCACGTGCGGGCCACCGCCTCGAAGGTGTTGCCCATGCGCACGGCGTCTGCCAGCTTCGCGTCCTTCTTGGCCTGCACCGGATCGCTGCCGCCCTTCAAGACGTCGCGCGCCTTGTCGCGTTCACTGCGCGCCTTGCTGAGCGACACGTCGGGGTAGCTGCCAAGCGCCAGCCGCTTCTCTTTGCCGCCGAAGCGGTACTTCCAGCGCCAGTGCTTTGAGATTGACCCATCTGCCTTCGGGGGCTGCACTTCGAGGTACAGGCCACCACTGTCCGAGTACCTTTCGCGGGCTCTGCCGTCGGGGCATTTCGCGTTTCTGCAGGCAGCGTCGGTCAGGGCCATCTGGGGGACTTTTCGAAGTTTTGGGGGCACGAAGCGCCTCCGTTCCCCCAAATATGCCCCCAGCAAAACGCGACTGTCAACGAACAACGGCGGCGCTCCACAAACGGAAAAGCCCCGGCTAGCGGGGCTCTTACGTGGATTCTGCGGTCGTCTACGACGTTTACCGAATCTATCCTTGGCGGAGAGGGAGTCTTTCGAACCGGTATCTCAGGACGTCCCACTAGATCCCGACACCTCATCTAGGCCATTGATTTCATTTGATTTTTCTTCCACTCATGTCCATAGTGATTTCATGACGTCTTGTCAAAGCGCGGCGCGCTCTGTAGGTACATCTGTAGGTAGAGAAATGACCAGCCCAATACACCGACTGTCGGCACGCGCCGTTCAGAGTCAGGCCGAACCTGGGTACTACGCCGACGGCGCCGGGCTCTATCTGCAGGTCAAATTGACCGCGAAGAACACCGCTGTGACGCGGTCATGGCTGTTCCGTTACAGCCATAGCCAGCGTGCGCGATGGATGGGCCTTGGTTCGGCTCGTGACGTCAGCTTGGCGCAGGCACGACAACAGGCTGCCGATTGCAGGCGCCTTTTGGCACAGGGCAAGGATCCCATTGACGAGCGCAATGGGGAACGCACTCTCCTGCTTGTCAAAAAGCAGCGCGCAATGAGCTTCGACAAATGCGCCGAGGCCTACATCGCCGCGCATCGTGATGCGTGGAGGAACGCCAAACATGCGGCGCAATGGGAAAGCACACTTCGGCTTCACGCGAGCCCTGTGATCGGGAAGTTGCCAATCCACGAAGTCGAGTTGCGGCACCTACTGTTGATCCTTGAACCGATTTGGCGAGATCGCACGGAGACCGCTTCACGTGTGAGGGGCCGCATCGAGTCCATATTGGATTGGGCGACGGTTCGTCAGTTGCGGCACGGCGACAACCCTGCACGCTGGCGCGGGCACTTGGACCAACTGCTGCCAGCACCAACCAAAGTCAAAAAGGTCGAGCATCACGCGGCCATACCCTTCACGGGCATGCTCGACTTCATGCAGAAGCTCGCAGGACAAGAAGGCACCGGCGCACGCGCCCTCACCTTCTTGATCCTCACCGCAGCGCGCTCGGGTGAAGTCCGTGGCGCGACCAGCGGCGAAATTGACCCTCAGACCCGCGTTTGGAACATCCCGGCCACGCGGATGAAGGCGGGGCGCGAACACAGAGTGCCACTATCGGACGCGGCCTGGAGGCTCTTGCCAGACCCACTGCCGCAAGATTCCACCGTCCTGCTCTTCCCCTCGCCCCGTGGAGAGCAACTCTCGGACATGACTCTGACCGCGGTGATGCGACGCATGCAGGTTGGCGCGGTTCCGCATGGGTTTCGTTCGACCTTCCGTGACTGGTGCGCGGAAGCTACCGACGTGTCCCGCGAGGTCGCCGAAATGGCACTCGCACACGCAATCGGTGACAAGGTTGAAGCAGCATATCGCCGAGGCGATCTGTTTGAAAAGCGGCGAAAGCTCATGGACGAGTGGGCACACCACTGCTCCAGCAAGCCAAGCCGGCTCAAGTCGACGGTATCGACCAACGGCTGATCGGCACAAAGCCCGCGCTTTCGCCCACGGCCGCGCGGAACTGGCGGGCAAGCAGTCGCTCACGAGCAAACGCCGCACGACTTCGCGTTGCGAATGCAGTTGGCGGGCGATGGTGGCCAACAGCTCCTTCGTGATGCAGTTCAGGCGCCGGGGCGAGATCCGCGCTACCAAGTCCAGGGGCGGTGACCATGGTGCCGCCCTGGATGCGAAGCAGGTAACGAGCAGGATTGCAGCCCGAATCGAGCACATCGCCGATCCCGCGCGCGTCCTAGAGTTGCGCACATGCCTCTCACCGGAGATCGCCTGTGCAATCCAACCCTTCCGAACAATCGCGTGGCCACGCGGAGGCCGTGACGCCGGTCTTTCTACGGATGCCCACTGTCATGCGCATGACAGGCCTCGGCCGGTCGACAATCTATCGACTGATCGCGGACCACAAGTTCCCGAGCCCGGTGCGCCTTGGCCCTCGCGCAGTTGCGTGGAGGAGTTCAGACCTCGATCAGTGGAGCGAAGCTCGTCCTTTGGTTGCGCACTGACCTGCGAAACGCGCAGCGGCCTTCATCGGGCCGCCAGCTTCGTGTCGCATCTGACGGTCTCACCGGCAGCGCCAATTTCAGCACCGCATCGCCGACCACCTGCCGTGCAACCACCGCAGCCCGGCGTCATGCCGTGAATCAATGGCGTGAAGGCACAGTGCAACGACCAACCGGTCCGACGCCCACAAGCACTGCCAACGCGGTGATGCGAGGCACATACGACCGCTACGCAGTGAGCAGCGTCGCAAGTTTCAGCGCGTACCCGAAGGCGAGCACGAGCACCACCCAGCGCCCCCAACGCCATGTCGTGAAGTGGTAGCGAGGATTCTGGACCACCGCTTGATGGGCGCGCTGAATCGCCGCGAAGCCGCAATATGCCAACACGCATTGCCCCGCCAGTCCCAGGTGAGCCGGCAGACCGAAAACGAAGTTCGCCCACGCCACCGGCCAAGCCACGGCATCGGCAAAAGCGAGCAGGCGTCGACCCGGCCAGACTCGGGCGTCTGGCTGCGGCGTGCGCTGAAGGATCATCAACATCGTGTTTCTCCCAAAGTGAGCAGAACCCGGATCTCGTCTGCCAACAACCACCGGCCTATTGAAGTCAGGCCTGTCTTCCCTGCCTGCCCAAAGTTCCGAGGGAGCCGCTTGTGGCTGTTGTCCCTCGGAGAAAGCCAGGCTGTCGAGCTGGTGCTTGCCCCGCATTCGTCGGTCGCCGTGCGGCATCAAGCGCGCCGCCTGCGAGCGCGGCGGCAAGGGGACCGTGGAATAAACAGAGGGCACCCGCGTGAGCGGGGCGCAGGCCGTTTATGCCGCGAAAGCCCCTTGCGGCTGCGCGTGCGGCGCGACGATCCGCATGTCTGGCGACCGGCGAGGCGAGGCATGGGCGAATGCATGGCGACGAGGGGATCGGGCAAGCATAGGCCCTGGGCCGTAGCGCAGACCGCAGTCTCCGTGCGTGCGGAAGCATGCGCGCCCATTGCTGGCATTTACGCTTTGTGACGTAACGCCTCTGGACAATACCTCCCTCCGTAGACATCAATAGCGACTTGAACAAGGCCGACTCCGAAGCGGTCCGACAAGCACCCGTCGCCCGATGTGGTTCGCTTGGAAAAACGGGGGGCGCCTGAACAGCAACGACGTCAGTCTGAGCGACCCGATGGCGCACCCCGGCATCGACGCAGATCGTTTCCAGTGCCCACGGCAACGGGACCACCGTCTCTGCGGCCGCGAACGGCTGTACGCCTCGCGCGTCGTCCGGACAGGAGATTGCGCCATGCTGGACAGAGATCAACTGGAGACGTTTGCGAGCGTGGCCGAGCAACAGAGCTTCGAGCGCGCAGCCACGCTTTTGAACGTGACGCGAGGTGCCGTCTCGCAACGGATCAAGGCACTCGAAGAGTCGCTCGCGACCATCCTTCTCCTGCGCGACAAGCCCGTCACACCGACGCCTGCTGGCGAGGTGCTGTTGCGTCACGTCAAGGCGCTGCGCCTGCTGGAGGCGTCCTCTCTGCGCGAGCTCTTGAACCCATCGGTTGGAGAAGGCCCTGTGCCGCTGGCAATTGCGGTGAACGCGGACTCCCTGGCCACCTGGTTCATGCCGCTGCTGCGCGACCTCTTCGCGCAGCGCGCCGTCGCGCTTGAGGTCGTCACCGATGACCAGGACCACACATCCGGACGCTTGCGCCGTGGCGAGGTCGTCGGTTGCATCTCGACTGATGCCAAGGCAGCCTCGGGCTTCGTCGCAGAACCTCTCGGAGCCATGGAGTACCGCTGCTACGCGACACCAGCTTTCGTGGCAGAGTTTCTGGGTGACGGTCTGACGGTCGCGAACGTGTTGCGCGCGCCCGCGATCCATTTCAATCGCAAGGACGCGCTGCATGCGGAATTCCTGCAACGGCGCTTCGGTGTTCGCATCGACCGCTATCCACGCCACTACCTGCCCTCCCCGTCCGCTCTGCTCGAAGGCATCGCCATGGGTGCCGGCTACGGGTTGGCGCCCTCCACCCAAGCCCAACGTCTGCTTCAGGAAGGGGTGCTGCAAGAGCTGGCACCGGGCGATCCTGTGCACGTCGACTTGTTCTGGCATCACTGGGAGATGGAGCCGCCCATCGCCAGGGAGATCACCGACTTGATCGTTGGCCATGCGGCGAAGTGCCTCATCCAACCGCGCCGGCCGACCGGCAAGCCACGCCGGCAGCGGACGCTGTCTCCGCTACCGGCGCGACGCAGGGCACGCGAGGTGGTCATCGCGTCGATGTAGCGTGGCTCGCGCCACGCCGGCGCACGCCAATCCGGCAAGGAGCGAGACAAGCTCGCGATTCGGAATTGGCAAACCCAGCCAGCTCACAACGAAGACAGCCGACGCGACAAGAAAGCCCGTCGCGATCACCCAGGTTTCGTCAACCTTGTGCCCATGCCTTCCCCGCAGAAAGCCATAAAGGCTGACACCGACACTGGCGATGTAGACCACATTGACCGACACCATCGTGTCCACAATGGGCAAGCCGCTGGCCGTCAAAGTCGCTGAGACGGCCATGGCGATGGCCGCCGGGACAATAGGCCTCACCGATAGATGGCGAGGCTCCGCTGCCTGCAACGCTGACACCATGGCGCGAAGCACCGCGCCCCCCGATCCCAGCGCTGCGACGCCGAGCGCTCCAAGCATCGTCGGGCCGGCACCGACCGCCAGATGCTTCGCCGCCAGAGACAGCGCCTGCGGCACGACCTGCTTGGGATCCGCTACGCCAGGCCACCCGGGCTGGGCAATCGTGGACAGCACGACCGCAGGGGGCAGGAAGGCCAGGAAGAGCAGACCCACGCCAGCCAGCAGGCATCCACAGATGGCTGCGCCTGGTCCACGCGCAGCAAGAACGAACTGGTGGTAGTCCGCTCCGGTGCAGACGAGCAGGCCCACGCCAATGGCGATCGTGAAGGTCTGCGCCACGCCAAGCGACGGCAAGGCCTGAGCGAATGCCGGCAATGATCCGATGTAGAGGTCAACACCGCCGCTCGTGACCAATGCAAACAAGAGGACCATCGCGCTGACTGCGAGGCAACCGGCGAAGACGACAGAAGCCGCGCGCAACTCGACGCGAGACGCCGCGAAGATCAGCGCAATGGCGGCGGCATGTGCTGGCACGGCGCGGACACCCAATAGGCGGATGACGGCGACGGCGCCATGGATCTGCGCGGCCAGCACGCCCGCCATCCAGACGACAGATAGCAGTGCGACCAGTCGTCGCACGCGCTCCCCGCACTGATCCCCAAGCAGGTCCCACACCGAAAGACCCGCCTGCCACAGCCGGCCCGCGACAGCAGCCATCGCAATCATCCCCAGCCCAGTCGCAACGCCGTAGACAGCACCCGCCATGCCGAATCTCAGGGCGTATTCGCCCGAACCGAACAGGAAGCCAGTGCCGTAACTGGCCGAGATTAGGAGTGCGCCGACCTGAAGAGCGCCCAGCGTCCGTGCCGTCATCGCGCCGGCTCCTGCTGCCAAGAAGCCACCGCTCGCTCGGGACCCGAGAAATAGGCCTCGCACACACAGGCTCGTTCCTGGTACTCGGGCAGCGTCGCAAAGAGGCGCTGCGCGTCGGGCAGCCGGTAGTACGGGATGGCCGGCAACAGATGGTGGGTCAGGTGGTACGCATTGTTCCGCGGATGGATGAGCGCCGACCACAGTCCTGTAGCCTTGAGGTCGCGCGTGAAGCTGAACACGCCGCCAGGCATCAGGCCATGGTGATCGCACATCTCCCGGACGATGGTGATCAGGTGAAAAACCGTGCATCTGGCAGCCAGCCAGAGGGCAAGCATCCTGAGCGCCGCACCGGCGCCGGTCACCGCAATGAGCGCTGCGACGAGCAGCGCCCACCACGCGAGGACGTACAGCCTCTCTCGGCGCGGAACGCCTTTATCCAGCAAGTGCCCGAAAGCGGAACCCAGCACCGCCCGCACGGACAGCGCGTTGACCGCCACCGCCGACACCCAGGATCGAGCCTTCATCGGCGGAATCGGGATCAAGTCGGGGTCGGCGCCCTTCGCCCCGAGGTCCAGATGGTGGCGGAAGTGCAAGTCTCGATAGCGCGGAAGGCTCACGAAAAGCAGAGGCGCGATCAACGCCCACGTCACCAGATCGTTCAACACCTGATCGCGCATCAGGTTACGGTGCGCAGCGTCATGCAGGATGTTGCCCAGCGCCCGCTGGCGATTGCCGAGGACCAGCAGTGCAAGCGACGATGTCCAGGGTTCGTGCAGCGCGACAGCGAGCGCTGCACAGATCGCTGCAACATCGACAAGGATGTCCATGATCGGGCGCCAGCCCTCCAGCTTCAGCAGCGGCAAGTGGGGGCTGCCGGCGCGACGCAAGGACTGCCGGAGCAGCGCGATGTCGGACAGTACTTCCGAGCGGGTGGCCATGGCAGACCTCCTTGAGCGCGGCCGACGGGCGCCGTGGAAAGGGCCCGCACTCGACAGGATCGTCCCAGCCGCGACCCCAAGGTACCAAGCCGCCGCTGCCGGTGATCGCGGTTTAGCAACTTTCGCTTCACGTCAAGAACGCTAAACCGGAGCCGAGCTCATCTCCCGCCTCGCTGTCTGATTGAGGGTTCCTTCGGCGCTGGAGGATGGTCATAATCTCGGCCGTGGTGGGTCCAAGCAGGCTCGAGGAAATCACGATGAACGCAGTTCGCGATCTGCACGACCTGTGCCGAGAGATGACGCCGAGCATTGCCGATGGCGTCTTCGTCTTTTGCACCTTCAGTGACTTCCGACTCCCGCAGGGCATCGATCCCATCTGCACATTCCGGGAGGCTGAGGGGCTCACCGCCATCATCGACAAATCGCAGGCGGAGGCAGCCAGCGTTCGCTACACCTTCCCCTGTCGCCTCATCACCCTCACCGTCCACTCGTCGCTCGATGCGGTGGGTTTTCTCGCCTGTATCACGGATCGACTTGCGCACGCGGGCATCGCCTGCAATGCCGTAGCAGCCTTCCACCACGACCACCTCTTCGTGCCGGAGGCGCGCGCTGCGGAAACGATGGAAGTTCTTCGCCAGCTCTCCGCGAACGCCAACCTCTCCTGATTTCGATTGAGGCTCGATTGGGGCTCACCACCGCACGCTTGGCTGTCGTTTAGCAGAGTTGACGCTGCCACAAATTTACGGAAATCGGCCCTGATGCATTGACAGGCACTGCAGCTGCTTTCTAGGCTGCGCTCCCGGTAGCTCTCGAAACGTCCAGGCCGTGATCGGGCCGTCGGACGAAGAGGTACCGGATTCATTGGGAGCGCCGCCATGAGCACGTCGCAGTCACGAGCCAAGAAGCATTCGACCGACAGCCCTGCTTTCGATCGCCATCGTAATGGGCGTCGAACGCCTGCGGGACGACAGCGATTTGCATCCGATCCGTCTGTCCGCCCAGCGGTCGCATCGTTCACCCGCGATTTACGTCATGTCCGTGCATCGTGGACCTCCAAGTACGGCTGGCTCGAACTCGTCGTGGGCGCTGATCCCGCCGGCCTGCAAGTCCAACTGAGCACCTGGCTGCACACCGGCACGGCATTGGAGGAGTGCTTCGTCATTCACAGCTTGGCCGAGTTCGAACAGTGGCTCGTCAACGCGCCAACCAAATTCGATCACCCGGTCGCGCATGACGAACTGCGGAGGTTTGCGCATGGCAACCTCGCTCGATGACGCCGACCGGCGCGGCGAAGCTCCGCCTTCCGCTTCTCCCACTGCGGCATTCGAGCTTTGCGAGTTGGCCGCCTCGCTGGACTTCGCCGACCTGGCGAGCGTCATCTCTGCGCTGGAGCTGGCCGCACAGACGGGCGGTGCAAGCGCAGCACTGTTCGTCTGGGCGATTTCAGACGGCGAACATGGCTGGTACCGATCCGTCGCAGCCCTGGACCCGGACTGGACCGCAAGCGCGCTGAGGCAGCTGCACAGCGGTCCACACAACTGGTTGGCCCATGCTGCGCGAACGAGCGAACCCCTGCTCGTTCAGCAGTCCCTTGATGAGCGAGAGGCGGACGACCAAGACGCCGACCACAGCACGCTTGCGAGGGCGGTCTGGCTGATTCCTGCGCCGCTTCCGCAAGATTCTGACGCGCTCGGCCTCCTGATGCTGGCGGGCGAGGATGCGCATTGCCTCGACGCCATCAGCCGCCTCATGCCGATCTACCGTGCACTGGCTTTGGGGTTGACGGACTGGTTCCAGCGTCGCGGACGCGATGAACTCATTCAACGCGCTCATCTGACGGACCGTGACCTCGAACTGCTGCGTCGCGAGTCGCTTGGGCAGGGTTCAAAGCAAATTGCATCAGCCTTGAACACGGAGCCAAAGACCATCGACTGCCGTTTTCATCGGCTCAACGTGCGGCTTGGAGTGGCCAGTCGCCGCGATGCGGTCTGGTTGTGCAGGCGATATGGGTTGCTCTGAGACAAGCCCGTAGCCGGCGCGCAAGAAATTCGCGCATTTGAAGCAGTCGCTCTCACGGATTCTGCGAATAGAGTGAACTCAATGCAAGGCGCCGGGCTTCCCGAGGCTGCCTCGCAGCCTCTGAAGGAGCCGCGACATGACCATTGCAATGGCCGCCAGCCTTTCCTCGCCGTCGAGCTTCCCGTTGCGCCAACGCTGGACCGCCTCGGTGCTGGCGACCGTCGCAGCCATCACCGGTGCCTTCGTCGCAGGTCCGGCCCATGCGGTCGACGGCTGCCTCGTGCTGCTCTGCTTCGCCGCGCCCAGCTGGCACTCGATCCCGCAGTGCGTACCACCCATCAAGCAGGTCTTGCATGACTTGGCCTTCGGCAAGCCGTTCCCGACCTGCAGCATGGCCGGTGGGGGGAATTCAGCCAACAACGCCTGGGCCAGCGCGCCGAGCTACTGCCCGCCGCAGTACACGCGGGTCTTCGAGAGCGACATCGGCCCTGTCTACACCTGCGACTACACCGGCGCTGTCTCGGTCTCGATCAACGGAGAGTCCTTCACCCGTACCTGGTGGTCAATGAGCGGCGACACGGTGACCGAGTTCAGCCCGACCGCGAAAGCACAGCTCGGCACCTGGGATCCGCGGTTCGACGACGATTACGCCGCCTGGCTCGCCTCGTTGCCGCCGCCGCCAGTCGAACCGGGCAACTGAGTCCAAATCATGGATGCGTCCGCCTTCTTCGCGCTGGCACTGGCCTGTGCACCGCAGGTGCATCCTGCCACCGCGCAGGCCCTGGTCAGCGTCGAGAGCGCCTTCAACCCCTGGGCGATCGGCGTGGTCGGCGGGGCTCTGGTGCACCAGCCGCGGCACCGCGCAGAAGCCCTGGCCACAGCTCGGGCCCTGCGAGCTGCTGGCTGGAACTTCAGCGTCGGTCTCGGCCAGATCAACATCGGCAACTTCGAGCGCCTGGGCCTGACGGTCGAGTCGGCCTTCGAGCCCTGCACCAACCTGACCGCCATGCAGACCGTGCTGGCCGAATGCTTCAACCGCACACGCACACCGGCCACAGCAACGGTGGTCAACCAGGCAGCCTTGCGACAGGCCTTGTCCTGCTACTACAGCGGCAATTTCGTCACCGGCTTTCACCACGGCTACGTGCGCAGGGTCGTGACAGCCGCGGTCACCGCCTCACGTCCCGCTTCAACCACCCAACCCAAGGAGAAGACATGAAACCCCTCGCATTGAGCCGCCGCGCTGCACCGGTGCTGGCCGCCCTGCTGTCGCAAACAGCCTCGCAGCTGGCCTTGGCCGACGGCTTCGACAAGATCAACACCACAGTGATGAACGTCAACGCGATCCTGGTGACGATCTCGATCGCGGTGGTGACCATTGCCATCATCTGGGCCGGCTTCAAGATGATCTTTCAGGGGGCCCGCCTGGCCGACGTGTCCAACGTGCTGATCGGCGGCACCTTCGTCGGCGGCGCGGCGGCCTTCGCCAGCTACATCGTCAGCTGAGCGACGACGGGCCAGACCATGCAAGTCGAAGCCATCTACAAGGGCGCCACGCGCCCGGCCATGAAGCTGGGCATCCCGCTGGTGCCACTGGTGGTGCTGTTTGGCACGGGAATGCTGCTGGTCATCTGGGGCGGCATCCTGGTGAGCTGGTGGATTGCCCTCGGGGTGGTGGCTGCCTTCGTGCCTGCGCTGCTGTGGATGCGCCTTGTGACCGCCAAGGACGACCAGCGCTTTCGGCAAATGTTTGTTGCCATGAAGCTGCGCCTTCATGACCGCAACCGCCGCTTGTGGCACGCGCGCAGCTACGCGCCCACCCTCTACCGGAGCAATCGCGATGCTTGGCATGTCTAGAGGCAACGCCTCCAACGCGCGGCCGGGCCGCGATGCTCGCGTGGCTTCGCGGCCCCGATACTGGGCGCAGGCCCGGACTGAGAACCCACTGGCCCGCTTCATCCCGTTTTCGTCGCTGCTCAGCCCGCACGACGTCATCACACGGGGTGGTGACTACCTCCGCGTGTGGCGCCTGGACGGCGTGGCCTTTGAGTGCGCCGATGAGCACCAGATCAGCGAGCGGCACGAGGCCTTGTGCAGCCTGCTGCGCAACCTGGCCGGCGGCCAGTGGGCGCTGTGGACGCACCGCCTGCACCGGGTCGCCAGCGACAGTCTGCAAGACCCGGCGCAGCCCGGCTTCGCCAGAGACCTGTCCATCGCCTATCAGGCCAAGCTCGGCGAGCAGCGGATGATGAGCAACGAGCTCTACCTGACGCTGGTGTACCGGCCCAATGTGTCGCGCGTGAGCCGCGCCCTGCAGTCGACGCAGCGCACGCGTGCCGCCATCGCCGAAGCGCAAAGCGAGGCAATGCGGATCATGGAGGAGCGCAGCGCATTGGTGGGCCGGGTGCTGCGTGGCTTTGGCCCTCAGTTGCTCGGCAAGCGCGAGCACCGCGGCCGGACCTACTCCGAACTGGCCGAATTCCTCGGCTACCTGGTCAACGGCCGCTGGCGGCCCATTCCGATGACGGCGGGGCCGCTCTACCGTTTGCTGCCAACGGCCCGGCTGTCTTTCGGCGGGGACAAGCTCGAACTGCGGCACGGCCATCAGCGGCGCTATGCCGCCTTGGTGGACATCAAGGAGTACGCCGACGCGGTTGAGCCAGGCATCCTCAACGCGCTGCTCTACGAGGCCAGCGAGTTCATCGAGACGCAAAGCTTCTCCATCCTGCCGCGCCGGGAGGCGATGCGCTCGCTCGAACTGCAGCGCGACCAGCTCATCGCCAGTGATGACGTGGTGGCCAGCCAGGTGGCCGAGATGGACGTGGCGCTGAACGAACTCGGCGACGGCCAGTTCTGCATGGGCGAGTACCACTACAGCCTGGTCGTGTTCGGGGAGAGCGTGGCGGATGCCGGCCGCCGGGCTTCGCAAGCCATCGGCGCAATCGGTGAAGCCTCCAGCCTGCAGATGTCGCCAGTGGACCTGGTGGCCGACGCCGCCTGGTTCGCCCAGATGCCAGGCAACTGGCAGTGGCGGCCCCGGGATGCGAAGCTGTCCTCGCGCGCCTTTGCGGCACTCGCCAGTGCCCACAACTTCGCCCGCGGCAAGCGCGAGGGCAATCCCTGGGGCGAGGCGCTGGCCCTGCTGCGCACGCCCTCAGGTCAACCGTTTTACCTGAACCTGCACAGCAGCCCCGAAGGCGAGGACTCGGCAGACAAGAAGCTGCCCGGCAACACGCTGATCATCGGCTCGACCGGTGTGGGCAAGACGACGCTGGAGATGTTCCTTCTGACGCTCACGCGCAAATGGCACCCCGCGCCGAGGCTCGTGCTGTTCGACCTGGACCGTGGCTGCGAGATCGCGATCCGGGCCCTGGGTGGCCGCTACTTCACGCTCGAAGCGGGCAAGCCCACGGGTTGCAATCCATTGCAGCGCGAGCCGACACCGGCGCGCATCCAGTTCTGGGAACAGTTGATCCGCACCTGCATCGGCACGCCGAGCATGCCGCTGCTGCCGGCCGACGAGCGGGCCATCGCCGATGCCGTCAAGGCCGTGGCAATGATGCCGGCGCCGCTGCGCCGCTTCTCGACCGTGCGCCAGAACTTGCCGAAGGCGGGCGAGAACAGTCTGTTCGAGCGGCTCGGCCGCTGGTGCCAAGGAGGCGCGCTCGGGTGGGTGTTCGACCTGGCCGACGATCAGCTGCTCGACCTCGACGCCGCATCAGTCATCGGCTTCGACACCACTGAGTTCCTCGACCTGCCCGAAGTTCGCACGCCGGTGATGATGTACCTGCTGCAGGTGATGGAAGAGCTCGTCAACGGTGAACGGTTGATCTACGTCATCTCCGAGTTCTGGAAGGCGCTCGACCACGAGATTTTCAGCGACTTCGCCAAGCAAAAGCAGAAGACGATCCGCAAGCAGAACGGCCTGGGCATCTTCGACACACAGAGTCCGTCCGACGTGCTGCGCCACCCCATCGGCCGCACGATGATCGAGCAGAGCGTGACAAAAATTTTCCTCGCCAATCCGGAAGCGGTGCGCGAGGAATACGTCGACGGCTTCGGGCTGACGCAGGCCGAGTTCGACATCGTGCGCAGCCTCGGCGCACAAGGCGGCCGGCGCTTCCTCGTCAAGCAGGGCCATGCCAGTGCGATCTGCGAGTTGGACCTCGCGGGGCTGGAGGATTTCATCACTGTGCTGTCGGCCACCACCGACAACGTGGCCCTGCTCGATGCGGTGCGCGAACGACACGGCAACGATCCGTTTCAATGGCTTCCCGTCCTGCTCGCCGAGGTTCAGGATCGCAAGTTTCGAACCTCCAGGAGAGCCGCATGAACGCTGTTCGTCATCTCGCTGCAGTGATCGCGATCGCACTTGCCGCCACCACTGCCGGCGCCCAGTTCGTGAAGGGCAACGAGGCTGTCAAGGTGATGCCTGATGGGAGTAAGCGCGTTGAAACCGCCCCCCTTCCGTCAACTGGTCCGATCCGAAGCACGAAGCGCTGCGACGCAGACGCGGGATGCAACGCAGGACCCTGGCACATGGTCGAGACCAACGATGGACTTGTGGAGTGCACCGAGGCCTATGCCCGGCCGGGCACCTGCCGCAAGTCCACGTACGGAACGACGAGGCACTCCCGCCTTTGGGTGGTCAAGTCCGGCAACAACTGGCTTCAATGCCAATTTCCTGACTTGGGTAGCAAGTGCGTGAACATGTTTGCGCGGCCACCCGCCAACCTTCCGTTTGACGCCGTTCAGTAGGAGATCAATGCCATGTTTGCCTGGGTCGGTGCCAAGTTCGACGCTATCCTCAGCACCTACGTGCTCAGCGTGGTCTCGACCCTCATGACTGCCATCGCACCGGTCGCGCTGACAGCGATGACGTTATGGGTGGCCTTGTACGGCTGGGCCGTACTGCGAAACGAGGTCTCCGAGACCTTGCCCACCTTCATGTGGAAGGTCTTCAAGATCGGCTTGGTCCTGGCCTTCGCGCTCCAGTCCGGCTTTTACATCTCGAACGTGTCGGACAGCGCCAATGCCTTGGCAATGGGGGTTGCATCGACCTTCGTTCCGTCCGGCGTCGATCCGGCGACTGTCTCCACGCCCTATGCACTGCTCGACAAGTTCAACGACGACGCCAGCGCTCAGGTAGCAGACATCATGAAAGAGGCCGGTATGTTCCGCCTGGACCTGGTTCTGGCCGCCGCGATCTTTTCCATCGGCTCGGTCTGCTTCCTCTGCATTGGGCTCTTCGTGGTGACGTTGGCCAAGCTGTTCCTGACGTTCGTGATTGCGGTCGGGCCTCTGTTCATTCTCTGCCTTGCTTGGCGGCCCACCACACGATTCTTCGACAGCTGGTTGTCGATGGTCCTCAACTCTGTGGTGCTCACCTGGTTCGCCTTCTTTGCCCTCGGCCTGAGCACGTACATGGGAGCTGCCATGTTCAAGGCGATCATTGACGGCGGGGGATTCCTGGGAGCCACGTTCAACGTCCTGGGCGAGGCCACGCGCTACTGCGTGCTGATGGTCCTCATGGCCATTATCTGCTTCCAGGCGCCCAGCCTCGCCTCCGCACTGACAGGCGGGGCAGCAGTCCAGCAGGGCATGCAGATGATCCAGAACGCCCTGATGGTCTCGGGCCTGCGCTCCGCGTCGTCTGCAAGGGGTGAAGGTGGCGCGGGTGCTGCCGGCGGTGTCGTTCGCGCAGGCGCCGGCCTGCCCTTTGCGGCTGGCCAGGCCGCCGGCGCCGCTGCCGCTGCCACTGGTCGCGCTGCGGGAGCCATGGCCGGCGGGGCCGGCGCATTGGCACGCCAGGGTTACGGCGCGGTGCGAGTCGCTGCCTACAAGCTCGCCGCATTGCGCGGTCGGGCGTGATCGCCAACCGGAACAGGAGCCTCACCATGCCCACTTGTCTCAAAGTCGCTGCCGCCGCCTGCGTCGCTGCGAGCGTCTTCGGCGCCAACAATGCCCGAGCGCAGGGCATCCCGGTCTTCGATGCCGCCAACCTGACCCAGACCGTCCAGCAGGTCCTCAACGACATCACTGCAATAGACAACCAGGTGCAACAGATCACCCAGTTGCAGGGCCAGCTCAACAGCATCAACGGCATCCGCAACCTCGGCAACGTCTTCAATAACCCGATGCTGCAGAACTACGTGCCGGCCGAGGCCTATACCTACATCAACGCCATCAACTCGTCGGGATACGCCGGCCTGAGCGCCACCTCCAAGGCGCTGCGCGACGAGGGCATGGTCTACAACTGCATGGACCTGAGCGGCGACGCCCGCACCAGCTGCCAGGCGTCGCTGGCCCAGCCGTATCAGTACAAGGGCATGCTGCAGGATGCGATGAAGTCGGCCGCAGGGCGCTTGTCTCAGATCCAGTCGCTGATGGGCCAGATCAACGCCACCACGGATCAGAAGGCCGTGCAGGAGATCCAGGCCCGCGTCGGCGCCGAAGACGCACTCCTTGCCCACGAGATGTCTCAACTGCAGATGCTGCAAGGCATGGCCGACAGCGAGGAGCGCATCGCACGGTCGCGAGAGCGCGAACGCCAGTACCAGATGCTCGTCCGAACCGGGAAGGTGTCCGACTACCTGCCCTGATGCCTGATCCCTGAACCACTGCGTCCTGCCCCCAAGGCCCGCACGCAGTCCAACTGAGGTCCCACCATGAGTGCCGTCCTGACGCCAGGAATCGCCGCTGCATTGCCTGATCGCCCCCTCAGCACAGCACACGACGGTGCCGAGGCCACCGCGGAGCAGGCTGTGATCGACGCCAATCGGGCGTGGGAGCTCGACCGGGCGGTGATGCTCGAACGCTCCGAGCGACGGGCCTGGTGGGTGGCCATCGCCGGCCTCACGCTGGGCTTCATCGGCATCGCAGCCGTCTTCGTCCAGGGCCCACTCCGCCGTGTGGTCGAGATCCCCATCGTCGTCGACCGGGTCACCGGCGAAGCCACGATCCAGCAGCGGCTGGACGTCGAGACCATCCCGCCGATGGAGGCGCTCGACAAGCACAACCTCGCCACGTTCGTGCGCGCCAGGGAGGGCTACAGCTGGACCTTCCTGCAGCGCGACTTCGACCAAGTGGCCCGAATGGCGGTGCCAGCCGTGTTCGCCGACTACAACCGTCAGTTCGAGGGCGACGGTGCCCTGCAGAAGCGGATTGGCCCTGCTGAGGATTGGCGCATCAACGTCATCGGCGTGCGCCTGACCGCCTCCGCTCGAAGCGGCAGCAAAGGCCAGGCGACCGTCACCTACGACAAGGTCGTGCGCCTGACGGAGCGCAAGCTGCCTGAGGTCACCACGCGGCACGTGGCCAGCGTCAACTTCCAATACCAGCCCAGGGTGCTGGCCAAGGAGCGCGACCGAATCGAGAACCCGTTTGGCTTCGTCGTCACCGCGTATCGGTCCGATCCGGAGATCAACACGACCGCAGCGGAGATCAAGCCATGAAAGCCTGCACCTGGCTGACAGTGATCACTGGACTGGCCATGTGCGGCCCGGCCCTGGCCGCCCCGGAGCCCGCAGATCCTCGCCTCCGCGAAGTGATCTACGACCCGCACGCGGTGGTGACAGTCCCCGTCAAGCGTGGCGTCGTCACCCTGGTCGTTCTCGACGCCAACGAGTCGATTACCGAAGTAGCGGCGGGCCTCGGCGGCGACTGTGCAAAGGCCGAAGCCGCATGGTGCGTTGCTGCGCAAGCCGGCGGCCGGAACATCTTCGTCAAGGCCAAGAGTTCGGCCAGCGCGGCGAACAACCTGGCCGTTGTCACCGACCGCAGAACGCATGCCTTCCGCTTTGTCGTGCTGGCCGATGGCGACCCCAAGCCGCCGGTGTACCGGCTGGTGGTCAGGGCGCCGGTCCAGGTGATGCCTGTTGCTCGGCTCACGCAGCGCGAGACGGTGCCCCTGATCGCACTGCCAGCCGTGCCGCCGCCATTGCCCCCTGAACAAGTCGTCGCCGAACGGCTGCAGGCCAAGCCGCAGGTGATGAACACCCGATATTCGGTTGCCGAAGGCGACGGCTCGCAGGACATCGTGCCGACGCTGGTCTTCGACGATGGCCGTTTCACCTACCTGCGCTTTCCAGGCAATCGCGAGGTCCCGGCCGTGTTCCATGTCCTGGGCGATGGCAGCGAGACGCTGGTCAACGCACGCATGGAAGACGACCTGCTCGTGCTGGACCGCGTCAGCCGGCGGCTGATGCTGCGCGCGGGCGCGGCTGTCGTCGGCCTCTGGAACGAGGCCTTCGACCTGGATGGCAGACCGCCAGCTGATGGCACCACCGTGCCAGGCGTGCAGCGCGTGCTCAAGGACGACACCGGTGGCCACGCCGCTGCGGCCACCAGCACGCACAGAGGAGTGACGCCATGAAGCGCGACGCCAACCCGAGCGACAACGGCGATCCTGAACTCGGCGCCGATGCCAGTGCGGATGCCGAAGCTGACGGCCACACGATCTCACCACTGCCCGGCGAGGCCGGCATTCCCAACGTCGCCGCCAGGCCGCGCGTGTCGATGTCGAAGAAGGGCTTGCTGGCCGTCGCGCTGCTGATGGGTTCGCTGGTCGCCGTCGCCGCCTTGACGATCCAGCGCCTGTCGGCCAGTGGCAGGAAGGCCGACGACGCAGCGGCAATGCTGGTGAAGAACAAGCCAACGGCGGCCACGGCCGAGCCGCGCAAGCTCGAGATGCCTGCCGCACCCGCAGCGAGCGCGTTGGCGGCCACGGCGCCGCGCATCCCGGCCCTGACCCCGACGGCCGAAGAACTCGCCGAGCCCATCGGCGTCCGGCGGACAGGATCCGGTGACGCCGCGTCAGGCGGTCCGAAGATGGCGTCGCCGCAGGACGCCCCTGTCCTGCTGGTCACCTCCCGCCCGGGCGCACTCAACCGAAAGGCGGATACAGCCGCGCCCCCTGCTCAAGACGGCGCGACTTCGCCCGATGCTGCTGGCCCGATCGATCCAATGGCCGCAACCTCGCGCAACTTGCAGGGCTACCAGCGCCAGCTCCAGGGCCTGCTCGACAACATGACCAAGTCCGCAGCACTGGCCACAGGCCAGGCGACCGGCCAGACGCCGTCGGGAGCCCTTCTCGGCGGGCCGCCGATGGCCGGCACGGCCCCCGTTGGTGGCCCCTCTGCCGGCGCTGGGCTGTTCGGCGGCCAGCTGCAAGCCTCCGCCACGCCCAAGGTGGCCGCCTCGATGCTCGGCAAGCGAAGCCTCACGCTGCCCAAGGGCACCGCCTTCACCTGTGCGCTCAAGACCAAGGTGATCAGCGCCGCATCCGGCCTGGTCGGCTGCCAGGTGCAGCGCAACGTCTTCAGCGACGACGGGCGCGTGCTGTTGATCGAACGTGGCTCGCACATGGATGGCGAATACCGCGTCGCAGCCGTGAAACCCGGCACTGTGCGCATTCCTGTGCTGTGGACCCGCATCCGCACGCCGTTGGGCGTCACGGTCGACATCGACTCCCCCGGCACGGGTCAGCTGGGCGAGTCCGGCATTGACGGCTACGTCGACAACCGATGGGGCGAGCGCATCGGCGCGGCCATGCTGCTGTCCTTGATCGACGACTCGGTCAAGCTGCTCATCCAAAACCAGGCCAACGAAGGTGACAGCGGCGGCCAAGCCAACACCGTCGTGCTGCCGTCCACGACGGCCAACACCAACAAGCTGGCCGAGAAGGTGCTCGACAGCACCATCAACATCCCGCCGCTGATCTACCAGAATCAAGGCGGCATCGTTGGCATCTACGTCGCTCGGGACGTGGACTTCTCGTCGGTGTACGCGCTGAGGCCCACCGCCAGCGAGCTGGCACGCGAGGTGGCGCCATGAACCCGCACACCTGTGAGCACGAAACCCTGGGCGAAGGCTGGTGCGGTGACGCGACCTCGGTGGTCGAGTTCCTGCGCCCGTTGCGCGATCAGCTCGATGCACCCGGCGTGCTGGAGGTCTGCATCAACCGGCCGGGCGAGCTGCTGGTCGAGACGGTGCGTGGTTGGCAAACGGTGCCTGCGCCGGAGATGACGCAGGAGCGCTGCCTGTCGCTGGCCACAGCCGTGGCCACCTTCTGCGACCAGCAGGTCAACCAGGAGCGGCCGCTGCTGTCGGCCACGCTGCCCAGCGGCGAACGCATCCAGTTTGTGATCCCGCCTGCGGTGCCGCGCGGCACGGTGTCGGTCACGGTGCGCAAGCCGTCGCAACTGATCAAGCGGCTGGACGACTTCGAGCGCGAAGGCCTGTTCGAGCGCACAGCCACAGTGGCGCGCACGGCGAACGCCGAACTGCAGCCTTTCGAGCGCGAACTGGTGGCACTGAAGGACGCCGGCCGCTGCGCCGAATTCCTGCGGCTGGCGGTGCGTACCCACCAGACGATCGTCGTCAGCGGCAAGACCGGCTCGGGCAAGACCACCTTCATGAAGGGCCTGGTCGAGGAAGTACCCAGGCATGAGCGGCTGATCACGATCCAGGACACCGCCGAGCTGACGCTGCCCAACCACCCGAACGTGGTGCACCTCTTCTACAGCAAGGACGCACAGGGAACGGCCCGCGTGACGGCCAAGTCGCTGCTGGAGGCCTGCCTGCGCATGAAGCCGGACCGCATCTTCCTGGCCGAGGTACGCGGCGACGAGTGCTTCCACTTCGTGCGCCTCGCAGCCTCTGGCCACCCAGGCAGCATCACCAGCGTGCATGCCGGCAGCTGCGCGCTGGCCTTTGAGCAGATGTCACTGATGATCCGCGAGACCGGCGCTGGCGGCGGACTGCGCTTGAATGAGATCAAGTGGCTGCTGAACGTCGTGGTCGACGTGGTCGTGCAGTTCGATCGCGACGAGCGCGGCCGCTTCATCTCCGAGATCCTCTATGAGCCCCGCGGCCAGCGGCTCAGCCGAGGGGATGCACAGGTGGCACCAGCATGAGCAGCGTCACTGCCTTGCCGTTTTCTGCATGGCCGAAGGGACGCAAGGTCGCTGCCTGCGGCTTTGCAGTCATGGGCTACGTCGTGTTGGCCTGTGCGGCGTTCTACGTGGCAGGGGCCCTGTTCCTGGTGCTGAACAAGGCCAACCCGCGTCAGGCGCACTTCGCCAGCGTCGTGCACTACTGGGCCCTGTACGCGGACGATGCTCAGCTCCGAAAGAAGCTGCAGCTCTCAATCGGCACCTCGGGGTTCGGCCTGCTGATCCTGCTGCCTGCGGGCTTGGTCGCCGCAGCACGGCCGCGCCGCGCGCTGCATGGCGACGCCCGCTTCGCCTGCCCCTCCGAGGTGGACCGCGCTGGATTGACCCGCAGCGACAGCGACGGTCAGCCCGGCATCCTCATCGGCCGGCACCGCGGCAAATTCCTATCGCTGCCCGGCCAGCTGTCGGTGATGTTGTCCGCCCCCACCCGCAGCGGCAAGGGCGTGGGTGTCGTGATCCCCAACCTGCTGAACTGGCCCGACTCGGTCGTGGTGCTCGACATCAAGGGCGAGAACTACGACATCACAGCGGGCTACCGCGCCACGCATGGCCAAGCCGTCTATGCCTTCTCACCCTTCGACGAAGACGCGCGCAGCCACCGCTGGAACCCGCTGACCGCCGTGCGCTCCAGCCTGCTACACCGTGTGGGCGACCTGCTCACCATTGGGCAGGTCTTCTTTCCCAACGATGGCGGCGGCACTTCATCGGAAGCCTTCTTCAACGATCAGGCACGCAACCTGTTCCTGGGCCTGGGCCTTGTGCTGCTCGAAACGCCAGACCTGCCACGCACCATCGGCGAGATGCTGCGCCAATCCTCGGGCAAGGGCCGCTCGCTTAAAGAGCACCTGAGCGGCCTGATCAGCCGGCGCCGAGAAGAAGGCAATCCGTTCTCCGACGAGTGTGCGGACGCCCTGCAGCGCCTGTTGTCAAACTCCGAGAACACGCTGTCCAGCGTGGTGGCCACCTTCAACGCGCCGCTGACCATCTTTGCGGATGCCGTGGTGGATGCGGCCACGAGCGCCGACGACTTCCGGCTCCAGGACGTGCGCCGTCGTCGCATGTCGGTCTATGTGCGCATCCCGCCGAACCGGCTGGCCAACGCCCGGCCGCTGCTCAACCTGTTTTTCTCGCAGCTCGTCAACCTGAACACGCAGCACCTGCCCGAGCAGGACCCGACGCTGACAGTGCAGTGCCTTCTGGTCAATGACGAGTTCACGGCCATGGGCCGCGTGGGCGCCATCACCAACGCCGCCGCCTTCCTTGCCGGCTACAACTTGCGGCTGCTGACCGTGGTGCAGGCCATGTCCCAGCTGGACGCCGTCTATGGCGACAAGGAAGCCCGCACCTTCGCCACCAACCACGGCTTGCAGATCCTCTTCGCGCCGCGCGAGCAGCGCGACGCCGACGAATACAGCGCCATGCTGGGCCAGTTCACCGAGCGCGCCACCTCACGCGGGCGCAGCCGGTCCATCGGCGGCCATGGGCACAGCAGCGTGAGCCGCAACGAAAGCGAGCAGCGCCGAGCCTTGTTGCTGCCACAAGAATTCAAGGAGCTGGGCAGCGAACGGCTGGTGGTGATCTTCGAGAACTGCAAGCCCATCCTCGCCGAGAAGATCCGCTACCACCGCGACAAGGCCTTCACCTCACGCCTGCTGTCCCCGCCGGCCGTGCCGCGCATGAACATGGACCTGCACGTCGCACGCGTGCAAGAGCGTTGGCGCTACGCCGACGATGAACTGGCGTCCGGTGAGAGCCTGGACGTCGAGCAACTCGTCTGCGACATGAGCCGTTTGCCTGAGCTGCCCGACGGGCAGCCAGGCGAAGTGGCCGAGGCCGTGCTGGACTTCGTCGTCGGCCCCAGGGCGGGCCAGGCCGCAAGCGGTGGCTTGATCGAGGCCGCTGCAGACGAAGACGGCGTGCTCATCAACGATCCATGCATCTTCGAGCGAGCAGACATCACTTGAACCGGGAGCACCGTCATGCGAACAAGCATCACCCTCACGCCCTTCGTTCCCTGGCTGCTGCTGTTGGCCTCCTGCAGTTCGCCGCCGCAGCCGCCGACGGTGGACGAATCGCAGAGGCGGCCGGTCAACGCGAAGACAGCCGTCGAGCTGCAGGTCTGCAAGAACGAGCTGCAGAACACGCGCCTGGCAGCCGCGGAGTCCCGGCGCCTGACGGAAACGACTGCCGCCACGCTGGCAAACATGGCGGCGCGTCAGCAGATCCTTGCCGCCATGCAGGCGCCGTCGGGTCAGCAGCGCCAGGCAAACACCCTCTTCACCGTTCGATTCGAGTTCGGCAGCACGCGCGTTGCCATTCCGGCCGATGTCACGTCAGCCCTGGTCGAGGAGGCCAAGGCATCGCCACTGGTGCTGCTGCGCGGGCGCACCGACGGCACCAGCGATGCGCCAGCCGAGAGCCGCATCGCCAGGGACAGGGCCGCCGCAGTCCGCGACTACCTGGTTGCGGCAGGCGTGGAGCCCGGGCGCATTCGTACCACCTACCAGCCGACAGGTGACCCTGTGGCCGACAACGCCAGCGCCGGTGGCCGTGCTCTGAATCGCCGCGTCGAGATCGAGCTGTACCGCGCACTGCCGGTCGCACTGAGTGCGACCGCTGTCGTCCAGCCCTGATCCCTCACACAGCCCACCATTGCGAGGTCGCCATGGATGCAGACAACTCATCAGACAGCCAAAGCACGCCGGGCCAGGGCGGCACTGTCGAACCTGCCAGCCGCGCGTCCGCGGCCATCTCCCGCTCCCAGGCGTCGAACAGCAAGCCTGCGGAGCGCTTCGAACTGCGCGACCCCTTCGCGGAGGTCACCTACCGGGCCAACAGTCTCCCGGAGATGGTGGCCAAGGCCGATCAACTGGGCATCACCCGGTTCGTCGCGGTGGCTGAGGACGGCAAGCGAACGGCGATCCAGAAAGTCGATGGTGGGTGGCGGCGCGGTCAGCAACACCCGGCGCAGCCCGAGCGCCCCCTGGACCCCTTGCCGGCGCGAGATGAGGTGCCCGGCGCTGCAAACGTGGCCCCCATGCCCGGCGCCGCCAGGGTCCAACCGAAACCTGAGCAGGGCACCGTCAAGACGACCGCAAGGATGGAAGGCCAAGCCGAACGCGCTGTGCTCGTCGCCCGCCTCGAAGCCGCGCTGATGGAGCGCTACGTCATCAAGCGCGCCCCGGTGAGCGTCGGCGAGGTGTCCATCGGCCGCACCGAATACCGCTTCCGCGGCGACAGCTCCCGCGTGGCGTTCACCGAATCACCGTTCCGGCTGGCCACGGACACCAACAGCCCGTCGGTCGCGCGCTCGATGGTCGATGTGGCCGAGGCCCGCAACTGGAAGGCGCTGCGCGTCTCGGGCAACGAAGACTTCAAGCGACTGGTCTGGCTGGAAGCGTCGGTGCGTGGCGTGAAGACCCTGGGCTACGACCCGACCCCGGGCGACCTGGAGGTGCTCAAGCGCGAGCGCGAGGCGCGCCTGGTCAATCGCATCGAGCCCGCCCGAGAGGCCAGCAGCGGCGCCGCAGCGGCCTCCGCCGAGAAGCCCTCCGCAAGGGGCAGTGGCGGCCGCAAGGCCGTACTGGCTGCCGTCGAAGCGGTGCTGGTCGCCAAGAATGTGCCTGAGAAGCAGCGTGCAGCCGTGATGGCGGCTGCGACCGAAAAGCTGGCTCAACGCACTCGCAACGGGGAGGCACCCAAGGTCAAGGTCTATGACAAGGCTGCGCCTTCGCAGCGCACGGTTGTCTTGCCAACACCCGAACAGCAGCGCTCACGCGAGCGCGCCGCACCGGCACCTGCTCGGTGAGGCCACGCCAGTGAAAACTTCCGCCGGAGACATGGAGGCGCCGACTGCGGCCTACGAGGTCGGCGGGCGACGGTTTGAAATCGGATCACCCGGCCTTGTGGCGGCCATCGCCGACGCGTACGAAGCACGCCTGCGACCTCGCTGCATGTGCTTGGCAGAAGGCGTTGAGATGTATGTGGCCCGGCTTGCCAATGGCCACATCGTCAAGCGCATGCCAGGCACGGGCAGCCACCATTCGCCCGACTGCCCGTCCTACGATCCCGCAGCGGAGTTCTCCGGGTTGAACCAAGCGCTGGGCTCTGCGATCACCGAAGACCTGAGCACCGGCAGCATCACACTGAAGCTCGACTTCTCGTTGTCCAAGCTCGGCAGCCGTCCTACTGCCTCTGCGCCATGCCGCCTTAACGGCGGCTCGGTGAGCGGCGGCGCCAGGCTGTCGATGCGGGACCTGCTGCACTACCTGTGGAATCAGGCAGAGCTCACGCACTGGCATCCTGGCTTTGAAGGCAAGCGGTCGTGGGCTACCGTTCGGCGCCATCTCCTGCGGGCGGCAGAAGGGAAATTTGCAGGTCATGCTGAGCTGTACAGCCGGCTCTATGTGCCGGAGGTGTTTTGTGTCGCGGAGCGAGACGCAATCAACGCGCGCCGCATTGGTCGGTGGGCCCGAACTTCGTTCGCGCCGGGAAATGCACAGCAGCTGATGCTGCTCATCGCGGAGCTCAAGGAGATCGTGCCAACGCGCTTCGGCGCCAAAGCCACGGTCAAGCATGTGCCGGATCAGGCCTTTACGCTGGACGAGCCGCTGTACCGCCGCCTGTGCCAACGCTTCGAGCCAGAGCTTTCAATGTGGGGCGCGGCGCCGGACCTGCACATGGTGATCATCGCGACCTTCGGGGTCAGCCTCCTCGGCGTGCCCGCAATCTCGGCGCTGTCACTGATGCCGGTGGATAGACGTTGGCTCCCGCTTCGAGCCGGCCCTAAGTGGTCTCAGCCCATCCAGCTGATCAGTGACAGCAACAGGTGTGCTGGCTCACTCCATGAGCTCGGCGTCCCGGAAACTCCAAATGCTGGATATCCATACAGCCATACCTGCAATTGATGGACTCCATAGCGTCCAACCCAACGCTCTTGCACAATTGAACGGTACAGACTGGTGGAAGTCTCCAGTTCGCGTCCGTCACCTAGCTAGAATGGCTTTTCAATGAAGAACACCACCACAGTTTTGACGTCGATGACGCCTCATTTCTCCGGGCATGAGACCTTCCCACTCCGTCAGATGTGGCTGAAAAAGGCATTCGACAAATCGATCGGGGGGAGAGTCGCTAAGACCACGTTCTCCGACGAGAAAGCTATCGCCGAATTCGGTGTAGGCAAAAACATGGTGGGATCGATTCGCCATTGGGCTCTAGCCTGCGACGTCTTGCGAGACGACGGCGGCGAGGCCTACACGGTGTCCGATTGGGCAATAAAGGCGCTCGACGACGACGGATGGGATCCCTATGCCGAACACTCAACGACGGCTTGGCATGCTCATTGGCAGGTGGCGGGAAGAGGAAACCGAGCGACGACTTGGTATTGGCTCTTCAATCATGTCACGGCATCTTCATTCTCTCGAGAGGAGCTTGAACCTGCGCTGATGGACTATGCACTCGGTCTCGAGGCCAAGCGCAAGCTGTCGCCCGCAACCCTGTCGCGCGACCTTGAGACTTGCCTGCGCGGCTACGCGCCTCGCGTAGCCGGGGCGTCGCCCGAAGAATACGCGGAGCCGATGCTCGGCGAGCTCGGCTTGCTGCATGAAGAGCGCAAGGGACAGTACGCGTTCCGACGTGGCCCCAAGCCAACCTTGAACGATGCCATGTTTGCCTTCGCTCTTCTCGACTATTGGGGCCGCTGCGCTCCCGACCTGAGCTCACTTTCCTTCGAGGCAATCGCGTATGGTGAGGGTTCTCCCGGCCGCGTCTTCAAGCTCGACGAGGACTCGGTAGCGGAACGTCTCTTTGGCCTAGGCGACCTGACCCGCCGAGCACTCAACTGGACTGATACCGCGGGCTTGCGGCAAGTTCATCGCAACAGCGCCGACAGCATAAATCTGAGCGCAATGATGATCGAACGAGCATATGACTGACGAACGCGACCCCAAGCTTTCGGAACTGGTGTGCATTGCGCGCCACTATCAACGGTCTATCCGTATCGATTCCGACTTAGGCACACCCGAGGCTTTGGATGGCTACATCTGCCATGCAACCGCACGAGCCGCTCTAAGCGCCATGTCGAGGCAGATGTGTGAGAACAAGCAGTGCGCTTTCACATGGACGGGGCCGTTCGGCGGAGGGAAGTCTTCATTGGCCCTTGCTTTCGCAAGCGCGCTGTCGCCTAACAAGACCTCGCGCTCGAAGGCCCGCCGGCTACTCGATTTGCCTGAACTACCCTCTTTCGATAAGGCGTTCCCGGTTCGGCGCGGCTGGACGACGCTAGCCGTCGTCGGAAAGCGCACCAGCGTCGTCGCCGAGTTGGGCAGGGCATTGCGGCGAGCGCAAGGCCAAAACTCGGAGCCGCGCAAGATTAGCCCATCGTCGGTGATCGCGGATATTGAGAGAGCTGCCGGGTCGCGTGACTCCGACGGCGTATTGATCGTGATCGATGAAATGGGCAAGTTCTTGGAGGCTTCTGCGCTTGGCTCCGGCGACGATGTCTATTTCTTCCAAGAACTTGCCGAAGCCGCGGGTCGCTCGGAAGGCAAAATCGTCGTTGTAGGCATCCTGCATCAGTCGTTCGGCCAATACGCGGCACGGCTGGGAATTGACACCAGGGACGACTGGTCCAAGATTCAAGGCCGCTTCTCGGACATCCCACTCGTTGCTGCGAGTGATGAGGTGGTCGAACTGATTGGCCGCGCCATCGAATCGAAGAAGCGCCCCCCATGGATGCTTGAAGCCTCGAACGCCGTGGCCTCCTCGATCAAGTCGCGCCGGCCCGCGGTAGGCGAAGACTTCGGCTTGCGCCTCAATGCTTGCTGGCCCCTGCATCCCGCGATGGCAGCATTGCTGGGGCCGATTTCAAAACGGCAATTCGGACAAAACGAGCGCAGCGTATTCGGGTTCCTTGCGTCGGTCGAGCCTTACGGATTTCGCGCCTATCTGCAAGAGACTCCGCTCTCCCAAGCGCGCTGGTATCGACCCGATGACTATTGGGACTACCTGCGGTCGAACCTCGAGCCCGCGATCCTCGCATCCCCCGACGGCCACCGTTGGGCGCAGGCCGTCGAGGCCGTCGAGCGCGCGGAGGCCAAGGCCACCGACCCTCTCGACATCGCCCTGATCAAGAACGTCGCCGTCATCGACCTCTTCCGGAACGGCTCCGGACTCGCCGCCGACTTGGGCACGCTGAGCGCGATCTTCTACACTCGCCCGAGCAAAGAGATCGAGGGCGCGCTGGAACGCCTGGCGGCCATGCGCGTTGCCTTGTTCAAGAAGCACATCGGCGCGTGGTCGGTGTTCGAGGGCAGCGACTTCGACATCGATCGAGCGGTGTGGCAATCCCGCTCGACGCTTCCCGGCGTGGACTTCGACGTCCTCACGAGCATGGCGAGCCTCTACCCCGTGATCGCGAAGCGTCACTATCACGAGACGGGAACCATGCGCTGGATGGACATGGTTCTCTGCCGCCTGGACGAAGCCGCTCGCATCGCAGCGAAGTTCAAGCCTCGCAAGGGCGAGTTCGGCCTGTTCCTGCTGGCGCTGCCCGGCAAGGGGGCGAGCGCCAAGACCTTCACGCGCATTTGCCAAGAGGCCGGACGCATGGCGCCTTGGCCGGTGATCGTCGCGGTGCCGCGCAACCACGCGAAGATCGAGGATCTCGGAGCGGAGTTGCTGTCGTTGCAGCACGTGCAGTCGCGCCACGAGCTCGATGGCGATTCGGTGGCCCGCCGCGAGGTCGTCGCTCGGCTGTCCTCCGTGCGCGCGAACCTCGAAGAGCAACTGCGCGCCGCGGTGGGTGACGCGCGGTGGCATATCGGCGAGCGCTCGTTCGATCCCGGAGCTCGGCTCACGCCGCTGGCTTCCGAGCTCGCCGACGAGGTCTACGCGAGCGCCCCCGAGGTGTGGAGCGAGCTCATCAATCGGGAGAATCCGTCGAGCAACAGCGTCAAGGCTCGGCGCGACCTCATGCACCGCATGCTGACGCATGAAAACTCGGAGCACCTCGACATCGACGGCTACCCGGCCGACAGAGGCCTCTACGAAACGCTGCTGCGCGCCCCGGGCTTGCATCGCAAGGGAGCCGACGGCTCGCTCGGCTTCCATGCGCCGGACGAAGGCAACGCGCAGGCGTTCCTGCCCTTGTGGGAAGCCACCAGGCGCATGTTCGTGGACTCGGCCTCGCGCGTGAGCGTCGCGGACATCCACGCCCTGTGGGCAATGCCGCCCTACGGCGTCCGCGACGGCGTGAAGCCGGTCTTCCTGACCGCCTTCCTTCTCGCTCACAAGTCGAACGTCGCGGTCTACAAGGACGGCTTCTTCATCCCGAAGCTGAGCGACGCCGACATCGACGAATACCTCCAAGACGCGAGCCGCTTCTCGCTGCGCTGGATTCAGATCGACGCGGCCAAGTCGAGCATCCTCGCCGGCATCGCCGACATCCTCGCGGAGGTTGGCGCCGCGTCCGAGGCGCGCGACCCGCTCGAAGCCGCGCGCGGGCTCGTCGCGTTGGTCTTCGGGCTTCCCGCTTGGAGCCAGCGCACGCTGAGCCTGAGCGTGGAGGCGCGCGCCGTGCGCGACACGCTGCTCAAAGCGAGCGATCCGCACAAGGTGCTCTTCGTCGACCTAGCCGCCCTTTTGGAGGCGTCGCCGCACGGCTCCTACGTCGAGGCCTTGCGCGCCCCGATCAAGGAACTGGCCGGTGCCTACGACGCCCTGCTGCAACGCATCCAAGGCTCCATGCTCGAATCGCTCGACGCGCCTCCCGACAGGCTCGACCGCCTCCGCGCGCGCGCCGAGGCAGTGGCCGGCGTCACCGGACACCTGCGCCAAGACGCTTTCGCCGCGCGCCTCGCCGGCCATGACGGAAGCAAGGCGAGCATCGAGGGGATTTTGAGCCTGGCTGCGAACAAGCCACCGCGCGACTGGATCGATCGCGACATCGACGTCGCGCTGCTCGACATCGCGCAAGCCGCGGCTCGCTTCCGGCAGTCCGAGGCGTTCGTCTCCGTGCGAGGCCGCAAGCCCACCAGCGAGGCCTTCGCGGTCGTCATCGGGGCCGGCGCGCAGACGCGCACCATGACTCGCGAATTTTCGATATCCGACCGCCACCGCGAGCACGTCGACGCGATGGCCAACGACCTGGCGGATCGCCTAAAGGCGGAAGGCCTGGACACGGACGTCCTCTTGGCTGTGCTGGCGCGCGCCGGCATGCGACTGACCGCGGACGAACGAATCGAAGGGGAGAAGGCGTATGGCTGAAAAGCACGTGCTCGGCATCTCGGGAGGCAAGGACAGCGCCGCCCTGGCCGTCTTCATGCGCCAAACCCATCCGGAGCTGGCCATCGAATACTTCTTCACCGACACCGGCGAAGAGCTCCCCGAGGTCTATGAATTTTTAGGCCGCCTCGAAGGCTTCCTCGGCAAGCCGATCCTCCGGCTCAATCCCCGCCGCGACTTCGATTTCTGGCTGCGGGAATACAACCACTACCTGCCGTCTGCGCAAACCCGCTGGTGCACGCGCAAGCTCAAACTCGCGCCATTCGAGCAATGGGTGCGTCCCATGCTCGCGGCGGGGGACAAAGTCGTGAGCTACGTCGCCATCCGGTCCGACGAGGAATACCGCGAGGGCTACACGTCCAAACACGACAACTTGTCGGTGAGGCTGCCCTTCCGCGAGGCTGGCATCGACAAGCGCGTCGTGATGGACATCCTGGAATCGTCAGGCGTCGGCATCCCGAAGTATTACGAATGGCGATCGCGTAGCGGCTGCACGTTCTGCTTCTTCCAACAGAAGATCGAATGGGTTCGCCTCAAGGAGCGTCATCCGGACAAGTTCGAGGAAGCCAAGGAGTTGGAGAAGAACGCCTTGGAGCACGGATCGCCATTCACGTGGTCGCATGCGGAGCCATTGACCGAGTTGGAAAAGCCCGCGCGCGTAATCCAAATCGTCGCCGACCACGAGTTGCGCAAAAAGCGCGACCTAGCCAGCCGCCCGATCAACCCACTGCGCCCCGTCAGCACGCTCGAAGACATCGACGAGATCTACGGAGAGGACGAGGGTGGTGGCGCATGCGTGGTCTGCCACAAATGAACCGCTTGAGCGACGGGCTTCCCGCCGAGATTCTCGAAGACTCGACGCTCGCCTTCTACGAGGCGCATGCGCACGAATATTCACGCCGCACTTTGGACGCCGATCTCACCGACGTTCAGCAGCGTTTCGCACGGCGTCTGAGCCCGGGAGCGCGTATCTTGGATCTCGGGTGCGGCCCGGGTCGAGACCTTCGGGCGTTTTCACGCCTTGGCTTCATGCCCATAGGCCTCGACGCCTCGCCGTCTCTGGTTCGCATAGCGCGGGAAGTCTCCGGCTCTCCTGTCAGCGTCGGCCGCATTGAGGAGATCGAATTCGATCATGAGTTCGACGGGATCTGGGCCTGTGCTTCGCTCTTGCACGTCGCAAGGCCCGCTCTCTCGGAAACGCTGGCGCGGATCCGCTCCGCGCTGCGGCCAGGCGGGACATTTTTCGCATCTGTGCAAGAAGGCGCGGGCGATTCGCGCGCTCCCGATGGGCGCTCTTTCACCTATTTCGAAGAGCGCGCGTTCCGCATGGCTCTGGGCCGGAGCGGGTTCAAAGAGACTGACGTCTGGAGAACCGCCGACTCGCTACGAGAGGGTCGGCAACTCAGCTGGCTCAATTTCCTCTCAGCGTGAGCCGGCGCTCGCCGCAATGGCGGGCTCTCCTCTGGACCGCCATCCCGCCAATTCCGCGTTGAGCTTGCGGAAGCCCTCGTCCACCAATCCTTGAATCTCCGTAGGGAACACTGCGTCGTCGTTGACGTAGCGGGCAGCGTTCGGCGCAGGCTGCCTCGCCCGCTTGTGAACCTCCTTGAGCGTCACATAGTGCGCGAGATACTTCCCCAGCACTTCGATGAGCTTGTCCTGATCTTGACGGACATAGCCGGCGCGCTCCTGTATTAGCAGAGCGATGCGATCGGCAACCTCAGCCACGGCGTCAAAGATCGGTTCAACTCCCAGGCCCTGACCGTAGACCCGCTCCAAGTGCTTGACCGTTCGGAAATGCGTCCATTCGCCATCGATCAACACCTCGAACACCTTGTTGTCGAAATCGCCAGCGGGGCGATCCGCCAAGCGAAATTGGGCGACCGGCGCGTTCTTGATAACCAGCGCATTCATTTGGCGATACAAGACGTTGGACTGGCCCAGCAGCGCGCGGAGCGGGCCGTAGAGCTCACACAGCTGCTTCAGCTGCCACTGCGCAAACGAGTTGGAGATCTCTTTTCTCGCTTGATCCGCCGTCTGCCGACGCTGATGCCACATCAGAAGCGATTGCGCAAGCAACGCCATAAGCCCGCTGACTATCACGGTGCCGACAGCGAACCATGATGTGCGCTCAGCGGCAACCTTAGATTTCTCGCCGGCCTCTTGAACGGCTTTCTGGAGCGCCTGCATTCGGGAAATCATGGCAGGCTCCGCGGACGGGGTCGCCAATGGGGCAGACGCAGGGGTCGGCGCCACCTGAGCGGTCTGAGATGCCGATGGCGCTGAACCGTTCGCGGTCGACGACGCTGGTTGAGCCATAGCCGCCCCAAGCGCGCATAGCAACAGCACGACAGAAATTGCAGACCTCATCTGTCTTCCCCATTTGAAAAATGAATAGAGGCCGGACCGTCGATGCCGCAGATGAGCCCCGAACATGCAAATCCGCCGGCTTTTGCCCGAGCCGCTCAGAGCGGTAAGCCCAGCCACGGGCTGATTCTCGCCCAAGCCAGTTCGCAGATTCTCTTAGTGCGGGCTTCAACCAGGTCCAGGTTCCACCCCTGGCTCCCGACCACGCCAACAATGGGCTCGATGTGATGGGCGTAAGAGGAATTCTTCAACAGGTCGATTGTGTGCGGTTGCAATTCGACGCCGCTAACCTCAGCCTCTTTCATAAGCGCGGCCAACTTGTCCGGATCTTTCTCCGCGAGATGGCGGTAGTAGATCGATTTCACGCGCCACTCGTGTTTGCCAAGGGAACTATTGATTTCAACTGGCAAGAGCGTCAAGTTTCCAACCGCTTGAAATCGATCGCTCTCGTATAGCCGCGGGTCCCACTCGCCATCGCCTTTCACAGGCGCGATGTGCTCGATGGTTTTGAAGTTGGGGGAGCTCCAGGCGGTCGGCTCGACAAGCGTGCGAGTGCCTTCAGCGCCGATTTTCATCAAGCCAGGAGCCTCAGGATCTGGAATGGCGTCGTGTGCGCTGAGTAAAAGCGCGAATTTGCACATGGGCTTCGCCGAGTCGTATCGCAGATACAATCCGGCCTGCTTCAGCCACGTTTCCTTCACGGCCAGGTCGCCGAGCGCGGCGACAAAAAACTCTCGGAGCTTGCCGATGTCAAGGGCATCGAAGCCGTTGGCTGCGGACATGGCCGGCACTTCGATCTTGGGCTCCCCCAGACGCAAAAGCTTGCGGTAGACGTCGTCGAGACCAGAATTCGACTTCGCGGCTCGCCATAGGAAGTAGAAGGCGCTGACGGCCTTGCACGCGTCGGCGAAATCCGTGGCCGCGTCAACCGTCTTGAGTCGCAGGAGCCGTCCGTAGAAGCGACTTAATATCGAGTGCGCCATCCGGTGGCCGGAGTCCCGAACAAACAAGACGCTAAATCCGGAAGCCTCCTTGTGCTGGGCCCCCACGCTTTCCAGGCCTGCGATCGCCAACTGGTTGTTGGGTTCGAAGCCGATGACGCATTCCCAGTAGGTGGCCAGATCGCCCATTTGCCTCACAAGCTCTTCGCGCCCCTCCGGACCCGCGGTCGATCTGAGCTGGTCGTTCAAATAGCGCCGTTGGAGGCTGAACTGCCCCGACAGCGAATGACCGTTGCGAGTCAGCGCAAACGTGCTCAAAAACTCGTCCGTCAGCTTGTTCTTCTTGGCGGATGGACCCGTCTCGCCAACTAGCTTGTCAACCTTGCTGAAATATTTGTTCGATTCGGTGTCTTTAAACACCTTGCCTTCCTGCGCGAGGTGGTTGACGACAAGCGGCTTGAAGGTCTCGATGGCCGTCAACGGGGTTCCGGACGCGTTGAGCGACTGGAACATGTCGAACGCCCATTCCTCGGAAACCGGCTTTATGACCGTGAAGCAGCAACGCTCAGCGAAATAGTGGATGAAGGCCAGCAGCTGGATGAGCGTCGAAACAGCCCTCGATTTGGCGTCGAACGCCTCAGTCGGCTCCGGCACGAATTCGTGAAACTCTTTGCGGGAATATGACCACAAGGACTCCTCCGGAACGGTGCCGAGGATTTGCTTCGCCCGCGGGTAGTCGTTGGAATCGTCCGCGACAGTCTGCTCCACGCGGTTGAGCCACTTCTGCATCTCCGCGACGTTGCGAGCGACTCTCTTGTCCAGGGGCGCCGCGACCGAGGAGATCGCGTTGTTGGCAACCGCCCGAATGGTGGCCGCCAGATAGCTCGTGACGCCGGAGCGATAGTTGTCGGCGTCTGCGCCGTCGAAGGTCCATCCGTCGATGGAACCGCGGACGATGATGGGCTTCCGACTTGGCGTTCCGCGCTTGATGTCGACCGAGAAGACCTCGAGCAGCAGATCGCGTTTCGAGTCGACCTCGGTCCGAAGCGAATCGAACACCGTGTCGGCAGGCAGTTTCGCCCGAATGACCATGAGCCGCTGCAAAAGCACGCAAGCGAGCAATGCGATCGTGGAGATACGCTGCTGGCCATCGATTACATTGTCTATGCGTGGCGGCAGAGCGCGATCGTCGCGGGGCTGGATGTTCTGGTGCGGATTCGATTCCTGAAAGAGGATGACGGTGCCCATGAAATGGATCGCCCGATCTCTCGTCTCGCTGCCGTCCTCGACCAGGGATTTGACGCCGTTGAAGATGTCCTCCATCAGCTGCTCGACGTTGCCCGCCTCCCAGCTGTATTCCCGCTGATACAGGGGGATGTAGTAGGCGACACCAGGCTGCTGGAAGAAGCCTGAGATGGGCTCGCTGATGGGTGCGAACGCCTTCGAAATATCAATCATTCATCTCTCCCAATTGGATGTTGAGCCGATCCCAAAAGCCGGAACTCTGTCTCGACCCGGCAGTCCTACATGACGCCGGCGCAGTCGGAAACGATGGCTTCGATCGCCAACTCGATGTCCTGGTCGGATAAAAACGGGGCCTGCGCGAACACCAGACCTTGCTCTCCATTGAGTTTCGCTGCGAGATGCCCCTTTCCGAGAAGCAACTCAGCTCCCGGACGATCAAGTGCGATCTTGGAAGTCGCCTCGCTTGCCACCTTCAAGATCAGCCGATTCCCAAGGTTTTCGCGCAGTTGCATCGGCATGACATCCTTGTCCGGGCGCTGCGCCGCGAAGATAAGGTGGATGCCGGCGGCTCGCGCCTTGACACCAAGCCGCTGCACCGCGGCGCTGACTGCACCCTTGTAGCCATCGTCGAGCATCCAGTCCGCGAACTCGTCGTGCACCAGGAACATTATTGGCAGCTTGTCCGCCTCCGACGCCTTCGCGTTGAACGTCATCAGATCGCGAGCCCTGGCCGCCGCGAATGTGCGATACCGAGACTCCATTTCCTCCACGAGCTCCTTGAGGATTTCGATCGCCCGCTCGCGCGTGGTGACGATCGGTTCGCGCATGTGCGGAAGATCTTCCAAGGCCGAGTAGTCGACGCCCATCTTGGGATCGATCAGGACGATTTGCGCAAGCGATTTCGGATTGGTCGCCGCGATGTCCAGGAGGATGGCCTGGATCAGCACCGACTTCCCGCTGCCAGTCGCTCCGGCCACCAGCGAATGCGGCTCGTGGGACGCGAGCCCACCGAACTCGCCGCCAAGGTTGAGGTAAAGCAGCGAACCACTGATCTCTTGGAGGCCAAGCACGAACGACGTGTTGATGCCGGCGACGTTCCGGTTCAGGCTTCGGCGCGCCCAAAGATCCCACAGCGAAACCGACTGCCTCTTCGAGCCCGCGATCGTCACGACGATCTCGCCCGGCTTGGGTTGCACCGTCACCAAGCTGATGGCATGCGTCGTGAGCAACTGAACGCGCTTCGATTCGATGTCCTCGACCCGAAGCCGGTCGGAGCCCGCCAGCCTGACCAGACAGCCATTGGGCGTCAAACGGGTGCCCAGCACGGCCGCCTGCAGTCCGTAGCTGTTGAGCGCGGCTTTGAGCTTCTTCGTCGTGTCTTCGGCCCAAGCTTCCCGCTCGTCCACTGCGTCTGTCGTCGAAGAAGTCTTCGACGCGATCAGCGCGGCCAATGCGCCATGGCCGTCCGAGCTCGATGCGCCAGCGCCGGAGCCAGCGGGCAATGATCCCGAGCTGACTGCAACGCTCTGGGGAGCCGGCGACGCCGCGGCCTCTTCCAGCATCGAGTTTTCAGGCGCTGTCGTTGGCGCCGACGGCGACTCCACGACGATGGGCGTTTCCGCCACCGCCTCGCCGGGCGCCGCTAACTGCTCCATCATCGCCGTCCAGGCCACGCGAGCGGCCGGCGGCAGCGAATTGACGGTCAACCAGGGCTCGTGCCCGCCAAGCTTCGCGCGCACTGGCGTCGGGTCGGCCTTGCGCGCGTACGCTTCCACCAACTCCCGGAGCTCGGGCCTGTCGAAGACCTCCTGCCAGGCTTGGACGCCGTCCGTCTCGTCCAACAGAACCTGCTCCGACGCTGAAAGGCTCGCAGCGGGATCCGGCGAATGCACGAAGACCTGCGAATAGCCGCGCAGCGAAATGGCCGCTTCGCCGTCGCGCAGCTTGGCTCTCGCGCGCTCGAGCAATCCCGAACGTCCGGGCGGAATGTCGGCGTCGATCAGAAGATCCGCTAGTCGCGCGAGCCAGACGTCGCGATCGAGCCTGCCAGGCGCGCCGAATAGCGCGGCGCGGAACGTGGACAACGTAGCCATGAGCTGAGCCTTCGACGAGCGGCGAGCGTCGGCCGCGGCGATCCCAGCGACATATTTGGACTCGACAACCGCGATGTGCAGCCGCACGCCAGAATCGCCCTCTTCCACGCACAGGCCGAGGATGTCGGCGATCCGGTTTTCCTTCTGGGCGAGCCAGTCGGCGTAGTCATCGAGAAGGAAGAAGACGCTGAACGACTGCCCGCCGGCGCCGCAAATCGACCTGAACTCGCGTTCGATCAGATAGCGGCTCATCACGAGCCCCAGCATTTCGCCCGCGGAGACTCCGCGCTTGGCTGCGCGTAAGACGATGTCCCCCGAAATGGAAAGAGCGTCCTTCTTGACTCTCCCAGCCACTTCCTCGAACAGGTCGGCATCGAACGGCAGGCCGAGCTCTCCGAGCCTGCGACGCGCCAGGACGCCCAACAGCCGCAGCTCGGAAGTCGAGCTCACGATCATGTTCCGGCCATTCGTGGAGGCGCGGCGGTAGCGCACCACCGTCACCCCGTTGGCTTGCAGTTGGCGCTTGTCCAGCAGCTCGTCGTAGGTCGCGACCCATTCGGCCAACGCGTGCGCGTCGTCCATCGTCGCCTTCAACGCCGAGTTCTGCAGCGAGATGCGACGCGCGGGCAGGAAGATCGCCCCCGCCGGCGCGTCGATTTGGCGCGCGACCGAGGCGACCGCCGCAACATAGGCCCACCCGGTCGCGGTTTGCCGCGGGCAAGTCAGGAACGTCGTGGATTTGAGCTCGTCCTCGCCCGAGACGCTGCGATACGACCACCGCGACGGCGCGTGGTCGAGACTGGGCCTGTCGTTGGTCCAATCGACGGGGAGCCACTCCACCGCCGCTGTCCGCGAGACGACGTCGTGCAGGAAGGCGATATCGAACGCGCGAAAACCGTCGTCGCCCTGCCGCGGCGTCGAAGACGACGGCGCGACGGCGATGCGGAGCTTCGATATGAAGCTCGCCGATGTCTCGCCGACGACCGACAGGTCGGGGTCGTCGCCGCCCTTCGTCACGAGCTCGGCGTAGACGCGGCGAAGCTTCGCCGGATCGCCATGGCGCACGGAGACGTCGCAGCGGAAGTCCGAATCGGTCTGCATGCTTCCAAGCTCGCGCACTACGGCCAACGGAAGCTCCGCGGCGTCGGCGTTGTAGAGCAGGACGCTCAGGTTGCTGGCCTCGTGCGGTTGAAGCCCCACGTAGCGCTCAAGCAGCTCTCGCACCTGCTTGGAGGCAGCGCCCGGCTCGACGTCGGTCAGCGCATCGTCTTCAGCGCGCGTCGGGCGCTCGAAGAGGCTGTATCCGTTGACGGTGCTGCTTTCGGAGACGAGCACAGGCGCTCCGCCGCGCGTCAGCGCCGCGATCTCCGGGTAGAACGGATGCGCCATCTCCTCGGCGAACTCGCGGAAGAAGATGCCGCGGTCGCCGAACAGTACGTCCTCGCCGCCGAGGATGTGCGTCACGAGTCCCGCGACCCTGCGGGTCTTGACCGCCAGCGCCTTCATGCGCTCGGGGTGCCACGGCGGAACGATCAACGTCGCCTGGTCGCCGAGGACGCGTACCGTCCCGATCGAGAGCACCTCGGAGACGAGACGCGAGCGGCAGACGTCTCCGCGGGCATGGATGGCGAGCGATCGCAGCAACGCGGCATAGGAGTCCGCCTGGCGCATCACCGCCTCGCCGTGCAGGCCGGTCTCGACGAAATCCGTCAGCGCTTGGGCGTAGTCCGCCTCGAAGGCGTCCCAAGCCGCGCGGATCTCCACGCGCTGCTCCGCCGAGAGGCGGCCCTCCTCGGCCAAATCGTCGATGCGCCGCTTGATGTCGGCTCGCATGCTCCTGAGTTTGCCAGGCGGAGGGACGAGCGAGCCTGCGTCGCGAGAGAACGTCGCTTCGAGCGTCCCCGTGTCCAGCAGCGACACGCTCTGCACGCCGCCCTTCTTGCTCACGACCCGCCGCGGCACTTCCGTGCAGCCGACGGCGCCCTTCTCGCGCAACCGCTCCATGTCGTCGACCAGTGCGAGGCCGATCGACTCCGGCCGGTATTGCCAAAGGAGCTGGGTCTTGTCGACGACCGTCTCCCTGTCGCCGACCGTCTCGACGAGCGACACCTCGAACTTGATCTGCACCGCGCCGCGGGCCAGCGACGTCACCGCCTTGACCTTGTCACCGCGCAGCTTCTTCTCAGCCGCGAAGAACGCCGGGAACTTGAAAAGCGGATCGGGCAAGTTGGCGTTGCCCATGCGCTCGACGCGCCACTGGACCTTCGCCCCCATCAGCTCCTTGAGGCCGCGGTGTATCGCCGAGAAATACGCGCCCACGTCGCCGTTGAAGCGCTCGCGCCACTCGGTGCGCCCCTTCGAGACCGTGAAACGCAGGAAGCGCTCGCCCGAGGCGGGCCCGGCGCTGACGACAAGCCTCTGCGCGACGCTGGCGAAGCCCTCGAAGAAGTCGTTGCACTCGATCGGCTTGCCGAAGACCACCTTCTCCCAGCGGCCATGCAGCTTGGGATCGGGCTCGATATAGCGGCGATGGATCTCGAAGAAGTTCTCGTCGTCCTCATTCCATTCCGAGCGGCGCTCGCGCGGGCGCAGCTCCTCCAAGTGCTTGCGCCACTGCGCATCGAGCACCTCGGGATCGTCGCAATCGTGGTCGAAGAACGCGAGCGTCCGTTCGGCCAATCCTTGCTGGCGCTCGCGCGCCTTCTCGAAGATGAAGTGGACGCCGTCCTGCTCCCATTCGAGCAGGGCGACTTCCGCGGCCAAGCCATCCGCTCCCGGCGCCGCGTTGACGAACGCCTCCAAGGTCGCCCGCGCTCCATCCGGAATCGACGCCGCGTTATCCTCCAGCCGCTGCCGCATGTCCTCGGCGTCCAGCGGCTGGCCGTTGGGGCGAAGCCTCGCGAGAAGCGGGGCGCGGTTGGCGAACAGCTTCTCGAAGGACTTGCGCCACGGCCCCATCGCGGTGGCGTAGCTCTTGGAATTCGAGAAGAACGACGTGTCGCGGGGAAGCGCCACGCACGGAAGCGCCCAACCGACGGCATCGCGCACCGCCAAGCCGCGCGTGGATATCCCTTCGGCGACCTTCGAGCAGAAGTCGCCAAGCTGCACAAGCGACAAGTCAGACGCCGAGATCAGCCCCTTGATCGCCGCGCGCAGCACGAGCCGATCTTCCGCGACCGGCGAGAGCTGGCCCACATGGCAGGTCGCCTCGACCCACGCGCCGTCGTTCGCGCGGAACTCCGTCGCGCCGATCGCCGTCACGTGCCCGAGCGTGTCGGCCAGGTTGTGCTCGTTGCCGTTGGCGGTGAGCAGCGCTTCCCTGTCCGTGCCCGCATTGCGCACCGCGCCCGCGTTCTCCGTCGTCAGCGCCGAGTCGGGAAGGCCCTCGCCCGCCACCAGTCCGGCCGGGATGCGCAGATCGATGCGTGCCGACAGGTCGGGGCTCGCGACGACTTCGCGCACGACCGCCGCGATTTGGGCCGGAGCGAGCTTGTCGAGCCTGAACAGCGCCGCGGAGTCCGCGAGCTTGCCGTCCCGCTGCCTGGCGTCGTCGAGCCTGCGCGCGAGGATGTCCGCGCCGACCCGCCCGATGATTCGATCCGTCAACATCATTCTTCCCCATCGAACCCGAACGGGTTCTCCACGAACGAGCACGAGTCGGAGAGCCGGCGCACGAGCCCCAGCCCGACAAGCCGCGCCTCGAGGTTCCCGCGGTTCTCGCTGAGCGCCTCCTGGTCAACCTTCTTTTGGCTGACGAGCCTCTTGCCCTCGGCGTCGCCGATCACCAGCCCATAGCGGCGCTGCGCCTCGGCGAGGAAGTCGTCGAACTGCATGCGGTCGTCGACGATCGCGACGACCAAGGTCTTCAACAGGCGATCGTTCGGGGCGTAGCGCGTGCGCCTTGCCAATCGTCGCGAGCTCAGGCCGATCGCGCGCGACCAGGTCGAGTGGATCTTCGCGACGTGCTGGCCGTGGCGGGACTCGGCCATCTCGACGAGCTTCTTGACCAGCTCGTCGCCCGACGTCATCGAGTAGTCCGGCTCGTCCTTGCCGCCCTGAGTGGGCCATTGGAAGTTGGCGCGCATCAGCTTGCCGCACTCGACCTCGGGGAACTCCGAAGCCAAGGCCGCTCGCCATTCCGGCGTCAGCTTGATCGCCTCGACGGCGGCCCGCACCGCGCGCAAGGACAGCGATTGGTTGTGCTGGTAGGAGTCGCCGGACAGCGCCCGAACCTTGGTGCGCACGCGAACGATCTCGCAAACCAGCTCCACCGGCTCCGCGTCGCCGGCTTGCGCCTTCGAGCACTCGAGGAAATACAGCAGCATGTTCAAGCCTGCCGTCGCGATCAGGTGCTCCAAGGCGTCGTAGATCGGCATGTCCCGCGAGAGGATGGCGATCCAGTCCTCGCAAAGCCGGTCGAATCGCGGATGGAATGCGTGCGGAAGGTAGCCGACGTCGCGCGCGTCCGAGGCGAGCTGCGGCTCGCCTTGCAGCGCCTTGACGAGCCTGTTCATCGGAGCCGTCCGATCGAAGAGGCGCTCGACGAGCGTCTTGCCCAGCTCGGGGCCCCGCTTGGCCCGGCACAGCATGAGATAGAGCAGCTCGCCGGTGCGCGCGAAGAATCGCCGATCATTCGACGCACCATGCGAATCGATCCGCAGATCCTCGTAGAGCGCGTCGGGGCCGAACGGGAATACGAACTTCGAGCTCCACCGCTTGTTGCTGCGGGCCTCGAAGGCCGACGAGCGCAAGAGCTCGATGGCCTTCGCGAAGTCGTCGAAGCTCGCGAAGACTTGCCGCAGATAGGCCATGTCCTCGTCGCCCTGCCTGGTGGCGTCTTGGGCGAAATGCTCCGCCCACACCCGCCACTTGTCCTCGTCGCCGATGGATCGCTCGCGCACCGACTCGACATACGGGTTGTTGAACAGCAGGCCGCGCAGACGGATCTGCCTCTGCGGCTTGTAGCGCACGCGATCGGCGGCGCCGGCCACGAGCGGGCTGTCGGCGTTGGCGCCGAGCACGCCGAGGAACTCGAGGACGGTCAGATGCGGAAGCTGCTCGTCGTAGAGCCGATGGCCCCAGATGTGCTCGTCGACCGCGAAGTCGACCGATTCGATGACTGGCCTCATGCTCCGATCCTGACGGTGACGGGCCGGGAGAATCCGTGGCCGCTCTGCTCGATCTCGATGAAGTTGAGGGTGAGCGCGCCCTCGTCGGCGCCCGGCTCCTCGTCCTCGTCTGGGGATCGCCGCCTGCGGATCAGCTCCGCCTTGCGCAGCATCTTGGCCTTGAACGCCAACATGTCCTCCAAACACTCGTTGGAGAAGCTTCCGGGAAGCGATCCCTCGGACACTCGGCACAAGAACTCGAAGCGCACCGGGGAGAGCTCGAAGGTGACGGAGTTTCCGGGGCCCGCCGCCAACGAGACGTCGAGCAGCGCCCGCCCCGTCTGGGCATCGAGCTTGATGAGCATGCCGGTGCCCGTCCCCGGAGCGCGGCGCGCGGCAGCCTCCGTGTCGCATAGGACGCTCACGCGCGACTGCGTGAAGCCTCCCGAGCTGGCGACGAAGATCTTGTCGGTGTTGTCGATCAGCAGGCCCGTCATGACGCGGTTGAGCCCGCGCACCAGCCGGTTGCGGGTCGTCTCGTCGACGCGCGCGCGGGCGGCCAGGGCCGCGATCGTCGTCAGATATTCGCCCGCGAAGCGAAACGCAGTCAGGCTCCAAAACGGATACTCCGCCTCGCCGTCCGGCAGGGTGAAGAAGAGCCGGCGGCGCTGCGATTCGAGCCTCTTGAGGAAATCGTCGGCGCCGCCATCGACGCGCGCCGCCTCCTCCCCCTCGAGATACCGCTCTTGGGCCGAGAGATAGGGCGCGGTGGCGCCGTAGGCTCCATCGGACGCGACCAGGCGCTCGAACGCCGCCGAGAGCTTCGCGTCATCGCGGCCGTAGACTAACAAGCCGTCGGCGCCGTTGGTGGTCTCCTCGCCGATGCCGAACGACGCGATCGCGTGAAACACCGGCCTATCCATGGCTCGCCGGCGTGGAAGGTTGGCGCCGAAGACGTTATCGTAGAGGTTGCCGCGCTCCTCGGAGCCAGCGGCTTGGATGCCGGCGATGTCGGCGCACGCCATGAGGCCTTCCTTCGCGTCGCGATGCCCCAAGATCATGTTGGAGGTCAACGCCAGCAGGTCGCGCACGGGAAGATGCCAGCCATTGAGCTTGGCGACTTCGACGATGTCGCCCAAGCGTCGCGCGAAACGGCCGCCGTCGGCCTCGCTCAGAAGCCGCGACTTGTTCTCGTAGATCGGGCACGTCAGGCCATCGGCCTTGAGCGGGCACCGCTCGCAGTTTTCCCATTCCGGATGCCCGGCGACGGCTGCGAGGATCTCCTCGATCGACTCGCGATGAGTGGCTCGGCTGAGATCGAAAATCGCCAGCCGCTCCAACGGCTGCGCGCCGGAGAGAAAGGCATCCTGCACGGGCTTGCGCAGCGGATGCTGCCGACCTTGCCTCGAGCCAAGATCGCGCAGGCGTTCGAGAATCTGTCCATGGTTAGCGGCGACGACGACGAACGCCTCGCCTTCGTCGCCAAGGACTGAACTCTCGAGAAGCGCCAGCGCTTCGTCGCTTTGGTCGTCCGAGAGCTCGCTGAGATCCTTGACGAACAACGCGCGGCGCCCATCCGCGAGGCTCAGCGACTTGACCTTGGTGGAGGAGGCCCAATCCTTCGGAGCGCCTCCCAGCGAGAGCCAAAGGCTCCGGCAGTGATAGGTCTTCCCGTCGCCGGCCGTGCCCGCGACGAGGATGGAGCCCGGCGCCTTGGAAGCCACCCTGTCCTTCAACCGTTCGAGCATCGGGCTCGACAGCTCGATGGGCCGCACCTTGGCTCGGTCGAGCGCGCCCGTGACGTATTCGTCGAACAACGTCAGATTGTTCGGCGTCGGCCCGTATGAGCGCAGGAAGCGCACCCAGGCGCTCGATGGCGGAGCCATGGCGTCCAGGCTTGCCGGCGCGATCGATGTCATTAGGAGTCTCCCCAGTTTCTATTTTGTCTAGCCGTTCGCCTCAAAGGCGGTACGCCCCAAGCGCGCGAATCAGGACTGGCTGCCGAGTCACTAGAGGTGCAACGCAACGAGTGCGAGGGCGGACTTACCGAAAGCCTCGCCCTCAGCAAGTCTCGAACGCCCAAAGCATAAGGGCTGTCAGCGGATTGGGGCGGATGGCATTCACCACAAGCCAGCAAGCTGACCGCCCGGCGGCAAACAAAGCCCACAGCTCTCCGGCACGAATGCGAAGCGACATTCGGGAAGGTCCACATCAATTCGCGCGCCTTCAGCGCCAAGCCGACTTACGAACGCAGATGAGACAGGCGATTAATCGCAAAAGGTCGCCGGTTGCGGTCAAAAATTTGAGTGACTTGCATCATCTTCGAACTGCCTGTTCTCGCCGTCCGGAAGAGTTTCCCGGTCTCCGCCAAGTATCCCTTCGATCCATTTTGCCCGCCGCATGGGACTCATCCACAAAGTTAATGATTGACGCTCCCAGAGCACGATCAGACCGCCTGCCGGACAACTCCAATGCCCGCGCAATTTCGAGCCATGCGCTGATCGCCGTCTCACTGTGGGTCATCACCTTGGAATCACGATTCACGGCGGACCGGTTCGAGCGCAACCGCCCTTCTTCCTTCGCTTTGATCCGCCACAGCTCCTCATAGTTGCGCGCCTGCCCATGCGTCGCTTGCCTCGTGGCCTCAGCGTCAATCCCATGGCCTCGCAGCTTCTCCGCGAACGTCTCGCGCCAGCGATGCAAGTCTGCCTTGCGAGGATTCAGGCGCTTACCCTGCCTGGACTCGGCCCGTACGCTGATGTGCACGTGCGGATTGGCTTGGTGATCGTGCAGCACCATCACGTACTTGTGGTCCGCCAGCTCGTCCTGCGCAAACTCTCGCGCTGCGCGCTGGACCGTCAGCGGGTCCGTGCCGCGGGGCATCGACAGCATGATGTTGTAGGCTTCGCGCCGGTGACCAGGCTCGGCGTCATCGGGAATCAGGGAACCACCAAAGCGCCACTCGTCGGCCAGGTCCCGCAAGGTGTCCTTGCCCCGCATCGTCTCGCCGCGTTGGTCCTCGATCTCCAGCCGACCGTTCTTGCTGATGTAGCGGAAGTGCGCAGCGATGGCCCGCATGCCGCGCCCGCCGCCCGTCACCTTGACCATCACCTGTGGCGCACGCCGAACCACCGTCGCCTCGATGCGCTTGCGGATGGCGGCAGCCCGTGAACGCACCGCGTCACCGCCCAGCTTGGGTTGCGGCTTCACGTTGACCACCCGGTTGCCGGGATAGAACAGGCGGTCGCCCCAGGTGATCAGGACGCCGTCGATGTTGGGCGGCTGCGTCATGGCAAGTCCTTTCGTCATCGAGTGGAACGCGCTGAGGAAGCGGCGCCGCGGCTGCGTGGCTGCAGGTCGGCCAAGACGCGAGCGGCCAATGCGAGGTGGCGGCGCACGTCAGCGGCCAGCGTGTCCAGCATTTCTCGGTAAGGCCTGGCGGGTTCCACATTGGCCTGGCGCAGCAGCACCGTCAGGCGGTGGATGTTGCGGCTGAGGGTCGACAGTTCAGCGTTGGAAGCCATGAGGGTGCCAATGTGCTCGGCACGGCCGGCACCGGCCGACAGCACAGGCACCTCGGCGATGAGCCCCGCCAGGTAGGCCCCACGCGACAGACCCGCCACGCGCGCGCCGGCGGCGAGTTGTCGCGCTTCATCGGCCGTCATGCGAATCGACAGCTTGACGCTGGTGGCGTTTGAAGCGGCCTGGCTGGCCACTTGCATTTGCCGTGCATCGCACTCGACTGGCAGCCCGATTTCGCGTGCCACCGCGCGGCGCACCAGCACCGACACGCTCAGCCGGTCTGCCTGCGCACGCGCCACCAGCGCGGCCTTCAAGCCGCGCATGTCGACGGTGACGAGGTCGTAGGAAGTGGTGTTCATGGGCCGACCGATGGGGAACAGCAGGAGGGGCGCGAAGCGCTTGTGAAACTGGCGGCAGGCCGCCTATCTCTGCACTCACCTTGGAACCCAGTATCGGCCTCGAACGATGCAGCTGGTCTGCGAGATTCGGGCCGGAATCGTGCCCGCCACTCACCGGCTGGCGGGCCGATCATGAGACGAATGAACCGGCACCGAGACCGAACCGAGACGAAACCGGGATGACTGAGACAGCAGTGAGACAGATGCGAAACACAGCCGGTACGGCAATGAGACGGCTGAAACGCCACCGAGACAAAAGCGAATCGGAACCGGATCAAACCGAATCGAAAGCGCACATGAACGACCCCGATCCGAACCACCACGACGGCGCCCAGTTGGCGCCCAGACGCCCGCCAGGCCGCGGTTCGCGCAAGGCCCGCGCCTACGCCGCCGAGATGGCACGGCTTCAAGCCTTGGACTACACGCTGGACGCCATCTGCGAGGCCTTGGCAGACATCGGGGTCACGGTCAGCAGGAGCACGGTGCACCGAGAGCTGGCCAGGCGTAAAGCGATGGCTACATCGACGCACGCGATACCTGCCTGTGCCGATGCCGACACGTCGCCCCGTCAGCCTGCAAGCGGTGACGGTCTCTCCCGCGCGCCTGCACCGTCGCCTCCGGCCGCAAGTGCCCCGCCAAACCGCACCGCTGATCACCGAGGCAAGGACATTGCCGAGACCTTCATGCGCGGCCACATCACCAACCCCCTGATCCGCGCCAAACAGCGCAACGAGGAGCAACCATGAAACTCGCAGTCATCAACTTCTCCGGCAACGTCGGCAAGACCACGGTGGCCCGGCACCTGCTGCTGCCTCGCTTGCCGGGCGCCGAGTACGTGGCGGTCGAAAGCATCAATGCGGACGAGGGCCAGGGCCAGGCCTTGCGCGGGCGCCAGTTCGGCGAGCTTCAGGAGTACCTGCAGACCGTCGACAGCCTGGTGGTCGACATCGGCGCGAGCAATGTCGAGGACTTCCTGAACCTGATGCAGCGCTACCGCGGCAGCCAGGAAGATTTCGACTGCTTTGTCGTGCCCACGGTGCCACCGCTCAAGCAGCAGCAGGACACCATCGCGACCCTGGCCGAGCTGGCCCGCCTCGGCGTGCCGGCCTCACGCATGAAGGTCGTCTTCAACATGCTGGAACACGACGCCGAGCTGACGCAGTCGTTCGAGCCGCTGCTGGCCTTCCTGGCCAAGCAGCCGGTCGCACAGGCCAACCCGGCCTGCCGGCTGGGCGCCAACGAGCTCTATGCGCGCATCCGAGGAACCGGTGTCGACCTGGCCAAGCTGGCCCGCGACGAGACCGACTACAAGGCACTGATCGCCCGTGCCACGGACACCGCAGAGAAACTTTCCCTGGCACAGAAGCTCGCCACCCGGCGCCTGGCCTGCGGCGTGGTGCCTGAGCTGGATGCCTGCTTCGCAGCCCTGGCGCTGAGACTGGGATCCGAGGTAGAGCGTAGCCCCCGGCCGTCCTCCAGGAAGGCCGCGTGAGCGAGCTCAGCAGCGCCCGAGAAGCGCTGATTGCCGAGGCGATCGGTGAGGCCGGAAGGCTGATCGAACGCCTGGAGGCGATTGCGCCAGCACTGGACGCGAACCGCCAGGCGCTGGTCCAGTCGGGCCAGGCCATCGCTGGCCAGTTGGCCGCGTTCGAGACCCGGATGGCCGCCATCACGGAAAACGCCAAGCTGCAGGCGGTCAGGCACATCGCCCGCCGCACCGACGAGATGGCAGCGCGTACGCTGACTGCGCAAACCCGGGCCATGGAGGAGGCGTCTCTGGCGATGTTCAGGAGCGAGCTGGGCCCTGCCCTGCAGCGCCTGTCAGCACAGCAGCAACCTCCCGGCAAGCTCGCCGGCCCCTTCGCGCGCTGGCAAACGCACGCTGCGACGGCTGCGGTGACCTCTGCCCTCACCTGGGCGATGGCGGCATGGCTGTGGGCCCGGTGATGGCGCTCGCATCCATCGGCACAGGCGACCCTGTCGCCGTGCGCCTGTCGGCCTGGTGTAGGATTAAATCCTACGGAAATCGCGAGGATCGCCATGCGCTCGACACAGCAGTTCAGCATCACGCTGCCCAACGAGATGGCCGAGGCCGTGCGCGCCAAGGTGGCATCGGGCGAGTACGCCACGGAGAGCGAAGTGATCCGCGACGGCTTGCGCACGCTGCTGGCGCGAGATCGCGCCGTCGAGGACTGGTTGCGCAAGGATGTGGCCACCGCCTGCGACGCGCTGAAGGCCGACCCGTCACGTGCGGTCGGGGTCGACGCCGTCAAGGCGCGACTGGCCGCCGCGCACAAGAAGGTGTCGGCGAAGACCTGAGGCCGCACCTCGTCGTCTTCGCCCCCGAGGCGAGCGACCAGCTTGAAGCGCTGTTCCTGTACATCGCGGAACACGCCTCGCCGACCACAGCACAGCGCTACACAGAAGCCGTCATCTCGACCTGCGAACGGCTCGCGGTATTCCCTCTCCGGGGCGTGTCACGCGAGGACATTCGCCCGGGCCTGCGGCTGACGCATCACAAGGGGCGCACCGTGATCGCCTACACCGTCGACGATGAAGCCAGGACGGTCTCCATCATCGGCGTGTTCCATGGCGGACAGGACCACGAAGGCGCTTTGACGGAACGTTGGGACGACTAATCGAGCGCGGCGCCGCGTCGGGCCGAGACAGCGGGCCGTCAGATGCTGGCCGGCCACTGCAGGCCCCAGCGGTCGATCACGGTACGCATGCGCCGATCACCATCGGGCACCAGCGTGTGCAGATCCGCGCGCGCCCACCGCAGTGCGTCCAGGCAGGTCAGCATGTCGTCGCTGATGGCAATGTCGACGGCGCGCAGTTCGAACAGATCGAACTGGAAGGCCTCGCCGTTGTAGGCGGCGGCCAGGAAGCGCGCAATGCGCGGGATCTGCCCGGAGTCGCGTTCCTCGGCCAGCTTGAGCAGCCGTGCGAATGCGAGCGCGGCTGCTTGGGTGGCCAGGTGCGATCGGGACTCGCACTGCGCGATCTCGGCATGGATGGCATCGGGGTTCATGCGTGGCTCCATGGTTTCGGGAGGACGGCCGGCCCGATGGTCGGGCCCGCGCGCTGCCAACTGCGCGCCAGATTCGAAGAGAAATCTGGCGCCCGTTGCCTGATGGTTCAGCTCTTGAGCTTGCGCATCTCCTCGGCCAGCATCCACAGCGCACGGTTGAGGCTCACGCCACGGTCGATGCTGCCCACCGGCCGGGTCTGCAGCCGGCGCCCTTGCGCGCTGCGACCAGGCTGACCGCCGCGGATCACGTTCTCCTGGACTTGTGTGCACGGCGCGTTTATGTGGAGTGCATCTGACCTCGGTCCTGCGTGGCGCTGGCGCCGTTGCTGTGATCGCGCCACATTACCTACAGCCGTCGCAGCCAGTTCTGTAAGCCGCCCGGGTCGAACAGCACATGAGCCTTCGCGTTCGGCGCGAGGATGTCGGGGAACACCTGTGACAACGCCTGCCGCTTCAGGTCGAGGTCCGAGCGCGCATATCGCATCGTCGTGTTCAGGTTAGCGTGACCGAGCCACTGGCTGATCGTCGCGAAGTCCACGCCGGCCTTCAGAAGATGAACAGCGGTTGTGTGCCTGAGCGTGTGCGGATGCGGCGGCGTCTGCGATGCCGCCGTCGTGACGCCTGACCGCATCGCGTACTTCCGCAACACGTAGCGCACACCGAACCGCGACAGGGGCTCGCCACGCTGGTTCACGAACAGCGGTGCATCTGCCAGGTCGGCGTGATCGTTCGACCGGCGCCGAACGAGTTCGCCGAGCAGTTGCGCCGTTCTCGGCCAGATCGGACACACGCGCACTTTGTTGCCTTTGCCCTTGAGCCGCACCTGATGCGGCGGGTCGAGCCGAACGTCTTGCAACCGCAGATCCAGCACCTCCTGCACGCGCGCGCCGGTGTTGAACATCAGCGCCAGCAGCGCGAAGTCGCGCTGGCCGCTGGCAGTACTGCGATCGACGGCATCAAGCAAGGCCTTCACGCCGTCTGCAGTCAAGTGCTCGGCAGGCCGCTGCAGCGCGCCGCGCTTGAAGGGCAGCGCAATGATGGCCTGCCAGGTTCCCAACCGTTCGGCGTGCCGCCCGGCCAGGAAGCGCGCCAGCGTGTGAATGGCGGCCAGACGAACGTTGCGCGTGGAGACGACGTTGTGCCGCTCAACTTCCAGATGGCGCAGGAAGTCTTCGACCGCGGCGGCATTGAGGTCGACCAGGTCGAGCACCTCGATACCGCAGCCCCGCCGTCGGGCGATGAACTGCAACAGCATGACGACTTCGTCTCGGTAGCTGCGGATCGTGTGTCGGCTCATCCCGCGTTGCGCCGGTAGATGCGTCTCGAAGAACTGCACCACCGATGCGCCAAGATCAGTCACATGCTGGCGGCTCATGACCTTCCTCCGATCGCGCTTGCAAAGTGCTGTGCGAACCGTTCGCTGGCCAGCCCGGCAACCTCATCGGTCCAGCGCAAGTAGTAAGCGGTGGACTCGATCGACACATGCCCCATGTACATCGCGAGCTTGGGCAACTGTGCTTGCACATCGGCGCCTTGTCGATACCAGCGTGCCAGCGCCTGGACCGCAAAGCTGTGGCGAAGATCGTGAACGCGAGGCCGTTGCATTCCCTCGGCACATATGGCGGCGCCGCGAAGCAGGGAGTTCAGCCCGTGCTGCAAGCCGCTGATCGAATATGGCTTCATCCGTCCACGAGCGCGCGTGCACAGCAGCGGCGCGGTTGGCGGTGTAGCGAAACCGGCTCTGGCTCGCCGTACCAGATAGGCGAGGAGCTCGGCACGGGCACTGGCCGACAGCGGCAGCAGACGCGACTTGTGGAACTTCGACTCGCGCACGCGAAGAAGGTTGCCGTCGTACTCGATGTCGCCCATGGTCAGCCGCTGCAACTCGCCGAGCCGCAGGCCCGTCGTGTAGAGCAACACCACCGCCAAGCGCATGGTCGCTGGCCGCAACGGTGAGTTCGGGCTCGGCGCCAGGGCATCGGCCGCCGCGAGCATGCGCGCGACGTGCCGATCACCGAGGATCACCGGCGTGACGTGGGGCTGGGCACGACATATCAGATCGGTCCCTGGGACGAAGCAACCGGGATCGCAGCGACGGCGCCAGACGCAGAAATGGCGCAGCAACTGCGCCCACTTGCGCCGGCTGTTGGGGTGGCGATTCTTGCGACCGTCGAACCAGCACTGAAAGCTGTCGGCGGTCAGGTCTTCGTGGCCAAGCAAGGGCAACTCGCGCAGCAGCGTCTCAAGTAGCCACTGCTCCTGACGGTAGCACCGGCCGAGAGCTCGCCAGTGGGCCAGGTAGCTACCGACCTGCTCGATGAATGCGGGGCTGGCGCTGCCGTTCATGGCGCCACCTCTGCGGGCACGTCTAGCGCCACTTCGCGCAGCATGTCGGTCTGGATGCGCAGGTACGCGCTTGTGCTGGCCAGGCTGCTGTGGCCCATGAGATCGCCGATCAACTTCATGCTCACACCGACACCCAGCAACCGCATGGCGAAGCTGTGGCGCAGCGCGTAGGCCGAGGCTTCGGTGATCGGCAGGCCGCTGCGCCTCGCATGCACCTTGAAGCGCGCCGACACAGCACACGGGCTCATCGGTCCGAATGGTGGTTGTGCGAGGCCGAACAGCTCGGCACCACTCGAAGCAGCGGCCCATCGCTCCACATGGTGGCGCAACACATCGACCGTGTTGGGCGCCAGCGGTATCAGCAGGACCGAGCGCGTCTTCGACTGCTCCACCCGCAAGGCGTGAGCCTGCCAGTCGATCGACGAGCGCTTCAGCGCCGCGACTTCGCCGGGGCGCAGACCATAGCCAGCCATCAGGTGCAGGATGGCGTGGTCGCGTACGCCGATGTTCGTCGAGCGGTCAATCGAAGCCAGCAGGGCCTGTACCTGGTGCGCGGGCAATGCCCGCGGTGGCTGCTCGAACCGGAACGCTTGGGGAAGCGCGAACTCATGCAGGGGCTCGCTCAGCACACCGGTGTCGAAGGCGTAGCGCAGGTAGCGGCGAACGACGTGCACGGTGTGGCCAAACGTCCGCCGAGCCAACTGCGGCCCGCGCTGTCGGAAGAACGCGTCGAGCGATTGCCGTGTGATCGACGACGGTTCCTGATGGGGCTTGAGCACGCGACTCAGGAAGTCTGTCAACGCCCAGTTGTCGTAGGTTACGGTGGCCGGCGCGATGCCGCGAAGTTCCACCAAGCGCCGAAGATGCTGTTCCTTCAGCGTGAAGCGAGACTGACACGGACCGGGAGCGGCCAGCCGGCCGCGCTCTTGCAGGTAGCGGCAATACAGGCGATACGTGCCGACATAGCCCTTGTGTGGCCAAGCGGCGAACGCGGAGCGCAACTCGTCGGCGCCAATGATCCCGTTAGGCGGCAGCGCCGCGGCCTCCAGCACCCACAACAAGCGGCGCGTGTGTCGTTCGGTTCGGCGGTTGTCGACCCCGCGGGCCGCGACCATGGTCGCAAACGCATCGAGATCGGCCGCGTGCGGCGACGACGTGTACCGAGACAGGGAACGCGAGTAGAGCTGTTTGAGCATGGCGGTCTCCAGGTTGAAACATGGGACCGTCGAAGCTACGGCAGCCTTCGGTAATGTGGTGAGTTCTGGTCTGCTCGCTCGAAGACATCACGCCGACCGAGCGGCACTTCACATAAACGCGCCGTGCACACAAGTCCAGTAACGGTGAGCTCACCGTTACTGCACCCGCTGAAACGTGGTCCACAGGCTGTGGTCGATGTCCTCGGGCCGTCGTGCTTCGATCAGCTGCTCGGCCGTGACAGGCGCAGGACGCCGCACACCGGCCTCGTCCGGGCCTCGCTCACCGAAGCGAAGCGCCAGGGCGGCGTTTGCAAAGGCAATCTCCTCGGGCGGCCGCAGCTGCAGCGCCTTCATCGCCTCGGTGTGCTCGGTCACCGCATCGAACTCGTCGAGCACGCGGAAGGCGCCTTCGATCACTTCGCCCTGGATGTTGCCTTTGTGCGGGATGCGGATGTCGTCCACCACGTCGCCCACGATCAAGCCGTTGCAGCAGACGAAGCGGAACATGCCGGCGAGCATCTGGTACGAGCTGGCGCCGTCGTGGCTGTTGATCAGGATGATCTCGTTGGCCTCGGAGCGGGTGCTGAGTTGACCGCTGCCGTCACGATGGTGGCGCATGCGGATCATGTGCTTGGTGAATTCGCTCTTGCCTTCGATGCGGCTCTTGCCCTGCGCCACCATGAAGGGCTCGAAGCCCTCTTTGCGCAGGCCGCGCAGCACGTCGATGGTGGGGATGTAGGTGTAGCGCTCGGAGCGGCTGCCATGCTTGCCCTGGGCGAAGATGGACGGCGCTGCGGCGCGCATCTGGTCTTCGCTCAGTGCTTGATCGCCACGCATCACGCGGGTGTCGCGGGCAAAACGGGTGGCCAGTGTCGGGGTCGAGTACATGATGATTTCCTTCGATCATTGAGTAAGGCACGAAGGGCGAGCGCGGTGCAGTGGCCTGTGGCCCAACCCGCGACCCGCCGGGGAACGTTTCAGGCGTCGGCGTGTGCAGGCTGGCGCGCGGTGCGAGGCTTGCGGGGATTACGATTCGAGGCCGCGGTGCTGACACGTTCGGCGCTGCGGTTGACGCCTTCGGCATCGGCGCCACCGTTGCGGCGGGCTTCGCTCTCGGCGCGGCTGTCGAGGTAGTCGATGTCCTCGGCCGTGAACGCCATGCCGTAGACGGTCTCGCCGTCCTTCTCGAAGTTGTTGTTGCGCAGCCGGCCGACGATGTTGACGTGCGAGCCTTTGCCCAGGTACGCCGCTGCGTTCTCGGCCTGCTTGCCCCACAGCGTCCACTGGATCGCGGTGGCTTCCTCTTCGCGGGTGCCGGCTGGATCGCGGTTCGCGCGCCGCGTGTTGCTGATGGCGGTCAGCACCGCCTTAGCGACTTGGCCGTCGCGGCCGTTGACGAATTCGAGCTTGACGGCACCGGCCAGGTGCGCATGACGCTGGATGACTTGAACGTTGGCCATGAGGGGCTCCTTGCAAGAACGATCAGCCGGACACCGCCCTGGTGTTCCTCAAAACTGATCCTCTCGCTCGGACTTCCTCGCTCCCGCCCACGGGCGGGCGGGGGGTGGGCATGGCCCCTTCCCTCACGGGAAGGGGTGGGGGATGGGTGGGGTCCATCCGCAGCCGAAGCAGTGCGCCGGTTTCCCGGCCCACCGCTTGAGGATCCCCCCACAAGTCCCCCTCGCAATTCGACGGGGGCGCAGCTGGGGGGAGCGCGGTGGGACGACTGGCGCACGGGCTGCCCCCCCAATGCCTCCTCGGGCGACGCAGCGTCGCGGCCGACGTGCCAGCTTGCCTGGCGCGGCGGTTGCAGCGAAGGCGTCCGAACACCCACGAGCAGCGGCGCCTCTGCGGCCGACGTGCCACCAAGCGCAGCGACTGGCGCGGCGGTCGAGCTGCTGCGAGCATCTCTCTGCAATCCGCATTCAGCGGCCCGGCTGCGGGCATGGCGGGTGACCTGGGTGGCGATCTGGCCGGCGCCGCACAGAGTGGAGCGCAGCGCAACGACCTGCAAGCCGGTCAGTTCGCCAAGTGGGCCTCGTTCACGCGCAGCGTGAAGGAATCGGGGCCCGCGCTCCCCGGGCACGGGAAAGGGCCGCCGTCGCCGTTCCCGCCGGCCCAGCCGGCCTGAGCGTGTTGCGTGAGGGATGGCAGCCCGTCAGGGGCGAGACGCTGGGATCTGGACAGCGGCTAGCCGCGCAGCGCAACAGCCCGCCCCCGCGCAGCGGGGACACGCCCAGCGAGAGGCTGTTTCCGCCACAGACGGCACGGCAGCCTCAGACGCCGGGCAGGCTGCAGGCCAACGAGAGCGGACCAGGTCCGCCCAGGGCTTCACAAGAGCCCGCGTTCGGCAAAGCTCACTGCCGCCGCGCCTGCCACCACCAGGTGATCCAGCACCCGCACGTCCACCAGCGCCAGCGCAGCCTTCAACCCGCTGGTAACGGCTTCATCTGCACGACTGGGCTCCGCAAGCCCCGACGGATGGTTGTGCGCCAGGATCACCGCTGCCGCGTTCAGCGCCAGCGCTTCCTTGACCACCTCCCGGGGATAGACCGACGTCTGGCTGACCGTGCCGCGGAACATCTCCTTGCAAGCCAGCACGCGATGCTGGGAGTCCAGGAAGAGGATCGCGAACACCTCGTGTTCCAGCAGCCCGATCTGCAGCGACAGGTACTCCCTGACTTCCTGCGGCGACGTCAGTTCCGGACCGCGCCGGATCCACTGCGACAGCACTTGCCGCGCCTCGTGCAGCACTTCTTCGGGCTTGGCCGCGCGGTGGTGGCCATCGGGCTCCTGCACCAGCAGCGCGGTGAACAGGCCGAACTGCGCAGACGATTGAACGGTCGAGGACATGGCGAGCTCCAGTCTGAGTCGGGCGGGATTGCCCGAGACCGGGACGCATCGACGCAGCGCAGCGGTCAAGGCTCGCCGACGACCGCAGGGCGCAAGCGCTCGCCACCGCGAGCGCGCAGGCCTTGACCGCGAGAACGTCGGGGCACGATGGGTCGACACGGCAACCCCCCCTCCGCACGCCACCAACACCAGCGGAAGGACCGCCGGCAATGCCGGCCTCGCCGAACTGCGTGAGGGATCAAAGCCCGTCAGGGGCGAGACGTTGGCCGCAGGACAGCGGCTCGACGCCCAGCGCGCGAGCCCGGCCCAGCAAAGCGGGGACACGCCTGCCCCTTGCCCGAAGCTTGCAGCGACCGCCCACCAAGCCTCAAGTCATGCAGTTGTCCCCAAGCGATGGGGACAACGCTGTGGAGAACCCGTGCGCGGCATCGCTAAGCCATTGCCATCACTGGGCCGGCGACGGATTGCCTCGAAAGACGGCACTTGTGTAACCGAAGGGCCGTTCGAGCGGATCTGCAACCGAGTTGCAAGCCTGACCAGGGTGCCCCATTGCCCGAGCTCGTCCTGCCGCAGCCGCCGACCATGGACATGGGCGGCCACGGCCTCTACTCGACGGTGGGCGAGTACATGAAGTTCATCCGCATGTTGCTCAACGATGGCGCCGGAGCCAACGGACGCGTGTTGAGACCCGAGACCGTCGCATCGATGACGCGCAGCGGGTTGCCAAGCGGGCTGCGCAGCGGCGGGTGGACGACATCGATCGCTTCCTTGTCGAACGACGGCGAGTATTTCCCCACGGTGCCGAAGAACTGGGTTACACCTTTCAGATCAACGAGAAAGCGACGCCTTCCGGCCGACCGGCCGGTTCACTGATGTGGGCAGTTTGCACAACCAGCTCGCGCGATCGCCGGCAACGGGTAACGCGCCGGGAACCAGATTCGAGGCCCTTCACCCCGTCTGGGATTTCGAGCGGCGGGGTAGTAAGACCGGTACGCGCAATGCGGGACTGGTGCCCGAAGTTTGCCGGGTACCGTACTCCCCCAGCAAACGCCAGCCCCTCGCCGGCCTTCTCGCTGGTGATGAAAGCGCCGCGCTTCAGTGGTCCACGGCGACAATGACGTTCGCGGTCAGAAGCGGGCACTCTCAGTCGGCCCGCGGTACCTGAGCGCTTCGATGACAAGGGCCAACGCGGGCGCCATCTGGCGCCGACTCGCGTAATACAGGTGATAGCCCGGAAAGCTAGGCCACCAATCTCTTAGCACTGCCACCAGTGTGCCCTCGGCGATGTGCGGGCGGACAAGATCGAGCGGCACGTAGGCAAAACCCATCCCATCGACAGCAGCCCGCAGCATCAGAGGCGTGTTGTTGAAAACCGTCTGGCCCTCGACCTTCACATTGACGGACTTCTTTCCCTTCTCGAAATCCCACGCATACAGGTTGCCTCGGGTGGGCAGGCGCAAGTTCACGCACCGGTGGGCGGTCAGGTCCTGCGGCGTCTTCGGAATCGACTTGCCCTCGATGTATCCGGGCGATCCCACGACCGCCATTCGCATGTCGGGTGCGATGCGAACGGCCACCATGTCCTTGTCCACCCGGTCTCCGACACGCACGCCGGCATCAAAACGCTGAGAGGCGATGTCCGTGAATCCATAGTCCACACTGAACTCGATCTGGATGTCGGGATATTGCCGGAGCAAGGGCAGCAGCCGCGGCCAGAGCGCTGTTGTGATCGCGTGGTCATGCGCGGTGATGCGCACGGTGCCGGCGGGCCGGTCGCGCATCGCACTGAGTGAACCGAGTTCGTCCTCGATTTCCTGCAGCCTTGGTGCTACCGCGCCAAGGAGTCGGGCGCCGGCTTCGGTCGTCGAAACGCTTCTTGTGGTGCGCGTCAGAAGACGAACCCCGAGCCGCGCTTCCAGAGCCAACATGGCGTGACTCACTCCCGAACGCGACACACCTAGCTGGGCGGCGGCTCGGGTGAAGCTGCGCTCCCGCGCGACGACAACAAAAGCCTGTAGATCGTTCAGATTTTCTTTGGCCATTGGTGAGCGGCGTGCACAAGCGTGTTCAGATTCTCCTACCTTCTCAACCAATGTGCTCGCAAATAGAGTTCGGCCATTGTCACCGCAACCATCGTGCAGCGGCACCCAACAAAATGAAGGGGCCTTCCAATGAAGCTCATACACCCCGGCACGGAGCCATCCGCCAGAGGACCCGCTGATTTTTTCACCGGCGAGGTCCGCATCGACATGCTGAACAGTCCGCCTGCGCCGGCACGGGCATCGTGTGCGAGCGTAACCTTCGAACCGGGCGCGCGTTCGGCCTGGCACACGCATCCCTTGGGACAGACCTTGATCGTCACGGCGGGCTGCGGCTGGACCCAGTGCGAAGGAGAGCCAATCGTCGAAATCCGCGCGGGCGACGTCATCTGGTGCCCGCCGGGTCACAAGCACTGGCATGGCGCGACCGCGACCACGGCCATGACACACATCGCCGTGACCGAGGCGCTCGACGGAAAGAACGTCGAGTGGTTGGAGCACGTGGCCGATGCCGAGTATTTGGAAGGGCCATCGAGCAGCACGGCAGCACACGTTTGACCTGCTCTCCACACCCTATCCCACCAGGAGTTCGAGATGAATGTACGTACGACCGGAATCACAGGCTGCCTCGCGGTGATGCATGCGTGTCTTGCCGGCGCCGTTGAGCCATCCCCAACGAGTGCCATTGCACAACAACAGATCACTCGAGCTGGGTCTCAACCATCGGCGACTGGGCCCGAGGCCTTCTTCACGGGGCGAGTACGAGTCGATCCGATCTGGCCAGCGAGCAGCGACATCAACGCCTCGGGAGCCTACGTGACCTTCGAGCCGGGTGCGCGCTCAGCTTGGCATTCCCATCCGAAGGGTCAGCAACTGGTTGTGCTTTCCGGATTTGGTCGAACTCAGGAATTGGGCAAGCCCGTGCAGGAACTCCGTCCCGGCGATGTCGTGTGGTGTCCGCCCGGCGTCAAGCACTGGCACGGCGCTTCGCCCACGACGGCAATGACGCACATCGCGGTCACGGGGACTGCCGATGGCAAAAATGTCGAATGGACGGAGAAGGTCAGTGATGAGCAGTACACGGCACGCTGATCGATTTGGGCGATGCGCCGCCGGCTTAACGCTGGGCTTCGCGGCCGCGTTCTGCCAAGCGGCCGCGCCGGCGCAGGAGTCACAAGCCATGTCCAATACCCAGCCCGCCTCACAAACGCTGTCGATTCGGCAGCAAGCCATCATTCCGATTGCTGCGTTCGGCGCCACCGGCGACATGCCCCGTTTGGTCGTCGCGCTGAATCAGGGCCTCGACGCGGGCATGACTGTGAATGACGCCAAGGAAGTGTTGATTCAGCTCTACGCCTACGCCGGCTTTCCCCGCAGCTTGAATGCCCTGGGCGAGTTGATGAAGGTCGTAGACGCCCGCAAGCAGCGCGGCCTCCAGGACGCGCAGGGCCGCACGCCGAGTCGCGCAATTGCAAAGGGCGATGCGTTGCTGGCGGCCGGAACAGCAAATCAAACCAAGCTGGCTGGCGGCCCTGTGAAGGGTCCGCTGTTCGAGTTCGTGCCTGCGGCCGATGAGTACCTCAAGACGCATCTGTTCGGCGACATTTTCGAGCGTGACAACCTGGACTGGCAAACTCGCGAACTCGCTACAGTCAGCATGCTGTCGGCATTGCAAGGCACCGAATCTCAGCTGCTGTCGCACATAAGTTTTAGCATGAACGTCGGAGTCACTGCCGCTCAGCTCGGCCGGTTGGTCGAGGTTCTGGCAGATCGCGTAGGCATCGAAGCCGCAAGCCGGGCACGGGCTTCGCTCGCCGCTCAACGGGCATTGCAACCGATGCCGCCAGTGTAGTGCTTTGTTCTTGAGTGAACTTAACTGTGTTGGCGCCGACCGGAAACTGAGCAGCGCTTTCAGGCCATGGATTGGCCTTCCTGCCGGAAGACATGGTCCTGCCCCATGTCGAGGCCGGACGTCTCAAGAAGGTGATGCCCGAATGGTGTCCGCGCTTCCCCGGCCTGCATGCCTATTACACCAGTCGGCGGCATCCGACGCGGGCATTGGCGACGGCGACCGAAGCGCTGCAGCAGTCCGCCCAAACCGAGTGAAGGCCAGGTCCTGAAGGTACCGGTCACCATTCAGGTGGGCAGCTCGCAAGGGTGTCTCTGGTGATCAAAGGGGTCTCGTAGGTCAAGAACTGAGCCTTTGCGGTGTTCTTACCCGTCGCAGCCTCGTAAAGGGCTTTGGCAGCGAGGCGGCCAATTGTCCCTGGACGGGTGCAAACCGACCCATCAAAAACGCCACTGCGAACGGCCTCGTTGCCCAAGGCGGACCCCCCGCCAGTGGCAATCAGGCGGGTCTTTGCGCCTGCCGCCTGGATGGCGCGAGCGCAGCCAAGCGCCATGTCATCGGCATGACTGAATAGCAGGTCCAGCTTGGGATTTGCCTTCAGCATTTCACTGCAGACGGCCTCTCCTTTGGCGGGAGACCAGTCCGTGGCGCGAGAAGCGACGATCTTGTAAGGAATGCCGGACTTGTCCAGCGCCTTTCGGAATCCTTCATTGCGCTGGGTAACTGCGGAAAAGCCAGCTGCCCCTTCCACCACGCCGATGGTGCCCGCATGGTCGTGCGGCAGCAACTTCACCGCCAGTTCACCGGCCCGTTCCCCGGCCACGACGTCATCCGTGGCGACAAACGCCGTGAGCTTCTCGTACACGTACTTGGGGCCCTTTTTCGGATCTCCGACCTGAGACGCTGCAGCCACAAAGGGGATGTTGTGACCGGCTGCATCATCCACCCATTGCACAGCCTGCCCGGCGTCGGCAACGATCGCAGCGATGCCATCGACCTTGTACCCGACCATGTCCTCAATGGCGTGTGCCTGCCGCTCCACATTGGAGTGTGGATTCAGGATGATGGCTTTGCAGCCCAGCTCGACACAGGCCTTCTTGAAGCCGCTCGCCACGGCGGCGTCATAGGGATATTGGGTGTTATTGGCAACGTAGACAAGCGTGATGTCCTTGGCGGTTGCTGAATGGGTTGCGATGGCCGCTGAAAACGCGACCAAGACAGAAGGCAGAATTTGGCGATACTTGATCATGTTGATCTCGCGTAACGTGGGCTCGGCCGATCAAGCGCGGACGCGCTTGATGCCTGCGCATGCTGTTAGGGATGGCTCGGCCGCGCTTCAAACGGCGATGCGGAAAACTGCAACCGCTTGCACCAAGGCTGCTGCCTCGTGACTCAGGCTTTCTGCAGCTGCGGCGGATTCCTCCACAAGAGAGGAGTTTTGCTGCGTGGACGTATCCATCGAGTTGATTGCCTCGCCAACCTGCGCGACACCGGTTCGCTGCACTGCACTGGCGACATTGATTTCGCTCATGAGCGACGTAACATTGCGAATCGACGTCACCACCTCTTCCATGGTGCCGCCTGCGCGAGCCACCAACGCTGTACCACGTTCGACCTGCTCCACGCTGGCAGAAATGAGACCTCGGATCTGCCGCGCCGCGTCGGCGCTTCGACCCGCCAAGGAACGCACTTCGCTTGCTACCACCGCAAACCCTCGCCCCTGTTCCCCCGCACGGGCCGCTTCGACGGCGGCATTGAGCGCCAAGATATTGGTTTGGAAAGCAATGCCATCAATGACGCCGATGATCTCCCCTATCTTGCGGCTGCCGTCATTGATCACGCGCATGGTGTCCACGACCTCGGCGACCACTTCGCCGCCTCTGGCGGCCACCTCGGAGGCATCGCGGGCAAGATGATCGGCGCGTTCCGCTGCCGTGGCGTTGCGGCGGACGTTCGCGCCGAGTTCCTCCATCGTGGCCGCCGTCTGCTGCAAAGCGCTTGCCTGACGCTCCGTGCGCTGGCTCAAATCAAGGTTGCCTTGGGCAATCTCAGAACTGGCATTTGCCACACTGTCACTGCCATCGCGAACCCGCCGCACCACATCGGTCAGGCGAAGGTTCATGTCCCTCAGCGCTGACATCAACTGACCGACCTCGTCTGATCCCGTGACCTCGACCTCCGTCCTCAGATCTCCCTCCGCCACGTGCCGTGCGACCTGTACCGCTTTGGCCAGAGAATGTGACGTACTGCGCGCGATGGCCACGAGCATGAGCGCTGCCAAAGCTGCGACTCCCACCATCAACGCGATGGTCCAACTCATGGTCACCCGCGATTGAGACTGCTGTTGAGCCAGCAGCGCATTGATCACGTTGAATGACTGCGTGATCATGGTGAACTGTGCATCAATCAGAATTGTGGTTTCGCCGAAGTATTCGGCCGATGTACCTGAGGGCAATCGTTGCTGCAGAAATGTCTGGTCGATCACCGAGCCCATCACCTGGGCCGAGCCCAAGGCCGAACCAGCCACTTCTTTGAGCGCGCTGTTGTCTGCTGACAAAGATCGGGCGACACGCTGGAAGTCCACACGAACAGCGTCCAGTTGGAACAGCATTTGATCGAGTTGCAGCGACAGAGTGGCTTGATCGGCGCCGCTGACCCCCCGATGCGACAAGGCGCTGGCACTGACGGCCTGCATTCTGCTCATGCGCTCGGTGAGTGCGGGGAGGGACAGAAGCGCCATCTGCGCAAGATGCAGCGTCTCGCCCTCACGATCCAATCCTATCCGTGACACATCCGCCACCCGCCCCAGCAATGCCAACTCCGAGGCTGCCAAGGCTGCATGCTGATCCAGGCTGGTGGAGGGATCGATCGAGCCGGTTGCGGCAGCCTGTCGCAAGGGCATCCATTCGCTCGCCACCTTTTCTGCGGCACCCGTGAACTCATCAGAACGGACACGCAGGCGATCTAAAGCGGCATCCACCTCCGCAGCCTTGCCTTTGAGCGCAGCAACTTGTCCTTCATCACCCGCCTGTGCCATGGCCGCAATGGTTCGGTGCTGCTGCGTCAAACGCAGCAACTTCAGCACCGATTGAGCCTCGCTCAGGCCTTCTCGTTGAGCCGCAACCAGCCGCTCCTCGTTGGCCAGGTTGGTCATGATCAACGCCGTCGGTACTGCCGCCATGAGCACCGCGCAACCACCAATCAAGGCAAACTTTCGACGGATTGGCCAACGATTGAGTAGGTCTGCAAAAGTTATCGCTCGCATGCGTATGGCCTTGTAGTGATGGGTTGCGAATTTGTCTCGATAGAGCACGCATTCTTCGTCCACCGCCCACTTCACTTGAGCAGATAAAGGCTCACTACCAGCCCCAATTCAAGATCACGTACTGTATTGGCGCACGAGGTGCGACATCACACGCACACGGCAAGTGATGCGGGGGTGGAGGCATGTCCGGGCGACACGAGGCTGTCGACCGGCCTTTCGTCGTCGGGGCCGATTTCAAGTTCAAGCGCTGGCAGATAGCCATCCCATTGCGCTTCGGTGCGCGGGCCTGCGATGGTGGCGCTCACGAGTGGGTTCTTCAACACCCATGCCAGTGCGAACACCACGGATGTCGTCCCTCGTTGATCGGCATGGCGCGCGACAGCTGGGCGACCTGAAGTGATTCGGAGCGCCATTCCGTCTGTTGAGCAACCGGTCGCCAATGCGGGTGGCTTTGACCTGCCCAGGCACGCTGGTGAACACGCCTCGCCGCAGCGGCTCGGTCGTGATGTCGCGGAAGAAGCGCTCGACCATGTTCAGCCACGGAGCAGAGGTCGGCGTGAGGTGCATGTTGAAGCTCGGATGCCTGGCCAGCCATTCCTGCACGGCGGGGTGCTTGTGCGTGGCGTAGTTGTCGGCGATCAGGTGCAGCTTCTTTTCCTTGGGTGTCTCACGGTCGATCTTGCGCAGGAACTTCAGCCACTCGGCATGGGTGTGTCGCTGGCATTGGCCGATGACCTGACCATCGAGCACGTTGAGCGCGGCGAACGGCGTGGTTGTGCCGTTGCGCTTGTAGTCGTGCGTCACGATGGTCGCGCGGCTCTTCTTTGGCAAACCCGGCTGTCGAACGTGAGGGTGATCAGGGCTGCAGCTTGCCGGTGCCACTTTGCAAGATCTGGACCGGCAGCGTGCTGCGCGACTGCAGGGCCACCTGCAGCTTGGCGCTGCTGTTGCTCACGGTGTCGGCGGTGACCACGTCGGGCAGGCCGTCCTGGTTCAGGTCGACCGCGGCGAGTGCGTGTGGCTCGTCGGTGCCGGTCACGAAGTTGGCCTGGATGAAGCTGGGGTTGTCGCTGCTGGCGGTGCTGCGGTTCAGCAGCACGCCGATGGAGCCGGCGGTGGAGTTGCCGGTGCCCAGGTAGCTGACCAGCACGTCGGGGCGGCCGTCCAGGTCCATGTCGGCGGTGGTCACGCCGTAAGGCACGCCGCCGATCTCCCGCACGTTGGCGACGAAGCTCGGTGTTGTGGCGCCGACCGGCGTGCGGTTGAGCAGCAAGGCCCAGGTGCTGCCGGCGGTGCCGTTGTTGTTCACGGTGACGATGTCCAGCTTGCCGTCGCCGTCGATGTCCAGCGTGGCCATGTCGGAGGCGGGCTCGCCGGTTTCAAAGGTGATGGCCGGGGCGAAGCTGATCTTCGAGGAACCGGCAGGCGTGGTGTTGAGCAGGATGGCGACGGTGGCGTGGGTGGCGTCGTAGCCGTTGCCCAGCGCGATGTCGGGCTTGCCGTCGCCGTTGAAGTCGCCGGTGACCACGGTCTGCGGAGACGAGAAGCGGCTGTTGGTGTCGGCCGAGAAGCCGATGGGGGCGTCCAGCGCCACGGTGGTCTCGCCGCGCTTGGTCAGGTTGCGGAAGACGATGGCGCGGTTGCTGTTGGCTTTTGAGCGGGAACCGAAGCCGGCGCCGACGATGTCGATCTTGCCGTCGCCATCGAAGTCGGCACAGGCCATCTGGTTCATGTAGCCCCAGGGCAGAGAGACCACGTCGGTGCGCACGAAGCTCAGCGCGCCGGGCTGCGAAGTGTTCATCTGTACCGTGAACTGGTTGGTCCCGGCAACGGCGGCCACCAGGTCCGGCAGGCCGTCGCCGTTGAGGTCGCAAGCCACGGGCTTGTTCGGTGCGGAGACCATGCCCAGCGCCACGGGGGCGGCCAGCACCGGCGCAGTGGTGGCGCCGGCGGTGGTGTTGTTGAGCATCACGTCCAGGGTGCCCGCGGTGTAATTGGCCAGCACCAGGTCGGGCTTGCCGTCGCCGTCCAGGTCGGCGCTGGCCATGCCGTAGATGTACTGGCCGATGGTGGCAGAGGGCTCGGTGGTGACCAGCGCCAGCGTGTCCAGGCTGCCTACGGCTTCGACGGCCTGGTCCAACTGCAGCGTGAACTTGCCCAGCTTGCGGTGCTTGGCGTCCTTGCCCAGCACCTGCACCGGCACAGTGACGCTGGTGGCGCCGGCAGGAATGGTGGCAATGCCGCTGGTGGGCCAGTAGTCCTTGCCGGCCTTGGCCGAGCCGTCCACCGTCTGGTAATGCACGCTGACGGTGTTCGTGGTGTCGCCCTGGCGCACGATCTTCATCGGCAGCACGGTGGGCTGGTCGCCCAGCGTGACCGCGCCGTTCTTGCCGTTCAGGGCGGCGGCGGACTGGGCATGGGCCGAGTTGCCCAGGGCGAGGACGGCCAGCGCGGCGGCCAGCAACTGGACGGAGGGCAGCAGGCGGAAACAGGCAACAACGGCGGGCACGGGCAAACTCCTAGCGGACAGGCTTCTGGGATGTGGGGGGATGCCCGGGCGGGTGGCCCGGGCCCCGCCAGGTGGCGGTCAGGCGGCAGTGGGGTGATCTGCAGCCCTGGGCACGAAGATAGGCGGGGGTGCCGGCCAAGTCCTGCCCAATTGATGACCAAACCATGACTGCGGGGGGGGTAGGCCCGCGCCGGGGCTCAGAGCAGCGTGAGCAGGCGGGGTGCGCGCGGCGGCGCGGGCGTGTCCTCAGCCGCCGCATAGAAAGGGCCCAGTGCGGCCAGGAAGGGCGGTGTGCGGTGGCGCATGGCCTCCAGCGCAGCCTGGTGCAGCTCGCCGGCTTCGTCGCGCCGGCCCTGGGCCAGCGCCAGCCGGGCGGCCGCCGCCAGGCCCAGCGGGTGCTCGCGCAGCCAGGGGCCGATGTCGCGCAGCAGGCGGGCCGCCTCGCTCGGCTGGCCGGCTTCCAGTTGCAGCCAGGCGGCGTCCAGCTGCGCATGGGCGCGGGTGCTGCCCAGCGGCGCCATCTGGCGTGTCTGCGCCAGCAGCGCCGGACCAGGTTGGCATTGACGCCGTTGGCCATCGCCACCGACGCCTTCGAGACGCCAGGCCTGCAGCAGGCGGGAACCACATGGGCCTTGAACTCGGGGCTGTGACGGCAACGCTGGCTGCGGCCTTCGTCTTTAAGAGTCGCACGTGGATCATCACATTTTGAAGCCAGATGCCTCGGCATCGCGGTCACCATGGACGATAGCGGCGCAGATGCTCTTCAGCCTTGTCAAGCCCCTGCTGCTGATGACGTGTGGTGCTTGCAGGTCCATATCGGTTGCAGCACTGGCATGCGACCCAGGGCAGCCTCCCGATGTCGGCACAGCACATACGCCGCCGATGCCACAACAGGTATGCAATTCCACCGACCTGGGGAAAACCTGGGCATTTGCGCGCAATGAAGTACAGACACTGGCAGCGGCAGTATCAAAACCGCGGACCTCCCTCGCTGAAGATGCGCACGCTGCGCCATGCGGGCAGGCAGCGACAACACCAAACGCCCCGACATCTCAGGAGACACACAACATGAACCGC
>NZ_JBGGNH010000022.1:0-45386 GCF_041287625.1 Ideonella sp.
CCAGGTCCACGCCTACCCGAACGATCTCGCCTCGTGTAATCTCGCCCATGACTTCCCCTTTCCGCTCAGATTGGACTTCCGCAACGAGTCAATCTTGGTACCTCGATACCGCAACAGGACTGGGGAAGTCCCTTCGTATTCAGTCGAGAGGGACGGCCACAAGCTGCGCTTGTGGTTCCCTACGCTTCTACGTTAGCCGTCGCAAGAGCACCTCGGAGTACGAAATGCGCGTCTTCCTCGACGATGAGCGGAACACCCCTGAAGGATGGTCCGTGTCTACTGGCCCGATGAGGCGATCAAACTGCTTGAGAGCGGAGAGGTGTCAGAGATCAGTCTTGATCATGACCTCGGCGATGACAATCGAGGAACTGGGTACGACGTAGTGCTGTGGGTAGAAGAAGCCGTGGCGCTACGGGGCTTCAAGCCACCGAAGATCTCGGTCCACTCCGCCAATTCGTCAGCTCGAGAGAAGATGACTGCGGGAATTCGATCAATCGAACGGCTCGCGCAGCGGAAGGCTTAGCAGTATGGCTTCGTACGAGAAGACACCAAGACAAGTTCAATATGCTGTTCACCGCCCGACGGCTAACCATTCCTTCAAGCGGACCCGCCTACGGCGGTCCGCTTAAGTCAAACGTTAGGCATCAACTCAACTATGACGCGTCCGCCACGTCTTTTCAAATACGAGCCGTTCTCCGCACGCTCTCTTCAAAACCTGAAGGAGCAAGTGATCTACTTCGGTTCGCCCCTTCACTTCAACGATCCCTATGATTGCGCTTTGACCCCGAGAATCAAGCCACCGTCGGATTCAGACATCGCGCGGTTGCGGAAGCAGTATGGGTCGGATCCAGCAGTTCCTGAAGTCACGCGCGAGAAGTTCAAGACAATGCCTGAAGAGAAGCTGCGCGAGCTGATTCTCCGCACGGGACTGAATCAACTACAGCAAGGAGTATCCGAGTTTCTTTCTAGCAATGGTGTTTCGTGCTTCTCTGAGGTTAACGACAGCCTGCTAATGTGGTCGCACTATGCCGATAGCGGGAAGGGTTTCTGCTTGGAGTTCCGAACGGACAAATCTCCATTTGAGAAGTTGCATCAGGTCCAATACACCAAGCAGATGCCAGAAGTTGACATCGTGTCAATTCTTTGTGGTGACTCCAGATCGGAGATTATTGATCTGTACAGAACGAAAGCGGAAGACTGGCGATACGAGCAAGAGTGGCGCTGCATTCATACGAAGGCTGGCACCGCATTCGGTTACGAAAGCGAAACTCTCACTGGCGTTTACCTTGGAGCCGATATGCCCTTCTCTCAGTTTGAGATCATTGCCATGGTTCTGGCCGGTCAGAATAACTCTGTGCAACTTTGGCAGGGATTCCGCAGCGAGTCGGATTTCAAAGTCGAATTTCGCGCAGTCACCTACACGACATACCTTGAAGCACAACGCCTGGGCCTCCGCTGAAACGAGAAATGCCTCTCAAAAAACTCCAGCCAAGTGATTGATCTCCAAGGGATATTTCAGACTGGCTCAGGACGTCCGGACTCCCCCACGCCATGCACGGCAAAAACGTTCTTGGCGAGATCAATGCCCACGGTCAGAATCGTCATGGACTTCCCCTTCCGAAAGAGTTGATGAGAGATCGCACTTCCCATCGTGGCACTTTGTTGCCGGTTGCCGCTACGCGGCGGGTTCGGATCGGGGAAGTCCCTTTCATTCGTTTGGCGGCCTAAAGTCGACTTTTGGAGATCACCCATGTCAAACGGAGCAACTGCGCCAAAGCCCGAGAAGGAAAAGTCGGAGTCCGGACTGTCGTCATTGATGAACTTCGTTCCCAGCGCCTACTACGATCTGATAGCGCGCGTTTGCCCAGGAATGGCGTTCTGGGTTGCACTTTCCTTCAAAGCTTCTCTGATCTCGGGCGTCAATCCAAAGGCGCTGATTGAGTTCTCAGGGGCCATGCTCTTTGTCCTCATTGCGTTGAGCTACGTATCGGGCATCGTGCTAACCGGTTTCACCGTCGTATGGGATTGGGTATCACTCATGTGCCTGTCAACGACGAAGATGATGCGAAAGCACTTGGGACTTGAAGCACCAAGATCCACTCCGTTCAGCAGTCGCTGGAAGGCTGTGTCGCTGCACATTGACGCCGTAGTGAAAGAAGACGATGGCGCCGGGCGGGTGCTGGTCAAAGCAATGGCTGAGGTGACGCTTTGCCAAAACCTACTTTCGGGATTGCTGGTCCTTGCCTGCATTGGTCACTATTCGCAAGATCAACGCTTCTTTGCCCCACTCCGCTACATGGAGTTCTACATCCCCATCGCTTTTGCATTGTTCCTATCAATGCTCTTTCGACAAGCCATGTTCTTGGGTCGCGTCAAGGATCTCTATGAGCTATACGTACCGGAAGAGCTCAAGTTTCCAGCAGCCGCCTAACCCTTCCATCGAGAGGACGCTTTTCCGGCCTTCGACCTCCAAGCGCATCTCATGTCAAACGTTAGGCTGCTACAAGTTGTGAGAATAATGTTATAGGCCATTCATTAAGTAAACGTAGATACCTATACATGTCAAGTACCGCATAAATCGCAAATTATCAACTTGAATTTAAGTGTTCGCTGCTCGCCAATTTGTTGATCAACAAAGGAACCTAAATGTTGCCCGTTCGTAAGAGTAACTTCGCATTGGCCTATTCCATGCTAGCATTAATTTTAGGCGCGCAGGCGTCAGTGTCTTTCGCTGCAGGGCAAATCTTATATGAGACAAATATTTTAACGGTCGCAGTGAACGGAGGGGCAGACAGTACCAATCCTGGAACAAGCTGTATTCAGGTTACTTCCGCTGTATCTGCAACGTGTCAAGGTGGCTTTGTTGCAATCCTCAACAACAACAAGCAATTGATTGCCGCCGCGCTACTAAACAAGGCAACGATGGGGAAAATTATTTTGTATTATGAGGACTCTAGTACATTAAACCAATGCCCTGGTTTTGCCACAACACCATGCGTCGTCAATACAATTTTAAGTAAGTAAGAATATGCCTAACCCTTCGTTCAAGCGATTCAACTCCGACAATTTGGTTGTCTGGCGACGTGAAAGGGCCAAGTCGCCGTGAACCCTGACATTTCTGCATGAGCCAGGATTTCATCTACCGCACGGCCACGCCCGAGGACGCGCTCTGCCTGAGCGTGCTGGCCACGCAGGTGTTTCTGGACACCTACGCCACCAACGGCATCAACACCGACCTGGCGCGGGAGGCGAGCCAGGTCTATTCGGTGGCAGCGTTCGAGGTGCGCTTGCGCGACCCAAACGTGGAGATCACGGTCGCGCAGCGTGGGGAATGGCTGGTGGGGTTCTTGGACCTGGCTTTTGACACGGTCTGCCCGGTTCCGGCCATCGAGGGCTTAGAAGTCCTGCGGTTGTACGTGCAGGCACCGTTTCAGGGTTGCGGCATCGGCAGGCGGCTGATGGCGATGGCCGAGCGCAAGGCGCAGGAGAGGGCGGCTGCGCATGTGTGGCTCACGGCCTGGGTTGGCAATGCGCGGGCGTTGAAGGTCTACCCGGCCCTGGGCTACCAGGACGTGGGGGCTACGCAGTACGTCATTGAAGGCAAGGCGTATGAAAACCGCGTCTTCGCCAAATCCATGGCTGCGGAAAGAACCTGAGCGCGCACGTTCGGAAACCGGCAGGGCATCGGCGCAATGCGGCTTTGCGCTGGTCCGTCGCTGACAGGGTGGTGAACCTGGCCTGACCATCTTCTGCCATGGCAGAAGACGGCCGTGCCGCTGTGCCGGCAGATGCCTGAACATCGGTCCACGACCCCGGTGCCCCATCGGGCCTGGTGGCGGACCTGCCGCAGGCTTGGCCACCGGCCTTCCGGCACACCCACCAGGATTCTTCCCATGCTGTTTTCCCTTCACTCCCGTGCCCTGGGCGCTGCGGCGCTGCTGGGCGCGATGGCCGCTGGCGCGGCGCACGCTGGCGGCGCCGTCAGCGGCACGCTGCTCGATGACCAGGGCCACGCCATTGACGCTTCGCTGTGGCCGTTTGTCGCGCTGTATCAGTGCGACGCTTCGGGCATCGAGCAGGACTTCTGCACGGCCTTCGCCAATGGCGGCGGGGTGCTGGACGACGGCACCTGGGCCATTGCGACCGATGGCCTGCCAGCCGGCAAATACCAGCTGGTGGCCGGTGCCAACGACTTCAGCACCAAGTACACCCAGCACTTCAAGCTGGAGGCCGAAGGCACGCTGCAGCAGGCGCTGCTGCTCAAGCCGCTGAAGATCGCGTTTGCCGAGTTCAACCCGTGCACGACGCTGAACAACGGCTGGTGCGACATCGGCTACCGGGTCACCAATCAATCGACCAAGGACGTGAAGACGCAGGTCTGGGCGCAGGTGACGGCCCGCACCAACATGCCCACGCCCGACACCCAGTACAGCAGCGGCAACGGCAATTACAAGCCGATGGTGCTGACGCTGGCGGCTGGCGAGACGCGCCAGGTCACGCAGTCCGTCTACGTGGGCACGCGCGACACCGGCGCGTATTCCATCGTGAGTTTCTTCGCTTCGCCCCCGGGCCAGCCGGACCAGACGACCGGCTTCAGCCAGGGCGTGCGGCTGGCGCAGACGGCGGGCGGCGTCGAGTCGCAGCTGCAAGGCGTGGCGCAGCAACTGGCGGCGCAGCAGCCAGGCAAGACCGCCGCGGCCAAGGCGCGCCAGGGCGCGTTGCAAGCCAGCAAGGCCGCTGCCGCCAAGGGAACGTTCATCGTCGGCACGCTGACGGCCGCCGACACCGGCGTGCCGTTGCCGGTGGCGCTGTCGCCGCGCATGAACCTGTGGATCTGCCTGCGCGTGACGGACGAGTTCTGCTCGCAGGAGCCGGGTGAGTTCGTCTACCTGGACGAGAGCGGCAAGTACCAGCTCAACACCACGCAGGTGCCGGCCGGCCGCTACCAGTTCGAGGCCCAGGCGCGTGGTGGCTACGGCATTGCGCGCAGCCCGGCGTTTGACGCACCGATCAGCGGCAACGTGCGCATGGACCTGTCGCTCTCGCTGCCGCCGATGGCCGTGGCCAATGTGAGTGGCTGCGAAACGGTCAGCACCGAAGCGGGCGCCTGCACGCTGTCGGTCGACCTGACCAACACCACCGGCGCGGCGCTGGAAATGTGGACCTGGGTGAACGTGAACGCCTACATGTCCGGCTCGCCGCTGGGCGTGGCGATCTTCACCGCCGGTAGCGAGCAGTCGATGAAGCCCAGCCTGGTCAAGCTGGAGGTGGGCCAGACCAAGACGCTGCAGTTCCCGCTGGCACTGTCCAAGAAGCTGAAGAGCGGCGCCGAGGGTGGCTTGCGCCTGTACATGGGCCGCAAGAGCGACCCGTCGTATGCCGAGGCCTCGGTCGTGATCGGCAACTTCTTCGTGACGGCGGACGGCAGCCTGCAGCGCCGCGCGGTGAAGGCGCAGAAGTAAGCGTCGGCCGCGCAACCCCACCCAAGGCCCCTCGCGGGCCTTTTTCAATTCAGGGCGGGAGCGGAGGCGAGGGGGAGGGCGGCGGTTGACCGGCCGCCCGCCAGGCCGCCAGCCAGCCAGCCTGGAAGCGGGAGCGCGCGTCCAGCGAGCGGTACAGGCCGTCGATGCGGCGCATCAGCGTGCGCTCGGAAATGCCCAGTTGCTCGGCGATCTTCTTGTCCTTCATGCCGGCAGCCAGCAGCGGCAGCAGCGCGTCCGGCTCGGTGTCGGCCGCCGTGCCCAGCGTCATCTCGCCGTTGGGGCTGAAGCGCAGCGGCGCGGCGCGCTGCCACAGCGTTTCGAACAGCTCGCACAGCGCGTCCAGCACGGCCGAGCCGCGCAGCAGCAGCATCGGGCCTTCGGGCTCGTCGATGTTCAGCGGCAGCAGGCCGAAGCCGCGGTCGGCCACGATCATCTTGAATGGCAGCTGCGACAGCAGGCGCAGTTCCTCGCCTGCTTCGCTCACGCGCCGCAGCGCCTCGGGCCAGCCGGGCAGTTGCAGTGTGTCCGGGTGAATGATGTTGCGGTAGCGCACGCCGCGGGCGCGGGCCTCGGCGCGAGCGGTTTCCAGCCGGTCTGGTGCGGACACCAGGAACGGCGGCCGCACCAGCACCATGACTTCCTTGACCGCGCCGCGGTGGCTTTGCTCGTAAGGCTGCCACTGCGCGGCCGGGTCGGCGTCGATCACCTCGACGATGGGCGCGCCGGCCGGCGCCGCGCCGCCCACGCGCTGCAAGGCCGGAATGGCCAGCCGCGCCAGCTGCAGCTCCTGCTGGCGCTGCAGCAGCAGCGACTCGATGGCGATGTCCGGCGGCGACGCGAACAGCCGCGGCACGCGCTCCGGCGCATGCGTCACGAAACCCATTCGCGCCAGCTCCTGCGCCGCGGTCGTGACGCTGGCCGCATCGCTGCCCAGCCGCTCGGCCAGCGCGTCCACCGTGCTGCCGGGCCGCCGCAGCAGCTCGCGATAGACGGCCTCCTCCAGCGCGCCAATGCCCAGCATCGCCAGCGACGGGCTCAGGTCCTCGCGCAACGGGCTGTTCATGCCGGTGCCGCGGTGGCGGGGAAGGGTGAGGTGGACATCGGCGTGGAATCCTGGCGGGCAAGGGCGGTAGAAACCGATTCTGCGCAGCCGGCCCGCGGCGCCGCATCCTCCTTTCGGGTAGATGCAACTCTGGGGTCGCCGACAATGGCCGCCATGAAAAGTGCGCTGTTCGTCGATTTCGACAATGTCTACTCCGGCCTGCGTGAACTGGATCCCGCCGCGGCCGACCAGTTCGCCCGCCAGCCCATGCGCTGGGTGGACTGGCTGCTGCACAGCCTGCCGGCGCCCGAGCACGCGCTGCCGGATGCCAGGCGACGGCTGCTGGCGCGCCGCTGCTACCTGAATCCGCAGGCCTACCAGCGTTACCGAACGGCGTTCAACCAAACCGGTTTCGATGTCATCGACTGCCCGCCGCTGACCAGCGAAGGCAAGACCGCCACCGACATCCACCTGGTGCTGGACGTCGTCGACCTGATGCACAACGAGCCGGCATTCGACGAGTTCATCCTCTTCTCGGCCGACGCTGACTTCACGCCGGTGCTGCGCAAGCTGCGCCGCGCCGACCGCCGCACCACCGTGCTGGCCATCGGGTTCCCCGCCGCGGCCTATCGCGCCTCGGCCGACCTGCTGATCGACCCGGCCGTCTTCGTGCGTGAGGCGCTGGGCATCGAGCTGCCCGCGCCGACGCCGGCAATCCCGTCATTGACGAACCTGCCGCCGGACGACGAGCGCCTGGCCGGCGTGGAGCCGCCCTTGCGCGCGCTGATCCTGCAAGTGCACCAGCACACCGGCGCGCCGGCGCTGGCGCCTGCGGCCTTCCGCGCGCTGCTCGAAGCGGTGGCGGAAACCGCGTCCGGCGGGGCAGAGGGCCACGCGGCGCGTGCGCAGGATCGGTTGCGCGCCAACGGCTTTGACATTGCGGCCAGCGAGATCGAATGGACGCTGCAAAACCTGCTGCAGGCGGGTCACTTCTTCCAGGACGGCCAGGACGACCTGCGCGCGCTGTCGTACAAGCTGGCCGGCTACCTGGTGAACCTGTGCCGGCGCGAGCAGGTGCAGACCGAAGAAGGCTTTGCCGGCGCGGTGCACCGCTGGCTCAGCGGCAAGGCGGCTTGATCAATGCCGCAACAGCGGCAACAGCAGCAACGCACCGTGCAGCAGCAGCCCGATCAGCCCGCCCACCAGCGTGCCGTTCAGGCGGATGAACTGCAGGTCGCGGCCGACGCCGAGTTCGATCTGCTCGACCAGGTGCGGCGTGTCCCAGCCCTTGATGGTCTGCGAGATGTGATGCGTCAGCGTGAAGCGCATCGACTCGGCCATGCGGCCGGCGACGGACAGCACGTGGCGGTTGATGGCCTCGCGCAGCGCTGGGTCGCGGCCCAGCTCCTTGGCCAGCCGCGCCATCGCTTGCTGCAGGCGCTCGGCCATCGGTGAATCTGCGGCGGAGAGGTTGGCCTGCAGGTGGGCTTTCAGGTCAGTCCACAGGCTGCCCACGTAGTCGCGCAGCGCAGGGTGCTGCAGCAGTTCGGCTTTCAGGGCCTGGGCCTTGTCGCGCAGCGCAGGGTCGTGCTGCAGGCGTTCGATGAAGCCTTCGAACCAGGCGTGGTAACGCTGCCGGAGCGGGTGGCCGGGTTCGTTCAGCACCGCGGCCATTTCGTCCAGCAGCGCGTCGGTCAGCTTCACGGCGAAGTCGTCGGCCATGCTGTCGGGGGACTTGACCCAGCCGACCACCGCCAGCATCTTGGGCCACTCGCGGCGGGCATATTTCAGCACCATGTCCGAGACCTGTTCCCTGACGTCGGGCTGCTGGATGTAGACGCCGGCCTGCTTCAGCGCGCTGTCCAGCAGCTCGTGGTGGCGGCCGTCCTGCGTCAGCAGCTGCAGCAGGCGGCTGGCCGCGCCGGGTGCGTCCCAGCGTTCCACCAGCCGGGCCAGCTGCTTGTCGATCAGCCGGCGCACCGCATCGTCGTCCAGCAGCGCCAGCCCTTCGCTGACGGTGGCCTGCAGGATGCCGGTCAGCCGCTGGGTGTTGCCCGGCTCGGCCAACCATTCGGCCAGCTTGGCCGCGGGGTCCGCCTGTTCCAGCTTCGCCAGCAGCGTGCCGGGTTCGAGGAAATGGTCGCGAACAAAGGCCGCCAGGTTGTCGGCAATGCGGTCCTTGCTCTCCGGGACGATGGCGGTGTGCGGAATCGGCAGGCCCAGCGGATGGCGGAACAGCGCCACGACCGCGAACCAGTCCGCCATCGCGCCGACGGCTGCCGCCTCGCAAAACGCCTTGACCCAGGCCCAGGTGCCTTGCCCGCCTTGCCATTCGGCGAGCAACAGCCCGAGGATCGCCAGCAACAGCATGCCTGCGGCAATGAGTTTCATGCGGCGCAGATCGGCCCGCCGCGCCTCCACCGTCTGTGAGGCCGGCGTGCTGTCTCCGCCGGGCCGCGAGGCCGTTTCGCTTGCCGCCATCGTGCTTGCACCCCAACCGGGAACGCCCGGCTGCCATGCCGATTGTGGCGGCGTCCGCCGCACAGTCTTGTCAGCGAAGCGCTTGTTTCTCAGTCTGCCTCACATGCTGCGCCGGTACTGCCCGCCCACCTCGAACAGCGCGGCGGTGACCTGGCCCAGGGAGCAGACGCGCACGGCGTCCATCAGCACCTCGAAGACGTTATCGTTGGCGATCACGGCTTGCTGCAGGCGCTGCAGCATGGCTGGCGCTTCGCCGGCGTGGCGGGCGTGGAAGTCCTGCAGGCGGGTGAGCTGGCTTTGTTTTTCGTCGTCGGTGGAGCGGGCCAGCTCGATCTGCTGAGGCACTGCGTCTGCGTGCGGCGAGCGGAAGGTGTTCACGCCGATGATGGGGTACTCGCCGGTGTGCTTGAGCATCTCGTAATGCATGCTCTCTTCCTGGATCTTGCTGCGCTGGTAGCCGGTTTCCATGGCGCCCAGCACGCCGCCGCGCTCTGCGATCTTCTCGAACTCGGCCAGCACGGCTTCTTCGACCAGCTCGGTCAGCTCCTCGATGATGAAGGCGCCCTGGCTGGGGTTCTCGTTCTTGGCCAGGCCCCACTCGCGGTTGATGATCAGCTGGATGGCCATCGCGCGGCGCACGCTGTCTTCGGTGGGCGTCGTGATCGCCTCGTCGAAGGCGTTGGTGTGCAGGCTGTTGCAGTTGTCGTAGACGGCGATCAGCGCCTGCAGCGTGGTGCGGATGTCGTTGAACTGGATCTCCTGCGCGTGCAGGCTGCGGCCAGACGTTTGCACGTGGTACTTCAGCTTCTGCGAACGTTCGTTGGCGCCGTACTTTTCCTTCATCGCCACCGCCCAGATGCGACGCGCCACGCGGCCCAGCACGGTGTATTCCGGGTCCATGCCGTTGCTGAAGAAGAAGCTCAGGTTGGGCGCGAAGTCGTCGATGTGCATGCCACGCGCCAGGTAGGCTTCGACGAAGGTGAAGCCGTTGGAGAGCGTGAAGGCCAGCTGGCTGATCGGGTTCGCGCCGGCCTCGGCGATGTGATAGCCGGAGATGCTGACCGAGTAGAAGTTGCGCACCTGGTTTTGCACGAAGTACTGGGCCACGTCGCCCATCACCTTCAGCGAAAACTCGGTCGAGAAGATGCAGGTGTTCTGGCCCTGGTCTTCCTTCAGGATGTCGGCCTGCACCGTGCCGCGCACATTGGCCTGGGCCCAGGCGCGCAGCTTCGCCAGCTCGGCGGCGTCCGGCGCGCGGCCGTGTTCGGCCTCGAACTTGGCGAGCTGCTGGTCGATGGCGGTGTTCATGAACATCGCCAGGATGGTCGGCGCCGGGCCGTTGATCGTCATGCTGACGGAGGTCGTCGGGCTGCACAGGTCGAAGCCCGAATACAGCACCTTCATGTCGTCCAGCGTGGCAATAGAAACACCTGAATTGCCGACCTTGCCGTAGATGTCCGGCCGCAGGTCCGGGTCGTGGCCGTACAGCGTGACCGAGTCAAACGCGGTGGACAGACGGTGCGCCGGCATGCCTTCGCTGACCAGCTTGAAGCGCCGGTTGGTGCGGAACGCATCGCCTTCGCCTGCGAACATGCGCGTCGGGTCTTCGCCCTCGCGCTTGAAGGCGAAGGTGCCGGCGGTGTAGGGGTAGCGGCCGGGCACGTTGTCCAGCATCAGCCACTTGAGGATCTCGCCGTGATCCTCGTACTGCGGCAGCGCAACCTTGCGGATCTTGCTGCCCGAGAGGGACGTGGTGGTCAGCGCGGAGCGGATCTCCTTGTCGCGCACCTTGACCACCAGTTCGTCGGCCGCGTAGGCCTCGCGCAGCGCGGGCCAGTCGGCGAGCAGGGCGCGGGCGTCGGCGTCCTGCCGGGCTTCTCGCTGCTGCGCCTGGTCGGCCAGCGCGGTGGTGGCGCCTGTCTTGTCGGGGTTGGCCTCGCGCAGCATGCGGGCGCTTTCGCGCAGCTGCTGGATCTCGCGGGCCAGCCTGGCCTGGCTGCGGGCGCGGGCCTTGTAGCCGCGCACCGTGTCGCTGATCTCGGCCAGGTAGCGCACGCGCGCGCCGGGCACGATGGGCACCTGGTGCGTGCTGTGGCGGGTGTTCACCGCCGGCAGGCGGCCGTCTTTCAGTGGCAGGCCGAGGGCAGTCAGCCGTGGTTTCAGCGCCTGGTACAGCGCCGTCACGCCGTCGTCGTTGAAGCGGCTGGCCATGGTGCCGAAGACCGGCATCTGGTCGGGCATGACGTTGAAGGCTTCGCGGTTGCGCTGCACCTGCTTGGCCACGTCGCGCAGCGCGTCGGCCGCGCCCTTGCGGTCGAACTTGTTGATCGCGACGAACTCGGCGAAGTCCAGCATGTCGATCTTTTCGAGCTGGCTGGCGGCACCGAACTCGGGTGTCATCACGTACATCGGCACGTCCACCAGCGGCACGATGGCCGCGTCGCCCTGGCCGATGCCGGAGGTCTCGACGATGATCAGGTCGAAGCCCGCGGCCTGGCACGCGGACAGCACGGCGGGCAGCGCCGCGGAAACTTCCGAGCCAGTGTCGCGCGTTGCCAAACTCCGCATGTAGACCTTCGCGCCCTTGCCCCAGGGCTGGATCGCGTTCATGCGGATGCGGTCACCCAGCAGTGCGCCACCGCTCTTGCGGCGCGACGGGTCGATGCTGATGACGGCGATCTGCAGCGCGTCGTCCTGGTCCAGCCGCAGCCGGCGGATCAGCTCGTCGGTCAGGCTGCTCTTGCCTGCGCCGCCCGTGCCGGTGATGCCCAGCACCGGGGCGTGGCGCTGCGCGGCGGCGGTCTGCACGGCGTCCACCACGGCAGGTGCCGCCTCGCCGTTTTCCAGCAGCGTGATGAGCTGGGCCAGAGCGCGCCATCGAACGGGCGTGTCGGCCGCATGCAGGCCCTGCAGAAGCGCGGCCGGGTCCGAAGAGAGCCGCTGGTCGCAGCGCATCAGCATCTCGCCGATCATGCCCTGCAGCCCCATGCGCTGGCCGTCTTCGGGGCTGAAGATGCGCACGCCGACATCCGCCAGCGCGCGGATCTCCTGCGGCACGATGACGCCGCCGCCGCCGCCGAAGACCTGGATCTGCTCGCCGCCGCGGGCCTTCAGCAGCTCGACCATGTAGCGGAAGTATTCGGTGTGGCCGCCCTGGTAGCTGGAGACCGCGATGCCTTGCACGTCTTCCTGCAGCGCCGCGGTGACGACTTCGTCGACCGAGCGGTTGTGCCCCAGGTGGATGACCTCGGCGCCCATGCCCTGCAGGATGCGCCGCATGATGTTGATCGCGGCGTCGTGGCCGTCGAACAGGCTGGCGGCCGTGACGATGCGCACCTTGTGCGTGGGCTTGTAGTGGGCCAGGGCCTGGTGGGCGGCAGAGAGATCGGTCATGGAAATGCCTGTGCAGATCGGGGAATCCGGGAGTCTGGGGCCAGTTGACGTTAACGTAAACGTCAACCGAAATCATGCCACTGTCCGGACTGCGGCCGCTTGGCCAAAGACCGGGCGCGCCCTGGTGCTTTCCCTTAAGCAATCAGCCCAGCCTAACGCGCTGTTACGCTCGCGCCCATGAGTTTTCTGGCGATCGACATCGGCAACACCCGGCTGAAGTGGGCGCAGTACGCGTCACCGCAGCCGGGCGCCGCGCTGCTGGCGCATGGCGCACGCTTCCTGGAGACCATCGACACGCTGGCAGAGCAGGACTGGCGCACGCTGGCCGTGCCGTCCTCCATCCTGGGCTGCGTGGTCGCGGGTGAAGCGGTGCGGCGGCGGGTCGAGGAGCAGCTGGAGCTGTGGGACCTGACGCCGCGCTGGGTGGTGCCGGGCAACCACGAGGCGGGCGTGACCAATGGCTACGACCACCCGATGCGGCTGGGCGCGGACCGCTGGGTGGCGCTGATCGGTGCGCGCGGCCATGTGCTGGCGCGCGGCCCGGCACGGCCGGCGCTGGTGGTGATGGTGGGCACGGCGGTCACGGTGGATGCGCTGGACCGCGACGGCAAGTTCCTCGGCGGGCTGATCCTGCCGGGCCACGGCATCATGCTGCGCGCGCTGGAAAGCGGAACGGCCGGCCTGCGCGTGCCGACCGGCGAAGTCATGCCGTTTCCGTCCAACACTTCGGACGCGCTGACCAGCGGCGGCACCTACGCCATCACCGGCGCCATCGCCCGCATGCGCGCCCACCTGGCGGCCCACAGCGGCGGCGAGGAGCCGGTGCTGCTGATGACCGGCGGCGCGGGCTGGAAGGTCGCGCCTTATCTGGACGTGCCGCACGAACTCATCGAGTCGCTGATCTTCGACGGGCTGCTGCACATCCAGTCGCACCGGCTGGCCTTGTGATTCGCCAACCGTGAGCGGAGCGCTGCACGCAGTCCGGCGCCGGGCCGCCCCAAGCCGGCCTGCGCAACTCGCCTGGCAGGTGGTTCTGCGTATTCGCAGAACCGGGTGCCCCAATGCCGAGGCCAGGGCTCACAAAATGTAGCGAGAGAGATCTTCGTTGTGCGCGAGTTCACCAAGCTTGGCGTTCACGGCGTCGGCATTGATCTGCACGGTCTGGCCTGAGAGATTCGGCGCGTCGAAGCTCAGGTCTTCCAGCAGCCGCTCCATCACCGTGGCGAGCCGGCGCGCGCCGATGTTCTCTGTGCGTTCGTTGACCTCGAAGGCGATCTGCGCGAGGCGGCGGATGCCGTCGGGGGCCAGGTCCAGTGTCACGCCTTCGGTGGCCAGCAGCGCCTGGTACTGGCGCACCAGGTTCGCGTGCGTGCTGCCGAGGATGGCCTCGAAATCGTCCACGCTGAGGGCCTGCAGTTCGACCCGGATCGGGAACCGGCCCTGCAGCTCGGGGATCAGGTCGCTGGGCTTGGCCAGGTGGAAGGCGCCGGAGGCAATGAACAGCATGTGGTCGGTCTTGACCATGCCGTACTTGGTGTGCACGGTCGTGCCTTCGACCAGCGGCAGCAGGTCGCGCTGCACGCCCTGGCGCGAAACGTCCGCCCCTTGGGTGTTGCTGCGCGAGGCCACCTTGTCGATCTCGTCGATGAAGACAATGCCGTTCTGCTCGGCGTTGTGCAGCGCCTTGGCTCGTATCTCATCCTCGTTGACCAGCTTGGCGGCTTCTTCGTCGGTGAGGATCTGCAGCGCCTCGGCAATTTTCAGCTTGCGCTGGCTCTTGCGCTGCTGGCCCATTTGCGAGAACAGGCCTTGCAGCTGCTCGGCCATGGCTTCCATGCCGGGCGGGCTGACGATGTCGACGTTGGCCCGCGGCTCGGCCACTTCCAGCTCGACTTCCTTGTCGGCCAGCGAGCCTTCGCGCAGGCGCTTGCGCATGACTTGGCGCGCGGTGTTGTCCGGCGTGGGCGCGGGCGGCGGCGGCGTGAAGCCGAAGGCGTCACCGCTTTGGCTGCTGCGCGGCGGCGGCACCAGGATGTCCAGGATGCGGTCTTCGGCGGCATCCTCGGCTTTCAGCCGGGCGCGCTTCAGCGCTGCTTCGCGTTCCTGCTTGATCGCGATGTCCATCAGGTCGCGCACGATGGTGTCCACGTCCTTGCCGACATAGCCGACCTCGGTGAACTTGGTCGCCTCGACCTTGATGAAGGGCGCGTCGGCCAGCTGAGCCAGGCGGCGCGCGATCTCCGTCTTGCCCACGCCGGTCGGCCCGATCATCAGGATGTTCTTCGGCGTGATCTCGGCGCGCAGCTTCTCGTCGACCTGCTGCCGGCGCCAGCGGTTGCGCAGTGCAATGGCGACCGCGCGCTTGGCACCCTGCTGCCCGACGATGTGCCTGTCCAGCTCAGACACGATTTCCTGCGGTGTCATGCTCATTGGAGCCCCTCGTTCGACGGGTACGTCGCCCGATCCCCCGAGGGGATGCGGGCCGGCTTGGGAGCGGCCCGGCGCTCGGCCCGTCCGCGCAAGAAAGGCTTTGCGCTCATTCCAACACCTCGATCGTGTGGTTCTGGTTCGTGTAGATGCACAGGTCGCCGGCGATTTCCAGCGACTTCTTGACGATCTCGGCGGCGCCCATTTCGGTGTGGGCCAGCAGCGCGCGGGCGGCGGCCTGGGCATAGGCGCCGCCGGAGCCGATGGTGACCAGGCCCAGCTCGGGCTCCAGCACGTCGCCATTGCCGGTGATGATCAGCGAGGCATCGCGGTCGGCCACGGCCAGCATGGCTTCGAGGTTGCGCAGGACCTTGTCGGTGCGCCAGTCGCGCGTCAACTCGATGGCCGCGCGCACCAGGTGGCCGGAGTGCTTCTCCAGTTTTGACTCGAAACGCTCGAACAGCGTGAAGGCATCCGCCGTGGCGCCGGCAAACCCGGCCAGCACCTTGTCGTGATGCAGCCGGCGCACTTTGCGCGCACTCGCCTTGACGACGATGTGCCCCAGCGTGACCTGACCGTCACCGCCCAGCGCAACCTGCCATTCACCGGCCGCCGTGCGCCGCCTCACGCTGATGATCGTGGTGCCGTGGTATGAGTCCATGGATTGTTTTGGAAGCGAAAACGTGGGTTAGCTGAGGGCGCCGACCTTGGAATGCAAGCCGCCATGCAAGTTCTCAGACAGGGAATGCGAAACCGACAGCAAGCTGGATCAGCGCGGAGCGCAGGCAGCGCCGGGCCGCCCCAAGCGGCCTGCGCAACCCGCCCGGCGGGTGGTTTCGCGTACTTGCGAAACCGGGTGCACCAGATCAGGCTTGTCTAAGCTGGGCGTAGGCGTGCTCGACGATGCCCATCGCGCCAAACATCAAGGCCACCAGGCGATGGACTTCGGTGAAGCGCACGTTGCGGCCTTCGGCGCGCTTGGCAATGACCCAGTTCAGCAGGTCACCAGCGGCAATGAAGTCGACCCGGATCAGCAGTGCGCAGGAGATGTGCACCATGCGCGCGGTGCCCAGCCGGTTGTCCAGCATGCCCAGCAGCGGGCCGATGTCGCCTGACAGCTGACCTGAGAGTTCCAGCGAGGTCACGCTGTAGCCGGTCTTGCCTTCGGTGGCGCCCTGGATGGTGGTGATGGGTTCACTGAGCACCGACATCGGCGCCGACTGGGTGTTGGCCGACGAGCTGCCGACGCGGGCCGAGCAGCGCGTGGGCTCCCAGCTGGGCGGCGACACTTCGTAGGTCACGCAGTAGTCGATCGCCACTTCGTCGAACTGGTCCGGCCGGTTGACCATGCGCAGCGCTTCCAGCCGCGTCATCCAGTAGGCCGGATCGGCATCGCGCACGCCCACGGGCGCGGCGTCCTGCAGCGTCATGAACAGGCGGTCGGACGACAGCCAGCGCATTTCCAGCACCTGCCGGGCCCAGCCTTGCATCAGGCGGTACAGCCGCGCTGCAGCATCGGGGTCGATCTTCTGCAGCTGGGTCCAGTCCAGCACCCATGGCAGAGGCAGTTGCAGGGTTTGCGAGTTCAGCTGGGTGACCGCGTCCACATCCAGGTGGGGCGGGCAGACCCAGGCCACCTCGGCGCCGGTGCTGGCGGTGGCCGGCGCCTGGCTGGCGGCTTCGGCCACCAGCTTGGGCAGCGAAAACCACTGCGGCGACGAGCGCTGGAAGCGCTGCAGGTAGTCATTGGCCAACGCGTCGAAGCTGGCCTGCTGGCCGGTGGCGCGGAACAGGTCGAACAGCACCAGCCAGGTGTCGTTGTGGTTCTGCCGTGCGCCGCCAGCAGCGGTAAGTTGCACCAGTGCGCGTTCGCAGAGGGCGAAGTCGGCATTGGCAAAGGCGATCACGGCTTCGTCGAGCTCGTGGTCGTGGGTGATTTCCTGCACCTCGACCAGACCCGTGTCGATGGCCCCGCTGGCAGCCGCCGCGGCGGCCGGCTCGGGCGCCTTGCCCAGGCCAACGGATTGCTGCAGCACCGGTGGGCTGTTGATCAGGCCGGTCATCGGTGGCGCGGCCATCAGGCGGCTGGCGGCCGAAGCCGCCGGGCGGGCGCTGGCGGCGGGCGCGGCAACGCCTGTTGCGGCAGGCGGCGCCGCCACCGGGGGCGCGACGCGGAATTCCAGCCGTTCGGGCAGCAGCGACATCGGCCGGGTCGGCTCCATCGGCATGTCGCCCGAGCCCGGCACAGGCACCGTGGTCTGGTTCTCGATCGGCGTGGTCAGCGTGGGCGGCATGGTCACGCCGCGCGGCAGCCGGGCCGAGCCGCTGCTGCCGACCATCTGCTTCTCGATCGCGTCGATCTTGGCCTTCATGCCCGGGTCAGGAGCGCCGGGCAGGTGCGTGGGCCGCACGTCGGAGTCGTCCAGCCGGGAGCTGGCACCCAGGGCGCTGGCCTGCTCGGGGCTCAGGCCTTCGCGGCGGATGCGGCGCAGCATGTCGAGCTCGCGCTTGCGCACGAAGTCGTTGCGCCGCTTGCGCTCGATCATGGCCTTCAGCTCGGCCTTTTCGACGTCGGCGAACTGGCTGGCCCCGGCATCGGTGGGCAGACCCATCAGGTCGCGCGCCGGTGAAGACACCATCTTCACCATGCGGCGCAGCACGCCACCGTTGTCGTTACTGCTGGCCATCGTGCGGTTTGCCCGGCTGAAGGATCACGCGAGGGGAAGGGGCGACTCTGGGAAAGCGCGAGTGCCGGCTCAGTCGCCGAACATTTTCTGCTTGAGTTCGCGGCGCTGCTGCGCTTCGAGCGACAGCGTGGCCGTCGGGCGGGCCAGCAGGCGGCCCAGGCCGATCGGCTCGCCGGTCTCGTCGCAGAAGCCGTAGTCGCCGGCATCGATGCGGCCGATGGACTGCGAGATCTTCTTCAGCAGCTTGCGTTCGCGGTCGCGGGTGCGCAGCTCCAGCGCATGCTCTTCCTCGATCGTCGCCCGGTCGGCCGGGTCCGGCACGATGGAGGTGTCTTCGCGCAGGTGCTCGGTGGTTTCGCCGGCATTCGACAGCAGCGCGTCTTTCTGCTCCTGCAGCTTGGCCCGGAAGAACTCCAGCTGCTTCTCGTTCATGTACTCGGCTTCCGGCATGGCCATCAGCTCGGCTTCGGTCAGGTCGCGGCCGGCCTTGGTTTTCCAGGCGTTGGCCAGCTTGGGGTCTGCTTTGGCGGCAGGCTTCACAGCATTCATGGGTTCAGGATAGGGTTTAGCCGAAGGCTTGGGAGGAGAAAAGCGCTCAGCAAAACTGGCGGTGGAACTGACCGGACCGCTGCCACTGCGTGGGCGGCTGATGGTGGACACCGGCGGGCTCACCGCGGTCTTCACCGGCGCGGGTTTGTCGGCACTCTTGTCAGCGCTCTTGCTGGCAGCGCTTTTGGCGGCTGCTGGCTTCTTGGCGGATTCCGCATCGGACGCCAGACTGGAATCGGAAGTCTTGGCCGGGGTCTTGCTCACGGTCGGTCTCCTCACCACAACGCACGTGAAAGGGCGGTTATACCCCGCGGTAGCGCTTGATTGTGGTGCACATGCCACGTCGCGGGCCGGGTCGGGGCGCGCGGATTGTAGCCACGCGGTCTGAGTTCACGGTAAGACCTTTTTCCACTGCGTTCAAGCAGCGGCCATGTGTTGGCAGAACTGCTGGCGGCTTGGCCGCGGAGGGCCTCAGGCAACACAGCCTTCCAGGCCTTGCAGCAGGATTTCCTTGGGCAAGTCGATGCCGATGAACACCATCTTGCTGACCTTGGCTTCGCCCGGCGCCCACTTCGGGCCCAGGTCGCTGCCCATCAACTGGTGCACGCCCTGGAAGATGACCTTGCGCTCGCTGCCCTTGACGTTCAGCACGCCCTTGTAGCGCAGCATCTTCGGCCCGTAGACCTGCACGATGGCGCCCAGGAAGTCTTCCAGCTTGGTGGGCGACAGCGGCTTGGTGGCGCGGAAGACAAAGGACTTCACGTCGTCGTCATGCTGGTGGTGGTGCGGGTGGTCGCAGTGCTCGCCGTGTTCGTGGTCATGGTGGTCATGACCGTGGTGATCGTGGGCATGGTCATGGCCGCCGTCGTTCAGGAACTCCGGGTCGATGTCCAGCTTGGCGTTCAGGTTGAAACCCTTCAGGTCGAACACGCTGGCCAGTGGCACCTCGCCGAAGTGCACGCGCTGCTGCGGTGCCCGCGGATTCATGTGCTTCAAGCGGTGGGCCAGCGCGTCGGCCGAGGCTTCGTCGACCAGGTCGGTCTTGCTGATGAAGATCTGGTCGGCAAAGCCCACCTGGCGCTGGGCTTCGACGCGGTCGTTGAGCTGCTGGTCGGCGTGCTTGGCGTCCACCAGCGTCAGGATGGAATCCAGCTGGTAGCTCTCGGCGACCTCGTCGTCCATGAAAAACGTCTGGGCGACCGGGCCCGGGTCGGCCAGGCCGGTGGTTTCGATCACCACGCGCTCGAAATCCAGCTCACCTTTGCGGCGGCGTGCTGCCAGGTCGGCCAGCGTGGTGCGCAAGTCTTCGCGGATGGTGCAGCAGACGCAGCCGTTGTTCATCTGGATCACCTGCTCCTTGGTCTCGGTGACCAGGATGTCGGTGTCGATGTTTTCCTCGCCGAACTCGTTTTCGATCACGGCAATCTTCTGGCCGTGGGCTTCCGTCAGCACGCGCTTGAGCAAGGTGGTCTTGCCAGAGCCGAGGAAGCCGGTGAGGATGGTGGCGGGGATCAGGGACATGGCGGCGCTTCTGTAGGTGAAGGGTTTCGATCGCGGAGGTTCTGGCGGAGCAGGGCTCCGGATCGGCGTCACTTGGGGGTCAGGCGGGCATTTTCAATGCCCAGAAAGATTGCCCGTTTCTTGCTTGGCAAACCTTGCCCAGCGCGGGGGGCGGACTCTGAGGCCTGGCCCCGGCGCTGTCAAGCCGAACGCGCGCCGCTGCCCTGCGGCTGAAAAACGAATCGAGTATTCTCCCGCTTCCTCCACTGCCGGCACCCCTTGTGTCCGAACCCCAGTCTTCTCGGCCCTCGCGGCCGGGTCATGCCGCTGCCGGCGCCGCCCAGCGCGCCGGCTCCGAAAGCGGTGGCCGCAGCTTGTTCGAGCGCGTGGTCGAATTCCTCTCTCCTGGTCCGGATTCCAGGGCCGAACTGATCGAAACCCTGGCCAGCGCCGAGCAGCGCGAGCTGATCGAGCCGCAGTCGCGGGCGATGCTGGAAGGCGTGCTGCGCCTGGCCGACATGGCTGCCGGGGACGCCATGGTGGCCGCCCCGCGCATGGACGTGCTGGACATCGGCATGAGCTACGAGACCTTGCTGGCCGAGGTCATCGCCACCGGGCACTCGCGCTTCCCGGTCACCGAGGGCGGGCGCGACAACATCATCGGCATCCTGCTGAGCAAGGACCTGCTCAAGCTGCAGCGGGCGCCCGAGCTGAACCTGCGCACCTTGCTGCGCCCGGCGATCTTCGTGCCGGAGTCCAAGAGCCTGAACGAGCTGCTGCGCGACTTCCGCTCCAACCGCAACCACCTGGCCATCGTGATCGACGAGTTCGGCACCACGGCCGGGCTGATCACGATCGAGGACGTGCTGGAAGTCATCGTCGGCCAGATCGAGGACGAGTTCGACGATGCCGACGCGCCCAGTGGCGTCTATACCCTGGCCGACGGCAGCTACCGCGTGGCCGGCGACGCCGAGATCGCCGCCGTCAACGAAGCCCTGGTGCTGACGCTGCCGGAGCAGGATTTCGACACCATCGGTGGCCTGATCGCCCATGAACTGGGCCACGTGCCGCGGCGCGGCGAGACGGTGATGACCCACGGCCTGAGCTTCAGCGTGATGCTGACCCGCGGCGGCGCGGTGCGCTGGTTCAAGGTGCGGCGCGCGCCGAACGGCGTCATCGCCGAAGACGCCGCGTGAAGCTGGGCTGGCTGGCCGCGCCTGCCTGGCGCCTGGGGCTGCCGATGCTGGCCGCGGGGGCACTGCAGGTCGCCTCGTTTGCGCCGCTGGGCTGGTGGTGGCTGCAGCCGCTGTGCCTGGCCTTGCTGGCCGGCACGGTGCAGCGCGCCACGCCGCGTCGCGCCGCCTGGGCCGGCTGGTGCTACGGCCTGGGCTGGCTGGTGGCGGGCCTTTGGTGGCTCTACATCAGCATGCACGACTTCGGCGGCATGCCGATGCCGCTGGCCGCGCTTGCCGTGCTGCTGCTGGCCGGGCTGCTGTCGCTCTACCTCGCGCTGGCGATGGCCGCGGCTGCGTGGCTGGGGCGTGGGCACTCGCCGCTGTTGCGCGGCCTGGTGTTCGCCGCCTGCTGGCTGATGGCCGAACTGGCGCGGGCCCAGTTGCTCACCGGCTTCCCGTGGATCGCCTCGGGCTATGCCCACAGCGAGGGCTTGCTGGCGCCGCTGGCGCCGTGGGTGGGTGTCTACGGCATGGGTGCGGTGGCGGCCTTGCTGGCGGCGGCACTGGCCGGGCTGGTCATGGCGCCGCGCCGCGCGCCGGCCTTGCTGGGCGTGGCGCTGCTGCTGCCGGTGTTCGGCTGGCTGGCGCCCAAGGAATTCACCGAGCCGGCCGGCGAGTTGAAGGTCAGCCTGCTGCAACCCAACGTGCCGCAGGACATCAAGTTCGACCCGGCCCGCTTTGGCGAGAACATGGCGGCGCTGCAGGCGCAGTTGCTGGGCGCGACAGGCCAGCTCGTCGTCACGCCCGAATCGGTGCTGCCGGTGCCGCGGGCCGACCTGGACCCGGCCTACTGGGCTTCGCTGGTGCAGCCGTTTTCGCAGGGCGAACGCGCCGCCTTGATCGGCACCTTCCTCGGTGACGCGCAGGAGGGCTACGTCAATTCGATGGCCGGCGTCTCGGCCCGGCAACTGGCCAGCGGTGGTTTCTACGGCTATGGCAAGCGGCATTTGCTGCCGTTTGGCGAATTCATCCCGCCGGGTTTCGGCTGGTTCGTCGAGCTGATGCAGATCCCGCTGGGCGACCAGGCGCATGGCACCAACGAAGCGGTGTTCGAGGTCGGTGGCCAGCGCGTGCGGCCTTTGATCTGCTACGAAGACCTGTTTGGCGAGGACTTCGCCGGCAGCGCGGTCGGCCCGCAGTCGGCGACGATGTTCGTCAACGCCAGCAACCTGGCCTGGTTCGGCAAGCACATGATGCAGGAACAGCACCTGCAGTTCTCGCAGCTGCGGGCAATGGAGTTCCAGCGCCCGCTGGTGCGCGCGACCAACACCGGCATGACGGCCGCCATCGACCACCACGGCGTGGTCACGCAGGCGCTGCAGCCCTGGACCACCGGCGTGCTGGACGTGACGGTGCAGGGCCGCCAGGGCGACACGCCTTATGCGCGCTGGCTGTCCCGCTTGGGGTTGTGGCCGCTGTGGGTGCTCGTCGCCGCCGTGCTGATGGCGGCCCGGCTGATGCCGCGGCGGGAGGGCACATCCCCCACTCGCGCCTCTGCAGCCGACACTTAGAATCGATCCTCCTGACGCCGTCCTGCGGCTCCTAGGCTTGGCCATGTGCAGCGGTGCGCGTGGCCGCCGCTTCCTGCGCCCACCATGCTCAGCTTCCAGCAACTCATTCTTCGCCTCCAGGACTACTGGGGCCAGCAAGGCTGTGCCTTGCTGCAGCCCTACGACATGGAGGTCGGCGCCGGCACCAGCCACACCGCCACCTTCCTGCGCGCGCTCGGCCCAGAGCCGTGGAAGGCCGCCTACGTGCAGCCCAGCCGCCGGCCCAAGGACGGCCGCTACGGCAACAACCCGAACCGCCTGCAGCACTACTACCAGTTCCAGGTTGTGCTCAAGCCCGCACCGGCCAACATCCTGGAGCTGTACCTGGGCTCGCTCGAAGCGCTGGGCTTCGACCTGAAGAAAAACGACGTGCGCTTCGTCGAGGACGATTGGGAAAACCCGACGCTGGGCGCCTGGGGCCTGGGCTGGGAGGTCTGGCTCAACGGCATGGAAGTGACCCAGTTCACCTACTTCCAGCAGGTCGGCGGCATCGACTGCAAACCCATCACCGGCGAGATCACCTACGGGTTGGAGCGGCTGGCGATGTACCTGCAGGGCGTCGAAAACGTCTATGACCTCGTGTACACGGATGGCCTGAAATATGGCGACGTGTTCCTGCAGAACGAGGTCGAGCAGTCGACCTACAACTTCGAGCACAGCAACGTCGAGTTCCTGCTGACGGCCTTTGGCGCGCACGAGGGCAATGCCCAGCAGCTGATCGCCGCGCAGCTGGCGCTGCCGGCCTATGAGCAGGTGCTGAAGGCCGCGCACACCTTCAACCTGCTGGACGCGCGTGGCGCGATCAGCGTGACCGAACGCGCCGCCTACATCGGCCGCATCCGCAACCTGGCGCGCGCCGTCGCCGCGGGCTACCTGGACAGCCGCGCCCGCCTGGGCTTCCCGATGGCACCGAAGGCCTGGGCCGAAGAGGTGCAGGCCCAACTGGTGGCCAAGGCCGAAGCGGAAGCCAGGAAAAACGATTCGAAGAAGGCGGCTTGAGCACCATGACCACCCAGAACCTGCTCGTCGAACTCTTCGTCGAAGAATTGCCGCCCAAGGCGCTGAAGAAACTCGGCCAATCCTTTGCCGGCACGCTGGCCGAAAGCCTGAAGGTGCAAGGCCTGGCCGGGGCCACCAGCGTGGCCACCGCGTATGCCTCGCCGCGCCGGCTGGCGCTGCATCTGACCGACGTTGGCACCAAGGCGGCAGACAAGCCGGTGCAGCACAAGCTGATGCCGGTCGCCGTGGCGTTGACGGCCACCGGTGAAGCCACGCCTGCGCTGCTGAAAAAGCTGCTCGGCCTGGGCCTCACGGCTGACGTGGTGCCGCAGCTGCAGCGCCGCGTGGACGGCAAGGCGGAAACCCTGTTCCTGGACGCCGTGGCCCCCGGCGTGCCGCTGGAAGAAGGCCTGCAGAAGGCGCTGGACGAAGCGCTGGCCAAGCTGCCGATCCCCAAGGTCATGACCTACCAGCTGGCCGATGGCTGGAGCGACGTCAAGTTCGTGCGCCCGGCTCACGGCCTCGTGGCGCTGCATGGCGAACAGCTCCTGAAGCTGTATGCGCTTGGCCTCACGGCCGGCCGCGAGACCCAAGGCCACCGTTTCGAGGCGGCCGTCAGCCCGGTGGTGCTGCAGAACGCCGACAGCTACGCCACGCAGCTGCGCGAGCAGGGCGCGGTGATCGCCAGCTTCGACGAGCGGCGCGACGAGATCCGCCGCCAGCTGGACGCTGCGGCCGCCAAGCTGGGCCTCAAACCCATCGAGGACGACGCGCTGCTGGACGAAGTGACCGCACTGGTCGAGCGGCCCAACGTGCTGACCTGCCAGTTCGAGGCCGAGTATCTGGCCGTGCCGCAGGAATGCCTGATCCTGACGATGAAGGCCAACCAGAAGTACTTCCCGCTGCTCGACGGCCACGGCAAGCTGACGAACCACTTCCTGCTGGTCAGCAACATCAGCCCGGAAGACGCCAGCGCGGTGATTGGCGGCAATGAGCGCGTGGTGCGCCCGCGCCTGGCTGACGCCAAGTTCTTCTTCGACCAGGATCGCAAGAAGACGCTGGCCTCGCGCGTGCCGGGTCTGGCCAAGGTGGTCTACCACGGCAAGCTCGGCACGCAAGGCGAGCGCAGCGAGCGCGTGGCCCGCATTGCGCACGAGATCGTGCAGCAGCTGCGCATGGCCGTGTACCCGTACACCGTGCTGGCCAAGGATGAGCTGGACATGCTCGAACACAAGGCCCACGAAGCCGCGCTGCTGGCCAAGACCGACCTGCTGACCGACATGGTCGGCGAGTTCCCCGAGCTGCAAGGCATCATGGGCGGCTACTACGCCCGGGCCGAAGGCCTGCGCGACGGCGTGGCCATCGCCATCGAGGACCACTACAAGCCGCGTTTTGCCGGCGACGCGCTGCCGCGCAACCACACCGGCACCGTGCTGGCGCTGGCCGACAAGCTGGAGACGCTGATCGGCCTGTTCGGCATCGGCCAGCTGCCCACCGGCGACAAGGATCCGTTTGCACTGCGCCGCCATGCGCTGGGCGTGATCCGGCTGCTGATCGAGAAGAACCTGTCGCTGGAACTGCCGGCGCTGGTCAAGGCTGCGGTGCCGGTGTTTGGTGAGCTGATCCAGGACCCGAGTGCCGCGCTGACCACCTTCCTGGCCGACCGCCTGGCCGTGGGCCTGCGCGACCAGGGCTACAGCGCGCAGGAAGTCGACGCCGTGCTGGCGCTGGCGCCGGCGCGCCTGGGCGACGTGCCGCGCCGGCTCGAAGCGGTGCGTGCGTTTGCCGCGCTGCCCGAAGCGGCTTCGCTGGCCGCTGCCAACAAGCGCGTGGGCAACATCCTGAAGAAGGTCGAAGGCACGCTGCCGACAGAGGTCTCGGCCGAGCTGCTGAAGGAGCCGGCCGAGCAGGCGCTGGCCGCCACGCTGGCCGAGCTGGGCCCCAAGGCCGATGCGTTGTTCGAAGCGCACGACTACGCCGCCAGCCTGCAGGCGCTGGCCGGGCTGAAGGCGCCGGTGGATGCGTTTTTCGATGACGTGATGGTCAACGCCGAAGATGTGGCGCTGCGCAACAACCGCCTGGCGCTGCTGGGCCGGCTGCACGCGGCCATGAACCGCGTGGCCGACCTGTCGCGCCTGGCGAGCTGAGAGCACCATGCAGGCGCCCAAGCTCATCATCATCGGCCGCGACGGCATCCTCAATCGCTTCCGCGAGGACCACGTCAAGGAACCGGACGAATGGGAGCCGATTCCCGGCGCGCTGGAAGCGGTGGCGCAGCTCAACCATGCCGGCTGGCACGTGGTGCTGGCGACCAACCAGTCCGGCATCGGCCGCGGGCTGGTCGACATGGCCTCGGTCAATGCGGTGCACCAGCACATGATGAAGCTGCTGATGGCCAAGGGCGGCCGCATCGACGCGGTCTTCTTCTGCCCGCACACGCCCGAAGAGGCCTGCGACTGCCGCAAGCCGCTGCCGGGCATGATGCACGACATTGCGCTGCGCTACGGCGTGGACCTGAAGCTGGTGCCCATGGTGGCCGACACGCCGCGCGACCTCGAAGCCGCGCGCGCGGCGGGCTGCCCGCCGCACCTGGTGCGCAGTGGCCGCGCCACGCTGGTCACCGAACAGGAACTGGCGCAGTGGATGGCCGCGGTGCCCACGACCGAAGTGCACGACGACCTGGCTTCGTTCGCGCGCTGGCTGCTGGCGAAAGAGGCGGCCCAAAAGCTGCTCAACCCTGCCGGCACGCACGGCCACCGGGCACCTGCCGCGGGGCTGAAACCCGTGTCCGGCCCCGCGGCCTGAAGCCGTTGGCCGGCAGGCTGCCGGCCGCGCTCGACAACACCACAAGAACCCGCAAGGCAGGAGCCTGAAAGCACATGCAACGTCTGGGATGGATGATTCGATCGGCCCTGTTTTTCCTCTGGATGACCGTCACGGTGATGCCCTGGGCGCTGGCCGTGGTGCTGGTCTCGGTGGTGATGAAGGGCACGCCGCTGTACTGGATGTGCGCCGGCTGGCTCAGCACGGCCATCTGGGGCGCCAAGGTGATCTGCGGCGTGAAGTACCGCATCACCGGCATGGAACATGTGCCGACCGCAGCCGACAGCAAGGCGGCGGTGATCCTGGCACCCAAGCACCAGTCGACCTGGGAGACCTTTGCCTTCCCGGCGATCATGCCGCACCCGCTGTGCTACGTGTTCAAGCGCGAGCTGCTGTGGATTCCGTTTTTCGGCTGGGCCATCGGCAGCCTGGACATGATCCACATCGACCGCAGCAAGCGCAACCAGGCCTGGAGCAAAGTGGCCGAGCAGGGCCAGCAGCACATGGCCAAGGGCAACTGGGTCATCATGTTCCCGGAAGGCACCCGCTCGGCGCGTGGCGAGAAGGGCGACTACAAGACCGGCGCCTCACGGCTGGCCATCACCGCGGGCGTGCCCGTCGTGCCCATCGCCGTCAGTTCGGCCAAGTGCTGGCCGCGCAAGAGCTTCCTGCTGCGGCCCGGCATGATCGACGTGTCCATCGGCCCACCCATCCCCTCCGTTGGCCGCAAGCCCGACGAGCTGATGCGCGAAGTCGAGGCCTGGATCGAGGCCGAAATGCGGCGCATCGATCCCGAAGCCTACGCCGGCCGTTGAGTCACTAGAATCCGCGCTCATGGCCTCTAGCCGTGATGCCGCTCCGCCGCGCCAGATGTCCTTGTTCGACCTGATCGACGCGGCGTTCCCGTCGCTGACCGGCGCGTTCACCGCGCCTTCGACCCCGGCACCCGTCGCGCGGTCCCAGCCGCCAGCTGCCCAGCCCCCGGCGCCCGCGCCGGCCCCCGGTCCTCGGCCGTTTGATTACACCCACGCCAAGGCGGACCGCGAGATCCGGCTGGGCGACTGCCGCGTCGGCTACCTGCTGCGCCGTGCACGCCGCAAGTCCATCGGTTTTTCCATCGGGCCGGACGGGCTGGCCGTCAGCGCGCCGCGCTGGGTCGGCATTGGCGACATCGAGCAGGCGCTGCGCGACAAGTCTGGCTGGATCCTGCGCAAGCTGGCCGAGCAGCGCGAGCGTGGCCGCCGGCTTGAGGCCGCGCGCATCGAGTGGCATGACGGCACCAGCCTGCCTTACCTCGGCGAGACCCTGATCGTCGTGCTGGACCCGCGCGCCACCGGCGCCCGCCTGAACAGCGACGCCCAGGCCCTGCCCGGCGTGCCGCGGCTCACGCTGCACCTGGGCCTGCCGCAAAGCGCCACGCCCGAGCAGATCCGCGACACGGTGCAGGCCTGGCTGCAGCGCGAGGCCCGCAAGCTGTTCGAGGCCCGCTGTGCCCACTTCGCGCAGCGCCTGGGCGTGCGGGTCACGCGCATGCGGCTGTCGTCTGCCCAGACGCGCTGGGGCAGTGCGTCGGCCGATGGCTCGATCCGCCTGAACTGGCGGCTGATGCACTTCGGCCTGTCGGTGATCGACTATGTGGTGGCGCACGAACTGGCCCACCTGCGCGAGATGAACCACAGCCCCGCCTTCTGGGAGGTGGTGCGTTCGGTCATCCCGGACCTGGAAGAGCGCAAGGCGCAGCTGCGCTCGCCTGTGGTGCCGCTGCTGGACTGAATCACTGCCCCGCGGCAGGGTCGCGTGCCCGCTCCAGCCGGTAGGCGAACTGCGCGCGGGTCAAGCCCAGCCGGCGCGCCGCTGCTGCCAGGTTGCCGTGTTCCGCCTCGGCGGCCTCGTTGAGCAGCCGCCGCTCCAGTGCTTCGAGTGAAAACGGGTCGCCGCCAGCACCGCCGCCGGTGCTGCCATTGAGCGCGCCGCTGAGCAGCGCCAGCAGGGGCCGGGGTTCGCTGCCGTCCTTGGCCGTGGTCAGCGTGCCATGTGCGCCGATGGCCAGCAGCGCCTCATCGCTGAGCTGTTCGCGGCGGAACATGTGGGCCACGTCGATGGCCGCGCCGTCCTCGGCCGAGATCACGCCACGCTCGATCAGGTTCTGCAGCTCGCGGATGTTGCCGGGAAACGCGTAGTGCAGCATCGCGCGCACGGCGCGCGGCGTGAAGCCGGTGGGGTGGCGGCCGTGGCGCTCGGCTTCGCGGCGCAGGAAGTGGTTCATCAGCAGCGGCACGTCGTCGCGCCGCTCGCGCAGCGGCGGCAGGTGGATCGGGTAGACGTTCAGCCGGTAGTAGAGGTCCTCGCGAAAACGCCCGCCCCGCACTTCCGCCTGCAGGTCCACATTGGTGGCCGCCACCACGCGCACGTCCACGCGCAAGGTGCGGGTGCCACCCACCCGTTCCACCTCGCCCTCCTGCAGCGCGCGCAGCAGCTTGCCCTGGCTGACCAGGCTCAGCGTGCCGACCTCATCGAGGAACAGGGTGCCGCCGTCGGCGCGCTCGAAACGGCCGGGGCGGGATTGGCTGGCGCCGGTGAAGGCGCCGCGCTCGACCCCGAACAGCTCGCTCTCGATCAGGGTTTCAGGGATGGCGGCACAGTTCACCGCGACAAACGGTTGCTCGGCGCGCGCGCTGATGCGGTGCAACCGGCGTGCAAAAACCTCCTTGCCGACACCCGACTCGCCGGTGAACAAGACCGTGGCGCGGGTGGCGGCCACGCGGGCGAGCTGGTGGCAGGCCGAGTTGAAGGCCGAAGACGCGCCGACGATCTGGTGGCGGTCGTCGCTGGTGGCTGCGGCCGGCGCGTGGCTGGCCATCATGTCGGCCAGCGGGCGCGTCTCGTCGGCCGAGCCGGCCTGTGCCGCGCCCAGCCGGCGGAAGTCCTTGGCCTCCAGGTAGCGCAAGTCTTCGCTGATGTCGCCCCAGGCGGCGGCATGGCGGCCCACCACGCGGCAAGCGCTGGCGCCCATCGAGCGGCATTCGATCTCGCGGAAGATCACCAGTTGGCCGAACAGGCTGGTGACGTAGCCGGTGGCGTAGCCGACCTGGGACCAGCAGGCCGGCTCGGTGCCGATGCCGTAGGCGCTGATGTGTTCGTCGTCCTCGCTGGAATGCTCCCAGAGGAATTCGCCTTCGTAGGTGCCGCCGTCGATGTCGAAGGCGAAGCTCAGCGGCGTGACCTTGACCGCGCCTTCCAGCGCATGCAGCCGGGTGCCGGCCATGAAGACATTGGCGGCTTCGCCCTGCGGCCAGCGCTCGCGCACCAGCTGAGCGTCGCGGGCGCCGGCCACGTAGCCCGCGCGGGTCAGCAGGCCGCGCGTGCGTTCCGTGCCCAGCGTGTCGATCAACTCGCGCCGCATGTGGCCCATGGCCGAGCTGTGCATCAGCAGCATGCGCTGGTCGTTCAGCCAGATCCGGCCATCGCCGGGCGAGAAGAACAGCGACTCGGTCAGGTCGGCCAGCGTGGGCGTCTGGGCGTCGACGTAGTGGCCGCTGTCGCCGCGCCGCAGCATCGCACCGGTTTGCCGGGCCACTTCGGCGAGGGAAATGCGCGGGGGCTTGGCCATACTTTGTCTGTTCATCAAATCGTCAATTCCGCGGGTTGCGGCGGTTCGAAATTGTTTTCAATTCATAAACATTCAGCCTCCGGCAAAACCCTTTGACGCGACGCAATAACGGGTATCAGGGTAAGTGCCTGGTTTGGCAATGATTTCACTCTGAAAACAAAGCGCGGCAGGCTCGCCATGCCGGCGGGCAGCTGCCGCCGCGCCGGTCCATGGCACAGGCGTTGCACTTTGGGCCTTGAGCGAGCAGCGCCTCGCCTGCATCAGCCAACCCTCAGGAAGCCCTGCCTCATGACGACGACTTCTCTCCTTCAACCCGCGCCGTGGCGTGAGCACGTGTTCAGCGGCGGCTGGCGCGAGGCCTCGGCGGCGGCCGACGTGGTGGAGCCGGCCACCGGCGAAACCCTGGTCCGTGCCGGCCTGGCTTTGCCTGGCGACGTGGCCACAGCGGCACAGGCCGCCGCGGCTGCCCAGCGGTCCTGGGCCGCGATGGCGCCGCGTGAGCGTGCGGCCGTGTTCCACCGGGCCGCAGCGCTGTTCCAGCAGCATTTTGATGAGTTGGCCCTCTACGTGACCCGTGAAACCGGTGGCATCCTGCCCAAGGGCCAGCACGAAGTGCGGGAGGCGGTGGCCTTCTGCCAGGTTGCCGCGGCGATGCCGCTGCAGGCCCAGGGCCAGGTGCTGCCCGGCACGCCGGGCCGCCTCAGCCTGGCGCGGCGAGTGCCGCACGGCGTGATCGGCGTGATCTCGCCGTTCAACTTCCCTTTGGTCCTGACGCTGCGCGTGGTGGCACCGGCGCTGGCCGCGGGCAATGCGGTGATCATCAAGCCGGACCCGCGCACGCCGGTCAGCGGCGGCTTCCTGATCGCCCGCATCTTCGAGTTGGCCGGGCTGCCGGCCGACCTGCTGCATGTGCTGCCGGGCGGAGCCGAGGTGGGTGAAGCGCTGGTGACCGATCCGCAGGTGGCGATGATCTCTTTCACCGGCTCGGTCGGCGTGGGCCGCCACATCGGCCAACTGGCCGGGCAGCACCTGAAGAAGGTGTCGCTGGAATTGGGCGGCAGCAATTCGCTGATCGTGCTGGACGACGCCGACCTGGACATCGCCGCCAGCAACATTGCCTGGGGCGCGTGGCTGCACCAGGGCCAGATCTGCATGGCCAGCAACCGGGTGCTGGTGCATGCCGCGATCGCGCCTGCGATTGCGGAGCGCCTGGTGGCCAAGGCCAGGCACTTGCCGGTGGGCAATGGCGCCACCGGCCAGGTCGCCATCGGCCCGCTGATCGATGCTCGCCAGCGCGACCGGGTGCATGCCGCCGTGATGGCCAGCGTGCAGGCCGGCGCTCAGTTGCTGGCCGGTGGCCACTGCGAGCAGCTGTTCTACCAGCCCACGGTGCTGGCCGGCGTGCGGCCCGGCATGCCCACCTTCGACCACGAGACGTTTGGCCCGGTGGTCAACCTGGTCAGCTTCCAGACCGACGAAGAGGCCGTGGCCCTGGCCAACCTCGGCCAGGGCGGTTTGGCGGCCGGCGTCATCTCGGCCTCGGTGGGCAGGGCCATGGCGCTGGGCCGGCAGCTGCGTGCCGGCATGGTCCACATCAACGACCAGACGGTGAACGACGACGCGGTGAACCCCTTCGGCGGCCCCGGCATCGCCGGCAATGGCAGCTCGCACGGCGGCCCCGGCGACTGGGAGCAGTTCTCCACCTGGCAATGGCTGACGGTGAAGGACGCCGCCACGCCGTTCCCGTTCTGACCCTTCTTCCAAAGACCCCAAGGAGACCGCCATGAACTTCCAAGGCAAGACCATCGTCATCACCGGCGCCAGCTCCGGCATCGGTGCCGAAACCGCCCGCTTCCTGCGCCTGAAGGGTGCCCGCGTGATCGGCATGGACCGCAATGAGCCGGCCCTCACGCTGGATGGCTTCATCAAGGCCGACCTGTCGGAGCAGGCCGCGATCGATGCGGCCTTCCGCCAGCTGCCCGAGCGTTTCGACGCGCTGTGCAACGTGGCCGGCGTGCCCGGCACCGCGCCGGTCGACCTGGTGGCGCGCGTCAACTACCTGGGCCTGCGCCACCTCTGCGGCCTGGCGCTGGCGCGGCTGCCGGCCGGCGGCGCCATCGTCAACATCGCCTCCATCCTCGGCGCCGAATGGCCGGCACGGCTGGCGCAGCACAAGGCGCTGGCCGAAGCCGCCAGCTTCGAGGCCGGCCTGGCCTTCCTGGCCCGGCATCCGGTGCCGCAGGAAAGCTGCTACCAGTACTTCAAGGAAGCGCTGATCGTCTGGAGCGCCGTGCAGTCGCAGCCCTGGTTCCTGAGCAGGGGAGTGCGCATGAACTGCGTCGCCCCCGGGCCGGTGATGACGCCCATCCTCGGCGATTTTGTGCAGATGCTGGGCGAGGCGCGGGTGCAGAAAGACGCGCACCGGATGAAGCGCCCGGCCCTGGCCGACGAGGTCGCGCCGGTGGTGGCCTTCCTCTGCGCCGACGCATCGCGCTGGGTCAGCGGCGTCAACCTGCCGGTGGATGGCGGCCTCGCCTCGACCTACCTCTGATCCCAGGCCAGGGACGGAACAAGGCCGGCGCGCCTGCGCCCGTCCGAAACAAGCGGCGCACCAGAAGCCGTTCGACTCAAAACCACGGAGACTCCCATGCAACCTACCCGCCGCGTGATCGCGGTGGCGGCCGCGCTCGCGCTGCCCGCTGCCAGCCACGCTTTCCAGATCGACATGCCAGCCGACAGCGAGCTCAAGCTGCGCCTGGACCTGACGCCCAAATACAGCGCCGGCTACCGGCTGAAAGACCCCTCGGCTGCGCTGACGCGGCTCGACGTGGCGGCCGACCCGGGCACCGTCAACGAAGACGATGGCGACCACAATTTCAACAAAGGCCTGATCTCCAGCCGCTGGGACTTGCTCGGCGAGCTGGACTTGACCGGGCCGAACTACGGCATGCGGCTGTCGGGCAACGCCTGGCACGACAGCGTCTACCTGCGCCGCAGCGGCTACGACGGCAGCCCGATCTACGCTGGCGGCGTGCCCGTCGGCGCCAGCACCTCGACCTCGAACAACTTCAGCGACCAGGCTGCCAACGAGTTCCTGCCCGACACGGTGCGCCAGCACGGCCGCGGCAGCGAGCTGTTGGACGCCTTCGTCTATGTCAAGGGCGACCTCGACGGCATGAAGGGCACGCTGCGCCTGGGCAAGCACACGCTGCAGTGGGGCGAGAGCCTGTTCTTCGGCCAGAACGGCATTGCCAACGCGCAAGGACCCGTCGATGTCGCGAAGATCGTCTCGGTGCCCGGCTGGCAGTTCAAGGAAGTGCTGCTGCCGGTGGAGCAGGTCTCGGGCTCGCTGCAGGTCGCTGAAGGGCTGTCGCTCGGCGCGTACTACCAGTTCAAGTGGCGGCCGAGCAAGATCCCCGGCGTCGGCAGCTACTTCTCGAACCAGGACTACGTGGGCACCGGCATCGTCAACTTCGGCGCAGGCGGCAACCTGGCTTACGACGAGTCCAGGGACCTGAAACCCAAGGACTCGGGGCAGGGCGGTGTGCAGGTGCGCTGGAGCCCGACCGGCAGCGATTTCGAGTTTGGTGTCTACGCGGCGCAATACCACGACAAGACGCCGGAGGTGCCGGTGTTCGACTTCGTCAACGGCAACGTGCACCTGGCCTATGCGAGCGACATCCGCACCTTCGGCGCGAGCGTGACCTCGTCCGTCGGCCAGCTGAACTGGGCGCTCGAAGGCTCGATGCGCACCAACGCGCCGCTGACCAGCGACCCGGCGGTGCTTGGCCTCGGGCCGATCCTCACCTGCGGCAACTCCGACGACGACCCGTGCTATGCCGTGGGCCGCACCGGGCACCTGCAGCTCTCGGGCATCTACGTGCTGCAGCCGAATGGCCTGTGGCAGGGCGGGGCGCTGGTGGGCGAGCTGGCCTACAACCGCACGCTCAAGGTGACGAAGGACATCTTCGCGCCCTATGCGGGCTCGGGCCTCGGCGGCGCCGATCCGAACACGACCAAGGGCGCGTTCGCCTACCGCATGATCTTCGAGCCGCAGTACTTCCAGGTGCTGCCGGGCCTCGACCTGTCGGTCCCGGTGAGCGTGGGCTACAACTTCGGCGGCCGCTCTTCGGCGATCTTCAACTTCGCGGGCGGCGCCTCGAACGCGGGCGACTACAGCATCGGCCTGAAGGGCAAGTACCAGAACGCCTGGAACGTGGCCCTGACCTACACCGACTACTTCGGCACGGCCAAGACCTTCACCGAGACCATGGTGGCGGGCTCGGGCACGCCGCGGCAACTCACCTTCGGCCAGACGCTCAAGGACCGCGCCTACGTGGCCTTCAGCGTCTCGCGCACCTTCTGAACCGGAGTCTCACCATGCATTGCAAACACCTGCTTGCTGCGCTCGTCGCGGGCATGTCCATCGCCCCGCTGGCCCAGGCCGCGGTCTCGGCCGAAGAAGCGGCCAAGCTCAAGGCCACGCTGACGCCGCTTGGGGCTGAGCGCGCCGGCAACAAGGACGCCAGCATCCCCGCGTGGGACGGCGGCGCGACCAGGGCGCCCGCCGGCTACAAGAGCGGCGAGCCACGCCCCGACCTCTTCGCTGGCGAGAAGCCTGTGCTCTCGATCAATGCGAAAACCATGGACCAGCACGCCGCCCGCCTGAGCGACGGCGTGAAGGCGCTGATGAAGAAGTACCCCGACTTCCGCATCGACGTCTACCCGACGCACCGCACCGCGGCCGCGCCGCAATGGGTCTACGACAACACCTTCAAGAACGCGACACGCGCCAAGCTTGTCGACAACGGGCAGGGCACCGAGGGCGCTTACGGCGGCACGCCATTCCCGATCCCAAAAGACGGCTACGAGGTGTTCCAGAACCACCGCCTGGCCTGGACCGGCACCTACATCCAGGCGCCGGTGCGGGTCTGGGTCGTCACGGCCGACGGCCGGCGCGCGATGGCCTCGGGTGGCACGCAAAGCTTCCGCAAGCAGTACTACGACCCGGAAGGCAGCCTCGAGAAGTTCGATGGCTACTACCAGCTCGGCAAGTTCGTGGTCAGCGAGCCGGGCTCGAAGGCGGGCGAGGCGATCCTCGCGCAAGACAACATCAACGCGGCCAACCCGCGCGGCCTGTGGCAGTACCTGGTCGGCCAGCGCCGCGTGCGCAAGGCGCCGTCGGTGGCCTATGACACGCCGGACTCGGTGACCTCGGGCATCGGCCTGTTCGACGAGGCCTTCAACCTGTTCGGGCCGATCGACAAATACGAGCTCAAGCTGGTCGGCAAGAAGGAGTTGTACATCCCGTACAACAACAACAAGGCCGCGAGCGCCAAGGTCGCCGACCTGGTGACGCCGAACACGCTGAACCCGGCGCAGGTGCGCTGGGAACTGCACCGCGTGTGGGAGGTCGAGGCCACGCTGGCGGCCGGCAAGCGCCACGTCGTGCCCAAGCGCAAGTACTACATCGATGAAGACAGCTGGCAGATCATCCTGTTCGATGGTTGGGACGCCAAGGACGAACTCTGGCGCACCAACTACACGCTGACGCTGCTCGCACCGGACATCCCGGCCATCGTCGGCAACATGATGTGGGGCGGCTACGACCTGCAGACCGGCGCTTACTACCTCAACATGGCGTCGAACGAGCTGACTTCGCAGTACAAGCCGGTGGCGCCGATTCCGCGTTCGTTCTTCAGCCCTGAAGAACTGGCGAACGAGGGCACGCGCTGATGGCTCGGCTTGCCGCACTGTTGCTGGCCGCAGCGTCTGCGGCGGCGGCCCAGGGCCTGCCGGCACCGCTCCCGCCGGCCGCGCTGGGCGAGCCGGCGCTGCACAGCCCGAAGGCGTTGAACGCGGCGATGCTCGCCGTCACGCAGGCCGGGCCACGCCTGGTCGCAGTCGGCGAACGCGGCACGGTGCTGCTGTCGGACGACGCGGGGAAGCGCTGGCGCCAGGCCAAGGTGCCGGTGCAGGTCTCGCTGACGGCCGTGCGCTTCGTCGACGATCGCACCGGGTGGGCGGTCGGCCACCTGGGCGTGATCCTGAAGAGCGGCGACGGCGGCGAGAGCTGGGTCAAGCAGCTCGATGGCGTGCAGGCTGCACAGCGGGTGGCCGCCAGCGGCGACGAACGCACCAAGCGCTTCGCCGAGGAGGGCCCCGACAAGCCCTTCTTCGACCTCGACTTCACCGACGCTCAGCATGGCTTCGCGGTCGGTGCCTACAACCTCGCGTTCGAGACCCGCGACGGCGGCCAGCACTGGACGCCGATGTTGAGCCGCTTGCCGAACCCGAAGGGCCTGCACCTCTATGGCGTGCGTGCGTCGGGTGGCCATGTCTACATCGCTGGCGAGCAAGGCCTGCTGATGGCGTCTGCCGATGGTGGCGCGAACTTCACCGCGCTGGCTTCGGCCTACAAGGGCAGCTACTTCGGCTTGCTCGCCGCGCGCTCGGGTGCGCTGATCGCCTACGGCCTGCGCGGCAACGCCTGGCGCAGCGGCGACCAAGGCGCGAGCTGGACCCGGCTCGACACCGGCCTGAAAACCTCCATCAGCGCCGCGCTCAAACTCGACGGCGGTGAACTCGCGCTGCTCGCCCAGACCGGCGAGCTGCTGCGCAGCCGCGACGACGGGCGCAGCTTCACGAAGACGCTGCCGACTGGCGGGCCACTGCCGGCTGCAGGCCTCGCCTCAACCGATGGCGCACTCGTCATCGCCAGCCTGCGCGGCATGCGCCGTCAATCCGCTCCTTGAATCATCCGAACATGCACGCCGACACCTCCCTAGACGCCCAGCCGGTCGTCGCCCGCCTCGAAGACTTCGACACCGCCTCGGGCTCGAGCGTCGAGCGCGCTTTCTTCAACCACCGCGTGTGGGTGATGGCGGTGTGCCTGCTGCTCACGCTGCTGCTCGGCTGGCAGGCCACCAAGCTCAAGCTCAACGCGAGCTTCGAGAAGACCATTCCGACGGCGCACGCCTACATCGTCAACTACTTTGCCAACAAGGCGAACCTGGCGGGGCAAACGAACGCGATGCGCATCGCGGTCGAAACGACGGGCAACTCGATCTTCGACAAGGCCTACCTCGAGACGCTGCAAAAGCTCAGCGACGAGATCTTCCTGCTGCCCGGCGTCGACCGGCCGTTCATGAAGTCGCTGTGGACCAGCAACACGCGCTGGGTCGCGGTGACCGAAGACGGCCTGGACGGCAACACCGTGATGGGCGACAGCTATGACGGCTCGCCCGCCGCGCTGGCCGAGGTGCGCACGAACGTCGAACGCTCCGGCGAGATCGGCCAGCTGGTCGCGGGCGACTTCAAGTCCAGCATCATCTTCGTGCCGCTGCTCGACAAGAACCCCAAGACCGGCGAGGCGCTGGACTACGGCGAACTCTCGCGCCAGGTCGAAGCCTTGCGCAACAAGTACCAGAACGACCACATCCGCATCCACGTCACCGGCTTCGCCAAGGTCGTCGGTGACCTGATCGAAGGCCTGCAGCAGGTGCTGATGTTCTTCGGCCTCGCGCTGGCCATCTGCGCCGCGGTCCTGTTCGGCTACACGCGCTGCTCGCGCAGCACTGCGCTGGTGGTGGCGTGCTCGGTGATCGCGGTGGTGTGGCAGTTCGGGCTGCTCGCGCTGCTGCACTACGAGCTTGACCCGTACTCGGTGCTGGTGCCGTTTCTCGTGTTCGCGATCGGCATGAGCCATGGCGCGCAGAAGATGAACGGCATCATGCAAGACATCGGCCGCGGCACGCACCGCGTGGTGGCCGCGCGCTACACCTTCCGGCGCCTGTTCGTCGCAGGCCTCACCGCGCTGCTGTGCGATGCGGTCGGCTTCGCAGTGCTGGCGCTGATCAAGATCCAGGTCATTCAAGACCTGGCCGCGGTGGCGAGCATCGGCGTTGCCGTGCTGATCTTCACGAACCTGGTGCTGCTGCCGATCCTGCTGTCCTACGTGGGCGTCAGCCCGGTGGCGGCGCAGCGCAGCCTGCGGCTGGAGTCGGCCGACAACGGCGCGGCGCAGCGGCCCTGGCTGTGGACGCAGCTCGACCGCTTCACGCAGCGCGGCCCGGCCATCGCGGCGATCGCGGTGAGCCTGGTGCTGGCGGTGCTCGGCTATGCGATCAGCCTCAAGCTCAACATCGGCGACCTCGACCCAGGTGCGCCCGAGCTGCGCGCCGACTCGCGCTACAACCGCGACAACGGCTTCATGGCGAGCCACTACGCGGCCAGCAGCGACATCCTGGTCGTGATGGTCGCGACGCCCGAGGACCAGTGCACCCGCTATGGCACGCTGGCCAAGGTCGACCAGCTGGCCTGGCGCCTGGAGCAGCTGCCCGGTGTCGAGTCGACCAACTCGATGGCGGCGCTTTCGAAGCTGGCGATGGTCGGCTACAACGAAGGCAACCTGAAGTGGTTCGAGCTGATTCCGAACGCCAGCGTGCTCGGCGGCGTGCAGACGCGCGCACCACGAGAGCTGTTCAACCAGGGCTGTTCGTTCCTGTCGCTGTACGTCTACCTGAGGGACCACAAGGCACAGACACTGACGCGCGTCGTCGACGAGGTCGAACACTTCATCGCCACAAATCCGGCACCCGACGAGCGCTTCATGCTGGCCGCCGGCTCCGCTGGTATCGACGCGGCGACCAACATCGTCGTCAAGCAGGCGATGCGCGAGATGCTGCTGTGGGTCTACGGCGCGGTCTTGCTGCTGTGCTGGGTCACCTTCCGCTCGTGGCGCGCGGTGGTCTGCGCGGTGCTGCCGCTGGTGCTGACCTCCATCTTGTGCGAGGCGCTGATGGTGGCCCTGAACATGGGCGTGAAGGTTGCGACGCTGCCGGTGATCGCGCTCGGTGTCGGCATCGGTGTCGACTACGCGCTCTATGTGCTGAGCGTGATGCTGGCGCGGCTGCGTGCCGGTGACAGCCTCTCGGCCGCCTACCACCACGCGCTGCAGTTCACCGGCCGCGTCGTGATGCTGACCGGCATCACGCTCGCGCTGGCCGTCGGCACCTGGGCCTTCTCTTCCATCAAGTTCCAGGCCGACATGGGCATCCTGCTCGCCTTCATGTTCGTCTGGAACATGGTCGGCGCGCTGGTGCTGCTGCCGGCGCTGGCGCACTTCCTGTTGCGGCCCGCTGCTCGCGCCGTGGCGGCGCAGCCCGCTTGTGCCTTGGCCTGAGATCGGCCTGCGCGGCCGTGACGCTGAATTGAGACCCTGAACAAAGGAGAGACCGATGCTTGATCTTCAACTTGGCGCCATGATGGCGCAGGCCCGGGCCGCCGGCATGCCGGACCTGTGCGAGCTGCCACCCGAGGCCGCGCGCGGCCTGTACCGGCAGATCCTGGCGGCCGCCGACGTGGCGCCGGCCGATGTGGCCGTGAGCGAGTTTCGCGACCAGGTCGGTGACTCGCCGGTGCAGCTGCGGGTCTACACGCCGCACGGCGCCACCGCCGCGCTGCCAGTCATCGTGTACTGGCATGGCGGCGGCTATGCGCTGGGCGATCTCGACGGATACGACGCTGTCTGCCGGCAGCTGTGCCACGACACCGGTGCGATCGTCGCTTCGGCCAGCTACCGTCTTGCCCCCGAGCACCCTTTCCCGGCGGCGCCGGACGACGCCTGGGCTGCGTTGAACTGGGTGGCCGAGCACGCGCATCGCTTCGGTGGCGACGCCTCTCGCCTGGCCGTGGCCGGTGACAGCGCCGGCGCTGCGCTGGCCACGGTGGCGGCGATCCGGGCGCGCGATGCCGGTGGCCCCGCCATCGCCTACCAGGCCATGCTGTACCCCCCGGCAGCCGGCGGCCACGACGGCGACTTCCCGTCGCGCGAGGCGCATGCGGCAGGCCCCACGCTGACGCTGCGCACGGTCGCGTACTTCAACGCGCTGTACTTCGGCGCTGCGGCCAAGGCGGCCGACTACCGCGGCGCGCCGCTGCTGGCGCCCAGCCTGGCCGGCCTGCCGCCAGCGCTGCTGCAGCTGGCCGCCCACGACCCGCTGCGCGACGAAGCCATGGCCTACGGCCAAGCCTTGCTCGCGGCCGGCAACGCGGTGTGCATCGTCGAATACCACGGCCTGGCCCACGGCTTCGTCAGCATGGGCGGCGGTATCGGCGCAGCGCGGCTGGCGCAATTGCAACTGGCCGCGGCGCTGCGGCAGGCGCTGGGTGCCTAGAGCCCCAGCACCAGGCGGGCCGATTTCGAGCGTGAGCAGCAAATCAGCATCTGGTCGTTGGCGGCCTGTTCTTCGGGGGTGAGGTAGGCGTCGCGGTGGTCCGGCAGGCCGGCCTTGACGCCGGTCAGGCAGGTGCCGCAAACGCCTTGTTCGCACGAGACCATCACCGGCTCGCCTGCGGCTGCCAGGGCCTGCGCAATGCTCTGCCCCTTGGGCACATGCACCACCCGGCCGCTGCTTGCCAGTTCGACCTCGAAGGCGGCATCGCCATCGCGCGGGCCGGCATCGGCACTGAAGAATTCGCAGTGCAGCTGAGCCTCGGGCCAGCCCTGCGCCCGCGCAGTGCCCAGCACCGCCTCGATGAAGCCCTTGGGACCGCAGACGTAGAGATGGGTGCCTGGTGGCTGCACGGCCAGCAGGGCCTCCAGCTGCAGCCGTTGCGCGGGCGCTTCGTCGTCGAAATGCAGCACAACCTGGGCTGCATGGCGCGCGCTGTCCAGCCGGTCGATGAAGGCCGCGCGGCTGCGCGAGCGGGCGCAGTAGTGCAGCGTGAAGGCTTCGCCCGCTGCTGCCAGATGTTCGGCCATGGCCAGCATGGGCGTGATGCCGATGCCGCCGGCCAGCAGCAGGCTGTGGCTGGCCTGCGGCACCAGCGGAAAGTGGTTCCTGGGCGCGCTGATGCTCAGCAGCTGGCCTTCCCGCACTTCGTCGTGCAGCGTGCGCGAGCCGCCGCGCGAACTGGCCTCGCGCAGCACGCCGATCTGGTAGCGGTGGGTTTCGCCTGGCGCATTGCAAAGCGAATACTGGCGCACCAATGCGCTGGCGCCGGCCGGGGCCAGGTGCACGTCGATGTGCGCGCCCGCGCTGAAAGCCGGCAGCGCTGCGCCGTCCGCGGGCACCAGATCGAAGCTGCAGATGTCGTCCGCCACGGCCTGCTTGCGGGCCACCCTGACGCGCAGCAGCGGCAGATCCGGGGTTTTCATCGCGGCGCTCATCCGGCAATCGGGGCTGATTGCTCGGCGGCCAACAGTCGCTCGATGACCCGGCGCGACTGCACGCCGCCAGCGTCGATGTTGAGCATCAGCAGCTTGCGCTCGGGCCAGCGCAGCAGATTGGCCTGCTGGCGTTCCAGCATTTCCCGGTCCTCGGCAAAGATGCGGCCCTGGCCTTCGCGCACCTGCGCGGTCAGCGCCTCGTCGTCAGGCCGGAAGTGGCGGGCCATGCCCCAGAAGTACCAGTGCGACTGATCGGTTTCAGGTGTGATGAAGTCCACCACGATGCTGGAGACCTTGCAGTCGTCCGGCGCGTCGTGGCCGCCGCGGCCGGCCAGTGCCACGCCCACTTCGATCATCACGTGCGAAGGCGGCGTGAAGTGGCAGATCTGCCAGCGGTCCACCGCTTGATCGTCGGGCAGGCCGTTGGCGCGCAGCGCCATCTTCCAGAACGGCGGCGCTTCGATGCCTTGCATGAAGCGGCTGGTGATGACCTCGTCGCCTTCGACCCGCGTGGTGCAGGGCGCTTCGTCGATCTCCTTCTGGCCGATGCTGCTGGCGTGCACATAGGTTTCATGCGTCAGGTCCATCAGGTTGTCGACCATCAGCCGGTATTCGCAGCCAATGTGGTACAGCCCGCCGCCGTAGGCCCAGCCCGGGTCTTCCGCCCAGTGCAGGTAAGGGATCTTCGCCGAGTCGGCCTGGGCCGCGTCGCCAGGCCAGACCCAGACGAAGCCGTGGCGCTCCGCCACGGGGAAGCTGCGGATCGCCGGGAAGCCGCGCACCCGCTGGCCGGGCATGGCCACGGTCTTGCCGTCGCAGCCCATCTCCAGCCCGTGGTAGCCGCAGACCAACTGGCCTTCACAGACCCGGCCCAGCGACAGCGGCGCGCCGCGGTGCGGGCAGTAGTCTTCCAGCGCATGCACCTGGCCTTGCTCGCCGCGGTAGAACACCAGGCGCTCGTTGCAGATCGTGCGGCCCAGCGGCTGCCCGGCCAACTCGGCCGAGGTGGCGGCCACGTACCAGGCGTTTTGAGGGAACATGCGGGTCTCCGGTTTCATTGGATCCATTCGAATGGATCCAATTGTGAGTAGTAGACGAGCTGACAGCAAGACAAAAGGCGTTTGATGGATCCAATTGGCGCTCAGGATTTACCCTCGGGTGGTGCGCCCAGCGTGGTGGCTTCGCTGCGCCAGCTGATCATGGCGGGGCGTTATGCCGCCGGCACGCGTCTGGCCGAGGTGGCCGTGGCCGAGGTGCTGGGGGTCTCGCGCACGCCGGTGCGCCTGGCCTTTCGCACGCTGGCTCAGGAGGGCTTGCTGCAGCCTGCGGGCAAGCGGGGCTTTGTCGTGCGGGCGTTTTCGGAGGCCGACGTGCTGTGTGGCATCGAGGTGCGCGGGGTGCTGGAAGGGCTGGCGGCGCGCCGCTTGGCGGAACGGGGATTGGATCCCGTCACCCGCGCGACGCTGGCGGACTGCCTGGCCGAGGGTGAGGCGGTGCTGGCTGGCGGCACGCTGGGCGAACCCGAGATCAACCGCTGGTCCCGTCTCAACGAGCGCTTCCATGGCGCCATCGTGCATGCCGTCGGCAGCCAGGTGATTGCCGACGCGATTGCCCGCAACAACCACCTGCCGTTTGCCTCGGCCGACTCCATCGTCATCGACCGTTCCGCGTTGGCCAATGAGTACGAAAAGATCCGCCTGGCGCAGATGCACCATCGCCTGATCGTCGATGCGCTGGGGCGCGGCGAGTCGGCCCGGGCGGAGATGCTGATGCGTGAGCATGCCTACGTCGGCCTGCGCTACGCGCCACTGTTCGGCCTGCAGGGCGCCTCGGCTGCGTGACTCGTGGAATGCGCTGCCTGTCATCGAGTGTGAGGATTACCGAACCCTCCAAAGGGGGATGGTTCGCAACAGGTCTTACAGGCAAAGTACAGACATCGCTGTCAACCGCGAACAAGCGTGATCAGGGAAGGTCGCACTGAGTCAGGCCGGTCAGATTTCTGACCGGCCTTTTTTTCGCCCGGCCGTTTGTTCACCAACCCAGTGGCGCCGCCCAGCCGGTGTAGGCCTTGGGCAGCGGCGGTGCATAGTCGCCCACCGCGCTGGTCTTCAAGCCCAGGCCGTGCAGCGCCTGCGCCAGTTGCACCGCGGCGGCCACGCCGTCGATCACCGGCACGCCCAGCTTCTGTTGCAGTGCCGCGCACAGGCCTGCCATGCCGGCGCAGCCCAGCACGATGGCGCCGCTGCGGTCGCGCGCCAGCGCCTCGCGGGCGCAGTCCTCGATCTGCGCCATGCTGGCCAGGCCGCCGTCTTCCAGCGCCAGCACCGGGATGTCGGTGCCATGCACGCCACGGCAGCGCCGCTCGAAGCCGTATTTGTGCAGCAGGTGCTCGGCGATCACGCAGGTGCGCGTCATCGTCGTCACGACCGAAAAGCCGGTGGCGATCATCGAGGCTACGTGGAAGGCCGCCTCGGCGATGCCCAGCACCGGCGCCCGCGTGGCTTCGCGCGCGGCGTCCAGGCCGGGGTCGCCGAAGCAGGCGATGACGGCGGCATCGATGCCGTCGCCAGCCAGCCGCATTTGCTCGGCCACGCCGGCCGTGGCAATCGCCTCGTCGAAGAAACCTTCGATGGACGCCGGGCCGAAGCTGGGCTGCACCGCCAGCACCTCGGTGCCCGGCGAAGCGGCGGCGCGCGCGGCCTCGGCAATGTTCGCGGTCATCGCCGCGGTGGTGTTCGGATTGATCAGCAGCAGCTTCATGGTGGTGCGATTTTGCATACAAAAAGAGAGCGACGCACCAAGTCGGCTGGCACCTGCCGCGGCCTTGCCGTGGACTTTCGCTCACCGCCGAGGTGCAGCAAGACATGGGCCGGGTGGGCCATGAGCTGGCACACGCATTGCATACAAAGTGACGCATGAATGCACGCACCGACTTGGAACTCGTGGGCCTGGTCAAACACTACGGCGACGCCGTGGCGGTGGCGGGCATCGACCTCAAAATCGCCGGCGGCGCCTACTGCTGCCTGCTCGGCCCCTCGGGCTGCGGCAAGACCTCGACGCTGCGCATGATCGCCGGCCACGAGCTGCCGACCGAAGGCAGCGTGCTGCTGGCCGGCCGCGAGATCACCGAGCTCTCGCCGGCCGAACGCGGCACCGCGATGATGTTCCAGAGCTACGCGCTGTTCCCGCACCTCACGGTGCTGCAGAACGTGGCCTTCAGCGCGCAGATGAAGGGCGTGGCCAAGGCAGAGCGCGAAGCCAAGGCCGGGCAGTTGCTGGACCTGGTGGCGATGACGCCTTACGCCCAGCGCCTGCCCGCGGCGCTCTCCGGCGGCCAGCAGCAGCGCGTGGCGCTGGCGCGCGCGCTGATGACCCAGCCGCGCGTGCTGCTGCTGGACGAGCCGCTGTCGGCACTCGACCCGTTCCTGCGCATCAAGATGCGGGCCGAGCTGCAGCGCTGGCACCGTGAACTGGGGATGACGTTTGTCCATGTGACCCATTCCCAGGAAGAGGCGATGGCGCTGGCCGACCTGGTGGTCGTGATGAACCACGGCCGCATCGAGCAAGCCGGCCCGGCGCGCGAGGTCTTCGAGCGCCCGCGCACCGAATTTGTCGCCCGCTTCATCGGCGCGCACAACGTGATCGACACGCCTGGCGGCAAGCTCGCGGTGCGCAGCGACCGCTGCGAACTCTCGGGCGCCCAAGCTTCGGCTGGCGGCCTGCCGGTCATCGTGCGCGCCATCGAATACCAGGGCAACCACGTGCTGGTGCACCTGGTGCAGCCCGGCACCACCGAGACCGCCGACGACGACGCGCCGTCCGCCGCCTGGGTCGCCAGCCTGCCCGACGCCAAGTTCCACCAACAGCCCATCGCGCCCGGCCAGCAGCTTTCTCTGCACTGGACCGAGGCCGACGCGCACCTGCTGGCCGCCTGAGCCCGCGCCGACTTCAAACTTTTCGCCCCACCCACAGCCCCCGTTTGTTTGCTGGAGATTTCGATGAGTGACATGGACCAGACTCCGCCGCAGTCCGATGACGCGACGCCCGCCACCAACGCTACCGGCGAGGCCTCGTCGGCCGGCCGCCGCAGTTTCCTGAAAAACGCCAGCGTTGCGGCCGTCGGCATCACCGGCTTCCCCTACGTGCACGCGCAGGAAAAGATCACGCTGCGCTACCTGGGCACCGCGGTGAACCAGGACAAGAAGATCGCCGAGAAGTTCGAGGCCGACACCGGCATCAAGATCCAGTACATCCCGGTCACGACCGACGACGTGACCAAGCGCGCCGTCACCGCGCCGAACAGCTTCGACCTGATCGACACCGAGTACTTCTCGCTGAAGAAGATCATCCCCACCGGCAACCTGCTGGGCATCGACGTCAAGCGCATCAAGAACGCCGACAAGATCACCTCGCTGTTCACCAAGGGCGAAGTCG
>NZ_JBGGNH010000023.1:0-127405 GCF_041287625.1 Ideonella sp.
ATCGAGCAAAGCCCCCAGTTCGGCAATCCCGGCAGCGGGCAAGCTCGCCAGCGTTTCGTCCAATGTGTTTTGCAGCAGGCCAGACAAAATGAAAAAGGGAACGTGTTCGACACGTTCCCTTTTTAGCCTGCTTCAGGCCTTCTGGACCTTAACTGACTGGCATTGCCCGAGAGGCGGCTTTTTGCTGCCCGCCTGCTTCGCCTCAGGCAGCGTGCGCCGGCTGGGCCGCCGCCGGGCTGCGCACAAAGCCGAACTGCGCGGCCAGCGCCTCGGCGCTGATGTCTTGCGGCTGCCAGCGGCCGGCTTCCACTTCTTCGGCGGCCAGGTCCATGTCCAGGCTGTGCACCAGGCCCAGGCCCATGTCGGTCGCCAGGTAGAGCCGGCCGGCTTCGTCCAGCCAGCAGGCCGAAGCGCTGGCCGCCAGCCCGGTGTGGGACTGCAGTTGCAGCGCGCCATCGTCGCCGCGCTGCAGGCGCCAGACCCAGGGGGCGGCTTCGAGCTCCACGTAGACCCGCTGCGGGCCGTTCTGGAAGAACCAGCAGCCGTGTTCGTCGGCCTCGTAGTTGCGGGCGATGAACTCGCGCAGCTTGTCGTGCAGGATGCGGCTGCCCTTGGGGTGCGGGAAGGCGCCTGCCGCCTGGCAGCGGTCGTCGCGCATGTACCAGTCGCCGCGCGCGTCCAGCGCCAGCCAGTTGAAGCAATGCGGCACGTTGGGCCATTTGGCCAGCGCGGCGCGCACGATGTCATCCATGCTCAGGCTCCTTTGGCGTGTCGACCGACGCCAGGTGCTGGCCCAGCCAGCCGGCAACCGCGCGTGGCATGGTCTGCAGGTGGCCGGGAAAGCGCCCCGACGGGAAGCCGACATGGCCGCCATGGCCGGGCTGCCACAGCGTGACCATCGCCCCCGCGTCCCTGGCCTGCGGCAAGCTGTGTGCCGGCACGAAAGGGTCGTTGCGGGCGTTCAGCGCCAGCGTGGGGATGCGGATGGCCGGCAGGTGCGGCTTCGCCGAGGCGCGGCGCCAGTAGTCGTCGGTGTCGCGAAAGCCGTGCAGCGGGGCGGTGAACAGGTTGTCGAACTCGTACAGGTCGCGCGCGGCCAGCATGCGCTGGCGGTCGAACAGGCCCGGGTGCTGGCGCAGCTTGGCCAGCGCCTTGGGCTTCATGCTGCGCAGGAACATGCGGGTGTAGACCTGCCTGTTGAAACCTTGGCCGATGGCGTGGCCGGAAGCCGCCAGGTCCAGCGGCGAGCAGACCGCGGCCAGCGCGCTGGCGACCCGTCCGGCTGCATGGCCGACTTCGCCGGCCCAGCGCAGCAGCGCATTGCCGCCCAGCGACACGCCGACGGCCATCAGCGGCTGCGCCGCCCGCTCCCGCAGCCGACCCAGAATCCAGCCGATCTCCTCGACATCTCCCGAGTGGTAAGCCCGCGGCGCCAGGTTCATCTCGCCCGAGCAGCCACGGAAATGCGGCACCGCATAGGACCAGCCACGCTCGGCGGCCACCTCGGCAAAGGCCTGGGCATAAGAGCTGGCAGACGAGCCCTCCAGCCCGTGGAACAGCACCAGCCACGGGGCTTGCGGATGGGCGGCAGGCTGCAGGTCCACGTCGATGAAATCGGCATCCGGCGTGGTCCAGCGCTCGCGCGTGAAGCGGGGGGGCGGGCCCATCACCGGCCGTGCGGCCAGTGCGGGCCAGATGGTCTGCAAGTGGCCGCCAGGCAGCCAGGCGGGCGCGTGAAAGGACTGCATGAACAAGGCGGCGGCAATTGCCGTACCTGGGGCCGGCGCGTGCGGCCCGCTCAGTGGAGAACGGCCGGCGTCTCGATCACTTCCACCGGCTCGTGCGGCGTGCCCGGGCTGGCATGGTGGGCCACCAGGCGCCAGCCTTGCGCGGTCTTGATGAAGACGTTGGTGGCGCTGACCCAGCCGGTGCGCTTGCCTTCGGCCGTCACCAGCTCCAGCCGTTCATTGACGCTGTGCACCGCGGCCGAGAGGGTGTGCATGCGCCGCACGTTTTCCGGCTGCACGACGATGGGGCCGTTGCTGAACAAGGCTTCGAATGCCGCCCGCACCGCAGCGGCGCCGACCATGCGCGGCCCGCCAGGGTGCACGCAGATGACCTCCTCCTCCTCGGCCCACACCGCCATCAGCTTGGCCAGGTCGGCCTCGCGCAGCGCCTCGTAGAACTGGTTCTCGACTTCGTCCGGCGAGGCCAGCAAGGCAGCCGCCTGGGCTTTGGTGGGCATTTGGTCGTCTCCTGTGAGCTGGCGGCAGCCCGGCTTAGCGGAACACCACGCTCTTGTGGCCGTTGATCAGCACCCGGCGCTCGACGTGCCAGCGCACTGCACGCGCCAGCACCACGCATTCGACGTCGCGGCCCACGGCCGTCAGGTCTTCCGCCGACAGCGAGTGGTCCACGCGGGCCACGTCCTGCTCGATGATGGGACCTTCATCGAGGTCCGGGGTCACATAGTGCGCCGTTGCGCCGATCAGCTTGACGCCGCGGGCATGGGCCTGGAAATACGGCTTGGCGCCCTTGAAGCTGGGCAGGAAGCTGTGGTGGATGTTGATCGCCCGGCCGCGCAGCCGCTCGCAGAACTCGGGCGAGAGAATTTGCATGTAGCGCGCCAGCACCACCAGGTCGACCTGCTCGGCCTCGATCAGGGCCTCGATGCGCTGCTCCTGCGCGCGCTTGGTCGCCGGGTCCGAGCCACCGACCAGCGGCAGGTGGTGGAACGGCAGGCCGTAGCTGGCAGCCAGCGACTCGAAGGTCGTGTGGTTGGAGACGATGGCCGGGATGTCGACCGGCAGCTGGCCGCTTTTCCACCGGAACAGCAGGTCGTTCAGGCAGTGGCCATGCTGGCTGACCATCAGCAGCACGCGGGGCCTGCGCCCCACCGCGTCGATGCGGGCGTCCATGCCGAACTGCTCGCGCACGTGAGCGAACAAGCGCTCCAGCGTCGCCACGTCGGCCAACTGGGCCGGGGCCTGGAAATGCACGCGCATGAAAAACAGGCCGGTGGCGTCATCGCCCGACACGTCACCGAACTGCTGGGAATCGAGGATGTTGCAGCCGGCCTGGTACAGCAGGCCGGACACGTTGTGCACGATGCCCTTGGTGTCGCGGCAGGCCAGCGTGAGGATGAATTCTTCGGGTCGGGACATCGCCACATTGTAAGGAGCGACGATTCCGCCCGGGGCAACGGGGTCAGCCGGGGAGCCGTGCGCCACGCTTGGCGTCCCAGTCCTCGCGCAGCAGGCTGAACAGCAGCAGGTCGCGGTGTGCGCCCTGCCAGAAGCCGGCCTGGCGCATGCGGCCTTCACGTTGGAAGCCCAGGCGCTGCAGCAGGCCCAGCGAGGCCTGGTTGGCCGGGTGCACCTGGGCCTCGACGCGGTTCAGCGCCCAATGCTCGAAGCCCCAGCCCAGCACCGCCTGCAGTGCCTCGCGCATCAGGCCCTGGCCTTGCGCGGCTGGCGCCAGCTCGTAGCCCAGGCCACAGCTGCGCCAGCCACGGTTCCAGCGGAACAGGCCGCAGCTGCCGAGCAACTGGTCGTCAGACAACTGCTGCAGGCCCCAGCGGATGCCGGGTTGCCTGGCCTCGCGGCTGGTACGGAAACCCTCGATGACCTGCTCGGCCTCGGCCAGCTCGGTCAGAGGGTCGGTGCCGAACCAGCGCATCGCATCGGCATCGCGGTGAATGTCGAAAAAAGCCGGCGCGTCGGCCGGCAGCAACTCGCGCAGCCGCAGGCGCGGCGTCTGGAGCGTGGGGAAATCAGGACTCATCGTGACATGTTAGGCGGGCGCCGGATCATGCTGCGGCGCAACACAGGTTCATTCCTTGCATGCTGCTTGCGCGTGGGCAACCCAGAACTCCGTCTGGCCGTCATCACGATGGCCACCAGCATCCCGGACCTTGCCGATGAGGAAGGTTGGGACGAGGCCTTGCGCCTGCGCGACCTGATCCGCGGGCTGGAGCTGGGCGGCTATCGCATTGCCGGCCTGCTGGGGGCCGATGCGCACCTCCCCGAGAAACTGGCCGCGCTGGCGCCGGACGTGCTGATCGTCGACGCGGAGTCCGGCGCCCGCGATGCGATCGAGCACGTGGTCTGGGCCAGCCGCGACGCCCCGCGGCCGATCGTGCTGTTCACCGAGGAACACGACCCGACGCATGTGCGCGAAGCGCTGGCCGCCGGCGTGGTGGCCTACGTGGTGGCCGGGCTGGCGCCGGAGCGCGTGCGGCCGGTGATCGACGTGGCGATTGCCCGCTTCGAGCGCGACCAGCAGTTGCGCACCGAGCTGGCGGCCGCCAAGGGCCAGCTGGCCGAACGCGACATCGTCAACCGCGCCAAGGCCTTGCTGATGCAGCGCCATGGCCTGGAGGAACCGCAGGCCTACGCCCGCCTGCGCAAGACGGCGATGAACCAGGGCCAGACGATTGCCGAGATCTCGCGCCGGTTGCTGGAACTGGCCGACCTGTTCGCCTGAACAGCCCCGCCGAGTCGCTCGGCTTTGGTGCAAGCAATTGGTGCAGCGCACGCTGCCGGACCGCCGTTCTTGGTGCGGAAATCAAAAGGTACCTGTGTGTTTTGCCTCGCTCACCGGGCAAAGCCGCCTGAAGCCTGGTTGGCACATCGCTTGCATGTAGACATGCGCCGCTCAACGACGAGTGGCAACGATCAAGTTGTAGAAATCGAGAAGACCGAAGCCAACAGGGGCTAGGTTTCCTGGACAAAGGCGTCCGACCGACATGGCTAGCAGCCCTGTCGTCGGGCGCTTTTTTTTCGTCTGTCGGTTTCACCGTCTGTTCTGCCTGTTGTCCGCCTGCTGAAGGAATTGCCTGCATGTACCCCGCCGAGCGCACCCCGGAACCCCGCCCCGAACACCCCCCGCTGAACCACCGCCATCTGGAAGCCGCGCAGCCCGAGCTGTCGCGCCGCCAGGTGCTGCAGGCCGCGTCGGCCGCGGCCATCGGGGCGGCCGCCGGCAGCCTGCCGGGCGGCGCCTGGGCCGCCGGCTCGGACAAGCCGGAGAAGGAAGAAGTGCGCATCGGCTTCATCCCGCTGACCGACTGCGCCAGCATCGTGATGGCCTCGGTGCTGGGCTTCGACAAGAAGTACGGCGTGAAGATCATCCCCAGCAAGGAAGCCAGCTGGGCCGGCGTGCGCGACAAGCTGGTCAACGGCGAGCTGGACATGGCGCACGTGCTGTACGGCCTGGTCTACGGCGTGCACCTGGGCAAAACCGGTCCGAAGAAGGACATGGCCGTGCTGATGACGCTGAACAACAACGGCCAGGCCATCAGCCTGTCGAAGAAGCTGGCCGACGCCGGCGCGGTGGACGGCCCCAGCCTGGCCAAGGTGATGGCCAAGGACAAGCGCGAATACACCTTCGCGCAGACCTTCCCGACCGGCACCCACGCGATGTGGCTGTACTACTGGCTGGCCTCGGCCGGCATCAACCCGATGAAGGACGCCAAGGTCATCACCGTGCCGCCGCCGCAGATGGTGGCCAACATGCGCGTGGGCAACATGGACGGCTTCTGCGTCGGCGAGCCGTGGAACCACCGCGCCATCATCGACGGCATCGGCATCACCGCGAACACCACGCAGGACATCTGGAAGGACCATCCGGAGAAAGTGCTGGGCACCACCAGCGACTTCGTCAAGAAGTACCCCAATACCGCGCGTGCCGTGGTGATGGCGGTGCTGGAGGCCAGCCGCTGGATCGACGCCAGCCTGTCCAACAAGAACAAGATTGCCGACACCATCGCCGACAAGTCCTACGTCAACACCAGCGTGGACGCGATCAACCAGCGCATCCTCGGCCGCTACCAGAACGGCCTGGGCAAGACCTGGGACGACCCGAACTACATGAAGTTCTTCAGCGACGGCGCGGTCAACTTCCCGTACCTGTCCGACGGCATGTGGTTCCTGACCCAGCACAAGCGCTGGGGCCTGCTGAAGGAGCATCCGGACTACCTGGCCACCGCGAAGCAGATCAACCAGATCGAGCTCTACAAGCAGGCCGCCTCGGCGTTGAACATCAGCGTGCCCAAGGACCCGCTGCGCAGCGCCAAGCTGATCGACGGCGTGGTCTGGGACGGCAAGGACCCGAAGAAGTACGCCGACAGCTTCGCCGTGCGCGCCTGAGCCCGTCTCGCGCCGCCAGCCCCCGCCCGCTCCACCCGCACCCCAGGAGACCGCCATGGTCAGTGCCGTTTTCCACAGCCCGCTGGGCAACAGCCCCTCCACGCCAGCAACGCCAGCGACGCCGGCCGAGGCCGCTGCCAGGCCTGTGCCAGCCACCACACCGGACGCACCAGTTCCTCGCCGGCCACGCCTGTCCATCGACTGGCGGGCCGTCTGGCTGCGGGTGCTGCCGCCGGTGCTCGGCCTCGGGCTGATGATCGGCATCTGGGGGCTGCTGACCCTCAAGTCGACCACCTTCCCGACCCCGCTGCAGACCTGGGATTCGGCGGTGCAGCTGTTCGCCGACCCGTTCTACCGCAAGGGGCCGAACGACCAGGGCATCGGCTGGAACATCCTGTTCTCGCTGGAGCGCGTGGCCGTGGGCTTCGGGCTGGCCGCGGCGGTGGGCATTCCGCTGGGCTTCATCATCGGCCGCTTCGAGTTCATCAACCGCATGGTCTCGCCGCTGATCAGCCTGCTCAAGCCGGTTTCGCCGCTGGCCTGGCTGCCGATCGGCCTCCTGGTCTTCAAGAGCGCCAACCCGGCAGCGATCTGGACCATCTTCATCTGCTCGATCTGGCCGATGGTGGTCAACACCGCCGTCGGCGTGCAGCGCGTGCCGCAGGACTACCTCAATGTGGCCAAGGTGCTGAACCTGTCCGAGTGGAAGGTCATCACCAGGATCCTGTTCCCCTCGGTGCTGCCCTACATGCTGACCGGCGTGCGCCTGTCGGTGGGCACGGCCTGGCTGGTGATCGTCGCGGCCGAGATGCTGACCGGTGGCGTGGGCATCGGCTTCTGGGTCTGGGACGAGTGGAACAACCTGAACGTGCAGCACATCATCATCGCGATCTTCGTGATCGGCATCGTCGGCCTGCTGCTGGAGCAATTTCTGATGCTCCTGGCGCGCCGCTTCAACTACGAATGAGCTCGACCATGAAACCGTTCATCGAAGTCCAGTCCGCCGAAGTCACGTTCCAGACCCGCAAGGGCCCGTTCCAGGCGCTGCGCGACATCGACTTGCGCGTCCACAAAGGCGAGTTCATCACGCTGATCGGCCACTCGGGCTGCGGCAAGTCCACGCTGCTGAACCTGATCGCCGGCCTGCTGAAGGCCACCCAAGGCGTGCTGATCTGCGACGGCAAGGAGATCAATGCGCCCGGCCCGGAACGCGCGGTGGTGTTCCAGAACCATTCGCTGCTGCCCTGGCTGACCTGCTTCGAAAACGTCTACCTGGCAGTCGAGCGCGTGTTCGGCGGCGCAGAGCCCAAGGCCAAGCTGAAGCTGCGCACCGAAGCGGCACTGGAATTGGTGGGCATGGCGCACGCCACGCACAAGCAGCCACACGAGATCTCCGGCGGCATGAAGCAGCGCGTGGGCATTGCCCGTGCGCTGGCGATGGCGCCCAAGGTCTTGCTGATGGACGAGCCCTTCGGCGCGCTGGACGCGCTCACCCGCGCCAGGCTGCAGGATGAACTGCTGAAGATCGTCGCCGCCACGCAAAGCACCGTGGTGATGGTGACCCACGACGTGGACGAAGCGGTGCTGCTGTCGGACCGCATCGTGATGATGACCAACGGCCCGTCGGCCACCATCGGCGAGATCCTGCCGGTCACGCTGGACCGGCCGCGCGACCGCGTGGCACTGGCCGAGGACCCGATCTATGTGCATGCCCGCAAGGCGGTGATCGACTTCCTCTATACGCGCCATGCGCATGTCGAGAAGCTGGCCGCCTGATCAGCCCATGATCACCTGCAGGCTGCGTTCATAACTGCCGGTCAGGCGATCGAAGATGTCCAGCAAGGCTTCACTCGATCGCGCCAACGCGCTGCGGCCCTCGGCGCTGCCGGGGCCGCGCAACCCACGCAAGAGGCGCAGCCATTCGTCGCGCGCCTGCACCAGTGCCTCGCGGATCTCCGGGCTGCTCAGCGGCGCCTGTTCCAGCTCGCGCAACGTGGCCTCGAAGCCGTCCATCAGCGGGGTCAGCGTGTCCAGCCGCGCCGGCTCGCCCAGCAGCTCGGCCAGCAAGGCGTCCTTGGTCAGGCGCTGCACCCGCATGCGCTGGCGGCCGCAGAGGTTGACGATGTGCAGCCCGCTGCGGGCGCCGCCGGCTTCGAGCTGCGCGGCCAGCGCCTCGGCGGCCGCCAGCAGCGTGTCGGCGCAAGCGTCGGCCTGGCGCAAAGCGGCCGGCGACTGCCGCACCGCCAGCGCCTGCTGCAGCGTGGCCCAGGCTTGCTGTACCGCGAGCAGCCCGGCGTCCACCGGCGGGCCGGCCAGCGCCGGCAGGCTGGCCAGGTGCAACAAGTTCTCCATTGCCCGCTCGGCTGAGGCGTCCTGCAGCGCGCGCGCACGCCGCGCGTCCACACCCGCCAGCCGCTGCGCCGCCAGCTTGACGAGGCGCTGCGACAGCATGCGCAGCTGGCCGGCGCGGTTGATGGCCTCGGCCCAGCGCGCCGCCTCGGTGACCGAGCGTGAGACCTCGCCCACCCGCAGGTTGGCATGCATGGCCGCGCCGCGCAGCAGCCGGAAGGCTTCGTCCTCCCCCATGCCACGCGCGCTCATCAGCACGCCCTTGGCGCGGTCCACCCACTTGCGCTCGTCAAGCTGGCCGCGGGCGCGCTGCAGCTCGTCGTGCAGCGCGCACTCGCGTTGCCAGCGTGCACGGTCCAGCGCCAGCGCGGCGGCGGCACTTGCCGCGTCCAGTTCGGCCGGCCACCAGCCGCTCAGCCCCAGCGCCAGCAGCTCGGCGAGCAGCGCCGGTGCGGGCGGCGCGCCAATCAAGCTGACGGGACACGGCAGGGGCACGTGGTGCTGGCGAAGCGCCGCCACCAAGGCGTCTGCGCAGATCAGGGCCAGCACCTGCCTGGGTGCCTGGGTTGGTGCCTGGCTTGGTGCGGGCGCACCGAGTTGTGGCAGCCGATCCAGGCTTTCAGCGACCTCAATCGGCCCGGCGCCGGCCGCCAGCAAGGCCTCGCGCCAGCCATTTGGCAACACGGCGGCGGCCTCTTCGGCCGGCGTTGCCACACCGGCCGAAACAGCGCAGATCACGAGGGTGGGAGCGGTCATGACGGCAATTCTTTCACGCCCTTCGGCGGGCCTGCGCGGGCGGTGTGTGCGGGCGCCAATCCGGCACAAGTTGGCAGCGCTTCGCAAGAGGTGTCGCAATGGGCATGGCACTTGCATGAGAAACCCCCACAAGCGGTGTAACGACGCATCGCCGATTCAAGTGCACCAGGCCGGTGAGCCGGGCCATGCTGTTCCGCATGGCGCTGCCGCTCTCCCCTTTCGCCAGTTTCCTGCGCTGTTCCGTGCCCCGCGCTGTGCCCATGCAGCGCAGCCGGCCACGGTCCGCACCGCGCACCGCACCCTTCCCGCACTGGCCTTGCCAGCTGCTTCCGAGCGCCCCGCGGCGCCGGCCCCGCACCCCCTCCTTCCGCCGCCATCGCCAGGCCTGAACGCCGCGCGCTGGCGACCTCCGCCTGAACCTCCGCCAGGTCCGCCACGCCGGGCCTGAAGCTCCCGCTGTCCCACCGGTTTCGCCCACCGCCAGCCCGTCAACCACCAGCCAGCCCAACGCCATGTCCAGCTTCAAGAGCTTCCTGCGTGCAGGCCACGCGCCCACCTTGTTCGCGGCCTTCTTCTACTTCGCGTGCTCATGCTGCATCTGGGTGCTGAACGGGGCGATGGCGCCGTTCATCAGCGAGACCTTCGCGCTCTCGCCGGCGCAGAAGGGGCTGATGCTGTCGGTGCCCATCATGGCCGGTGCGCTGATGCGCTTCCCGCTGGGCATCCTGTCGCAGTACATCGGCCGCAAGAACGCCACGCTGGTCGAGATGGGCCTGATCGCCGTGGCCATGCTGTTCGGCTACTTCAGCGTGCACAGCTTCAACGACCTGCTGGCGATGGGCGTGCTGCTGGGCATTGCCGGCGCCAGCTTCGGCGTGGCGCTGAGCCTGGGCTCGGGCTGGTTCCCACCGCAGCACAAGGGCCTGGCGATGGGCCTGGTGGGCGCCGGCAACGTGGGCACCGCCGTCTCGGTGCTGGTGGCCCCGCCGCTGGCGCAGTGGCTGGGCTGGCAGGCAGTCTACGGCGTGGCCGCGGTGGCGATCCTGATGCCGATGATCGTGATGGTCATCTTCGCCAAGGAGCCGCCGGACGTGGACAAGCACGCCAGCTTCCGCGAGCACATCGCCTGCCTTTTCGAGCAGGACGGCTGGGTCTTCAGCCTGATCTACGGCGTGACCTTCGGCGGCTTCATCGGCCTGACCACCTTCCTGCCCAGCTATTACTACGACCAGTTCGGCGTGAGCAAGGTGCAGGCTGGCCAGCTGACGATGCTGGCGGCCTTCATGGGCGCGGCGGTCCGCGTGGCCGGCGGCTGGATCTCGGACCGCTGGGGTGGCGTGAACACACTCACGCTGGTGCTGATCGTGGTCGCCCTCGGCCTGGCCGCAGTCGGCTTTGCGAGCAGTTCGCTGGCGCTGACCACGTTGCTGCTGATCCTGTGTTTTGCCGCGCTGGGTGCGGGCAACGGCGCGCTGTTCCAGCTGGTGCCGCTGCGCTGGCCTGCCAGCACCGCGGTGGCCGGCTCGATGATTGGCGAGATCGGCGCGCTGGGCGGTGGCCTGGTGCCCAACGCGATGGGCCTGTCCAAGCAGTACACCGGCACCTACCTGTGGGGCTTCCTGCTGTTCGGCGGCCTGTCGCTGGTGATGCTGTTCGTGATGCGGGCGATGCAGATCCGCTGGACGCGGACCTGGGCAGAGAAAGGCGGGCGGGCGCGCACGCACGCCGCGCCAGCTGCGCCCGCAGTCAAGACCGGCCTGCGTCGCGTCAGCTGAACCCGCGACGGAACACAGCGCCATGTCGCACCGCCTGTTGTCATCCCGGCAGCTGCCTCGGATCCGGCTTTGCCGGTCCGCAGGCGCACGTGGGCGGGCCTCAACGGGGCAGGAAGATCAGCCAGAAGACCAGCACGAAGTTCAGCAGCAGCGACAGCCCGAGGCCGAGCTTCAGCAACGCGGCCGGATCGCGCTGCATCAGCGGCGTGGCGGCGGGCGCGCTGACCGGACGCGCCGCGCCGCGGCTCAGCGCCAGCAGCAGCTCGTCAGCGGTCTCGAAGCGCTGAGCGGCGTCGCGGGCCACGGCCTTTGCCAGCAGGTGATCCAGCCAGATCGGTACGTCGGGTCGCAAGCGGGTCGCGGGCACCGGGTCGCGCCGGTAGCCGCCGGTCTGCCAGGGTTCGACCTCGCCATACGGCAGCCGTCCGGTGAGCCACCGGTACAGCGTCACGCCGAGCGCGAACAGGTCGCTGCCGGCATCGGCCACGCCGTCCTGCCATTGCTCGGGGTTCATGTAGCTGGGCGTGCCGGCATGCAGCTCGCGTTGCGCAGCGCTTTCGCGGCCGCTGACGGCCACGCCCAGGTCCAGCAGCCGCCATTGGCCGTCGTCGCCCAGGTGCAGGTTGTCGGGCTTCACGTCGCGGTGGATCACGCCCTGGCGGTGCAGCCGGGACAGGATCTCGGCCCAGGCCTGGGCGGCCGCCAGCAGCTCGGCAACGGCAGGCCGTTGGCCATCCTCCATGCGCTGGGCCAGCGTGCGGCCGGCATGCCACTCGAAGACGCTGTAGAACGCGGAGGCATCGGCGCCGCGCGGCAGCACGCGCACAAAACCGGGCTCGCCGCGGGCGCTGACGCGCTGGCCCAGCCAGGCCTCGTGCGCCAGCATCGCGCGCTCTTCCGGGTCGCCGGCGCGGCTGGGGTGCAGCGTCTTCAGCGCCACCAACTGGCCCAGCCGGTCGCGCGCCTGGTAGATCAGGTGCACGCCGGTGTCGGCCACGCGGGCGGTGACCTGGTAGCCGTCCAGCCCATCGCCCACCTGCAGCAGCCCGGGCACGGGCAGGCGCTTGGCATCGGCCCATTCGTCGTGCAGCTGGCGCGCGTCCAGCCCGGTGATGCGCAGCACCAGCGCGGTCAGGTTGTCGCGGCTGCCGGCGTCGCGGGCGGCCTGCACCACCGCATCGGCGGCGGTCTGAGCGTCGGCCTCGGCGGCCAGGCCCAGCAGCGCGGCGATGCGCGCGGGCTTGAGCACGCCGTGCACGCCGTCGCTGGTCAGCAGGAAGCAGTCGCCAATGTGCACGTCGCCCTGCGCGAAGTCGATGCGCACCGCGTCGTCCAGGCCTACCGCGCGGGTCAGCCGGCTGCGCTGGTCGGGGTGGTCGAAGGCATGGTCGTGGCTGAGCTGGACCAGCTCGGCGGCTTCGGGCGTGCCTTCGGCCTCGCTGCCGCGGCGCAGCAGCCAGGCCCGGGTGTCGCCCACATGGGCCAGCGTCCAGGTCTGGCCATGCAGCGCCAGCGCGGTCAGCGTGGTGAGCGCAGTCTCTTCGCTGCCACGGCCATTGCGGCGGCGGTTGTGGCCGGCCAGCCAGGCGTTCTGCGCGCTGATCAGCCGGTCCAGCACAACGCTGGTTTCCCAGGTCGCGGGCGCAGCGAAGAAGTCCGACAGCAGGCCCATCACGGTGGTCTGCGCGGCCTCGCGGCCCAGGCCACCCGCCGACACGCCATCGGCCACCGCGGCGATCAGGCCGCGCGCAGCTTCATGCGGCTGGGCGCGCACGGCGCCAGCGAAATCCTCGTTCAGCGGGCGCGCGCCGCGCTCGCTGCAGCAACCGATGTCAACTTCAAAGCTCATGCCTGGATTGTCATCGGGCCAGCCGGCCGGCACTGAGCCGCCGTCGCTTCCCCGTCCCCTCATCTACTGACCCAACGCCCCGCCTCAAGGACCCGCCATGAAAAAGATGAAGCTCGTGATGATCGGCAACGGCATGGCCGGCGTGCGCACGCTGGAAGAGCTGCTGAAGATCGCCCCGGACCTGTACGACATCACCGTGTTCGGTGCCGAGCCGCATCCGAACTACAACCGCATCCTGCTGTCGCCGGTGCTGGCCGGCGAGCAGACCATCGACGAAATCATCCTGAACCCGCTGTCCTGGTACGCGGAGCATGGCATCACGCTGCACCTGGGCAAGACCGTGGTGGACGTGGACCGCGCGCGCCGCGTGGTCACCGCGGCCGACGGCACGGTCGCCGAATACGACCGGCTGCTGATCACCACCGGCTCGAACCCGTTCATCCTGCCGGTGCCCGGCAAGGACCTGAATGGCGTGATCGCCTACCGCGACATCGCCGACACCAACACGATGATCGAAACCGCCAAGACGCACAAGCATGCGGTCGTCATCGGCGGCGGCCTGCTGGGCCTGGAGGCGGCCAACGGGCTGATGCTGCGCGGCATGTCGGTCACCGTGGTGCACATCAGCAGCTGGCTGATGGAGCGCCAACTGGACACCGTGGCCGGCAAGCTGCTGGAGAAGTCGCTGTCCGACCGGGGCCTGAAGTTCGAGCTGGGCGCGCACACCGCGGCGCTGCTTGGCAATGACGAAGGCCGGGTCCGTGCGGTGCAGTTCAAGGACGGCCGCGAGATCCCGGCCGACCTGGTGGTGATGGCCGCCGGCATCCGCCCCAACACCACGCTTGCCGAAAAGATCGGCCTGCACTGCCAGCGCGGCATCGTCGTCACCGACACCATGCAGACCGTGACCGATGCGCGCATCTACTCGGTCGGCGAGTGCGCCGCCCACCGCGGCATTGCCTATGGCCTGGTGGCGCCGCTGTTCGAGCAGGGCAAGGTCTGCGCCACGCACCTGGCGCACTTCGGCATCGGCCGCTACACCGGCTCGCAGACCAGCACCAAGCTGAAGGTCACAGGCATCGACCTGTTCTCGGCCGGCGACTTCATGGGCGGCGCGGGCTGCGAGGAGATCCTGCTGTCCGACCCGATGGCCGGCATCTACAAGAAGCTGGTGATCAAGGACGACAAGCTGGTGGGCGCCTGCCTGTACGGCGACACGGTGGACGGCAGCTGGTACTTCAAGCTGCTGCGCGAAGGCCGCTCGGTGGCCGACATCCGCGACCGGCTGATGTTCGGTGAAAGCAACATCGGCGACACCGGCCACGAAGGCCACAGCAAGGCCGCGACGATGGCCGACAGCGACGAGGTCTGCGGCTGCAACGGCGTCAACAAGGGCGCCATCTGCAAGGCCATCAAGGACAAGGGCCTGTTCACGCTGGAGGAGGTGCGCAAGCACACCAAGGCCAGCGCTTCGTGCGGCTCCTGCACCGGCCTGGTCGAGCAGCTGATCATGTTCACCGCCGGCGGCGACTATTCGGCCACGCCGAAGAAGAAGGCCATGTGCGGCTGCACCGACCACAGCCACCAGGAAGTGCGTGACGCGATCTTCAAGGACCACCTGACCGGCATCCCGCAGCTCATGCAGCACCTGGGCTGGAAGACGCCCAACGGCTGCGCCAGCTGCCGCCCGGCGCTGAACTACTACCTCATATCGTCCTGGCCCAAGGAGGCCAGGGACGATCCGCAGAGCCGCTTCATCAACGAGCGCTCGCACGCCAACATCCAGAAGGACGGCACCTACTCCGTCATCCCGCGCATGTGGGGCGGCGAGACCACCGCCGACGAGCTGCGCCGCATTGCCGACGCGGTGGACAAGTACAAGATTCCCACCGTGAAGGTCACCGGCGGCCAGCGCATCGACCTGCTGGGCGTGAAGAAGGAAGACTTGGTCAACGTCTGGAAGGACATCGGCATGCCCTCGGGCCACGCCTATGCCAAGGCGCTGCGCACCGTGAAGACCTGCGTCGGCTCCGAGTGGTGCCGCATGGGCACGCAGGACAGCACGCAGATGGGCAAGGACCTGGAACGTGCGATGTGGCGCATGTACGCGCCGCACAAGGTCAAGTTCGCCGTCTCGGGCTGCCCGCGCAACTGCGCCGAGGCAGGCATCAAGGACGTCGGCATCATCGGCGTGGACTCCGGCTGGGAAATGTACGTGGCCGGCAACGGCGGCATCAAGACCGAAGTCGCGCACTTCTTCACCAAGCTGAAGACAGCCGAGGAAGTGCTGGAATACACCGGCGCCTTCATGCAGCTCTACCGCAAGGAAGGCTGGTACCTGGAACGCACCGTGCATTACGTCAGCCGCGTGGGCCTGGATTACGTGAAGAAGAAGATCCTCGACGACGCCGAGGGCCGCAAGGCGCTGTGGGCCGAGCTGCAGTTCGCCCTCGACGGCGAGCCCGACCCGTGGTTCGATTTCGACAAGGCGCGTGTCGACACCCGGCAGTTCCAACCCCTGCAGCCGCAGCTCGCTTCTTCCACCGCCAGCGCCTGAACACGGAGCCCTTCGCCATGACCACCTGGACCCCCATCTGCCGCATTGACGACATCCCCGTGCTGGGCTCGCGCCGCGTGGTGCGTGAAAAAGGCGCCGCCGTGGCGCTGTTCCGCACCGAGGCCAATGAAGTGTTTGCGCTGCTGGACCGCTGCCCGCACAAGGCCGGCCAGCTGTCGCAAGGCATCGTCTTCGGCAGCAGCGTGGCCTGCCCGCTGCACAACTGGACCATCGGCCTGCACGACGGCAAGGCCGCCGCACCGGACGTGGGCTGCACGCCGCGCTTCGCGGTGCGCATCGAAGACGGCGCCGTCAGCCTGAACGCCGACGAACTGGCCACGCTGGGCACCGACCTGCCGCTGCCGGTCGCCGGCCCCTGCCTGCGCCACGCGGCCGCCTGAAAGCCAGCGCCATGGCCCAGACGCGCTCGACTTGTCCGTATTGCGGCGTTGGCTGCGGTGTGCTGATCGAGCATGACGGCGCGCAGATCACCGGTGTCGCCGGCGACCCGGATCACCCGGCCAACTTCGGCCGCCTGTGCACCAAGGGCTCCACGCTGCACCTCACGGCCAGCGCCAGCGTCACCCGCCAGACGCGGCTGCTGCAGCCGCTGCTGCGCGCCGAGCGCGGCAAGCCGGCCACGCCGGTGACCTGGAACACCGCGCTGGACCTGGCGGCCGAGCGGCTCTCGACGATCCACCAGCAGCACGGCGCCGATGCGATCGGCGTCTACATCTCCGGCCAGTTGCTGACCGAGGACTACTACGTCTTCAACAAGCTGGTGAAGGGCCTGCTGGGCAGCAACCACGTCGACACCAACTCGCGCCTGTGCATGAGCAGCGCGGTGGCCGGCTACAAGGCCACGCTGGGCGCAGATGCGCCGCCCTGCAGCTACGAGGACCTGGCACTGGCCGACACGGTCTTCATCGCCGGCAGCAACATGGCCTGGGCGCACCCCATCCTGTTCCGCCGGCTGGAAGACGGCAAGCGCGCCAAGCCTGAGCAGAAATGGATCGTCGCCGACCCGCGCCGCACCGAGACCGCGGCCATGGCCGACCTGCACCTGCCGCTGCTGCCCGGCAGCGACGTGGCGCTGTACCACGGCCTGCTGCACCTGATGCTGTGGGAAGGCTTCACCCAACCGGCCTACATCGCCGCCCACACCGAAGGCTTCGACGCGCTGAAGGCGCGGGTGCGCGACTTCACGCCGCGCGAAACCGCCCGCCTCACCGGCCTGCGCGAGGACGACCTGCTGACCGCCGCACGCTGGTTCGGCGACAGCCCGGCCACCTTGTCGCTCTACTGCCAGGGCCTGAACCAGAGCGCCGACGGCAGCGCCAAGAACGCCGCGCTGATCAACCTGCACCTGGCCAGCGGCCAGATCGGCAAGCCCGGCGCCGGCCCGTTTTCATTGACCGGCCAACCGAATGCGATGGGCGGCCGCGAAGTGGGCGGCCTGGCCAACCTGCTCTCGGCCCACCGTGACCTGGCCAACCCCGATCACCGCGCCGAAGTGGCCAGGCTCTGGGGCGTGCCAGACGTGCCGTCCAAGCCCGGCAAGAGCGCGGTCGAGATGTTCCAGGCCGCGGCCGATGGCGAGATCAAGGCGCTGTGGATTGCCTGCACGAACCCGGCCCAGTCCATGCCGGACCAGGCGACCGTGCGCAGGGCGCTGGAACGCGCCGAGTTCGTGATCCTGCAAGAGGCCTTTGCCACCACCGCCACCGCGCCGTTTGCCGACCTGCTGCTGCCGGCCACGACCTGGGGCGAGAAGGACGGCACGGTGACCAACAGCGAGCGACGCATCAGCCGCGTGCGCGCGGCCATTCCGGCCGCAGGTCAGGCCCGGCACGACTGGCACATTGCCGCTGACATCGCACGCCGCATCGCCACGCGCATCGCGCCGGGCCGCATCGCGATGTTCGACTACGCGACACCTGAAGCGGTCTGGAACGAGCACCGCGAGAGCACGCGCGGCCGCGACCTGGACATCACCGGCCTGAGCTACGCGATGCTGGAAGCGCAAGGCCCGCAGCAGTGGCCGCTGCCCGAGGGCGCCACCCAAGGCCAGGCCCGGCTGTACGAAGACGGCTGTTTCGCCACCGCCAGCGGCAAGGCCAAATTCGCCGACGTGCCGTTCAAGCCGCTGGCGGAACCGCGCGACGCGCAATACCCGTTCAGCCTGTGCACCGGCCGGCTGCGCGACCAGTGGCACGGCATGAGCCGCACCGGCACGCTGGGCCGGCTGTTCGGCCACGACAGCCTGCCGGCGGTGGATCTGGCGCCGGCCGACATGGCACGGCTGAAGCTGGCCGAGGGCGACCTGGTCGAAGTGCGCTCGCGCCGTGGCTCGCTGGTGCTGCCGGCGCGCGGCAGCGACACGGTCCTGCCCACGCAGGCCTTCATCGCCATGCACTGGGGCGAAGAAGTGCTGACCGGCCACGACGCGCAGGGCCGGCCGGTGGCAGGCGTCAATGCGCTGACCACGCCCGCGTATTGCCCCATCTCCAAGCAGCCCGAGCTGAAGCACTGCGCCGTGCACATCGCCAAGGCCCTGGTGCCGTGGCGCCTCACCGCGATGGCCTGGTTGCCGGCCAGCGAAGCTCTGGCGCTGCGCGAGCAGATGCGCCCGCTGCTGCATGCCTTCAGCTGGGCCAGCCTGCTGCCCTTCGGCCGCGAGCCGGACCTGGGCCATGCCACGCTGCCGGAGGGCCGCGTCGGCCTGCTGCTGCGCGCCGGCGCGGCCAAGCCCATGGCCGACACGCTGGCCGCCGTGCTGCGCGACGCGCTGGGCCTGGGTGATCCCGGCGTGCTCGGCTACCAGGACGCCCGCCGCGGCCAGCAGCGTGCGCTGAAGCTGCACCGCGACGAAGCCGGCGCCGAGCGCCTGCTGGCCTTCTGGCTGGCGGGCGACGCAGCCAGCGTCGGCAGCGGTGAAACCTGGCTGCGCAGCCTGCTGGAAGCCGACCAGACCCTGCCCGGCCCCGGCCGTTTGCTGCTGGCCCCCGGCGCCCTGGGCCAGGCCATGGCCGGCGCGGCAGCCGTGCCGCGCAGCCCCCAGGTCTGCACCTGCTTCAATGTCAGCGAACAACAGATCCGCGACGCCCTGCCCACCCTGCCCGGCACCGTGGACGCCCGCGTTGCCCAGCTGCAGGCCACGCTGAAGTGCGGCAGCAACTGCGGCTCCTGCATCCCCACGCTGCGCAAGCTGGTGCAGGCGGTGCCAGCGGCCGTCACGGCCGCGCCGGCGACCTGACGCCACAATGCCGGCATGAGCATCGCCCCCTACCTGAAGGAAATCGGCCGCGGCAAGGACGGCGCGCGGGCGCTGAGCCGCGAGCAGTCTCAGGACCTGATGGCCAGGCTGCTGGACGACCAGATCTCGGACCTGGAAAAAGGCGGCTTTGCGCTGGCGATGCGCATCAAGGGCGAGACCGCCGAAGAGCTGGCGGGTTTCATGGACGCGGTGCTGCCGCGCATGTTGCCGCTCGCCAGCCCCACGCCGGCGGTGCTGCTGCCCTGCTACAACGGCGCGCGCAAGCTGCCGGCCCTGACGCCGCTGCTGGCGCTGCTGCTGGCACGCGAAGGCGTGCCGGTGCTGCTGCACGGCTTCACGCGGGACGCGGCGCGTGTCACCAGCGCCCAGGTACTGGAAGCGCTGGACCTGCCGCCGGTGGACAGCGCCGCGGCGGTGCAGGCGCGCTGGGCCGCGGGCCAGCCGGCCTTCCTGCCGCTGCAGGTGCTGCACCCGTCACTGGCGAAGCTGCTGGCGCTGCGTGCGGTGCTGGGGCTGCGCAACCCGGGCCACACGCTGGCCAAGCTGCTGCCGGCCCTGCCGGGCGCGCTGCGCGTGGTCAACCACACGCACCCGGAATATGCCGACAGCCTGTCCGACTACCTGACGCTCAGCCAGGCCACCGCGATGCTGCTGCGTGGCACCGAAGGTGAGCCGGTGGCCGACCCGCGCCGCCTGCCGGCGCTGAAGTGCTTCGTGCGCGGCCAGCTGGACGACACTTTCAGCCTGGCCGCGCAAGGCGGTTCGCTGCTGCAGGTGCCCACGCTGCCAGCCAGCACCGAAGCCAGTGCCGCGGCCGGCTACATCCGCGCCACGCTGGCCGGCGAGCTGCCGGTGCCCGAGCCCATCCTGCGCCAGCGCGACGCGCTGCTGGCGCTGCGCCAGACCCTTGCGAACTGACCTGCCCCGAGCCACCGCCATGACCGCTTCGCCGATGCTCCACCCTGTCCACCTCGTCGGTGCCGGCCCGGGCGACCCCGAACTGCTGACGCTGAAGGCCGTGCGCGTGCTGCGCCAAGCCACGGTGATTCTGATCGACGACCTGGTCGGCGAGCGGGTGCTCGAAGAAGTGCTGGACGGCTCGGCGCTGGCCAGGCCGCGCATCGTGCACGTGGGCAAGCGCGGCGGCTGTGCGTCGACGCCACAAGCCTTCATCGAGAAGCTGCTGGTACGCGAAGCGCTGGCCGGCGAAAAGGTGGTGCGGCTCAAGGGCGGCGACCCGCTGGTCTTCGGCCGCGCCGGCGAAGAGATCGCCGCACTGCGCGAGGCCGGCGTGCCTGTCGTCGTGGTCAACGGCATCACCGCCGGGCTGGCGGCTGTCAACGCCCTGGGCACCGGCTGGACCGACCGCCGGCACGCGCAAGGCGTGATGCTGGTGACTGGCCATGCGCAGCCAGGTGCCAGCGGGCCGGACTGGGCCGCGATTGGCGCAGCCGCCGCCACCGGCATCACGCTGGTGATCTACATGGGCGTGGCCCAGGCGCCGCAGCTGGTGGCCCAGTTGCTGGCTGCAGGCCTGCCGGCCGAGCTGCCGGCCGGCGTGGTGCAACACGCCAGCACCGATCACCAGCGCTGCGGCCTGAGCACGCTGGGCGGCCTGGTCGAGATGCTGCACAGCCAGCAGTTCGGCAGCCCGGCCGTGCTGGTCATCGGCCACGTGCTGGACGCCGCAGCGCTGCAGGCCTTGCCGCTGGCCGATCCGGCCACGGCATTGCGCACCGGCTGAACGGCCGCGGCCCGACAGCAGGGCGACAACGAAACGGCTGCGCGGCCCCGCGGCGCCGCGCTATGCTCGGCGAGTCCTGGCAAACCCGTAGAAACCGAGTCGATGCGCCTGCTGCTGGTGGAAGACGACCGCATGATTGGCGACAGCCTGCGAGCCGCGCTGCGCCCGGAAGGTTTTGCGGTCGACTGGGTGCGCGACGTGGCCGCGGCCCGCTCGGCGCTGTCCACCGAGCGTTTCGACCTGGTGCTGCTGGACCTGGGCCTGCCGCCGGGTGGGCCGAACAGCGCGCCGGACGGCGCCGGCGCGGCGCCCGGCCAGGACGGCCTGACGCTGCTGCGAGAGCTGCGCCAGCGCGGCGACAGCACGCCGGTCATCGTGCTGACCGCGCGTGACGGCCCGGGCGACCGGGTGCGCGGGCTGGACACCGGCGCCGACGACTACCTGGTCAAGCCCTTCGAGTTCGACGAGCTGCGGGCCCGCATGCGCGCGGTGCAGCGGCGGCACGGCGGCCGCGCGCAGCCGGTGCTGCAGCATGGCGCCATCACGCTGGACCCTGCGGCCCACCAGGTGACCGTGGACGGCCAGCCGGTGCTGCTGTCGGCGCGCGAATACGCGGTATTGGAGGCGCTGATGCAGCGGCCCGGCGCACTGCTCTCTCGCGCGCAGTTGGAAGACCGGCTCTACGGCTGGGGCGAGGAGATCGAGAGCAATGCGGTCTCGGTCTACGTGCACCAGCTGCGGCGCAAGCTGGGCCCGGAGCGCATCGGCAACGTGCGCGGCGTGGGTTATTTCCTCACATGAGTTTTGGCTCGATCCGTTGGCGGCTGATGCTGGCGCTGGTCCTCGTGCTGGCGCTGGCCACTGCGACGACTGCAGGCCTGACCTACCGCGCGGTGCTCGCCGAGACCGAGGCGCTGTTCGACTACCAGCTGAGCCAGATGGCGCTGTCGCTGCGCGACCAGGGCGCGATTGCGCCCGACGAGGCACGCGCGCTGGCCGACGAGCAGCTGGACTTCGTGGTGCAGATCTGGACGGTGGACGGCCGCAGCATCTATGCCTCGCGGCTGCACCCCACGCTGCCGGCGCGCGCCGTCCTGGGCCTGGCCGATGTGAGCGTCAACGGCGAGGTCTGGCGCACCTTTGGCGTGGCTTCCGAGGGCCGGGTGATCCAGGTCGCGCAGCCCGAGCGCATCCGCAGCCGGCTGGCCGCGCAGGCCGCGCTGCACAGCGTGGCCCCGCTGGCCTGGCTGGCGCTGCCGCTGCTGCTGGTGCTGTGGTGGGTGCTGGGCCTGCTGACGCGGCCGCTGCGCAAGCTGGCGGCCGACGTGCAGCAGCGCGACGCAGTGGCCCTCGGCCCGCTGCCCGAGGCCGGGCTGCCAGACGAAGTGCGGCCGCTGGTCAACGCGCTGAATGCCTTGTTGATGCGGCTGGGCGATTCGCTGGCCACGCAGCGCGCGTTTGTGGCCGACGCCGCGCACGAGCTGCGCTCGCCGCTGACCGCGCTGAAGCTGCAGCTGCGCGTGCTGCAGGCCGCGCCCGATGCCGCTTCGCGCGACGAAGCGCTGGCCGCGCTGGCGGCCGGCATCGAACGCGCGGCGCGGCTGGTCGAACAGTTGCTGGCGCTGGCCCGCAGCGAGCCCGGCCCGGCTGGCCATCCCGCGCCGCTGGACCTGGCCGCCGTCGCGCGCGACGCGCTGGCCGACCTGTGGCCGCTCGCACAGGCGCGGCAGATCCGGCTGTCGCTCGAAGCGCCTCAACCGCTGCAGATGGACGGTGACCGCGCCGGCCTGTTCGCGCTGGTGCGCAACCTGGTGGACAACGCGCTGCGCTACGGCCGCGAAGGCGGCCAGGTGATGCTGACGCTGGCGCTGCAAGGCGACGCCAGCGCGCTGCTGACGGTGGACGACGACGGCCCGGGCATCCCGGTCGAAGACCGCGCGCGCGCCTTCGACCGCTTCTGGCGCCGCGACCCTGGCCAGGGCGATGGCGCGGGGCTGGGGCTGGCGATTGCCGCCGCGGTCGCGCGCCGCCACGGCGCGACGATCACGCTGGCCGACTCGCCGCTGGGCGGGCTGCGGGTGCAGGTACGGTTCAGCCTGCAAACGGGCGGCGGCGGCTGAGCCCCGCGGGGCGCTCAGGCGTCAGCGTCTGCCGAGGCCTCGACCGTTGTCGGTTCGTGCACCTCTGCAACCAACGCTCCGACGGAATCTTCGGTGGCTGCTGAGCCTCCGAGCCCGACCATGGACACCACCGGCGGCTGCCGCGCGGCCGTCACCGCATGCAGGCCGACAAAGCGCTCGCCCAGGTCGGCCGCCTGCTGCTCCACCAATCGCCGCTGCGGCCCGCGGTAAACACCAGCCCAGCACAGCACCGGATCGGGCGCCAGCACGTACAGCCGCTGCACCTCGCTGCCCGGCCCCAGATAACGGTCCTGAGACAACAGCAAATCCCGCCCGGCACCGGCAAAACTGCGCAACGTCGTCAGGTCCTTTTCCACTTCTGGCGCGCCGCGCGGCAAATACCGCAGCATCACCACGCCAATCAACTGGCCCGCATGGCAGATGGCCAGGTCCGGCACCCGCAAACGCCCTTGCTGGCCGACAAACGCCGGCTCGACGTAAATGCGCCGCTGCATGTCACGGGCTTTGAAACCCGCCATCAGCGCGTGGCCGAAATACAGCTGCAGCCCGCGCTCGGAGTCGATCATCTGATCGGCATAGGCCTCGGCCATCACCCGCTGCCAAGCCTCAGCCAGGCATTGCTTCAGCAAGCTTCTGCTCATCGTGGAAACTCCTGCAGCAGGCCAGGCCGCCGCGTGAAAGGGGTTTTGCTGAACTGCCGGAATTGTCCCCTCCGGCTTCAACACAGGGGGCGCGCACTTACCCGGACCCGACATTGCCAAGGGTTATCGGGTGCGGCCAGTTGGCCCGTTTGGCAGATTTTGCCGAACCCGCGGGCGGATTCGAAAAATCCCAGGGCCCTAATCTTCGCCTAACCCAGCGCTAACGCTGCCCTCATTCCCCTTCATCACAGTGCACACCAAGCGGCCGAAAGCCGCAGTGTCCTGTGTCATCACGAAGGAGCCCATTTCCATGAGTAGCAACAGCAAGCAAGCCGGCCGGGTGTCGACCTTGTCGACGGTGGTCGTCACCGCCGGGGTCACGGCCGCCGTCGTCGCGGCGGGCAGCGCCGGGGCGATCGATTTCAAGAGCCTGTTCGGTGCCGACAAGGCGCAACAGCAGCAACAGTCCCAGCAGGTGGCCAGCGCGGCACCGGTGAATGGCGGGGCCGTCGCGGGCGCCGCGCTGGTGCCGGCGGCGCCGATCGCGCCGCTGCCGCCGGGCGCGGTGCCGGACTACCGCGCCATCGTCAAGCAGGCCGGCCCGGCGGTGGTGGGCGTGACGGTGGCCGGCGAGCGCAAGCCCGATGCGGACGACGAAGCCGCCGACATCGAAAACGACCCGTTCTTCCAGTTCTTCCGCGGCATGCCCGGCATGCAGCGCGGCCAGCGCATGCGCCCGCAGGCCAAGGTGCCGTTCAAGGGCCTGGGCTCGGGCTTCGTGATCTCGGCCGACGGCCTGATCCTGACCAACGCCCACGTGGTGCGCGACGCCAAGGACGTCACCGTCAAGCTCAGCGACCACCGCGAGTACAAGGCCAAGGTGCTGGGCGCCGACCCGGTGACCGACATCGCGGTGCTGCGCATCGAAGCGAAGAACCTGCCGGTGGTGCGCCTGGGCAACTCTGATGATCTCGAAGTGGGCGACCGGGTGCTGGCGATTGGCGCACCCTACGGGCTGGAGCAGACGGCCACGCAAGGCATCGTCTCCGCCAAAGGCCGCTCGCTGCCGAATGACGCGGTGGTGCCGTTCATCCAGACCGACGCCGCGGTCAACCCCGGCAACTCCGGCGGCCCGCTGTTTGACGGCGTGGGCTCGGTGGTGGGCATCAACGCGCAGATCTACTCGCAGAGCGGTGGCTTCCAGGGCGTGAGCTTCGCGATCCCGATCAACGTCGCGCTGAAGGTCAAGGACCAGATCGTGGCCACCGGCGAGGCCCGCCACGGCCGGCTGGGCGTGGCTGTGCAGGAAGTCAATCAGGCGCTGGCCGAATCCTTCGGCATGGGCAAGCCCGAAGGCGCGCTGGTGGCCAAGGTCGACAAGGGAAGCGCCGCCGCGAAGGCCGGGCTGCAGGCCGGCGACGTGATCACCGCGGTCGATGGCCGGCCGGTGCGCGAATCGGGCACCTTGCCCAGCCTGATCGGCCTCGCGGCGCCTGGCGACAAGGTGGTGCTGACCGTCTGGCGCGAAGGCAAGCAGCACACGCTGGAGGCCAAGCTGGACGGCGTGCCGTCCGAGCACGGCCTGCAGGCCAAGGCCGGCAACGGCGAGGCCGACGGCCCGCAACTCGGCCTGGCGCTGCGCGACCTGAACAAGGCCGAGAAGCGTGAAGCGGGCGTGGCCCAAGGCCTGCTGATCGAGGACACCGAAGGCGCCGCGGCGCGCGCCGGCATCCAGGCCGGCGACGTGCTGCTGGCCGTCAACGGCCGCCCGGTGCAGACCATGGACGACGTGCGCGCGGTGTTGAAGCAGCACCCGAAGCAGGTTGCCTTGCTGGTCAAGCGCGACGGCGACACCTTGTTCGTGCCGGTGCCGTTGGGCTGAAGATGGGGCACCCGGCCTCGCGGATGCGCGAGGCCACCCGCCGGGCGGGTCACGCAGGCCACTTGGGACGGCCCGGCGCTGGCCCGCGTGGTGGGGCGCCCGGCCTCGCCGGCTCACCCTGGCAGAATGCGACCGCCCGATGTTGGGCGTGAGATCTCTTGGAAAATCGATGAACCGTCAGGAACTGATCGAACTGGTTGCGACACAGCATGGCCTGAGCAAGGCCGAAGCCGGCAGGGTGCTGGCGACGCTGCTGGACGCGGTCGTCAACACCGTCAAGAAGGGCGGCACCGTGACACTGCCGGGTTTCGGCTCGTTCAAGCAGACCGCCCGCGCCGCACGCACCGGCCGCAACCCGGCCACCGGCGACAAGCTGAAGATCGCCGCCATGAAGCTGCCGAAGTTCACCGCGGGCTCGGCTTTCAAGGCCGCCGTGGACCCGAAGGCCGCAGCACGCAAGGCGGCCAAGGCTGCCGCCGCCGTGCCGGCCAAGAAGGCCGCAGTGAAGGCCGCCGCCAAGGCGCCAGCCAAGAAGGCTGCTGCCAAGAAGAAGGCCTGATCGAAGCCCATTCCGGGCTCGTTCAGAAAGGCCTGCCGGCAAATCTGGCAGGCCTTTTTTGTGGTCAAAGCGCGAGCTGCTTCAGCGCCTCGCCAGCCTCGGGGCGATCGGGCTGCAGCTGGGCCAGCTCGCTCAGCAGCGCGCGTGCCGCTGGCGGGTCGCTGGGCGCCAGCGCGGTGGCCATGCGCAGCAGCGGCATGTAGGCGGGCCGGAAGTCCGGGCTGGTGTGCAGCACGGCCAGCAGCGGCGCCTGGACCTGGGCCAGCATTTCGCGGGCGTTGCGGGCGGGGCGCACGTCGCGGCCGGCGGCGATGAACTGGCGGCGGGCCTGGCCATAAGCTGCAAGGCGCTGCAGCCAGGCGGCGTCGGCCGTGATCACTTGCGCGGGCTGCACCGAGACCTCGGCCAGCAGCGCCAGCAGGCGGTCGCGCGGCAGCGAGTCGGGCGCGTAGGTGACGCGCGGCGCGAGGTAGGCGACGACGGGGTGGTCGTCGGTGTTGGCCGGCGCGTCGGCGGCGAAGCGCTGCAGCGCAGCGGTGTCGGCGACGAAGCTGCCGAGCAGCGCGAAGTCGTCATCCAGCCCAAAGGCGGCCAGGCCGCGCGGGCCGGCGGCGCGGACCAGGCTGGCGTGCAGCACCGCAGCGTCGAAGCGGCCATCATCGGCCCGGCCGACCAGGCCCAGCACCGGCGTTTCGAGGCTGTCGCTGGCCAGGATGGCGCTGGCTTGCGGGTAGGCCAGCACGAAGGACTGCACGATGCTGCGCAGCGTCGCCAGGTCCAGCTGGTGCAGCGGCAGCCATTGGCAGAACACGCCACCGGCCGCGAGCCGGGCGCGCACGGCCTGGAAATGCTCCACCGTATAAAGCGAGCCCGAGCCGCTGCGCGCGGGGTGGAAGTTGTCGGAGACGATCACGTCGTAGCGCGTGTCCTCGGCGCGCACGAAGCGGCGGGCGTCGGCCGCCACCGCATGCAGGCGCGGCGCGTCGACGAACAGGCGGGACGCGGCAATGACCTCGGGCAGCAGCTCGGCCACGTCGACCTGCAGCTGCGGGTCTTCGGCGGCGACCGACGAGGTGACGCCGGTTCCCATGCCGAGGAACAGCGCGTGCTGCGGTGCCGGGTGCAGCAGCAGCGGCAGCAAGGCCTGGCGCCCGTCCACCAGCCGCGTGGCGCTGCTGCCTTCCTGCTGGCGGTTGTTGATGCGCAGCCGCGAGACGCCTTGCGCGTCTTCGACCACGCTGACCGCGGCCATCGCGCCTTCCTGGTAGCTGACCAGCCTGGCGCCTTCAGGCAGCTCGACGAAGGCCAGCGGCGGCGCCAGCACGGCGACTGCAAGCACCGCCGCCGCCGGGGCCCAGCTGCCAGCCCGCCAGCGTGCGCCACCACTCCGCAGCAGCAGGTAGCCGGCGGCCACCAGCAGCAGGCCGCCCTTGGGACCGACCAGCGGCACCAGCAAGACGCCAAACAGCAGCGGGGCCAACGCCGCGCCCAGGGTGTTGACGCCCAGTGCACGGCCCAGGCTCAGGCCGCGAGCCATCGCGCGCCTGCTCAGCTCGCTGAACAAGGCGCCCATCACCAGCGTGGGCAGGCCAAAGGCGAGCAGTGCCAGCAAGGCTTCTGCACCCAGCGCTGCGGCCATGCCGCCGCCGGTGGTGGCCAGCCAGCCGTCCCGCACCCGCTCTGCCGCCCAAAGGCTGCCGGTGCCCAGCAGGCAGGCCAGCGACAGAGCACTGAGCAGGCGGTTCGTCAGGTCCTCGTCGTCGCCCGGGCCAGGCTTTCGCAACCGGGCAAGCAGCGCTGCGCCAAGCGAGGTGCCGACCAGGTAGACCGCCAGCAGCAACGCAAAGGTGTAGACCGTGTCTTCGGTGACCTGGCTCAGCACGCGCACCACCAGCACTTCGTAGCCCAGGCCCAGCAGGCCGGTGAGCGCAAGGCGCAGCATCGGGCCGGCGATCTCACCGGCGGCCGGGCTGGCTTGCGCGGGCGGGGTTTCGGCCGGGAAGGCCCGCCATGCAATGCCGGCGCAGAACAGGTTCAATACCACGCAGCAGGCCGCGGTGCGCGCCAGGCCCAGCGCCGGCAGCAGCCAGAACGCGGTGGCCAGCACGCCGACGACGGCGCCCAGCGTGTTGCTGGCGTACAGCGCCGCGAGCGCGCGGCCGGGCTGTGCGGCACCCAGCAGTTGCTGGCCGACACGCTCCATCGCCGGCAGCGTCGCGCCCATGGCTGCAGTGGCCGGCAACAGCAAGAGGAACATGCCGCCAAACGCGACCGTCCATTGCCACGCGGCACTGGGCTGCGGGCCGGTGATGGCCAGCAGCGCGCCGCTGACGGCCGGCATCAGCCCGATCAACAACGTGCCCCAGCCACCGATCAAGGCCTCGCAGGCGGCGTACCAGCGCGCCGGCCGTGGGCTGCGTGCAATGCGCGGGCCCATCAGCAGCGCGCCCAGCGCCAGCCCGCCGAAAAATGCCGCCACCACCGCCAGCACCGCGGCCGACTCATGGCCCAGCCACAGCGCGCCCTGCTGCGCCCAGACGACCTGGTAGCCCAGGCCGGCAAAGCCGGAGGCCAGCATCAGGCCATGCGCGGCCCACACGCGTTTCGCCGCCATCGCTTCAGCCGGAGAACCCGATGGTGTAGCCCCACGAATCCAGCCGCGCCGGGATGGCGTTGAAGGCCAGCGTGATGCGCTGCTCGCCCTGGTTGGGCGGCACGGCGTGCATCAGGTAGCTGGGGAACAGCACCAGGTCACCAGGCTCGGGTGGCGGACTGATCCACTTGTCGGCGTTGTAGGGGCCGGTGACGACGCCGGCATGGTCGTTCTTGAACGAGAAGTCGGTGCCGCCGGGTGCCTTGATGAACACGGTGCGCGCGCTGGGGTGGGTTGGCGTGAGGTAAACCACGCCGGAGATGAAGCTGTTGGCATGGTTATGCATGGCCTGCTGGCCGCCCTGCTCCAGCACGTTGACCCACATCTCCTTGAGCGCCCAGGGCAGACGCTGGCCAAACAGCAGCGCACCGAACTCGGACAGCTGCGGCGTGAGCAGGCCCGCCACGTCGACCAGCAGCGGGCTGTCGCTGGGGCGCAGCATGCTGGTGTGCGACAGCAGCGCCGAGCCGTTGTTCTGCTGCTGCGCCTGTGCCGAGAAATGCGCGACCAGCGCGGCCACCAGGGCCGGCGGCAGCGCGCCGGGCACGCGCATGAAGGGCGTGGCGAACAAGCCGTGGATTTCACTTGCCATGGCCGTGCCTCAACCGAAGATCGCTGCCACGCGCAGCCAGGACCAGTAGGCCGCGATGCTGCCGATCATGTACAGCACGACGGTGCGCGCCTTGGCCAGCTGCGGCCAGCGGCTGCACAGCTTCCACAGCAGCATCGCCACGCCCACCGTCATCAGCTGGCCGATTTCAACGCCGACGTTGAAGGTCAGCAGCGCCACCGGCAGGTGGTTCTCGGGCAGGCCGATTTCCTTCAGCGCGCCGGCGAAACCCAGGCCATGCACCAGGCCAAACAGGAAGGCCACCAGCGCCGGCCAGCGCCGCGCCAGCGTCTCGCGCTTGTGCAGCGCCTCGCCGGCCACCAGCACGATGGACAGTGCGATCGTCGCCTCGACTGGCGGCGGGCGCAGCGTCAGGAGGCCCAGCGCGCTGAGCGCCAGCGTCAGGCTGTGGGCGGCGGTGAACGCGGTGATGGTCCAGACCAGGCGGCGCTGGAAGCCGACCAGCAGCAGCAGGCTGATGACAAACAGCAGGTGGTCCACACCGGTCAGGATGTGCTCGATGCCCAGCACCGTGTAGGCGCTGGCGACCTCGTGCCAGCTGCGGCCATCGTCCGCCGCGCCGTAGAGGTGCACCGAGGGCTGGCCGGCGGTCAGTGTGTAGACCCGCGCGTCGCCATTGAGCCAGTAGACCTTGACCAGTGCGGCCGAGTAGCGATCGCCCACGCCGGTGATGGACAGCGTGCCGGTCAGGCCGGCCTCGCCGCAGTGCAGCACGTTTTCCTCGGCCTGGCAGCCTTCGGGCCAGACGGGGGTCAGGTCATCGCTCGCGGCGCGCTTCTCGGCGGCGGCCCACATCCAGTAGAACTCGCCGTGCGAGACTTCGCGCAGCTGCATCTCGGCCATGCTGAGCTCGTGCGCGCCAGCAACCGGGCCGAGCGCCAGCAGCAGCGCAGCCAACAAGCCGCGCAGCATCACATTCAGGGACCTCATTTCGCATCCTCGTAGCGGATGTTGTACTTCTTGGCCAGCAGCTGCACCGCGGCGCTGCGCTGCTCGGACAGCGTGGCATCGGTCCAGTCCTGCTGCACCACCGGGCGCAACACCTCGAACTGCGCCGGCTTGGCCGGGCTCACGGCCTCCAGCCGCACGGCGCGCCAGCCGTCGCGCGTTTTCTCGGCGCGCCATTCACCCATCGGCGCAGTTTCCAGCGCCTTGGCAAACTCTTCGCCGTAGCTCAGCACCAGGTTCTGGTGCGGCCGGCCCTTGAAGACGCGCAGGCCCGCCTTGGCATCGCCTGGCGTGCCGGCATTGAGCTGGGCGACAAAGGCGCGCACGGCGGCCTCGGCGCTGTCGCCGTCCAGCGCGGCTTCCTGGAAGTCGAAGCGGGCCGGTTCGTCGTATTTCACGCGGTGCGACTCGAAGAACTTCTTCAGCGTTTCGTCGTCGGCCGGCGGCAGCTTGGTGTTGGCGTCCACCACGCTGAGGGCCTTGAAGATCACGCGATCGCGGATCGCGCTGTCGCCACGGTCGACCTGCAGTGCCAGGCCTTCGCGGTACAGCACCTCGTTGTCCAGCCAGACCTTGCGCAGCGCGGTCAGTTCCTCGGCATTGGGCTCGCGGTTGCGCGAGGCCTTGAAGATCTCGATGGCTTCCTTGTCGACCGCGGCACCGACGACGATGGTGTGCGGGTCGTCACTGCGGCTGACCAGCAGGTGGTCGGCACCGAACAGCAGCGCACCCAGCAGCAGGAAGTGCAGCAGCGGCTCGCGGGTCCAGTTGGGCAGGCCGGCGCGGGGCGGCTTCGCAGGCGTGGAGGAAGGCATGGCGGCAGCGTCAGCGGACAGGGACAGCGGAGAAGACATGAGCGTATCTCGGAGCAACGACAACAACGGAAAAAGGCGCCGCGCGAAATTCGCGCGGCGCCGTGCGGCGGTTATGAAACAGCGACCGCAGGGACGGATCGACCAGTCGGCTTACTTGACGCCGGCGACCTTCACCGAACCGTTCACTTCAACGTAGACCGGGTTGCTGTAGAACCACAGGTCGGACCAGGCGGCCACGTCGTACGACACCATCTTCTGGCCGTTGACCACCGCCAGGTGGTTCGGGCAGCCGTTGATCGTGCCGTTGGCAGCCGTCCAGCTCACGCCGTTTTCAGGCACGTTGGTACCGGCGACCGTGCAGGGGATGCGCAGCTTGGTCGAGTCGTTGGCGTTGGTGAACAGGTCCGACAGCGGGTTGCCGCTGGCATCGGTCTCGTAAGGCGTGGCGGCCGGCAGGTTGCTGCCGCGCAGACGCACGTATTGCGAGGCGACCACCGCCGGCAGGCGGTAGGACATGCGCAGGTAGGTGGTGCCGTCGGTCGTGGAGACGATCGAGTTCCAGCCCTTGGCGGCGCTGAAGGTCTTGACGATGGCTGCCGAGGTGTTCTTCGCAGCAGCCGGCACGACCGCCAGGTCAGCCGTCACGCCATCGGCGCTCAGCCAGGCGGTGTTGCGCGGCCATTCGCCCGAGTAGTCGGCAGCGCCCGGCGTCTTGTAGCCCGAGACCATGCCGCGGATCAGGTCCACATGGTCCAGCACCGGCTTGTTGATCGGCTGGTTCATGCCGACTTGCGCCAGCGACGGGTTGGCGAAGCTGTAAGGCGCGAAGTTGGTCCCGGCCGGATCGCGCACCGAGACACCGATGACCACGTCGTCACCCGCGTCCACCACCAGCTTCTCGCCCATCGAGACGCAGTTGGTGTGGTTCACGACGCTGCCCTTTTCGGCACCGGCGTAAGCGTAGTTGCGGACTTGCGAATCGGACAGGTAGGCCGAGGCGTTGGACTTGCAGACCACCAGGCCCAGGCGGTCGATCAGCTGGCCGTCCACCGCGAAGCTGTTGCCGGTGCGCAGGCCGTCGACGATGGTTTGCGGGCGCAGCTTGTCCTGCCCATTGCGGACCATCACGAAGTCGCGCTGGTATTCGCCGGGGTAGAAGTCTTGCGACGAGCGGCGGTCATCCGGGCCGAAGATGCCGCGGTTGTGCCAGTCGGAGCTGGAGAAGAACCAGTAGTTGCGGCCTTCGCCCAGCAGCGCGTCCCACACGCCGCCGATCACGCCACCGTAGACGCCGGTGCCGCCGTAGGTCGTGCCGCCCACCGAGTCGACCTTGCCGGTCGGGAAGGTGTTGCGCAGGACCTGGTATTCACCGCGGTTGTTCGCAGCGCCGTGGCCCGGGTGGGTCTCGAAGCCGAAGGCGATGTTCGGGGCTGCGTTGTTGAAGTCACGCAGGTGTTCGATGTTGAAGCCGTTGTTGCCGTCCGGATTGAACGGGCCGGCGCGCTCCAGGTGGGCCGGCACGTAGTAGCTGGCGTTGCCGTGGTTCTGGGCCATCCACTTCAGGGCCTCGACCGTCTTGGCGTGGCCGGTGTTGCCGGAGCCGGTGCCGCTGGCGGGGATCAGCTTGTGCGCGGTGGCGTTCCAGCTCGGGTCGGCGGCGTTCAGGCTGCCGGCGACCGAGCAGTCCCAGTTGTTGCCGGTGGCGGTGCCGGTGGTGTTGCCGCGGCTGGTGTCGGTGTCGCCACGGTCGAAGCAGTAGGACCACTGGGCCAGCGCGTTGGCATTGCCAACCGCCTTGTAGCCCGGGCCGGTCGGCAGCGTGACCTTGTCCAGCTTCTTGGGCATCTGGCCGGTGACGACGGACATCGAGCTGTGCTCGTGGCCGGCAACCACCGATTCCATGCCGATGAACAGCGGCACGTTCTTCTGGGCCGAGAGGTATTCCAGCAGCGGGTACTGGTATTCCTGGATCGACTGCCAGCGCCACATGTTGCCGTTGCCACCCACGCCGCCGCCGTCGCCCTTGATGGCGGCCGCGCCGATGGAGTTGGTCCACGTCGTCGTCGGGCCCTGGCCTTCGACGAACGGGTAGGCCGGGGTGCTCAGCGTGGCGTCTTCGACCAGCGTGCAGTTGCGGTTGCCGTTGCCGCCGTGGCCGGCTTGCACGAACCAGTCGAGGCCGAAGGTGCCGTCGGTCTTGTCGGTCACCTTGCTGACCAGCTTCTGCATCGAGATCGTGCCGTCCGAGCAGGTGGTGTGGTTGTGAAAGTCGCCAGTGACGTACTTGCCGGAAGGCGAAGACGCGGCCTGGACGGCCGTGGGAGCGGTGATGGCAGCGGTGCTGCCGATCGCGGCGATGGCAGCCAGCGCAAGCGGGCTCAGGCCAGTTCGGAACTTCATGAAGCTACTCCTGATCGTTGTGTTTGGGACGCGTTGCATCCCGTGGGTGGGCCTGGTTCGGCCAGTGAAGGTCGCCAGGCACCCGAAAAAAGGCACTGCGGCGAAGTGCGCATGGTCGTCACATGAGGTGACATCCTCGTGACTGCCGTGCACCAATCACTTGATGGACTGGTTGCGGGTGTAGGACACGTCGATGTCGGCATCGACAACACCGGCCTTCTCGAAGTGCAGCGTCAGCGGGTATTCGCGGCCCAGGCCCAGCGGCTGCTTCAGGCCCAGCAGGCGGATGTAGGTGGTGTCCTCGTGCAGCACCAGGACCTGGCCACGCCGGATCGGCAGGTCGATGCCGGAGGGCCCGGCACCGACGCCGCCGAGCTCGGCCGAGGTGGCCAGTGGCGAGGTCACGCCGATCAGCCTGTCGTCCTGCACCACCTCGTCCAGCGTCATGCCGACGATGACGCTGGTGTCGCCAGCGAGCGTCTCACGCGCGTAGGGCTTGTAGACCCGCAGGCTGCTGCAGAAGAACTCGCAGGCCCGCGCGGCAGGCAAGATCGAAACCAGGCCCAGCGCGCCAGCGGCACGCAGCAACTGCCTGCGCGAGGCGCGCAGGCTCAAGAAAGTGGCATCCATGGCGCGAACCGTAGCGACCACGCATGACAAGCGGACGACATCCACCCGGCAACGGCGCCAAAACCCGTTCATCCCCCTAGTTACAAAACCCCACAGGACTGAACGTCTCGTTAACGTCGGCGGGTCTGCTGCGCGGTGGCCCGACCCGGGCCGCACTCGGCGCGTCCATGTTCGTTTTTGTGGAGTTTGGGTCATGAGCTTTTTCCCCAGGACTGTCCGGCTGACGCAGCTGATGCTGCTGTCGGGCGTGATGTCGGCTTCATTCGCGGCCACCAGCCCGAGCGCATCCCGCAGCTACATCGTGCTGTTGAAGGAGGCCCCGGCGGCCAGCTACCGCGGTGGCGTGGCAGGTTTTGCCGCCACCCAGGTGCCCGAAGGCCAGAAGCTGAACGCCCGCGCCGCGGCCGTGCAGGCCTACCGCACCCACCTGGCCGGTGAACAACAGAAGCTGATCAGCTCGCTGGGCCCGGTCAAGCTGCTGCACCGCTACAACGTCGCCTTCAACGGCTTCTCGGCCGTGCTGACCGAAGCGCAAGCCAAGAAGCTGCGCGCCAACAGCGCCGTCTCCAGCGTGCTGGCCGACCAGCGGCGTGAAGCCACCACCATCACCACCCCCCTGTTCCTCGGCCTGGACGGCCCTGGCGGCGTCTGGACCAAGAAGGTCCAGGGCGTGCTGGAGAAGGGCGAGAACGTCATCGTCGCGGTGGTGGACTCCGGCATCCAGCCCGAGAACCCGGCCTTCTACGACCATGTGGACGCCAACGGCACCCCCGTGAAGACCGGCGGCACGCTGGCCTACCCGCCGCTGCCGGCCGGCCAGTACACCGGCACCTGCACCACCGGCCCGGGCTTCAGCGCCGACTCCTGCAACAACAAGCTGCTCGGCGCGCAGGTCTTCAGCGCGGGCTACCAGCAGGCGGTGGCCCAGGGCGGGGTCACGCCTTTCTCCTACAACTTTTACGCCGTGCCGCGCGACGAAGTCGGCCATGGTTCGCACACGCTGTCGACCGCGGGCGGCAATGCCAATGCGCCGGCCTACACCTCGGCCGGCATCTACGTCGGCACCACCAGCGGCATGGCGCCGCGCGCCCGCGTGGCGACCTACAAGGCCTTGTTCGGCACCATCGCGGCGGACGGTTCGCTGGGTGGCAACGGCTACAACAGCGACCTGGTCGCGGCCATCGACCAGGCGGTGGCCGACGGCGTGGACGTCATCAACTACTCGATCAGCGGCTCGCAGACCGACCTGCTGGACCCAGTCGAAGTGGCCTTCCTGAATGCCACGGCGGCCGGCGTGTTCGTCGCCGCGTCGGCCGGCAACAGCGGCCCGGGCAACAAGGTCGCCCACAACAGCCCATGGCTGACCACGGTGGCCGCATCCACCCATGACCGCCAGTTCATCGCCGACCTGTCGCTGGGCAATGGCACCGGCCCGTACACCGGCGCTTCATTCGACCCGGCCGCGCTGCCGTCGGCCAGCATGGTGCTGTCGAGCGACATCCCGGCCGCAGGCGTGCCGGTGGCCAATGCCAACCTCTGCTACCTGAACTCGCTGGACACAACCAAGGCCGTCGGCAAGATCGTCGTCTGCGACCGCGGCACCAATGCCCGCGTCGAGAAGAGCCAGGAAGTCGCGCGTGTCGGCGGTGTCGGCATGGTGCTGATCAACCCGACGTCCAACACCGTCGTGGCCGACTTCCACAGCGTGCCGACGGTGCACCTGGACGCGCCTTCGCGCACCGCCGTGCGCAACTACGTGACGAGCAGCGGCGCCAGCGCCACCGGCGCCATCAGCGCGCGCTACCAGGCGCCCAACGTGGTCGCCCCGATCATGGCCTCGTTCTCGTCGCGCGGCCCGAACCTGGCCGAGCTGTCGGTGATGAAGCCCGAGATCACCGCGCCTGGCGTGGACGTGATCGCCTCGGTCACCTACGCGCAGCAAAGCCAGGCCGACCATGACGCGATCCTGGCCGGCACGCTGGTGCCATCGCCGGTGGTCGAGTCGTACCAGGGCACCTCGATGTCCTCGCCGCACATTGCCGGCATTGCCGCACTGATCAAGCAGGCCCATCCAAACTGGCCGCCAGCCCAGATCAAGTCGGCGATGGTCACCAGCACCACCGGCGTCAAGCTCGCCAGCGGCGCGGCTGATCCCGACGCCAACGGCTATGGCGCTGGCCACGTGAACCCGCGTGGCGCTGCGGACCCCGGCCTGGTCTACCCGATCAACCCGGCCGACTACCTGAGCTTCCTCTGCGGTGCCAACTGGCTCGCGGCAGATGATGCGAACTGCCTCGCCGTGGGCAGCGCCGCGCCGAGCAACCTGAACCTGCCGACGGTCGCGGCCGATGTGCCGGGCACCCTGACGATCAAGCGGCACGTGCGCAACGTCGGCACTGGCCCGGCCATCTACTCGGCCACTGCGACGGTGCCCGGCTTCATCGCCACCGTCACGCCGCCCACGCTGAGCCTGGCCAAGAACGAGGTGGCCGCCTTCACGCTGACGCTGAAGAGCAACGGCGCGGCGCTGAACACCGGCGTGTTCGGCAGCCTGAGCTGGACCGATGGTTCGCACGTCGTCACCAGCCCCGTGCTGGCGCGGGCGCGCGCGCTGTCGGCCCCGGCGGTGCTGTCCAGCACCTCGGCCAGCGGTTCGAGCAAGTTCAAGGTCACCTATGGCTTCGACGGCGCCACCAGCGCGCTGGTCACCGGCCTGAAGCCGGCCACCCGCACCGCCGGCACGGTGGCGCTGAACACCCAGGTCTGCTTCAACATCAGCGTGCCGGCCGACGCGCTGGTGGTGCGCGCAGCGCTGTACAACGCCGACACCTCCGGCAACGGCGGCGACGACCTGGACATGACGCTGCTCAACCCGTCCGGCACCACCGTCGCCACCAGCGGCGGCGCCACGGCCGACGAACTGGTCAGCGTCACCGCCCCGGTCGCCGGCACGTACAAGGCCTGCGTGCAGGGCTACAACCCGGTCGGCGGCAGCAGCAACTTCACGCTGTCCTCTTGGGTGCTGTCGGCTGCCGATGCCGGTGGCAGCCTGGCCGTGACCGGCCTGCCCACCACCGTCGCGGTGGCTGACCAGGCCTCGGTCAAGGCCAGCTGGTCCGGCCTGGCCAACCTGCGCTACCTCGGTGGCATCCGCTACGCCAAGGGCGACGGCTCGACGGTTGGCACCACGCTGCTGACCGTCGAGCCCAATGCGCCCAGCCTGACGCTGGGCGCCAGCGACATGAGCGCCCGCAAGGCGCGCATCGCCGCGGCACGCTGAAACCCGCATCGGCGCTCCAGCGCTCGCTGCCAAAGGCAGGCCCGAAAGGGCCTGCCTTTTTTCATGCGCGGCGCCGTTTCGCGGTCAGGGCACACAATGCGGCAGCCCCGCAAGGGCTTGCCCTGCCTACCTGAACCCTGATGCCTGACCGATGAAAGCCCCGAAGCGCCTGCAATCCCTGATCGACGAAGGGCTGGTCGACAGCGTGCTGCGCCAGCTGATGAGCGGCAAGGAAGCCGCCGTCTATGTCGTGCGCTGCGGCGACGACACCCGCTGCGCCAAGGTCTACAAGGCCGCCACCGAACGCAGCTTCCGCCAGGCGGTGGACTACACCGAGAACCGCAAGGTCAAGAACACCCGCCAGGCCCGCGCGATGGCCAAGGGCACGCGCTTTGGCCGCGAGGCCGCCGAGGCGGCCTGGCAAAGCGCCGAGGTGGACGCGCTGTACCGCCTGGCCGCCGCCGGCGTGCGCGTGCCGCGGCCCTACAACTTCCTCGACGGCGTGCTGCTGATGGAACTGGTGGCCGACGCCAATGGCGACGCCGCGCCGCGCCTGAACGACGTGCAGTTCACACCCGAAGACGCGCTGCGCCACCATGCCACGCTGCTGCGCGAGGTGGTGCGCATGCTGTGCGCGGGTGTCGTGCACGGCGACCTGTCCGAATTCAACATCCTGCTGGCCGAAGATGGGCCGGTCATCATCGACCTGCCGCAGGCCGTGGACGCCGCCGGCAACAACCACGCCCAGCGCATGCTGCTGCGCGACGTGGAGAACCTGCGCAACTTCTTCGGCCAGTTCGCGCCCGCGCTGCTCACCACCAATCACGGCGCCGAGATGTGGGACCTCTACACCCGCGGCCTGCTGCACCCGGACACGCCGCTCAGCGGCGAGTTCAAGTCCAGGCAAGGCCCGGTGGACCTGGGCAGCGTGCTGCGCGAGATCGACGACGCACGCGACGAAGAACACGCCCGGCAACTGCGCCAGCAAGAGGCTGGCTGATCACGCTGCCGCCCGGCCGCTCAGGCTGGTAACGGCGTGTCGGCAGCGGCCGCCAACAAGGTGATGAAGCGCTGCAGCGCCTGCGTGGGCTGCTTGTCGCGGTGGGTCACCCAGTGGCACTGGCGGCGCAGCGGCGGCAGCGGCGTGCGCAGCTGGACCAGGCGGCCGGCGGCCAGCGCGTCGGCCACCAGCCAGCGCGACAGGCAGGCCACGCCCAGCCCTTCGATTGCGGCCTGGCGGATCGCCTCCGAGCTGCCCAACGCAATGCTGCGGCGGTAGCCGCGCAAATGCGGCAACAAGGCCTGGTCCATCGCCTCGCGCGTGCCCGAGCCGGGTTCGCGCAGCAGCCACACGCAGTCGCGCAAGGCCTTCAGCGCCAGCCTGGCCTCGGTGCCAGGCGCCGCCACCAGCACCAGCTCGTCGGTCAGCCAGGGCTGCACCTGCAGCGCGGGTTCGTGGCATGGCCCTTCGATGAGCCCGATGTCCAGCTCGAAAACCGCCACCGCTGCGCAGACCTGCGCGGTGTTGCCCACCATGACCTCGGCCTGCCAATGCGCCGCCTGCTGCGGCACCTCGCCGTAGAAGCGCTTCAGCAGCCCCGGCAGCAACTGGCTGCCCAGCGTGGTGCTGGCACCGATGCGCAGCGCCTGCAGCTGCGCGTCGGGGTTGCGTGCCATCTGCTCCACACCGGCCGCGCCATCCAGCAGCCCCAACGCCCGCGGCAACAGCGCCCGCCCGTTGTCGTTCAACAAGAGACGCTTGCCAGCCCGGTCGAACAACTTCAGCCCCAGCAACCGCTCCAGCTCATTGACCGCCGCGCTGGTGGCCGATTGCGAGAGCGCGATCACTTCGCCGGCCGCGCTGGTGCTGCCGGCCTGGGCCACGGCGACAAAGATCTGCAGCTGGCGCAGCGTGAGGCGGAGGATGTTCATGGCGATCTTTCTGACCTGTTCAGTAGGTCGATCTTATCCAGACAAGCCGTTGGACGGGTCACACTTGGCGGCAGACACTGGCGCCCATGCTGTCCCGTGCCTTCCCCATCGCTGCCCTCGCCTGGCCCCGACTGCTGCCTGGCTTGCTGGCCAGTGCCGTGCTGGCAGTTGCTGCCGCAGAACTGGGCCGCTGGGCGCCACTGCAGGCGCTGGGCCTAGGGCCGTTGACCTTGGCCTTGCTGCTGGGGCTCGCGGCAGGCAGCCTGTTGAGCGGCGCGGGCTGGCAGCCGGGTGCCTCGGCCGGCGTGCTGTTCTCGCGGCTGCGCCTGCTGCGCGCGGGCGTGGTGCTGTACGGGCTGCGGCTCACGCTGCAGGACGTGGCGCAGGTCGGCTGGGCCGGGGTGTGGGTGGACGCGCTGGTGCTGACCAGCACCTTTGCGCTGGCCGCGTGGGCCGGGCCGCGGATGGGCGTGGCGCGCAACACCGCGTGGTTGATCGGCGCGGGCAGCGCGATCTGCGGTGCGTCTGCCGTGCTGGCCACCGAGCCGCTGCTGAAGGCGCGCAGCGACCAGACCGCGGTCGCCGTGGCCTGCGTGGTGCTGTTCGGCACCGTGGCCACGCTGCTCTACCCGATGCTGTTTTCGCTCAGCGGGCGGGCGCCTGGCTTTGGGCTGTTTGCCGGCGCCACGCTGCACGAGGTGGCGCAGGCGCTCGCGGTGGGCCGCGTGCTGCCTGCGGAGATCGGCGACGCGGTGGTTGTCGCCAAGATGTTGCGCGTGATGATGCTGGCACCGTTCCTGCTCGCGCTGGCCGCAATGCTGCCGCGCCGCACCGAAAATTCAGGCACCTCTTCCAGGCTCGCGCTGCCCTGGTTCGCATTCGGCTTCATTGCCATGGTGCTGCTGCGCTCCACCGGCTGGCTGCCCACCGCATGGCTGCAGCTGGCGCGGCAACTGGACCTGGCGCTGATCGCCACCGCGATGGCCGCGCTGGGCCTGGCCACGCCGCTGGCCCTGCTGCGCCGCGCCGGTCCGCGCCCCTTGCTGCTGGCGGCGCTGCTGTTCGGCTGGCTGCTGCTGGGCGGCGGGCTGATCACGGCCGGTGCCAGCGCCCTGCTGCGCTGACGGGCTTTTGCCCCACGCGGCGATGCGGCTACACTCCGCCTCGCTCCGGGGTGCGCACAGCGCTGAGAGGACTGAAAAGTCCAACCCGTGAACTTGATCCGGTTCGTACCGGCGGAAGAAGAGCGCATGCCCGATTGGCCGGGCGTGCAACCTGGGCCTGGGGCAGACATGTCCCCGGCCAGGTTGCATCCAACCCGGCCAGCAGGCGGTCTCCGGAGCATTGTTTTTACCGTGCTCGCCATCCAGGAGACCGCCATGAACGCACACGATCCCGTCGCCGCTGCCCAGCGCTTTGCCACCGAGCTTGCGCAAGCCTGCGCGCCATTCCCCGGCTCGTGCAAAGCCTTCTCGCAACAGACCGTGGCCACGCCGCAGGGCCCGCTGAAGATCAACGTGCCCATGCGCGAGATCGCGTTGAGCAACGGCGAGCGCGTCAGCGTCTACGACTGCACCGGCCCGTACACCGACCCTGAGGTGACGGTAGACGTGCGCCGCGGCCTGCCCGGCCCGCGCGCCGAATGGGTGGCCGCTCGCGGCGACACCGAGGCCTACACCGGCCGCTCGCATGACGTGCAGGACGACGGTGGCGTGCGCACGCCGCAAGGCGCCGCGCGGCTCGAAGCGCTGCGCGCCCAGGCGGCAGGCCTGCAGCGCACACCACGCCGCGCCAAGGCCGGGGCCAACGTGACCCAGCTGCACTACGCCCGCCGCGGCATCGTCACGCCCGAGATGGCCTTCGTGGCCGAACGCGAGATGGGCCAGCGCGAATGGATGGCCGCCCACCTGGGCGACGCCGAGCGCGAGGCCCGCCTGCGCGGCGACGGCCGCGGCGCGCGCATCCCGGCCGTCATCACGCCCGAATGGGTTCGCGGCGAAGTGGCCGCCGGCCGCGCGGTGATCCCGGCCAACATCAACCACCCCGAACTGGAGCCAATGGCCATCGGCCGCAACTTCCTCGTGAAGGTCAACGCCAACATCGGCAACTCTGCGCTGAGTTCCGGCGTGGAGGAAGAGGTGGGCAAGCTGGTCTGGTCGCTGCGCTGGGGCGCGGACACGGTGATGGACCTGTCCACCGGGAACCACATCCACACCACACGCGACTGGATCGTGCGCAACAGCCCGGTGCCCATCGGCACGGTGCCGATCTACCAGGCGCTGGAGAAGGTCGGCGGCGTGGCCGAGGACCTGAGCTGGGCGATCTTCCGCGACACGCTGATCGAGCAGGCTGAACAGGGCGTGGACTACTTCACCATCCACGCCGGGCTGCGCCTGCCCTTCATCCACCTCACGGCCAACCGCCGCACCGGCATCGTCTCGCGTGGCGGCTCCATCCTCGCCAAGTGGTGCATCACGCATCACAAGGAAAACTTCCTTTACACGCACTTCGAAGAGATCTGCGAGATCATGAAGGCCTATGACGTGAGCTTCTCGCTGGGCGACGGGCTGCGCCCCGGCAGCCTGGCGGACGCCAACGATGAGGCCCAGTTCGCCGAACTGCGCACGCTGGGCGAGCTGACGAAGCTCGCCTGGCAGCACGACGTGCAGACCATGATCGAAGGCCCGGGCCATGTGCCCATGCACCTGATCCAGGCCAACATGGACGAGCAGCTGAAGCACTGCCATGAGGCACCTTTTTACACGCTGGGCCCGCTGACCATCGACATCGCCGCCGGCTACGACCACATTGCCAGCGCCATCGGCGCCGCAATGATCGGCTGGATGGGCACCGCCATGCTTTGCTACGTCACGCCCAAAGAACACCTGGGCCTGCCGGACCGCGACGACGTGAAGCAGGGCCTGATCGCCTACAAGATCGCTGCGCACGCGGCCGACGTTGCCAAAGGCCACCCCGGGGCCCGCGCACGGGACGACGCGATGAGCGCCGCACGCTTCGAGTTCCGCTGGGAAGACCAGTTCAACCTCGGCCTGGACCCGGACACCGCCCGCAGCTACCACGACGAAACCCTGCCCAAGGACGCCGCCAAGCACGCCCACTTCTGTTCCATGTGCGGCCCCAAGTTCTGCTCGATGAAGATCACGCAGGACGTGCGCGACTACAGCGACGCGCGGCAGAAGGAAGCCGAAGCCGGCATGGCCGCCAAGTCGGCCGAGTTCAAGGCGGCCGGCGGCGAGTTCTACATCCCCATCCAGCCGGCCTGACGCGATGGCCACCATCGCCACCGCGGGCCGAACCGGCCTGCATGTCGCGATTGCAGGTGCTGGCCTGCTCGGGCGGCTGCTGGCCTGGCGGCTCGCGCGAGCGGGCCACCAGGTCACCGTGGTCGACCCTGCGCCCGGCCCCCAGCCGCCGCCTGTTGGCCGCATCGGACCGGCGCAGCACGCGGCAGCCTTCACTGCCGCCGGCATGCTGAGCCCGCTGGCCGAACTGGACAGCACCGGCCCGGCGCTGGCCGCGCTCGGCTGGCGCTCGCTGCCGCTGTGGCGCAGCATCTGCGAAACGCTGGGCCGGCCGGAGCTGTTCCGCCAGCACGGCAGCCTGTTGCTGGCGCACCCGGGCGACCGCGGCAGTGCGCAGCGCCTGCTGGCACGGCTGCACGACGCGCCAGCCGGCACGCCGCAGCCTGAAGCGCTGGATGCGGGCGATCTGTCCGCGCTGGAACCGGCGCTCGCCCCGGGCCTGGCCGGGTGGTACCTGCCAGGCGAAGGCCAGGTGATGCCACGCGAGTTGATGGCCGCGCTGCACCACGGCGCGCCTGGCGTCACCTGGCATTGGGGCCGGAGCGCCGGCTCGGTGACGGCTCACACGCTGAGCCTGAGCGACGGCGAGACGCTGCGTTGCGACTGGGCCATCGACACACGCGGCGTGGCCGGCCAGGTCGGTGCGCTTCAACCCCGCGGCGTGCGCGGCGAGCTGGCCTGGCTGCATGCGCCGGGCCTGCCGCTCACGCGTCCGCTTCGTTTGCTGCATCCGCGGCACCGCGTCTATCTGGTGCCACGGCCGGGAGATGTGGTGATCGTCGGCGCCAGCGAGATCGAAAGCGAAGACCGCTCTGCGCCCAGCCTGCGCAGCCTGGTCGAGCTGCTGGCGGCTGCGCACAGCGTGCTGCCCGAGCTGGCCGAAGCGCGCCTGTTGCACCTGGAAGCCAACCTGCGCCCGGCCCTGCCGGACCACCACCCGCGCTGCCACGTCGCGCCCGGTTTGCTGCAAATCAACGGCCTGTTCCGCCACGGCTGGCTGCTGGCGCCAGCGCTCGTGGACGACGCATTGCAATCCCTCGGCCTCGTCCCAACGAAAGCACTTGATGCCGACGCCTCTTTCCTTCACAGCACGCATTGACAATTCGCGCAGCGTGATGCTCAACGAGCGGCCGCTGCCCTGGCGCGAAGGCCTCAGCGCCGCCGCGTTGCTGGCCGAGAACGGCCAGCCGGAAGACCGCGTGGCCACCGCGCTGAACGGTGAGTTCCTGCCACGCGACGCCCGTGCCTGCACGCTGCTGCAGCCGGGTGACGAACTCACCGTGTTCCGCGCCATCGTCGGAGGTTGAACCATGACCGAACCCACCGCCTGGACCGTCTACGGCACGCCGCTGCAAAGCCGCTTCCTGATCGGCAGTGCCGGCTACCCATCGCCGCAGGTGCTGCAGGATGCCATTCGCGTCAGCGGCGCGCAGGTCGTCACCGTGGGCCTGAAACGCGCGCTCGCCGGTGTTGCCGGTGATCGATCGGACAATGGCTTTGTCGCACTCGCGCTCGCCAGCGGCGCCAAGCTGTTGCCCAACACTGCCGGCTGCCGCAGCGCCCGCGAGGCCATCACGCTGGCCCACCTGGCACGCGAGCTGTACGGCACGCGCTGGCTGAAGCTGGAAGTGGTGGGCGACGAGCACACGCTGCAGCCCGATCCGTTCGAGCTGCTCACCGCCGCCGCGCAGCTGGTGAAGGACGGCTTCCAGGTCTTCCCGTATTGCCTGGACGACCTGGTGAGCTGCCGCCGCCTGCTGGACGCTGGCTGCGAAGTGCTGATGCCGTGGGGAGCGCCCATCGGTTCCGGCCAGGGCCTGCTGAACCCGTTTGCGCTGCGCACGCTGCGCGAGCGGCTGCCGGGGGTGCCGCTCATCGTGGACGCCGGCATCGGCGCGCCTTCTCACGCCGCGCAGGCGATGGAGCTGGGCTTCGACGGCGTGCTGCTGAACTCCGCCGTGGCCCAGGCCCGCGACCCGGTGCGCATGGCCCGCGCCTTTGCCAGCGCCATCGAGGCCGGCCGCCTCGGCTTCGAAGCCGGCGTGATGGCCGCGCAAGACTTCGCCGTGCCCAGCACGCCCGTGCCCGGCCACCCCTTCCTGATCGACTGAAGGGAAAAAGATGCCTGAATCCAACGAACTGCCGCGCATCGCCAGCGTGGCCGGCACCGACAGCGGCGGCGGCGCCGGCCTGGCCGCCGACCAGCGCGCGGCCGATGCCTTCGGCGTGCACCTGTGCCCGGTCGTCGCAGCGGTCACCGCGCAGAACAGCGTCGCCGTCACGCACGTCGAAGCCATGCCGCCCACGCTGCTGCAGGCCCAGCTGGACGCGCTGGCCGACGACCTGCCGCCGCGCGTGCTGAAGACCGGCCTGCTGGGCAGCGCCGCGAACGCCCGCATCGTCGCCCGCTGGGTCGACCAGCAGCGCCGCCACAGCCCGCTCGCGCTGGTGGTCGACCCGGTGCTGCGCGCCAGCACCGGCGCCGCGTTTGCGGACACCGAGCTGCTGGCCGTCTACTGCGAAGAACTGCTGCCGCGCGCCACCCTCGTCACGCCCAACCAGCGCGAAGCCAGCACGCTGCTGGGCACCGAGGCTCCCATCCCCGATCAGGCCGCAGCACTGCGCCGCCTAGGCGTCGAGGCCGTGCTGATCACTGGCGGCGACGCGCCCGACCCCCAGCTCGCGCTCGACTGGCTGGACGCCCCGCACGCCCAAGGCTGGCTCAGCTTGCCGCGCATCGCCACAAGGCACACGCACGGCACCGGCTGCACGCTGGCCAGCGCCGCCGCAGCAGCGTTGGCCCATGGCTTCACCAGCGCAGACGCTGCGGTGCTCGCCAAGCAACTCACCGCCCACGCGCTGCGCCAGGCCACACCGCAAGGCCAGGGCGCCGGTCCGGTGCGGGCGATGACCGGCTGGAGCAACCATCCCACCGAACGCCCGTTACCGCGCCTGCACATCGGCACCGAAGCACCAGACGCCTGGTCCGCAGCAGCCCGTCCCAGCGCCCTGCGCGAAGGCCTCTACGGCATTGCCGACAGCGCCGAGCGCATCCAGCAACTGCTGCACGCCGGCCTGCGCCAGCTGCAACTTCGCATCAAACGCCCACCCGGCCTCACCGGCACCGAGGCCGAACGCTGGCAATCCACCTACCAAGCGCAATTGCGCCAATCCCTCACCGCCTGCGACACCGCCGGCGCCATCCTCTGGATCAACGACCACTGGCAACTCGCCCTCGCCACCGGCGCCCGCGCGCTGCACCTCGGCCAGGAAGACCTGCTCGCGCTGACCGAGTCGGAGCGCCGGCAGTTGCGTCAGGCCCAGGCGAACGGCATCGCCCTCGGCCTGTCCAGCCACAGCCCCTGGGAACTCGCCCGCGCAGCAGCCTGGACCCCCGACTACATCGCCTGCGGCCCCGTCTGGCCAACCACGACCAAGGACATGCCGTGGCGACCACAAGGACTGGACAACCTGGCGTGGTGGGCGGCGAACGCACCGGCGCCGGTGGTGGCGATTGGCGGCGTGCTGGCGCCCGAACAGGCCGGCGCGGCCAAAGCGGCCGGGGCGCACAGCATCTGCGTCGTCAGGGGTTGGGGACCGGCGCCGAGCGCGACAATCCTCGAATGGCGGGCGGCAATGATCAGCGCCGCGCCAACCCGCCACCGCAGCGCAGACTGGCCGCATGCCACGCTGCCACCTGCCCCCGCATGACCGCGATCCCGGCTTGCGTCTACGATCGCCCCCTCAATACAGATCAATTGGAATCATCATGGCCGACCTGGAACTGCTCCGTAAATTCACCTCCCAAAAAATGCCCGTCCGCCTCTTGGCCGCCGAAGAGTTCAAAGGCGCTCAGGCCTTGGCCGCATTGGGCTACATCAAACTCGCGATGCCGCCCGTGAACTCAGGGCGAGGCGCCTACGGCAAACAGGATGCTGCACTGGTGCTGGCGATCACGCCCACGGGGAAGCGGGCGATAGCTGGCTGACGTGCTCTGATTCTTGAGCTCGGCGCAGGACACGGGGTTGCCAGGGACGTCCATGAGGTCACATGAACTTGACACCTCGCTTCGCCGCGTCGCTCGCAATACTTTTTACAGGCGGCCGCACGTATAGATTCGCAGCACACCGCTCATGACCCAGAACGCCCCGCCGCCCGCTTCAATCCGCCAAGCCGTCTTCTCCGACTCCCGCGCCATCTTCGACGCCCACCAAGACTCGGTGCTGAACCTGTGCGCCAGCGCCTACACCCCGCTACAGATGCAGACCTGGTTCGAGGGCCGCACGCATGAGGTCCATTGGCCTGCGATTCAGGCGGGGCAGGTCCTGGTTGCCGAGCGCGAGGGCCGGGTGCTGGGGTTTGCGGGCTTTGTGCCCGGTGAGGTCACGCTGCTGTTCGTCCGGCCGGAAGCCGCTGGCTCCGGGTTGGGTGGGCAATTGCTCCGGCTGGCCATGACACAGGCCGAGACCGGCCACGACGGGCCGATCACCGTGGTAGCCACCCGCAACTCACAGGGCTTCTACGAGCGGCACGGGTTCGTGGCGGTGGAGGACTCGTTCTTCGTTCGCGGTGCGGCTGAGCTCCGCTATGAAGTGGTGAACATGCGGCGCGCCGAGCGCTGAGCGGGCTTTGCTGGCGCCGGTGCTTCAACCGCCTCCCTTGCCTGCATCCCCCAGCAACAACGCCTGGCTATAGCGCAGGAAACCATCCAGATGGTTCTGGATGATGCTCACGGTGATGGGCAGTTGCAGGGCTTGATCGTCGTGCATGGCGATGTTGCGGAAGCCGACCATGCGCTTGAGTTCGTCGGCCAGGGGCGCTTCGATCCAGCCGCCTTGCGCCAGCAGTGCGAACACGTCGCGCGCGCTTTGAGGCACCCCAAGGCGCTCGCGGCGGACCATGTGCTGGCCCATGTCCAGCGCGGCTTCGCAGGCGCGCTGAATGTTCAGGATGGCGGCGTCCTGGCAGGTGAAGTTGGTGGCGAAGCTGGGCGGGTCAGCGGCGTATTCCTCTCGGGCGCGGCGCACGCAGCGTTCGATGGCGGCGGCCTTGTTGATCAGCACGTCATCGGCCATACACGGTTCCCTCTGCCTGGATGTCTGCCAGCAGGCCGGCACGCGCCTGGTCCAGCTCGGTCTTTTCGCTCAGGATCGCCGCTTCGTAGAGGGCGGCCTGTGCGTCCAGCGCCCACCAGCGCTGCCCGGTGGTGATGACCTGGTACTGCATGACGGTGGAGGCCGCGCGCAGGTCCAGCAGGTCGACCGGGCAGCGGCTCAGGTCCGCCAAGTCGCTGGCCAGTTCCCACAGGACCAGCGGTTCGACCTGGCCCGCCACCAGCACGGCCATGTCGAGATCGCTTTGCGGCCCTGCCGTGCCTTGGGCGCGACTGCCAAAGACATACACGGCCAGGAGCCCCGGCAAACGCGCCTGCAGGGTTGCCACCAGGGCGTCGCGTGGCACGGGCGGCGGAATGGGAGAAGCAGCCAACATGGTTCGCGTTGCGTGTGATGCCGGAGGGCGTTGTCGACTCGGGTCAGCCTGCATTGTCGACCCATCAGGCGCAAGCACTGCGCCTCACCCCGGCTGCAGCGCCCCACTCAAATCCCCCATCGCCGGAAAGCCGTTCGCCTTGAGCGACTGGTCGCGTTCGACCACCCCCGGCAGCGGGTCCAGCTGCCAGCGGCGGGTGATGAAGCGCAGGATGGAGGCGGTGTCGTACTGGGTCTTGTCGACGTAGCCGCGGCGCGCGAGCGGGGAGATGATGAGGGCGGGGATGCGGGTGCCGGGGCCCCAGCGGTCGCCCTTGGGCACGCGGGCGTGGTCCCAGAAGCCGCCGTTTTCGTCGTAGGTGACGACGACGAGCATGTGCGGCCACTGCGGGCTTTGCTGCAGCTTGGCGATGACTTCGGCGATGTGGGCGTCGCCGTCGCTGACATTGGCATAGCCGGCGTGCTGGTTGAGGTTGCCCTGCGGCTTGTAGAAGGCCACGTGCGGCAGCTGGCCGGCGGCGGCGTCTGCGAGGAAGCGGCTGTCGAAATCCCGCAGGTGCTCGGCGCGGTAGGCGGCGTGGCGCTGCGGGTCCATCGTGGCGTAGTAGTTGAACGGCTGGTGGTGCGGCTGGAACTGCGTGGTGCCGCCGTAGATCTGCTCACGCGCCACGGGCGTGCCGGCGCTGGTCGTCGCCCAGGCGCCGCCGTACCAGGCCCAGGAGACGCCCTTGTCGTCCAGCCGGTCGCCGATGGTGGCCAAGGTTTGCGGCGGCAACGTGGTGGGCTTGGCGGGATCCGCCAGCAGCGGCTCGCCGCCGACCACCGGTGCGTTGCCGCTGGGCTGGTAGGCGGGCTGCATGGTGTTGATGCTGTAGGCCACACCGTCGGCGCCGCGGGTCAGCGTGGCGTCGCGCAGGTGGCGCGGTGGGCCGGCGAGCACGCTGGCGGGCATCTCGGCGGCCGGCTTCAGGCGCACGAAGCGGCCTTGCGCGTCGGTCTCGACTTCGCTGATCGAGTCCTTCGCGGGCGACTGCTCGACGTTCGGGTAGACCGGCACGCAGGCGCAGATCAGGTACTGGTGGTTCAGGTAGGAGCCGCCGAAGGCACCCATGAAGAAGTTGTCGGCCAGCGTGTACTGCTGGGCCAGCGACCAGAGCTTCATGCGACTGCCGTCGTAGTAGCCCAGGCTCAGGCCACCGGCATCGGAGTAGGCAGCGAAGCGGTCGTTGCTGCCGTCCAGCCCGATCTGCATCTGGTTGTTGTAGAAGCGGTGCACCAGGTCGCGCGTGACCACGCTTTGCGGCACGACGATGCCGGTGCCGTTGAGGCCTTCGGGCGCGTCGATGCGGAACGGCGCGTTGGGCATGCCGGTGCTCTGCGCCTGCGTCAGCGTGACGGGCTGGCCACCGGCGGTGAGGCCGCGCCAGGTGGGCGGCAGCCCCGGCAACACGCTGCCGTCGAAGTCCTTCTGCGGCACGTAGCTGCCGACGGCGCTCGGGTTCACGCCGGGGATGCCGTTGGCGCCGGGGAACAGGCCGTACAACGTATCGAAGCCGCGGTTCTCGGCGTAGATCACGACGACGGTGTCGATGGCGCTGACGGCGGCATCGGGAGCGGAAGGCTGCGGGCTGCCCGCGCAGGCGGACAGCAACAGCAACGGAATCAGCGGGGCGGACTTGGCGGTCATCGAGGTCTTCGGCATGGTGTCCCGCAGCCTAGCCGCCAAGGGCCTGGATCGCAAGCGGGCAAGCCGGGCTTCGCTACCATCGCAGGGCCATGAAACGCCCTCCGCTCGCGCTGCTGTCTGCCTTGCTGCTGGGTGCGGCCTCGCTGTCCTCGCAGCTCGGTGCAGCGCCTGCTGCGGACCCCACGCCCTACGCCCGCAAGCTGGACGTGGCGGCACTGACCGAGATCGGCCGCGCGCTGTTTTTCGACCCCGGCCTCTCCGCCTCCGGCCGCGTCTCATGCGCCAGCTGCCACGACCCGCGCTTCGCATTCGGCCCGCCGAATGACCTGGCGGTGCAACTGGCCGGGCGCGACGGCAAGACCCCCGGTCTGCGCGCGGCGCCTTCGCTGCGCTACCTGCAGACGCTGCCGCCGTTCAGCGAACACTTCTTCGACAACGACGGCGACGACAGCGTGGATGCCGGCCCCACCGGCGGCCACACCTGGGACGGCCGCGCCAGCTCCAGCCGCGAGCAGGCACGGCTGCCGCTGCTGTCGCCACTGGAGATGGCCAACGCCTCGGTGGCCGAGGTGGCGGGCAAGCTGCGCCAGGGCCCGCAGGCGGCGCGGCTCAAGCAGGTCTTCGGCGAACAGGTGCTGGCCGACGATGCCCGCGCTTTCGACGCTGCGCTGCTGGCGCTGGAAGTCTTCCAGCAATCGCCCCCCGAGTTCTATCCATACAGCAGCCGGTATGACGAAGTGCTGCGCGGCCGGGCCACGCTGACCGCGCAGGAAGCCCGTGGTCTCGCATTGTTCAACGACCCGGCCAAAGGCAACTGCGCCGCCTGCCACCTGAGCCAGCGCACCAGCGACGGCGCCTTCCCGCTGTTCACCGATTTCGGCCTGATCGCACTCGGCGTGCCGCGCAACCGCACGCTGCCGGCCAATGCCGACCCGCGCTTTTTCGACCTCGGCCTGTGCGGCCCGCTGCGCACCGACTTCCAAGGCCGCACGGACTACTGCGGCCTGTTCCGCACGCCCACGCTGCGCAACGTGGCGCTGCGCCGCAGCTTCTTCCACAACGGGGCCTTCCACAGCTTCGAAGACGTGCTGCGCTTCTATGCCCGGCGGGACACGCACCCGGCCGAGTTCTACCCGCCACAGCAGAAGTTCGACGACCTGCCGCCGGCCCTGCAGGGCAACGTCAACACCGAGCCGCCATTCGACCGCCATGTGGGCGACAAACCCGCCCTGGACGACGGTGAGATCGCCGCCATCGTCGCCTTCCTGCAGACGCTGACGGACGCCGACTTGCCAGGCCAGCCGCTGGCGCCCTAAGACGACTCGCCGGCCGGCCCCAGCGGCACCCACACGCAAAACGCGCTGCCTCGGCCCATACGCGAGGCCACGCGCAAGCGGAAGCCGCTCTGCTCGCACAGCGTGCGCACGATGAACAGGCCCAGGCCGTGACCCTCGGCTGCGGCGGCCGTGCCTTGCTGGAAGGGCTGCTGCAGCAGCTGAAGCTGGTCCGGCCGCAAACCGGGTCCGGTGTCCAGCACCTGCAGCTCGACTCCGCCAGCACGCCGGCGCACGCCCACCAGCACCCGCCCGCGAGGTGTGTAGCGCACCGCGTTGCCAACCAGGTTGTGCAGCACGCGGGTCAGCAGCAGCGCCGAGACGCGCACCTCGACCTGGGTGTCAACCACTTTCAGCGCCAGGCCCTTGGCCGCCGCTACACCGGCGTGCGCCCGCGCGACCTGGGTGATGCAGTTGCCGAGCGAGACGCGGTCGTCGTGCGCGCGGTGTTCATCGCGTGCCTCGGCCAGCATGTCGCGCAGCAAGGTCTGGGCATAGGCAATCGTGCGCTCCAGGTGGTGGGCCACCGGCTCCTGGCCTTGCGGCAGCTGCAGCGCAGCCAGCGCCATGCGCAGCGAGGCAAGCGGTTGCGACAGGTCGTGGCCGGCGCCGGCCAGCAGCAGCGTGTTGCGCTCGGCCCGGGCATGGGCAGCCAGCCGGGCCGACTCGGCCTCGATCAGGCCCTGCGCGTCCTGCAGCTGCTGCTCGCGCGCCGCCGCCTGGCGCTGCTGCATGCGGCGCACGCGCCAGACCATGGCCGCACCAAGACATGCTGTTTCCAGCATGTAGCCGATCTCCGGCAGCACCAGGAAGTCGAAGCTCGGCCAAGGGTTGTGGCCGGCGGCAAACGGCACGAAGAGCACGATGGTGAACAACACGTAGCTGGCGGTGCCGGCGGTGTAGAGCCTGGCGTCTGCCGCTGCGCTGCGCAGGCTGCGCCAGCTCACGGCGAACGCCAGCGCGGCATAGGCCAGCGCCAGCACCCCAGCACCTGCTGCTGCAGCCTCCCCCCGCTGCAGCAGCAGGTTCAGGCCCAGCAGCGCCAGCAGCAGCAGGTGCAGCCGGTACACCGGCGGCCAGCGCTCGCGCAGGTCCAGGAACTGGGTGGCGAACCAGGCATGGGTGCACAGCACCAGGGAAACCGCCACCACGGTGATGCCCTGGTTGAACAGCGGCGCCTGAGGCCACAGGTAGGCGAAGGCGTCGCCACGGATCTGCACCAGCGCGGCGCCGTGCACCGCCACCAGCGCGGCATAGGCCCAGTTGGCCGGCGTCTTGGCGAGCACGCGGGTCATCACCGCCAGCAGCAGCGAGGCCAGCATCAGGCCCCACTGCACGCCGCTGAACATGTCGCCCAGGGCATTGCGGGCACGCCAGCCCGCGTCGTCGTCCAGCCGTGGATACAGCCGGCCGTCCAGGTGAATGCGGTAGTCCAGCTCGATGCGATGGCGGCCTGGCGCGAGAGACAGCGGCACCGCGATGCGCGGGCTGGGCAGCACCCGCTCGGCATAGCGCGAGTCCGCCCGCAAGACCTGCAGCAGTTGCGGCAAACCTGTCGCGGTGCTGTCGGCCGCCAGGGCCTGCTGGCGCACCGTCAGCGCCAGCGCGTCCGGCACGCGAAGGTCCAGCACGCGCTGGAGCACACCGGGGCCGGCCCAGGACAGCTCGATGCTCAGGTGGCGCAGGCCGTCCGCCGCGGGCGGCTCGGTCAGGCAGGGTTGAATGTCCGGACTGGTCTCGGCCTCAAGCAGCACGCAGGGCGCCGCCCATGCGGGCATCGCGGCCGCGCCAATCAGCAGCAGGCTGGCGATAATCCGCCGGATCGCTCCGGTCGTCACGCCGTCAGGACAGTTCATTGCCAACCCAAGCTCCGGTCGCCGTCAAAGTGCTGCTCGCAGACGATCACGCGCTGTTCCGTGAGGGCCTCAAGCTGCTGTTCACCAAGGATGCCGGGTTCCAGGTGGTGGGCGAGGCGCAGGACCTGCTCGGACTGAGGGACCTGCTCCGCCTGACACAGCCTGACCTGCTGCTGATCGACCATCACATGCCAGGCGGCGACAGCTCGGCGGTGGTGAACCACCTCAAGCACACGCAGCCCGGGCTGCGCATTGTGTTCCTGACCGGCAGCAGCGCGGGCGGGGTGCTCAGGCAACTGGCCGACGCCCAGGCCGATGGCGTGCTGCTGAAGGACAGCAGCGCGGCAGCCCTGCTCGCCAACCTGCGCGCCGTGATGAAAGGGCAGAGGGTGATCCCCGCCGAAGTGGCCGCGCTGATGGCGCCGGGCGAAGGCCTGCTGACCCGCCGCGAGATGCAGGTCGTCAAGCTGATTGGCGACGGCTTGAGCAATGCCGAGATGGGCGAGCTGCTGTCGCTGTCCCCCAAGACGGTGGACAAGCACCGCGAGAACCTGATGCGCAAGCTGGAGGTCAACAGCGTGGCCCAGCTGGTGCTGAAGGCGCATGCACTGGGCTGGCTGACCAGCTGAGAAGCTGCGAATGCGCCGGTCGGGGCTCGGGACCGGGCGCTCGGCGGCCCATTGCGGTGACCCGGCCTCCCACCCGAAACACTGTGCGGACACGGCAGCACTCGCGGAGTGCCTGCGGGGGCGCCATCTATGATGGCCATGCGGCCGCCACCCAAGTTTTCGGCGAAGCCTCTTTCGGCAGCCTCGTGCTGGCGGTGGCGTCTTCGCGCCGCGGGGTACCCCCGCGGTCGACGGTTTGTCTGGTGCTTTCGTGGCGTGAGCGGAATGGCTGTTTGCCAATCAGCTCACGCATCACCCGCAGGTTGGGTGGTTGGCCGCTTCTTTCTGCGAAAGACCTGCCATGAACCCCATCCTGAAACTGGCGCCGCTGGGCTTTCCCTGGCCGACCTTCGATCCCTTCCTGTTCTGCGTCTACCACGACGACCGGTACCCCAAGGCCAATGGCCGCTACGGCCCGGCCGCCTCGCTGGCCGGCCATTCGCTGGGGCAGGACTTCAACAATGCCGACGGCTGGCGGATGTACCACGGCCAGGGCGTGCCCGGCTTCCCGCCGCATCCACACCGGGGCTTCGAGACGGTGACCATCGTGCGCCGCGGCTGGATCGACCATGCCGACTCGCTGGGTGCCGCGGCGCGCTACGGCCAGGGCGATGTGCAGTGGCTCACGGCGGGCAAGGGCATCGTGCACGGCGAGATGTTCCCGCTGCTGGACACCGAGGCGCCGAACCCGCTGGAACTGTTCCAGATCTGGCTGAACCTGCCGGCGCGCAGCAAGATGGCCGACCCGCACTTCACGATGTTCTGGTCGAAGGACATTCCGCACCTCGCCGTGCCCAGCGGCCCCAACGGCGCACGGGCCGAGGTGACGTGCATCGCCGGGCATCTGGCGGCGCTGCCCGCCGAGCCGCTGGCGCCACCGCCGCATTCCTGGGCTTCGGCGGATGACAGCGACGTGGCGATCTGGACCGTGCAGCTGGACCCCAGTGCGGCCTGGACGCTGCCGGCGGCCAGCGGACCGCAGACGCGGCGCCAGCTGTATTTTTTCGCGGGCGACAAGGTCACCGTGGCCGGCCAGGCGATGGCCGGCCATGCCGCCATCGAGCTGCACGCCGGCAGCGCCGTCGAGCTGGTCAACCACGGTGGCGCGAAGGCCGAATTCCTGCTGCTGCAGGGCAAGCCCATCGGCGAGCCGGTGGCGCAATACGGCCCGTTCGTGATGAACACCGAGGCGGAGATCCGCCAGGCTTTTGCCGACTACCAGCGCACCCAGTTCGGCGGCTGGCCCTGGCCGGAAGCCGAGCTGGTGCACGGGCCGGACGCAGCGCGCTTTGCGAAACGCGGCGACGAGGTCGAGCGCCCGTAGGCCAGGCCCGCGTCTCGCGCAACCGATGACCAGCGTTCGCCGCTTCACCGCGCTGGCCATGGCGCGCGCGATGATGGCTGGCCCGCCGCGGGTGGACGGGCTGGCCTCGCGTTTGCAGGCCTGCCTGGGCTGCAAGGCGGCCTGGTACCGCCCCTTGGCCGAGCGCGTGGCGCTGCTGCCGGGCGAGCACTGGCGCGCTGCCACACCGCAGGCGCTGAACCGGCTGGCCGACATGGTGGAGGCGGACGACAGCTTCGAGGCCGCCTGGCTCGCGCACGAGAAGCCGCAGGTGCGCCACTACTTCCTCGAACTGCCCGGCGGCATGCAGCCACGGCCACTCGGGTTGGACCGGCTGGCGTTGCCGGACTGGCCCGACGTGCCGGCGCTAAGCCGCTGGCTGGGCATTCCGGCCGCGGGCCTGTGGCGGCTGACGCTGGCGCGCGAACGCCAGCGCAAGCAGCCGCTGGGCCAGCAGCATTACCGCAGCCAGCTGCTGCCCAAGCGCAGCGGCGGCTTCCGCTTGCTGGAAGTGCCCGAGCCTTACCTGATGGCGCTGCAGCGCAAGCTGCTGGACACGGTGCTGAACCGGGTCCCGCCGCACGAAGCCGCCTGCGGCTACACGCCGGGCCGCTCGGTGCTGGACCATGCACGAGCGCACGCTGGCCAGGCCGTGGTGCTGAAGTTCGACCTGCAGGACTTTTTCGCCTCTGTGCGCCACTCGCGCGTGCACGCGCTGTTCGCCACGCTGGGTTACCCGGACGCCGTGGCCCGTGCGCTGGCTGCGCTGTGTACCGTGGCCACGCCCGAGCCGGTGCTGCGCCGCCTGCACCAGGCCGGCTCGCTGAACTGGCCGCAGCTGCAACGCCTGCGCGACGCGCACCTGCCGCAAGGCGCACCCAGCTCGGCCGCACTGGCCAACCTCTGCGCCTTCCGGCTGGACCTGCGGCTGGACGGCCTGGCCTTTGCGCTGGGCGCACGCTACACGCGGTATGCGGATGACCTGGTGATCTCCGGCGGCGCGGAACTGCGAGGGGTGGCCGAGCGAGTCGAACGCTGGGTCGGCCGCATCGCGCTGGAAGAAGGCCTGGCGCTCAACCACCGCAAGACGCGCTGCCAGACGGCCAGCCGCCGGCAATCGGTCTGCAGCATCGTCGTCAACCAGCGGCCCAACCTGCCGCGCGACGAATTCGACCGGCTCAAGGCCGTGTTGCATCAGTGCGTGCACACCGGCCCGGCGGCGCAGAACCGCGAGGGCCACGCCGACTGGCGCGGCCACCTGCAAGGCCGCGTGGCCTGGGCGGCGCAGCTCAATCCCGCCAAGGCCGCGAAGCTGCAACGCCTGCTGGCGCAGGTCGACTGGGCGCGCTGAAAATCTCAGCCGACCCGTTCGCCGGCTGCGGCCGCGGTGCGGTTCAGCTCAAGGCAACACTTTCACCTTGAGGTTCCTGAAATGCGTTTCGCTGCCGGGGTCGTGCCCCTGCAGCGCAAAGGTGCCGCTGGCCAGCAGGCGCTGCTCCAGGCCTTCGGGGCGTTGGGGTTTGGCTTCCTGGGTGTAGTCGACGATCAGCTCGCCGTTGATGCGGGTGACGACATGCATGCCTTCCACGCGCACGCTCATCGTCAGCCACTCACCGTCGCCCACCGGCACTTTTGGGTAGTCCACGATGCCCCACAGTCCGCCGGTGCGGCTGGGGTCGCTGTGCGAATTGTTGACCTGCACTTCGTAGCCCTTGTCGGGCCAACCCTTCTCCTGCCATTGGGTGTGGAAGTAGACGCCGGAGTTGGCCTTGGGGTACGTCTTCAGGTCGACGCGCAGCTCGAAGTTCCTGAAGTCGTGGTTGGCCACCGGGCCGAGGTAGAACAGGTGCGAGCGCGGGCCGTGCACGACGATCTCGCCGTCCTTCACGCTGAAGGTGCCGGGTGCGTCGCTGGCGCGCCAGTGGTCCAGGCTTTGGCCGTCGAACAGCAGCTGCCAGCCTTCGGCCTGCTCGGTGGGACTGAGGGTGTTCACTTCGGCTCCCAACACGGTGGCGGCCTGCGCGAGCAGCAGGCCGGCGATCAAGGTCAGTTTGTTCATGCGCATCCTGGTTCAAGCGGGGCGGATGCCGACGATCTTCAGCACCTCGGGCGGTGGGCCGTCGAAGGTTTCGGAAGGCGTGTTGCCGACAAAGCCCAGGTCCCTCATACCTTGCGGGCTGGTGTAGAAACCGCCGGCCGTGAGGTCGCGGAAACGGGCGAAAAAGCCGGCCGGCTTGGCCAGGCGCGGGCTGCTGCGGGCGGCCATGATGCAAATGTCGTCGCAGATCGCTTGCTGCTGCGCCAGGCTCGCTTCGGCAAACGGCTTGCGAAAGCGCCGGCCGGCTTCGGCGTCCATCCAGGCCAGGCCTTGCACGATCAGCGCCTTGTCCTTCACATGGTCCGGGTACGGCGCGCTGACCCATTCGTCGATGAACTGGTGCACCTGCAGCTCGGCCGCGCTGGGCGAGTGTTCATCGGCCGGGATGATGACCGCGCACAGCGCCTCGGCGCAGCGCCGCTGGCGCTCGCTGAAAGTGAGCGGCCAGAGTTCGCCGGCGCGGTAGGTCTTGACCAGGTCCGGGTCGGTGCCATAGCCGGTGGGCCCCGGCTTGGGCACCGCCGCACCGGAGGGCGACCAGGCCGGCAAGGTGGCCGCGGCCAGCATCCATTGCAGGGATTCGCGTCTTTGCATCGGCATCACAGCTCCTTGCGGCGCAGCCGTTCGGCGATGTGGTCGGCCGCGCGCCAGGCCAGCGCCATGATGGTCAGCGTGGGGTTCTTGTCGGCGTTGGAGGCGAACGGCGCGCCGTCGGTGATGAACAGGTTTTTCACGTCCCAGGTCTGGCAGAAGGCGTTGGTGACTGAGCGCTGCGGGTCGCTGCCCATGATGGCGCCACCCACCTCGTGGATGATGGAGCCGCCCGCCGCGATCGCCTTGCGGCCGTCCAACTCGGCCTTGCCCTGCACCTTGCCGCCCATCGCCTCGATGATCTCGGCGAAGGTCTTCTGCATGTGCGCGGCCTGGCGCGTCTCGTGATCCGACCATTGCCAGTGGAAGCGCAGCACCGGGATGCCCCATTTGTCCTTCACCGTTGGGTCGATCTCGCAGTAGGACTGCTCGTTGGGGATCATCTCGCCGCGACCGGCAAAGGAGACGAACGAACCGTAGTAACGCCGCACGTCGGCCTTGAACTGCCGGCCGTAGGTGCCGCCGTTGAGCCACTCCAGCTCGGCCCCGGTGCCGATGGACGGCATGCGCCGGCCGGTGCCCAGCTCGATGTGATAACCCCGCGCGAAGTTCATCTGGCCCTTGGCCTGCTGCTGGTACAGCCACCAGGGGGCATAGAGGTGCGAGCCACCGGCGCCGTCCTCGTTGTGCGGCGGCAGGTTTTCCAGCAGCGGGATCTGGCCGCCCAGGTCGCTGCCCACGGTGTCCATCACGTAGCGGCCCAGCTTGCCGCTGCGGTTGGCCACGCCATGCGGGAACTGCGTGGACTTGGAGTTCAGCAGGATGCGCACCGACTCGCAGGCACTGGCCGCCAGCACCACCACGCGGGCGCTCACCATTTCATGCTGGCCATTGGTCTTGTCGACAAAACGCACGCCGGTGGCCTTGCCGGCCTTGTCGGTCACCACCTCGTAAGCCATGGCGTTGCAGACGATGTCCAGCGCACCGCTGGCCAACGCCGGCGGCAGGTGCACGGCCGTGGACTGGTAGGTCGCGCGGATCGAGCAGCCGCGGCTGCAGGGCGTGGCCCAGAAGCAGGCGGCCCGCGCCTGCATGTCGGCGCTGAGGATGCGCTGCGCGCGCTCGTTGCCCGGGTGCAGCTTGGCGGGAATCGTCTTGTGGTCCAGCGGCCGGGTGAGCACCGCGCGGTGGATGGGCACCACCGGCACGCCCAGCGTGGCGCCGCGCTGTTGCACCAGCCGCTCGCCCACGCGCGCGGCCGGCGGCGGCAGCAGGCAGCCGTCCGGCGAATCGGGCGTGTTCTCCAGCCCCTCGTTGGAGCCGTACACGCCGATCAACATCTCGACCTTGTCGTAGTACGGCGCCAGGTCTTCGTAGCCAATCGGCCAGTCGAAGCCCAGCCCGTCGCGCGAACGCGGCTTAAAGTCGTACGGCCCGTTGCGCAGCGCGATGCGGCCCCAGTGGTTGGTGCGCCCGCCCAGCATGCGCGCCCGCCACCACTCGAACTGCCGGCCCTCTTCCTTCGAGGCGCTGGTGTACGGCTCGCCCGGCACCGCCCAGCCGCCGTCGATGGTGGCGTCGTAGAAGCCAAACGGCTTGTCCGGCGTGCCGGCACCGCGCAAGGGCGCGTCGGCATAGGTCTGGAACATCGGCGTCTCCGCCGCGATGTCGTAGTTCCGGCCGGCCTCCAGCATCAACACCTTCACGCCTTCCATCGCGAGGGTGTAGGCCGCCTGCCCGCCACCGGCCCCCGAGCCCACCACGATCACGTCGTAGTCCTTCTGCAGGGTGCGAGGGGTCACGAATGGCAAGAAAGTCCTCCTTGGCTGGCGCGTGGCGAGCGGTAGGTGAGCATCAAGTGCAGGCTTGTGGCCGGCAGGCGGCATGGTCGCACAGGGATGGGATTGGGACGCGAATCACGTTGCCGGGCTTCTCTCAACCTCATTTGTCGCAATACGCCTAATCGCGCCAGCTTCAGGCTTCACAACGACCATAGATCGCAGCAGCCTCGCCCATGCCGTGCGCCCAGTACTTGTCGCCAAACGACCAGTGCCACCATTCGTACGGGTAGTTGACGAAGCCCTGCGCCTGCATTGCGCCGACCAAGCATTGGCGCAGCGCACGTGCCGCAGCCGGGATGTCCTCCGCCCCGGTGAAGCAGCGGTTCTGGCTGACTTCGGGCGAGGCGTCATAGGCGGTGCCCATGTCCAGCTCGCGGCCCGCGGCATCGGCCAGGGTCACGTCGACGGCACCGCCGGTGACGTGCGTGGCGCAGTCCGGCGGGGCGATGAAGCGGGCGGCGAGCAGGCGCAGCGCTGTGGCGTCCATGTCCGGGTGCAGGCCGCGCAGCTTGGCGAGGTAGCGGTCGAAGTAGCGGTGCTGGATGGCCAGCGGCCGGTAGGCCTCCTTGACCAGCAGGCGGGTGCCCGGGGGCAGCGCAGCAGCCACCGCGGCGATGCGCTGCGCGGCCGAGCTGCGCAGCCGGAAGTCCGGCACATAGCCGAGGTGCGCAACGTTCTGCGGCGACTCGTCCAGCAGCATCGGCGCGCCGGCCTCAGCGATCAAGGCAACCAGCGGTTCGCCGTTGTCATGCACCGGGATTTGCTGGATGCAATCGTCGGCGACGGTGGGGAAAGTGACGGCGATGGTCAATTCGGGTTGCGGTCTGAAAGCGGAACCTGATCCTGCAACGCTCACCCGCGCCGGAACGAGCGCACCAGCTGCAGCTCGCCAATCTTGCGCATCGGCACGACGAAGGTTTCTCTTCGTTCGGCGCCGGTGTTTTCGTCGAAGACCAGCGTGACGCGGGCGGTGATGATGGGTTGCTGGCGGGTGGACTCGTCGAAGTGGTAGCCCTGGTCGCCGAAGTTGCCCCAGTAGTTGACGTAGACGTGATAGACGCCGGGCACGGGTGCGGTGACAGAGAACATCTCGGGGCCGGCGCCGTCCACGCTGTCCACGTCCAGGCCGCCGCCGGTCGCGAGGATGGGGTCGCCGAAAAATGCGTGGCCGCCGTCGGGCGTGAGCACGTGCAGGTCCAGCTCGGCGTGCGGGTCGTCCCAGGCCAGGATGATGCGGACCTGCGCGCGGGTCTTCAGTGGGTTGGCGTCGTAGAACTGCACGCGCTGCTGGGTCTTGCCGTCGGTGCCGCGCAACGAGATGGTGTTGCTGCCAGGGCCGAAGGCATAGGGCCGCGCGAAGCGTCCCTCCTGGTCGCTGTAAAGCGGCATCGCATTGCCGTTGACGACCAGCGTGGGCGGGTGGCGCTGGGTCTTGTCAAACGCCTTCAGCTGGCCTTCGATCAGCGTGCGGCCACGCTGGCCGCCGCGGTCGATCAGGTTGTTCGGGTAGGCATAGCCGACCGTGTCGCCGTTGTCCAGCAGGCCGCTGTGGGTCCAGCCGCCGGACGGATGCTGGATGTCGCGGTCGGCCGCAGCGGCCAGGCCTGAAGCGAGCAGCAAAGCAAAGAGAAGCGCTCGCATCAGGGCACCACGAAGGAACGGATGAGCGTCAGCTCGCCGGGCTTGCGCATCGGCACGCGGAAGGTCTGCTGCTTCTCGCTGGGCGTGCCTTCGTTTTCGATCACCGCGACCTGGGCCACGGTGATCACGTCGCGCTGCTCGCCGGCGCCGAAGTAGTTGACGTAGACGTGGTAGACGCCGGGCACAGGCGCGCGGCTGGCGTAGATCTCCGGGCCGAAGCCTGTGGTCACGTCCACGTCCAGCGCGCCGCCATTGCCCACCACGCGCTCGCCGTACCAAACGTGCTGGCCGTCTGGCGAGACGACGTGCAGGTCCAGGTCGGTCTGGTCGGTGTCCCAGCTCAGCACCACACGCAGCTTGGCCGGCGCGCGGCCGGGATTGGCCTCGATGAACTGCACCCGTTTCTCGCTGCCGCCCGGCCCGCGCACGCTCACGCCGTGCGAGCCGGCGCCGAAAGACCACGGTCGGGCGTATTGGCCGGCCTCGTCCACGCTGAGCGGCAGCGCCACGCCGTCCACCACCAGGCGGGCCATGCTGCGGCCGTCCTTGGGCTTGGCGGCAATCTCCTTGCCAATGCGCCCTGCGATCAGCGCTGTGCTGCTGCGGCCAGCGGTGTTGACGTTGGAGGCCGGGTAGTGGACCTCCTGAACGAAGTCCTGCTCGGTGCTGTCGCTGGCGCGCCAGCCACCGCGTGGCGTGTCGATGCTGGGCGCCTGCTGGGCCTGCACAGCACAGGCGGCAAGCGTCAGGAGCAGGAAGAGACTTCGGTTCATCAGAGGTTCCTCAAACATCGGCGAGTTGCTGTGCAAGCCGCTCGATGTAGCTTTCATCCTGGCCGCGCGGGTGGCGGCGGAAGGCCAGGTGCAGGTATTCGTGGATCAGCGTGACGCGGCCTTCGCGGCTCCGCCATTCGCGCAGGAAGATGCGGCCGCGGCGCGGGTCGGCATGTGGCACGCCCTGGCCGAGCTCGCAGACCTGCGGCAGCGCATCCGGCGGCTCGTAGCCGGCCTCGGCGCGCAGCACGCGGCCCCAGCGCGGCGAGCGCTCGCCCAGCCAGGCGGCGGCCAGTGGCAGCGGCGCGCAGTCACTGTCGTCATGCCAGCCGGACAGCACGGCGGCAGGATAGGCATCGCGCAGCAAGGCCTCGAAGCTGCTGCCGGCGCGGCTGGCGGCCACGGCCTCGCGCCAGCCCATCAGCTGCGGCGCGGCGCCGTCGCTGCGGTAGTGGACGGGCGCGCCGTCCAGCACCAGGCCGGCGGTGAACGCGGCGGCGGCACGTGCGGCATCGGAAGGCGGGCGTGGGCTGACACGCTGGGCGCGGCTGTCGTCGGCCACCTGAAGGCAGCCGCCGGGCGTGGCGGCGTTCTGCCGCAGCCAGCTGCGTGCGGCGACGGCCAGCGCGCGGGCGGCAGCGGTTTCCTTCGCATCGCCTTCTCGGTCCACCACGCGGGCCACGTAGTCCTCCAGCGGCAGGCGGGCCTGCAGCTGAAGCCCTGCCCCCAGCATCAGCTCGGGCTGGCCCGGAATCTCCATCGACTGACCGTTGGCAAAGCGCAGCGTGTAGCGGGCGCCAGCAGTCAGCGGACCTGGCGATGCGGGCTGGCCCTCACGCCTGATGCTGGCCAGCGGGTAGCGCGCGAACAGCCGCACGTCCATGCAAGGCTGGGCCTGCAGCGCGGCGGCTTCGGGCGAGCCGCTGAGTTGCCCGCTGGCCTGCCAGGCCTCGGCCAGGCGGCCGGCCTCGCGCGCCAGCACCTTCTGGCCGGTGCCGGGTGCGCCCAGCCAGAACGGTGAACCATCGGCCAGCCAGCCGGCGGCACCGCCCCAGCGTTCCTGGCTTTCGTTGAACCAGGACCAGGTCTTGAAGCGCGGCGAGCTGCCGACCGCGGCCAGCAGCGCCGGTTCGCGCAAGGTGTTGGGCAGCAGCGCCTCGCGGGCGGCGATGCGGCCGGCGGCGGGCACGCGCTGCAGCGCGTCCAGCAGGCGTTCGGGCGGCACCGTGGTGGCAGGCTGCAGCGCGGGCAGCGAGAGCAGCCAGGCCGGCGCGTCCTGTTCAGACCAGAAGCGCCGCCAGTTCGCGTCCGTCAGCCCGAGGCGGCGCGGCGCGAAGTAGGCGCCGCAGGAGCGCTGCAGCGCGGCGTCGCGGCCGATGCTTTCGCCAGGGTCGCAGCAGTACTCGTCGCCGGCCTCGCGCTGCGCGCGCTCACAGCGGTAGACCGGCTCCTGCGCGCCGGCTGAAAAGAGGTAGCTGTAGACAAACAGCTTCCAGGTGCTGCCCAGCGGCACGGACGGTGGCAGCGGCGCGGTGCCGCGCAGCTCGCCATCAGACGTTCGCCAGGCCAGCACCGTGGGTGGTGTGGCAGCGGAAGCCCAGGCAGCAGCCATCGCGAGCAGGATGCCCACGAAGCTTCGCCATTGCCGCTGCGCCGCCATCCCCTTTCCTTACTTGACCTCGACCGCCGCCCAGGCGTTGCCGGTCTCCACCGCCTTGGCCTCCGGCTCGTACATGCGGTAGTAGCGGGCGGGCGGCAGCACGAAGTGGCCGCGCTGCGAGAAGCGCAACAGGTGGCGGTAGACCTGAGAGTCGCCGGCGTTCAGCTGCTCGACCGGCACGGCATAACCCTGGGCCGTGGGCTGGTGGATGGCGCGTTCCAGCGGCTGGACCTTGCCGTCTGCACCGGCCAGGTCCAGGCCCCAGGTGGTGGCCTCGACGGCGGCGCCCGGCGGCAACGCCACGTCCAGCACGCCCCAGCGCAACGAACCATTGCCCGCGTTGCGCTTCACCGTCAGCACGTCCAGGTACAGCGTGTTGGTGTCCAGCGTGCTGCCGGGTTTGACGGCTTCGAGCTTGACGTCCATGCGGCCGTCGTCGACCACCGGCTCGGGCGCAACGCCCGAGGCTGCGGCGGCGGGTGCCGGCTTGGCCTTGGCCTGCGGCACGACGCGATAGAGCTGGCGCGTGATGCCGACCGGCAGCGGCGCGGCCTTGCCGCTGTCCAGGCTGTCGAACGCGACAAAGGCAAACTTCGCGGCACCGGTCGCTGCCACGGTGGGCGGGCGGATGGCACCGGCCGGCAGCGTCCACTGCGGCTGGCCCACGCTGCCCTTGCTGGCAACCCACGGCGCGGGCAGCGCACCCGCGTCGGCCCGCAGGTCCGGCTGGCCGCCCAGCGCCTTGTGCAGCCAGACGAGGGCTTGCGCGCGGTCGAAGGTGGGCTGCTCGCCGCGCACCTGGGCCAGCAGCGCGCCGGCCTGGGCTGCGCCGCCCTTCTTGGCCAGCACCAACAGGCTTTGCACGAAGGGAGACGGCGACGGGGCCAGGCGCGTTGCGGCGGCATCGGCATCGGCGCGTTGCGGCGCGGTGGCGCGCGAGCCAGCAGTCTGCACCGCGAGCAGCAGCGCCAGGTCGCGCGTGCCGCCGGCTTCTTCGCTCATCACGACGCTGCCGCGGCGCGCGGCACTTGCGACACCATTCGCGGCGTCGGCCTTGCCGTCGGTGGCCGTCATCAGCTCTTCCAGCAGCGCGTCCACCATGCTGTTCACCGGCAGGCCAATCTCCTGCATCCAGCTCAAGGCCAGCGCACGCTGCAGCGGCGGCAGCTTGGCGCCGTCCTTGGCGTAGACGTCCAGCAGGCGCTGCCAATGCTCGGCCGGCAGCGTGGTGCGCAGGGCTTGCGTGGCGCGCCAGTCGGCGTAGTAGGCGTAGGCGGTGAGGAAGGCGTCGGGCGCCATGCCGCGGCCCCACCAGCCGAACTTGGCTTCGGGGCCGGCCATTTGCGCCAGCGACAGCCGGGCGGTGGCCAGGCGCTGCGTGAGCATGGGCGCCAGCGGCTGCTGCGCGGCCGACAGCGACTGCAGCGCGATGCTCAGCGGCAGCATGCGGCTGGCCGTCTGCTCCACGCAGCCGTACGGGTACTCGACCAGCTCGTCCATCCAGCGGCTGAAGGCGCCGGCCGCCGGGTCGGTGGCCAGCGTCACGCGCAGGTTGCGCGCGTCCGGCGGCAGTTGCAGCGCGGCCGGGCCGGCGGCCAGGTCCAGCACGAGTTCGCGCGGGCTGGTCCAGCCCAGCGGCAGGCGCTTGACCGGTTGCGCCAGCGTGTCCACCAGCTTGCCGCCGGCCTTCACGGTGATGGTGAGGTCGGCCGCGCCGTACTGCTCGGCATTCAGCGGCAGGTTGACGAAGTTGGCGCCGGGTTGCAGCGTGACGCTGCCTTGCTGGGCCACGCCCGCGCCCTGGGCCGACCACTCGACGGACTGTGCGCTGCTGCCCTGGTTGAACAACGCGAGGCTGGCCTGCGCCTTGTCGCCCACGCGCTGCCAGTCCGGGCTGGTCCACTTGGCATAGAACGGCTTGTCACTGCGCACCCAGGCAGTCTGCTGGCCGACCAGCCCGGTGGCCGCGGCAATCGCGCGGCCGGTGAAGCGCCAGCGCGTCAGCGAGTCCGGCATCTTGAAGCTGAAGCGGGTCTTGCCGGTGGCGTCGGTGTGCAGGCGGGGTTCCCAGGCGGCCGTGTCGATGTTGTCGCGCCGCGGGCGCTCCAGCACCTTGATGGCGCGCTGCGGTTCGGCGCGGCGGCCGGGCAGCTCGCCTAAAGCGCGCGTGGCCAGGTCGTAGCCGATGAAGCTCAAGGAGACGCTGGTGCGCACGTTGTTGCGCCGCGGGTGGAAGTAGAAATCTTCGATGCTGGGCGCGATCTCGGGCTGCAGCACGTAGATCATCTCGTCCACCACGCCGACCGCCACCTCGGCCTCCACCGGCTGACCGGCGACCGTGGTGCTCACCTCCACGTTCACCGTTTCACCCGGCTGATACACCGGCTTGTCGGTCCTGAAGGCCAGCGCCACCTTGGGCTGCACCACGCTCAGGCCCTGGTTCTGGAACACGCTGTCGCCGTTCTTGGCGTAGGCCACCGAAACGGTGATGTTGGGGCTCATCGTCTCCTTGACCGCGACCTTCAGCTTCCACTGCGTGGCGCCCAGGCGCTGGGTGCTGAAGCCTTCGCCGCCTTGCGTGAGCAGCGCGGCTGCTTCGACGCGTTCGCGCTCCAGCGTCAGCAGCGCCTGGTCCACCGGCTCGGGGAAGGTGACCAGCGCTTCAGCCGTGTCGCCAGGGGCATAGCGCAGCTTGTCGAAGACGATGGCGATGCTGCCGGCTGGCGCCTTCAGGCCTTCACCGGCGACGAAGTGGGGGCTGGCGGCGACGATGCGCTGGTTCGCGTCGCGCAGCGTCACGGTGTAGGAGCCGGGCTTGGGGAAGTTGAGCGCGACGCTGCCACCGGCGGCCGTCCCAGCAGCGTCCAGCTTGCCGCTGGCTTTCTGCCGGTCTTCCAGGCGCAGCCATTCCCATTGCGTGGGCGCGACCGGCGCCACGTCACTCGCGCGGCGGCTGGGGCTCCAGCGGAAGGCGGTGTTCTGGCCCGGCGTGGAGAACTGGCGTTCGGCCTGCAGCAGCCAGCCGGCGCTGCCGCGCTCGACCAGCAGCTCGCGGGTGCTGCGCACGCGGTAGGCGGCGCCGTCGGTGGCGAGCACGGTGAGGGTGTAGCGGCTGGGCAGCTCAGCGGCCGGCAGGCTGAACTTCGCCTTGCCGCCGCCGTCGGTCTCCAGCTCGGTCTGGCTGAGCTTGAGCGGGAAGGCGCCGCTGTAGTCCAGCTCGCCTTCGACCATGCTCAGCGTCTGCGCACGGGCGCTGAGCGAAAGCCGCGCATTGGCCACCGGCTTGCCGTCTGGATAGGCGAGCTGGATCACGCCGCTGACCGGCTGGCCTGTTGCGAAGTCGGCCTTGTCGGGCACCCACTGGATCTCGAAGTGCGGTTTCTGGTAGTCCGCCACGCGAAAGGCTGCGGTGTAGCTGTCGCCGCGCAGTGTCATCAGCAGCTCGTAGCCGCCGGCCGGCGCGTTGTCGGGCAGCTGGAAGCGGCCGTCGGCGCCGGTGTTGCCGTTGAAGGCCAGGGTTTGCGTGGCGACGACCTGGCCGGCCGGGTCGCGCACGGTCAAGGCGATGTCGCCGTCGGCCACGGGCACCGAGTCGCGTGCGTTCTTGAACTCGCGGCCGGTGACCTTGAGCAGCACCTGGTCGCCGGGGCGGTAGAGCGGGCGGTCGGTGGTGGCGTAGACCTTGGCGTTGTAGATCTCGCTGTCGTAGTAGAAGTTTTCCGAGATGAAGACGCCGCCGCTCGGGTCCTGCCCGAAGACGTAGGTCTGCTCCGGCGCGCTGCGGGCCATGCGCAGCAAGCCTTGCGCGTCCGTCTTGCCGGACTGCAGCACGCCCACGCCGTCGGTCCACACGACCTGCGTGCCGGGCACCGCCTGGCCGGCCTGGCGCTGCGTGGCCCAGACCAGCATCTGCTCGCCCGACACCTTGGTCAGCGCCAGCGTGTTGCTGACGAACAGCAGCGTGGTGGCGCGGTGCTGGCCGGCCATGGCTTCGACCAGGTACAGGCCCGGCTTCTGCGAGCCCAGCGGGATGAAGACATTGCCCTGGCTGGGCGTGATGAACTCGCTGCTGCTGCCGGCCAGCTTCAGGTCCTTGGGCGGCAGGATGGGCTTGGCCAGTTGCACCGGGTAGCGAAAGCGCGAGGCGATGGGCAGGCCCGGCAGCGGCTTGAACTGCGGCGGCTCCTCGAAGTTGGATGGCCGCGTCAACGTGGTGGGTGTCTTCAGCGCGGGCGCCTGCTGCGTGACCGCGCGGCGCGCGTTGCCCGAAAACAGCTTCTGCCAAGCCAGTCGGGCCTTGACGACCCAGCTGTCCCACAGGTGCGTGAGCGTGTTGGCCAGGCCTTCGCCGGCCGGCTTGTTGTCGACCTGGATGCGGTGCAGGTTGCGCTGCTTTTGCAGGAAGGCGAGCGGATCCGGCACGCGGTACAGCACCACGTCCACGCCGCCGCTGGTGGCCAGGCTCTCGGGCGAGTTGATCTCCAGCCGCACCTGGGCCGGCTCGGCGCTGCCGAAGGTGGCGTCGGACAGCAGGAAAAACGGCTCGCCAACGAAGGGACTGTGGAAGTTCGGCAGCGGCGGCTCGTCGGCCGCAGGGCTGAGTGCCGGCGTGGCCAGGAGACTTGCCAGCGCCACGAAGGCCAGGACGCGACGGAACATGACGAAAGGAGCGAGGCTCATGCGATGAAGGCCAGCCGGTAAAGGCCGACGAAATTCGGGTTGTCGCTGGCGGGTCGCCAGCGGGTGTCGTTCCAGGCCATCAGCTGCGAGGGGCGCAGCGCGCGCAGGCCGTTGTCGTGCGCGTCGTGGCGGCCGGTGTGGTAAGCGATGTAGCGGCCCATCCAGACCATCAGGTGCTGGTCGTCGCCAAAGTCGTAGAACAGCAGGTCGGCCGCCTGGGCCTGCGCCAGCTGGCGGCCGATGAAGCGCGTGTTGCCCTGCACCAGCTCCAGCGCCGAGACAAAGGCACCCTGGCTGCCGTCGGCCCGGCGCCACTGGTTGCGCAGCGGTGCGGTGAGCTGCGGGTCCAGGTCCGGCGGCAGGCGCTGGCCCAGCAGGCCCATGGCCTGGCGCCAGGCCAGGTCGTGCGGCCGCAGGGCCTCGGCCACTGCGAAGCGGACCAGGCCGGCGCAGTCGCGGTGCGTCCAGCGCGGCGTGGGGCCTTGGTCGACCTGGGCATGGACCAGCACGGTGATCCAGTCGCGCAGCACGCGGGACTGGGCGGCGTCCAGCACCGGCGCGGCGTCGGCCGCACGGCTGCTTGGCACCAGGCCAGTCAGCAAGCTGGCCAGGCCGGCGCCGCACAGCTGCCGGCGGGTGGGCGACAAGGCGTTGGCCATCTCAGGGCTGGGCCAGCGGGCGCCAGGCCAGCGGCACCCAGCCCTGGCCGTCCGGCGTGCCGGTGGGCACGGCCTGCGCGGCGGGCAGCTTGCCAAACGCGGCCAGGCGCGGCAGCAGCTGCGTCTCGGCGGCTTGGCGGAAGTCCTGCTGGTTCGGACCGAGCACGGCCAGCGTCTCACGCCGCATCAGCTGGGCGATCTGCTCGGGCGTGGCCACGGCCACCGGCGCGGCGCCGGGCCCCAGCGTGTCGGCCACACTGGGGTAGCGGCGCGCGATCGCGTCTTCGGCCTTGGCCACCAGCGCAGCATCCGGCGAAAACAGCCACCAGTCGCCCGCGCGCTTGAAGGCCAGGCGATAGGCCGAGCCTTCCTTGGCGGGCTTGGCGCCATAGGGCGCCGTCACTTCCGCCGCGGGCTGGCCGGGCTGCCACGCGGCGCCCTGCGGCAGCCACCATTGCATGAAGGCCTGCAGCGTCGCGGCGTCCGGCGGCGTGCCTTTGGCATGGGCCACCAGCAGCGGGGTGTGCAGTTGCGAGCCGGCATACCAGCAGACGGCAGCCGGGCCGTCGAAGCGCTGCGCCATGTCGGTCAGCGCGGCGCGCACTTCGGGCGGCAGCTCGGGGGCGGGCGTGTCGCTGCTGGCTTCGGCGCTGGTGTCTTCCGTCGCGGCATCGCTGGCGGCGTCGGCCGCGGCGGCCTTGGGCGTCTTGCTGCCATCCAGTACCGGCCGGGCCAGCGCCCAGTTGACCGGCAGCGCGGCGCAGGCGGCCGGCTGGGAAGGCAGCGCGGCCCACGGAGAAGCCGGCCAGGCGCTGCCTTGGCGCAACCAGGTTTGCAGCGCAGCGCCACCCGGCGCCACGTCGACCCGCAGCGCCTTCAGCGCCGGGAAGAAATGCTGGTAGCCAAAAGCCAGCAGCGGGCCGCTGGCGACCAGCGTGTGGTCCGCACCCGGGGCGCCGGCCAGGCCGAAGTGGCGGCGCCACAGGCCCTGTTCGCCGCTGCTGCCGGAGAGCAGCGCACTGAGGACTTCGGCGGCGTGGTCGTCGGGGTTGCGTTCGCTGTCGAACAGCAGGCCCGGGTCCGACAGCACGACCACGCGATTGCCCTTGGCGGCCAGCGCCAGCGTGCGGCGCGGCGAGATCGTCAGCGCATAGACGGTCAGCTTGTCGCGCCCGAAACGGGCCAGCGGCACCTCGGCCAGCACGCTGAGCTGCTTGTCGTCCAGCGCCAGCGTGGCCAGGCCTTGCACCGCCTTGGCCAGCGTGTCGCGGGTCATCGCCAGCGCCCAGTAACGCGCGGCGCCGCGGTCGTCAGCCCACAGCGCGACCTCTGCCGGCTGGTCCAGTGCCAGCGTCAGCAACTCGTCGCTGAGTTTCGTCTCATGCTCGTAGGCGATGCGGCGGATGGCGCCGGCCAAGCCCAGCTTGTCCTCGTGGGCCTCGTAGTAGAAGGTGAAGTCTTCGGTGAGCAACTCGCGCAGCACCGGCGCCTTCACCAGGTCCTGCGAGAGCTTCACCAGCGACGGCGTGGCCACGTAGGCGGCCGGCCGCTGCAGGTCCACGCCCAGCGCATTGATGCGCCCGGCAAAGTGGTTACGGCCGAGCCAGACGGCGGCTGCCGCCGCGCCCAGCAGCACCACCGCACCCACGGCGATGAGTTTTTTCTTGTGTTGCGCGAGCGTCACCTGCCCCTGCCCTCTTGTCGTCTCGAACGGGCTGCGACTCTAACTTGCGGCTGCGCTGTGCATGGCGGGAATCGTTCCCCATTCAGGGGGTTGCGGACGTAACAGAAGGTCAGCGGCGGCGGCGCTCCATGGCTTGGGAAGAGGACTCGAAACCCAGCCGGGCGAAGAACCCCGCCGCTTCGTCTCGGCCGGCGCGCAGCACCCAGGTGATGCCGGGCTCGTCACCCATCACAGCTTGGACCAAGCGCCGGCCCAATCCCTGGTGCCGATGCACAGGTGCGACCGCCACCATGGACAGGTAGCCGTTGGACAGGCCATCGGTGATGGCACGGGCGAAGCCGACGATTTCGCCATCTGGCGTGATGGCCACCTCAACCCGCTGGGATTGAGCCAGCAGCGCGGCAAAGCGGGCGGGGTCGCCCAGGCGATGTGCCCAACCCAGGGCAGACAGGAACTGCCGCGCCGGCTCGATCTCGCCGGGGGTGGGTGGACGAATCTCGTAGCGAGGCGCCGGAGGCAAAGGCGGCAGTGGCAGCATCAAGGTGCAGGATGGTGGAGGGCTCGCGGGCGGGTTCACCGCGCATGTGGACCTGCGAACCCGGGGTCGAACACTACTTCTTCGAGTACGTGATCTTCTTGGCACCGGCGTCGCAGCTGCCCACCACCTTCGCGTCGCCCACCTTGTCGCTGTCCACGACTTCGAGCACCACGTTCTTCACGCCCTTGGCTTCCAGCTTGGCGGCAATCTCGGACTTCAGTTCTTCGCATGGCTTGGCAGCGCTGGCTTGCGCGGATACAAGCACTGCGAGCAACAGGACGGCGGCGTGTTTCATGGAGGGGCCTTCAGGTTGGGACGTTGGGGGAAACCGCAGGTCTGGCAGGCCGTGGGTCAAACCGGTCCTTCTCCAAACCTGAACCACGGTGGCGAACGCTACAGGAAAAGCAGGGCGAATCGTTGAACTGAAAAACGTCAAGATTCACGTGCCCCGCGGCTTCGGGCCATGCCAAGTGCACGGAACACGAGGCGCAGCCGTTCATGCAACGCCGGCCACGCCATCGCCGTTCGGCACGTCAACAGGAGAAGTTTTGTCCGCCCCTCTTGCCCATCTCACGCGCCGAAGCCTCATCGCTGCAGCCGCGTTCGCGCCGCTTCTGGGAGCCGCGCGTGCTGCTGCGTCGATCGAAGCGCAACTGCCCTTGTGGCCGGACAACCCGCCCGGTGGAGGCGGCCCCGGCGGCGAGGCGATCACGGACAAAAAAGGCGCCGTGAGCAACATCAGCCGCCCTTCGCTGACGCGCGTCTCCCCGTCACAACCCAACGGAGCGGCCGTGTTGATCGCGGCTGGCGGCGGCTACAAGCGCATCGAGATGGCGATGGAGGCCGATCCGGCCGCCGCGTGGCTGGCTGCGCGCGGCGTCACGGCCTTCATCCTGAGCTACCGGCTGCCAGGCGAAGGCTGGACCGCCGGCAATGCCTGCGCGCTGCAGGACGCCCAGCGGGCCATCCGCCTCATCCGCGCCAATGCGCGAAGCTTTGGCGTCGATCCTCAAAAACTGGGCGTGCTCGGATTTTCAGCGGGCGGTCATTTGCTGGGCTTGGCCTCGGCCTGGTCCGACTTCGCGTCCTCCCCTGCGATCGACAGTGTGGACGAGCAGTCCGCCAGGCCCGACGCCTGCGCCCTCATCTACCCCGTCATCACGCTGGAGGCCCCCTACGACAAGACCTCGACCCGCAAGGTGCTGGTGGGCCAGGCGCCTTCTGCAGCACAGGCACGGGAGTGGTCCGTGCAGACGCATGTGCGCGCCCGCTGCCCCGACATGTTCCTCGCGCAGGCCGAGGACGACCCGATCTCCGACCCTCACAACACACTGATCATGGCCCAGGCCTGCCGCGACGCTGCTGTTCCCGTCGAGATGCACCGCTTCGCGAATGGCGCACACGGCTTCGGCATGGGCAGGCCAGGAACGGAAAGCGCACAGTGGCCCGAGCAGTACGCGACCTGGTTGCGCGCCCGCAAGTTTCTGGCGTGACAAACCAGCCACGACCGTTCGCTAGATTTGGTAGAAATAGGGAATGGCCGACACCGCCACGCCTGCCACGACCAGCAGCGCAGCGTTGGGAATGAAATACGGCATCACGATCAGCGCCAGACCGCAGAGCAAAGGCACCACCGCCCGTTGCTTTCTCCCGTACAGGAAATAGCCGGAGCCAATGGCGCCAAACAGCACGCTGAGCAACAGCGTTGCCGTGCTCATGCGTGTAACTGCTCGGTCAACCGCGCCAACAGTGCCTTCTGCTGTGCCGGCGTGTCCACCGCCAGCCGCTTGAAGCCCTTGGCCGGTGGCAACTTCACGTCCACAAACAGCCCGGCCGGGTCTTCATGGAAGTGCAGCCAGGCCTCGCCGCGGCGGTAGAAGATGCCGGGCTTGCGTTCGGCAAGGCCGGGCAAGGCGCGGATGTCGGCCAACAAGGGCGCCAGCAAGGCCAGCGTTTCGGGGCCGGCATGTTTCATGAGGCAGGCCCAGGTGGCAAGGCGGGCAAGCGCACCTCGAACCGGCTCCCCTGCCCGTCACTGCGCGCCTGCAACGTCCCACCCATCGCCTGCACCAGGCTGAGCGACAGCGAGAGCCCCAAACCTGCGCCTGGCACCGGACCATGCTCGCGGCCCAGCCGGTTGAACGGCTGGAAGAGTTGGCGCATGCGCTCTGGGGCGATGCCGAGGCCGGTGTCCTGGACGGCGATGCACCAGGTGTTCGCATCGGCCGCCAGTTCGGCCGACAACGTGACGCTGCCGGCGGGGCGGTTGTACTGGATGGCGTTGGCCAGCAGGTTGATCAGGACCTGGGTCAGGCGGGTGCGGTCGGCGTGCACGGTGGCGCCGTCGGGCGGCGGCGCCAGGTGCAGCGTGATGCCGGCCGCCTGGGCCTGCGCCTGGACCAGCGCCATCGCGTCGGACAGCAGCGGCGCCAGCACCTGCGGCGCGGGCTGCATGGACATGCGGCCGGATTCGATCAACGAGACGTCCAGCAGGTCGCCGATCATCGCCAGCAGGTGTTCGCCAGCGTGGCGGATCTGACCGACCTGACGCCGCTGGCCGTCGGACAGCGGCGGCTGGCGGCCCATTTCGAGCAGCTGCGCGAAGCCGAGCACGGCGTTCAGCGGCGTGCGCAGCTCGTGGCTCATGTGCGAGAGCAAGCGGGTCTTCGCGGCGCTGGCGGCCTCGGCGGCGAGCTGGTCGCGCCGGGCCTGCTCCAGCGCTTTTTCGACGCTGGCGTCAGCCTGCGTGCCGTACATGCGCAGCGGCTGGCCGTTGGCGTCCCGCTCGACGATGCGGCCGCGCTCTTCCAGCCAGCGCCACTGGCCATCGGCCGCCCGCGCGCGGTAGACAGTGCGGTAGAGCGGGCTGTCGCCGCGCACATGGGCCTGGTAGGCGGCCTCGACCTGTTCGCGGTCGTCGGGATGGATCAGTGCGGTCCAGTCGGCCTGGATGTGGCCGATCTGGTGCGGGGCGTAGCCCAGCATCAGCGCGCCTTCGTCGATGTCGCCCAGCACATCGCTCGGAATGTCCCACTCCCAGACGAAGACCCCCGCTTCGCGCAGCGCGCTGCGGGTCAGCGTCAGCGAAGCAGGCGCCGCCAGGCCTTGCTGCTCCAGCCAGGTGGCGATGAGCGCGGCGGCTGCATCGGTGAGGGGCGAGATGTCCGCGGCAAGCGCGGCTTTGGGCGCGCCGCCGTCTGCCCGCGGCATCACCCGGAGTTCACCGACCTCGTGGCCAGCGTGAATCAGCGGCAGACACTGTCCGGCGCCGCGCAACAGTGCTTCGTCGGCCCCTGCACCGCCCAGCCAGGGCACGGCGCCAGCGGGCTGGGCGTGGGCAAAGAGCCCGCAGGGGCGGTCCAGCAGATGCGCCACGGACCGCGCAAGGCGCTGCAGCGCGTGGCCCGCGTCGCGGCGCTGCAGGTGGTCCAGCAGCGCCGCCTGGGCTTCGCGCCAGACCGCTTCAGCGTGCATGGCGCGACTTCCTCAACGGTTCAGTGGCCGTGCGGAAGGTGTTCGCCGTCCTTCAGCTTGTAGACGGTGCCGCAGTACGGGCATTTGCCCTGGCCGTCCTGGCTGAGGTTCAGGAACACGCGGGGGTGGTTGCTCCACAGCGGCATGCGCGGGTTGGGGCAGAACAGCACGCCCTCGCCTTGCAGGTCCTTGGCGGTGACTTCGACGGTGGCGGCGGCTTGGGTTTCGCTCATGGCAGTGATGCGGTGAAGGAGAAAAGGGATCAGACCAGCGTCAGCCAGTGAGCGTACTTGTCGTTGCGGCCGTTGACGATGTCGAAGAAGGCGCTCTGGATCTTCTCGGTGATGGGGCCACGCGAGCCGGCGCCGATCTCGATGCGGTCCAGCTCGCGGATGGGTGTGACTTCGGCGGCGGTGCCGGTGAAAAACGCCTCGTCGGCGATGTAGACCTCGTCGCGCGTGATGCGCTTTTCGACCAGCTTCAGCCCCAGGTCTTCGCAGATGTGGAAGATGGTGTTGCGGGTGATGCCGTTGAGCGCGCCGGCCGACAGGTCAGGTGTGTAGACCACGCCGTTCTTGATCACGAACAGGTTCTCGCCCGCGCCTTCGGAGACAAAGCCGTTGGCGTCCAGCAGCATGGCTTCGTCGTAGCCGTCCTCCGTGGCTTCCATGTTGGCCAGGATGGAGTTGGTGTAGTTGCTCACCGCCTTGGCCTGCGTCATCGTGATGTTGACGTGGTGCCGGGTGTAGCTGCTGATCTTCACGCGGATGCCGCGTTTCAGGCCCTCTTCACCGAGGTAGGCGCCCCAGGTCCAGGCGGCGACCATCAGGTGCACCGTGTTGCCCTTGGGGCTCACGCCCAGCTTCTCGGAACCGATCCAGGTCAGCGGCCGCAGGTAGCAGCTTTCCAGCTGGTTCTCGCGCACGACCTGCTTCTGCGCCTCGGCGACCTGCTCGTAGCTGAAGGGAATCTTCATGCGCAGGATCTTGGCCGAGTTGAACAGCCGCTCGGTGTGTTCCTTGAGCCGGAAGATGGCCGTGCCCTTGGGCGTCTTGTAGGCGCGCACGCCTTCGAAGGCGCCGCAGCCGTAGTGCAGCGTGTGGCTCAGCACATGGATCTTGGCGTCGCGCCAGTCGACCAGCTGCCCGTCCATCCAGATCTTGCCGTCGCGGTCTTCCATGCCCATGGGGAAATCCTTGTGTGGTTCAGTTCGTTCAGACGAAGCGGGGATTTTAGGCGTCGGACGCAGCCGCGCGATGCAGTTGCCATTCGGCGACCTTGCCGCGCTTGAGCAGCACCTCCACCGAGTCGCCTGCCGCATCGGTCCAGCGGAAGCGCTCCTCGGGCGGCTCGGCCATGCGGTCGCCCAGGCTGCCGGTGATGCGCAGCACCTCCAGCAGCGTCAACCCCTTGCGCAGCTTGGCATGCAGCATCACCGCATTGGCCACGCTGCCCAGCGGCGCCTTGCCAGCCTCGCCCAGCGCGCGCACCGAGCGGCTGAACTGCAGCAGCAGCCAGAAGACCACCACCGTGCCAGCGAACAGCAGGCCTTGCCAGCCCCATTGCAGGTAGCCGGCCACCAGTGCCAGCGCGGCCAGCGGCCAGCCCCATCGTGCATCCATCTGAAAAACTCTTGCTTGCGGTCCAGGAAAAGCGCGATTGTGCCGACTGCCTCGCCGCCAGGACGGCGGGCTTCCACATCTGGCTGGGCTCAGTGCCGAGGCGAGCCCAAGGTGGTCACTTCTTCTGGGCCGCCGCTAACTTCAGGATCTGTTCGAGCGTGACGGAGCCGGTGTGCGCAGCGTCGATCTCATCGAACTTCGCTGCCACGCGCGGCATGCCGGCCTGCGCTTCCGCACGTGTCAGCTTGCCGTCGTGGTCGGCATCGGCCTTGGTGAAACGGTCCTGGATCTGCTGCTTCATGCTGTCGGCGGACGGGGCACTGGCCGACTGGGCTTGCGCCGCGGTGGCGGCCAGCAAGGCTGCGGCGGCGATGGCTGTGGCGAAGAGAGGGCGAACGATCTTCATGGGCGCGTCCTGGTGACAGACAAAGGAGAAGCTGGGCAGCGTAGCAGCGCGGACGCTCAGGCAGGTTCGAGCCGACCGACGCGGCCGGTGCGCAATGCGTCGGCCCAGTCGCCGCGGCCGTTTTCGTCGGCGCGGCGGGCGGCGGCTTCGAAGTCGTAAGGCGTGGCCATCAGCGCCAGCTGCCAGCCAGCGGGACCGTGTTCGGCCAGCGCCCAGCAGGCTTGCGGGTGGCCGGTCTCGACCCAGTGTGGGTGCGGGTGCACGTCGTCATAGGCTTGCAGGCCGACGCTGCCGGGGTTCAGCAGCAGCGTGTGGCCCTGCGCTGCGATGCGCTGCACGTGGCTGTGGCCGCAGGCCAGCAGCGTGGGCTGCAGCGGCTGGTGGACCAGGCCGGCGAGGCGGACCTGCAGCTCGGCCGCGCTGGCGGCGCGCAGGCCCAGCGTCACAGACCTGCGGGGCGCCGGGTCGGCCGGATCAAAGCCGGGGACCACGGTTTCGAGCAGGTACTGCAGGTCGTCGGTCGGCGTGCCGTGGCAGCAGAAGACCTGCTCGCCGCACCAGCGGCTGGGCGGCAGCGCGGCCAGCCAGGCGCGCTCGGGCTCGCCAAGCTGTGCGGCGGCAAAGGCGTCGCTCGCACCCATGCGTTCGCGCGGCAATGTCAGCACCTGGCGCTCGTGGTTGCCGGCGATGGTCGGCCAGTCGCGTTGCATGAGCAACCGCACGGTTTCGCGTGGCCACAAGGGGCCGGAAGCGATGTCGCCGAGATTGACCACAGCATGGATGCCTGCAGCGGCGATCTGGGCGGCCACGGCCTCCAGCGCTGGCAGGTTGCCGTGGATGTCGGAGACAAAGGCGATTCTGCTCATGGCTGGCCGGCGTCGGTCTGCGGCGGGCTGGTGACCTCGTCCCAGCCATAGGCGCGCTCGACCTTGGCAATGCGCAGCTCGTAGTGCGTGTACCACTCGGCCCGTCCGCGCGCGCGGGTTTGCGCATGGTCGATCTGCTTGCGCCACGCGGCAATGTCGGCCAGCGAGCGCCAGTAAGAGACGGTGATGCCCAGGCCGTCCGCACCGCGTGCGCTTTCGACGCCCAGGTAACCGGGCTGTTCGCGCGCCAGCAGCACCATGTGTTCGGCAGCCTCGCCGTAGCCGCCGTCGGCCTCGGTGCGCTGGCTGGTGAAGATGACCGCGTAGTAGGGCGGCGGCGGGCGGGGAGCGAAGCCGGGCGGGGGCAAGGCGTCAGCGGAAGCGGGCGGCAGCATGCTGGTCGATGGGGAATGCGTGGCAGGTTCGCCACCATAGTACAAAGCGGCCGCCGCTGGCGGGCGCCGGCACGGCGCCACACGCCGCCCTGCGCAGCACTCAAGCGTGCCGGGGCATGGCGTCGAGCTGGAACTCGGCGACTGCGTTGGCCAGGCGCACGGCCTGTTCCTGCAGGCTGGAGGCAGCGGCGGCAGCCTGCTCGACCAGCGCAGCATTCTGCTGCGTCATCTGGTCCAGCTGGGTGACGGCCACGTTGACCTGGCCGATGCCATCGCTCTGTTCGGACGCGGCGGTGGTGATCTCACCCATGATGTCGCTGACCTGTTGGATGCTGCGCACGATCTCGCCCATGGTGTCGCCCGCGGCGTGCACCTGCTGGGTGCCGGACGCGACCTTGGTCACGCTGTCACCAATCAATTGCTTGATTTCCTTGGCAGCCTGGGCCGAGCGCTGGGCCAGCGTGCGCACCTCGCCTGCCACCACGGCAAAACCGCGGCCCTGCTCGCCGGCACGCGCAGCTTCCACCGCAGCGTTCAGGGCCAGGATGTTGGTCTGGAAGGCGATGCCGTCGATGACGCTGGTGATGTCGGCGATGCGGCTGGCGCTGGCGTGGATGTCGTTCATGGTCGCCACCACACCGGCCACCATCTGCCCGCCGCGGGCCGCCACGGCCACCGCCGAGTGCACCAGCTGGTTGGCTTGAACCGACGAGGCGGCGCTTTGGCGAACGGTGCCGGTGAGCTGCTCCATCGCGCTGGCGGTTTCCTCCAGGTTGCTGGCGGTCTGCTCGGTGCGCGCACTGAGGTCATGGTTGCCGGCGGCGATCTGGGTGGTCGCGGTGGTCACGTTGTCCACCACGCCACGCACCTCGTGGATCGAGTGCTTCAGGGCGTCCCGCATCGCATCGAGCGAGCGCTGCAGCTGGCCGGTTTCGTCCTGGGCATAGCTGCCCAGGGCCCGGCCGCGCAGGTCCAGGCTGGAGATGGCTGCGGCCATTTGCTGCGAATGGCGCAAGGGGCCGGTGATGCTGCGCGTCAGCAGCCAGGCCAGCACCAGGCTGATGCCGATCGACAGCGCCGCACTGGCCGCCAGCACGGCCAGCATGCGGCGGCGCAGGTCGCTGACCGACCCGGCGCGCGCATCCAGGTCCTCCCGCTGCCGCGTCACCACGGCCTTCACCGCCTCCAGGTAGGCATTGGCCGCCGGCTCGAAATGCTCGCTGAAGGCACGGCTGGCGGCGGCCACGTCGCCCGCCTTCTTGAATTTCAGCACCTCGTCGCGACCGTTCTGGTAGGTCAGGCGCCTGGCCTTGACCTGCGCCATCAGCTCACGCTCGCTGTCGTTGCTGACCCTGTCGTCCAGCGCCTTCTGCAGCTCGCCGGTCAGGCGCACGGACTCGGCATTGGCCGGTGCGAAATAGGCCTCCAGGCTGTCGTCGCTGCTGCGGGACACTGCGGCGCGGCGCTGGATGGCGGCCGCCAGGCTCATGCGCCAGTCCACGGCGAGGCGCTCGGTCTGGATGTTCTGTTGCAGCATGGTGTCGATCTCGCCACCCAGTTGCTGCAGCATCACGGCCGCGAACATGAAGGTGCCGAGCGACAGGGCCAGCATCGTGCCGAGCACGGTGGCCAGTCGCTTGCCAATGGAGAGATTGCTGAGGAACGACATGGGGAAACAGCTTTCGCAGAGGGAAGGGGCGCGGCCCGGACCGACTCGGCCACAAGGTCCACAGTTCGCTCGATTCTGCGATCGCTGCACTGCAGCAAAAGCCGTGAAATGCGCTGGCTTCCACGGCCGTCTCCAGGCGGGCGGCCACCCCGTGATGCCGATTGGCACACCTGGGCGGTGCGCCGCCATAGTACAAAGCAGCACATGAAAGACCTGCTCACCCCTCGCCGCCGCTGGTCGGCCCTGGCCGTGTTGTGCCTGGGCGTGCTGATGATCGTGCTCGACAGCACCATCGTGAACGTGGCGTTGCCGTCCATCCGCGCCGACCTGGGCTTTTCCGAGACGGGGCTGGTGTGGGTCGTCAACGCCTACCTGCTGAGCTTTGGCGGCTGCCTGCTGCTGGGCGGACGGCTGGGCGACCTGTATGGCCACCGGCGACTGTTCCTGGCGGGGCTGGTGCTGTTCACCGCGGCCTCGGCCGCCTGCGGGCTGGCGCCTTCGCAAGGCGCGCTGGTGGCCGCGCGCGCGGTGCAGGGGCTGGGCGGCGCGGTGGTGTCGGCCGTCTCGCTGTCGCTGATCATGAACCTGTTCACCGAGCCGGCCGAGCGCGCGAAAGCCATGGGCGTGTACGGCTTTGTCTGCGCGGGCGGCGGCAGCATCGGCGTGCTGCTGGGCGGGCTGTTGACCGGCAACTTCAGCTGGCACTGGATCTTCCTGGTGAACCTGCCGATCGGCGTGGCGGTGTATGCGCTGTGCGTGGCGCTGCTGCCGGCCGGGCACACGCCGCCAGACAAGCAGAAGCTGGACGTGGCCGGCGCGATCCTGGTCACCAGCTCGCTGATGCTGGCGGTGTATGCCGTGGTCAATGGCAACACCGCGGGCTGGACCTCGGCGCAGACGCTGGGCCTGCTGGCCAGCGCGCTGGTGCTGGGCGCGGCCTTTGTCTGGACCGAGGCACGGGTGGCGCAGCCGCTGATGCCGTTGGGCCTGTTCCGGCTGCGCAGCGTGGCGGTGGCCAACAGTGCGGGCGTGCTGTGGGCCGCTGCGATGTTCGCCTGGTTCTTCATTTCGGCGCTGTACCTGCAGCAGGTGCTGGGCTACGCGCCGATGCAGGTCGGCCTGGCCTTCCTGCCGGCCAACCTCATCATGGCGGTGTGTTCGCTGGGGCTGTCTGCGCGCATCGTGATGCGCTTTGGCATTCGCAGGCCGATCGCCGTGGGTTTGGCGCTGGCGGCGCTGGGGCTGCTGCTGTTCTCGCAGGCTCCCGTGGCTGCGAACTTCTGGCAGCACGTGCTGCCGCCGATGCTGCTGCTCGGCCTGGGCGCCGGCATCGCGTTCAACCCGGTGCTGCTGGCGGCGATGAGCGAGGTCGGGCCGGCGGATTCAGGCTTGGCATCAGGGCTGGTCAACACCGCTTTCATGATGGGCGGCGCGCTGGGGCTGGCGGTGCTGGCCAGCCTGGCGGCCGGCCGCTCGGAAGCCGCGGCATTGGCCGGGCTGGACGCGGCCGCCGCGCTGAACGCCGGCTACCAGCTGGCCTTCAAGCTGGGCGCAGCGTGCGCGCTGGTGGCGGCGCTGATGGGCGGGCTGCTGCTGCGCGCAGGCGGGCCGGGCGACGCTCCCACAGCTGGGTAGCGGTGACGATCACGTTGGACTGGGCGGCGCCGGCCACCGGCGTGCCCTTGGCGCGGCTGTGGCCGGCCATGCGGAGGAACACACCGGCCTCTTGGCCAGCTCGCAGCTGCCCTGGTTGAAGTGCTTGCCTTGAGAGCTGCGCATGCTCTCCATGCTTTTCTCGATCTCAGCCATCTCGGGTGGCAACTGCTGGGGGCGGCTCTTGTCGCAGAACTCGAAGTCGCAGGCCAGGCGCTCGACGCGCCCTGCGCAAAATGCGGCGATCACCGTATGGCTGGACAAGAAGCGCAAAACTACGCTGTGCTCTCGTTTTTCCCATCAATAGACCATTCGGAAACCCAACATGCGCAATTCAACAGTCTTCTCCCGTCGCACCCTGGTCCTTCGCTGCATCGTCCCCTTGCTCATGGTGAGCGCGGCTGCGCAGGCTGCGGCAGCCGAGGTCAACGGAGGCAACGTCTCGTTTGCACTCTGCCGCAATGAGGCCTCCGCCGCGCAGTACACGCTGAACAAGGACGGCTCCTGGAAATCGCTCACCGACAAGAACGAAGCCGCGAAATTCTCCGTTGCTGATCGCGACGACTGGTCCATCTATTTGATCTCCAGCAATGGCAAAGGCGTGTGGATCGACACCTGGCGCCAGCAATGCCAGGTGACACTGCCAAACGGAAACGTGCAGAACTACACCCTGGAAAAGTCGGCCGCGCTCTGAGCCAGGTGCGGGCCCAGACAGGCGGCCCGGCCAGTGACGTGCCCCTGCGCACGAACGAGGCGATGCGGCGTGGTGCAGGGTACGCGCTGTGCTTTCAGTCCAGCTGCCGCATCAGATCAATGGCCTGCTCGATGCGTTCGACGGCGTGGATCGTCAGCCCTTCGATGGGTTTCTTCGGCGCGTTCGCCTTGGGCACCACCGCCACGCTGAATCCCAGCTTGGCAGCCTCCTTCAAGCGCTCCTGCCCCCGCGGCGCGGGCCGCACTTCGCCTGCCAGACCCACCTCGCCAAAGGCAATGAAGCCCCGCGGCAAAGGCTTGCCCCGCAGCGAGCTTTGAATGGCGATCAGCACCGCGAGGTCGGCCGCCGGCTCGCTGATGCGCACGCCGCCCACCGCATTGACGAACACGTCCTGGTCCATGCACGCCACGCCGGCATGGCGGTGCACCACCGCCAGCAGCATCGCCAGCCGGTCCCGGTCCAGGCCCACCGACAGGCGGCGCGGGCTCGGGCCGCCGGAATCCACCAGCGCCTGGATCTCGACCAGCAGCGGCCGCGTGCCTTCCAACGTCACCAGCACGCAGCTGCCGGGCACCGGCTCGCTGTGCGTGGACAGGAAGATCGCGCTGGGGTTGGACACGCCCTTGAGGCCACGCTCGGTCATTGCAAACACGCCGATCTCGTTGACCGCGCCAAAGCGGTTCTTGATCGCCCGCACCAGGCGGAAGCTGCTGTGCGTGTCGCCCTCGAAATACAGCACCGTGTCGACGATGTGCTCCAGCACCCGGGGCCCGGCCAGTGCGCCTTCCTTGGTCACATGGCCGACCAGCACGATGGCGCAGCCGCCGGACTTCGCGGTGCGCGTGAGGTGCGCCGCGCACTCGCGCACCTGCGAGACCGAACCCGGCGCGCTGCTGAGCTGCTCCGAGTACATGGTCTGGATCGAGTCGATCACGCAGAAGGCCGGCTGCTCGGCTTCGATGGTCGCGAGGATCTTCTCCAGGCTGATCTCGGCCAGCACGCGCACGGCGGCGCCCGAAAGGTCCAGCCGGCGAGCCCGCAGCGCCACCTGCGCGGTGGACTCCTCGCCCGTCACATACAGCACCTTCATGCGTGTGGCCAGCGCGTCCACCGCCTGCAGCAGCAGCGTGCTCTTGCCAATGCCCGGGTCGCCGCCGATCAGCACCACGCCGCCTTCGACGATGCCGCCGCCCAGCACGCGGTCCAGCTCGTCCAGCCCGGTGGGCGTGCGCGCCACGTCGCCGGCCTCGATCTCGCTCAGCGTGGCGACGGGCTGAGACTTGGCCAGTGCCTGGAAGCGGTTCTTGGCAGTACCCGCCGCCGGCTCGGCCACGCCTTCCTCCAGCGTGTTCCAGGCCTTGCAGTGCGGGCACTGGCCCAGCCACTTGGGGCTGGTGCCGCCGCATTCGGTACAGGTGTAGATCGTCTTGGCCTTGGACATGAGGGGCATTCTGGCAGCGCCCTAAACTCGGCTCCCCGCTTCGCAACGTCACGCCCCATGGACTTCTCGACCTGGCTCCCGTTTTTCCTCGCCACCGTGGCCATCAGCCTGTCGCCCGGCCCGGGCGCCATCGCCGCGATGGGCTCGGGCCTGAACAATGGCTTTCGCCGCGGCCAGGTCGTCGCCTTCGGCCTGGCGCTGGGCGTGATCACGCAGTTGCTGGTCGTCGGCGTGGGCCTGGGTGCGCTGCTGGCCACCTCAGAGACGGCATTCGCGGTCGTCAAGTGGGTGGGCGCGGCCTACCTGGTCTACCTGGGCGTGCAGCAATGGCGCTCGCCGGCCAGCCCGATCACCGCGAAGGACGCGACCAGCGCCAACGCCGCCCAGGCCGCCAGCCGCAAAAGCATCTTCCTGCGCGGCTGGATGGTGAACGCGATGAACCCCAAGGGCACCGTCTTCCTGCTGGCCGTGCTGCCGCAGTTCATCGACATGGGCCGGCCGCTGCCGCTGCAATACCTGCACATCGGCGCCACCTTCAGCGTGGTCGAGTTCTGCGTGATGACCGGCTACGTGGCCCTGGCCAGCAAGGTGCTGGGCCTGCTGCGCGAACCGCGCCAGATCCGCTGGATGAACCGCAGCTTCGGCAGCCTGTTCGTCGCTGCAGGGGTGTTCCTGGCGACGTTCAAGCGGGCGGCTTGAGTTGGCCGGGCTTGTTACGTCTCGTCAATCGACCGTGGCGTGCAAGCCGCAATTGCCCCATCTAGGCGCTCATCCGCCGCCCAGATGGGGCAATTCATCGAAAATCTGGCCCGTCGGCCACCGGGGGGTGGCTTTTTGTCTGTGGACAGGATTTGTGATGAAGAAGATTTCGATGGCCATTGCGGCCGCAGCCACCGTGCTGCTCAGCTCCGCCGCCATGGCCCAGCAGGCGCCGAACAGCCGCCTTTATGTCAACGGCGCAGTCGGCGCCAGCCACTTTGATGCCGATTGCGCCGGCACCGAGTCGTGCGACAACTCCGGCACCGGCGCCCGCGTGATGCTGGGCTATGAGCTCGGTGGCGGCCTGGCTGGCGAAGTGGGCTACATGTCGTTTGGTGAAGCCAAGGCCACGGTCGGCGGCGTGCGCGCCAAGATCGAAGCCGGTGGCATCCTGCTGGGCGTGGCCTTCCGCGCCCCGTTTGCCCGCGACTGGGACGCCACGGCGCGACTGGGCGTGATCAGCATGAAGACCAAGGTCAGCGCGACCGACGGCGTCAACAGCGCATCGGACGATGAGACCAATACTGCCGCCTACGCCGGGCTCGGCCTGGGCTACGCCGTGACGCCGGCGCTGCACGTCGAGCTGAACGTGGACTTCAGCCGCGCCGAATACACGGACGCCCAGGCGGACCTGCGCAACTTCTCGGTCGGCCTGCGCTACGCGTTCTGATCATCCGGCCTTCTGGCTTTTTTGATCCATCACGAGCCCGCAACCTGCGGGCTTTTTTATGCGGCCCGCACGAAGGCCGCAATCCATCCATACCAAACTGAGGGAACGCAATGAAGAAGATCTCGATGGCTGTTGCTGCTGGCTTGGCACTGCTGCTCGGCAACAACGTGATGGCCGAGTCAACCGCAGCCACGCCAACTTATGTCAGCGCCGCGCTGGGCGGTGCCGAGTTCGACACCGACTGCCTCGGAGCACCGTCCTGCGACAAGAGCAGCACTGGCGGCCGTTTGGTGGGCGGCTATGAGCTGGGCCACGGCCTGTCTGCCGAACTCGGTTATGCCTGGTTCGGCAAGGCCAAGGGCTCGGGCAATGGCGCCGAGCTGACGGCCAGGGCCTCGGGCCTGACCTTGGGCGCGGCCTATCGTTTTGAAGTGCTGCCTCGCATGGAACTGCTGGCCCGTGCCGGCGTGATCGGCATGCGGACCAAGGTGGACGGGTCGGACGGCGCAGGCCTCAGCGCGTCCGACAGCGATACCAAGGCGCAGTTCTACGCCGGCCTGGGCCTGGGCTGCGTGGTGGCCCCCGGGCTGCGGGTGGAACTGGCCGCAGACTTCAGCCGCGCCGAATACGAAACATTCAAGGCGGACGTGCGCCTGCTGAGCCTGGGCGTGCGCTACCACTTCTGAACTTGCCTTGGCGTCCTGCCGTGGCGTTGACAGGCCCAAGCCCGCTACAGCGGGCTTTTTCCAGGGTCGCGCGCCTGACGCCCCCACCGCGGCGGCCGCCAGCGCACCCTTGCGAAAAGGACGGCAAGGCGATGCCGATCTGGGGCGCCGGCACCATGGTCGCCCCCGGCCGCTGCCGGGCGCCATCAATGGCAGTGCGGCTGCCGACATGCATTGACCGGCAGCGCCCCTCAGAAGTCCTGCACCGTCGGGCGCAGCACGATCTCGTTGATGTCCACGTCGGCCGGCTGTTCGATCGCGTAGGCAATCGCACGCGCCACCGAATTGGCTGGGATCTGGTTGGCTTCGTAGAAGGCGTTGACGCCGGCCGATGCCTCGGCGTCGCTGGTGCCCAGCTTCAGTTCCGAGGCCACCGCGCCGGGTGACACGATGGTCGTGCGCACGCCGGCCGGGGCTTCGGCGCGCAGGCCTTCGGAGATCGCGCGCACCGCGAACTTGGTCGCGCTGTAGACCGCACCAATGGGGCTGAAGACCTTCAGGCCGGCCACCGAGGCGATGTTGACGATGTGGCCGCTGCCTTGCGCCTTCATCGTCGGCAGCACCGCGGCCACGCCGTAGAGCAGGCCCTTGATGTTGACGTCGATCATGCGGTCCCATTCGTCGACCTTGAGCTTGTCCAGCCCGGCCAGCAGCATCACGCCGGCGTTGTTGACCAGCACGTCGATGCGGCCGAAGGCTTTCAGCGTCGCAGCGGCCAGCGCGTCCAGGTCGGCGCGGCGAGTCACGTCTGTGGCTTGCACCATCACTTCGGCGCCGCCGTCGCGCAACTCGGCGGCCAGGGATTGGAGGCGATCAGCGCGGCGCGCGGCCAGCACCAGGCGCGCACCGCGGGTTGCCAGCAAGCGGGCTGTGGCTTCGCCCAGGCCGCTGCTGGCACCGGTGATGACAACGACCTGGCCGCGGATGGAATCTTGGGATTGAGACATGGTGGGCTCCTGAAGGAAGGGGGTTGGAAAGACTCAGTGAAGCCAGTGTCCGATTCGCTCGAATGCTTGTATATGGAACCCTGGCGAGTTCAGAATTCCGCCATCAGGAACACCGAACCGCAACCGTGAACAATCCGCTTGAAGCCCTCCGGGTGTTTTGCTGCGCCGCGCAGGCGCGCAACTTTCGCGACGCCGCATTGCAGCTGGCCGTCTCGCCGCAGGTGGTGACGCGCGTGGTGCGCGAGCTGGAGGACACGCTGGGCGAACCGCTGTTCCACCGCAGCACGCGTGGCGTGCGGCTCACCGCCTTTGGCGCGCAACTGGTGGAACGCGCCAAAGCTGCGCTGTCCGGCGTGGACGCGCTGTTCCCGGTGCGGGGCCAGCCGGCCCAGGCGACCGAAGTCGCCAGCGGGCTGGTGCGCGTGACGGCGCCACGTTTTCTCGGCCGCGAACCCTTGATGGCAACGCTCGCGCCACTGCTGGCCGCCCATCCTGGACTGGTGCTGGACCTGCGGCTGTCGGAAGTGCGGGCCGACGTGGTGGACCAGCAGATCGACATTGGGGTGCGCATTGGCCCGATGCGCGACAGCGGCTTCGTCGCCCGGGCGGTGGCGCAGGTGCGCTTCCACGTGGTGGCCACACCGGCGCTGGTGGCCCGCGTGGGCGCGCCGCAAACCATCGCCGAGCTGCTGGACCAGCGGCCCTGCACCGCGATGATCGACCTCAACAACGGCCGCCCTTGGAACTGGCTGTTCCGCGGCAGCCGCCAGCAGGCGCCCGCCGTTCCCGCCTTTGTGACCGACGACCCGGAGGCCGAACAGGCCGCTGTGCTGGCCGGCATCGGCTTTGGCCAGTTGCCGGACTTCCTGGCCCAGCCGGCGCTGCGCGAGGGCCGGCTGGTCAGTGTGCTGGAAGCAGAAGCGCCGAAGCCCTGGCCGGTGCAGGTCTACCGCGCACGCCAGAGCCCCGTGCCAGCCCGCGTGCGGCTGGTGTTCGAGGCCCTGGTGCAGGGCCTCGCCAAGTTGCCCAACAGCAGCGAACCCTAGCCCTCCCAGCCGCCGCCCAGCGCGCGGATCAGCGCCACCGTGCTCTGGAACTGCGCGCCCTGGATCTGCACGGCCTGGCGCAGGTTGCGCAGTTCGTTGCGGCGGGCGTCGAGCAGGTCGAGCTGGCTGACCAGGCCGTTGCGGTAGCGCACGTCGGACAGCTGGGTGGCGCGGGTGGCCGACTTGACGGCCAGTGCCAGCACGGTGGACTGGGCCTGCAGCAGTTCCAGCGAAGTCAGCTGGTCCTCGACCTCGCGCAGCGCGGTCAGCACCTGGCCGCGGTAGCTCTGCAGCGCGATCTGCGCGTCAGCCGCGATGCGGTCTTCGTTCGCCTGGCGCCGGCCGCCGTCGAAGATGGGCAGCGACAGCAACGTGCCGACCGACCAAGCGCGGGCGGACCAGCGGAACACGTCGGACAGCTCGGTCGATGCATAGCCGCCGGTGGCGGTCAGCGCCAGGTCAGGCAGCCAGGCCGACTGGGCCACGCCCAGGCGGGCTTGCGCGGCCATCAGGCCACGCTGGGCTGCGGCCACGTCCGGCCGGCGCGCCAGCACGGCGCTGGGCAGGCCGGCAGGCACGGACGGCGGTGCGGCAGCCCAGGCGGTGTCAGGCAGCGTGAACTCGCTGGCCGATTCGCCCAGCAGCACGGCCAGTGCGTTTTCCAGCGTGGCGCGCTGGCGGTCCAGCGCGATCGCATCGGACTCGGTCGCCGCCACTTCGGTGCGGATGCGCTCGACGTCCAGTTCGGCCAGGTCCCCGGCGGCGCGGCGCCGCTCGGTGAGCTTGAGCGTGTTGCGGTAGGCGTCCACCGACTCGCGCACCAGGCGGCGCTCGACATCCGCCTCGCGCAGCGCGAAGTAGGTCTGCGCAACCTGGGCCTGCACCATCAGCTGCGTGCTGCGCAGCGTGGCTTCGCTGGCCTGCGCGTCCAGCTCGGCGGCCTGGCTGCCCAGGCCCAGCTTGCCAAACAGATCCAGCTCCCAGGCCAGGTTGGCACCTGCAGTGCCCTGGTTGTAGACCGGGTACGGATGCACGCCGGCCGTGCTGTCGGTCGCGCGGGTCACGCCGGCGCTCGCACCCAGTTGCGGCAGGCGTTGCGCGTCTGCAGCGCGCAGCCCGGCGCGGGCCTGTTGCAAGCGTGCCGCTGCAATCTTCAGGTCGGTGTTCTGCGCCTGCGAGCGGGCGATCAGCTGGTTGAGCAGAGGGTCGGCAAACACGGCCCACCAGGCACCGCGGTCGGCCGCATCGGCCGGCGCCACTGCCGCCCAGTGGCCTTCGACCGGCGCGCTTTGCGTTGTCTTGAAGGCCGGCGGTGCGGTCGGCAGCGTGGCCGGGTCGACAGCGGGCGCCGAGACGCAACCCGCGAGGACCAGGGCTGCGAGCAGCGGGGTCAGTAGGCGTTTCGGGCCATTCGAAAAGAGGTTTCTCATTGGAATCTCCAAATTTCGCACGAGGCCGGCGCCGGGCCGCCCCAAGGCGGCCGAGCAACCCGCCCGGCGGGTGGTCTCACGCATGCGTGAGACCGGGTGCTTCACTTATTCATGTTCATGGCGCGGGGCTGCCAGCTGCGGATGGATGGCGGCACCACCATGCATGCCCGGCTCCAGCATCGGCTCCACGTCGTGCGGCACTTCGCCATGTTGCTTCAGCGGACGGTTGCCGGTCATGCGGCGCAGCAGCACGTAGAACACCGGGGTCAGGAAGATGCCGAAGGCCGTCACGCCGATCATCCCGGCGAACACCGCGACACCCATCGCATGGCGCATCTCGGCGCCAGCGCCAGTCGCCAGCACCAGCGGCAGCACACCCATCACGAAAGCCATCGAGGTCATCAGGATCGGGCGCAGGCGCAGCCGGCTGGCTTCGATCGCGGCCTGGATCGGCGTTCGGCCGGCGAACTCCAGCTCGCGTGCGAACTCCACGATCAGGATCGCGTTTTTCGCACTCAAGCCCACCAGCACCATCAGGCCGATCTGCGTGAAGACGTTGTTGTCGCCCTTGGTGAGCCACACGCCGGTCATGGCGGCCAGCAGGCCCATCGGCACGATCAGCAGGATGGCCAGCGGCAGCGTCAGGCTTTCGTACTGCGCGGCCAGGACCAGGAAGACCAGCAGGATGGCGATCGGGAAGATCAGCGCGGCGGAGTTGCCAGCCAGGATTTCCTGGTAGGTCAGGTCGGTCCACTCGTAGCTGATGCCGGGCGGCAGCGTTTCGGCGGCAATGCGCTTGATCGCGTCCTGCGCCTGGCCGGACGAGTAGCCCGGTGCGGCGCCGCCGTTGATGTCGGCGGTCAGGAAACCGTTGTAGCGCATCGCGCGTTCCGGGCCGAAGGTCGGTACGACCTTCAGCAGCGCCGACAGCGGCACCATCTCGCCCGTCGTCGAACGCACCTTCAGCGTGCCGATGTCTTCGGGCCGCGCGCGGAACGCGGCGTCTGCCTGCACCCGCACGGAATACGTGCGGCCGAAGCGGTTGAAGTCATTGGCATACAGGCTGCCCAGGTAGATCTGCAGCGTCTCGAAGACCGAGGTGACCGGCACGCCGAGCTGGCGGGCCTTGGTGCGGTCGATGTCGGCATAGAGCTGCGGCACGTTGACCTGCCAGCTGGAGAACAAGCCCGCCAGTTCAGGCGTCTGGTAGGCCTTGGCCATGAAGGCCTTCTGCGCGGCGTCCAGCGCGTCAAAGCCCAGCGAGGCGCGGTCTTCCAGCTGCAGCTTGAAGCCACCAGTGGTGCCCAGGCCTTGCACCGGCGGCGGCGGGAAGATGGCGATGAAGGCGTCCTGGATCTGGCCGAACTGCTGGTTCAGCGCACCGGCGATGGCGCCGGCGCTGAGCGACGGGTCCTTGCGCTGGTCGAAGTCCTTCAGCGCCACGAAGACGATGCCGGAGTTCGAGCTGTTGGTGAAGCCGTTGATGGACAGGCCCGGGAAGGTGATCGCATGCTCCACGCCGGGCTGCTTCATGACGATGTCGTCCATGCGACGGGTGACGTCTTCGGTGCGGTCCAGCGTGGCGCCGTCGGGCAGCTGGGCGAAGCCGATCAGGTACTGCTTGTCCTGCGCCGGCACGAAGCCCTTGGGCACCAGCTGGAACAGGCCGATGGTGGCGACCGCGAGCAGCGCGTAGATGCCCAGCATCACCGCCTTGCGCGAGATCGCACCCTTCACGCCCACGCTGTAGCGCTCGGAACCGCGCTGGAACAGCCGGTTGAAGCCGCGGAAGAAGCGGCCCAGCACGCGGTCCATGCCGCGGGTCAGCCAGTCCTTCGGTGCGTCATGGCCCTTCAGCAGCAGGGCGGCCAGCGCGGGCGAGAGTGTGAGCGAATTGATCGCCGAGATCACGGTGGAGATGGCAATCGTCAGCGCGAACTGGCGGTAGAACTGGCCGGTCAAACCGGTGATGAAGGCCAGCGGCACGAACACGGCGACCAGCACCAGCGCGATGGCGATGATGGGGCCGGAGACTTCGCGCATCGCGCGGTAGGTGGCCTCGCGTGGCGAGAGTCCGCCCTCGATGTTGCGCTCGACGTTTTCAACCACGACGATGGCGTCGTCCACCACGATGCCGATGGCCAGCACCAGACCGAACAGGCTCAGCGCGTTGATCGAGAAGCCGAACACGTGCATCACGCCAAACGTGCCGACCACCGCGACCGGCACGGCCAGCAGCGGGATGATCGAGGCCCGCCAGGTCTGCAGGAACAGGATCACGACCAGCACCACCAGCGCGATGGCTTCCAGCAGCGTGTGCACCACCGATTCGATGGACGCGCGCACGAACTGCGTCGGGTCGTAGACGATCTCGTAGGTCAGGCCTTCGGGCATTGCGGCCTTCAGGTCGGCCATCGTGGCGCGCACGCCATCGGAGATGGCGATCGCGTTGGAGCCGGGCGCGGCGAAGATGGGCACCGCCACCGCGTCCTTGTTGTCCAGCAGCGAGCGCAGCGAATAGTCCGCCGCGCCCATCTCGATGCGCGAAATGTCGCGCAGACGGGTCACTTCGCCGGCAGTGCCGGTCTTGACGATGATGTCGCCGAACTCGTCTTCGGTCTGCAGCCGGCCTTGCGCGTTGACCGGCAGTTGCACGTCAATGCCTTGCAGGCCGGGCGACGCGCCGACCACGCCGGCGGCGGCCTGCACGTTCTGCTCGCGGATGGCCGCAACCACATCGCTGGCCGACAGGCCGCGGTTGGCGACCTTCTGCGGGTCCAGCCAGATGCGCATCGCGTAGTCGCCGGAGCCGAACAGCTGCACGTCGCCCACGCCCTGGACACGCGCCAGGCGGTCCTTGACGTTGAGCACCGCGTAGTTGCGCAGGTAGGTCATGTCGTAGCGGCCGGTGGGCGACAGCAAGTGCACGACCATGGTCAGGTCGACCGAGCTCTTGACGGTCGTGATGCCCAGGCGGCGCACCTCTTCGGGCAATCGCGGCTCGGCCCGGGCGACCCGGTTCTGCACCAGCTGCTGGGCCTTGTCGGGGTCGGTGCCGAGCTTGAAGGTGACGGTCAGCGTCATCAGGCCGTCGGTGGTCGCCTGGCTGCTCATGTAGAGCATGCCTTCAACGCCGTTGATCTGCTCTTCGATCGGTGTGGCCACCGTCTCGGCAATGACCTTCGGGTTCGCGCCGGGGTACGTGGCACGCACGACGATGGACGGCGGCACGACCTCGGGGTATTCCGAGATCGGCAGGCCGCGCACCGCGATCAGGCCGCCAAGGAAGATCAGCAGCGAGAGCACGCCGGCAAAGATCGGCCGGTCAATGAAAAATTTGGACAAGTTCATGGGGCGTCCTGAAAAAGGTTCCTCTGCATGGCGGGGCGCATGGGCACTGGCATGTGCATCACGACGGCTCACCTGCGGTGTTGTTCTTCTTGGCCTGCAGCTCGGCCTTGGCGTTCATCGGCACTTCCTGCGGCTGGACCAGCGAGCCCGGGCGCACCCGCTGCAGGCCGTTGACGACGACCTTCTCGTCGGCCTTCAGCCCGGCGGTGACGATGCGCAGCCCGTCCACCGCGGCGCCCAGCGAGACCTCGCGGTAGCTGACCTTGTGGTCCGCGCCGACGACCAGCACGTAGCGCTTGTTCTGGTCGGTGCCGACCGCGCGTTCGTTGACCAGCAGCGCCGAGGTGGCCTTGACCTGGCCCAGGCGCAGCTGCGCGAACTGGCCCGGCAGCAGCGCGCCATCGGTGTTGTCGAACACCGCGCGCACGCGCACCGTGCCGCTCTTGGCGTCGACCTGGTTGTCGATCAGCTGCAGCTTGCCTTCGATGGCTTTTTCACCCGCGCCACCCAGCCCGGTCTTCATCTGCACCGGAATGCGCTCCAGCTGGCCGCGCTGCGCGGTGCCGCCGGGCAGGCTGGCCAGCGCGCGGCTGACAGTGGCTTCGTCGGCGTCAAAGCTGGCGTAGATCGGGCTGACCGAGACCAGCGTGGTGAGCACCGGTGCGCCCGGGCCGGCAGCCACCAGGTTGCCCACGGTGACTTCCTTGCGGCCGACGCGGCCGGCCACCGGTGCACGCACCTGTGTGTAGCTCAGGCTGAGCTTGGCGGTCTGCAGCGCGGCCTGTGCGGCGCGCAGGTTGGCATCGGCTTCGCGAGCGGCGTTCTGGCGCTCGTCCAGCTCACGCTGGGCAATCGCCTGTTCCTGCCACAGGCGGCCGGCGCGCTCGCTTTCGCTGCGCGTGTAGCCCACCCGTGCCTGGGCGGCCAGCACCTGGGCTTCGGCGCGGTCCACCTCGGCGGCATACGGCGCCGGGTCGATGGTCACCAGCAGGTCGCCGGCGTTGACCAGCGCGCCTTCGCGGAAGTGCACCGCCAGCACCGTGCCGGAAACGCGCGAGCGCAGCTCGACCTTGTCGACCGCCTCGACGCGGCCGGAGAACTCTTCCCAGGCGGCCACGTCCTGCTTGACGACGGCGGCGACCGAGACAGGCACCGCGGGCGGCGCGGCAGCCGGTGATTCGGCTTCAGCGGTGTGGGCGGTCATCAGTGCGGCGGCGCCCAGCGCCAGCGCGGCTGTCAGCGAAGTCAGCACCATGGCCGTGGGGCGGCGGGAAAACTTTTGGAAGGTCTTGGAAGAAGCAGAGGTAGGCATGGTGTGCTCCGTTGGCAGTGGAATGGGTTGGAATTCGAAAACGGCAATGCAGCGGCTGCACCTGCGGCTTTTTGCAGGCGGCCAGGCAAGGACAACAAGCGGCCCAGCAGGCGGCCGCGCCGGGGTGGAACTCAGGCCAGGCGTGGCGCGAGCGCGCTGGTGCAAGCTCCGGTGGAAAGGTCAGACGAAGCGCGGCGGGACGAGCGCCGCGCGGCCGGACAGCGGGAAAGGCAATCGATCAGGAATTCGCGCAGCGCCGGCCGCAGCGCCGCGGCCCACGGCGCCTGCAGGCTGGCCAGCTTGCTCAGCGCCATCGGCCAACCGGTCGGCCCGGCCAACTTGAACAGCCGTGCCGCCACGCCAGCCCGCTGCAAGGCCACGCTGTACCGGTGCGCCTCGTCGCGCAGCGGGTCGTCGGTGGCAGTGACCAGCATCGCCGGCGCCACGCCGCCAAGCCGCGCGGCGTGCAGCGGGGCCGCATAAGGATGGTCGCCGCCGCTGTCGCCAAGGTAGGCGCGCCAGCCGCGTGCCCACGGGCAGCTGGCGTCACCCTGGCCCGCGGCGCGCAGCGAGGCAGTCGCCAGGCACGGGTCCAGCAGCGGCGACAGCAGCAGCTGGCCGGCCAGCGGCTTGCCCTGGTCCCGCGCCCACAGCGCCAGGCCCGCGGCGAGGTTGGCACCCGCTTCTTCACCGGCCACCAGCAGCGCCGCACCGGCACCCGCCAGCCGGGTGCGCGCACGTTGCATCCAGCGCAACAAAGCGGCGGCCGCCTGCAGCGCGGCCGGGAAAGGCTGCTCCGGTGCATGCGGATAGTCCAGCGAGACGACCACGCAGCCGGATTGCGCCAGCAGCCGCGCGGTCGCCAGGCCGCTGTCCAGGTCACCGCCGATGAACGCGCCGCCCGGCAGGTGCAACACCAGCGGACGGGCCAGCGGCTGGCCGTCTACGGTCAACAGCCCTGGCTCGGCCGCGCGGTGGATGCGAACCGACAGCGGCTGCTCCAGGCCCGCGTCGACACGGGTGTCGCGCCAGGCGGCGGTGATCAGCGGGGAGAGAGACGGCATGGTGGGCGGGACGAAAGGAGGAAGAGCGGAAGGAGGAAGGGCAATCGTGTTGCGATGCAGCGAAGAATAGGCGTTGTGAGTGAAGGAATAAACACCCTGCGGCATGACACAGTTTTGTGGCTGATGAAACAATGGCGCCTCAGGTCAACGAGGGATGCTGGATGGACAAGCTCAATGCAATGCAGGCGTTTGCTCGCGTGGTCGAGGCCGGCACCTTCACCAAGGCGGCCGATTCGCTGGAGCTGCCCAAGGCTGCGGTGACCCGGCTGATCCAGTCGCTGGAAGAGCACCTGGAGGTCAAGCTGCTGAACCGCACCACGCGCCGCGTGACGGTGACGCCGGACGGCGCCGCCTATTACGAGCGGGTCAGCCGGCTGCTGGGCGAGATCGACGAACTGGAAGGATCGATCTCGCATGCGCGCGCCACGCCGCGCGGGCGGCTGCGCATCGACGTGGCGTCTTCGGTCGCGCGGCTGCTGCTGATCCCGGCGCTGCCGGAGTTCCACGCGCGCTACCCGGACATCCAGATCGACCTGGGCGTCAGCGACCGGCCGGTGGACCTGGTGGGCGACAACGTGGACTGCGTGGTGCGCGGCGGCGAGATCACCGACCAGTCGCTGGTGGCGCGACGCGTCGGCGCCTGGCGTTATGCCTGCGCCGCGGCGCCCGCCTACGTGCGCGAACACGGCCTGCCGCTGCACCCGCGTGATCTGGAAAGCGGCGACCACAAGATCGTCAGCTACTTCTCGTCGCGCACCGGCCGGCAGTTTTCGTTCGACTTCAACCGCAAGGGCGAGCGCGTGGAGGTGCAGGGCCGCTACCGGCTGTCGGTCAACGACGGCACCGCCTACATGACCGCCGGCCTGGCCGGCCTCGGCGTGATCCAGGCCCCGTTTTTCATGCTCAAGCCGCATGTGGACGCGGCCGAACTGGTGCCGCTGATGACGGACTGGGAGTCCGACCCGCTGCCGCTGTACGTGGTCTACCCGCCCAACCGCCACCTCAGCACCAAGCTGCGTGTCTTCGTCGACTGGGTGGCCGACCTGTTCGCCCGCCACACCGATGCGGAGGAACAGCTGCTGGCCGCATGCTGCAAGGCCCGCACCGCCAATGGCGAGGTGGATGCCTGCTTGGAACTGGAAAGCTGGTATGCCCAGCTGGACGGCGAACACCAGGCCCGCAAGCTGGCGCGGGCCCAGGGCAAGCCGCTGCCACACCCACAGCCCGCCACCTGGCTGGCCAAGCGCGGGCCGATCGCCCAGCCGTCCAAGCTGCCGGGCATGGCGCCGGTGCTGCAGGACGGCGTGGCAACGATCGAGGCCGAGCCGCTGCCGCAACCTCCGCAGGCCCTGGCGGCCTGAGGCTCAAGGCCGCCGGGTCTCACGTCCCCGTGAAACCCGGCGCCCCATTCACTTGGGCACGCCGAAGATCACGCGCACCACGCCTTGCTGGCTGATCGTGTCGCTGTAGACGCCGGAGCCGGTGAGCAGGTCCGGCGCGCCGTCGCCGTTCACGTCGCCCACTTCCAGGCTCATGCCGAACTCGTCGCGCGTGTCCTTCGTGCCGTTGAGCTTGTAGATGCGCGACGTGTCCAGGCCGTTGGCGCCGCCACGGTAGATCCAGATCGCCCCGGGGAAGGGCTGGGTCTGGTCGTTCGGGCGGGCAAAGTTCGAGGTGCCGACCACCAGATCCATGTAGCCGTCGCCGTTGAAATCGCGCTGGCCCAGCAGGTTGTCGCCCATGAACAGCAGCTTGTCGCTGCCCGCGGTGATCGTCTGCGTGCGGGCAGAGCCGGACGGGCCGGTGGCGCTGCCGTAGAACACCGAGACCATGCCCGAGCTGGTGCCATCGGCGTAGCGTGGGGCACCTACGGCCAGGTCGCCGAAGCCGTCGCCGTCCACGTCGCCGAGGAAGGTCACGTTGCTGCCGAACATGGCGGTGTCGTCCAGCGCAACCGGGGCGAACAAGGTCTCGTCGCGGTTGGCATAGCCGGTGGGCGTGCCGTGGTAGATCCAGCTCATGCCGGGGATGCCGCCGGTGGGGCTGCTGGCGCCGACGATGATGTCGGCAATGCCGTCACCGTTGACGTCGCCCACGTCGAACATCTGGCCGAAGTAAATCCACGGTGCAGCGCCAGCCAGCGTGGTCACGGGCTTTTTCTTCAGGCCTTTGGGTCCACCCTTGAAGATGTAGATCTGGCCCAGGCTGCCATTGGCGCCCATCGCGCCCACGGCGATGTCGTCGTAGCCGTCGTGGTTGAAGTCGCCCAGCGAGCGGATGCGAAAGCCGAAGAACGAGTTGGTCGACGGGCCTTCGAGGATCTGCTTGGGCTCGGCCGAGATGCCGTGCTCCTTGCCGAAGAAGACCAGCACGCCGCCGCTGTACTGCTGGGCGCCGGAGTAGTTGGACGCGCCGACGATCAGGTCAGGGTAGCCGTCGCCGTTCACGTCGGCCACCACCGGCGAGCTGCCCACCTGGGCCCAGGCCATCGGCCCCTCGTAGTGGAAGGCAGCCTGCTGCGCCAGGCCCTTGGTCTTGCCGTAGAAGATGTCCACTGCGCCGCGCATGTCGGTGCCGGCCGGCGAGCCGACGACCAGGTCCGGGATGCCGTCGTGGTTGAAGTCGCCCTGCGCGTTCAGCAGGGAACCGAACTGCTGGTTCGCCGCGGTGCCCAGCAACTGCTGGTCGACCTTGCCGTCCTTGGTGGTGGCTTGCGCCAGGCCAGTGCCAGCCAGGGTCAGCAGCACTGCGCACAGCGCGGTACGCTTCCATGAGTCCATCATCTTCATCTCTCAACTCCGAACATCTGTGGGGGATCCGGCCTGCAGCTGTCGGTGCCTGCAGCAGCGGTGTGACGGCATTGGAGAGCAGATGACGGCGCAGCAGGCTGGCGGATTCCTGACATTTCAGAATTACGACAAGCCGGCCGCGCACGGCGGCGCCGGGCGCACCAGCGGCGCTCAGCTTTCGCGCGGAAAACGGGCGGCGAAGTGCGAGGCGGCCAGCCAGCCGCACTGGAAGCGGGAGCGCGCCTGCAACTGGTCGCTGAGCGCATGGATGCGGCGCAGCAAGGTGCGCTCGGAAATCTCCAGCACGCCGGCGATGGTCTTGTCATTGGCGCCCGAGGCCAGCAGCGTGACCAGCGCGTGCAGCGACTTGTCGCCGGCCTCCTGCTGGCCTTCGGCCGGCGCCTCCAACGCCGGCGCGGCCTGCGCCCAGAGTGAATCGAACAGGGCGCACAGGGCGTCCAGTGCAGCCGTGGGGCCCAGCCGCAGCGCCGGGCCTTCGGGCGCGTCGCTGCGCAGCGGGATCAAGCCGCAACTGCGGTCGGCCAGCACCATCTTGAACGGCAGGCCCGCGTGCACGCGCACCTCGTCCCCCGCGGCATGGGATTGGCGCACCGCCTCGAACCAGCCCGGCCACTGCAGCATTTCAGGCGCCACGAGCATGCGGTAACGCACCCCGCGGCGCCGCGCCTGCTCGCGCGCGGCCTCCATCGCGTCCGGCGCCGAGACGACAAACGGCGGGCACATCACGATGGCCACTTCACGCCGCGCCGCGTGGTGCACCTGCAGGTATTCGGACAGCTGCACCTCGGCCTCGGCCGGCACCAGCCGCACCGCGTCGGAAGCGGCCAGCCCGTCGCCCCGCATCAGCTCGCGCTGCAGGTCGGGCAGCACCTGCCGCGCCTGGTTCAGCTCGACCTGCCGCTCCATCAGCAGCAACTCGATCGCCACCTCCGGCGCCGTCGCAAACCAGGCCTGCCCGCCCTCGCTGCGCGCCAACCCGCGCTGCTGCAGCGAGACCAGCGCCGGCTCTACCGCGGCCGGCGGCCAACCCGCCAAGTGCGGCGCCAGCGTCAGGCCCGACAGGCCTGGCAGGCGCAGCAGCGTGCGGTACAAGGCCTCGGCCTCGACGCTGAGGCCCAGGGTCTGCAGGGTGGGCGCGGCAGGGCCTCGCCCGGGGCGAGGCCCCGGCGAGGCCACATCGGAGGGATCAGGGTGGGTCACCTCGGCGAGGTTACCGCAGGGCGCTGCACAGCTGGCAAGGCCCAGCTCGGCGTTCACGCGCTGAAGGCGCAGACTGAATGCCGCAACGCTTGATGGCAGCAGCCGTCGTTGGCCAGCCCGGCGCACAGTCGTCGCCAATGTCGGCGCTTGCCAACCGCGAAACGTCAGGATGCGGCTCCGGGTCGAAAGGCTTGTCAGCAAAGGCTCCGTCAGCGATATTCGGAATTCGCGAATAGCGAATATGAACGCCATGGAACTCAAACCTCAAGATTTGCTGGTGCTGCTGAAGGTGGCGGCCCGCCCGCCGCAACGCTGGACCTATGCCGCGCTGGGTGAGGCGCTGAGCATGAGCGCTTCAGAAGCGCATGCGAGCGTGAAGCGCGCGGTGGCCTGCGGCTTGGCGGTGGCACCGGCGCGCGGTGAATGGTCACCGGTGAGGCCGAGCCTGCTGGAATTCATGCTGCACGGCGTGCGCTACATCTGGCCGGCCACGCCGGGCGCGGTGAAGCGCGGTGTGCCGACTGCCTTTGGCGCCGAGCCGCTGGCCAGCCAGTTGAAGGCTGCCCCAGGCGAAGCGCCTGTGTGGGCGCACCCGGCAGGCAGCATCAAAGGGCCGACGCTTTCGCCGCTCTACCGAACGGCGCCTCAGGCCGCACTGGCCGACCCTGCCCTGCATCGCCTGCTGGCCTTGCTGGATGCGCTGCGCACAGGGCGCGCACGCGAGCGCGCGTTGGCCGCCACGCTGATGGAGGCCGAACTGATGCAGTTCGCAGGAGATGCGCATGCGGGCCAATGACCCGAATCTGCCCGACCTGCGCCGCATCGCGCAGGCGCTTGGCGAACTGCGTGAGCAGCTGGTGTTCGTGGGCGGCGCCGTGGCGGGCCTGCTGGTGACCGACCCGCTGGCCGACCCGGTGCGCGCCACCCGCGACGTGGATGCGGTGGTGAATGCCAGCCGGGCCGTGTTCCACCGGATCGAAGCGCAGGTGGCAGCGCGCGGATTTGCGCGCGATGCCAGCAGTGACGTGATTTGCCGCTGGGTGCACAAGGCTTCGGGCGTGCTCTTCGACCTGATGCCGGTGCAGCCGGAAGTACTGGGGTTCTCCAACCGCTGGTATCCGTACGCGGTGCAGACCGCCGTGCCGGTGGACTTGGGCGAAGGTGTGACGATACGGCTGGTCAGCGCCGTGGGCTTCGTGGCGACCAAGCTGGAGGCCTTTGCCAGCCGTGGCGGCGGTGACTTCGTGACCAGCCATGACCTGGAAGACGTGCTGAACATCGTCGATGGGCGCGAGGAGCTTGCGGCGGAATTGGCGGGGGCGCCCGCTGACTTGAGGCAAGCGGTGGCCACGGCCTTTGCGGCATTGATTGCGAACCGGGACTTTGAGAACGTGCTGCCGGGCCTGATCGCCGAGCCGGAGCGTGCAGGTCTCGTCATGGGCCGATTGAGGGACTTGAGTCACTGAACAAGTGCTCAACAAGCTGCGTGCCCTGGAAGGCAGTGCTTGAAGCTGCGCAGATGCTGGCGCGGTTCACCCTGCCGCCGGCGCCGCCAAATGCTCGGCACTGGGCTACCCATCCACTCGCCCGCGCCCGGCCTTGATTGCGCCGCGCTTGACCTTGGAATCGACCCGGCGGCGCTGCGAGCCCTTGGTCGGCTTGGTGGGGCGGCGAGCCTTAGGGACGTGGGCGGCCTGGTCGACCATGGCCTGCAGCCGGGCCAGCGCGTCGGCCTGGTTCATCGGCAGGCTGCGGTGTTCCTGGGCCTTGAGGACGATGACGCCGCCTTCGGTGATGCGCTGGTCGGCCAGCGCCAGCAGGCGGGACTTGAGCGCTTCGGGCAGGCTGGAGGCGGCCACGTCGAAGCGCAGGTGGACCGCGTTCGAGACCTTGTTGACGTTCTGGCCGCCGGCGCCCTGGGCGCGGATCGCGTGGAATTCGACCTCGCTGGGGTCCACCCTGGGCGGCGTCACGTCAGCCCAGAGGTGGCGGCGCCTGCCGCACCTCGCGCTGGCGCTGTTCCATCTCGGTGCGCAACTGGCGGCGGGCCTTGGCGTTTTCGGCGCGGCGCTTTTCTTCTTCGGTGACGAGCTGGCGCGGCGGTACCGGCGCGGGCTTGCCATGGTCGTCGACCGCGACCATCGTGAAGAAGCAGCTGTTGGCATGGCGCACGACCTGGCTGCGGATGTTCTCGGCGACGACCTTGATGCCGACCTCCATCGACGAGGTGCCGGTGTGGTTGATGCTGGCCAGGAAGGTGACCAGCTCTCCGACGTGGATGGGCTGGCGGAACATCACCTGGTCCACGCTGAGGGTGACGACGTAGCGCCCGGCGTAGCGGCTGGCGCAGGCGTAGGCGACCTGGTCGAGGAACTTGAGGATGGTGCCGCCGTGCACGTTGCCGCTGAAGTTCGCCATGTCGGGCGTCATCAGCACGGTCATCGAGAGCTGGTGGCTGGGCTGGTGGTCCATGGCGGAGACGGGCGGTGAAGAGGAAGGGGCGGCCGGGAAGTCAGCAAGCGCCGCGCCAGGACCTCAGGCAGCTTCGCCGTCGGCCAACACCCGCACCGGCACGCGCGGCGCGACGGCACACATCAGCTCGTAGCCGATGGTGCCGGCGGCGCGGGCGACTTCGTCGATGGCCAGCAGGCTGCCGCGGGGGCCGTGGCCCCACAGCGTGACGGCGCTGCCGACCTGCGCGGCCGGCACCGGGCCGAGGTCGACCGCCAGCATGTCCATCGAGACGCGGCCGAGGGTGCGGGTGCGCACGCCGTCGACCAGGATGGGCGTTCCGGTGCCGCAGTGGCGCGGGTAGCCGTCGGCGTAGCCGCAGGCGACGGTGCCCACGCGCATGGCCTGCTCGGCGACGAAGCTGCTGCCGTAGCCGACGCTGTCGCCGGGCTGCAATTCCTGGATGCCGATGACTTGCGAGCGCAGCGTCATGGCCGGGCGCAGGTTCCAGTGGGCAATGTCGTGCTCGGGGAAATCCGGCGCGCCGCCGTAGCTCATGATGCCGGCGCGCACCCAGTCCGAACGGGCGCCAGCGTCGGCCAAATGGCGCAGCGTGGCGGCACTGTTCGCGAGTGAGCGCTCACCAGGTAGGTCGCTGGTGGCGGCCAGCCAGCTGGCGACCTGATGTTCGATGCCGTTGCGGCCGAAGCGGTCGGCGTCGGCATCGGAGAAATGGGTGATCAGCGAGATCTCTTCGACCTGCGGCAGCACGTTGAGCCTGGCCCAGGCGGCGCGGAAGGCGTCCGGCTTGAAGCCCAGGCGGTTCATGCCGCTGTTCATCTTCAGGAACACGCGGTGCGGGGTGTGCGTCTTGTGCGCCGCCAGCCAGTCGATCTGCTGCGGCTGGTGCACCACGTGCCAGAGGTTCAGGCGCGAGCAGAGTTCCAGGTCGCGCGGCTCGAAGCAGCCTTCGAGCAGCAGGATGGGGCCGCGCCAGTCCAGCGCGCGCAGGCGCTCGGCCTCGTCGAAGTCCAGCAGCGCAAAACCATCGGCCGCACGCAGCGCGTCGAAGCAGCGCTCAATGCCGTGGCCGTAGGCATTTGCCTTGACGACAGCCCAGACCCGGGCGTCCGGCGCAAGTTCGCGGGCCCGGCCAATGTTGTGGCTCAGGGCATCGGGATGGATCAGGGCTTCGATCGGACGGGGCATGGCGGGCTGCGGCAGCATTTCCTTGGCGCGGCGATTGTGCCAGCCGACCTGCGGGGGTGGCGCCGCACCCCCGTGCTATAAACCGCCCTCGCTCACAAGGAGACTTCGCGAGACGAACGGGCCGCCAACGCGACACAAGCCCGACGCCAGCACCGCTCTGCCCTGCATGAAAAAAGGCTTTTTCACCATCATGTCGGCGCAGTTCTTCAGCTCGCTGGCAGACAACGCATTGCTGGTCGGCGCGATCGAACTGCTCAAAAGCTCCGGCGCTGCCCCCTGGCAGATCCCGGCGCTGACACCGATGTTCGCGCTGTTCTACGTGATCCTGGCGCCGCTGGTGGGCGCCTTTGCCGACGCTGTGCCCAAGGGCAAGGTGATGTTCTATTCGAACAGCATCAAGGTCGTCGGCTGCCTGATGATGCTGTTCGGCGGCCATCCGCTGTTCGCCTACGCCATCGTCGGGCTGGGCGCCGCGGCGTACTCGCCGGCCAAGTACGGCATCCTGACCGAACTGCTGCCGCCTTCGCAGCTGGTGCAGGCCAATGGCTGGATCGAAGGGCTGACCATCACCTCCATCATCCTGGGCGTGCTGCTGGGCGGCCAACTGGTCGGCCCGCACATTGCGCCGATGCTGCTGGGCTTCGACCTGCCCATGATCGACACCGGCATCGACACGCCGCCGGAAGCGGCAATTGCTTCGCTGGTCGTGCTTTACGTGATCGCGGCCATCTTCAACCTGCGCATTCCTCGCACCGACGCGCCGCTGCAGCCGATGACGACCAACGTGCTGGCCCTGGTGCGCGACTTCGGCCACTGCAACACCCGGCTGTGGGCCGACCGGCTGGGCCAGATCTCGCTGGCCACGACCACGCTGTTCTGGGGCGTCTCGGGCAACCTGCGGGTCATCGTCTTCGCCTGGGCCGCCGTGGCGCTCGGCTTCTCGACCACCAAGGCTTCCAGCCTGGTCGGCGTGGTGGCCATCGGCACCGCCGTCGGCGCGGTGGCCGCGTCGATGCGGGTGCGGCTGGACAAGGCAACCACGGTCATTCCCCTGGGCATCGGCATGGGCTTGCTGGTGATCGGCCTGAACTTCATCACCAACGTCTGGGTGGCCGCACCGTTCCTGATGCTGCTGGGCCTGCTGGGCGGCTACCTGGTGGTGCCGATGAACGCGCTGCTGCAGCACCGCGGCCACAACCTGATGGGCGCAGGCCGCTCGATCGCGGTGCAGAACTTCAACGAGCAGGCCTGCATCCTGGGCCTGGGCGCGTTCTACACCGGCATGACCCGCGTGGGCCTGTCGGCCTTCTCGGCCATCACCATCTTCGGCGTCGGCGTGGCCGGGCTGATGTGGATGATCCGCCGCTGGCACCTGCGCAACACAGTCTTGCACCAGACCGAGGTCGAGCGCCTGCTGACAATCGCCCGCAGCGACCGGCATTGAGCTTGCAATGAGCGCGACGCCCGCCGCACGCGCGGCGCGCCGGCCTGTGGCCGCGCTGCTGTTCAACGCGATGATCTGGGGCCTGACCTGGTGGCCGATGCGTGCGCTGCAGGCCCGCGGTATGCACCCGCTGTGGGCCACCGCGGTGATCTTCGCGTTGGCGGTCGTCGCCATCGGCCTGTGGAAGCCCCATGCCTGGCGCGAACTGGCCACCCACCCGGCGCTGTGGCTGATCCTGCTCGCTGCCGGCACCACGAATGCCTGCTTCAACTGGGGCATCACCGCGGGTGACGTGGTGCGCGTGGTGCTGCTGTTCTATCTGATGCCGCTGTGGACCGTGGTGCTGGCGCGGCTGGTGCTGCACGAGCCGGTGACGCGCGCTGCGCTGCTGCGCGTGGCGCTGGCGCTGGCCGGCGCTGTGCTGGTGCTGTGGCCGGCGGAAGGCCAGCACCTGAACCGGGTCCAGCCCATCGACCTGCTGGGCCTGCTCGGCGGCTTCAGCTTTGCCTGCAACAACATCCTGCTGAAGCGCGAATCCGCGCGCAGCGAAGGCGGCCGCGGGCTGGCAATGTTCCTCGGCGGCGCCTTGGTCTCGCTGGTGTTGACGCAGGTGCTTGCGGTCTCTGCGCTGCCGCCGCTGTCCGCCGGCTGGCTGCCTGGCGTGCTGGGACTGGCGCTGGTCTACCTGGCCAGCAACCTGGCGCTGCAATACGGCGCCTCGCGGCTGCCGGCCAACGTCACCGCGGTCATCATGCTGACCGAGGTGCTGTGGGCCGCCGGCTCGGCACTGGCACTGGGCGCCGGCACGCTGACGCTGCAACTGGCCATGGGCGGCGCGCTGATCGTCGCTGGCGCGGCCCTGGCTGCGCTGCGACCTTGAACGCGGCGGCCGGCGCTACCATCCGGCACCTTTGCGTTTTCGGATCGGGGTTTCCATGAGCGACAGCGTCTATGACTTCGAGGCCAAGGCCATCACTGGCGAAACCGTGCCGCTGAGCCAATACCGCGGCCGGGTGCTGCTGATCGTCAACACCGCCAGCAAGTGCGGCTTCACGCCGCAGTTCGAGGGCCTGCAAAAGCTCTGGAAGGACTACCAGGACCGCGGCCTGACGGTGCTGGGTTTTCCCAGCAATCAGTTCCTGTCGCAGGACCCGGGCAGCAACGGCGAGATCGCCTCGTTCTGCCAGCTCAACTACGGCGTGGACTTCCCGATGATGGCCAAGGTCGACGTGAACGGCGACGAGGCCGCCCCGCTGTACCGCTGGCTCAAGGGCGAGAAGCCAGGCCTGCTCGGCATCGAAGCCATCAAGTGGAACTTCACCAAGTTCCTCGTCGGCAAGAACGGCCAGGTGCTCAAGCGCTACGCGCCGCAGGATGCGCCGGAGAAGCTGGCCAAGGACATCGAGGCGGCGCTGGCCGCATGATCGCGGCGCCCTCGTTCGGCGCGCCGCTGGCGGACCATCCGCTGGCCGCGCTGCTGGACAGCACCGGCCCGGCCTTTGCCGACGAGCCCCTGTATCCGCCGCTGTGCCGGCTGATTGCGCGCTCGCCCGGCTTGCTGGCGCTGCTGGACGCGGCACCGCCCACGCAGCGGCTGCCGAACCTGATCCTCGCGGCACTGCATCACCAGGTGCTGCAGGCCGGCAGCACGGAAGGACTGGGCGGCTGGTATGCCAGCGTGGGCGGAACGCGCTCACCGGACGATCCGGCGCTGCCGGCCGCAGTGGCAGACTTCGCAAATCGGCATGGCCAAGCGCTGCAGCAGCTGATCGCCACCCGCCGCACGCAGACCAACGAGGTTGGCCGTTGCACGGTGCTGAAGCCCGCGCTGGACGAGATTGCGCGCCATCACGGACCGCGACTGGCGTTGTTCGACTTTGGATGCAGCGCCGGGTTGAACCTGGCGGTGGACCGTTATCGCTACGACTACTACGGCGGTGCATCAGGCGGCTTGCCTTGCCGCGTCGTCGGCAACGCACCCGAAGCGCTGGCGGCGCCGCCGAGCTGGACGCTGGCGGCACGCTGCGGCGTGGACCAGGCGACCATCGACGTGCAGGACGACGGCGCGCTGCGCTGGCTGATGGCCTGCCTGTGGCCGTCGGACGCACCACGGCGCGAGCGGCTGGCAATGGCGGTGGCCGATACCCGGGCGCTGCGGCCGGCAGTGATCCAGGCAGAGGACGGCCTCGCGGTGCTGGAAAGCTGGCTGGACGAACTGCCGGCCGGTGTGGTGCCGGTGCTGTTCAACAGCTGGGTGCTGTTCTACTTCGCGCCGGCCGACCTGGCGGCGCATGTGGCGCGCGTGCGGCGGCTGATTCAACAGCGCGGTCTGTTGTGGTTGAGCGCAGAGGGCGCACCACACAACCAGCCGCTGGCACCGGAATTGGCACTGCCGACCACGCCGGTGCCGGGGGAGCCCGGCACGTCGCCCGGCAACCAGACCTTCTGACTCCTGACCGAGCCGGGACGGGACGCACCTCAGACCCGGCTGCTGGCGCGCTCACACCCGCATGGCGCGTGGCTGGAGTGGCGGGCCTGAACGCGGGGAAGATCGGGGCGGGATAATGTCCACCCCTTCCCGGTTCACTCACTGACAGGAATCTTCCGCATGTTCGCGCACATCCCGCCCTACGCTGGCGACCCCATTCTTTCGCTGAACGAAGACTTCCAGAAGGACCCGCGGGCGGACAAGATCAACCTGTCGATCGGCATCTACTTCGACGACGAAGGCCGCATCCCGGTGATGGCCGCGGTGCGCGAGGCCGAGCAGCGCGTGGCGCAGCAGACGGGCCCCAAGCCTTACCTGCCGATGGAAGGCCTGCCGGCGTTTCGCACCGAGGTGCAGAAGCTGCTGTTCGGAGCCGATCACCCGGCACTGGCCGAAGGCTGCGTGGCGACGATCCAGAGCGTGGGCTCCAGCGGCGGCCTGAAGGTGGGTGCGGACTTCATCAAGCAATGGTTCCCCGAAGCCGCGATCTGGGTCAGTGACCCGACCTGGGACAACCACAAGGCGGTGTTCGAAGGCGCCGGTCTGACCGTCAACACCTACCCGTACTACGACGCCGCGACCGACGGCCTGCGCTTCGACGCGATGCTGGGCGCCTTGCGCGAGCTGCCGGCGCGCAGCGTGGTGCTGCTGCATGCCTGCTGCCACAACCCGACCGGCGTGGACCTGACGCCGGCGCAGTGGGAAGCGCTGATCCCGGTGCTGCGCGAGCGCCAGCTGCTGGCCTTCCTGGACCTGGCCTACCAGGGCTTTGGCGACGGCATGGACGCGGACGCCTTTGCGGTGCGCGCACTGGCCGGCGCCGGGCTGGCGTTTTTCGTCGCCAACTCGTTCTCCAAGAGCATGAGCGTGTACGGCGAGCGTTGCGGCGCGTTGAGCGTGGTCTGCCCAACGAAGGCCGAAGCGGCGCTGGTGCTGGGCCAGCTGAAGTTCACGGTGCGGCGCAACTATTCGAACCCGCCGATGCACGGCGGCCAGATCGTGGCCACGCTGCTGGGCTCGCCCGAGCTGCGCAACGCCTGGGCGCTGGAGCTGGATGCCATGCGCGAGCGCATCCAGGCCATGCGCAAGCAACTGCACGCCATCGTCAGCGCCAAGGTGCCGGGCCGCGACTTCGGCTACTTCCTGACCCAGCGTGGCATGTTCAGCTACACGGGGCTGAGCCCGGCACAAGTGGACCGGCTGCGCGAAGAATTCGGCGTCTACATCCTGCGCTCTGGCCGCATGTGCGTGGCCGGGCTGAACAGCCACAACGTCGAGCGCACCGCGCAGGCGATGGCGGCAGTGCTGGCCAACTGAACCTCAAGCGGCCGATTCATCGACCCTTGCGACGGCCTCGTCCGGGTCCGCCGCCAGCGGCCCTTGCGCGATCAGCCCGCGCAGCCAGGCATGCGCCGGGTCGGCATCTCGCCGCATGTGCCACAGCATGTCCACATGCACCCGGCCGAGCTGGAAAGGCAAGGCCTTGATGACCAGGCTGTGCTCGTAGCCGGTGGCCGCAAGGAAGCGCCGCGGCAGCACCGTCAGCAGGTCCGAGGTGGTCACCACCTGGCCGGCAGTGTGGAACTGGTTGACCGTCAGCACGATGCGCCTGCGCCGGCCCAGGCCGGACAGGGCCTGGTCCACAAAGCCGTGCGCGCGGCCTGAAAAACTCACCAGCAGGTGGTGCGCGGCGCAAAAGTCGTCCAGCGTCAACGCGCCTTGCGCCAGCGGGTGGCCCTGGCGCATCACGCAAACGTAGCGGGTGTCGTACAGCCGCAGCTGGCGCAGCGTCGCGTCGTCGCCCTGCGAGCGCAGCGCGGCAATCACGTCCGGGAAATAGCCGACCGCCAGGTCCGCGTCGCCCTGCTCCAGCAGCTGGCGCGGGTCGCGCGTGGTCAGCGGTTGCACGCGCAGGTTGGCCAGCGCACGCTGCGTCTCGATGCTCTGGATGACGCGTGGCATCAGCAGCACCGCGGTGGCATCCACCATCGCCAGCCGGAAGTTGCCCGGCTCGACCGTCGGGTCATAGGTGCCAGGGGCCAGCGCCTGCTGCAGGCCGGCCAGCGCCGCGCGCACCTGCGGCCACAAGGCTTCGGCCTTCGCCGTGGGCTTCATGCCACGCGCGCTGCGCTGGAACAGCGACTCGCCCACGGCGTCGTGCAGGCGCTTCAGCGCGTGGCTGACGGCGGGCTGCGTCATTGCCAGCACCTGGGCCGCACGCGTCAGGCTGCCCTCGGCCATCACGGTGTCGAAGATGCGGAGCAGGTTCAGGTCAAGCGTGCGGAAGTTCACAGGCGGCAGTCATATCAATAGCGTGCATACCTATGCTGCACACTATTCAGTAGACCATTGAAAGGGAAAACCCTAGGATTCAACCCATCGCAGCCTCAAAGCCTGCTTCTACGGAGCCTCAGTCATGCAAACCGCCACCGCCCATCACAGCACCGCCGCCTACCGTGCCGCATCGCTGCGCCAGGTTGTGCTGCAGCGTCTGAAGCAGAAGCTGGCCCTGGTCTGGCGTGTCATGGAGGCTTACGGCAACCGCCGCGCTGCCCAGCACATGCAGATGATGGGTGTGACCTTCGAACCTCGCCGCCCCTGACGCGGCAACACGGTGGCGCCTTCTGGCATACGCCACTTGCTGAATTCTCGCCAGTTGCCATCTTTCAGGAGCGACACCATGAGTGCCATCACTTCCCAGACTTTCAACCACGGCCCGGCGCTGAACATCCCCCGCGGTGCCCAACTCGGCGCTGACCTGTTCTTCGCCGCCGGCCGCCTGCTCAGCCGCCTGATCAAGGGCGATGCCCGCCCGGCAGCTCAAATGAGCCGCCTGGCCGAAGCCGACCAAGTGCGTGAACTGGCCCGCCACTGGGAGCGCACCGACCCCGGCTTTGCTGCCGACCTGCGCGCCGCCGCCGCACGCCACGAGAGCGACGTGCACTTCTCGGCCTGAAACCAGGATGCACGCTGCGCCTGCAGCGCAGCGAATTGACCAACACCCGCTCCGGCGGGTGTTCTGCTTTTGGGCAGACAAGCCTCGCACAGGGCATTGAAGGCGTGAAAAAACCCGCCGAGGCGGGTTGTGGCGGCAGCGTTGCGCCCCTTGCATCGGCGCGGCGCCAAGCGCTGCGGCGGCTTGCCGACTCACGGGCGCCAGGACGGGCGGCTTTCGCCGCTCAGCGGCGCCACCCACGGACGTGCCCGTGGCGACCATGTGCCGGAATTGAGGTACTGCCCGCTGGTCGAGTACACCATCCAGGTCCTGTCGCCGCGGATCACCCAGGTGAATTCGCTGCCACCGGTGAGCACCGCCACGCCCGTGGTACCCAGCGTGTAGCCGACCTGGCCCGCCTCGTTGCGCACCTGGGCGCCGCCGCCGGTCGCCGTGCTGCCGGCGCAGTCCAGGTTCTGCCAGGTTCCGGCGGCACCGGTGCTGCCTTCCGTGGTCAGGTCGCTGAAGCCATCGCAATAACCATCGAATTTGATGGTGGCGTTCACGAAGGCATGCGCCGCGCCAGCGGTTGCCACCAGCGCCGATGCCATTACCCATTGCTTGAACATGTGCAAACTCCTCTGCCTGGTGCACCTGCAAATGCCAAAAGGACCGCGCAGGCGCACTCTTCAGGAAATTGAAAGGACGGGTTCGCAAATCTGCGGATTCGAAACAAACTCGCAACGGCGTTCATGCCGCATGCGGTATTCCGGTGTCCGGAAGCGTCCCCCACTGTTTGTGGCTGGAAGCCTTTGCCGCGCTCAGTCGGCCAGCACCGCCTGATGGCCGCCGGACTGCAATGCGGTACGCGGGGTCCACATGCCAGCGCGCATCAGCACGCCCTGGTAGTTGTAGATGCGCCATTTGCCGTCCTCCGTGACCCAGACGGTGGCTTCGTGGCCGCCCAGCGTCTGCGTGGCCAGGCCCTGGGAGCCCATGACGACGCCGGCAGCCTGGGAGCCGTAGGCCGGCGAGACCCCACCGCCAATCTGCACCGCGGTGCCCGAACACGAGACGTTGGCCCAGGTGCCAGCGTAGCCGCCGTCGGACAGGGGCGTGAGGTTGGTCAGGTAATCACAGTAGGCATCGCCCAATGAGATCGCGGGTGGCAGGGCAGCGTTGGCCGCGCCCATGCAAGCCGCAAACGCAGCGGCTGTGGCCAGTTTCTTGTACATATCGCAACTCTCCTGTTTGAGGTTTGGATCAACTGCCCGCGCCAATGCGCAAAACGGCCCAAGGACAGTTGATCGATAGAGTTACGCAAAGCCTTTTGTGTTTCAAAGTGTTTTCCCTAAACCCCTAGACCTAGGGGCATTCGCCAATCGCCGTGACAACTGCGGCAGGCCTCTCTCACGGGGGCAGCACAATCTCGCAACGGGCCGGGATGGCGGTGGGAAAAATCACTTTCACGTCGTGTGTAAATCACTGCCCTGAATGAAAAACACCCGCCGGGGCGGGTGTTTCAAATGGGCGCAAAGCCCTGGTCACGGCTCAGGCCGCGGGCGATCGCCTTACTTCGGCTGGATCGCGGTCCAGGTGCCGGTGAACACGACAACGCCTTGGTAGTTGTACATGACGGCAGAGTGATCGTCGCGCAGCCACCAGGTCACTTCGTGACCGGAAGACAAGGCCAGGCCGGTGGCACCGGTGGTGCCCAGCACGTAGCCGATGCGGATCTGCGAGCCCGAGCGGACTTGTGCGCCGCCAGCAGGAATGCTGAAGCCGGTGCAGCTGTTGACCCAGGTGCCGGCGGCGCCTTGGGTGCCTTCGGTGGTCAGGTCCACGAAGGTGTCGCAGGTGCCGTCGATGGAAACAGCGGCGGGCACGTAGGCCTGGGCTGCGCCCATGGCAGCGGCGAGCGCGGCAGCAGTGGCAAACTTTTTGATCATGAAAACAGTTCCTCGGTAGTGGTTCTGAGGCAACGGCCCGCGCAGTAGAACGCGATACACCCAGAGACACCTGTCTCACGTCGTCGCCAGCAGCCATTCTCGATGGGCAGCATCCTGCCCCGTCCCCCTTGATCATGGGGGATGTCAGCCGGCGCGGCGGGACTTTGTCACGGTTCATCGCCCTCATCGGTGGCGGCCGTGCTGGGTAAGATCGTGTAACACCCGGCGTCAGCCCTTGATCAAGGTCAAGTCACCAAATCGGGGACATGGCCACCAAAAGCCAAACAGGAGTCTCGAATTGGCCGACCTGCATGCCCTGAGTGCGACAGAACTGACGCCGCTGTACCACACCCGCACCCTCTCGCCTGTGGATGTCACACGCGCCGTGCTGGCCCACATCGAGGCCTGGGAACCGCAGCTGTGCGCCACCTGGGCGCTGGACGCCGACGAGGCGCTGCGCATGGCCGCGGCGTCCGAAGCGCGCTGGGCCACCGGTGCGGCGCTGGGGCCGCTGGACGGTGTGCCGGTCACGCTGAAGGAGAACATCGCCACCCGTGGCGTGCCGCAGCCGCTGGGCTGCGCGGCCACCGCGCTGACACCGGCTGCCGAAGACGCGCCTCCGGCGGCACGGCTGCGCGAGGCCGGTGCGGTGTTTGTGGCCCGCACCACGATGCCGGACTGGGGCATGCTGAGTTCCGGCCTGTCCAGCTTCCACAAACTGGCACGCAACCCCTGGGACCTGCGCAAGAACCCGGGCGGCTCCAGCGCCGGTGCAGCGGCCGCAGCCGCCGCGGGCTACGGCCCGCTGCACCTGGGCACCGACATCGGCGGCTCGATCCGCCTGCCTGCCAGCTGGTGCGGCGTGGTCGGCTTCAAGCCCAGCCTGGGCCGCATTCCCATCAAACCGCCGTACGCCGGCCGCGTCGCCGGGCCAATCTGCCGCAGCGTGGCCGATGCCGCGTTGGCGATGCAGATCCTCAGCCGGCCCGACTGGCGCGACGCGACCAGCCTGCCCGCGCAGCCCATCGCCTGGGCCGAACACGGCCAGCGCGCGCAGCAGGCTGACAGCGGCCGCGCCGCCACCGGCCTGCGCATCGGCCTGCTGCTGGACGCCGGCTGGGGCGACGCCTTGCAGCCTGCGGTGCGCGCCGCCATCGAGGCCGCTGCCCGCGCATTCGAGGCGCAGGGCGCCATCGTCGAGCTGCTGGGGCCCGTCAGCACCCGGGCCATGGTGCAGGGCCTGGACCGCTTCTGGCGCATGCGCTCGTGGATGGACTACGCCACGCTGCCGGCCGAACGCCAGGCCAGGGTGCTGCCTTACATCCGCGACTGGATCGCCAGCGGCCAGCAGCTCAGCGCCGCCGAAGTCTTCCTGGGCCATGCACAGATCGCCGCGCTGCGCGACGCCGCGGTCACGGCCACCCACCGCTTCGACTGCGTGCTCTCGCCCGTCAGCCCCGACGTGGCCTTCCCGGCCGAGCAGGCCAGCCCGCTGAACGACCCGGCGCGGCCCTTCGAGCACATCGCCTACACGCTGCCGTGGAACATGAGCGAGCAACCCGCACTGTCGGTGCCCGCCGGGCACGACGCCGACGGCCTGCCCATCGGGCTGCAAATCATCGGTCGCCGGCATGACGACCTGGGCGTGCTGCAGCTGGGCGCGCTGTGGGAACGCCTGCGCCCTGCCCTGCGGCCCTGGCCAACGCCACCGCCGCCAAGGAGCTGAAAAAGCGCAGCGCCCGCGCTGGCTTACATTCCTGCCATGCCCCCTCCGGTCGACGAATCCCCGCCGCCTGCAGTTCCTCCCGCCACCGGCGCCCCCGCCCCCATCCCGTCGCCCGTCGCCAGCCAGCTGCGCGACGCCCGCGACCAGCGCCTGGGCACCGCTTCGCGCGAAGCCGCCGACCGGGCCGAGACCGCGCTGTGGCGCATGATGTCCTTCAGCGAAACGCCGCTGGCCGACCTGGACGCCGCCATCGCCGCCGATCCCGGCTGGGGCCTGCCGCGCATCATGAAAGCCGGCTACCTGCTGGGCCTGAGCGAGGCCAGCCAGCTCGCCCCGGCCCGCCAGTTGCTGGACCAGGCCGAGCCGCTGCAGGCCAACGCCCCCGAGCGCGAACGCGCCCACCTCGAAGCGCTGCGCGCCATCACCGAAGGCCGCTGGCAGCTGGCCTGCCGGCGCTGGGACGGCCTGCTGCTGGAACACCCGCGCGACGCGCTGGCGCTGCAATGGGCCCACCAGTGGGACTACCTGCAGGGCGACACCGCCAGCCTGCGCAGCCGCCCGGCCCAGGTGCTGCCGGAGTGGGACGAAGCCGACCCGCTGTTCCCGCAGGTGTTGGGGCTTTACGCCTTCGGACTGGAAGAGAACAACTGCTACCCGCAAGCCGAAGACGCTGGCCGGCGTGCCGTGGCCGGTGGCGCCAGCGTGCCATGGGCAGTGCACGCGGTGGCCCATGTGCTGCACATGAGCGGCCGGCTGGAAGACGGCAACGCCTGGCTGCGCCAGCACCAGCCGAACTGGGCCGAAGGCAATGCCTTTGCCAGCCACCTGTGGTGGCACATGGGGCTGTTCCGGCTCGAAGCGCTGGACCTGCCCGGCGCGCACCGGCTGCTGGACGCGCACTTTTCCGGCGACCTGCTGCAGAGCAGCTTCCAGCAGTTCGACGCGGTGTCGCTGCTGTGGCGCATGCACCTGATGGGCGAAGACGTCAGCGCCCGCTTTGTCGAACTGCTGCGCGGCTGGTCACCACCGGTCGGCGAAGCCGGCCACCGGGCCTTCACCGACCTGCACGTCACGCTGGCCTGCATCGGTGCGGGCGAGCTGCTGCAGGCCGAAGGCTGGCTGGCGCGCTGCGCCGAGCGCGCGATGCAGCCCGAAGACGTGCGCCGCAGCAACCACACCACCGCCCGCGAAGTCGGCCTGCCGGCGATGCGTGGCCTGCTGGCGCTGGCCCGCGGCGATTCAGACGCTGCCGTGCAGCAGCTGCACGCAGTGCGCCCCCAGCTGCGCCGCCTCGGCGGCAGCCACCTGCAGCGCGACCTGATGGACCAGACGCTGATGGCCGCCGCCGCACAAGCCCGCCACGCGCCGATTGGCCGCGCGCTGCTCAACGAACGCCTGATGGCCAAGCCGGTGGTGACGCCGCTGACCCGCCACTGGGCGGACCGCCTGCACCTGGGCATCTGAGCGCCGGTTTTCGGCGGTTCCGCATGCCGATGGCCGGTGCAGCGCTGGCCGGCGCCGGGCGCCCTACCTCGGCAGTTGTTCGGCGTGATCCAGCCATTGGTGCAAGGCCTGCACCACATCGGCGCGGCTGAAGCTGCAGCTTTCGTCGCCCAGCATCATGGCCGTGTCCAGCGGCGCCAGCAGGCGCTCCAGCACGGTGGAGTAGCGGTCCGGCAGGTTGTGCCACTGCAGCGTGGCCATGCGAAAACGCACACAGGTCACGTCCGGCCGCAACGTGCCGGCCTCCAGCTGCGCCAGCGTGCTGCGCAGCTGCGAAACGGGGCCAATGGAATCGGCAATCATCATGGCGCGGGCCTCCCGGAATGAGGAAGACAGATAAGAGACAGGCAGCAAGCCCCATGCAAACATCAGGCCCACCCTGTTTCGGGCAAACCCTGGCCGGCCGCCGTTCAACCCGGCGGCACCGGCCCCGCCGCCCGGGCCGCCGCCCAGCCGCTGCGCTCCGAGTGCCGGAGGAAATCGGCCAGCGTGCGGCCGGCGTCGTCCCGGAAGCGGTCGTCCAGCCGTTCGGCGTCGACGATGCGGTCCAGCCGGAAGTTGCGGAAATCCTGCCGCAGCTCGCACCAGGCGCCAAGCGTCCACACCGCGCCCCAGAAGAAACAGCCCAGAGGCCGCACCTTGCGCTCGGACGGCGCGCCGCCTTGGTCGCGGTACAGCAGCCGCAGCAGGTGGCGGGACTCGGCCGCCTGGCGCAGCACGGCCAGCCGCGTCAGCGTCACCGCGTCCGGCCCCACGGCCGGCACGAACAGCACCTGCGCCTCGGCGGCGGTACGCGCTGCACTCGGCAGCACCGCCAGGATCTTGGACAGCGCGTTTTCGGCCTGCGCCACCAGCGCCGCGTCCATGCGCGGCCCGGCAATGCGCACCGCGGCCACCAGCGCCTTGGCCTCCTCGGTGCTGAACATCAGCGGTGGCAGCTCGTAGCCCGCACCGAACCGGTAGCCCACGCCCGCTTCGCCTTCGATCGGCACGCCTTGCGCCTGCAGGTCGGCCACGTCGCGGTACAGCGTGCGCAGCGACACCTCCAGCCGCCCGGCCAGCCAGGCGGCGGTGGACAGCCGGCGGCCGCGGATCAGCTGCACGAGCTGGAACAGCCGGTCAGCGCGGCGCATGGAAGGCAGAGCTCGAACACATGGCGACAGTTTATGAACCGCCGCTGACGCATTTACCGTTCGTGGGAGAGGGGCGTGCGATAAATCTTTGTATCCTGCGAAGCTGTCGATTTCTCTCGGAGAACTGCATGCTTTTGCAAACGAGCCGGCGCGCCTGGCTTGCCCGGGCGGCCCTGCTGGCCGCCGCCGGTGCGCTGCCGGCCTGGGTCGCCGCCGCGGCCCCTGCGCCGGCGCCCGCCGCCCTGGCCGTCGCGCCGATGAAGTTCAAGCGCCGCACGCTGGCCAACGGCCTGGAAGTGATTGCCGAGCCCGGTGGCACCGGCGGCAGCGTCAGCGTGCAGGTCTGGTACCGCGTGGGCGGCAAGGACGATCCGGTCGGCCGCTCCGGTTTTGCGCACCTCTTCGAGCACCTGATGTTCAAGAGCACGCGTTACATGAAGAGCGAGCAGTTCGACCGGCTGACCGAGGACGTGGGTGGCCAGAACAATGCCTTCACCGCCGAGGACGTCACCGCCTACTTCGCAACCGTGCCTTCGCACCACCTGGAGCGCATCCTGTGGGCCGAGGCCGAGCGCATGGTCAACCTGAACGTTGACGAGGCGAACTTCAAGAGCGAACGCGCGGTGGTGGAAGAAGAGTTCCGCCAGCGTGTGCTGGCGAACCCCTACGGCCGGCTGTTCGAGGCGATGGCGCCGAATGCCTTCATCGACCACCCATACAAGCGGCCGGTGATCGGCAGCATCGAGGACCTGGAATCGGCCTCGCTGGATGACGTGCGTGCCTTTCACTCGACCTTCTACCGGCCTGACAACGCGGTGCTCATCATCACCGGCGACTTCGACGGCGCACAGCTGGACCAGTGGGTGGACCGCTACTTCGGCCCGCTGAAGAAGCCCGACACGCCGATCCCACGCGTGAACGTGAAGGAGCCGGTGCGCACGCAGTCCAAGCAGGTCGCGCTGACCGGCCCGAACGTGCCGCTGCCAGCGGCCGTGCTGATCTGGCAGGCGCCCAACGCGGCCGACAAGGACGCCGCCGCGTTCCAGGTCCTGCAGGGCCTGCTGGCCGGCGGTGAGTCGTCGCGCCTGAACGAGTCGCTGGTCTACCGCCAGCGCATCGCCCAGTCCGCCGGCATGGAGCCGATGCTGCACACCGACGCTGGCGCCATTGCCGTCTACGCCATTGCCTCCGGCCAGCGCCAGCCGCAAAGCCTGGTGGCACCGCTGCACGCCGAGCTGGCCAAGCTGGCCAAGGGCCCGATCCCCGCCGCCGAACTGGACAAGGTCAAGACCCAGCTGCTGACCGCCGCGCTGAACGGCCGCCAGACTTCGCTGGGCCGTGGCACGTCCATCGGCTGGGCGATGATCCACGACAAGGATCCGGAAGCTGTGAACCGCGAGCTGACCGAGCTGCAGGCCGTCACTGCGGCCGACGTGCAGCGCGTGCTGCGCCAGTACGTGATCGGCAAGCCCGCCGTCACGCTGTTCTACACCCAGGAGGCGAAGTGATGAGCCGTTCGCTGAACCTGATGCTGCGCCCTGTCGCGGCGCTGTTGGTCACTGCTTTCGCCGCAGGCGCCTGGGCCCTCACGCCCGGCGTGGACGCCCCGCCCGAACCCGGCACGCCGCGCCCGCTGGTCGTGCCGGCCTTCGAGGAGGCGAAGCTGCCCAATGGCGTGCGCGTGGTCGTCGCACCGCGCCATGCGCTGCCCATCGTCTCGGTCTCGCTGCACCTGCGCCTGGGCGCCGCGGCAGACACCGATGGCCACGCCGGCCTGGCCAGCCTGACGGCCGCGCTGCGCACCAAGGGCGCGACGCGCAGCGGCAAGGCGCTGGACGCGACCCAGATCGCGCGCCAGGCCGAAGCCCTGGGCAGCACGCTGGACTCGGCCGCCGACTGGCGCGGCTCGGCGCTGACGATGACCGTCGCCACCTCCAAGCTGGCCGACGCCACCGCGCTGATCGCCGACGCGACGCTGCACCCCACGCTGTCCGAAGCCGAACTCGGCCGGCTGCGCGAGCAGACTGCCGATGCGCTCAAGCTCAGCCTGAGCGACCCGATGGCGCTGGCCGGCCTGGCCGCGCGCCGTGCCTGGTGGGGCGCCAGCGTCTTCGGCGGCTCGACCACGCCGGCCAGCCTGGCCCGCATCCAGCGCAAGGACGTGCTGGCCTTCCACCAGCAGCAACTGCGCCCCGAGCTGGCCACGCTGGTCGTCTCGGGCGACGTGACGCTGGAACAGGCCGTGGCGCTGGCCACGCGCCAGCTCGGCGCCTGGAAGGGCAACCGCATGGCCCTGCCCGAAGCGCGCAACGAGCCGGCCTCGGCGGCCACGCCGGCCACCGTGCTGGTCAACCTGCCGGGCGCAGGGCAGAGTGGCGTCGTCGTGATGGCGCCTTCGGTCGCCTATGACGCGCCGGACCGCCGCGTGGCCCAGGTGGCCGGCGCGGTGCTGGGCGGTGGGTATTCGGCGCGGCTGAACCAGGAAGTGCGCATCAAGCGCGGCCTGAGCTACGGCGCCTCGGCCGGACAGGACTTCCAGGCCGTGGGCGGCACGCTCAGCGCTGCCACGCAGACCAACAACGCCACCGCGGCGCAGGTCGTTGAGCTGATGCGCGGCGAGGTCGTGAAGATGGGCGAGGCAGTGCCGGCTGCCGAGGAGCTGGACGCCCGCAAGGCCACACTGGTCGGCAACTTCGGCCGCCAGATCGAAACCACCGGCGGCCTCAGCGCCGTCGCAATGGACCTGATCGCCCGCGGCCGCCCGCTGAGCGACGCGCAAAAGCACGCCCCCGAAGTCATGGCCGTCACCGCCGAACAGGTGCGCAGCTACGCCGCCGGCCACTGGACGCAGGCTTCGCTGCGTACGCTGGTGGTGGGCGACCTCGCCGCCGCTGGCGACGCGCTGAAGAAGCTGGACGACAAGGCGTTGGTGCTGGACGCGGCACAGCTGGACCTGGAAGCGCCGGGGCTGGCCAAGAAGCCCTGAACGCGCAACGGCCGGTGGCGCGCACTGCCACCGGCCGCTCCGCTACACTGCGCGCCTGGTCGGCAGTTCACCCAGGCGTCACCGTGCAGCGGCTCTTTTTCGGATGCTTGCTGCAAGCTAAACCTGCCCTGATCCTCTTGGTTGATTCGCAACCCTTCGGTTCCACGCCTTTGGCGTGCGCCGCTGCAAGCCGGTGACCCCAGCCCGTTCGCGAGAGCGGCGCGCGCACGCAGGAGTGCACCGATGCCTGAATCCAGTCCTTCTTCTACCGAAACGGCCGCACGTGGCCGCCGCTTGCAGCCGCTGCATTGCGACGACCTGTCGAACTTTGCCAAGTCGCTGCGGCGTGAGCTGAGCGATCACCTGGACGCGCAAGGTGCGCTGGGCGACACGGCGCCCAGCCACCTACAGCTGCTCAACATGCTGGCCCGCGCCGCCGGCCACCGCAACCTGCAGGCCTTGCAGGCCGCGCCAGTTGCGGCAGTGACCACGTTTGCTGACGCCGACCCCTGGGCCGCGACCGCGCTGCCCGAACCGGCGGCCAACGAAGAGACCGCGGCCCCGCGCGAGCCGCTGAGCCCCAACGCCGCCAAGGCACTGACGCAGTTCGACGCCTGGGGCCGGCTGGCCCGCTGGCCGCACAAGTTCAGCGTGCAGCGGCTGGCGATGTGGGCGCTGTGGACCCGCTTCGAGCCCAACCGCCGCTACACCGAACGCGAGGTCAACGAGCTGCTGAAAGCCTGGACCACCTGGGGTGACCACGTCACGCCACGGCGCGAACTGGTCGAGATGAAGCTGATCAGCCGCCTGCCGGATTGCTCGGCCTACTGGAAGAACCCGCAACGGCCCAGCGACGAAGTGCAGGGCTTGCTGCGCGCCTTGCGCGGCGGCCAGCAGAAGCGAGCGCAGCGCGCGGGCTGATGCTTCTTACGGGCCGCCGCGCTGGTACAGCAGCGCGCGGCCCTTGTAGGCCAGCACGCCCGCCGAGGCGACGCGGTCCAGCCGCTCTTCGCGCCGCTCGAAACCCTGCGCCAGCATCAGGCGGTTGAAGACTGCCCGGTTGCCGCGGTCCGGGTCGATGATCCAGACCTCTGCCTGCGCCATCGCGTGGCGGCCGATGAAGCCGGCCAGCGCGGCGCTGGCGTCGCGGTCGTACAGCAGGTCGCTGCCGATCAGCAGATCGAAGCGACCGGCGACGGACGCTGCTGCGTCGGGGTCGCACGCCACCGGGCCTGCTGTGTCGACCAGCACCCAGTCGCCGTGGCGGTATTTCATTGGTGGCAATCCATTGAGACGCAGGTTTTCCAGCAGGAAACCATCGGCCAGCGGGTGGCGGTCACTGGCGGTGATGTCCGCGCCGCGGCGGTGCGCCACCAGGCTGGCCAGCGCCAGCCCGCAGCCCAGCTCCAGGATGCGTTCACCGGCTCGCACCGGGCGCAGCGCCATGCGCGCGGCCAACGACTGGCCCGATGGCCACAGCAACCCGAACAGCGACCACGACGCGGACGAAATGCCCAGGCGCTCGGCAATGCCCAGCGGATCGGCAAACTGGTTGCGGTCCAGCAGCGAGCGGATCGTCAGCGACGCCACGCCGTCAACGGCGATGTCTTCCTGCTTGGTGAGATAGCCTGGCACGGCATGGGCACGAAGCCCGCGCGGAGCGCCTCGAAGAGGGAAAAGGTGGCCGAGTATGGGGCCTCAGGCCACCTGCTCGCCGGCCGGCGGCTGCAGCCGGGTCGAAATGCCGTAAAGCGCCAGCATGCCCATCACGTGCCCGATGGCCACACCCGGCTCGCCGGACTCGATGCGGCCGATGGTCTGCACATGCACACCCAGCCGGGCTGCCGCCGCGGCCTGCCCCTCGCCAGCGGCAGTGCGCGCCAGCCTGGCGGCCGCCCCCAGGTCCTTGATGGCCTGGAGGGCCTCTTCGCCAATGTCGACCGAAATCCGTTTGCCTTGCGCCATCGCCGGATTCTCGCCGCACGGCGGACCGAAAAACGCTTCAGCCGGCCGGCAGTTCACCGGTTGCCGCCATGCTGCCCGGCGCCACCGGCAGCGACTCGCTGTGCCAGCGCAGCATGCCGCCGGCCAGGTTGGCCACGCGCGCGAAGCCGTTTTTGCTCAGCAACACGCTGGCCTGGGCCGAGCGCACGCCAGAGCGGCAGACCGCGACCACCGGCTGCTCGCGGTCCAGCTCGTCCAGCCGGCTGAGCAACTGCGACAGCGGCACCAGATGCGCACCCGAGAGGTGGCCCAGGCGGTCGAGGAATTCCGGCTGCTCGCGCACGTCAACGATCTGCACCTCACCGGCTCGCTCCAGCAAGGCCATCGGCTCGATCTCCCAGACGCCGCTGAAGCGCAGCGTGAGCGGCGCCCAGCCGGGCTGCTCAGCCGGTGGCGCGTCGCCCTCGGGCCGGCCGCAGCGCAGGTTGGCCGGTACCGCGACCGCCATCAGCTTCGGGTGCGGCAGGCCCAGGTGGTTCATGTAGCCGGTGAAGTCGCCTTCGTCCACGTCGCCGCCCAGGCGCGGGTTGAAGCGCCGCTCCTCGGCCACGCTGGTGACGGTGACGCCGCGGTAGTCGTGCGCCGGGTACAGCAAGCAGTCCTCGGGCAGGCTGAGGATGTGTTCGCGCACCGAGGCGAAGAGCTGCTGCGGGCTGCCTTGCTGGAAATCGGTCCGGCCGCAGCCGCGAATCAGCAGGCTGTCGCCGGTGAAGGCCATGCGCTGGTCGTCCAGCACGTAGGTCAGGCAGCCGTTGGTGTGGCCGGGCGTGGCGCGCACGGTGAGGAAACGCTCGCCAAAGGCGACGCGGTCGCCGTGGCGCAGCGGCCGGTCCACCAGTTCGGCGCCCGCCGCCTCGGCCAGCGCGATCCGGCTGCCGCAGCGCTGCTGCAGGCGCCAGGCGCCTGTGACGTGGTCGGCGTGCACATGGGTGTCCAGCGTGGCCACCAGGCGCAGGCCCAGCTCCTGCACCAGCGCCAGGTCGCGCGGCACCTGCTCGAACACCGGATCGATCAGCAAGGCCTCGCCGCTGGCACTGTCGCCCAGCAAGTAGGTGTAGGTGGACGAGGTCGGGTCGAAGAGTTGGCGAAAGATCAGCATGGTGCAGGCCGGAGATGGAAAGCCAGCGCGATGATCACATGCCTGGCGCCGCCTTCAGCCCCGAACCGACCCGATAAGCTCATGCGGAAACCGCATGTCCCCAGAACGGACAAAAGGGCACGCCCTGCGACGTGCCCTTTTTGTTCTGGCGACTGACTCGCTCAGTGCGGCATCACGTTGCCGGCCATCGCTGCGTGCAGCAGGCGCAGGCTGTGCGGTTCGTTCAGGAAGCGCAGCTGCTCGGACTTCGCGGCCGGCTGGTTGCTGCGGCTGAGTTGCAGCACACGCTGGCGGCGCTGCTCACCGCGCAGGCCGCGGCCGGTGCGGCGCGGGCCGACGGCTTGCAGCGCCAGCGAGGCCAGGCGCGGCAGGTCGGCCAGCAGCGCAGCGCCCTTGAGCACCGGCTGGGCCGCGTAGTGGTGGGCGTAGTGCCAGGCCTGGCGCAGCACCGCGGGCGAGCGGGCTTCTTCGGGGATCAGCAGCCAATTGGCATTGCGCAGGCGCTGGCCCAGCGCGCCGTGGGCGCTCATCACCGTGAACGGAATGGCCAGCAGCAGCGGCAGGCCCATCGGCAGCAGCCACAGCGCAGCCACCGGCGAAGCCGCGTAGATCGCGGCCAGCAGCAGGCCGACCACGGCGCTCAGCGGGCCGAAGCGGCGGGTCGCGTCGCCCCAGCTGAGGTCGCTGGCTTCGCGCGGAGGCGAGGTCCATTCCAGCTTCCAGCCGGTCAGGCCACCGATCACGAACAGGCTGTGCGCGGCCATGCGCAGCGGGGCCTGCAGCATCGACATGCCGGCTTCCAGCGCCGAGCTGCCGATCAGCTTCAGGCTGCCGCCGAACTCGGCCTGCTCGCCGCGCAGGATGACCGCCAGCACGCCCAGCACGCGCGGCATCGCCAGCATCAGCGCAGTGGAGGCCCACAGCGTGGCGACCGAACGGCCGGCCAGCAGCGTGGGCGTGTTGTCGCCGGCGCCGGTCAGCCACAGCGTGACACCCAGCACCACGTAGGCCAGCCACAGCGGGGCCGACAGGTAGGCCATCGCGCCGGTGCCCAGCATCGCGCGGTGCACGCTCTTCAGGCCGGGTTCGGCGATCAGGCGGGCGTTCTGCAGGTTGCCCTGGCACCAGCGGCGGTCGCGCTGCAGCTCGGCCAGCAGGTGCGGCGGCTGTTGCTCGTAGCTGCCTTCCAGGTCATTGACCAGCCAGACTTCATAGCCGGCACGGCGCATCAGCGCGGCTTCGACGAAGTCGTGCGACAGGATCTCGCCGGCCAGCGCGCCGGTGCCCGGCAGCGTGGCCAGGCCGCAGTGCTGCATGAACGGCTCGACGCGGATGATCGCGTTGTGGCCCCAGTAATGGGCCTCGCCCAGCTGCCAGAACTGCATGCCGGCGGTGAACAGGCGGCCGGTGACGCGGCTGGCGAACTGCTGCGCGCGGGCGTGCAGCGTGGCGTGGCCTGCTGCGCGCGGGGCGGTCTGCAGGATGCCGGCACGCGGGTTGGCTTCCATCAAGCGGGCCAGCGTGACCAGGGTGTCGCCGCTCATCACGCTGTCGGCGTCCATCACCACCATGTAGCGGTAGTCCTTGCCCCAGCGGCGGCAGAAGTCGGCCACGTTGCCGGCCTTGCGCTTGGTGCGGCGCTGGCGCCAGCGGTAGTACACGCGCAGCTCGCTGCCAGCGTCCGTCAGCTGCTGGCGCAGTGCGTGCCAGGCGCGCAGCTCGGCGGCGCGCAACGTCGGGTCGCTGGTGTCGGACAGCACGAACATGTCGAAGGCGCGCTGCGCGCCGGTGGCGCTGAGCGATTCGCAGGTGGCGCGCAGGCCGGCGAACACGGTGGCGACGTCTTCGTTGCAGATCGGCATGATGACGGCGGTGCGCGCATCGGCTGGCAGCGTCAAACCTTCGACCGACTTGGCCGACAGCGCATGCGGGTCGCCCTTGAGCGTGACGATGAAGCCCATCACCGCGGTCACGGCGCCGGCCGAGACCCAGGCGAACAGCAGCGTGAACAGCGCCAGCTGCGCGGCTTCCAGCACGTCGCTGCCGGCACCCGGCTGCGAGCTCCACATCAGGCCCGCGGCAATCATGCTGGCGCCCAGGGTCCAGAACATCAGCCAGTTGCGGCGCTTGGCCGCAGCGGCTTCCCAGGCCGCCTTGGGCTGGGCTTCCAGCTTGGCGACGCTGTCGCGCCATGGCGCATCGGCCGCGGCCTGCTCGCCGCGCAGCCGGGCGGCGACGCCCAGCCAGCGCGTGGGCACCATGCTGCCGCGATGGATGGCCGGCATGCCGGGCACGTTGGAAGAAGAACCGTTCGTGGCGCTGGCCACGACGGGGCGTGCGTACGACGCGGTGTTGCCGCGTGCGCGCTTCATTGCGCTGTCAGGAGATGCGTCCATGTTTCACTCACGGTGTCGTTGCCAGATTGGAGGAAGGCCCGCAGTTCGACCGGCTTCGTCGGGTCGACGGTCATCACGCGCAAGGCCAGTCGCCAGGCGCCGTTGGCGCTGACGCGGTACAAGGTTTGTTCTTCGATGCGGCCGTTGCCGTCGGCCGAGACCACCGCGCGCAGCGCGGCCTGCTTGGCGCCTGCCGGCACTTCGGCGGCCGAGGCGGCCAGCTTTTCCAGCGCCGGGCCGGTGAAGTCGACGATGAGCTGATGCTCGTTGTCCTTCAGCGTCGCGTAGCTGCTGCCTACGCGGGTCTGCGTGACCCAGCCGGCCGGCGGGCGCTGCTGCTGCTCGCCCTGCCAGTCGACGCGCCACGCCATGTCCAGCACCTGGCCCGGGGCCGGCAGCGTGGCCGGCACCCAGTAGGCGACGATGTTGTCGTTGGTCTCGTCCGGCGTGTGCAGTTGCACCAGCTCGACCCGGCCCGTGCCCCAGTCGCCCAGCGGCGTGATCCAGGCCGAAGGCCGGCGCTCGTAGCTGGCTTCGCTGTCTTCGTAGCTGCTGAAATTGCGGTCGCGCTGCATCAGCCCAAAGCCCTTGGGCGAGCGCATCGCAAACGAGGTGGTCAGCGTGGACTTGGGGTTCTGCAGCGGGCGCCACAGCCATTCACCGTCGCCGGTGGCCATCATCAGACCGTCGCTGTCATGCACTTCGGGGCGGAAGTCGCTGCGGTGCGGCTGGTTCTCGCCAAACGAAAACATGCTGGTCAAGGGCGCGATGCCGAGGGCACGGATCGGTTCCCGGGTCTCGCGCAGCACCAGCTTCGCGTGCACGCTGACCTGCGTGGTCACGCCAGGCGTGATGTCGAAACGGTAGGCGCCGGTGACGCGCGGCGAGTCCATCAGCGCCAGCACGACCAGCGACTTGGCATCGGCCGCCGGGCGCTGCAGCCAGAAGTCGGTGAAGCGCGGGAATTCCTCGCCCTTCAGGCCGCCAGCGGTGTCCACCGCCAAGCCGCGGGCCGACAGACCGTAGTGCTGGCCGGCGCCCAAAGCGCGGAAGTAGCTGGCGCCCTGGAAGACGACCAGTTCGTCCTTGTAGGTCGCGCCAGGCGTCATCTGGGTGTGCACGCGAAAACCGGCGTAGCCGATGTCGCCCCAGGCGGCCGGGTCGAAGGTCTTCTTGAAGTCGTAGCTGAAGTCGGCGGCCTGGAACCTGAAGTTGCGTTCGCTGTCGCCGTTGAGCTCATGCAGGCGCACCGGCTCGGTCTGGTACTTGCCGAGGTGGAAGAACATCAGCTCGAACGGCAACTGCTGCTCGCGCCAGACCGCGCGCGCCGGCTTGAAGCGGATGGACCGCATCTCGTCGTAGCTCAGGTCTTTCAGCGCCTGCGGCGTGCTGCCGGGCGTCGGCTGGTACGGGTGCGCGGCCAGCACGCGGGCCTTTTCGGCCAGCGTGTCGAGGTCCATCGCTGCAGCGGCGGCTTGCGCCAGCAGCGCCAGCGGCAGGGCCAGCACCGCAGCCTGCCAGCGGCGGCGGCCGATACGAGGCAAAGAGGGGTTGGCGGAAGTGGTCATTGCGGTGCTTTACCGCAAAGCCTGTGCCAACCTATTTTTTCCTTTTAAATCAATGACTTGTCGAAATCAACCTGGCCAGAACCCCCTTTCGGGGGAGAAAAGCGTCGCCGTTCAGCGACAGCTTACCGGGAGCGACTTTCCGCTGTTTCGCAAGTGATTGATTTTGTTCAGAAAATACGCTGTCGCTAGCCGGCGACAGGCGGTTGCTGCGCCGCCGCATCACTGTCGCCATCCGGCGACTCGCTGCGGAACAGGCCGGGCGTCAGGCCGTTCTTCTGCAGCAGCCGGTAGAACTCGGTCCGGTTGCGGTCGGCCAGCCGCGCGGCGTCGGCCACCTGCCCATCGGTCAGTTTCAGCAGACCAACCAGATAGTCGTGCTCGAAGCGGCGGCGGGCCTCGGCGTAAGTGAGCACTTCCACAGTCGGCACGCGCAGCGCGCGCTGTACCAGCGCCAGCGGGATCAGCGGCGCCGTGGCCAGCGCGCAGACCTGCTCGACCACGTTGTGCAGCTGCCGCACATTGCCCGGCCAAGCGGCGGTGGCCAGCGCACTCAAGGCGTCCGGCGCGAAGCCGTTGAGCTTCTTGTGGTACTTGGAGGCCAGGCGCTGCAGGAAATGCTGGGCCAGCAGCGGGATGTCCTCGCGCCGCTCGGCCAGCGTCGGCAGCGTCAGCGTCACGACGTTGAGCCGGTAGTAGAGGTCCTCGCGGAATTCGCCGCTGGCCAGTGCCGCTTCCAGGTCGCGGTGCGTGGCCGAAAGAATGCGCACGTCGACCGCAATCGACTGCTGCGCGCCCACCGGCCGCACCTGGCGCTCCTGCAGCACGCGCAGCAGCTTGACCTGCAGCGCCGGCGGCATGTCGCCGATCTCGTCCAGGAACAGCGTGCCGCCGTGCGCGCTCTGGAACAGGCCTCGGTGGTTGGTGACGGCGCCGGTGAACGCGCCTTTCACGTGGCCAAACAGCTCGGATTCCAGCAGCGCCTCGGGAATGGCGCTGCAGTTGACGGCCACGAACGGCCCGTCGGCGCGCGGCCCGGCACGGTGGATGGCCCGCGCCAGCAGCTCCTTGCCGCTGCCGCTCTCGCCGCGGATCAGCACCGAGGCATCACCCGCGGCGACCAGCCTGGCCTCGGCCAGCACCTCGTCCATCACCGCGGAGCGGCTGACGATCTCCTCGCGCCAGGCGTCGCGCGGCTTGTTGCCGGCGGCCGGGCGCGCGGCGGTAGAGACGGCCAGCGCACGGTCCACCGCGGCCAGCAGGTCCTTGCCGTCGAAAGGCTTGGTCAGGTAGCTGAAGACGCCGCGCAGCGTCGCGTCCACCGCATCGGGAATCGTGCCGTGCGCGGTCAGCAGGATGACCGGCAGCCCGGGGTAGCGGGTCTGCACCGCGTCGAACAGCTGCAGCCCGTCCAGCCCCGGCAGGCGCACGTCGCTCAGCACCAGCTGCGGCCGCAGCACATCCAGTCGCGCCAACGCTTCTTCGGCACTGGCCACCGCCGTCACCGCATGGCCGGCGGCGTTCAGGCGCAGCGACAGCAGGCGCAGCAGGTCGGCATCGTCGTCGACGACCAGGATGCGGGTCTTGCTGGCGGCACTGGCAGCCGCGCCGGCGGCGCTGGCGGGCGGGCTCATTTGCCTTCCCCGGGCCGGTCCGCCGGCTTCTCGCCCGGCCGGCGCGGTGCCAGCGAACGCTCGATGGCCTTCAGCGCTTCGAGCTGGCCATTGAGCTGGTCGATGCGGCGCTGGGTGTCGCGCATCTGCGCGGCCTGCCGGTCCAGCTGTTCCTCCAGCCGCTTCTGCTCGGCCGCGCGCGGCAGCAGCAGCCGGGCCCAGAAGGCCCAGGGCTGGGCGGAAGGATCGGCCTGCTTCTGCAGCGTGTCCAGCACGCCCCAGGCACGCGCCGAATCGCCAGCGGCGCGGGTGTTCAGCCACAACAGCGCCAGGTGCAGCGCGGTGGGCGGCAACGCCGGCTCGGCGGCCAGGCGCGAAGCCTGCAAGGCGACCTGCTCCGGCGTGGACTGGCGCAACTCTTCCTGCCAGGCTTGCAGCTGGCGGCCGGCGTCGTCAATCGGGTCATGCGGCGCCGAGGCCGGCGGCGGCGGGGCCGGGGGCACGCTGGCCGGCGCCG
>NZ_JBGGNH010000024.1:0-8475 GCF_041287625.1 Ideonella sp.
GCGCTGGACGCTGTGCGCGACGTGGTGGTGCTGGCCCGGGAGGACGAGCGCAAGATCCCGCGCCTGGTTGCCTACCTGGTGGCGCACGACGGACAAGCCTTGCCGGATGAGGCACAGCTGCGCGCGGCGCTGGCGCAGAGCTTGCCCGAGTACATGCTGCCGAATCACTTCGCGGTGCTCGATGCGATGCCGCTGACGGCCAACGGCAAGGTGGACCGCAAGGCGCTGCCGGCGCCTGACATGTCCCAGGGCGACGCCAAATACCTCGCGCCCCGCACGTCGGCCGAACAGGCCGTGGCCGAAGTCTGGGCCGAGCTGCTGCAGGTCGACAAGGTGGGGGTGCACGACGACTTCTTTGCGCTCGGCGGCCACTCGCTGCTGGCCACGCAATTGATGTCTCGCCTGGGGGCGAGGTTCGGCACCGACATTTCGCTGCGCACGATCTTCGAGACGCCGGTGCTGGCGGACCTGGCCGCCATCGTTGCGCCAGCGGCGGCCGAGTCACCAGAGACGCCGGAATCGCCGGCTGCACCGGCCTTGCCGGCCGAGTTGCCGGCGGAAGCCTTCCCGCCTTCGCTGGCCCAGCAGCGCCTGTGGTTCCTCGATCAACTGGAAGGCCCGAATGCCACCTACAACATCCCGATCGCGTTCCGCCTCGAGGGACAGCTGAACCGTCCCGCGTTGCAGGCTGCGCTGAACGACGTGGTGCGCCGCCATGATGCCCTGCGTGCCTGTTTCCATGACGCTGGCGGCACACCGGTGTTGCGACTGCGGCAGTGTGTGGACCTGGCGCTTCCGTTCGATGACCTGCGCCGTTCGCCGCAGCAGGCGCGCGACGCGGAGGTGGCCGCGCGCATGCTGGCCGAAGCACAGGTTCCATTTGATCTGGCGACCGGCCCGTTGATCCGGGCTGGCCTGCTGCAGCTCGGCGATCAGGAACACCTGCTGCTGTTGACGATGCATCACATCGTCTTCGATGGCTGGTCCATCGGCATCCTGGTGCGCGAAGTGGGCGAGCTGTATGCCAGCCATGCCGCGGGCCTGCCACCGGCGCTGCCCGAGCTGCCGATGCGCTATGTGGACTTCGCCGGCCGGCAGCGGCAATGGCTGAGCGGCAACCTGCTGGCGCGGCAATTGGGCTACTGGCAGCAGCGGCTGCACGGCAGCCCCACCACGCTGAGCCTGCCCGCCGACAGGCCGCGCCCGCCGGTGCAGCGCCAAGCCGGTGCTTCTTTGCCGTATGCGTTGTCCGCCGATCTCTCTGCCAGGCTGCAGGCGCTGAGCCGGAGGACGCAGAGCACCCTGTTCATGACCCTGTGCGCGGCCTTCAATGTCCTGCTGGCGCGCCACTCGGGGCAGACCGACATCTGCATCGGTACGCCCATCGCCAATCGCAACCGCGCCGAGATCGAGGGCTTGATCGGCCTGTTCGTCAACACGCTGGTGCTGCGCACCGAAGTTGACCTTGGCCTGGGTTTCACTGCGCTGCTCGCGCAAGTGAGGGGCCACACGCTGGATGCCTACGCGAACCAGGACCTGCCGTTCGAACAGGTGGTGGAGGCCTTGCAGCCCGGCCGGCATGCCAGCCACACGCCGCTGTTCCAGGTGATGCTGGCACTCCAGAACGCGCCGATGACACGGCCGGAAATGCCTGGCCTTCAGATGGCGTTTGTCGCCGGTCCCACCGTCACCGCCAAGTTCGACCTGACCTTGACCCTGACCGAAAGCGCAGACGGCCTGCATGGCGACTTTGAATACAGCACCGAGCTGTTCGACGCTGCCACGATAGAGCGTCTGGCCGGTCATTTCACGCGCTTGCTGCAGGCCATCGTGGCCGATCCGGGCTTGCCGGTTGGCGAGCTCGACATGCTGGGCAGCGCCGAGCGCCGGCGCATGTTGTCCGAGTGGAACGACACCGCCACTGCCTTCCCCGGCGTGGACCCGCAAGCCACGCAGGTCCACCGGCTGTTCGAAGCCCAGGTGACGCGCACGCCCGACAGCGTGGCCGTGGTCCACGAAGGCCACTCGCTCAGCTACGCCGAACTGAACGCGCAAGCCAACCGGCTCGCGCGTCATTTGATGGCGGCCGGCGTGGGGCCGGAATCGCGCGTGGCGGTCTGCGCGGAGCGTGGCGTGGCGTTGGTGGTCGCCTTGCTCGCCACGCTCAAGGCGGGCGGCGCGTATGTGCCGCTCGATCCGGCGTATCCGGTCGAGCGCCTGGCCTACATGCTGCAGGACTGCGCGCCCGTGGCCGTGCTCACGCACCTGACCGAAGCCGCCCGCTCACGCTTGAGCGCGACGCTGCACGCGCCGGGCAGGCTGCATCTGGACTTGCAGGCCGATGCATCGCATTGGGCACAGGCCCCTGCCGTGAATCCGGATCCTGATGCCACCGGAACCGCGGGCCGCCGTTTGGCCTATGTGATCTACACATCGGGCTCGACCGGGCAGCCCAAGGGCGTGATGGTCGAGCACGCTTCGGTGGTGAACCTGATCCAGGGCCATGTGCGCCTGTGCGCGCTCTCTGCTGAAGACCGGGTGCTGCAGTTCGCCTCGGTGGCGTTTGACGCATCGGTCGAAGAAATCTTTCCTGCGCTTGCAGTGGGCGCCACCGTGGTGATGCGACCTGCCGATTTGATGGCGCCGGACGAGGCCTTCGTGAGGTTCGTTGACGACATGCGCATCACGGTCGCCGAGCTGCCCACCGCGTTCTGGCAGCAGTGGGCGCAGAACGACTGGCCCGAGCGCGGCGCCGGACACGGCACGCTGCGCCTGGTCGTGGTGGGCGGCGAAAAGGCAGAGCGCCGCCATCTCGATCAATGGCGGCTCGGCATGCCGGCAGGCGCTGGCTGGCTCAACACCTATGGCCCGACCGAAGCCACCGTCTACGCCACAGCCTGGAGGATGGACGGGCGCCTGCCCTTGCCGCCGGGCGAGATCCCGATCGGCCGGCCGGCGGCCAACACGCAGGTCTACATCCTCGACGGCCGCCTGCAGCCGGTGCCCATCGGGGTGGCTGGCGAGATCCACATTGGCGGCGCTGGTGTCGCGCGCGGCTACCTGAACCGGCCCGAACTGACGGCCGAACGGTTCATCGTCGACCCGTTCGGCCGCTCGCCGAATGGCCGGCTGTACAAGACCGGGGACCTCGCCAGGTACCTGCCGGACGGCGAAATCGAGTACCTGGGGCGCAACGACTTCCAGGTCAAGATCCGCGGCTTCCGGATCGAGCTGGGTGAGATCGAAGCGAAGCTGGCCGCGGTCGACGGCATCCGCGAGGCGGTTGTGCTGGCGCATGAGGCGCCAGGCGGCGACAAGCGGCTGGTGGCCTATGTGGTGCCGCAAGCGGGCCATGCGCCGGACGGGCAAACCCTGCACACCGAACTCGCGAAGGCGCTGGCCAGCTTCATGCTGCCCAGCGCCTATGTCAGGTTGGATGCGCTGCCGCTGACGCCCAACGGCAAGGTCGACCGCAAAGCCTTGCCGGTGCCTGAGATGGCGCAAGGCCAGGCCGCACACATGCCACCGCGCACGCCGACCGAACAGGCCATTGCCGAGGTCTGGGCCGAGCTGCTGCAGATCGACAAGGTCGGTGCACAGGACGATTTTTTCCTGCTCGGCGGCCACTCACTGCTGGCGACACAGCTGGTCGCGAAGTTGCACGCGCGTGGCGTCGACGGGGCGAGATTGAGAGACCTGTTTTCTCACCCGGTGCTGGAGGACCTGGCGAAGTTCATCGATTCGAATGCGATGGCCGCCAGGCATCCGAACCTGGTCCGGATCCGCACCCGCGGGGACGCCACGCCGCTGTTCCTGATCCATCCGATCGGCGGCGAGGTGCAGTATGCGTTCGACCTGTCGCGGCACCTGGACCAGGACCAGCCCGTGTACGCATTGGCCGCCAGCGGCTTCGCCAGTGGCGAGAAGCCGCATGCGAGCATCGCCGACATGGCGCGTGCCTACCTCGGTGCCATCCGCCAGGTCCAGGCGGCCGGACCGTACCAGCTCGCGGGCTGGTCCCTGGGCGGCATGATCGCCTACGAGATGGCGCACCAGCTGCTGGCCGCGGGAGAGACGGTGGCTTTCGTCGGCATGATCGACAGCGGCTGCCCGCTGGCCAGCGGGCCAGGCGAGGACCCGCGCGAAGTCGACGAATGCAGCGCCCTGCTGCACTGGGTCCTCGACCTGCACCCCGAGTGGGCCGACGCGAGCCAGCATCCCGCCTACGACGAGGTCACGCAGCTGGCGAGCACCGGGCAACTGGACGCCATCATCCTCGTGTGCCAACGCGAGCGGCTGCTGCCCGCGCAGCTCGATGCGGCGCAGGTGAAGCGGATCGTGGCGCTGTACGTGGCCGGTGCCAAGGCGGCGGACGCCTACCGGCCACCGCTGATCGCGGCGCCGGTGAGCTTCTACGCCGCCGCACGTCGCGAAGGCGAAGACCTCACGCTCGGCTGGGCCGCCCTGCTCGGCAAGCGCCTGCGGGTGACACCGATCGGCGGCAGCCATCACACGATCGTGAAGCCGCCACACCTGGAGAAGCTGGCGCGCGAGATCTCGGCCTGCCTACAGCGCCATGGGGCGGGCAGCGAGCCGTCGCCTGCAGCAACCCACATTTTGTTCGCCAACAAATAGCCGAAGGACACCATGGACGCCAACACCTCCGCGCCCCCACTGGATGCGAAGCGCATGGGGACATTCGAGTTCTCGCGCACGATCGCCGACCTGCCCGCCCCCAAGGGCTTGCCGTTCGTCGGCAGCCTGCTCAAGCTGAGCGGGCGCCAGTTCCACCTGACGCTGGCCGACTGGATTCGCGAGTTCGGTCCCGTCTTCCGGCTGGACGTGATGGGCCACCAGCTGATGGTGCTCTCGGACCCTGCGGCAGTGGAAGGCCTGCTGCGCGACCGCCCTGACGGCTTCCGGCGCACCTCGAACCTCAAGACCAGCATGGGCGAGCTGAAGATCGCCGGTGTCATCACCGCCGAAGGCGACGACTGGCGCAAGCAGCGCCGGCTGGTCATGGGCGGGCTGAACGCCGAGGTGGTGCGCAACTTCTTTCCCACGATGGTCGCCATCACCGAGCGAGTGCTGCTGCGCTGGAAGACCGCGGTGGCAGAGGGCCGGCGCATCGACCTGCATCGCGACCTGAAGGCGATGGCCCTCGATGTGATCGTGGCCATTGCGATGGGGCAGGACATCGACGCCGTCAACGACGATGGCAACCAGGTGCAGCGCGACATCGACAACATCTTCCAACGCCTGGGCGCCCGCAACGCCACGCTGCTGCCTTATTGGCGCTACTTCAAGCTGCCGGTGGACCGCGCGGCCGACAAGTCGGCGGACGACATCGAGCAGGCGGTCATCGGCTTCGTCAAGGACGCGCGCGAGCGCATGGCGCAGCAGCCGCAACTGCGCCAGAAGCCCGGCAACATGCTGGAGGCGATGATTGCCGCGAGCGAGAACCCCGAGTCCGGCTTCACCGACCAGGAACTCATCAGCAACGCCATCATGAGCGTGATCGGCGGCGAAGACACCACCGCCAACTCGATGGCGTGGATGATCAACCTGCTGGCGCAGAACCCCGAGGCGGCCGCCGCGCTGAGCGCTGAAGTGGACGCCGTGCTCGGTGACGCACCGGTCGCCCGCGAGTGGGAGTGGCTGAAGCAGCTGCCGTATCTCGAAGCGGCCCACAGCGAGACCCAGCGGCTGCGGGCGGTGGCGCCGTTCATGGGCTTCGCCAGCAACGCCGATTGTGTGGTGGCCGACACCTTCGTCCCGAAAGACACGGTGATCTTCGTCGCCAACACCGGCGCCAGCCAGGACGAGGCCCACTTTCCGCAGCACGCGCTGTTTCGCCCGGAGCGCTGGATCTTCGACGGCAAGCCTTCGCGGGAGGAAGACCCGTCGCGCAAGGTCTTCCCCTTCGGCGCCGGCTCCCGTTTGTGCCCCGGCCGTTTCCTGGCGCTGACCGAGATCAAGATGGTGCTGGCCATGCTGGTGCGCAACTTCGAGCTGGTGCCGGACCCGGACGCGCCGCCGGTCGAGCAACTGTTGAACTTTTTCGTCGGCCCTAGCGCGGTGCCGGTGCAGCTGAAGCTGCGCGCCCGGTGAGCTGAGGCCATGATGGATTCCAACACCCTGCGTTTCGACTTCGGCATTGCCAGGCGCGTGCTCCAGGTTTCGGTGCCCTTGATGGGCTCGATGGTCGGCAACCTGATCATGATGCTGGTCGACCGCATCTGCCTGGCACGCTACTCGGACGACACCCTCGCTGCGTCCGGACCGGCGATCTACACGGCGATGGCCATCGTCGGCTTCTTCACCGCATTCGCCGGCTTTTCGAGGTCCTGCATCGCCCAGGCTTTCGGGCGATCGGGCAAGGACGAGGCGGCGTACCAGGCAGCGGTCGGCATGGTGGTCGCGGCCGTGCTGGCTGCGGTCCTGGTCCTGCTGGCGCCGGTGATCGAGCTGATCCCTCGCTTGAGCGACCGGCCGGCCGCCATCACGGCGCTCGAATCGCAGTTCCTCTACTGGGCCGCGTATTTCGGCAGCGTCATGACCTTGAACATGTCGCTGTCGTCCTATTTCAGCGGCATCGGCCAGACGCGGGTGACCCTGATCGCCGGCCTGATCGGGCAGGTCGTCGAACTCTTCATGACGGTGGGCCTGGTGTTCGGCAAGTTCGGGCTGCCCGAACTCGGCATGCGCGGCTCGGCCATCGGCACCTTGTTCGGCACCTCGGCGATGCTGGTCTTCTACCTGTCCCGGCTGCCGCGGGACGTGTGGCAACAGCTCACGCAACGCGTCTTCAAGCGCGGGGCGGCCGTTGTGGCCGACGTGACGCTGCGGGTCCGGCGGGGATTGCCGCTGGGTGTGTCCGCCGGCGTCGACAACCTCGGCAACGCGGCTTTCATCTGGATGATTGCCGGCCTGGGCGCGATTGCGCTGGCGGCCAACAACATCAACCTGACCGTCAACTACATCGGCATCGTGCCGCTGATCGGGCTGGGCATCGGCTGCAGCGTGCTGTGCGGCAATGCCATCGGTGCGAACGACTTTTCCCAGGTGCCGAGGATCATCTTCGTGACCTGGGTGATCGAGCTGGCCTACGTGGCCGTGGTGGCGTTCTTCGAGATCACCATGCCCGAACAGCTGCTGGACCCGTTCGGCCTCAGCCACAAGCCCGAAGCGATCCGCAGCGCGGCGGTCGGCACGGCCCGGATCCTGTGGCTGTATGCGCTGGCCTTCACTTTTTCGATGACGGGCGCGGCCGTGCTGGAGGCCTTCGGCCTGACGAGGTTCCTCTTCGCCACCCGCCTGGTGCTGATGTGGGCCTTCAGCATCCCGACGATCTACTTCATGACGCGGGGACGCGATGGCAATGCGGATTTCCTGCCCATTTGCTGGGTCGTCGGTGCAGGATTCGAAGCGGCCATCGGCGCGCTGTATGCCTGGCGGATCTGGACAGCCGTGAAGCATCGCCAGAACGCCATCGTGCTGGCGCATGCACAGGCTTGACCTCCGGCGATCAGGGTCAGCGTGCGGGCGATGGCGGCGTGTGCAAGCGGTGCGAACGCCCCTGCGTCAAGAGCCCTGCTGCTCCAGGAACCGCTGCGCATCCAGCGCGGCCATGCAGCCGGTGCCGGCCGAGGTGATGGCCTGGCGGTAGACGTGGTCCTGCACATCGCCGGCGGCGAACACGCCCGGCACGCTGGTCATCGTCGCAAAGCCGTTCTGGCCGCTCTTGGTGACGATGTAGCCGTCCTTCATCTCCAGCTGGCCCTGGAAGATGTCGGTGTTCGGGTGGTGGCCGATGGCGATGAAGCAGCCCTTGAGCGCGATGTCCTCGGTCGCGCTGCCGTCCACCTTCTTCAGCCGCACGCCGGTCACGCCGCTCTGGTCGCCCAGCACCTCGTCCAGCGTCTGGTGCAGGTGCAGCTTGATCTTGCCCTGCGCGACCTTCTCGTGCAGCTTGTCGATCATGATGGCCTCGGCGCGGAACTTGTCGCGCCGGTGCACCAGGTGCACCGTGCTGGCGATGTTGCTCAGGTACAGCGCTTCCTCGACCGCGGTGTTGCCGCCGCCGACCACGGCGACTTCGTCATTGCGGTAGAAAAATCCGTCGCAGGTGGCGCAGCCGCTCACGCCGCGGCCCATGAAGGCCTTCTCCGAATCCAGGCCCAGGTACTTGGCCGAGGCACCGGTGGCGATCACCAGCGAATCGCAGGTGTAGTTGCCCGAATCGCCCTTGAGCTTGAAAGGCCGTTCGCTGAAGTCGACGGTGTTGATGTGGTCGAACACGATCTGCGTCTGGAAGCGCTCGGCGTGTTCGAGGAAACGCTGCATCAGCTCCGGGCCTTGCACGCCCATCACGTCGGCCGGCCAGTTGTCGACCTCGGTGGTCGTCATCAGCTGCCCGCCCTGGGCCATGCCGGTGACCAGCAGCGGCTTCAGGTTGGCCCGCGCAGCGTAGAT
>NZ_JBGGNH010000025.1:0-100537 GCF_041287625.1 Ideonella sp.
CGCGACGATGGTGATGGTCGACGCGATGGTCAAGGCCGGCTCGGCAGAACCGGCCAAGTACCTGCCGGTGCTGGCCAAGACCAGCGGCTACAAGGGTGTGACCGGCACCATCGCCTTCGACGAGAAGGGCGACATCAAGAACGGCGCCCTGACGCTGTACACCTACAAGGGCGAGGCCCGCGAGCAGATCGCCGTCATCCACTGAGATGGCGAGGCTGGCGCGACGCCAGCCTTTCTTGCTGCCTCGGGCAGTAGCACAGGCCGCGTTCCGGTTCTAGGGGCAGGGATTCCGCACGGACCCAAGCGGAGGCGCTGAAGCCCGGTCGTAACATCGCCGCTTTGTTTTGGCGCATCCGCGCCATGGAGCCGGTGCATGTCGATTCATGTTTCACGGCGGCGCCAGCTGATCCTGGCCGCCTGCCTGTTTTCCCTGGACCTGGCAGCGGTAGCGGCCACCCCGCCTGCCGCCCCCAGCCAACCGGTCACCGAGACGCTGCACGGCGTGGCTGTGGCGGACCCATATCGCAACCTCGAAAACCTGAAGTTGCCGGAGACGCAGGCCTGGCTGAAGGCGCAAGGCGCCTACGCTGCCGAGCAACTGGCGGCGATCCCCGTGCGCGACGAGATCCAGCAGCGCATCGAGACGCTGGCCAAGGCCACCGGGGACCTGGTGCGCGGCGTTGCCCGCATGCCGGGCGAGCGCTACTACTACCTCAAGCGCAAGGCCGGTGAGAACCAGTTGAAGCTGGTGCTGCGCAAGGGGTTGGGCGGTGCCGAGCAGGTGCTGGTGGACCCGGAAGCGCTGACCAAGGCGGCCGGCGGCGTGCCGCATGCGATCAACTATTTCGTGCCCTCCTGGGACGGCCGCTACCTGGCCTACGGCATTTCGGCCGGTGGCTCTGAAGATGCTTCGCTCTGCGTGATGGACTTGCGCAGCGGCAAGCCGGTGGGCGAGCCGGTGCCGCGGGTGCACGAGGCCGCCGTGCACTGGTTGCCGGACAGCAAGGCGCTGACCTACAACCAGATTCGCGAACTGCCAGCCGGCGCCCCGGAGGCCGAGGCCTACATGGACAGCACGGTGTTCCTGCTGAAGGTGGGCGACCCGGTGAGCGCCGCGAGGCCGCTGTTCGGCCCGCTGGTCAACACCGACCTGAAGCTGGACCGGCTGGACGTGGCCTCGGTCTTCTTCAGCCCCGGCAGCCCCTACATGGTGGCGCGCACGACCGACACCACGGTGCCCGAGGGCAAGGTTTTCGTTGCGCCGGTGGCCTCGCTGAACGGCAAGCGCGTACCGTGGCAACAGGTCTCCGGTTTCGACGACAAGATCACTGACGTGCAGCTGCGCGGCAAGCAACTGTTTCTGCGCACTTACGAGGGCGCGCCGCGGGGCCGCGTGCTGGCACTGGAACTGGCCAAGCCGGTACTGGCGAATGCCCACACGGTGGTCGCTGAGCCGGCCACCGGCGTGCTGGAGTCTTTTGCGCTGGGCCGCGACGCGATCTACACCGAAGAGCGCCAAGGCTTCACCTTGCGCACGCTGCGCCACGCGGGTGGCAAGACCACCGACCTGGCCCTCGGCCTGGCCGGCTCGACCTTCCTGGGCGGCGACCCTGCGCATGCGTACAGCGACATGTTGCTGACCACCAGCAGCTGGACCGAGCCTGCGACCATCCTGCTGGCCGATGGCCACGGCAAGGTGCGCAACACGGGCCTGCGCGAGTCGCAGAAACCGGCCGGCGTGCCCGAGCTGGTGGTGTCCGAAGTGATGGTGCCCAGCCATGACGGCGTGAAGGTGCCGCTGGCCATCCTGCATCGCAAGGGCCTGATGCTGAACGGCAGCAATCCGACGCTGCTGGTCGGCTACGGCGCTTACGGTTTTTCGTTCGAGGCCGGGTACGACCCGCGCGCCTATGCGTGGTTCGAGCGCGGCGGCGTGCTGGCGATGGTCAACGTGCGCGGCAGCGGCGCCTTTGGTGACCCTTGGTACCGCGCCGGCTTCAAGGCCACCAAGCCGAACACCTGGAAGGACGGTGTGGCCGCGGCTCGCTACCTGATCAACCAGGGCTACACGTCGAACAAGGCGCTTGGCATCTGGGGCACCAGCGCCGGGGGCATCTTCGTCGGCCGTGCGGTGACCAGTGCGCCCGACCTGTTCGCGGCTGCGATCTTCGACGTGGGCGTCATGGACGCGGTGCGGGCCGAGGAATCGGCCAACGGTGTGACCAACATTTCCGAGTTTGGCTCCGCGAAGAATCCGGCCGAGTTCCCGGCCCTGCTGGAGATGAGCACCTACCACCAGGTGAAGGACGGCACGGCCTACCCGGCAGTGATGTTCATCCATGGCTTGAACGACCCGCGCGTGGACGTGTGGCACAGCGCCAAGGCCGCCGCGCGCCTGCAGGCCGCGAGCACCAGTGGCAAGCCCATCCTGCTGCGCCTGGACGGCCAGGCCGGGCACGGCGTTGGCAGCACGGCGGCGCAGGGTTACAGCAAGCAGGCCGACATCTACAGCTTCCTGCTGTGGCAGTTCGGCATGGCGGGCACCAAGCCGGCGAACTGACTGGCTGGCCGGCTGTTCAGGCCACGGCAGCCAGGCCCAGCCAGCGCAGCAGCGTCTCGTAAAGCAGCTGCGCCTGCACCGGCTTGGCGACATGATCGTCCATGCCGGCGGCCAGGCAGGCGGCGCGGTCTTCGGCAAAGGCGCCGGCTGTCATCGCCACAATGGGCCAGTGTGTGCGGCCCGGGAGCTGGCGGATCTGGCGGGTCGCCTCCAGCCCGTCCAGCCTGGGCATTTGCACGTCCATCAGCACCAGCGCATAGTCCTGTTCGGCGGCCCGCTGCACCGCCTCGACACCGTCGCAGGCGCTGTCGACGACAAGGCCGGCGGCGCTCAGCAACTCGGTTGCCACCAGCCGGTTGACCGGGTTGTCTTCGGCCAGCAGCACGCGCGTGCCACTGAAGCGCTGGCGCAGTTGCTTGTCCGGCGTGTCCTGCGCTGTGTCGACCGGCGCCGCGGCTGTGGCCGGCTGGTCTTGCAGGCTGCTGAGTAGCGCCTCGGTGGCGGCAGCCACTTCTGCTGACTGCGCCGGATCTTCGGCGAGGATTTCGCGGGCCAGCTCCTGTCGGCCACCGGCCTTGGGCATGCCGGCCTGCAGTTGTGCGGTGAACCAGAAACGGCTGCCCACGCCGAGTTCGCTGTCCACACCTGCCTCGCCGCCCATCAGTTCGGCCAGCCGGCGGGTGATGGCCAGCCCCAGGCCGGTGCCGCCGTAGCGGCGGGTGGTCGAGGCGTCGGCTTGTTCAAAGGCCTGGAACAGGTTGGCCAGCTTGTCTTGCGCAATGCCGATGCCGGTGTCGCAGACCTCGAAGCAGGCCATCAGCGGCGGCTGCCGGCTGTTCGCTGCCAGGCTGGCGATGCCGGGTGGCAGCGGCAGGCTGCTGCAGCGCAGCGTGATGCTGCCGCGCTCGGTGAATTTGCTGGCGTTGTTGAGCAGGTTCAGCACGGCCTGCGAAAGCCGCGTCGGGTCGCCGCGCAAGCCGTCTGGCAGGCCTTCGACTTCCAGCTTCAGCCTGATGCCCTTGGCGCGCACGTGTTCAGCGACCAATGTGGCGGTGCGCTCCAGCATCGCGCTGAGCGAGAAGTCGGTTTCCTCCAGCACCAGCTTGCCGGCTTCGATCTTGGACAGGTCCAGGATGTCGCTGATGACGGCCAGCAGGTGCTGGGCGGCATGGTTGACCTGGTCCAGCCGCAGCAGCAGGTCCGGGTCTCGCTGGCCCTGGCGCATCAGGTAGGTCATGCCGATGATGGCGTTCATCGGCGTGCGGATCTCGTGGCTCATGTTGGCCAGGAAGGCGCTCTTGGCCTGGCTCGCGGCTTCGGCGCGGTCGCGTGCCTGCTGCAGTTCGCGATTGAGCTGCTGCAGCTGCCGCTCGGTGCGCTTGAGCCGGGTCACGTCATGGAAGGCGACGAACACGCCGTGGACCTCACCGTCGTGCACGTCCGGCGTGAAGGTGGTCCAGGTCTGCATGATCTGGCCGTCGACACCCACCAGCGCGCGTTCGATCTGGCGCGCCTCGCCCTGCAGCGCGGCTTGCAGGCAGGGGTCGGTTTCACCGGCGATCTGCTCGCCAAGCAAGTCGTCGGCATGCCGGCCTATCAGCTGTGCCGGCGTGCTCTGCATCCACTGGGCATAAGCCTTGTTCGCGAAGCGGCAGCGCGACTCGCGATCCCAGTAACTGACGGCACCGGGCATGTTGTCGGTCATGGTCTGCAGGAACTGGTTGCTTTCCAGCCGGGCGTGCACCGCATGTTCCAGCGCCACGCCGCGTTCGGTGACCAATTGCTCCAGGTCGTGGCGCTGCTGGTCCAGCGCCTGGGCCAGGCGCTTGCGTTCGGTGATGTCGCGGCACGTGCAGAGCACCAGCGAGTGCGAGCCGGTGTGGGTCGGGCTGGCACTGATCTCGACGTCCAGCAGCTGACCATCCGCACGCCGCCAGCGGCTCTCGATCAGCGCTTGTGATGGCAACCAGTCACCCAGTGAGGCCAGGGCTCTTTCGTGTGTCCAGTCCACGTCCCAGTCCCACAGGTGCAGTTTGGCCACATCGTCCAGCGAGCGCCCGAGCATGCGCGCAAAGCTTTCATTGGCCTGGAACACACCGCCTTCGGGCGTCAACACGACCACTCCGTCTTGCGTCTGCTCCAGCAGTGCGCGACGCAGTTCGGCCTCCTGTTCAGCGAGGTGCTGCAACTGGCGCTTTTCGGTCAGGTCGCGCAGCACGCCGAACAAGCCGATCAACCGGCCTTGGTCATCATGCAGCGGGCCCTTGATGACGCTGAAGAAGCGGTTGTCCGGCCAGTCGCGTTCAAATTCGATGGCGCGCCGTTCCTGCAGCACTTGCGCGTCCTGCACGGCCAGTTCGGCTGCGCGCTCCGGGCCGTAGAGTTCGAGGTCGTTGCGACCGATCACGTCTTCCGGCTTGCGTGCAAAGCTGCGCCCGGCGCCCGGATTGAACAGCAGGTACCGGCCGTTCAGGTCCTTGGCGAAGATCAGATCGGAAGAGCCCTGGGCGATGGCTGCAACCAGGGCGGTTTCGCGCAACTGGGCGATTTGCTGGCGGCGGCGTGCGCCGTGGCGGTCCCGCATGGCATGCCGGCGCCGGCCTCGCCATGCCCACAGCACGACCAGCGTCAGCAAGATGCCGAGCAAGGCGCCGGCAATGGCTGCGATGGCGATAGACAGCTCGGTCACAGTGGCATTTGAAGCATGCCCGTGCCGCGCGCCGGCCTTTCTCAGGCCAAGCGTCGCTCAAGGGGTGTGTTGCCACGGTAGCACAAGCAGCCTGCGGCCCGAAGCGCAAGTCAACCTCTGGAGCCGGCGTGTTTTCCCGGTGGCGCGGGCAGGGTCAAGGCTTGTGGCCCAGCAGTCGCGCCGGCAGGTAGAGCAGGGCGCGCAGCAGCGCAAACATGGCGCCGACGATCACACCCAGCAACCGGAACGGCAGGCTCAACAGCCACAGCAGGGGGGCAAGCAGCAGCAGGGCCAGCGCGACCGGCCAGCACAGCAGCCACAACAGGCACCACAGCAGGAAGGCGATCAGCAAGGGCATGTCGGCTCCCGGTTCAGCTGCGCAGGCCGCGCGAAGGCTGCAGGCGGCAACTCTGGGCCACCTGCGTGTTGTGCTGGGACTGGGCCGATGACAGTTCCTCTTGCCGATGGCTGGCTTCCGATCCCAGTGACCAGAGGATGGCGGTCGTGATGCCGAGCGCCAGGCCGAGGCCGGTCAGTCGGGACAGGAAAAGCGGGGGTTGGGCAAGCGGCATGGCAGGGCTCCGGTTCCAGTGGTCAACGCGCACATCGGGGCGTTGGACAGGCTGGACTCTAGGGAGCGGCGGCGCAGCTCGCGACGGGCAGGCGACGAAACGTCGCGCGAAGGGCATGAGCCGCGGCTGTCTACGACGAAGCAGGCCACAGGACCGGCCAGCACCCTGCTCAGCGACGGCTGTTTCGCTCTGGCCCCGATCAGGCCCACAACGGCGGCGGGCAGATGGCTCAGCGGCGACGCTGCGAGTTGCCGCCCATGGGGGAACCCGTGCGCTCGATGTGCCGGAAAGTGATGCGCCCCTTGTTCAGGTCATAAGGCGAAAGTTCAAGCGAGACGGCATCACCCGCGAGGATGCGAATGTGGTTCTTCTTGACCTTGCCCGCGGTGTAGGCCACCAGCTGGTGGCCGTTTTCCAGCGTCACGCGGAAACGTGAGTCGGGCAGCACTTCATTGACGACGCCACGCATCTCGATCAGTTCTTCTTTGGCCAAAGGGACTCCTGATGACAAAAGGTGTGCTGGCCAAGCCTCGACTCAAGGACAACGGCAACAGCTTCGGCGCACGAGCCGCGAGGGCAGGAAACGCATGGCGCCTTGCAGCGCAACGCGAAAGACCATTTGCGGCCTGCACACCGGCAAAAGCGGCGAGCTGAACGCGCGGCCCCGACGGCGCCAGCGGGGGCAAACAGGCTGGGTGACCGGAAACGGCTGAGGGCCGGTCGGTGACGGGCGGCTGCAGGTGAGGGCAGCGGGCCACGTTGCTGCACGTCGTCGGGGGCCACTGGGGTCGATTCGGCGGTTCTTCGAATCAGACCGGCCGTGAACACGGGGCGGCGTCAGCGCGATGCCTGGATGACCAGCGCGCCGGATGGTGCTGCGGGTCGTGCCTCCGCTTCACCATGCGTCGAGGCGGGCATTGTAAGAGTTTTCGAATTCCTCCACCTGGCTTTCCTCACGTTTGGCCAGCAGGCGCTGGTAGCGGTCCATCACATCGGGGTCCGTTACGCCGAGTCGCCTTGACAGCTCGGCTGGCGTGACGCCCCGGCGCAATTGCCGCAAGGCGTAGGTATGGCGCAAACGGTAGGAGCCACCATCGGTCTGGCCAAGGCCCGCGGCCGCCAGTGCCTTGCGAACCGCCTCGTAGTGCGCCACCTTGCCCCATGCAGCACCGGCTGAGCGCGTCGACGGAAAAACCATGCTTCCGGGAAACTCCAGCTCGCCGCGCAGCGTGAGCCATTCGTCCAGCAGCCTGGCCGGCCAGCCGTTCAACTGCACGGTGTGCGCCGGTGAATTGCCGTGGGCGGGCAAGGTCAGCGCAGCAGGCCGTTGCGGCACCGCCAAACCTGCGGCAGCACGCTGCACATGGCGCAGTTCCAGTGCCCGGATTTCGCCCGGCGTGAGGCCGGCGCCGAGCTGCAGGCCGATCGCTGCCCGGATGCGAACTTCTTTCCAGGCCGCGGAAGAACGGGCGTCGGTCGCGGGCTCGCCGGGTGACAGCCAGCGCAGCAAGGTGGCGGCCTCGTGGGCGCTCAGCGCCTCCGGCAGTCCGTCCTGCTGGCTGGCATTGGCATATTGAATGTCTGGGCGGCGCGCCAGCAATTCTGCGCAAGCATTGCTGGGAGGATATGCAAGCCGCATCGCCTCGAACTGGATCACCCGGTCGATCAGCCTGACCAGCCGCCAGGCATGCCTCGGGCTGAGCTCGGATTCACGGCTGCGCTCGTCCAGGAATCGCGACAGTTGCGCAACATTCAGGTCGGGCAGGCCAATGCGTTGCGCTTGCAGCCATGTGGCAAAGGATTGCCACATGTGGGTGTAGACCGCCAGCGAGGCGGGTTTGGAAAGCAGGCCACGGCTTTGGACGTAAGCCGTCCAGTGTGTCCACGCGGCATCCGTTTCGGACTCCGGGGGCTGGCCATCGAAAAGCGGTACCGGAGAAACAGGCATCGACATGGCACTCCATAAATGAACTAACAGCGGGACTCGGTGGTTGTAAATGAGCGGACTACTGCTTTAGAAAAATAATTGCCGTTAGTTCATTTTAAGCGGCAGGCACTTTGGCTTGGTTCAGCAGATCCGACCGCACAGCGCGGCGCGCCGCTGTGCGGTGAGGTCGACACCCATTAGGGCGCGCCCACACCAAGATCAGCGATAGCGCGGTCCGGCGGATTCATGTCAAGCAGGATGGCGCTCGGTCTGTACTTGTGCGCCATCGCCGCCCGTCAGTGACAGATGGCGCAACCATGCGGCCAAAACCCGTCTTTTGCGAAAGGTCCCCGCAAGACCATCGCGAAACCCTCGTGTCCTCAATCACCAGGAAGCGCAGACCTGGTCGATCGAATCTTCGCCGGCTCGATCACGAAGGTTGAGGCCTGCACGAGGCTCGCGAGGATTGCCGGGAGGTCGAAGCGACGATTGAAGCGGTATTGGACTTCGGCGAGGTAGCCCGTCGCGCTTCAACGCGATCGTCTGGGCCAGTTCGTCCGGCAAGGCCACCCGTCATGCCAACTCCTAACGCCGTCTTAGGCGCAAATACCCGTGCGGCGTCGCGTCTGCCATCCTGACAGCCGCAACTGTTCCGTGACAATGTTCGTTATGTAAAATTACACATGCCACATTTGGTGCTCTGGTCCCTACAGTCCGGCGACATGAATGTCTTTGACGATTCGGGGGAAAGTGCGACAGAAATGCCCGACCCGGCCGATCTTCGGAAAGTCACCCTTTCCCGTCGTACGACACAAACGGCTTGCTTCCTGAGTGGTCGAAACCATCGGTCAAAGTACCAGGCGAGCAATGGTCATCATGAGCGGCGAGAACCTCCCAGGAGAAAGGTCCAGACCGACAGGACAACACTTCAATCGCCCTTTGACGCAGGGCCCTTCTTTCGCCGCTCAGTCTGCGGCAGAAAGATCGGGAAAACCCGATGATTGCATCATGCGGCTGACGCGCTGACTGAAGACGCACGTCGCCTGCATTGATTCGATGCCAAGGAGCCGCCAACACCGACAGGCACGGTAGTTGGACCCCGTCCCGGGGCGGTTCAACCCGGCCGAAGTCAGCTGTAGTTCGCTATGAGATGCGACTCGACTTGTTGAGCTTCTGAAGCACTACCTCAAACTGGGCACCGCCCTCGGCAAGGTTATTCGCTCGGAGTACTCCCGCGTGCTGCTCGACGATGCCGTAGCTGATCGACAAGCCGAGACCAGTGCCTTTCCCAACGGGCTTCGTCGTGAAGAAGGGTTCAAAGACCCGGGACAAATCGCCCGAAGATATGCCGGGACCGTTGTCCTCGACGCGCAGATGAAAGTGCGTAGCCGACTCTTCGATGCTGATCCGCACTTCCGGATCCTGGGTCGAGCGCTCAGCTGTGGCATCAAGCGCGTTCTGCAGCAGGTTCATGACGACTTGCTGAAGCTGCCCGGCGTTCCCCTTGACCAGTCGCGGCATACCGGGCTGCCAACACAACTTCAGGTGCGCCGGAGCGCCCTTGCTGATCCACAGCACCGAGCGGTCCACCACCTGGTTGAGATCGACTTCCTGCCGCGTCTCGGCGTCGACCACCGAGAACCGCTTCAGCCCGTTGACGATGTCGGCCGTGCGCTGCGCGCCCTCCAAAGTACCTTCCAAAAGCGAGGGTAAATCGTCCAGGATGTGCGGCACCCGCAGCTTGATGCGCAGCGCCTGCAGCTGGGCCGGCGTCTGGCCCTCGTGAACCGCGTGCAGGTACTCGCGCAGCCGCTCGCTGTAGCGACCGAGCGCGTGCACGTTGCCCAGCACAAAGCTGATTGGGTTGTTCAATTCGTGCGCCACGCCCGCCACGAGGCGGCCCAGCGACGCCATCTTCTCTGAGTGCAGCAACTGCTGCTGGGTACGCTTGAGAGCCTCGTGGGCAGCGCGCAGTTCCTGGTACGCGCGGCGGATCTCAGCCGTAGGGCGAGCCACGAACACCGTGCCCACGCGGCGCCGCGTGACCGAGAACCGAGGCGTGCAGTTGGCGTCCACCGGCACGCTTTCGCCGTCTGTGCCGCGCAGTTTCAGCTCGATGGACTCGCCCCGTCGCGTCGGGCTGCGGTTGGCCATCACGCCGCGGGCGGCAGCCACACTGGTGTCGTCGGCCAACAGGTCATAGAGCGAAGTGCCGCGAAGCTGCTGATCCGTGCGGCCCACAAGTTCGCACAACGCAGTGTTGGTCTCCTCGATCAAGCCTTGGGCGTCGCAGACCACCAGCACGTCCGACATCGCCGACAGCACGCTGAAGATGAACTGCTGCGACTGCTCAAGCTCGGCGTTCTTCTTCTCCAGCTCGATCTCGTCCGTGACGAGCTGGGAGTAAACCTCGTCCATCTTCTGGATGACGTCCACCCAGGCAGCGTCGTCCATTCCGTGGGGCGGCACAGGTGGTGGCTGGGTATCGACGCGGCGGCGGGGTGGCATGGCCTTAGTGCACTGTGCAGACCATGCAGGGGTCGAACGAACGCACGATGTGCTGCACAGCCACTGGCGTATCTTCGCCGTCTTGCACCGGGGCGTCGACGAGGGCCTGCTCCAGCGCACCGGGCGTGCCAGCCGTGTCGCGGGGTGAGAAGTTCCAGCTCGTCGGCGCCACGATCTGGTAATTGGTGATGCGCCCGCCGCGTACCTCCACCCAGTGCCCCAGCGCGCCGCGCGCGGCCTCGTTCAGGCCCATGCCCTCGCCGTCCTTCGGCAGCGTCGCAGGCTGGCAGTAGGGCTGCTGGGGCTGCAGCGCCCGCAGCCAGGCTTCGATCTGGGGCACGACGCGCGCCAGCTCCAGCGCGCGCGCCAGCACGCGCGTGAAAACCGTGCCGCCGTGGCGGCACACGGCGTCGTGTACCAGCGAGTGGCCGGCAGCAAGCTGGCGGGCGATGGCGCCAGTCTCCACCACCCGTCCGGCCAGGCGCGGTGCCTTGTTCCAGGTATAGGCGCCGGGCTTGTCGGCCTCGGGCTCGGTCAGGCCGTCACGCGGGTGACGAGGGCCGCCGACATCTTGCAGCCAGGCGTGCGTCGCGTCCTCGGTGATGACGGCCGTATCCAGCGGCCGCAGGCAGGCGCCTGCGGCATCCCACTCGCCCGCCGCGAAGAAGTGGCCGCCCTCTGGCTGGGGGTAGGCACCAAAGCTCAGATAGCGCCCCGGGCCGGGACCCAGCGCAGCAAGCGCCGGGTCGAGCATGGCACTGAGGAATACGCGGAAGTCGCCGCGCCTCGGATGCAGCGCGTGCCAGGCCCAGAGCGCGTCTTCATCCGGCAACGCATCAAATGCTTCCAGCGGCGTGCCACCGAACAGTTCGCGCTCCAGGAAGCCACGGAACTCCCGCACGCGAGCCAGCAGTCGCGTGCGCTCGGCGGGCTCGACGGCGCGCGACGAGCCGCCCGGCTCCAGGCTTTGCGTGTGCGGCCACTTGCCGGCCAGCGTGCCCAGCAGCTCGAACCAGCGCTGGCGCGCGGCAATGGCCTTGCGCGTCTGCTCGCCGCGGTCGGGCAGGAATCGCTCCACCGCGTCAGAATGCCAAGGCCGGCCGGCGTAGGCAGCGCGGGCAAAGTCGGGCATGAAGAAGAGATAGAAGTGCGTCAGGTGATCCGCCAGGTTCTCGACGGCCAGGATGGTGTTGGTAACGTGGCGCCCGTTCGCAGGCATCACCACGCCGGCCAGGTCCGCCAGCGCATGCGCCGCCGCCACAGACTGCGATACCGAGCAGATGCCGCAGATGCGAGGCACGAACACCAGCGCATCGTGCGGCGCCTTGCCCTGCAGGATCTGCTCGAAGCCGCGGTACATCGGTGCGTTCACGCGGGCTGCGCGCACGCGGCCATCGGCGACGTCCAGGGTGACCTCCAGGTCACCTTCGACGCGGTTGAAGGGGCCGACGAGCAGGCGCTTCATCGCTTCACTTCAGCCTCGTCTTGCGAATGGCGGGCGTGACGACGCGGTGATCGGCGGTGGCGTTGAGCTTCACGCGCTTGGGTGTGGCCGACTTGGACAGCGACGCCAGCGCGACGAACCAGGCCTTGGGCATGTCAGTGGGCAAGCCAATGGGGATACCCGCGATCTTGGGTGTCTCGTGAAAGGAATGCCCGGGCTCCTGGAAGCCAGGTTCGGTGCAGGCAATGCAGGCATAACCGCCGCGCGTGCAGGAGCCCTCGCCGTTCCACAGCCGAGTATTGCAGTCGGCATGCACCTGGGTGCCCTTGCAGCCCATGTGTTCCATCATGCAGCCGAGGTCCGAGGGTTTCTCGGCGCTGGCCTTGAACTCGTAGAACTCGTTGCGCGTGCAGCCATGATGCACGAGCTGGTCGGCATACAGGCGCGGTCGGCCCAGCGCGTCCAGCGCGTCGGCCTGCAGCTCGCCCGCGGCCATGGCCATCAACGTGTCCATGACCCAGCCCGGGTGCGTCGGGCAGCCGGCTACGTTGACGACCGGCAGTCCCTGCTTTGAGCGAAAGCCCGCGCCCAGCAGGCCGCCGATGCGGTCGTCTTCATATTGCAGGCCACAAGCATCCGTCGGATTGGTGCCGCCAGCCGTGATGCCGCCCCAGGCCGCGCAGCTGCCGATGGCGGCGACAACGCCGGCCTGCTCGGCCAGCCGCTGCACCCAGTGAATCATGGGCAGACCGGTACCCGCCAGTACATGGAAACGTCCCGTACCGTTGGGGCCGCGCAGCAGCGCCCCCTCGACGCAAAGCGCGTCCAGGCGCACATGACCGTCCAGCACATCGTTCAACAGCTTGACGACGCTGCCGCCGGTCTCCAGCGACAGGGACGGGTGCCACAGCAAGTCGATGCCCGCGTCACGCAGTTGTCCGTGAAAGTCGGTCGTGTCGGCGCACAGCAGCGACATGCTGCATCCGCCACAGCCGCCGGACTGCAGCCACAGCACGTTGAAAGGTTGTCGAACAGGCATGCTCAATCCTCCAGGCCGAAGCGCTTCATCTTGCCGCGCAGGCCCACACGAGAAAGGCCCAGCTCCAGCGCCGCCCGCGTCTTGTTCCAGCGGTGGCGCAGCAGGGTCTCGCGCAGCAGCATGGCCTCCACGGCGTCCAGCCGTTCAACCAGCGTACCGCTCAAAGGCAAAGCTGCGGACTGGACCTGCGCGCTCCGCCCTGCCTGGCCCTGCAGAACGCGCGACGAGAAGGCAGCGGCGCCAATCTCGTCACCGTCGCTCAACGCGACGGCACGAGAGATCTCGTTGCGAAGTTCGCGGACATTGCCAGGCCAAGGGTAGGCCAGCAGTGCGGCCAGGCCTTCGTCGCCCAAATTTGCATGAGGGCGGCCGAGTGCCGGTGCGACATCGGCGAGCAACCGCCGAGCGATGACGCCGATGTCGCCGCTGCGCTCGCGCAAAGGTGGCACCGTCAGCGTGACGCAGGCGATACGGAAGTAGAGGTCTTCGCGAAAGTGTCCGTCGCGCACGCGTTGCTCCAGGTCGCGATGCGTGGCGGCGATCACGCGCACATCCACCGGCACCACGCGCGTGGCGCCGACCGGTCTCACCTCGCCTTCCTGCAGCACCCGCAGCAGGCGAAGCTGGAAGGCCGGCGAAGTCTCTCCAAGTTCGTCGAGGAAGATGGTGCCGCCATCAGCGCGTTGGAACAAACCGATGTGGTCCTCGAAAGCGCCAGTGAACGCACCACGCTTGTGTCCGAAGAGTTCGGACTCGAGCAACGTATCGGTCAGCGCGGCGCAGTTCTCCACAACGAAGGCACCGGCCGCACGCGGGCTGGCGTAATGCATGGCGCGCGCAAGCAGCTCCTTGCCTGTGCCGGACTCACCCTGGACAAGCACGCTCAAGTCCACCCGCGCCATGCGCTCGGCCAGCGCGCAGACGCCATCCATAGGGCTGCCAGGTAGCCGCTCGATGCGATCAAAGTCAAAGGTGGCCCGGGCGCGCTCCAGTTTGCGCTCCGCGCGCTGGCGAAGCACGGGGGTGCTCGTGCGCAGCTCCAGGTCCATCCGGTGCATGTCGCGCTGCAGTGTCCGCGCCTCGGCAGCATTGCGCACCGTTTCCAGCAGGTGCTCGGGTATCCAGGGCTTGAGGATGTACTGGTAGATGCCGGCGTCATTGATGCCGGCAATGATGTCCTCGGAGTCGGTGTAGCCCGAGATGATGATCCGCACAGTATCGGGCCAGCGCTCACGCACCTCCTTCAGGAAGGCCACGCCGGTCAGGCCGGGCATGCGCTGGTCGCACAGGATGGCACTGACATCCTGGCGCTCAAGGTGCGCCCGGGCCTCGTCGGCGCCGCTGGCCGTCAGCACGGTGAAGTCCTCGTCCAGCGTGCGGCGCATCGCGTCCTGCGAGCGCACCTCGTCGTCGACCACCAACACCAGGGGAAGGGACAGCGCCGGGCTCATGTCAGGCTGCGGTGCCGCGCTCGCGATGGACAGCGAGGTGGCGCGGCGTCCACGCCTGCGGCAGCTTGTGGACGAAGTGGTAACGCGCCACGTGATAGCTAGGATCGAAACCGTAGAAATTGCGGTGCATGCGGGAGAGTTCGTCCTGGCGGTAGGCGGCGAGCGGACGGCAAGCCTCGTCGGCTGCGCGCGCCTGATGCTTGGCGGCGATCCGCTGCGCTAGATTGTGCGACAGCGCCAGGGCCAGCCCGTTGGCGATGGCACCGGACTCGAAGTCCGCCGCTTTGGCGCCAGTCTCTGCATCGACGCAGCGGTCGATCAAACCGATGCGCTTGGCTTCGGTCGCGCCGAGCGGCAGGCGCCGCTGCATCAGCGCCCGCGCGTCATCCGAGCCAAGGCGGCGCGGCAGCAGGTAGGTCCAGTATTCCGAGCCGTAGAGGTTCCCCATGTTCTTGTAGTGGGCGTTCAGCACCACGCCGCGGTGGGCCCACACCTCGTCGGCAGCCAGCGCGAGGAAAGCGCCGCCAGCGCCGGCATTGCCCCGGAGCACGGCCACCGTTAGGCGGTCCGTCGTCATGATCAGTTCAAGGGCCACGTCATCCATCGCGTTGATGTTGCGCCAGGACTCGTCGGCGGCACTGTCGCCCGTGCGGTACGCAGCGGCCTCGATGCAGTTCAGGTGGATGCCGTTGCTGAAGAAGTCGTCACCGCCCAGAAGCATCAACACCTGCGTATCCCGGCGCTTGACCTCGCGCAGGGCCGCCAGCAGCTGTTCGCACTGCCCGGTGGACATCGCGCCGTTGTGGAAGTCGAAGGACAGGCAGCCGAGCCGCGCACCCGGCGGGCCGGACTCACGGTAGCGCAGCTCGCCCCATTCGTCGTCGGGACGCTCCAGCGAGGCAGGCAGCTCGGGCAGGCGTTGCGCTTCGGCCGCGAAGGCCAGCGCGGCGGGCAGCTTGAAGGGCTTGCCCTCGCCGCAGGCTGACGCGGCGCGCGCCTGGCCTATCCAGACGGCGCCGTCGACCGTGCGACGCAGCAGCGCGCCATCGCGCCGGGCCAGCAGCTCGCCCGGCGCACCCGGCGGCAACGTGACCAGCAGGGCCGCGCTGGCCGCATGGCCGTCGCTCAGGTGGCAGGCATGACCAAACAGATTGTCGGCGACGCCGGGCTGGCCGTCGGCGCTGCGCAGTTTGGCAAGCACGCGGGCCGTGTCGTCCCGCTGCCAGGAAATGCACCGTGCCGACTGCGGCATCGACGGCCGCCACGTCTGGGCCGTCGCTGCCGCCGCAACCGGCGCGATCGCGCCTCCTTCGGCGAGGCGCGCCACCGCACGCAGCACGGCCTGAACGGCAGCCTCGGCCACCTCACGGCGGTAGAGGCTGCCTTTCGAGGCCGGGCGCATGGCCACAAGGTCATGGTCCCAGATCGGGCCGGCATCGAACTCGGCATTGGCCTGCAACACCGTGACGCCCCAGTCCGCCCGCTCGTCAAGCACCGCCCAGTCCAACGCCGAGGGCCCACGATCGCCGGGTGGACCGGGGTGGACGACGAGGCAGGGCAGCCGCGACCACACCGATTCGGGGATGCGTCGCTTCAGGAACGGCGCGATGACGAGCTGCGGCTGGAAAAGCTCAATCGCGTCCTCGGTGACACGTTCGGCGATGTCCAACTCGACGGACAACGTGTGTCCAAGCGCGCGCAGTTCGACATACAGCCGCTGCGTCAGGCTGTTGAAGCTGTGACACAGCAGCAGAACGCGCAAGGCGGACGTCATGGCGCATGGCTCCCGGGGCGCAGGTCGACAAGCAGCCTGTTGGCACCCTTGCGGCCGAGATAGATGGCCAGCTTGGCCTCGATGGCGGCCAACGCCGCGCCATAGGCGTCGTCCGTGACCGCGGCCAGCAGCGGCCGGCAGACCACGTCGACATCGGGGCCGAAATGCGGGGTGAGCCGGACGAGGGCCGTTCGCTTCAGTGAGGCCAGGCGCGCATCGGCATTTACCACTGGCCCTGGGGCCGGCACTGCCGCAGCCGCTGGAGCAGGCGCGCACGCCGCCGGGGCGCCAAGTGCGGTCTTGCGATAGACGATGTCGTCAGTCCGGTCCATGCCGAGGGAGGCTTGTTCAGCAGATGCGCGGCAACTGCTCGCCGCTGAGCCAGTCGACGACGCGGCGCCCGCCGAAGCGGGTCGCCATCTGCACGAAGTGGTGCGCGTCCTCGGTGACGCTGCCGATGCGCACCGCCGCCGCGCCAAGCGGATGCGCGCACATCGCCGCCAGCACTGCCTGCGCCGCCTCGGGCGCGCAGACGGCGACCAGCTTGCCCTCGTTGGCGACATAGAGCGGATCCAGGCCGAGCAGCTCGCAGGCCGCGTCGACCTGGGGCAGCACCGGGATGGCCGCCTCGTCCAGCAGCATGCCGACGCCGGACTGGCGTGCGATTTCGTTCAGCGTTGTCGCCAGCCCACCGCGCGTCGGGTCGCGCAGCACGCGCACGCCACCAGGCGCCGCCTCCAGCATGGCTGCCACGAGCGTGTGCAGCGCCGCGGAGTCGGAGGCGATGGTGGTCTCGAAATCCAACGACTCCCGCTTGGACAGCACCGCCACGCCGTGGTCGCCGATGGTGCCGGACAGCAGCAGCACATCCCCCGGCCGCGCATTGGCCCCGCTGACGTCGATCCCCTGCGGCACGACACCAAGGCCGGTCGTGCTGATGAAGACGCCATCGCCCTTTCCTTTCTCGACGACCTTGGTGTCGCCCGTGACGACCGGCACGCCGGCCCCGCGCGCGGCCGCTGCCATCGAGTCGACGATGCGCTTCAGCTCGGCGAGCGGGAACCCCTCCTCGAGAATGAAGCTGGCGGTCAGGTAGAGCGGGCGCGCGCCGCACATGGCCACGTCATTGATGGTGCCGTGCACGCTCAAGGCACCAACGTCGCCGCCCGGGAAGAACAGCGGCGACACGACGTGAGCGTCGGTCGCCAGCACGAGGCGGTGGCCGGCCGGGATCTCCAGCGCGGCGCCGTCGTTGCCCTGGCGCAGATATGCGTTGTCGAAGGCCTTGATGAACAACTCCTCGATCAGCTGCGCCGCGGCACGGCCGCCCGCGCCATGGCCCATGTCGACGCAGCCGTGGCGGATGTCCAGCGGCCGTGTGTAGTCCTTGCGGATCGTCGTCATGCCGCCACCTCCACACGGACCGGAATGTCGCGGAATCGCCCATAGGAGTAGTGCGCCGCGCAGGCGCCTTCAGACGACACCATGCAGGATCCGACCGGGTTTTCCGGCGTGCAGACGGTGCCGAAGATCTTGCAGTCGGTCGGCTTCTTGACGCCGCGCAGGATGGCACCGCACTCACAGGCCTTGTTGTCGGCCACCGGCCGGTAGCCCAGCCCGAACCGGCGCTCGGCATCGAAGGCGGCGAAGCCGGGCCGGATCTTCAGCGCGCTGTAGGGCACCTCGCCCAGGCCGCGCCACTCGAAGCTGGGGCGCAGTTCGAACACCTCCGACACCAGGGCCTGGGCGGTGAGGTTGCCCTCCGGCGTGACGGCGCGGGTGAACTCGTTCTCGACCTCGGCCCGCCCTTCGTTGACCTGGCGCACCAGCATCAGCACGGCCTGCATGACGTCCAACGGCTCGAAGCCGGCGATGACGACGGGCTTGCGGTATTCCTCGGCGAAGTGGTCGTAGGGCGCCGATCCGATGACGATGCTGACATGGGCGGGGCCGACAAAGCCGTCGATGGGCACCGTGCCGTACTGGCGCACCTCGGGGCTTTCGAGGATGTGGGTGATGGCCGAGGGGGTCAGCACATGGCAGCAAAGCACGCTGAAGTTGGCCAGGCCCTCACGCTCGGCCGTGCGAATCGCCAGCGCGGTCGGCGGCGTGGTCGTCTCGAAGCCGATGGCGAAGAACACGACTTCGCGCCGCGGGTTCTGTCGTGCGATCTGCAGCGCGTCGGCCGCCGAATACACCATGCGGATATCGCCGCCGCGCGCCTTGGCCTTCACCAGCGACAGCCCGTCGGACGCCGGCACACGCATCGTGTCGCCATAGGTGCAGACGATGGCGCCGCGCTCCAGCGCAAGCTGGATGGCGAGGTCAATGCGGCCGATGGGCAGCACACAGACCGGGCAGCCCGGACCATGCACCATGCGCACATTGGCCGGCAGGAGTTCGGCCACGCCGTAGCGCGAGATCGCATGGGTATGGCCGCCGCAGAACTCCATGAAGCTGTACTGCCGCCCGGGCTGGGCCTCGGCCAGCAGCCGGTCGGCGATCTTGCGGGCGATGTCGCCGTCGCGGAATTCGTCGATGTATTTCATGTCAGTTCGCTTCCTGCGACGCGAGTTCGCCGAACATGCGCAGCGTGCGCTCGGCCTCTTCAGGATCGATCTGGCCGATGGCATGACCGACGTGGACGATCACGTAGTCACCCACGACAGCCTCCGGCACGAGGGCAATCGAGATTTCCTTGCGAATGCCGCCCAGTTCAACCAGGGCCTGCGCACCGGGGCGGATTTCGATGAGTCGGGTAGGGATGGCTAGGCACATGAGGAAGTCTCGGTGAGGGTTGCCAGTTGATGCGCGGCCACCCAGGCTTGGCCCAGGGCGAGGCCGGCGTCGCCGCATTGGGTGGAGCGGGTGCGGAGCACGCGCAAGCCGTGCGACGCCAGCCGACACACGACGTAATCGGTCAGCACCGCGTTGAAGAAGCAACCGCCGCCCAGGCAGACGGTACGGGTGCCGGTCGCGCGCGCGGCGGCAGCGGCCCAGTCCGCCAGCGCCAGGGCCAGCGACACATGGAACCAGGCGGCGGCCTCGGCCGGCTCGGGCGATTCGAGCAGGCGGGCCAGCAGCGGGCGCAAGTCCAGGTGTTGCAGCGCTTGAGGATCGACCAGATCGCCAAGCGGCTGCACGGTCGCATGCGCCAGGTGCTCGGCGGCCAGTCTCTCCAGCGCGATGGCGGCCTCAGCTTCGTGGTTCTGCCGGACACTCAGGCCCAGCGCGCCGGCGGCGGCGTCGAACCATCGACCGGCGCTGCTGGTGACGGGGCAGTTCAGGCCCACAGCGAGCATGCGTTGCACGCCCCTCGCGGCGGTTTGGCCCACCACCGGCTCGAAACGGGCATCGATCTGCTCCGTGCGACCGAGCGCGTGTAGCACGGCGGCGGCCATGCGCCAGGGCTCGCGCGCGGCCACATCGCCGCCGGGGAGCCGCAGCGGCCACAGGCTGCCGACGCGACGCCATTCAGTGGGTGCAACCCACAGCAGCTCGCCGCCCCAAGCTGTGCCGTCCGTGCCCAGGCCCACGCCGTCCAGCGCCAGACCGATGACGGGCTCGTCGACACCGTGGTCGGCCATGACGACACCGATGTGGGCGTGGTGGTGCTGCACGGCGATGGCGGGCACTCCCCACGCGGCGGCGAGTTGCCGGGCAAGGCGGGTGCTGAAAAAGTCGGGGTGCAGGTCATGCGCCACAGCCGCGACCGGCCGGGGCGACTGCGCGGCGAGCTGGCGCGCCGAGGCCTCCAGCGCCCGGCAGGCCTCGGGGTCGCCGAGGTCGCCATGCACGAGTGACCACTGCGCACGGCCGTCGACCACCAGGCAGCCCGCGTTCTTGAGCCAGGCGCCGAAGGCCAGCACGGTAGACATCAGCCGTCCAGCGCCGCACGGGCCTGGGCCAGTTCGGCTTCCAGTGCCGCCACGCGGGCACGCAGTGCAGTCTGACCGTCGCCTTCAGGGGCGGCACGCTTGAGCAGCCAACCCAGCCAGGCGTCCATGCCCTCGCCCGTCGTGGCGGAAAGCTGGATGATCTCAAGCGTCGGGTTGACGCGGCGGGCCATGTCGATGCAGCGCTGCACGTCGAAACGCAGGTGCGGCAGCAGGTCCACCTTGTTCAGCACCATCAGCTCGGACGCGGCGAACATGTCGGGGTATTTCAGTGGCTTGTCCTCGCCCTCCGTCACCGACAGCACGACCACCTTGGCAGCCTCGCCCAGGTCCCACATCGCCGGGCAGACAAGGTTGCCGACGTTCTCGATGAAAAGCAGGCTGCCCGGGGCTTCATCATGATGGTGATGGTGATGGTGGTCGTGGCTGTGCAGTTGGCCAAAGGCTTCGGCGACCATGGGCGCGTCCAGATGACAGCCCTTTCCGGTGTTGACCTGGATGGCGGGCGCACCGGTGGCGCGGATGCGGTCGGCGTCGAAGCTGGTTTGCTGATCCCCCTCGATGACGGCGACCTCCACGCCAGGAGCGCGCAGCTTCAGCGCCGCGATGGTGGCGCACAGCAGTGTCGTCTTGCCCGAGCCGGGACTGGACAAGAGGTTGAGTGCGGTCACGCCATGGGCCTCGAAATGGCGACGGTTCTGCTGGGCAATGCGGCGGTTCTCGCCAAGGATGTCCGCCTCGAGCTTGACGGTGCGCGCCTGGCTCATGCCCGGCACCGACACACGCGCTGCACCGGTGCCGAAATGCAGGTCTCCATGCTCGGGGTCCACCTGCACGTGGCCCTGGTCGTCGTCATGTCCGTGGACATGAGCTACCACCTTCGTCGCTCCGTCGCCGCGCTCGGCGCATCCGCACAACACACACATCGTCATCTCCTTATTCGTCGTCAACCAGCAGGTCCACCACGCGCAGTTCGGTCCCACCGGTGGGCTGCAGCTGATGGCCAGAACATTGGGGGCAGGGGTCGCCGCGCCGCGACAGCAGCACGGTGGCAGCGCATTGCAGGCACCAGGCCTGGCCATCGGGCTCGTCGATGGCGATGCTGGCGCCCTGCAACACCGTGCCCGGAGCGATGGCTTCCAGCGCGAAGCGCAGCGCACGCACTTCCACACCGGCCAGTTGGCCAGCTTCCAGGCGCAGCGCCGACACGCGTCGAAAGCGCTCGCGTCGCGCGGCGTCTTCCACCAGCTTCAGAATGCCCCCGGCCAAGCTGGCTTCATGCATGGGCGCCCTCCTCTTCCACGGCCTGCGTTTCCACCTCGAAGCGCACGCAGGGATCGTACGCGGCCATCAGCGCCGCAATGCGGGCCGTCTCCGCTGGGCGCAGGTATTCGAGGGCGGCGGCCACGGCGCCGTCAGCGTGAAAATTCCAGTCTGTAGGCGCGAGCACGCGGTAGCTCGCCACCCGCGGAACGGCCGCGCCGTCGAGCATGACGTGGTGCACGAGCAGGCCGCGAGCCATCTCCACCCAGCCCAGTGCCTCGCCAGGTGCAATCTGCAGTGCGCCGAAGGCCAGCCAGCCGTCGCCGGTTCGGCCGGGCTCGTCGGGCAGGTTCATCCGAACCAGCTCCGCCAAGCGCGCGCCCAGCCGCTGCCACGGTGTGGCAGGCATGGCGCGGGCGGCCCCGTGCAGGCGAGTCCAGCTGCCGGTTTCGGCGCAGGCGTCCAGCCAGCGCGGCTGGCGCGTGTCGCCGGGCGCCTCGCGCAGGCAGGTGGCCAGCTGGCGCAACGACACGGCGCCGGAATGCACATGCAGCGGCTTGGCGGCAGCCACGGGCCAGTCGGCGGCGGCGCGCGCTTCGCGTACCAGGACCGGCAGCCAGCCGTGGGCGGTTTCGCTCCACTCGGCCAACCAATCGATCTCGGTGTCCCAGCCGCGCAGCCAGTCCGCCGCCGGCATGCCGAGGAGATGGCGTTGCAACCAGAGGCGGGTGTCGAGCGGATCGGTGTCACGAGAACGCAGCGCCGGACAGCACCGCAGGGACAGGGTGGCATCGCCGGTGGTGGCAGCCCAGAGTGCACCGGGCCAGTCCAGCAAGATGCGGCGCGCGTGCTCGCGCAGAGTCTCCCCTTGCAGCGCGCGGGCGGCGCCGGCGTCGGCCTGCACGTTGCCATGTTCGGCAGCTCGCAATGCCATCTGAGAGCACAGGCGGTGAGCATGGCCGCACAGGTTGTGGAGGCTGCCCAGCAGCGCCGGCATCTCGGTTGGCGACTTGCCACGCGCCAAAGTTCCTGCCCAGTCCGGCCGGTGGTTGACCACGCCGCCGGGTCGGGCCTCGCCCGGCCGCAGGCGCAGCACGCCGGCCAACGCATCCAGGGCGTTCATGGGCGCGCCTCCCCGGCCGAGCGGCCGAACAGGAAGCCGCGGCGCGCATTCGAGACCGGCGGTGCAGATGGTCGCAGTTCCGCAAGGACTGCCCACGCGGTTGCGAGGGCGGTGGCTTGGTCGGGGAACTCGAACATGGGCGATGCCAGCGAGCAGGCCTCGTAGACACCCAGGCCGGGCTCATGCGCGGCGATGAATTCGAAGCTCGTGCTGCCCACGCTGAGTGCCCTCACCCGCCCGACACGGTCTGCGCCGCCCTCGGGCCGAAGGGGAAGCCTGAGAAGGTTCATGAACCAGGGCGTCACCAGCACACCGACCGCCGCCGGGGCCTCGCCCGGATCGACAGCCACCAGCTCGAACCCCACGGCCTCGACCCGCAGTGCAGCATTCAGTACCGGCACGCCCGCCATACGGGTGCACTCGACGTGACGGAACAGCTCCTCCAGCGCCTGCACACGGTCGGTCAGCTCGTTCATTGCGCCAGTACCATGAATTGATCGGCATCGCCGTCGCACTGCGGACAGCGCCAATAGGCCGGCAGATTGGTGAAGGCGGTGCCGGGTGCCACCTGCCAGACCTCATCGCCGAGCGCCGGGTCGTAAACCCACCAGCAGATCTTGCACTCCAGCCGCGCCTGTGCCGGCAGCCGCGCCGTATCGCCCAGGTACGAACCTTCAAAGCTCATGCCTGCTCCACCCAGGCCAGCACTTCCTTCAACCGATCCCGAGAGTCCTCCAGGTCCTCAATGGCTGCCTTCGCCACCTCTGGCAATTCGCTGACCTCGACGGTGTTCAGGATCACCACGTCTTGCGAGTTGTAGTAGACGACCCGCCAGGTGTTCGGCCGGTGCGTGTTGGTGATGCGGCAGTTGCCGTAGCCGCGCGACAGGATGAGCACGCGGCCGGTGCCCAGGTGGTGGTCGAGAAAGCCGATGTCCTCCACCGACATCGGCAGCAGCGTCAGATTGACGACATGGGCCGGCTGGCCCTGGCGCCAGAGGCGCCAGTGGTCCTGGATCTCGGCCAGAAGTGCAGGCGCGTTCTGCACGTTGGGCGGCAGTGCGCCCTGCCAGGGCGGCACGACGGGGTCGACGTCCTCACGCGCGGTGGACTTGAGCACCTCGGGCACGTGCCCCAGCTCGATGATGTCAGATACCACGCGGTCCTGGACCGTCGTCACCACGCGCCAGACGCCCGCGAACACAGCCTCCTGCACCTGCACGGCGTGCTGCGCGTCGACCACAGCATGGACGACGGCGCTGACCTCCCCCTCGCCCAGCACCTGGTTGACCAGGGCCAGGTCGTCTGCGTCCAGGTGGCGCAGGTCGACATGGCGGTTGCCGCCGCTCTGGCACACGGCTTCGAGCTGGGCCAGCGCGTCGCGCAGCGCCGCATGGGCCCGGTGGCGGCCGGCCATCTGCTCGGGTTCGGGCAGCAACGGCGCGCGGAAGGTTTCCATGCCTTGGGGCATGGGCATGTAGTCCAGCGTCTCGTCCTCGACCTGGCTGCCGGGGCCGATGCTGCGCACGGGGATGGGAAAGTCTTTCATGAGGATTCCGGTGAGGAGTTCAGTGGCAGCTGCTGTCATTGCCCGCGGCGCTGACGAGCGGGATGCCAATACCAGGTGCGCGCGAGGCTGGGGCGGCCAGCGCCTCCTCCGCCTTGCGCAGGAAATCCTCCCAGTCGTGCATGCCCGATAGCGTGGTGACGTATTGGCCATCACGAAGGAAGAGCAACGTCGGCCAGCGCTGCGAGCCGAAACGGCGAGCCAGTGCCTCCTCCTCGTGCCGACGCACGACGCCGATCTCGAAGCGGCCCAGCAAGCTGCGATGAAGTTCCGGCAGCACGACGGCCACGTCCTGGCCCTCGGGAAAGCGCACCGCATCCCCGGCGAAGAGCACGACGCGGTCGCCGCCCTGGGCGCCCCAGGCGTCGATGGTGTCGGCGTCGACCCAGCTGGCACCGAAGGATTCGACCAGGCGACTGATCAGGGGTGACGTGTCGGGAAGTGATTTAGGCGCCTGAACGGGCAGGCTCAGCAGGGATTCGGTGCTCATGTCGGGGTCTCCATCGTGTTGTCTGTGCCGGTCAGGACCAGCAGGTCGGCGGCGCTGAGTTGCGAGGGCAACGGGAACCCAGCGGCTGCACCGCCGCCCTCGCCTGTCTGCACGGCAGCCAGCAGGTCCAGCGTGGCGTTGACCTCGTCGGCCCGCGTGGCCGAGATGCGCTCCTGGGCGCTGTCCAGGAAGACGAGCAGCCAGTCGCCCAGCTGCAGATCGCCAACCAGCGCCGTGTTCACGCGGCGGCGCTCGCCGCGCCCGACGCATATCGCATGGCCAGGCTCCAGATCGGCCACTTGCATGGGGATGCCGATGCACATGCTCAGGCTCCTTCGCGCGTCGGCATGAAGCGCTCGTCGCCGATTCGGCAGGCGACGTCCTCCGGCGGGCGCTGGGATTCGTAGGGACCCAGCGCCAGCTCGGAAAACGTCACCGTCTCGACGTCGCTCAGCGGCCGCCAGCGCGGGCAAGGCTGCGCGCCCCAGGCGCGCAATGCGTCCAGTCCCAAGGCCAGCGCATCTTCGAGCGCCTGCTTGACGACCGGCCGCAGGCTGCCGCCGTAGTCGTCGATCTCCTCGGGTTGGCAGCCGATCAGCAGTACCTCCCGCGGGTACTTCTCGGTCAGCAGCGCCAGCATCAGCACCTCCTGGAAGCCGGTCTGGTGCAGGCTCATCTTCTTGGCACCCATGAAGCGAGGCACGTCCTCATCGCGCACGAGCTTGAGCTCGCCGGCGGCCAGGCCGTAGTCGACGGCGTCGAAGATCAGCAGGCGGTCGGCCTGCTGCACGTGCTGTACGAGGTACAGGCCCTGGGTGCCGCCGTCGATGAGCTGCACATGTGGTGCGAACTCGTAACGCTGCTGCAGCGTCTCGATGCAGCGCACGCCAAAGCCCTCGTCGGCCCACAACACGTTGCCGATGCCGAGCACGCAAACGGTCTCGGCGCTGTCACCACTGGGGTGACAGGCAGATTCAGGCGAATTGGGGCTGGTCGGGTTCATGACGAAACAATTCAGGGTTGGAGGGAACGGCGCGACTGGGCGCGCATCAACTTCCAGGCGTGGAAGCTGTCCCAGGCCGACTGCATGGCCAGCAGGAAGGCCGCGTCGCTGCCGAACACCAGCGCACATCGCAGCGCGGTGTCCGGTGACACTGCCCGTTGGCCGTGCACCAGTTCGTGCAACCGTCGGCGCGACATGCCAAGGCGGCGGGCCGCGTCGCTCTGGGTCATGGCCAGCGGCGCCAGATAGTGGCGCTGCAGGAAACGCCCGGGATGCGCAGGCAGGCGCACTGGCACGCCCGCGGGCGGGTGCCGCCGGTGTCGGCCGGTGTCCTGCACAAGGCTCATGCCGCCTCAGTCCTTGAAGGTCCGGTGGCCGGAGATCATGGTGCTGACCACGCTGGAGCGGCCCATGATGTCCTCGCGGATGGCGGCGTAGACGTGCAGGATGATGAAGCAGATCAGCGCCCACATGCCCACGTGGTGCCACGTATGCACGTCCTGCGACTGGCCGAACAGCGGGATGACCCAGCCGAACAACTCGTCCTGCCACGAACCCGCCTGCGAGCCCTCGGCGTACAGCGCAAAGCCGGTGACGATCATGAACAGCGTCAGCATGAGAAAGCCGAAGAACATCGCGAAGCGCGCCAGCGGGTTGTGACCCACGTAGCGACCCGGTCGTGCGCTGACAAAGGCATACCACTTCACCATGCCCCACATCTCGGCCCAGTAGGCACGCTGAAACAGCGGCACCCAGAAAAGCTCGCGGGCATGGTGATTTCCCACCACGGCCCAGTAGGTGCGGCCGATGATCCCCACCGCCAGCACATACCCCGCAGCGAAGTGGGCGAAACGGATGTAGCCCATCAGGAAGTTGGCGCTGGCCTCACCCGGCTGAGTGGGCAGCGGCGAGCCGATGAAGTAGCCCGTCAACGCCAGCACGGTGATCGCTGCAGCGTTGATCCAGTGCCAGATGCGCACAGGTGCTTCGTAAACGTAGACGGACTTGATTGAGCGTGCCGCGGCGACTTCGTGCTCGTCGTCGACGGCCTCCAGACCGCGGCCCTGGGTAGTGGAGTTGGACATGGTGGTGGCCTCCTGAGGCGGCCGGCTCAGAGCCGCCCCGCCAACATCAACAGGCCACTCAGGCCAACTCCCCCCGCCAGGACACGCCAGGCCCAGCGGCGGCCGGCAAGCAGCCAGCCGCCGACCGCGAGGCCGGCGCCGTGCAAGACGGCCGAGGCCGCCATGAAGCCCACAGCGTAGCCCGCGAAGGACTGTCCCGGACTCAGCTCGGCGCCATGTGCCATCCCGTGCAGCACCGCGGCCAGGCCAATGACGGCCAAACCCGCGGGCGTCGGCAAGATTGTTTGCTTCGAGCAGGCCGCGATCATCAGCGCACCCAAAGCCGCCACGCTGACGGCCACACCAGCCTCGAGCCCCGGCAACACCAGGCCGAACTGCGGCAACGCCGCGCCGACCAGCAGCATCGCAAGGAAGACGGCGGGGCCGGCCAGGCGCCGACCGGGGGGCAGCGCGGCCGCCGACCACAGGCCCACGGCCACCATGGCCAGAAGGTGGTCCAAGCCGGCCAAGGGGTGGGTGAGGCCATCGACAAGGCTGAGCGTGTCATGCCCCGGGTGGGCTTGGGCGGCCCCCGTAGCGAACAGCGCCAGAGCCGCGAGGCCACCATGGCGAACAAGGGTCTTGAGCTTGTGCATTTGTTTGTCTCCTGTCTTTTGGTGTTCAACGCACCTTGACGGTGGTGAGTTCCTGGCCGTCCGGGCTCATGACATGTGTGGAGCAGGCCAGGCAGGGATCAAAGGAGTGGAGCGTGCGCAGGATCTCCACAGGCTGCTCCGGGTTGACCATGGGCGTGTTCATCAGGCTGGCCTCGAAGGCGCCGATCTGACCCTTGGTATCGCGAGGCGAGCCGTTCCAGGTGGTGGGCACGACGCACTGGTAGTTCTCGATGCGGCCGTCTTTGATGCGGATCCAGTGGCCCAAAGCGCCGCGCGGCGCCGCCACCGTGCCCACGCCCTTGGCCTCCTTGGGCCAGGTTGACGGGTCCCACTTCTCGACGTTGGCAGTGGCAAGGTCACCGGCCTTGATGTTGGCGACCAGCTCCTTGTAGTCGTCCAGCATCATCTCGGCGCAATACTGGGACTCCAGCGCCCGGGCGAGCGTGCGACCAATGGTGGTGGGCAGTAGCTGCTTTGCGGTGTAGTCCGTCGTCGGCATGCCCAGGGCCTTGGGGAAGTCGGTGTTGATGATGCGGGCCGAACTCTCGACCTGCTCCTTCACACGCTGCGAGTATTTGTGACCCTTGAGCGCATGCGCGTAACCGAGGATGTAGCGCGACAGCGGACCGACCTCCATCGCATGGCCGCGCCAGCGGGGCGACTTGATCCAGGAGTACTTGGCGCTCTCGTCCAGCTCCTTGATATCGGTGCGCGTCCCCTTGGTCTTGTCGCCCAGCACATAGTTGGGCTCTGTGACGCCTTCCCAGGGGTGCAAGCCGCGCGACTCGTCGGCGTACTTGTACCAGCTGTGCGGCACGAACTCCTGCACCTGCTCGGGGTCGCGAGGGTCGACCGGATGGATCTCGTCCCAATTGCCATTCAGGATGGCACCGCCGGGCAACTGCTGGGTGTCGCGATGGCCAATGATCTTGTCGTAGGTGCCGTAGTCCATCACGTTGGTGGCCGACAGGCCGCCGCCATGCAGCCAGCCCGCCTGCTTGTAGATGGTGCCGATGGCCAGCACGTCCGGAACGTAGACGTTGTTGTTGAACTCGATCATTTCCCGGATGCGGGCCTCGATGAAGTTCAGGCGCTCCATGTTGATGGGCGCACCGGCGGCGCCGTTGCCGTCGATGTTGATCGCGCAAGGCATGCCACCCACCAGGTAGTTGGGATGGGGGTTCTTGCCGCCGAAGATGGTGTGCACCTTGACCCATTCCTTCTGCAGGTCCAGCGCTTCCAGGTAGTGGGTCACAGCCATCAGGTTGGCCTCGGGCGGCAGCACATAGGCCTTGCTGCCCCAGTAGCCGTTCATGAACGGGCCGAGTTGGCCGCTCTCGACGAACTTTTTGAGCCGGTTCTGGATGTCGCGGAAATAGCCTGGCGACGACATCGGGTGCGAGGGCGACACCGTCTGCTGCAATTCGCTGGTCTTCTTCGGATCGGCCTTGAGGGCTGACACCACGTCCACCCAGTCCAGCGCATGCAGGTGGTAGAAGTGCACCGCGTGGTCGTGCACCTGCAGCGTCTTGGCCATGATCTCGCGGATCAGGTAGGCGTTCTTGGGAATGGTGATGCCCAGTGCATCTTCCACCGCTCGCACTGAGGCCAGCGCGTGGCAGCCAGTGCACACGCCGCAAATGCGCTCGACGAACGCCCACGCATCGCGGGGGTCGCGGCCCTTGAGGATGACCTCCAGTCCGCGCCACATCGTGCCGGTGGAGACGGCGTTGCGGATGACGTTGTTGCTGTCGACGTTGACTTCGCAGCGCATGTGGCCTTCGATGCGCGTCACCGGGTCGACGACGATGCGCCGCCCGGAGTTGTCCATCTTGAAGCCTTGAGTTTCGTAAGCACCCATGTCTTGTCTCGCTCTCAGACCTTGGTGGTCGTGTCGTTGTTCTGCTCGTGCTTCTGTGAAGCGCGCTTGATGGCCGAGGCGGCGGCGTGCGCCACCGCAGCAGCGCCCACGACGCCCGCTGTCGTGCCACCCACCTTGTCGGCATTGGCCTCGATGCCAAACTGGTGGATGTCGGTGAGCCGGTTGTAGAACGAGCCCTTGTCCCAGAAGCCGTCCTCAGAGCAGCCGATACAGCCATGGCCTGCCTTGATCGGGAAGCTCGTACCTTCGTTCCACTGCACCGTGGAGCAGGCGTTGTAGGTCGTCGGGCCCTTGCAGCCCACTTTGTAGAGGCAGTAGCCCTTGCGCGCGGACTCGTCGTCGAAGGCCTCGACGAATTGGCCGGCATCGAAGTGCGGTCGGCGGTAGCACTTGTCGTGGATGCGCTGGCTGTAGAACATTTTCGGGCGGCCCTGGCGGTCCAGCTCGGGGATGCGGTCGAAGGTCAGCATGTAGGTGATGACGCCGGTCATGACCTCCGCAATCGGCGGGCAGCCTGGCACCTTGATGATGGGCTTGTCGAAGATGACCTTGTGCACCGGCGTGGCCTGCGTCGGGTTCGGTTTGGCTGCCTGCACGCAGCCCCAGCTCGCGCAGCTGCCCCAGCTGATGATGGCCTTGGCGTCCTTTGCCACGTGCTTCAACTGGTCGATGAAGGGCTTGCCGCCGATGATGCAGCTCATCCCGTCCTGGTTGAGCGGCGGGTTGCCCTCCACGGCCAGGATGTAGTTGCCCTTGTACTTGGTCATGATCTCTTCGAGGATGGCCTCTGCCTGGTGGCCAGCGGCAGCCATCAGCGTGTCGTCGTAGTCCAGCGAGATCATCGAAAGCACCACGTCCTTGGCGAGCGGATGCGCGGAGCGGATGAAGGACTCGGAGCAGCAGGTGCACTCCAGGCCATGAAGCCACAGCACCGGCGTGCGCGGCTTGGTTTCCATCGCGTGGGCGATCTGCGGCACGAAAGCCGGGCCGAGGCCCAACGATGTGGCGGTGAGCGAGCAGTACTTCAGCAGGCTGCGGCGAGAGATGCCTTGCCGGCGCATGACCTCATAGAAGGTTTCCATCTGGGCTGTCTCCTGGCCTGTGCTGGCCTTGTCGTTGGGCCGATCCTCGGCGGGTGAGCTTCTTCTTACAAGTCGCGCGCCAGTTCTGCGGCGTCCAGGGAAAACACCGAACGGCCCACGCAAGCCCTTGATCTGCCTCAATAAAAAAAACAGGCTGGGCGAACGTTCAGTGCCTCGCTGCAAGCAGCGCTTCCGATAGCGAAAACACACCGGAAGCGCTGCTTGCAGACCTGCTCATCCGAGGTGCCAGACGCCGACAGCCGCCTGCAGACGTGCCGTTCCCTGGCGCGCCGCGGCGCTTGCGTCGACGCTGTCGCGCGCCAGCGTCGCGTTGAGCCGGGTGGAGCCATCCAGCGCGCGCAGACGGACGTTGATCTGCTGCACGCCTTCGGACTGGGACTGGGCGGACTGGCGGATCTGCGCCACCTGCTTTCCCAGTGCGCGAATGCGCTGCGCCGCTTCACCACTGCCGCGCGCCAGCGCGCGAACTTCAGCAGCCACCACGGCGAAGGTGCGGCCAAGTTCCCTGTCGCGGCTCGCAGCGGCTGCCGCGTTCAACGCCAGGATGCCGGTCTGCACAGAGATCGCGTCGATGCGGTCGCTGATCTCGCCGATTCGCTCGCCGAATGCGGCAATGTCCTTGATGGACACCTGCAGGGTGCGCGCGATCTCGCAGGCCTCGTCGGCCTGGGCCGTGGCGAGTTGCGAAGCCTCGTGGGCAAGACGAGCCGACTCAGCCGTGCCCATGCTCAGGCCGTCGATGGCGGCGGTATGCCGGGCCACGTCGCCCACGTCTGCCGACTGCTCGGCCGAGCGCTCTGCCAAGCGCTCGGCGCCGTCAGCCAAGCCGGCTACCTGCTCGCCCACCTTCACCGAGTGGTCGTGAGCGTCGCACAACACGGCCCCCATCTTGGCGACAAGTTGGTTCAGCGCGCGGTTCAGGTCGCGCAGCTCGCCGGCCTGCACGCTGTCGTCGAATTGGCGATGGATATCGCCCCGGCAATCGCCGTGGCGACGTCACAGGAGGCGCGCAGTGGCCGCAAGATGCGACCCTGGAAGTAGACGGCGATAGCGCCAGAGGTCACCATACCCAACAGGCCAGCACCTATGGCCCAGGGTTGCCAGCAACCGAGTCCGGACAAAAACCTCGCCGCGAACTGCGGTACGCCAAGCCGAGATGGTCAGCGTTGTGCCGTTGTGGCGCACCAACCGGAAGGTCGGCTTCCAGCTGCATCACTGTGCAGACGCGAGGTGAGTCCGCAGCCGCCGCAGGTTCACCATCACCATCAGCGCCACACAAGGCACCGCCGCGCCGAGCAGCCAGGCCTCGTTGGCCCCGACCGCCTTGGCCAGGGGCTTGAGGGCATAGCCCGCCAGACCCACACCGTAGTAGGTCATCGCGATGACCGACAGCCCCTCCACCATCTCCTGCAGGCGCAGCTGCATGCCCTGGCGGCGATCCAGAGACGCGAGCAGCGACTGGTTCTGCCGCTCGCGCTCCACCTCGGAGCGCGTCTGCAGCAATTGCGCCGCGCGGGCGATACGCTTGGAGAGCTCCGCCTGCCGCGCCGCCGTCGCCGCGCAGCTCTCCAGGGCTGGCCGGAAGCGCCGGTCCAGGAACTCTGAAAGCGGCTGCAGCCCAGGCACCACCGTCTCGCGGAGTTCTGTCATGCGGCGATCCACGATGCCGCCGTAGGCCTGAGTCGCCGAAAAGCGCGCGCCGTGGTCAGCCAGCGCATGCTCCACGCGCGCCGCCAGCGCCACCAACTCAGCCAGCAAGGCCTCGTCGCCCTCGGCGGCGCCACGAAAGCGCTCCATCAGCGAGGCCAGCTCAGCCTCCTCTGCGCCCAGCTCGCCCATGCGACGAGCGGCCAGCGGCAGGCTCAGCAGGGCCATCATGCGATAGGTGTCGATCTCGACGAGACGCTGTGCGGTGCGGCCAGCGCGCCGACGGTTGAGCGCGTGGTCGAACACCAGAAAGCGGGTCACGCCGTCCACGGTTCGCAGGTCCGTCACGACCGTGGCAGCACCCTCGGCGATGCGGTTGGCCACGACGGGCTCAATGCCGAACAGCGGCGCCACCTCGCGCACATGTGGCGGTTCGCCGGGGCAAGGCAGCAAAGCCACCAGAGTGGCCGATACCATCTCGCCCGGCAACCTCGCCAGCCAGCCCTCGGGCAGGACATCAAGCCAGCGGGTATCGAAGGCTCCGCCCGCTTCGACTTGCCCGTCCTTGTCGACCTCGCTGAAAAGGCTCAGGCTGAAGAACTCGGTGTGCCGCTCCCACTTGATTCGCAAGCCGCCCCATTGCAGACGCAGGTGTGTGGCGCCGCCCGCAGCTGCGGCCGCTGGATCGAGCTCAGCGAGGTGGGACATGCACTGTGCGTCCTGGGCAGCGCTTGTGCGCAGCGTGGCGACCGACAGCACACGCCCTGGGCTGGCAACGGTCTCGAAGGGGCGCGCGTGCAATTCGTCGGCCAAGCGCTGGCGCTGTGGCAGTTCGCGGGGCAAGGCCAGGGTTTTCGTGCTGGGCTGGAGGTTCATGCCCCTTCTTCCGCACATTGCGTGCCTGCGCCGTTCTGACACGCGGCGCAGGTGTTTTCACGCCTCAAGGATGAGACGCTGAGCGTCCTCGGCGAGGAATTGCCTGAATGCCGAGGCCATCTGCGGCAGGCGTCGCGTAGCCAAGTGCATGACATGTCACTCGCGCTGCAGCGGGTTGCCAGCCTTGGGAATCAGCACAAGCATGCCGGCCTGCAACTCGAGGCCGCAGGTGTGCAGCGACAGGAATGCCGCACCGAAACCGGCCGCGCACATCTGCTTGATGGCTTCGTTGCTTGACATCTCCGAGCCGATGCACAGCGGCACGCCGGCGTCCTTGTACAAGCGCTCCAGCGTCGTGCGTGTGCCGGAACTCGGCCGTTGTCACCGCCCATGCGCAGCGTGCCCGAGAACACGCCGCGCTGCGCCGCCATCTCGTCGCCGGCTTCGCGCCACAGGTCGAGGATGCGCGCCGCGTAGTCGGCTATCACCTCACCCGCCGCATTCAAGCGGATGCCGCGCCCCTGGCGCTCCAGCAGCGGCGCACCGGCGCTCTCCTCCAGCAGCTTGGGCTGGATGGATTCAGCTTCAAGCCGCTGAAGGCAGCGAGGCTGGAAGAAATGAAATTCCCGGTCGCCTATGTGAAGACCTTTGCTGGCCCGCCTACCGGCATCGTGGTCGAGCGCGAGCGCCTGGACAAGTTCGGCCGCCCGCTACTGGGCGCCACCACACGCTGCAGAGCCGCCGGTTCCCGAGCCGCCGCCGTGGCCCAATTTTGATCTTGTAACTCACCCTCTTCTGCCATCTTGGCAGCAAATGGCCTAAAGATTAGCGTAATAATCTCAGTGTCAGAAACATGTGGCAATTCGGCATTCAATCAGCCGTCCCACAATAAGCCTTGTGAAATCAAGTACTTACGCGCTCCGGATCGGCGCCCACCATTTCGCTCACTTGCGTGCGGTGGCGGAAGGTTTGTCGATTTCCGCGTCGGCGCAGCGTTATCTGGGCATCGAGCACGGCAACCAGGCGGTCACCGCGCATCGACAGGTCGTGGACCATCTGCGCAGCGTGGCGCGCCGGCGCGGCGACAAGGCCTGGCGGCTGGTCGGGCTGACGATCCGCCTTCGCGATCACGCTGGACGGCCCTCGCTGGAGGACTTTGTCGCTGAGCGCGACCTGGACGATTGGTCCGAGGCCGAGGTGCTGCTGCTATACGCCGAGGCATATCCGGAGGACAGCCGCGCGGATCGGCGGCAGCGCCTGCGCGAACGTCAGTTGCAACTGCTGCGCGAGCTGGAGTTGGCGGCTGGCGAAACTCCTCTTCCGGCAGATCCCCTAGATGCCTGGCTGGAGCCGCAGATGGCCAAGCGCCTGCGCGGCGTCGGCCTGATGACGCTGGGCGACCTGGCAACGCGAATCGCCCAAGGCGGCCGTTGGTGGCGCGGCCTGCCCTCGATCGGCGAACTCAAGGCTCAGCGGCTGGCTCAGCATCTGAGCAGCCTGCTACCGCCCTCCACTGCCCTCGGCGTCGCGAACCGCAGATTTGGACTCGGACTGAATGTACAGCCCGCAGCCGCCGCCGATGGCGTCGGCACAGGGATGCACTCGGCAGCCGGATTTGCGGCGCCCCAAGCGCCTTTTGCGCCGTTTGCCGGACGCTCTACCGAGGAAAAGAGAGCTGACAGAACGCCGCAGGGGCCGCTTTTCCGACCACCCCAGCCCTCCGGTGGCTTGATACCTGTTTTTTTGCCTATGGCGGGTTCTGGCGGCCTTGCTGAGCCTTTGGGTTTTTCGAGCGTTTTGGGTGCCCCTGAAAGCTCGGCGCCTTCGGTGCCCGGCGCGTTGATCACCGCCCGCAACGATCTTGAGGCCATACAGGCCTGGGTTGCCGCGCGTGCCGGTGCGACCGCCACCGCTACCAGCTACCGGCGCGAAGCCTTGCGGTTGTTGTTGTGGCTCAACGACGTGCGGCGGAAAGGCTTCCGCGAAGCCGGCGTGGAGGATTGCCTGGCCTACATGGCCTTCCTCGAAAACCTGCCGCCCGACTGGATCTCGCGCCGACACAGTGGCGTGATGGGCGAAGGGTGGGCGCCCTTCCGCGGGCCACTCAGCGTTGCGAGCAGGCGGCAGGCGGTGGTCGTGCTGGGCAGTTTTTTCCGCTGGTTAGTCGATGTCGGTTACCTCGCCGCGCGCAACCCGTGGATGCTGGTGAACCGCCGCACGGGCGACGATGCGTCGCGGCATGAACTCGACTCCCGTGCCTTCACGCCCGAGGCATGGGCATCCATCCTGCAATGCATCCAGGCTCAAGCGCCCTCCCCTTCCCGGGACCGCATGTTGTTCGTGCTGAACTTCGTTGAGGCCACCGGCCTTCGCGCAGCTGAATTGCTGAGTGCAAAACTGGGCGCCTTCCGCTCACACAAGGGCCGCCTGGCGTTGCAGGTGCAAGGCAAAGGTGCACGCAATCGAGTGATTGCGGTACCCGGGCAGGCCGAGCAGGCGCTTCAGACCTACCTCGCGCAGCGCGGCTTGCCTTCGGTTTTGCTTGCTTCACCAGAACTGCCTGTGCTGGCCAGCACAGGCGATCCGCTCGCGCCCATCGGTTACCAGGCGCTGTACCAGACCGTCAAACGCTGGCTGGCCTTGGCGCTGCGCCAGAGCTCGCTGCCACCGTCGGAACTGGCGGTCGCGACGAAGGCGTCACCGCACTGGCTGCGACACACATTCGGCACGCGTGCGTTAGAGCGCGAGGCGCCGCTGGAAGTCGTGCAGCGGCAGCTTGGCCATGCAGACCCGCGCACGACAATGCGTTACGCCAAGGCCCAGTTGGAGCGCCTGCAAGCCGAAATGGATGAGGCCTTTGGCGGCACGTGAGCCGACTGGTCGCCTGCCTGGTCAAGGTGATCTGGGCCAAGCCGATGCTGGCGGTGCACCTGCCGAGTTGCCGCACCCGGCGAGCCGTTGAACCGTTCAACAGCTGGCTCAAGCCTTGAGGAAGTTCTCCAACAAGGCCATCAGTTCCGCTTGCCTAGCTGCCGGCACAGCACCGGCCTCCAGCTTGACTGTCACCCGGCCTTTGGCGTCACGACTGACGGTCGCCAACGCCTTGCCTCTTCGCAGAATGCGGTAGGGCTCGTCCGCTGCCACTGCGACCGCAGCGGCCGGTTTGATCAACGTCTCGAAGACCTGCACAGCTGACCCAGCCACCGCCCCCTCTTCGCGCAAGGCACGCGCACGGGCCAAGGTGCCATCGGGATCCTTTTGCAAGGCCTCGGACAAAGGCTGGGCCCAGCGGAACTGGATGTCCAGTGGCGACGGGAAGGCGGCGACCACTGCGTCCGGCAGGCGGGCAAGAGACACGCTCTTCGAGACCAGCGAGACATCGACCCTCACGGCTTCGGCCAGTTTGCGGAGCGATGGGTAGAGCCCTTCGTCCAGCGCCTTGCGGTACATGCAACCCTGCTCCCAGGCGCTGAGGTTCTTGCGGCCACGGTTCTCACGCTCCATGGCTTCGAACAGCTCCTGATCGGTCGCGGGCTCCACCATTGCGCGAACAGGCAGACCCAGTTCGAGACAGGCCCGGTGCCTTCGGTGACCAAACACCAGTTCGTACAAAGCACCCTGCCCTGCCCCGGCTTCTGTTGAACCGTTCAACAGCTCACTGGCTGCAAGCGGTCGCACACGAATCGGCTGTACGTTGCCGCCAGCTGATTCGATCTCGTCACGCAGCTCCGCAAAGTCGGCCGAGGCAAACGAAGCATCGTGTCGATTGGCCCAACGTGACGCACGAATCAGCGCGGGATCGATCAGCCGCACCGGAGAGGCACCATCGAACGACTTCAGCCGCTCGCGCAAATCATCGGCTTCCTTGATGGCGGCGCTTTGGCTGGACATGAAATGTAGCATCGAGCCGGGCGCTGTCTTGGGCCGATTGGCGTCCTGCACAAGCTCCGGGCGAGGTGTGCCGGCTGCTGGCAGATCCAGGGTCTGGATCAGCCCGGCCTTGGCCGCGAGCTTCTTGCTCATCGCTTAGCTCCTTGTTTCGCAGCAGTCGCCGCAGCCGCCGTTGAACGGTTCAACACCCCGCCAGTGCCCTGCCCTGCTGGTGTCTTTTGCGGCACCCTGGCCTCCAACTGTTTCTGCCAAACGGAATGGACCGAACCATTGATGTAGCCGACAAAAGAGTCATAGGCATCCCTGGCTCGCTTGAAGGTGCGCGCCGAACCGTCGTACCTGGCCACGTCGTAGACCGTTCCAAACTCCGCCGCCGTCACGCCAATCACCGCGGTCTTCGGAATCTCGACCGGCAAGACCTTCTCGGCATAGGTCTGGCCAATCCACTGCCGGACGATGTTGCTGGCCGAGTCGGTCGAGTCCACACGCGACAGCAAGATGTGGATGAAATCGAATTCCTTCGTCAGACCACGCTTGGTCAACAACTCACTGGTGAGGTCCGAGAACAGGCTCCAGAACTGCGAGGCAGAGGCAAAGTCGAGCGCATTGGGCGGCAGCGGCATGATGATGCCGTTGGACGCCATGAACGCATTGATGGTGGTGTACGACAGTGCGGGCGGCGTGTCGATGATGATCACGTCGTACTCGTCACGCACATCGTCAATGCCGAGGTCCAGCACTCGCCAGAACTCGAAGCCGGGCTCCTGTGTCTGGCGGGCCGGCAGCGCAAATTCGGCGCCGAACAGCACGGGCGCCGCCGCGACCAGGTCAATGCCGTCCCAGTAGGTGGGCCGGATGGCATAGCGGATGGAGGTCTCGGAACCCATGGCCAGCGGCAGGATGGTGTCTTCTTCTTCGACCTCGGTGTCTGGCAGGATGCCAAACAAGGTCGTCAGTGAGCCTTGCGGGTCGGTGTCGATGACCAAGACCTTGTGCCCGAGCAGCGACAGGCCCTGCGCCAAGGTAACCGCCGTGGTGGTCTTGCTGACACCACCCTTGAAGTTACCGATGCTCAGCGTGACAGCTTCTGCACCTTCCGGCCTGAGCCCGTCCTTCCGGTATTCGCGAATCCAGGTGCGAGCCTCGGCCAAGCTGAACTCGCGTCGGCTGCCCGAAGCATTCAACTGCCCTGCTGGCAGATCGCCCTTGCTCAGGCGATGGCTCAGCGAGCCCTTCTCAATGCCGCATTGCGCGGCCAACTGGCTGAGGTTGAAGATTGGCGGTGACTTGCGTGCCGTCGGCGCCAGCATGGCCGAGCGGATCTGCACCATCATGGCAACCGCGCGTTCCGCTTGGTCCGCGATGTCTGCCAGCGAAATGCTGCGCGGTGCTTTGAATGTGATTCTGTCCAACGTAGGGCTCCCAACGGTTGACGATTCGAAGCCTTGACGCTGAATCGTTGAATGGCCCGCATTTTGTCAATTTATCGCCTTCTGGGAAAGCTTTCTCTTTCCGCAGCCTGTCCGGACGCCGCTGTTGAACCGTTCAACACCTTCTGTGGGTCTTTCTGAGCTCCCGGGTTCTTTAAGGAAGTTCAGATCCTTTATGCTCTTCAATACCTTTAGGGGCAGAATTATCTTTTAGGATCAAAGACTTAGCCAACTTCAGGTGTGTGGATACGGGATGGGTCGGCGGGTTTTCGGGGGCAAATGGAGTGTGCACGGGACTTGGCGGAGATACATCGGGAACCAGCATGCGTGCATGCGGGAAAGCCTTGCACCTCGCTGAACGGCTTGGGTCTCGGCCGGTTTGAGCCCTGAAAGGGTTTGACGTGCACTGCCGCCGGGTCGAAGCAGGCGATCCCAGGTGCAGGTTTTCGGGAGATTTGGCTCTCACCAAGCGTTCGGGTGTTCCGGGCACCTTGCGGTTGGCGCTGCGGCCCCCGTGAACCGCGGCTTCATGGGCTGTCTGGCGGTGTTCCGGGCTTGAAAGTGGGCTCAAATCGGCGCCAGCACTGCGCCCCACCCGGTGCAGGTGAGTTTGCGGCATTGAGGTGAGATTTTTCGGGAGTCGGTTTTCCGCCTCCGGTCCTGAAAATCCTCCATCCCGGCACCGCGGCAGCGTTGATGCAGCGGCGCTGTCGCAGGCCGAACTGGCATGGTGCCGGCCTGCGTTCGCCGCGCCCGATGTTTGCACTTGTGTCGCCGAGGTGAGGGTTTTCAGGATTGATGTGAATGCCCGCCTCACCTCCCGCAACCCGGGATGTTGGAGCCGCGAAACGTGGCAATTGCTCATGTGAAAGTGCGACTAACATCTACGGTACAGTGCCCACATGAGTGCGCGCGACCGCCCTGCCCCTCCGCCGGATCCGGAAACGGCCCATGCACCTGTGCCGAAGCCGGCGCGTCGGCGGGCGACCGTGGGTCAGGGGTTGGCCATGCGCGGGGTGGCAGCCGAGGTGGTCGGTGCTCCGCCGCTTCGCAAGCCGGTCAACACGCTGGCCATCGTGCCCAAGTCTGCCCGCATCACCTCGCTGGGCCGCAAGGCCTACAACGTGCTGCTGTACGAAGCGCAGGAGCAGGGCCTGGACAAGGACGTGTTCCGCATCCCGCTCGAACGTGTGGTGCGCGGCGTGGATTTCGATTCCAACGATCATGCGCTGATCAAGAAGCACCTGCGCGCCATGGTCTCGACCACCGTGGAGTGGCAGTCACCCACCACCGGCGAAGGCACCGCCTGGAATGTTTCGGGCTTGCTGGCGCATGCGCGCCTGGCCAAGGAGCGCGGCCAGGTCTGGGTGGAATGGTCGTATGCGGTGAACCTGAAGCAGGAACTGCTGGAGCCCACTGTCTTTGCCAGGCTGAAGCTGGAAGTGATCAGCCAGTTGCGCTCTCACGCCGGCATTGCGCTGTACGAGATCTGCACCCGCTACAAGGACGTGGGCCGGACCTCGCGCCAGCACTGGCGCTGGTGGCGACCGGTGCTGAGCGGCCAGCCTGAGTCAGAGCGCACGGCCAAGCTGGAATACCGCATCTTCAAGCGCGACACCTTGAAGCTGGCGATTGCCGAAGTCAGCAGCATCACCGACCTGGAGGTCGAGCTGGTCGAGCACAAGGAAGGGCGCTTCATCAGCGAGATCCAGTTCCTGATCCGCCAGAAGCTGCAGTCGGCCTTGCCGCTGCGCCATCCACCGGATGCCGTCGACCTCAGCCTGGTGGTTCGTGCGCGCGAGCTGGGGGTGGACGAGGACAAGGCCGAGGAGTTGCTGCTCCAGCACGGTGCGGAGGCCATGCGCGGCGGCCTGGGCCTGCTGGCCCAGCGTGCAGGCTCGGAATTCCCCGGGCCCCTGCGCGACCCTTACCGCTACCTGCGGTCCTTGATGCCCAGCGAAGTGGCGCGGGCCACTGCCGTCGCCGAGGCGCAAAAAGCCCAGGAAGAGGGCAAGGCCAGGCTGGTGGCGGGACAGGCGGTGCTTCGCGAACCTGCGCGCGAGGCAAACCGTGAAGGGGAGGGCGCGTCGCGCGCCGAGCCGCGCGGCAGCGAAGGCCGTGAACTGCAGGCCAGGCGGCAGTCGCGCTGGGCCGAAGAATGGATACGCCGCCGGCGCGAACAGGTGGCGGCCGACATTGCCGCGCTGTCCGCCGAAGCCCAGGCCGAGTTGGCGGCAGACCTGCTGGTCGACATGGAGGCACGCCAGGTGCATCCGTCCATTCGCAAGCGACTGCAGACCAGCGGCTGGCAGCATCCGCTGGTCTTGCCGGAAATGTTGCGCTATTTCGCCCAAGGCAGCCTGGGTGACAACTGGGACCAGCCGACACCGCAGCAACTGCTGCAGGTGGCGGCCGAGTTGGGCGACGCCGGCTGAAGCGCCGCGCTGCCGGCCCGCGGGGGCTTTGTCCCCGTCTGACGTGCGCAAGCCTGTGGACAAACCCGGGAGGGCGGCGCCAAGCCCTTGATTTCATTGGTACTTTGTTCCGGTGCCCAGGAATGCGGCAGGGCGGTGGCCTGCCCCGGGGCATCTCGTGCGACAGTGGCCCCTGCTTTTGCTGCCCATCACGCCACCGTGTCCGAAGATCAACTGACCCCGCTGCCAGACAGCTTTCTTGCCCTCTATGGTGGCGCGTCCTCGCACCGTGCACGTCGGCTGATGCAGCCCATGGACGAAGTGCGTGCTCGCTACGAACTCTGCGAGGACTTGGCGGGCCACCTGGTTGGCAGTGCGCAAGCCCTTCATCATGACGACGGCTTGGCCGAAGAAGACGTGCTGCTTCGCTGCCTGCAGGCGCTGCAGCAGCCGGCTTCGGGCTTGCAGCCAGGCGAGGGCGCCTGGGTGGTGCAGCGCCTGGCCGAGCTGTTGCGCTGGACCTGCCCGGACCTGGCCGCGTAGTTGCGACAACGTGACGTTGAAGTGAGTGCCTGCCTTCACTTGGCCGAGCAGGCGCGTTTCAGGTCGGCCAGCCAGCACGACAATGCCTCGCCGTCCATCGGCCTGGCGAAGAGGTAGCCCTGGCCGTAGTCGCAGCCGGCGGCCTGCAGCAGCTGCCGCTGGGCTTCGGTCTCCACGCCTTCGGCCACCACCTTCATGCCCAGCTCGTGGGCCATGCCGATGATGGCCTTGCACAGCGCGATGTTCTTGGACGTGGCCGACAGCCCGCGCACAAACACCTGGTCGATCTTCAGGAAGTCGATGTCGAATTTCTGCAGGTAGGACAGCGACGAGTAGCCGGTGCCAAAGTCGTCCAGCGACACCGGCATGCCGGCCTGCTTCAGGTGGGCCAGTTGCTCCGAGACATGGCTGTCGGCCTCCAGCAGCAGGCCTTCGGTGATCTCCACCACCACACACTCGCCCGGCAAGCCCTGGCTGGCCAGGTGCCGGGCCCAGGCTTGCGCGGTGCCGGCGGCGCTGCGGAACTGCACTGGCGACTTGTTGACGCTGATCTGGAACCGCGGGTCGTGTGACGCGCGCCAGGCGGCCACCTGCTGCACGGCCTGGCGGAACACCCAGTCGCCCAGCTCCACGATCACGCCGCTGGCCTCGGCGATGGGCACGAACAGGCCAGGGCTGACCAGCCCGCGCTGCGGATGCTGCCAGCGCACCAGTGCCTCGGCCTTGTGCACCTCGCCAGTGGCCAGGTCGACGATGGGCTGGTAATGCACCCGGAACTGCGCTTCGGCCAGCGCGCTGCGCAAGTCGGTCGCCAGCCGCATGCGGGTCTGCGCCGCTTCGTGCAGCGCCGGCGTGAAGTGGCTGAAGCGGTTGCGCCCGCCGTCCTTGGCGGCGTAGAGAGCCTGGTCGGCATGCTTGAGCAACTCGTCGATGACCTGGGCGTCGGCCGGGTAGCAGGCAATGCCGATGCTGGCCGAAACGAAGGCGCGTTCATGCCCCAGCTGGAAGGGCATGCTCAGGCTGTGGATCAGGGCTTGCGCCACCTGCTCGGCGCGGGCATCGTCCAGCATGGCGGGCAGCACGACGGTGAATTCGTCGCCCCCCATGCGGGCCACCGTGTCCTCCGGCCCCAGGCAGGCACCGATGCGGCGTGCGGCTTCCAGCAGCAACTGGTCGCCCTGTGCATGGCCCAGCGTGTCGTTGACTTCCTTGAAGTGGTCCAGGTCGATGAACATCAGGGCCAGCGTGTGGCCGCCCTCGGCGGCGCGATCCAGCGCCTGCTCGAGTCGGTCGCGCAGCATGCGGCGGTTCGGCAGCCCGGTCAGTGCATCGAAGTGGGCTTGCTGCCAGATCAGCGCCTCCGAGGCCTTCCAGCGCGTGATGTCCGTGTGCGTGCCAATCATGCGCAGCGGCTGGCCTTGTTCATCGCGGGCGATCACCATGCCGCGGCTCATCACCCACTTCCAGCTGCCATCCTTGCAGCGCACCCGGTGCTCGTGCACATAGCTCGCTGTGCGGCCCGCAAAATGGTCCGCGCGGGCGCGCTCCATCGAGGCCAGGTCATCCGGGTGGGTGCGGCCGTCCATCGCGTTGGCCAGGTTGGGCAGCTCGGCTTCGCTGTAGCCATACATTTCGCGAAAGCGCCGCGAGAAGATCTCCACGCCACTGTGCAGGTACCAGTCCCAGACGCCGTCGCCGGTGCTTTCCAGGGCCAGCTTCCAGCGCTCTTCGTTCTCGCGCAGGCGCGCCTCGGCGCGCTTGCGCTCGGTGATGTCGACGATCAGGCCGTAGCGCATCATGCCGTGCACGTCCTGCTGGGCGCTGGAGGTCTGGAGGTGGATCCACTTCTCGGTCCCGTCGGCCAGCACGATGCGGTACTCCAGTTCGACGTCCTGCCCAGCCGACTGTGAGGCTTGAATCTGCGCCTGGACCCTGTCCCGGTCGTCCGGGTGGCGAAAGCGGGCCAGGGCCTGGCTGTCGAGCATTGCCTCCTCAGGCTCGATGCCGTACAGCTCGCGCACGCCCGGGCTGACATAGAGGAAGCGGTAGCTGCCATCGGACCGAATCCGCAGCTGGTAGACCACGCCCGGCATCTGCGCAGCCACGCGCCGGAAGCTCTCTTCGTTGACGCGGTGCGCCTCGGCGGCAGCCTTGAGCTGTGCCTGGCTGTCGCGCGTCGCGCGCAGCGCGTCGAGTTGGCTTGCCAGCGCCGACTCCAGCCCGGCCAGCAGTGCGGCGATCGCCAGCACCAGGGTGCCGTCTGCCAGGCAGAAGTTGGCGATCATCACCAGCCAGGTGACGAAGTCCAGCGTGCTCAGGCCCGGCAGCGGCAGCCATTGGGCCAGTACGCCCAACGTCACCAGGCCCAGCACGTTCAACAGCAAGGCCAGCACCGCCGTGCGGAGGCCGCACAAGAGCACCGCCAGCGCTGGCACCACCATCAGGTAGATCAGGTTGACCGGCCCGACCAGGGCGACCAGGCCCATGCCCAACACGAACACCAGGCCCATCAACAAGTAGGCCCGGCCTGTCAGTGGCCAGTTGCTGCGCCAACGCAGCAGCGCGAGCAGGCCCAGCAAGCTTGCGTCCATCACCGGCACCGGCCACAGCCCGTCTCGCCAGGCCAGCCAGGCGCTGGGCAGCGCGATCAAGGTGCCGAGCAGCAGCAGCACGGTCAGCAGCGTGTCCAGCACGCGGGTGCGCCAAGCCAGCAGGTCTTGCAGGTCGTGCGAAGGGCGGAGCAGCAGTCGCAGGACGCGGAACAAATCGAAGCTCCGTAAACAGCCGGCAGGCCGGGGGGCGGGCGGCCAACAGCGCGTCACCAGTTGCAAGCATCCTACCGCTGCCCCGCGGCAAGCAAAACGGTCCGGGCGGCCTGGGTCATGGCGTTGCCGGGATGCGCCGGCCGGTTCTGCGCTTGCTGCTGGGTGGCGGCAGCGAAGCCGCCGCGCAGGCTTGACGTCATTTCGGCAAGCGCCTAGGCTTTTCGATCCACTTCTTCCAGAGACACCATGCGACAGCTGTCTGCACGAGCGATCGGTCACGAATTGCATGACGATGAGCCGTCTGCCGCGCGCGGCATGTCCAGGCGCGCGCGCTGGTTGAGCACGTTGCTGCTCGCCGTCGCGGCAGGCATGCCGCTGCCATCGGGCGCGGCAGAGGCGGCCACGCCTGCGGCCACCGCGGCGGCGGCAGTGCCGGCGGGCGACAAGGTCGTCTACCACGTGGGCGACAGTGACGCCCAGGCGCTGCAGGCCCTGCGCAATGTGCGCAACCACCTGGACGCCGACCCGACGGCGCAAATCACCGTGGTCACGCTGGCCACCGGCGTCGACTTCCTGATGGAAGGCGCCAAGGACAAGACTGGCGCGGGCTATGAGGGCCTGGTGGCCGCACTGCACAACCGTGGCGTGCGCTTCGAGGTCTGCGAAATCACGCTGAAGAACCGCGGCCTGTCCAAGGACAAATTCCTCCAGGAAGTCGACTTCACGCCCTCAGGCGTGGTGCGGCTGGCGAAACTCCAGATCCAGGGTTACGCCTACATCAAGCCTTGAGCCGAGCAGCGGTGGCTCAGAGCAACACGGTCAGCGGTGGCAAGCCGCCAAAGGCAATCGTGACCTGCTGACCGCGGGCCACCTGCAGCGCGCCGTTCCAGCTGCCTGTCGTGACCAGCGTGCCGGCGGGCACGCTGGCGCCATGGCGTGTCAGGTGGCGCAGCAGGCCCGGCAGCACCGCGCCTGGATGGCCCAGTGGATGCGTGCCGGTGAACAACTGTGCGGGCTCGCCGGCGCGGGTCAAAGTCAAGGCTTGTCCGGCCCAGTCGCGCGGTGTGGGGTGCTGCCACGGTCCCAGGCCCAGCCCGCCATGGGACAGACCGTCGGCCAGTTGCTGATCGGCGCTGGCAGCGCCGGCCCAGCGCGATGCTGCGAATTCCACCGCCACGGCCAGGCCGTCCAGCAAGTCCCAGGCGCTTGCCTCGTCGAGTTCGGCGGCCATGGCCGGCGTGACAGGCCCGCCCAGCCGCAATGCGATCTCGGCTTCCAGTGCAGCGCCGGGCCAGGGGCGGGCGCGCCAATCCAGCGTGGGGCCATCGGCCTGCAGCACGCCGGTCTCGCCCAGCGGCGCGTGGCGCAAGGCATTCGGCCGCGGGCCGCCGCTTTTCCAGCAGCGCGGCAGGCTGCCCGCCGGCCACCAGCCCAGCGTGTCGCCCACCTGCTGCTGGAGGACGTAAGCCGCCTCGGGGCCTGCCGGCTGGGCTGTCCATTCGGCGGGTGACAGCAGCGCGTGGTGGCGATGGGCGGCAACCAGGGCTTCGGCGAGCGGATGCAACGGGGTCATGGCATTGGGCCTCTGAAGTGCAGTGCTCGCAATGCGGGCAGGGACAGGGTTCGATTCGAGCATGGTCCGTGAAATCGTCCCGCACCAGGATTTTTCTCACTTTGGCTGAAACATGCTATAGTGCAAGGCTTGCCGAGACGCAGAAATGCTTTTCGACAAAGCCCAGGTGGCGGAATTGGTAGACGCACTAGTTTCAGGTACTAGCGGGTAACTCCGTGGAGGTTCGAGTCCTCTCCTGGGCACCAACACAAAAAGGCCAGCGCATTCGCGCTGGCCTTTTGCATTTCCGGCTCGACAAAAGCAGCCAAGATCGTCCGCCACCGCACTGGGCGTATCTCTTGCTTTGCATCCACTCACGAAGTGAGAACTCCTCACGGTAATGGTTGGCGCGCTGCTTAAGATCGTGTCACGATCTAAGCTCAATGAAGTCGGCAAAGGTGCTTTTGTGATGCCCAGTGGTGCAAAGTCTTTGCGGGCCGTTTCCGGTTCGCGTTTCGTATTGAGCCGCGTGGCGCAGGCGGTGTCCCGCGGTGTTGCCGTCGGCGCGCTGTGCCTTGTGGTCGCCGCGCCGACGATGGCGGTGAGCGTCCCGGCGAAGGACACCAACCTCAAGAGCGCCACGGCATACATGGTCTCCTATCGGCACCAGGAACACATGTGGCAGACCGCCGATGGCGGCTTGCATCTGGTGACCAACCGCGGTGCCACCAGGTCTGGCGGCACGCTGTCGCTGTACTCCAGCTTCGATGGCGGTCTCAACTGGACCAGCCAGATCGTGCTGTCCAAGTCCGGTCCGACCAGCGTGTCGGACGGCTACTTCGACACCGCCACCAGCAGCCTGTCCCTGGTCTATGACACCAGTGACGGCAACATCAATTTCGTCACCTACCCGTACGACCCGGGGACCCGCACCTTTGGTGTCGGTCCCAAGGTGCAGACCTTGCCGAAGACCGCCGGCATCAGCGGCGTGAACCCGACCTTCGTGACGGACACGCTGGGCAACACCTGGGTCGCCATGGTGAAAGTGGTCGACACCTCACAGGAAGCCGTGATTGGTCTGTACCGGCGCAAAGTTGGCACCACCAAGTGGGTCGACACCGGCCTGACCTTCGGTGACAAGGATGCCAAGTCCGCCCCAAAGATCAAGCGCAGCGCGCGCTTGGTGCTGACACCCTCGGGCATCGGCATGATCTACACCGTGCATGGCGACATGACCTGGGCTTCGCGGCCGACCAAGGGCGACGCCACGGTGCCGTGGCAGCTGGGCCTGATGTACAGCAGTCCGTACCCAGAGGATGACGAGCCGGCGTCCAGCCACTTCAGTGTGGTGGCCGACGGCAAGGGTTACCTGCACCTGGCCTTCACCGACAACGGTGGTCTCTGGTACCAGCGGTTCGACGCCAGCAAGCAGGTCTGGGAGCTTTCTCAGAACCTGGTACCGGTGGCGGCGGGCAAGAACGTCACCTACATGCAGATGTCCTGGCTGGGCAACAAGAACGTGGCGCTCACGGCCAACTTCGGCGAAATGGCCCGCGTCTACCAGTCTGCCGACCGGGGTGGTACCACGTCCTCCGGTTCGACCTCTTTTGCCTGCACTTACCTGCTGCAGCACGTCAAGACGGCCGACACCGGCGGCCAGTACAACTTCGGCTTTCCCCGTCTGGAGGCGCCGTCCATTGCGCTGTCTTCCCCGGTCACCGTGTTGCAGCAATACGAGGACTACACCAGCGGAACCTCGGTGTTGGAGCGGCTGAAGAGCTATCAATTCTCGCTGGCCACGGCCTCCGACACGTGCAGTCAATGATGTCCGGGGCTTCGGCCCCCGCCTCGCCGGGTCAACGCACCATCTGCAACCCCACGTAGTTTTCCGCCATTGCCGTCTGCGCTGCCTCCGACTGCAGCAGGTAATCCAGCTCGGCCTGCTGCATGCGGTCACCAAAGCCGGCGTTGTCCGGGAACTTGTGCATCAAGGACGTGAACCACCACGAGAAGCGCTCTGCCTTCCAGATGCGCGCCAGCGCGCGGGCCGAGTAGCCGTCCAGTCCCGCGGCGCTTTTCTCCTGGTAGTGCTCGGTCAGCGCCTCGGCGAGGAACTGCACGTCTGACGCGGCCAGGTTCAGGCCCTTGGCCCCGGTGGGCGGTACGATGTGCGCCGCGTCGCCGGCCAGGAACAGCCGGCCGAAACGCATCGGCTCGGTGACGAAGCTGCGCAGCGGCGCAATGCTCTTCTCGATCGACGGTCCGGTGACCAGCGCGGCCGCCGCTGCCGGGTCCACCCGCCGCTTCAGCTCATCCCAGAACGCCTGGTCGCTCCACTGCGCAACCTTGTCGTCCAGCGAACACTGCAGGTAGTAGCGGCTGCGCGTGGCCGAGCGCATGCTGCACAGCGCGAAGCCGCGCTCGTGCCGCACATAGATCAGCTCGTGCGCCACCGGTGGCACGTCCGCCAGGATGCCCAGCCAGCCAAAGGGGTACACCTTTTCGAACGTGCGCAGCGAAGCCTGCGGCACGCTGGCGCGGCACACGCCGTGGAAGCCGTCGCAGCCGGCGATGAAGTCGCAGCGCAGCTCATGGTTCCGGCCCTGGTGCTGGAAGCGCACGCGCGGCGTGTCGCCGGCGAAGTCCAGCACCTCGACGTTGTTGGCCTCGTAGACCGTGGTCAGTCCTTCCTCGGCACGCGCCACCATCAGGTCGCGCGTGATCTCGGTCTGGCCATACACCGTCACACGCTTGCCGCCGGTGCGCGCATGCAGGTCGATGCGCGAGCGCTGGCCGTCGATGCACAGCTCGAAGCCGTCGTGCGGCAGCCCTTCAGCATGCATGCGGGCCGACACGCCGGCGCGCTCCAGCAAGTCCACCGTGGTCTGCTCGATCACGCCGGCGCGGATGCGGCCCAGCACGTACTCGCCGCTGCGCTGCTCCAGGATCACCGCGTCAATGCCGGCCTTGTGCAGGAGCTGGCCCAGCAGCAGCCCGGCCGGGCCGGCGCCGATGATGGCGACCTGGGTGCGCGTGGGGAGGGCGGTGGAAGGCATGGCAAGGCTCCTGGCAAGGTGGGCGGGGACAACAGAAGCCGTGCGTTCGACAGCGCCCGCCGCGCCCGTCGTCGGCTCACATCAGTGACTGGAGCTGCGCCTGCAGTTGCAGCAGCAAGGGCAGGCCACGTTCGGCCAGTTCGTCCATGCGCATGCGCGAGGCATGCGCGCTGAGGTTGGCCGAGGCGACCACCTCGCCCTTGAAGTTGCGCAGCGGCACCGCCACGGTGCGCAGCCCCAGCTCGAATTCCTGGTCCACCAGCGCGTGTCCGCGCGCCCGCACCCGCTGCACCTCGGCGCGCAGCGCGTCGTGGTCCACGAGGGTGTGCGGCGTGCGCGCCGGCAGCGTCTGGCGGCGCAGCCAGGCGTCCAGCGCCTCGGGCGACAGCGCCGCCAGCAGCACCCTGCCGTTGGCCGTGCAATAGGCCGGCACACGGGTGCCGGGCTGCAGCGTGCTGGAGGTCAGCCGGCCCGAACTGGCGGCGGCGACCGAGATCACATCGTCGCCGTCCAGCACGCCCGCCGAAGAAGACTCCTGCAGCGCTGCGGCAATCGCCTGCAGCTGCGGCTGCAGCAGCCGTGGCAGACGCGACGAGTGCATGAACGACTGTGCCAGGCGCAGCACCTTGACGCTCAGCGCGAAGGTCTTGCCGTCGTGCTTCACATAGCCCATCTCGGCCAGCGTCAGCAGGTAGCGGCGGGCGGCGGCGCGGCTCAGGCCGGCCCGGCGCGCGACCTCGGCAATCGTCAGCTGCGGCCGGTCCTGGTCGAACACCTCGATCACGCGCAGGCCCTGCTGCAGGCTGGTGACGATGTCGGCAGCGCCGCGAGATTCGGTGGGAGGCAATGTCATGCCGGGCTCCGTCAACGGCCGAACGCTGGCCAGCCCAGGGGCGGGCAGCAGCGCAGGTTCGGCGAGGCGGTTCGGCAGGGTGAGTCCCATGCGCCGCAGTCTGGACCGGCGACGGTCTGGGCGAGGAATGAGTGTGCGCTGTACGCCCACTTTCCATCAGCTTGGGCGCATCTGAGTTGTGGAAAACCCGCGGACCCGGTCACCGCGCCCGCTTCGGGGTGTTTTGCCGTCCTTCGCATGTTTCGTTTGCGAATGCAGAATCGACATGCACGACATCCCGCCGTGCGCGGCAGGAGACGACACGATGATGGCAAGTCCGCCCACTGCGGCGCTGGCCGAGTTCCCCGCGGGCGCGCTGTCGCTCGGCGCCACGCCGCCGCCGCGCGTGCTCGTCGTCGACGACGACGCCGACATGCGCCAGATGCTGGACGACGCGTTGCACCGCAGCGGCTTCGAGGTCGACTGCGTGGACGGGGCCGCGCAGATGCGCGAAGCCATGGCCCGCCATCGCCATGACCTGGTGCTGATGGACCTGCGCCTGCGCAACGAAGACGGCCTGGTGCTGGCGCACCGGCTGCGCCAGGTCTCGCGTGTGCCCATCGTGATGATCAGCGGCAGCAGCGACGAGACCGACCGCGTGCTGCTGCTCGAACTCGCGGCCGACGACTTCCTGATCAAGCCCTTTGGCATGCGCGAGCTGGTGGCGCGGGTACGCGCGGTGCTGCGCCGCTACGAGCAGGCCGGCGCGCCGGCCGTTGCAGCACCGGCACAGGTTCAAGCGCCGTCCAGCAGCCCGCGCCTGGCCTTTGGCGACTGGGTGCTGGACCTGGGCCGGCGCGAGCTGCGCAGCCGCGCCGGTGTGCTGTGTGCGCTCACGCAAGGTGAATACCGCCTGCTCGAAACCCTGGCCCGCCAGCCGCAGCGCCTGTGGTCGCGCGATGAACTGCTGGAGCAGACCCGCAGCGCCGACACCGAGGTCTACGACCGCAGCATCGACGTGCTGATCCTGCGCCTGCGCCGCAAGATCGAACCCAACCCGCGCCACCCTCAGTTCATCTGCACCGAGCGTGGATTGGGCTACCTCTTTCAAGCGCCGGTGACGCTGCTGTGAGCGAAGCGGTGCCGCGGCTGGGCGAGCGGGTGCGCACCCGCCTGCTGGCGGCGCTGGTCGCGCTGCTGGCCGCGGCCATCGTGCTGGCCTCGCTGGGCTGGTACGGCATGCGCAGCGCGCAGCGTGCGCTGGTCGGCTTCCAGGGCGAACTGCTGCCCAATGTGACACAGGCGCTGGAACTGGCCCAGCGCACCGCCCGGCTGGCGGCGATCGCGCCGAACGTTGGCGAGTCCCGCACGGCGGCCAATCTCGCCGAAAACTCCGCCGCGGTGGACGCCTTGCTGGCCGAGGTGCGCCGCGGCGTCGACACGCTGGGCAACGAAGGCGCGCTGGGGCCCGCGCTGCGCACCGTGTTGACCGATCTGACGCGCGACATGGGCCAGCTCACCGAGCTGACCGGCCAGCGGCAGCAGGTCGAGGCGCAGCTGAAGCTGCGGGTGGCCGAGCTGGACCGGCTGGGCGAGCAACTGCCCGCGGCCGGCAACGGCCCCGGCGCCGCGGGTGCCAACGCGGTGATCGCGCTGTGGGCCACGATGGTGACCAGCGCCGGTGGCGGCGACGCCGCGAAGATCGGCAAGCTGCAGGCCGATGCTGAGGCGCTGTGGATCGCCGCGCGCCGCGAGCAGGCCGCGGGCCTTGCGAAGCCGCTGCCGCCCGCGCTGGAACGCAGCCTGCTGGACCTGGTCTTCGGCCCGCAGAACCTGCTGGCGCTGCGCCGCTACCAGCTGATGCTGGAAGGTCGCATCGCCTACCTGGTGGTGCTCACGCGTGGCAACGCGGACCAGCTCAGCAGCAAGGTGGACGACTACGTGGACAGCCTGCGCAGCCAGGCCGCCGAGCGCCGCGGCCAGGTGCAGCAGGCCATCCGCTCCGGCGAGGCCGCGCTGCTGCTGCTGGCCCTGGGCAGCGTGCTGATCGCCGCGTTTGCAATGCGCCACGTGCGCCGCTTTGTCTCGCAGGTCGAAACCATCACCCAGGCCATGACCCGCCTGGTCGGCGGCGACACCGCGCCGCTGGCCAAGCGCACCGCGGCCATCACCTTGCGGCGCGACGAACTCGGCGCGCTGGCCCGCAGTTTCGAGGTCTTCCGCGACGCCTTGCTGGCCAAGCAGACGCTGGTGCGCGACCTGCGGGCGCAGAGCGCACTGCTGGCCGCCGTGCACCAGAGCATGACGGACGCGCTGGCCGTCTTTGGCCGCGGCGGCGAGCTGCGCCTGTGGAACGCCGGCCTGGCCGAGCTGTTCAGCGCCTTCGGCGTGACGCTGCACCCCGGCCAGCGCGCGCACGAACTGATGCAGGCACTGCCGGCGGACGCCGTCTGGCGCGTGCCCGGCCAGCCTGGCAACCCCGGCGAGGCCTCCGGGCTGCTGCAGGCCCACCACATCGAACTGCAGCTGCCCGACGGCCGGCTGTTCGACCTGCGCAGCCAGGCCATGCCCGACGGCGGCACCGTCACGCTGGTGACCGACCTGACGCTGCGCTGCGCCATCCAACGCCAGGAACAGCACACCCAGCGCCTGGAAGTGCTGGGCCAGCTGACCGGCGGCGTGGCGCACGACTTCAACAACTACCTCGGCACCATCATCGGCAACCTGGACCTGCTGGAGGCCGAGGCCACGCTGTCGGCCGAAGCCAGGCCGCGCCTGCAGCGGGCCCTGCGCGCAGCCGCCAGTGCGGCCGGCTTGACCCGCCGCCTGCTGGCCTTTGCGCGCCGCCAGCCGCTGGCCGCGGAATGGGTGCCCATCGACGCGATGGTCGACGAGATGCGCGACCTGATCGAGTTCAGCGCCGGCCCGCAGACCCGGCTGCGGCTGGACCTGCAGGCCCCGGAGGCGCAGCTCTTCGTCGACCGCGGCCACCTCGAAAACGCGATGCTGAACCTGGTGCTCAACAGCGCCGCGGCCATGCCCGAGGGCGGCGAGCTGTGGATTGCCACGCAACGCCTGCCGGCCGGCCAGGAAGGTGGCAGCGAGACGCTGCAGATCCGCGTCACCGACACCGGAACCGGCATTGCCGAGCACCTGCTGGGCAAGGTCTTCGAGCCGTTTTTCACGACCAAGGCGCCGGGCGAGGGCAGTGGGCTCGGCCTGAGCATCGTCTACGGTTTTGTGCGCCAGTCCGGCGGCGAGGTCGAGGTCAGCAGCCGGGCAGGCGAGGGCACCTGCTTCACGCTGCGCTTCCCGTGCGCCGCCGGCCATGGCCAGGCGCTGTTGCCAGGCGCCGCGCAGGCGGGCGATGCGCCCGGCGGCGGCGAACTGCAAGGCCTTTCGGTGCTGGTGGTGGACGACGACGCGGCCTTCCGCGAAACCGTGGTTGACCTGCTGCGCAGCGCCGGCGCGCGGGTGCAGGCCGTGGCCGACGGGCCGGCCGCGCTGCGCGCCGCGGATGAGTCAGCGTTGCCCGACGTGGTGCTGACCGACGTCTGCCTGGGCGGCAGCATGGACGGCGTGCAGGTCGCCAACGCACTGCGCCGCCGCCACCCCGCGCTGCGCCTGTGCCTGATGTCCGGCCTGGCCTTCGAAGCCGTGCTGCCGCGCCTCGACGCACCCGAGGAAGTGGGCCTGTCGCCCAAGCCGTTCGAGCGCGGCGCGCTGGCCGCGTTACTTGTCGACACCGCGTCGGCGCTGCACTGAAACAAATGCAATTCGCCGGTCACGTCCGGCGAGTCTGATGCGCTCCGAGCCGGATCACGGCCCCGACTGCCTTCACGGCAGGACGCACATCGACAGGAGACTTGACATGAACACCATCCCCCGCGCGGCCGCCCTGGCCGCCTTCGCCCTCGTCGCCAGCCTCGCCGCCGCGCAAGCACAGGCCGCGTCGGTCAAGATTTCTTGCGGTGCCATCGGCTACGAGCTGGAGCTTTGCAAGAGCGCGGCCGACGCCTGGGCCAAGAAGACCGGCAACGAGGTGCAGGTGGTCGCCACGCCGGCCGACTCGAACGAGCGCCTGGCGCTGTACCAGCAGATCCTCGGCTCGCAGTCCGACAAGATCGACATCTTCCAGATCGACGTGGTCTGGCCCGGCCTGCTGGGCACGCACATGATCGACCTGACGCCGTATGCCAAGGGCACGCAGTCGCAGCACTTCGAGAGCATCGTCGCCAACAACACCGTGGGCGGCAAGCTGGTCGCCATGCCCTGGTTCACCGACGCCGGCCTGCTGTACTACCGCAAGGACCTGCTGGAGAAATACAAGCAGCCGCTGCCCGCCACCTGGGACGACCTGGCCAAATCCGCCAAGCTGATCCAGGAAGGCGAGCGCAAGGCCGGCAACGACCGGATGTGGGGCTACGTGTTCCAGGGCCGCGCCTACGAAGGCCTGAGCTGCAATGCGCTGGAATGGCTGGTCAGCTTCGGCGGCGGCAGCGTGGTCGAGCCCAGCGGCAAGATCAGCGTCAACAACCCGCGGGCCGCCGAAGCGCTGCAGACCGCCGCCAGCTGGGTCGGCACCATCTCGCCGTCGGCCGTGCTGAACTACGCCGAGGAAGAATCGCGCGGTGTGTTCCAGGCCGGCAACTCGGTCTACATGCGCAACTGGCCGTATGCCTGGGCGCTCTCGCAGGCGGCCGACAGCACGATCAAGGGCAAGGTCGGCATCACCGTGCTGCCCAAGGGAAATGGCGCCAACGGCCGCAGCGCCGCGACGCTGGGCGGGCACCAGCTCGCCGTCTCGAAGTACAGCAAGAACCCGGCGATTGCCGCGGACCTGGTGATGTACATGACCAGTGCCGAGGTGCAGAAGGAACGCGCCATCAAGGGCTCGTTCAACCCGACCATGCCGGCGCTCTACAAGGACCCCGAGGTGCTGAAGGCCAACCCCTTCATGGGCGAGCTGTACGGCACCTTCGCCAGCGCCGCCGCACGCCCGGCCACCGTCACCGCCTCGCACTACAACCAGGTCAGCAACGCCTTCTGGAACAGCGCGCACGAGGTGCTGGCCGGCCAAGCCAAGGCCACGGCTGCGCTGCCGCAACTGGAGACCAGCCTGGGCCGCACCAGTCGCGGCGGCAAGTGGAATTGATGCTGTGACGGAGCTCGCGGTGAAAGCCCAAGCTGCCGCCACTGCGGCGCCGGCCGCCCGGCCCGCCGTGCGCGGCGGCGGCATCGCCCGCCACCGCAGCCGCTGGGCCTGGGCGCTGCTGGCGCCCATGCTCTTGCTGCTGCTGGTGATCGCCGGCTGGCCGCTGGCGCGCACGCTGTGGTTCAGCCTGACCGACGCGCAGCTCTCGCAGCTGGGCGACTGGCACTTCATCGGGCTGGACAACTACGTCGGCGAATACGGCGTGCTGGTCGACGCTGGCTGGTGGCAGTCGGTCTGGACCACGCTGCGCTTCGCGCTGCTGTCGGTCTCCATCGAGACCGTGCTGGGCCTCGGCGTGGCGCTGCTGATCAACCACCCGTCGCGCTTGCGCACGGGGCTGCGCGCCGCGATGCTGCTGCCCTGGGCCATTCCCACCGTGGTCTCGGCCAAGATGTGGAGCTGGATGCTGCACGACCAGTTCGGCATCCTGAACCACTACATGGTGGCGCTGGGCATTCTCAGTGTGCCGCTGGCCTGGACGGCCGACCCGAACCTCTCGCTGTTCGCCATCGTGCTGGTGGACGTGTGGAAGACCACGCCGTTCATGGCGCTGCTCACGCTGGCCGCGCTGCAGATGGTGCCGTCCGACTGCTACGAGGCGGCGCGCGTGGACGGCGTGAAGCCGCTGGCAGTGTTCTGGCACATCACGCTGCCGCTGATCCTGCCCGGCTTGGCCGTGGCGATGATCTTCCGCATGCTGGACGCGCTGCGCGTGTTCGACGTGATCTACGTGATGACCTCCAACGCCCGCGAGACCAAGAGCATGTCGGTCTATGTGCGCGAGCAGCTGATCGACTTCCAGCAGGTTGGCGTCGGCTCGGCCGCCGCGATGCTGCTGTTCTTCACCATTGCGGTCGTCACCATCACCTATGCGGTGGCCATGCGCAGCCGCGTCGAAAAGGTTTCGGGATGAACACCGCTGCATTGCAAACGCCTCGGCGACCCTTCGGCAAGATCAGCCTGGGCACCGTCGGCTACTGGCTGCTGGCGGCGGTGTTCACCGTGTATTCGGTGTTTCCGTTCCTGTACGCCATCTCCACCTCGCTCAAGCGCGGCAGCGAGATGTTCGAGCCGCGGCTGGTGCCGCTGGCGCCCACGCTGTTCAACTACGTCACCGTCTTCCGCGACCAGCCGTTTGCCCACAACCTGCTGAACTCGCTGCTGGTGGCCGGCGGCGTGGTGCTGCTGTCCATGCTGGTCAGCCTGCCGGCGGCATGGGCGCTTGGCCGGGTGGAATTCCGCGGCCGCGGGCTTTTGCTGCTGAGCATCCTGTCGGCCTCGATGTTCCCGCAGGTCGCGGTGCTCTCGGGCATGTTCGAGCTGGTGCGCTGGTTCGGCCTGTACGACAGCCTGGGCGCGCTGCTGTTTGCCGACCTGATGCTCACGCTGCCCTTCACCGTCTGGGTGCTGGTGACCTTCATGAAACAGCTGCCCAAGGAGCTGGAAGAGGCCGCCATCATGGACGGCGTGGGCCCCATCGGCACCATCTTCCGCATCTTCCTGCCGGTGCTCTGGCCGGCGCTGGTTTCCACTGGGCTGCTGGCCTTCATCGCGGCCTGGAACGAGTTCCTGTTCGCGCTCACCTTCACCATTTCCACCGAGCAGCGCACCGTGCCGGTGGCCATCGCCTTCATCAGCGGCGCCGGCGGCCACGAGCTGCCCTGGGGCCCAATCATGGCCGCCTCGGTGATGGTCACGCTCCCGCTGATCCTGCTCGTCATGTACTTCCAGCGGCTCATCGTCGCCGGCCTTACCGCAGGCGCGGTCAAGGGCTGAAAACACTTCCCCCGACCCACCCACCCACTCTCTCGCCACTGCCCGCCCGCTACAAGCTGCCCGCCGGTTCCGCGGAGATCCCCGTCGACGGCCACGGCTCCATCGGCAGGCACGAGCCGCAAGTCATCCTGCTGCCACCGCACCACCTTTTTCGGCCACTTGGTCTCACAAAGCCAGTTGGCAAGGAGCGCGTCCTCATGTCTCGCATCGAACTCCGAAACGTCGCCAAGCGATTTGGCGCTGTCTCCATCTTTCATGCCATCGACCTGAGCATTGAGCCGGGCGAGTTCGTGGTCTTCATCGGCCCTTCGGGCTGCGGCAAGTCCACGCTGCTGCGGCTCATCGCCGGGCTGGAAGACGCGAGCGACGGCGAGATCGAGATCGACGGCCGCATCGTCAACGCGCTGCCGCCCGCCAAGCGCGACGTGGCCATGGTCTTCCAGAGCTACGCCCTGTACCCGCACATGAGCGTCTACCAGAACATGGCCTTCGGCCTGCAGCAGCAGAAGCTGCCCAAGGCCGAGGTGGAAGCGCGCGTGAAGGAGGCTTCGCGCATCCTGCAGCTGAACGAACTGCTGGACCGCAAGCCCAAGCAGCTCTCCGGCGGCCAGCGGCAGCGCGTGGCCATTGGCCGCGCCATCGTGCGCAAGCCAAAGGTGTTCCTCTTTGACGAGCCGCTGTCCAACCTGGACGCCGCGCTGCGCGTCAACACCCGCGTCGAGATCGCCAAGCTGCACCGCCAGATCGGCTCGGCCAGCATGATCTACGTCACCCACGACCAGGTCGAGGCCATGACCCTGGCCGACAAGATCGTGCTGCTCACACCCGGCGCCGGTGCCCGTGGCGAGCCCGGCATCGCCCAGGTCGGCTCGCCGCTCACGCTCTACCACCACCCCGCCAACCGCTTCGTCGCCGGCTTCATCGGCTCCCCCGCGATGAACTTCGTCGAAGCCGGCGTGGCGGCGGCGGACGCCGAACGCGTGCTGCTGGACTGCGCCGGCCAATCGCAACTCGCGTGCGTGGACGGCCGCAGCCTGCAACCCGGCCAACGCGCCACGCTGGGCATCCGCCCCGAGCACCTGCTGGCCCAGCGCGAAGCCCCGGGCCAGGACACTGGCTGGCCCGCCCAGGTCCAGCACGTCGAACACCTCGGCGAACACGGCTACGTGCACGCCAAGCTGCGAGACGGCAACGCCACCCTCATCGCAAAGGTCCACGACGAGAACTTCCACGTGGGCGACATGCTGCGCCTGGTCGCATCGCCGGAAAGCGTGCATGTGTTCCGGGAGGATGGGACGGCGTTGGAGAGGCGGTTGGTGGCGGGGGCGGCCAGCGCTTGAAAAGCAGCTTTATCCAGGCTACCTGCCGTTCAGCCAGGCTGGCGGTGCGTTGCCGTTCCACCTTCTGTCCAAGCGTTGCGAGCGCACCAGCGTGATCATCACGACCAACCTGGACTTCGCAGGACGGTCCTCTGTCGTCGGCGAAGCGAAGATGACGACAGCCTTGCTAGACCGACTCACGGCCCCCTGCCATATCGTCGGCAACGAGAGCGCTCTGTGCCAATGCCCAGGTTGTCCGTTGACACCAGACCTCTGAGCTTGCGCAGCGTGCAGAGCGCGCTGTCAAAGTTGCCGGCGACGCGCTGCATGACGTTGACCCACTGCTAGGTGTCTTGGTCGGCAGCGTGTCGTGGGCAAAGCCGATGTCGACGAGCCCGCTGTACAGAGATTCGACGCTATACAGCAAGGTCGGCGGTCTGTCGTGAACTGGTTGTGACAGGTAACCCTGTCAGGTCTTACAGCTAGGGTTAGTTTTCCGGACCGCCAAAATGGCAAGGTGGCTAGAGTTTGATCGCGGCCAGTTGGATTCGATGCGATCACATTGAGCAAGCAACTTCGCATGGACGGAGCCACCGACGCAATGGGCGTTCTCGATGGAGAGAAGAAGATGTGCGAGGCGTGGGCAATCGGGTTGGAGCACGGATCCGTCGTGCTCCCGTTATCAGTTCAAGCTGGACGCTACTACGACGGAGTTTCGCAACTTGCCCGGTGCTGGCAACTCGGAAAGGCTTTGGGGCCCGATCTGTTTTGCGAAGCGATCAACCATGCCCTGCGCGCGCAGGCGTTCATGCAGAAACATGATGCGATTCATGACGACGAACCGCTAAGTTCTGGGGTGGATCGCCGTCTTACAGTGACATACGCGGCTCGGCATATGCACGGATTCCCTGCAACTCGTTCGAGCGTGGGCCTGCGTTGACATGGTCGATAGGTTGCCGACTCCCGTCGCAGCGCAAGCACTGTCTTTCGCGCAAGAGCGTCTCTGGATAATTGACCAGATTGTAGAGGACAAGGCGCTATATAACGCCGCAATGATTGTCGACTTGCGCGGCATGGTGAATATCGCTGCGCTGGAGCGATCTATCGTCGAAGTGATCAGGCGCCACGATGTGCTCCGCACGGGCTTCATGGAGAAGAACGGAGAAGCGGCGCTTGTTCAGATGCCAGTTGCAGCGTTTTCGCTTCCCGTTGAAGACTTGCGCGGCCGCAAGCACCTGTTGGAACTGGCCCGGGAGCACCAAGGCACCGTGCTCAACCAACCGTTCGATCTGGCGTCGCCGCCGTTGTTTCGGGCGGTGTTGTACCACTTCGATGAATGCGTGCATCAGCTTGCGCTGACGGTCCATCACATCATCTTCGACGGCGCTTCTATTGGCGTGTTTTTGCGGGAACTCGGTGCAATTTATCCGGCCTTCGTGGACGAAAGAGCGGCGCCATTGCCCGCTCTTGCGCTGCAGTTCCAGGATGTTGCTGCCATTGAGCGACTGCGCTTTCACGGCGTACATCGTCAACGCCTGATGGATTTTTGGACAGGCGAACTGGGGGGCGAACTCCCCGTGCTCGCACTGCCTTCAGATCGGCATCGTCCTTCTGTCCAGACGTATCGTGGCGCAACGGTAACGGTACCAATTGCAGGTACATGGATGGAGCAACTGGAGCGTGCCAGCCGCGGCGAGCGGGTCACTCCCTTTATGTACGTGCTGGCCGCGTATGCAATCTGGCTATGTAGATATGCAGGGCAGCAGGAGGTGGTCATTGGTACCCCATTCGCACTGCGCTCCGACCAAGAAACGCAGGACCTGATCGGTTTCCTGGTCAATACCTTGGCTATCCGCGTCCGGATGGGGGATGGTGTGCCATTTCGGCAGTTTCTTCGCCGCGTACGCGATGCATGCCTCAAAGCATATTCTCACGGCGAACTTCCCTTCGCTGAACTCATCGGAGCCTTGGGGGGGCAGCGCGATTTCTCTCATTCGCCGGTATTCCAGGCAATGCTCGTGGTGCAAAACGCGCGGCCACCGGTGCAACTGGCGCCTGGACTGCATGCGAGCTATGCGGGAGAAGTGCCGACCGATCGCGCACGCTTCGATCTTGCGCTGGTGCTCGATCCGCTTGAAGCTGGCACCACGTTGTCACTGGAATACAACAGCGACTTGTTCGATGCAACGACGGCGCGGCGCATGCTCTCGCACTTCAACGTTCTGTTGTCGGAAGCGATTGCCAGTCCAGACACTACAACGAACGAACTGCCATTGCTTGATTCAGCCGAACGCGCACAAGCCGTTCTGGCGTGGAACGACACTGGAGGCGAGCCGACGCCAGGCCTTGCGTACAGGCTCTTCGAGGCCCGCGCGCAAGACAGGCCAGACGCGATAGCACTCATTTCCGGCCGTATCGAATGGACCTACGGCGAGCTGGACCGTCGCGCCAACCAAATGGCGAATCTATTGCGCCAACGGGGCATACGCCGGGAAGCCCCGGTGGGCGTACTGCTGGAACGCAGCCCGGAACTCGTTTGCACCATGCTTGCCATATTTAAGGCGGGCGGGGTGTATCTGCCCATCGATCCTGCCTATCCGGATGAGCGAATCGCCTTCATGATTGACGATTCGCGGCTGGGCCTATTGGTCAGCGGCCAGGGCCTCAAAAAGCGGCTAGACGCGCTGCTCGCGCGGCAAGCGTCTCCTCGTCCTCCAGTCACCTGGGATTGGCAGGATGATGGTGCAGCGCTGGATGATCTGCCGGGAGATCCGCTGGGTGATGGCCCGGCCTCGGACAATCTCGCCTACATCATCTATACCTCCGGATCCACCGGCAAGCCAAAGGGCGTGGAGGTTTCCCATGGCGCGTTCTTCAACCTGGTCAAGGCAAAGATCGCGGGCTTCGGCGTCTATCCGCGCAGTTGCGTCCTCCAGTTCGTCTCGTTCGGTTTCGACGTCTCCGTGTCAGACGTGTGCATGACCTTGGCGGTGGGCGCCCGTCTGCTGCTGCGCCCAGCCGGTGTCATCGGCGGAGAACCGCTGGCGAGGCTGCTGCGCGAACAAGGTGTGAACGTCATCGTCCTGCCGGCGTCGGTGCTGGCCACGGTACCGGCAAACGATTTGCCTGCGCTGGAGTCAGTCATTGCAGGTGGAGAGGCATGCTCCGAAGAACTGGTGAATCGCTGGGCAGAACAGCGGCGCTTCATCAACGCCTATGGGCCGACCGAGGCCTCCATCTGCACGACGATGGCCCAGTGCGCCCCGCATGGCGGTCCGCCATCCATCGGGCGGCCGATCCCACATGTACGTGTCTATGTACTCGACGCCAACTTGGAGCCGGTACCTCCGGGTGTAACGGGAGAGTTGTACATCGGCGGCGCAGGACTGGCTCGTGGCTACCTCGGCCGCCCGGGCCTCACAGCCGAATGTTTCATTCCTGATCCTTTCGCCGCGCAAGATCCTTCCGTGCCACCGGGTGCACGCCTATATCGAACCGGTGACCATGCGCGGTACTTGCCTGACGGCTCGATTGCCTTCGTCGAGCGCGTCGACGACCAAGTCAAGATCCGCGGCTTCCGCATTGAGCTGGGCGAGATAGCGGCCGTGCTCCGACAGCACCCGCATGTGCAGGATGCCGTCGTCACAGCTCAATCGATAGGGGCTGGTGGCAAGCAACTTGTGGCTTACGTCGTGTCACAGACAGGAAGTGCAATTGATGGCCAGGGGCTTGCAACCGAGCTGCGCGCTCAGCTGCCAGAACACATGATTCCCGTAGCCATCCTCTCGCTGGCGGCATTCCCCCGAACAGCCAATGGAAAGATTGATCGACGCGCCTTGCCGTTACCAGAGACGCTTGGGTATGGCGCGCGGCATGAACACGTTGCACCACGTACGCTGACGGAGGAGATCCTTGCTGCCATCTTCTGCGAAGTGCTGGGGCTGAGCGAAGTGAGCGTTGAGGATGATTTCTTCGCGCTGGGTGGGCAATCCATTCTCGCAGCGCAGGTCATGGCGCGCGCCAGCGAACGTTTCGAACTCCATTTGTCGTTGCGGCTCTTGTTCGAATGGCCAACGGCAGCGGCGCTTGCGCTGCGCATTGAGGCGGCTTTGATGGCGCAGATCGAGGCCATGGACAGTGCTGACGTCGCACGTGCACTGGCCCTGAACGACAGCCAAGCAGCCGCGGGGTTGCTAGCCAGCGGAGGGAGCGTCGCATGAGCGCGCTCGGGTCGGACATGGATGCTCGTCGCCGCCTGCTGGAGCAGCGTCTGCGCAAGGCGCAGTCGGTGAATCAGGAGAAGCCACGGTTCACGCAGAGACCCGCCGAGGCCGGAACGCCGCTTTCGTCCATCCAGCGGCGCCTATGGTTTCTGGACCTATGGCAGCCTGGGAACGCCGCCTACAACATTCCCGTCGCTTTTGCCCTGCACGGACAGCTTGACGCCTCGCAGCTGGAACTGGCCTTGCAGAGTGTCGCGCAAAGGCACGAGATATTGCGCACCAGCTATCGCGACGACGGCGGTGAACCGGTGGCCTTCGTCCGCCCCGTGCATGAGATATGCCTACGGGTGATCGACGGCGATGATGGCGAGTCCATCGATCAGCTGCATTCCCGCGTGACCAAGGAAGCCGGCACGCCCTTCGCGCTGGAACACGAACCGCCGTTTCGTGCCACCTTATGGCGCACAGGCACAGACGAAAACGTTCTGCTGATCAACCTGCATCACATCGCTGCGGACGGATGGTCAGTAGGCGTGCTGCTGCGCGAACTGGGTATGTTCTACAACGCTGCCCCGCGCGGTCAAACGGATGGCACGTCGGCGCCAGCGCTTCAATACGCCGACTTTGCATACTGGCAGGCACAGCAGCTGCACGCGGACGCACTCAATCTCCAGCTTGGTGTTTGGCAGCAGAGACTCGCTGGAGCGCCGCCACTGGTTGAACTGCCGACCGATCGCCCGCGCCCCGCGGTGCAGAGCGCGTCTGGCGCCATTGAAAGATTTCGCCTGGACGATGACACACGCAAAGCGCTGAAGGCATTTGCCCAGCAAGAGCACGTCACACCCTTCATCATCTTCCTTGCTGCGCTTGGTGCGCTGTATCAGCGCTATAGCGGGCAAGGCGACCTTGTCATCGGCACGCCAGTGGCGGGCCGTCATGCTGCCGAGTGGGAAAACCTGATCGGCTGCTTCGTCAATACGCTGGCCATGCGCGTTCGCCCGGGTCTGGCGGCCAGCGCACGCGAACTGATGCGGCAGGTGAGGGCCGAATGGATGGCCGTGGTCGATCACCAATCTCTTCCATTCGACAAGCTGGTCGAGAAGATGGCGCCTGGGCGCCAGTTCGGCCATACACCCGTGTTTCAGGTCATGCTGTCCATCAACAATGTGCCTCGCGTGGCGCTTGACCTGGCAAGTGTCGTGGTGCGCGATGTGCCGATTGACATCGGTTGCGCCAAGTTCGACCTGAGTTGGGCCATCGACGACCTCGACGATGGGCTTAGCGGCTCGGTGACCTACAACACTGATCTGTACGACCGCAGCACGGTGGTGCGGATGGTGGACCACCTGCACAACCTTCTGCGGGACATGCTGCGCCGCCCGGACGCTCCGCTCGCGCTGCTGGACTTGATCGCCGATGAGGAACGCAAAGCGCTGCAGGCGACCTTCAACGACACGGCGGTCACGTACCCGGGGGTACGCGACGTCGTCGAGCTGTTCGGCGCCCACGCTGCAAGGACACCCGATGCGCCTGCGGTGATCCATGAAGAGGCCTGCCTGAGCTACCGCGAGCTTGATGAGTGGTCCAATCGCATTGCGGCCCTTCTCAGGTCGCACGGCGCGAGTGCTGACCAGCGCGTGGGGCTGTACATGGAGCGCACGCACAAGACGGTGGCAGCTCTGCTCGGCATCCTCAAGGCCGGTGCAGCCTACGTTCCCGTCGACGCCACCTATCCTGTCGACCGCGTGCGTTTCATGCTCGAGGATGCAGGCGCAACGCTGTGCCTCACCGAATCGCACCTGCTCGCCCCATTCGACGCTCAGGAAGGCATCCTCGCGATCTGCATGGACCGCGACGAGTCGACGATCGCTGCTCAATCAACCGCGCCGGTTCTCGTGGCGAACAGCACCGACAACCTGATGTACGTGCTGTTCACCTCGGGTTCGACGGGACGTCCCAAGGGTGTGGCTGTTGAGCATCGGCAATACCTTAACTACCTGCGCGGGGTGATGCACCGGCTGGACGTGCCCCAGGGCTGCCATTTCGCGATGGTGTCCACCTTTGCCGCCGACCTGGGTACCACGATGTTGTACGGGGCCCTGACCAGCGGCGGCTGCGTGCATGTCATGTCCCACGCTCGAATTACCGAGCCGCTGGCATTTGCCGATTACATGCGCCGGCGCCGTCCCGACGTGCTGAAACTGGTGCCCAGCCACTTCGAAACGCTGTGTTCCATGGCGCCCATCGAGGACCTGCTGCCGCAGCGCTGCCTGGTATTTGCCGGCGAAGCCTGTACCTTGCAAACCGTGGCCCAGGTACGAGCGGTGAGGCCGGAACTCGCCATACAGAACCACTACGGCCCCACCGAAAGCAGCGTGGCGGCGCTCACCTATGCCGTACCCGCAGAACTGCCCAATTCGGATGGCACGTTGCCGCTGGGTCGACCGCTCGGCAACGTTCGGACCTACGTGCTCGACGCCAACCTTCAACTCATGGCAACCGGCATTCCTGGCGAGTTGCACATCGGGGGCAACGGCATCACACGAGGCTACCTGGACCGGCCGTCGCTGACGGCCGAGCGGTTCATCCCCGATCCGTTTGGGGCATCTGGTGGCCGGCTCTATCGCACCGGTGATCTGGCCCGTGTGCGCGCGGACGGCACCGTGGAGTTCCTGGGGCGCATGGACCATCAGGTCAAGATACGCGGCTATCGCGTCGAGACGGCCGAAATCGAGGCCATGCTGACGCACGATGACGTGCAGGAGGCCCGCGTGGTCCTTCGCGAGGACACACCGGGTGACAAGCGCCTCGTGGCCTACCTGGTGATGACCGAAAGCACGGCACGCGACCGATATCGCGAAATCATCGATTCCCTGCGCCTCGCACTGCGTGCGGTGTTACCCGATTACATGGTGCCCACGGCCTTCGTGCCGATCGCTCGGCTGCCGCTGAACGCCAACGGCAAGCTCGACCGCTTCGCCTTGCCGGCCCCCAGCCAAGACCACCTCCCGGCCACCGCAGCTAATCGCCTTCCGCGCAACCCGCTCGAGATGCAAATCGCAGCCATCTGGGCCGCGCTGCTCGGTTTGGAAGGCTTCGGCATCGACGAGAACTTTTTCGACCTGGGTGGCGATTCTTTCAAGGCGGTCCGCGCCGTTCGCAGCATCGGCCGTGGCCTGAGCGTCATGGATCTGTTCCGCCATCCCACCGTGGAGTTGCTGGCCGGTCACATTTCCCGCGCGACATCCGGCCACGAGGGCTTGCTGCATCGACTCACGCCGCGCGAAGCGCGACCGGACGGCATCACCTGGGTTTGCGTGCCGTTCGGAGGTGGGAGCGCCATCTCCTATTTGGCGCTGTCGAATCACCTGCCGGAGGGCGACGCGCTGCATGCCGTAGAGCTTCCAGGACATGACTTCGCTCGGCCAGACGATCCGCTGCAGCCATTCGACGCGGTGGCCATGCAATGCGCCGACGAAATCGAGCGCACCATTCGCGGGTCTGTTCTGCTCTACGGCCATTGCCTGGGAGCGGGCATGGCGGTAGCCATCGCGCAGCAGTTGCAAGTGCGCGGCGCGAAGAACGTGCTGGGTGTCGTCGTGGGCGGCTCCTTCCCTATTCCGCGCCTTCCGGGCAAGGTCTTCGATGCCATCAGCCGGGTACTTCCCACCGACGGCCTGCTCTCCACCCGCGCCATCCTGGATGGGCTGCTGGTCACCGGTGGCGCGGTGGGTGACGAGGACCCCGAGGAGTTGGTGTTCCTCGTGCGCAACATGCGCCATGACGGAAGGCAAGCAGAGGCGTTCTACACGTCCCACTATCGAGCACCCAACACCCCACTGCTTGATGTTCCACTCCTGTGTGTGGTGGGCGAGCGCGACCGTGCCACCGAATTCCACGTTGAGGAATACCTGGAATGGCAACGTTTCAGTCGTGAGGTATCTCTGGCGATCATCCCCGGCGCTGGACACTTTTTCCAGAAGCACCAGGCGCGCGAGCTGGCCGAACTCGGCACGAAGGAGGCCAGGCGCTGGCAACACGGTACGGCTGAGCAGGTCGAGCGAACCGCACTTGTGTCGCCGCCGAAGCAGGCGGTGCGACGGTCGACTTCGACGCTCGCCACGTTCTTGCTGGTCTCGCTGGGCCAGCTCATCTCGGTGATCGGCACTGGGTTGTCCACGTTTGCGCTGGGCGTCTGGGTGTACCAACAGTCGGGTGCCATCTCCGACTTCGCGATGATGTCGGCACTGGGCATCCTGCCTGGGGTCCTGGTGCTGCCCGTCGCAGGCGCGGCAGCCGACCGTTGGGATCGGCGCAAGATCATGATGACCTGCGATCTGTTCTGCGTGTTGCTGGCGGCGGTCACAGCGGCGCTGGCCTGGACCGGGCAACTGCATGTTGGCACGCTCTACGCCGTCGCGACATTGAGCGCCATTGCCAGCGCGTTCCGGCAGCCCGCCTATACGGCGGCCATCGCGCAACTTGCGCCCAAGCGGTACCTTGGGCACGCGAATGGGTTCGTACAACTGGGCAGCGCATCCGGCTTGCTAATCGGACAGATGTTCGGCGGCGTATTGATGCTGCGGCTGGGCCTCGACCACGTCCTGCTGCTGGACATCGCCAGCTACGTCATTGCCTTGGCGACGCTGCTCGCTGTGCGCTTCCCGTACGCGCTGTTTCGCCGGCAGGAAGAGCCCTTCTGGAAAGAGATGATGCTCGGCTGGCGCTACATCCTGAAGCGACACGGCATGATCGCGCTGGCTGTATTTTTTGCGCTGGGCAATTGCCTTGCGAGCATGGTGCTGGTGCTGGTGACGCCGTTGGTCTTGGCGTTCTCCAACACAGCGACGCTTGGCACGGTGATGGCCATGAACGGCGCAGGCATGCTGGTAGGCAGCCTCGCCATGGGCCTGTGGGGCGGCTTGCGCCACCGTGTCGTCGGCATGATCGGGTTCGTTGCCTTGTTCGGCGTATCGGCCGTGATTGTTGCAACAGGCCCGGCTGAGATCTACGCAATGACCGGAATGTTTGGCATTGGCGTGTGCAGCGCTTTCATCAATGCGCATTGGCTCTCGCTGGTGCAGGTCAAGGTGGGCCTGGAACTGCAAGGGCGGGTGATCGCCGCCAACCAGACGCTGGCCCGTTCGCTGATGCCCTTGGGAACGCTGCTGGCCGGGTGGCTAGTCGACCACGCCTTCCAGGCAATGGTTGCCGATGGGCAGGCGCCTTCGTTCTTCCAGCAATGGGCAGACCATGGAGCCGGGCGCGGCGCGGCGGTCCTGATCATGATCCTGGGGCTCCTATCGGTCGCACTGACCTTGCTTGGGTTGCTCTATCGGCCCTTGCGCCACCTGGAAGAGACCTTGCCTGATGCAATCCCCGATTCAGTCATTCTGGACAAGGACGCCATCCAGCAACAGGCCGACGAGGCGCTTGCCCGACGTTCCTGGCCCTGGACGAAGCAGCCGCAGTCGGCTGGCGCCACCATCACATGAATGTGCCCAGGCACGATGCAGGACAAGGCTCGAGGAGGATGGATGGACGATCAACCTGTCGAACACGTTGTGCCCAATGCCGTTTCCGGCGCAAGCATCGCGTGCAACAACCACACGCCATTGTCGCCTTCAGGTTCCTTGCCGATCGCGTTCTCGCGTGTCGTGCGCGCCATGCCGGAGAAGACGGCCGTCATCGACGGCTCAGTGCGTCTTAGCTACGGTGAGCTTGACCGACTGGCCGAAGTCGCTGCAGTTGTCTTGATCGGACAAGGCGCAAGGCGCGGCGAATATCTCGGTTTGCACATGGACCGGTCGGCTGCAGCGCTCGTGGCGATGCTGGCTATTCTCAAGATCGGCGCCGCGTATGTGCCCTTAGACCCTGCGGCACCTGGACAGCGCCTCGCAGCACAAGCGGCCTCCGCGGGCATCAGGATTCTGGCCATTGCCAAAGGGGAGGAGGCACCTGCGTGGTTCACCGGTGAACTGCTTGTCATCGACCTGGCATCGACCGACCAAGCGGGGCCAACCGTTCTGCTGGACCTTCATCCGCTCGAACTTGCCTACGTCATCTACACCTCGGGCTCAACGAACGAGGCCAAGGGCGTGTGCATTCCCCATCGGGCGGTTCTCGATCTGGTGATGGGAGCCAACTATTGCGGCTTCATGCCGGACGATGTCGTCTATCACGGTATGTCCATCGCGTTCGACGGCTCTACCTTTGAGATCTGGGGTGCCTTGCTGACAGGCGCGACCCTGGTAGTGGCCCCGCCGCGCATTTCGGGAAAGGAGATAGGCGCGCTGATAGATGCCCATGGCGTCACTGTGCTGCTGCTGAGCACGGGGGTGTTCAACGCGATGGGCGAGGCAGCCCTGTCACGCCTGGACAGCATCCGTGTCCTGCTCGCAGGTGGGGATGTGATGTCGCCATTGGCGGCCTGTTGGTTCATCCAGTCGGGCGGCCGCGTATTGGTCAACGGCTATGGCCCAACCGAAGTCACAACCTTCTCGCATTGCCACGTCATGACGTCCGCCGTATCCGGCAATGCGGCGATTTCAATCGGCACGCCAGTCCCAGGCACTGCCGCCTATGTGCTCGAGGAGAACGGCCAAGCTGTACCGCTGGAAACCGAAGGAGAACTGTTCATCGCAGGCACCGGGCTGGCGCAGGGATATCTGGGCCGGCCCGCGCTGACGGCAGAACGCTTTCTGCCCGATCCATTCGCGGCAGATGGCTCGCGCATGTACCGCACGGGCGACCTGGTGCGTCAGACGTGCGATGGTCGACTCGACTATCTCGGTCGCATCGACACCCAGGTGAAGATCCGGGGTTTTCGCGTCGAGCTCGGTGAAATCGAGACCGTTCTGCGCGCCACCGGCCTGCTTGTGGACGCCTGTGCTGTCCATGTTGGGCAATCACCGAGCACCGGTACGCTACACGCATTCGCGGCGCTACGCGGGGGGGGCGATCCTGTAGATGAAGCCGCCCTGCTGTTGCAGCTTCGTGCGGTGCTCCCGGACTACATGGTGCCGCGCACCATCACATTCCTCGACGAGCTCCCATTGACCATTAACGGCAAGGTCGACCGTCGCGCATTGATCGGACGTTTACAGCATCACACCGAGGGGGCCGTTGTTGATGAAGAGGCCCCGACAAGGGAAACGGCCGAGCTGACCAAGGAGCTTCTCGAAGGGCTGCGCCGGTTGCTGGGACAGCCGCAGATCCGGGCGAGCGACCACTTCATGGACGTCGGCGGCGATTCGCTCAGCGCCATGCGATTCTGCGCTGTCATCAGCGAACAGCACGGTGTCGATGTGCCGCTTGCTACCTTGTTTGAAGCGGACTCGCTCGAAGAACTGTTTGCACATGTGCATGCGCTCAAGCTTGCAAGACGCACTGCCGCATGGCCGACCTGAAATTCGAAGCCGAGTCTCGGTACCCGCACCACTGCCTGTTCGCCATGTTGCGATGAACTGGTTGTCAAAAGGATCCACATGCAAACCACAAGCGAAGACCAATTTGTCGTGGTCATCAATGACGAGTTGCAGTATTCGATCTGGCCCTGCGGGCGCGACATCCCTCTGGGCTGGCGGGCCGAAGGCCATCAGGGCTCGCGAGCCGACTGCTTGGCGCACATCGACAGGGAATGGATTGACATGCGCCCTCTCAGCGTGCGACGCCACATGGCGGTTGGCACATGAGCGCCCGGCCGTCGATGGCTGCAGCGGTCACGGAAGTCTCGTGACCAGGCAATGGACGTCGGCCGCACACACGTTGCCAGCCTGCTGGAAGAGTAACAGCGGGCCAGTGTGGCGCACCGCCGACCAATTCAATCACACCGCCGATACCGATTCGCCATGACTCAGACATTGATCGGGAATCCGTTGAACCACGGCATGCCTCCGCTGCTGTCCTTGCATGTCGCAGCTTCCGCAGGGCACCCGGCTGCCGAGGTCATCGCACATTGGGCGCGGGACTATCTGTGCGCGCCGCACCCGGAGTTGGGTCGCAATGGTCCCATGTGCCCGTTTGTACCCGTGGCGCTGATGAAGAAGCTCATGTTCGCGACCGTCTACGAAAATGACGACCTCGACATCGATGCGATCAAGGTCATCCTGCTGCGCGAGATGGAACGCTTCATCGAACTCGATCCTGTATCTGGCAATGAAGCACAGCTCAAGTCCCTAATGGTACTTTTTCCTCGCGTTGCCGAAACGCAAGTCGGGGAACTGATCGAAGCAGCGCAAGCCGACCTGCAACTGCACTTCGTTCCGAATGGGCTGATGGTCGGCGAGTTTCATGCGGGGCCGCCAGACAAGCGCGGCCTTTGGAATCCCGAGTTCCGTCCGCTCTACAGTCCGATACCGATGCTGGTCATCCGCCACATGGTGCCAACGGACATCCTGTTCCTCAAAGACAGCCCGCGGCTTTTTCACGAATACGCGAGAATCTATGGCAACGCAGTGCCCGAGCGCTTTCGAGGCCATTTCGAGGAGGCCGCCCAGCGGTTTGAAATGACGATCACATCGCAAGACCATGTCCATGCTGCGCCTCGCATCACGGAAGTGTTGAATACAGCGAAGGTCCTCTATAGCGTACGCCGCCATGACGATTTCGAGCAACCAATCCGGACGCCGGCAGACTTCGCCGATGCGCTGGGTTATGACCTTTCGCGCATCACCAAAACGCTTTTCTTGAAGGGGCGCGTTGGGGCTCGTCACTATCTAGTCGTATGCGGCATGGACAAACGCATTGATCTGCACAGCCTTGCGGCAAAATTGGATGAAGGGCGGCTGGAAATGGCATCCTTGTCTGAACTGCGCGATCTGGTCGGCTACCCTCCAACTTCGGTAACGCCGATTGCAGTGCCGGACATCCCTGTATTCGTTGACGAAACGCTGTTTAGCCACGCCACCATACTCACTGGCGCCGGCGTTCCGCGGGTGGAGATCGAGCTTGCCCCAACGGATCTCAGGACCCTATGCAATGCGCAACCGCTGTCATTGACAGCTGCGACTCAATCGGCGTCTGCCTACCACCCGAGCAAGTAACTCTGATCATGCGTTTGCAGCAGCGGCGCCACACGACTCGTCGCCGGCTCAACCACTAGCGTGACCGGGCCTGGCTTGCGATAGACGAGATGCGCCGGGTCGATCCAGCCAACGAGTTTGAACGCGAAGCCTTCGCATCCGTCGTAGTTGCCGGTGTCGACGCGGCGTGTGTTACCCGTCCTGTCCGTGACCTCCAGTGCGGCCTCGCCGTCAGGCTCCAAGACCTTCACCGTCCACGATCCGTCAGGTGAAGTCGTGGGCGCATTACCGCCTTGGCCTTGCAACAGGCGCTGCTCGAATACCGGCACTTCCGCGCCGTCCAACCGCCATACGCTGTGCCCTATGCCCGATTGGGGCTCTTCCACCCATTGCGCTTCGATGGGTGTCGCAGCTGGCGTGCCGGGTGCCCAGCTTCGATATTCCCGCGGATGCTCGCGGCCGCTGCGTTCGTCAATGGTCATGAGTAGAAGGCGCGAGCCATCGGCTGACCATTCGGGGTCAGTCCAAGCCGTGTCTGCAGGCGCAGCTGCCGGGATGCCCAAGCGCGAAGCCTTTAAGGTCGAGGTATCGAACACGTAGGTGCCGGCCATGCTCGCGTCGGGCCAGCGGCTGTCGTAGTTGGCGGCGACGGCCAGGTAGTGCCCATCCGGTGAAAACACGGGAATCGAACCGCCCCAGGCCGGCGTCTCCAGCACCAACCTGTCCTGTCCGGACCACATGTCGTAAAGCCAGTACTGCGTGCGCCGTTCGTCAGTGAGTTCGCCGCTGTAGCTGATCCAGCGTCCGTCGGCCGAACGGACCACCGAAGGCTCGAAGAGGAAGCCGTGGTCCGACAGGACGGTGTCCGAGCCGCTGGTGAGATTGCGGCGCACCATCCGGCCGTGTGCCAGGAACAGCAACAAGGGTTGCTGGATGTGCATGTCGGCCAGACGGGCTGTGGTCGGAACCTCTGCGCTCCGACCACAGCCCCGCCCGCTTCCTTTCACTGCGCCGCTGACGAAGTGGGCGCCAAGCGCCGCGGCGGTGGTGGCGAGCACGCAGATGATGATGATCTTGCGGCGTCGGATGGACATGCACTCAGTATGCAGCCCCGCCGTTGCGGCAATCGCGTGGTACGGGGCCATGCATACGGGATGGCCTCCATCAACTCTCTCAAGGAGGGCTTGGTGTCAGGTCTTGCGAAGCGACATCGTCTTGACGCTGGACGTCTTTCATCGGCTTTGGGATGTCGTGTTGCAAGACCTGACACTGGCAGGGCTCCGGCAGGTTTTGACCCTCGCAGCTCTCTGCCGCAGCGGTGCATGTCGGGTGGGAGAATTCGCCGCGGTTCGCGTCGTATCCCGTGTCATCCAACCTGGAGATCCCGCCCATGAAAATCACTTTCTCTGCCTTGTCCCTGGCCTGCGCCGGCCTTCTGGTGTCCGTCGCCGCTCACGCTGCTGAGGCCGCGCCATCGGCCGCCGACGTGGCTGCGGCCTGCAAGGCCGACGTCGAGAAGTACTGCCCCGGCATCAAGCCGGGCGACGGCACGCTCAAGGCTTGCATGAAGGAGCACCGCAAGGAGCTCTCGCCCGATTGCAAGAAGGAGCTCATGGAAGCCCGCAAAGCCAAGCAGGGTTGAGACGGGGTTTGTTGCGGCCCCGCCCGGGCCGTTCAATCAAGCAATTGTGTCCACCACCCCACCATCCACCCGCAACGCCGCGCCCGTCGTCGCCGAAGCCTGCGGCGAGCAGACATAGACCACCATGTTCGCCACTTCCTCCGGCGTGGCCACGCGCTGCAGGATGGACGAGCTGCGGTGGGCCTTGACGAACTCGTTGGCGATGCGTTCGGCGGTGGCGAGGTCGCCGCCAGGTGCCACCAGTTGCTGCACGCCTTCGGAGAGCGTGGGGCCGGGCAGCACGGCGTTCACCGTGATGCCGGTGCCGGCCAGGCTTTTGGCCAGGCCGCGTGAGACGGCCAGGTTGCCGGTCTTGCTGAAGCCGTAGTGGATCATGTCGGCGGGAATGTTCAGGCCCGACTCGGACGAGATGAACACGATGCGGCCCCAGTTGTTCTGCTGCATGCCGGGCAGGTAGGCGCGGCTGGCGCGCACGCCGGACATCACGTTGACCTCGAACATGCGCGTCCACTCTTCGTCCGGGATTTCCGCGAAGGGCTGCAGGTTGAACACGCCCACGTTGTTGACCAGGATGTCGGCATGCGGCTCGGCAGCCTTCAGCACCTCGAAGCCCGCCGCGCCGCCCAGGTCAGCCGCCACGCCACGCACCTGGGCGCCGGGCACCGCAGCGCGCAGCTTGGCCAGGGCCTGGTCCACGTCGGCCTGCTTGCGGCCGGTGACCACGACGGTGGCGCCGGCACCTGCCAGGCCGAGCGCGATGGCATAGCCGATGCCGCGGGTAGAGCCAGTGACGATGGCGGTCTTGCCGTTCAGGACGATGTTCATGGTGAATCAGTTCCTTGGAGGGGGAGTGTGGTGGGCCGCTTGCTTGCTGGTTTGCTTGCTTGCGCGGCATCTGGTGGAACGATTGAAGCACCGGCGGCCCGGGAGCGGGCTGGTCGGCGCCTGATCCCATGATCGACAGATGGGCCGCACGGCGCTTGATGCCGTGGAGGGAGGCAGGCGTGACCCTGACGGGAGGGCTCAGCTGCGGTGAGACGTTGAGCAATCAAGCAGGCGGCAGCGCGTGGTCCTGCGAACCGCAAGCTCAGCAAAGCCAGCAGGCCTGTGCGTCAGCGCGTGACGCAGCCAGCCCCGTATGTGCACGAAAAAACAGGCGATTCATATCGCAAGAACATCTAAATATAGATAGAATTCTGTGTAAATGACGGAGACCTGTACCCTTCAGCTGCATGCACAAGGTGCCTGGCACGACGTGGCCAGTGTCAGCCTGTTCGGCCCGGAGGCCGAGGGTTGGCGGGCCACGACCTACTCGGGCTATGCCGACGCCTGGGCCTTCGCGCACCTCGGCGAGGCGGACGCGCATGCTTTGTGCGCGAACTGGCCGGTGGGCCTGGCGCCCTTGCAGGTGCCGCATTGGCCGGTGTTCCTCATCGACATGCTGCCGCAGGGTTTCGGCCGCCAGGAATTGCTGCGCCGCATCGGGCAGTCGCCCCTGGCCGGCGTATCGGCGGACTGGCCTTTGCTGCTTGCCGGTGCTGGCAATCCGGTGGGCAACCTGCGGGTGAAGGAAGCGGCCGAATGGCTGGCCGCGAATGCCGGTCCGCTGCGCGGCTTCACGGACGACGAGGTTGCCCAACGGAGCGACGACTTCTCGGAATACCTCGCCTCGCATGGCCTCTTTGTCGCCGGCTCCTCCGGTGTTCAGGGCGAGTGGCCCAAGATCCTCCTGACCCGGGCGGACGACGGTCTGCTGTACCTGGACCACACGTTGCCCGATGAACGCGCCGTGGCGCACTACATCGTCAAGTTCGGCCGTGGCACGGATGCCCAACTGGCCAGCATCCTCCGGCACGAGGCACCGTACATGGACATTGCGCGGTTGCTGGGCCTGCGTGTGCATGCGCCGCTGGTGCTGCGCCAGCGTGCGCTGTTCATACCGCGCTTTGACCGTCGCGTCGAAGGCGGCGCCGTGACGAGGTTGGCCCAGGAAAGCATTGCCACGCTGACTGGCATGCCAGGCTTTGACGCGGCGCCAAGCCATGACCAGGTCTGCGAGGCGCTGATCCGCCATTGCACGGACCCGCAGGCCGAGGTGCTCGAATACATCAAGCGCGACGTGGCCAACCTGGCCTTGCTCAACAAGGACAACCACGCACGCAACACGGCCGTCCAGCGTGACTTTGCGGGCAGCATTTCGCTCACGCCGCTGTACGACTTCGCGCCGATGTACCTGCATCCGGACGGCATCGCACGGCGCATTCGCTGGCAGAACAACGACAACGGCCAGCCGGACTGGCGGCGCGTGGTGGACCGGGTATGCGAGCTCGCCGCGCAGGCCGGAAAGGCGCCGCGCAAGAAGAAGGGTGGCACGGGCCTGCTGGTGCGAGAAGCGCTGGTCGCGGGGTTGCGGGAGACGGCACCCGGACTGCGCCAGATCGCCGCCAACGGGCTGGCCATGGGACTGGAAGCCGAGGTGCTGGATCACCTGCGGCCACACCTGCTGGCCAGGGCCGGCGAACTGGATGCTTTGAGCTGACCGGCATGGACAAGCGCTTCAACACCCTTTCCATCCCGGAGCAGCTGGTACTTCGCCGCAAGGCCGTGGAGGACGTGCTCGCGCATCCCGAGTGGTCGCTGGCTCAGGCGGTGCGCCACCTCAAGAAGACCATGCGGCTCACCACTGCGGAAATGGCCAAGCTCTCGGGCGTGGCCTACCGCACGATGCAGGACATCGAGCAGGAGCGCAGCGAAGGCAGCGTGCAGACGATGAACCGCATCTTCGGCATGCTGGGGCTCAAGCTCAGTGTCGCCCGGATCGCGCCGGCACCTGCACAGGCTTCGCGCGAAACTTGATGTCCGTTGCTGTCTGAACCGCCCGTTCCACCGCCAGCTCGCCGCCCACCGCCAGCACCTGCTCGCGGAACCAGCGCTGGCTGGCCAGCGCGTCGCTGCGGCGGTGCCAGTGCAGCACGAAAGGCACTGAGTCCACGGCCAGTGGCGGCGGCATCTGCACCAGCTGCTCGCCCAGGCCGGAGGCCTGCACGGCGCCCGCCATCAGCGTGGCCATCAGGTCGCTGCGGGTGATGACGGCCGATGCGGCAAAAAGCTGGGGCAGCCGCAGTGCCACGCGGCGCTGCCGGCCTTGTTCGGCCAGCTTCAGGTCGACCAGGCCAATGCCGTCGCCCTCGGGCGAGACCAGCAGGTGGTCCATGGCCAGGAAGCGTTCCAGCGTGAGCCGGCGTTTGGCCTGGGCATGGCCGCGGCGCAGCACGCAGACGAAGCGCTCGCTGAACATCGGCGCGGTGAGGATGCGCGGCGTGGACGAGCCCGGCACGCCCACGGCGGCGTCGGCCTCGCCTGCGTCCAGCATCGCCACCGCGTCTTCGCGTGCGGTGAAGGCCTTCACGCGCAGCGTCACGCCGGGCGCTGCACGGGCCAGCAGCGGCACCAGGCGTGGCAGCACCACCAGGGCAGGGTGGTCCGACACGGCCAGCGTGAACGTGGCCGTGCTGGTGGCTGGGTCGAAGGGCTGCGTGAAGGCCAGCGTCTGCTGCAGTTGCGCGAGGGCCGCGGCAATCGGCTCTGCCAACTCGGTGGCGCGGGGCGTGGGCCGCAGGCCGGCGGCGCTGCGCACGAACAGCTCGTCCTTCAGCAGGTGGCGCAGCCGCGAAAGCGCAGCGCTCATCGCCGGCTGGGTGCGGCCAATGCGCAGCCCGGCGCGTGTCACGCTGCGCTCGCGCATCAGCGCGTCGAAGGCCACCAGCAGGTTCAGGTCCACCGCATGAAGATCCATGCCGTGGATTTTGCTGCATACCGTTATTCGATTGGACCTGGGTGGGCGCGGTTTCTACAGTGGCGCCATGCCTTCCGACACCTCTTCCTTTTCCTCCGCCGCCGCGGTGCAGTCCAACGGCCTCAGTGCCGCCGAGCAGCGCGCCATCGAAACCCTCTACCGCGCCTTCAACGAGCAGGCCCCGGCGCTGGTCCATGAGGCCACCACGCCCGACTGGCAGGACATCCCGCTGGGCCCCGGCCAGGCGCCTGGCCCCGCCGGCCTCGGCCCCGTCATTGCCATGTTTGCGCAGGCCTTCCCGGACGTGCGCATCACCGTGCAGGAGATGTTCGGCCACCAGGGCCGCGCAGCAGTGCGCGCGCGCATCACCGGCACGCACCGCGGCGAGTTCTTCGGCATTGCGCCAACCGGCAAGCCCATCGACGTGGTGATGCACGAGGTGCACCACCTGCGCGACGGCCGCATCTCGCACACCTACCACCTTGAAGACTGGTTCGGCCTCTTGGGCCAGCTCGGCGCCTGGCCGCGCCAAGCCTGATCCCCACGTTCCTTTCCAATGCGCAACCCCATGCCCACCATCGCCCTCGTCTATTTTTCCCAAGGCGGCAGCACGCACCTGCTGGCCGAGCAGATCGCCGCTGGCGCGCGCCAGTCCGGCCAGGCCGGCGTGCAGCTTGTCCGTCTGCACGGCACCCAGGTCCACGAAGGCCGCTGGCAGGACGACGCGGCGCTGGCCAAGCTCAGCGCTGCCGACCTGATCGTCTTCGGCGCGCCCACCTTCATGGGCGGCCCGGCCGCGCAGTTCAAGGCCTTTGCAGACGCCACCGCCGGCCTCTGGTTCGGCCGCGCCTGGACCGGCAAGCTCGCGGCAGGCTTCACCACCAGCGGCAGCCCCAGCGGCGACAAGCTGGCCACATTGAGCTACCTCTCGCTGCTGGCCGCGCAGCACGGCATGCACTGGCTGAGCTGGGATGCGCTGCCACGCCAGCCCGACGGCACCAACCACCTCGGCAGCTTCCTCGGCCTGATGGGCCACAACCCTGCTGGTCCGGGCGAAGCACCGTCGCTCAGCGAGGCGGACGCGCTGTCCGCCCGCCGCTTCGGCGAGCACCTGGCGCGCATGGTGCAACGCTGGTTGCCTCAGCCAGCAGCCTTGCCCGCCTGAGCCTTCGCAATCCGCCCCAGCCGCTTCACCATCGGCCCCATCTGCTCCGCCGAGGTGTTGCCATAACCGATCACCAGGCCGTTGTCCTCTGGCAGCGGCCGCATCGCATGGCTGGACAGCGCGCCCACGCCCAGGCCTTGCCGGCGGGCGGCGTCGACGATGGACTGGTCGCGCAGCGCTGGCGGCAGGCGCACCGTGAGGTGCAGGCCGCCCTGGCCGCCGAGCACCTCGTGGGCCACGCCCAGCTGCGTGGCCAGCGCTTCGCGCAGGGCCTGCTGGCGTTCGCGGTAGAGGCGGCGCATGCGGCCGAGGTGGCGGGCGAACTGGCCGCTTTCGATGAAGCGGGCCATCGCCAGTTGTTCCAGCCGGTGGCCGCCGCGCAGCAGCTCGGCCATGGGGCCGGCGGCTGCGTCCTGCAGTGCTGCCGGCAGCACCAGGAAGCCCAGGCGCAGCGCGGGGAACATGGTCTTGCTGAAGGTGCCGATGTAGAGCACCGGCGCGTCGGGCCGCAGGCCCTGCATCGCGGCAATCGGCTCGCCCTGGTGGCGGAATTCGCTGTCGTAGTCGTCCTCGATGATCCAGGCGCCGGCCTCGGCTGCGCGCTGCAGCAGGTCCAGCCGGCGCGCCACCGAGAGCACGGCGCCGGTGGGGTACTGGTGGGCTGGCGTGGCCTGGATCAGGCGCGGTGGCGCCTCGCGCCAGGCTTGTGGGGGCGCCTGCAGGCCTTGCGCGTCCACCCGCATCGGCACCAGCTTCAGGTCGCCGGCATTGAAGGCGGCTCGCGCGCCGCGGTAGCCCGGGTCTTCCAGCCACACGGTGTCGCCAGGGTTGGTGAGCAGGCGCACGCACAGCGCGAGCGCCTCCTGCGCGCCCTCGGTGACGATGACCTGCGCCGGTTCGCAGCGCACGCCGCGCGAGGCGCGCAGTTGCCGGGCCAGCGCCTCGCGCAGGGCCGGCTCGCCGAGAGGGTCGCCATAAGCCAGCGTGGCCGGCAGCGCTTCTTTCAGCACCTGCTCGTGGGCGCGCCGCCAGGCTGCGAGCGGGAACTGGGCCAGCGCCGGAATGCCGGGCGCCAGCGGCAACGGGCCGGGCGCCGCACCGCGCGTGGGCTGCAGCCGGGACAGGCGCTGCGCGGTCTGCGTGGGCGCCTGCGCCGCAGGCACGGGCTTCGGCCTGGCCACCGGGCGGCCCTGCAGCGCTGCCACCCGCGTGCCCTGCGTGTCGGCCACCACAAAGCCTTCGGCGGCCAGTTGCTCGTAGGCGATCAACACGGTGTTGCGAGCCACGCCCAGCGATTCGCTCAGCGCGCGAGAGGACGGCAGCTTGCCGCCGGCCGGCAACTCACCGGCCAGGATGGCCAGCTTGAGGCGCTGGGTCAGCTGGGTCTGGCGCGGCGCGGCGCCGGGGCCGCGTGCCAACGGGCCGGCGAGCAGTGGGGAGTCCAGGGTCATCGGAATCATGGAAGGTCGTGGTTCCATCGAAAGTCAATGGCGTGGTACTTTTCATGATGCCACGTTGCGCCTATCGTGCATGCTTCCACTGACTGCATTCGCAGAACCGCATGACTGCCTCCACCCTGCAGGTCCGGCCGCTGGCCGAAACCGATTTCGACGCGTGGCTGCCGCTGTGGCGCGGCTACCAAGCCTTTTACAAGACCGACCTCCCGCTGGCGACCACGCAGACCACGTTCGCCCGTTTCCTGGACCCGTCCGAGCCGATGTTCGCGGCCCTGGCCGAGCGGGACGGCCGGGTCGTCGGCCTCGTGCACTGCATCCGCCACCGCAGCTGCTGGACCGTCGGCGACTACTGCTACCTGCAGGACCTGTTCGTCGACCCGGAAGTGCGTGGCGGCGGCGTGGGCCGCGCGCTGATCGAGTGGGTCTATGCCCAGGCCGCGGCAGCCGGCTGCTCGCGCGTGCACTGGCTCACGCACGAGACCAACACCGAAGCCATGAAGCTCTACGACCGCATCGCCAGCAAGCCTGGCTTCGTGCAATACCGCCACCTGCTCTGACCCACCGAGACGACCATGATCCAGGACCTGCACTTCAACGAATACGGCCAGCCTGTCGGCCCCAGGCTCGAAGGCTGGCAGCCGCGCGCGCTACCGCCGCGCACGCCCCTGGCGGGCCATTGGTGCCGCCTGGAGCCGCTCAGCGTGGCCAGGCATGCCGAGGCGCTGTACGCCGCCTACAGCGTGCAGGCAGACGGCCGCGACTGGACCTACATGCCGGCCGGCCCGTTCCCTTCGATGGCTGCGCTCACCGAATACCTCACCAAGGCCGAAGCTTCGGCTGACCCGCTGCACCACGCCATCATCGACAACGCCACCGGCCAGGCCGTCGGCACGCTGGCGCTGATGCGCATCGACCCCGCCAATGGCGTCATCGAGGTCGGCGCCGTGGCCTATTCGCGGCTGGTGCAGCGCACCCCCATGGGCACCGAAGCGCAGTTCCTGTTGATGCAGCGCATCTTCGACGAACTCGGCTACCGCCGCTACGAATGGAAATGCAACGCGCTGAACGCCCCCTCGCGCCGCGCCGCCGAACGCTACGGCTTCCAGTTCGAAGGCATCTTCCGCCAGGCCGCCGTCATGAAAGGCCGCAGCCGCGACACCGCCTGGTTCTCGATGCTGGACCACGAATGGCCAGCCATCCGCCCGGCCTTCGTGCAATGGCTGGCGCCGGAGAACTTCGACGCGAAAGGGCAGCAGCGCAGCCGGTTGGGGGAACTGGTGAGGGGCGCGTTAGGTCGCTGACACGGCGCATGCTTTGGTCGCGGTGCAGCTGCGGCCGCGTCGCCGAGAATCGGCGGCATGTTTGGTCTGCCCACCACGGCCACGGCGCCGTTCTGTCCGTCCGAGGTTCGCGGCTCGGTTGATGTTTCCTCCTCGCAGCCGCTGTGGAAGCGGCTGGCGAAGGTGGCCGGGCCGGGGTTGCTGGTGTCGGTCGGCTACATGGACCCGGGCAACTGGGCGACCGACATCGAGGCCGGTTCGCGCTTCGGGCCGGCGCTGCTGTGGGTGGTCGTGCTGTCCAGCGTGGCGGCGATGCTGCTGCAGACGCTCGCGCTGCGCCTCGGGCTGGTCACCGGGCTGGACCTGGCGCAGGCTTGCAGGGCGCGCTACGGGCCGGCGGTGAACCGCGCGCTGTGGGTCATGGCCGAGCTGGCCATCGTGGCCTGCGACGTGGCGGAGGTGCTGGGCACGGCTTTGGCGCTGCACCTGCTGTTTGGCATGTCGCTGCTGGCGGGCATTGCGGTCACCGCGCTGGACACGCTGTTCGTGCTGGGCCTCAAGGGCCGCGGCTTTCGGCAGGTCGAGGCCATCGTGCTGGGGCTGGTGATGACGATTGGCGTGTGCTTCCTGGTGCAGATCGTCCTGGTCCGCCCGGACTGGCATGCGGTGGCGCAGGGCCTGGTCCCGACCGGCCTGGTGCTGCACGACCCGCGGGCGCTGATGCTGGCAGTCGGCATCCTCGGCGCGACCGTGATGCCGCACAACCTCTACCTGCATTCGTCCATCGTGCAGACGCGCCACTTCGCGGCGGACGACAAGGCCAGGCGCGAGGCGATCCAGCTGTCCACCTGGGACACGGTGATCTCGCTGTCGCTTGCGCTGCTGGTCAATGGCGCGATCCTGACGCTGGCGGCTTCGGCCTTCCATGCCAAGGGCCAGACCGAGGTGACCGAGATCCAGCAGGCCTACCACCTGCTGGACCCGCTGGTCGGTGCATCCATCGCGTCGGTGCTGTTCGGCGTGGCGCTGCTGGCGGCAGGCCAGAGCTCCACCTTCACCGGCACCATCGCCGGCCAGGTCATCATGGAAGGCTTCCTGAAGCTGAAGATCCCGTGCTGGCAGCGCCGCCTGGCCACGCGCGTGCTGGCACTGGTGCCGGCTTTTTTCGGCGTGTTGTGGCTGGGCGAGGCGGGCGTGGGCACGATGCTGGTCGGCAGCCAGGTGGTGCTGAGCCTGCAGCTGCCGTTTGCCATCTGGCCGCTGTTGCGCCTGAATGGGGACGCGAAGCTGATGGGCCGCTTCCAGTTGCGCGGTGCCTTGAAGCTCGCCGCCTGGGCGCTGCTCGCGCTGATCTGCGTGGCCAATGTCGCGCTGCTGCGTGAACTGCTGACCTGAGCTGGCGGCTCAGCCTCTCAGACCCTGCGGTGCTTCGCCAGCTTCTGCAACAGCTCCAGCAGCATCACCCGCTCACCGGCACTGAGGTGCCTCAGCAGGTCTTGTTCCATCGTCAGCGACACCTCGTGCGCCTTCGCTGCCAGCACTTCGCCGGCCGCCGTGAGGTGCACGTTTTGTGCGCGCCGGTCCGTCTCGCTGCGCACCCGCGCCAGCAGGCCTTTTTCGCTGAGCTTGTCCAGCATCAGCGTGATGTTGGCGGCGGTGACAGCCAGCGTCTGCGCGAGCTGCTTGCCGTTGATGCCCGGATTGAATTTCACCAGCACCAGGGTCGTGAACTCCACCGGCCGCAGGCCGAAGGGCTCGGCAATGCGCTTGAAGAAGATCTTCTTCAGCGGAATGTCCGCCTGGGCCAGCTGGTAGCCCAGCAGGTGTGCCAGGCAGGTTTGATCGACGCCGGGTGCGTGGGGTTCGGGGGCGGAGGACATCCGGCCAGTGTAGTGAGCACGATGGTCAGTGCGAGAGCGAATACGCCACCACGTAGTCCCCCCGTTCCGGCGACTGGCGTGCGCCGCCGGCCGAGATCAGCACGTATTGCCTGCCCGTCTTCGGCGAGCGGTAGGTGATGGGCGTGCCCTGGCTGCCCACGGGCAGGCGCGCCTTCCAGAGCTCCTGGCCATTGCCGCTGTCGAAGGCGCGCAGGTAGAAATCCTGCGTGGCGGCGAAGAAGACCAGGCCGCCCTGCGTCGTCAGCGAGCCGCCGATGGTCGGCATGCCCACCGGCATCGGCAGGCCCAGCCGCACGCCGTGCAGCACCGAGTCGCGCACGGTGCCCAGCGGCACTTCCCAGGCCACCTGGCGGGTGTCCAGGTTGACGGCGGTCAGCGAGCCGAAAGGCGGTTTCTGGCAGGGGATGCCGATGGGTGAGAGGAAGCGGTCCTTGACCACCGAATACGGCGTGCCCTTCAGCGGCACCGCGCCCATGCCGGCGTTCACCGCTTCGGCCCCTGCAGGCGCCGAAGCGCCGCCGCTGGCCGGCTGCTGCGGCACCATGCGCACCCACAGCCCCAGGCGCATGTCGTTGGCATAGAGGGTGTTGGTGTTCGGGTCGATCGACAGGCCGCCCCAGTTCATGCCACCCAGCGAGCCAGGGAAGCTGAGCGAGGTGTCGGTGCCGGGCGCGGTGTACAGGCCGTCATAGCGCATGCCGCGGAAGGCAATGCGGCACATCAGCTGGTCGAAGGGCGTGGCGCCCCACATGTCGGCCTCGGTCAGCGTCTGCGCACCGATCTGCGGCATGCCGACCGACATCGGCTGCGTCGGCGCGTAGGGCTCGCCGGGAATGCCGGCCGGCTTCACGGGAGTCTCGATGACGTTGGTCAGCGGCTTGCCGGTGGCGCGTTCCAGCACGTAGAGCTGGCCGGCCTTGGTGCCGAAGACCAGTGCTGGCACGGTGCCGCCTTCGGTCTTCTTGAAGTCGAAGAAGGTGGGCTGCATCGGCACGTCGAAATCCCAGAGGTCGTTGTGCACGGTCTGGAACAGCCAGCGCTGCTGGCCGGTGGTCGCGTCCAGTGCCAGCATCGAGGCGCCGAACTGGCGGTCGCGCGCGGTGCGCTTGGCGCCCCAGAGGTCGATGGCGGCGCTGCCGGTGGGCATGAACACGGTGTTCAGCGCCGGGTCGTAGGACATGGGGGCCCAGACGTTGGGCGTCGAGCGGGTGTAGGTCTTGCCGGGCGCGGGGGCCTGCTTGTCGTCCGGGTTGCCGGGGTCGAAGGCCCAGCGCAGCGCGCCCGTGATGACGTCGTAGCCGCGCGCCACGCCGCCGGGCATGTCCAGCGCCACGTTGTCCGCCACCCGCCCGCCGACGACCACCGTGGTGCCCGCCATCGTCGGGGCCGAGGTCAGCGCGTACAGCGGGTCTGGCGCGTCGCCCATGCCTTCGCGCAGGTCCACGCGGCCGTTGCGGCCGAAGTCCGGGCAGAAGTCGCCGGTGTCGGCGTCCAGCGCGATCAGCTCGTCGGCGATGGTGTTCATCAGGATGCGCCGCTGGCACGGCGCGCCTTCCGCCGCCATGGCCGGTGGCACTGGGCTGCTGCCCGGGTCGGTCGGCTGCAGCAGCGGCTGGTTGGCATCGAAATAGGCAAGCCCGCGGCAGCGCATCCAGACCTTGGCATGGGCGTCGATCACGCGCTTCCACTTTTCCGCGCCGGTGTCGCCGTCCAGTGCGATCACGTTGTTGTGCGGCGTGCAGAGGTAGACGGTGTTGCCGATCTGCAGCGGCGTGAGCTGGTCCTCCGCGCCATTGCCGTCCGACTGCGGCACGTCGCCGGTGCGGTAGGTCCAGGCCACGGTGAGATCGCCCACGTTTTGGCGGTTGATCTGGTCCAGCGCGCCGAAGCGGTCGCCACCCGGGCCGTTGCCATAGTGCGACCAGTTGGAGACCGCGCTTTCGGCAGGGGCTGGCATCTGGCCCGAGGCAATGGTCGTGTGGTGGATGCCATGCGGCTGGAACATGCCCCAGGCGGTGCCCACCAGGCCGGCTAGCAGCAGTGCCGACAGGCCCATGAACAGGCCCGTGCGCGGCGCGAGGGCCGCGCGGCGGCGCAACGCCGGCTGCACCAACAGCACGAGCAGCAGCAGTCCGGCGAAGGTGAAGAGGCGCGCATGCAGGGCCCAGAAGTCCAGCCCGGCTTCCCACAGTGCCCAGCCCACGGTGGCGGCAAATGCCAGCGCATAGATCACCAGCGCCGAGCGCTTGCCGCGCATCAGCAGCGCGCCCGAGACCACCAGCGCCAGGCCCATGGCCAGGTAGTAGGCGCTGCCCGCCCTGGCGATCAGCAGGGCGCCGCCCGCGGCCAGCGCGAGGCCGATCAGGACCAGCACACCGCCCAGCGCTGCGGCGGGCCAGGGGGTGGAGATGGGCGCGGCGGCGAAGGTTCCTGTATGGCGCATGGGCTTCCCGGTGAGCAAGAAGAAGTGCCGGCAGGGCGCAATGGCCACTGCTGCCTGGCGGCTGCAGCGGGCGGACCCCGCGCGCGCCGCATGCAGGCCAGTGTAGAAGCGTGCGGAATTCGCCTCGGGCCAAGGGGCTTGGCGGCGGCACGCCGCGGTGTATCGTGCGCGGCATCGCGCCAAAACCAGGGTGGCTTTCGTGAGCACTTCTCCATCCATCACGCCCTATCCCATCGGCACGCCAGGCACGCCCTGGGGTGCCGCCGAACGCGCCGCCTGGCTCGCCCGCCAGCCTCTTCGGAGAAGCTACGCCGATGAGGTCGTGGCGCCGCTCAAGGCGCTCACCGCCCGCCTGCCCGCCCAGGCCGAGCTGTTCCAGTACGGCACGCTGGACTACACGCGCCTGGGCCTGGGCAGTTATCCGCTGTGGGCGGTGCGCAGCCGTGCATGGCGCGCCGATCATCCGGTGGTGCTGGTCACGGGTGGCGTGCACGGCTACGAGACCAGTGGCGTGCAGGGCGCGCTGCAGTGGCTTGAACATGAATTCGGCCGCCATGCCGAAGGCGTGAACCTGCTGGTGCTGCCGTGCATCAGCCCCTGGGGCTACGAGACGGTGAACCGCTGGAACCCCGATGCGCTGGACCCGAACCGGCAGTTCAAGCCGGCCAGCCCGGCGGCCGAGTCGGCGCTGGCCATGGCCTGCGTGGCAGCCAACTGCACCCGGGTCGACCTGCACGTGGACCTGCATGAAACCACCGACACCGACAACAGCGAGTTCGGGCCCGCCAAGGCCGCGCGCGATGGCGTCGCGTTCGACTGGCACGCCATCCCCGACGGCTTCTACCTGGTGGGCGACACCGAGCGCCCCGCGCCCGGGTTCCAGCGCGCGCTGATCGAAGCCGTCCGCCGTGTGACCCACATCGCCGAGGCCGACGAACACGGCTGCATCATCGGCGCGCCGCTGCAGCAGGCCGGCGTCATCCACTACCCCAAGCGCGCGCTCGGCCTGTGCGGCGGCATGACCGCTGCCCGCCTGGTCACCACCACCGAGGTCTACCCCGACAGCCCCACGGCCAGTCCCGCCCAGTGCAACCAGGCGCAGGCCGTGACAGTCACCGCGGCGATCGAGTATCTGCAGCGGGCTTGAGGGCGGTTGTCGTCCCCGAAGCGCATAAGCAACCGGACCCTGTGGGCCGGCTGCGCCATCGGCGGGGTGGGGCACCGCGCCTGCTACTCGGCGACGCGTGTTCATGTCGAGTCTTGCGCGCGGTCGTGAGGTTGACGTTGACGCTTGGCGTGTCACCGGCGCGCCATGCGCGGCTGTTACAACTCCGGTTTTGAACCAACCCGGGGAACCCAGGTGCCTTTCGACGACAAGAACACGCTTTCACGACGGACTGTTCTGAGAGGCATGACCGCGGTCAGCCTGGCGCACATCCTGAGCGCTTGTGGCGGCGGGGACGACGATGGTCGCGACGACAGCTACGGCCCGCTGTCGGCGCAGAACGGCACCATCTCGCTGCCCGAGGGCTTCCGCTACGTGGAGCTGGCGGCGGCCGGCTCCCTGATGAGCGATGGCCGCACGATGCCCGGCGCCCACGACGGCATGACCTGCTTCGCCGGACCCGACGGCACGCTGCTCTTGCTGCGCAACTACGAGCTGTCGTCCAGCGATGCCTTGGTCGACGACACGCGCTTCTACGACGGCCTCGGCGCGGGCGGCGTCACCGTCACGGTGTTCGATCCTGCCAGCGAAAAGGCGGTCAAGAGCTTTGCGGCCTTGCTGGGCACGATCGAGAACTGCAACGGCGGCACCAGCCTGAGCGGCGCCTGGCTCAGCTGCGAGGAGACCACCGATGGGATCGGCGCCGGCTACACCCAGCCGCACGGCTACGTGTTTGAGGTGCCCGCCACGACCACGGCGCTGATCGAGACGCCCGTGCCGCTCAAGGCCATGGGCCGCTTCGAGCACGAGGCTGCGCGCCAGGACGCGAGCACCGGCGTGGTCTACATGACCGAGGACAACGGCGACCCGGCCGACGGCTTCTACCGCTTCGTGCCGGCCGACAAGATGGACCTGTCCCAGGGCGGGCAATTGCAGATGCTGGCGGTCAAGGGCCGGCCGCAGCTGGTGCTCTACCGGGGCCAGACCGTCGGCGTGGAGTACAAGACCGAATGGGTCGACATTGCCGATCCCGACCCGGTGGACGCCGAAGACGAGCCGGCCGCCGTGTTCCTCCAGGGGCTGGCCCTGGGCGGGGCCCAGTTCATGGGCCTTGAGGGCATGGCGCTGCAGGACGGCGTGGCCTACTTCGTCGGCTCTGAGGCTGGCGACAAGGAATTCGGGCAGGTGTGGAGCTTCACGCCCGACGGCGACGGCGGCACGCTCAAACTGCTGTACGAGTCGACCGATGGCTCGGTGCTGGACCAGCCCGACAACATCACCGTCTCACCCAACGGGGCGGTCGTGATGTGCGAGGACGGCGACGGCGAGGACGAGGGCGGCGACAACTGGCTGCGCGTGCTCACGCCCAAGGGCAAGGTGTTCGACTTCGCCCAGAACATCAAGCAGATCGACCTGAACCTCGTGGACGATGAGGACTACCCGGAGCCCGGCAAGTCCTTCGGCGTCAGCGAGTTCTCGGGCGTGTGCTTCAGCCCGGACGGGAAGTGGATGTTCCTGAACGTCCAGTACCCCGGCCTCACGCTCGCCATCACCGGCCCCTGGGAGCGCGGCGTGCTCTGAGCGGCCTTGAGGGGCGAGGCAACGCAGCGGGCCTTGCTTGGCAGCAGCGTGTCTCGCCCTGCATGCACCCTCAGCTCGCCCCCGCCATCCGTTCCGCCAGCCAGTCCACGAACACTCGCACGCGGGAGGACAGCTGGCGCGCATGCGGGTAGAGCACCGAGACCGGCATCGGGGCCGGGCGCAGTTCCGGGAAGACCTCCACCAGCTCGCCGCTTTGCAGCTGCGCCTCGACGTGATAGCGCGGCACCTGGACAAACCCCAGGCCGGCGAGGCAGCAGGCTGAATAGGCGTAGGCGCTGCTGACCGTGACCGGACCGCGCAGCATCAGGCTGCGCTTCTCGCCGTCCACCAGGAAGTCGAAGGGCAGCACGCGGCCGCTGCTGCCGGCGTAGTTGACGGCGTCGTGTTGGCGGAACTCATCCAGCGTCTGTGGCGTGCCGCGCCGCGCGAGGTAGCTGCGGCTGGCGCAGGTCACCAGGCCCAGCAGCGCCACGCGCCGGCCCACCATCGAAGAGTCCTTCGGTTCGCCGGAGCGCAGCACGCAGTCGATGCCTTCGCGCACCAGGTCCACCAGCCGGTCACCCAGGCCGATCTCCAGCTCGATGTCCGGGTAGCGCGCGTGGAACTCGCCCAGGTGCGGCAGCACGAAATGCAGCGCCTGCGTGCCCTGCAGGTCCACGCGCAGCTTGCCTTTGGGCCGCAGCTGGGCGCTGCGGAACAGGTCCTCGCTGTCGCCCACGTCCTGCAGGATCTGCTGGCAGCGCAGGTAGTAGGCCTCGCCGTCCAGCGTGGCGCTGACGTGCCGGGTCGTGCGGTTCAGCAGGCGCACGCCCAGCCGCAGCTCCAGCTGCTGCAGCGCCAGGCTGACGGAAGCGCGCGGCAGCTGCAGCTCGTCGGCCGCCTTGGTGAAGCTGCCCAGGTCGACGATGCGCACGAACAGGTGCATCGCATCCAGCCGGTCCATGCACACCTCGATTGTTTAGATGGATTGGATTCTGATGGATTGAACGGCTTATTTATTCGAATCGGGAAGAACAATAAATTGGCGGTACGGGATCGGACCACGGTCCTGCCACCAAACCCATCAGGAATCCGCCATGAACACCCCAGCAACTTCCACCAGTCCTCGCGTCGCCATCGTGACCGGCGCTTCACGCGGCATCGGCGCCGCCATCGCGCAGCGCCTGGCGGCCGACGGCCACGCGGTCATCGTCAACTACGCCGGCCGCGCCGACGAGGCCGCACGCGTGGTCGAAGCCATCCAGTCCAGCGGCGGCCAGGCGCTGGCCGTGCAGGCCGACGTGGCCGACCCTTCGGCGGTGCGCGGGCTGTTCGACGCCGCGGCGCAGGCCTTCGGCCGCATCGACGTGCTGGTCAACAACGCCGGCGTGATGCCGCCGCAGCTGCCGATGCTGGTCGACACCGAAGACGCAGAGCTTCGACAAGCTGTTCGCGATCAACGTCAAAGGAAGTTTCAACGCGATGCGCGAAGCCGCCAGGCGCCTGGCGCCGGGCGGCCGCATCGTCAACTTCTCCAGCAGCCTGGTCGGCACCGCGCTGCCCGGCTATTCGGTCTACGCCGCGACCAAGGCCGCCATCGAGACCATGACCCTGGTGCTGGCCCGCGAGCTGCGCGGCAAGAACATCACCGTCAACGCCGTGGCGCCCGGCCCGACGGCCACTGCGCTGTTCCTGGACGGCAAGTCGCCCGAGCTGGTCGAACGGCTGGCCAAGGCGCCGCCGCTGGAGCGCCTGGGCGAGCCGGCGGACATTGCCAACACCGTGGCCTTCCTGGTCGGCCCCGATGGCGGCTGGATCAACGGGCAGACCTTGCGCGCCAACGGCGGCATGGTCTGAGGGTCTGGCTGCTGGGCAGGCGCCTCGCGCTGCCGAACGCTCAAGGGCTTTCGATGCGGCTCAGGTTGTCCTCCGAGTTGCGGTCGATTCGCTTGTTGTACGGGTCCACGCCCACCCAGGCCGGCGCCTGGTCCACCACCACGGTGACCGTCTGGCGGCCGGTGTGGATGGCCTGCTGCGCGAAGGACAGCACCGATTTGGCGGTGTAGCCCGGCCGGCCCGGCTCGGCGCTGAAGACGCCGATGTCGAAGGGCTCGGCCAGCGGCGCTTCGGTTTCCTTGCCCTTGCCGTCGGCGTAGAACTTCTTCGCTTCGACGACGAAGCTGACCTCGTACTTGCCGTCGGCGCGCCGGACGGCCTTGGCCTGCGATGCCTTCACGTCCAGCAGCGTGATCTTCTCGAACAGGTCGGTGATCAGTTGCTGGTGTTGCGGGCCCGCTTCGGCACGCAGGATGCGCAGGAAATCCAGCGAGTTGGCATACGGCGCGGGCTTGAACGCATGCTGCTTCAGCAGCGCGGCCATGGCGCGGTTGACCACGTCCTCGCCCACCACCTCCTTCAGCCAGTACATGGCCAGCGAGCCCTTCTGGTAGTGGATGTAGGGCTGGTTCTCGACGCGGTCCAGCGGCAGTTCTTCGACCACCTCGCCCCCGCGCGAGCGCAGGTAGCGGTCCAGCTCGTACTTCAGGAAGCGGCGCATCTGCTCCTTGCCGTACAGCCGCTCCATCACCAGCAAGGCAGAGTACTGCGCGAAGCTTTCGACCAGCATCGTGCCGCCCTGCTGGCTGCTGGGCACGAGCTGGTGGCCCCACCACTGGTGGGCGATCTCGTGCGCGGTGACGTAGGTGACCACGTCGATCTTGTCTTCGTCGCCCAGCTTGGTGAGGAAGCCCAGGTTCTCGGAGTACGGGATCGTGTTGGCGAAGCTCTGCGCGAAGTCGGCGTAGCTCGGGAATTCGAGGATGCGGGCCTGGCGGAACTGGTAGGGCGAGAACTTCTCGCTGAACAGCGTCAGCGAACTTTTCATGGCCGCCAGCATGCGCGGCACGTTGTACGCGTGTTCGGGCTGGTGGTAGACGGCCAGGGCGATCTTCCTGCCGGCCACGCTGAGCGCGTCGGTCGTGACGGCGTAGCGGCCGGACTGGATGGAGAAGAAGTGGTTGATGGGCGCATCCGGCTTGAAGTGCGCGCTGCGGCGGCCGTTGGCCATCGTGTCGCTGAGCGTGTAGCCGGGGGCGATGGGGACCTGATCGGCGTCGGTCGTGACCGTGATGTCGGCGTCCACCCAGTCACTGTCGGCCCGCAGCAGCGAGTGCGCGCGGCCGGCTTCGTCCTCCAGCGTTGGCGGACGCAGGTCGGCCGGCAGCCCGTGCTTGCGGCGCTTGGCGCGGTCCTTCAGGAAGTCGTCGCGGTTGATGCCGATGCTGGGCGAGATGGCGCTGTTCTCGATGAAGCTGCCGTTGTCGACCAGCCGCGTCAGTGGCGCGCCATTGGAAAAGCCCCGCTGCTGCAGCGTGGTCTTGAACGCCAGGGTGCGCACTTCGCCTGGCTGCATGGCCGGCTGCAGCCGGTAGATGCGGTAGGACCACTGCGCGTATTCCTTCTGCAGGCTGGCGCCCGGCAGTGTCACTTCATCGAGCTGCATGGGCTTGGCCCAGCTCAGGTGCAGCTCGGAGATCGGCTGCCCGCTTCGGTTCTCGATGCGGTAGCTGCCGCTGGTCACCGCCTTGGTTTCCTTGGGATAGAGCTGCACATCGAGCGTGACGGTCGTGACGCGCGGCATGGGCAACTTCTCGAAAGGCAGCAGCTGGCGCTCGGCCTCGGCGAGGGATGCCTCGCGCTCCGGCGCGGGCATGTACTCGTTCAGGATGTTGGTGTTCCAGAAGATGAACGCGCCGCTTGCCACGAAGGTGGCCAGCGCAGCGCCGCCAATGGCCAGCGCACCACCGCGCAGCCGCTGGCGCGCGCCTGGCAGTCGAAGCCGCAGCGGCGACACCACGCCCCGGCGCCAGAAGGCATGAGCGCAGACGGCGAGCAGCGTGGCGAACGCGCTCCAGTACAGATGGAACCAGCTCTGGCCGATCCAGAAGCGCGCCATGCCGTTCATGTCCGACAGTGGCACCGGCGGCGTGCCGCCGTAGTTGTAGAGGTTGTGCTCGAAGCCCGCGGAAGCCAGCGCGACATTGGCCACCAGGTACAGCAGCATCAGCCCCCAACCGATGAACTTCTGCGGCACCAGCACCTGGACGAAGACCGACAGCACCGCCAGCTGCAAGGCCCCCACGACGGTGGGCCAGACGAACCACAGCAGGTAAGCGCCGAGCTGGAAGTGTGTGTAGCCCTTGAGCAGCTGCACCAGCATGCCGGTCAGCACGGCCACCAGCGAAGAGGCCACGAGCACCAGGGCGATGGCCGCGATCTTGGGCACCAGGTGGGCCCAGTCCGGCGCGGCGGTGGCGTCCACGATCTCATGCATGCGGCGTTCGCGGTCGCGCCAGACCAGCTCGCCGCCGTAGTAGATGGCGATGATGACGGGCATCAGCGTGAACGCGCCCTGCAAGGCCTGCACCATCAGCCGCGTGACGGGGATGTTGCTCGCGCCGTACCACTCGCCCGTGTACCAGGCCGTGCCAGCGGCATTGATGACGCCGATGAACAGCAGCACGAAGAAGGTGGGGCTGCGGAACACGAAGGCCATATCGAAGCGCGCCAGCGCGGCGAACTGCGCACGGCGGGTTGCCGCGTCGCTGCGCGGCATGGGCAGCGGCCCGCTGCGTGCCACGGGTGCCGTTCCTGCGCGGGCCGGCTTGGGCGCTGCCTTGCTGCCGCGCACCTCGAAGCGGAAGCGCCACCAGGCGCCCGCGAAGAGCGCCAGGGCAATGCCGGTCCACAGCACGCGGTTGGCCAGCAGCAGGCCTGTGATCTCGGGCAGGCGGGTGTTGCGCTCGGCGGCGGTCCAGTACTTGGTGACGATGCGAAGCGCCGTCAGGCCGAAGGGGTCGCTCAGGGCTGCCAGCGTGTCGTGCTGCACGTCGCGCAGCAGGCCGCGGGTCACGAAGAACAGCACCAGCAGCGTGACGGCGCCCACGTAGGTCCACATCATCGAGCGCGTGGCCGTGGCCAGCGCGAAGAAGGCGGCGCCGGTGATGAGCAGCGTCGGCAGGCCGAACACGAACAGCGCGTACAGGTAGTCGCCCGGCACGAAGGGGCCGATCTTCTCGGCGTCCAGCCAGGGCATGGCCGAGCCCACGGCAATCGCCAGCGGCACGGCCGCCAGGACCAGCAGCGCCGCCGCGACCGCGCCGGTGAAGCGCCCGGTGAGGTAGGCGCCTTTGCCCACGCGCGTGCTGCGCAGGATGGGCGCAAAGCCGGTCTCGTCGTCCCGCAACACCGTGCCGGCCACCATCGCCACGACGATGAAGACTGCGAAGACATTCATGATGCTGAGCGTCTGCAGGATCGCGTAGGGCGAGTTGATGTTGACGTTGCCACGGCTGCCGATCTGGATCTGGTCCACCGTGGTGGCGCCGAAGGTCAGCAGGAAAAAGATCAGGCAACCGACCCAGAACACCGGGCTCCTGAGCTGGTAGCGCCATTCGAAGGCGGCCACGGGGGCGAACATGCGGGCAGACATGTCAGGCCGCCTTCATGTCGGCAGCGGCCGGCTGGGCGGCGCGGTGACGGTAGAGGGTGGAGAAGTACACGTCCTCCAGCCCCGGCTCGGCGGGCGTGAAGCCGATACCGGGTGAGGCATCCGCCAGCACCCGGATCACGGTGCGGCCACCGCGCAGGCGGGTGGCGATCACCGCGTGGCGCGCCTTCGCGGTGTCGAGTTCCTGCTTGTCGATGCTGGCCTGCCAGATGTGGCCCTGCAGCTCGGCGATCAGCGCGGTGGGCGTGCCCGCCTGCACGATGCGCCCGCCGACCAGGATGGCGGTGCGCGGGCAGAGGTCGGTCACGTCGTCGACGATGTGAGTGGAGAGGATGACCACCACGTTTTCGCCGATCTCGGCCAGCAGGTTGTTGAAGCGGTTGCGCTCCTCCGGGTCCAGGCCCGCGGTGGGCTCGTCCACGATGATCAGCCGCGGGTTGCCGATCAGCGCCTGCGCGATGCCGAAGCGCTGGCGCATGCCGCCTGAGAAGCCGGCGATGGCCGACTTGCGCACCTCCCACAGGTTGACCTGGCGCAGCAGCGCTTCAACCGTCTCGCGGCGCTCGCCGCGGCTGGCAATGCCCTTGAGCACCGCCAGGTGGTCCAGCATGTCGGCGGCCGAGACGCGCGGGTAGACGCCGAAGTCCTGCGGCAGGTAGCCCAGCGTGGCGCGCAACGCATCGGGCTGGGCAATCACGTCGATGTCGCCGAAACGGATCTGCCCGGCGCTGGGCACCTGCAGCGTGGCCAGGCAGCGCATCAGGCTGCTTTTGCCGGCGCCGTTCGGGCCCAGCAGGCCGAACATGCCGGCGGGGATCTCCAGCGACACATCGTCGAGGGCGCGCACGCCGTTGGGGTAGGTGTGGGTGAGTTGGCGGATCGCAAGCATAGGGCACCGTGCGGTGCGGCCGACGGGCCGCGCATGGCGGTGCACTTTAAAGAGCAGGCGGGGCCAACAGGGCAGGGCTGCGATGAACAGCGAGGAGCGGGGTACAGGCTGTCCGCAGGCGAGATCGGCGGCGTGGCGGGCGCCATGCGTCCCGCATCAATCGCCAGCTTCAGCCACCTGCCTCAGCAGGCCTTTGATGTGTCGCCGAGGCCCAGCCAGTCACTTCCTCCCACATCCATTCCTGGCCGCAGGAGGCGTCATTCCCACGCCACCGCAGGAGCGCAACAGGCAGCCGCGGTGCTAGATCTTGATGAAGTTCGTCGCCGCCAGCGGTCCGAAGGGGAGTTCCGCCAGTCGTCCGCCGACCGCCAGGGAACCGAGGTCGACGGCAAAGTGGCCGATGGCTTCGAGGATCTTCCGAACTTCGGCCTTCGCTTCGGCATCGTCGCCCGAATAGAACTGGACTCGCTGGCCGCCCGAGACTTCCGGCTGTGTCAGCACCTTCACATCGAGGTGGTTCAACGCCTTGACGACCCGTGCGCCGGGAACGAACTCGCGAAAGACTTCGCTCGAATACCTGCCCTGCAGATCAATGGCCTTGATGCCGTAGGCGGCGAGCGGGTTGCTCGGGTCCTTCGCGTCCGGCGAGTCGGGGTCGAGGAACTCGACCGGGTTGGTGCCGTCGATGACGATGCGGCCGTTCCATGCCGGCAGGCCACCCAGGGCCCGGCCGAGGTCAACCCAGCGCACGGCGACCAGGACGATGTCGGCGGCGGCGGCCTGCGCCACCGTGCCTGCCTTGATCGTGGGCCCCAGTTCCTCGACCAGGGCTGCCAGCGAAGCGGGTCCGCGTTGGTTGGCGATCGTGGCCGACAGGCCCTTGCGCGCAAGCGCCCGTGCCACGTTGGCGCCGAGCGCGCCGGAACCGATGATGCCGATGTTCATGGTCTTGTCCGTTGATTCGTTGGGGCCCTGCTGCGTCGAGCCCGTGGTGATGTCGGTGGGTGCTTGGGTGGATTGGGTGGAGGACATGCTTGACCTTGCCTTGGTGGATCCGATGCCCGCAGCTTAGGAAATCCGCCATTGGGTGACTAGCCGGCACAATTGGATTTCACTCATCCATTTGTGCAAGGAATCATTCAGATGCTGGACCTCAACGACGTTGCCGTGTTCGTGCAGGTGGTGCGCTTTGGCAGCTTCGCGGAGGCTTCGCGGCGCCTGGGTGTTCCTCCGAACACACTGAGTCGTCGCGTGCAGCAGCTCGAAACGCGGCTTGGCACCCGGCTGATGCAGCGCTCCACGCGCAAGCTGGCGCTCACCAGCGCCGGGCAGGCCTTCCATGACCGCTGCGCCGGCGCGGTGGACGGGCTGGTCGATGCAGGCCAGGAACTGATGTCTGGCAGCCAGGCGCCCGGCGGCCTGGTGCGGGTGGCCGCGCCGGCCGATTTCTTCGACTTCTTCCTGATGGCGTGGCTGGCGGAGTTCCTGGCCGCACATCCCCGGGTTCGCGTGGACTTCGTGCTCAGCGATGCGCGAGCCGACCTCATCGCCGAACGCGTCGACGTCGCGATCCGCGGCGGTCCGCTGGAGGACTCAGGCTTGTTCGCGCGCAAGGTCCTGGACGCCGGCCTCGACGGCCTGGTGGCCAGCCCTGCCTACATCGCCGCGCGCGGCGCTCCGGGCACGCCGCAGGACCTGGCGGACCACGACTGCCTGGGCTTCGGTCATGCCAGTGGCCGTGTCACCTGGCGGCTGTCCGGGCCCGGTGAAACCGAAGCAGAAGTGCAGGTGGCGGGCCGCTTCAGTGGCAACACGGTGCAGGCCTTGCGCAAGGCCGCGCTGGCCGGGCTGGGCATCGCGCTGCTGCCGTCCACCTTGACCCGGCGTGACCTGCGGGCCGGTCTGCTGGTGCCTGTGCTGCCCGGGCACCACCGCGAGGGCCATGGCGTGAACCTGGTCTACCCAAGCCGGCGCCATCTGCCACCCGCCGTCTCGGCGTTCATTGACTTGGTGGTCGACAAGCTGGGGGCGGTCGAAGAACTGCCGGCGGCTTACGGCCCGGCCTGAGCGAGGCAAGCGCCGCGCTTGCTGGCCGGTCACAACCCCTTCGGCACCACCTCCGCCAGTGCTCCCCGCATCCACTTCACGATCTGCTGCTGCCTGTCCTTCTGCATGCGCGCCACCGTGCTGGCCACGCTGATGCCAGCCAGTGGCGCGCCGCGGGCGTCCCGCACGGCCATGCCGACGGCCAGGATGTTGCGCGCGGCGTGGTTGCCGATCAGCGACCAGCCGCGTTCGCGGGTGGCGCGCACCAGCAGCTGCATGCGCTCGGGGCTCATGCCGCCGTAGGTGGGCAGCAGCGGGGCATTGGCGGCCAGCGTGTGGGCGACTTCTTCGTCCGGCAGCGCGGCCAGCAAGGCCAGCCCGGCGGCGCCCACGCCCAGCGGCTGGCGCGAGCCGACCTCGATCACCAGGATCTGCACCGGGTGCGTGCCGACCTGGCGGGCGATGCAGTGCGAGGTGGGGCCCTCGCGGACGATGGCAAAGGCGGCGTCGCCGCTGGCGGCGCTGATCTTCGCCAGCACCGGTTGCAGCCGTGCGGCGATGCCGGATGGGCCGGGGCGCACGCGGGTAGTCGCGCCCAGGCGCGGGCCGACCACCAGGCGAAAGCGCCCCTGGCGCGCCAGGTGGCCGCTTTCCAGCAGCGTGTGCAGCAGCCGGTGCACGGTGGCGCGCTCCAGGCCGGCGGCGCGGCACAGGTCCACCACACGCAGACCCTCGGGCGGCGCGTCCATCACCAGGTCCAGCAGCTGCAGGCCGCGGCGCAGCGTGCGTGCGCCGGGGTCATCGGGTACGGGTGTTGAAGACTCAACGTCCGGCTGGCGGACGTTTTGACTCGCAGTGCGGGTGGGCATGGCGAAGAATCGGTGTCGTCGGAAGCTGCAGTGTGCCGCGGTGCCGACCGAGCCGGGCGCGGTCGTGCTGCGGGCTTGCCAAGATCAGAACAGGAGACAAGCCATGAAGATTTCCTCCCTTGCGCCGCGCCGCCGTTGGCTGGCCGCCGCCTTGTGCAGCCTGGGCCTCGCGGCGGTGCCGTTCGCCCGGGCCCAGACCGCCACGCCCTGGCCGACCAAGCCGATCCGCCTGGTGGTGGGCTACGCCGCCGGCGGCGCCACCGACGTGGTCGCGCGCCTGGTCGCCGGCAAGCTGGGCGAGCGCCTGGGCCAGCCGGTGATGGTGGACAACCGCACCGGCGCGAACAGCAACATCGGCGCCGAAGCCGTGGCCCACGCGCCGGCCGACGGCTACACGCTGTACGTCTACACGGTCGCCAACACCGTGAACGCCTCGCTCTACGAGAAGCTGGGCTACGACCCGCTGAAGGACTTCGAGCCCATCGGCCTGATCGCCCGCGTGCCCAACCTGCTGGTGGTCAACCCGGCGCTGCCGGCGAAGAACGTGGCCGAGTTCGTGAAGCTGGCGCAGGCGCCTGCGGGCCTGAGCTTCGCGTCCTCCGGCAGCGGCTCCACCATCCACCTGTCGGGCGAGTTGTTCAAGATCGTCGCCAAGGCCAACCTGCTGCACGTGCCATACCGCGGCAGTGCACCGGCGCTGACCGACCTGATGGGCGGCCAGGTCCAGGCCATGTTCGACAACACGCCCTCGGTGCTGCCGCACGTGAAGGCCGGCAAGCTGCGCGCGCTGGCCATCACCAGCGCGCAGCGCTCGCCGCTGCTGCCGGACGTGCCCACGCTGGCCGAGTCCGGCTTCCCCGGTTTCGACGTGCAGTCCTGGTTCAGCCTGGCGGCACCCGCCGGCACGCCGCGCGCCGTCATCACCCGGCTCAACAGCGAGCTGAACAAGGTGCTGGCCGAGCCAGAGATCGCCCAGCGCCTGCGCGACATGGCCGCCACGCCCGAACCCGGCACGCCCGCGCAGCTGCAAAACCTGATCACCGCCGAAGCCAAGCGCTGGCGCGACGTGATCAAGCAGGCCGGCATCAAACCCGACTGAGCAGGACCACCTTTCATGCACCCGATCGACTTCTTCTGGCGCGCCGCTGACCGCTGGCCCGAGCGCATCGCCATCGACGCGCCCGAGGGCCTGCTGCGCTACGACACGCTGGCCGCGCACGTCAGCGCACTGGCGGCGGCCTTCATCGCGCTGGACCCGACGCCGCAGAGCCGCGTGGGCATCTGCGCGGCGAATAGCACGGCCCACATCGTTGCGCTGCTGGCGGTGCTGGCCAGCGGCAAGGTGTGGGTGCCGTTGAACGTGAAGAGCACCGCCCCCGAGATCCGGCGCCTGGTGGACGCGACCGAACCCACGCTGCTGGTGGCCGACGCCGACGGCATGGCGCTGCTGGGCGACGCGCCGGGCACGCGCATCCATTGCGAAACGGGCCAGGACAGCCTGGACATCGCCTCGCTGGCCGCGCAGCACGCCGGCGCGCCGCGCCCGGTGATCGACCTGCCAGTGGAAGCCACGCAGGCCATCAAGTTCACCGGCGGCACCACCGGTGCGCCCAAGGGCGTGATGCAGCCCTACCGCGCCTGGCTGGCCAACATTGCCAACCAGGTCCAGGCCTGGGGCTTCGACGAAGACGAACGCTACGTGCTGGCCGCGCCCATCACGCACGGAACCTCCACCTACCTGCTGCCCATCCTGGCGCAGGGCGGCTGCCATGTGGTGCTGGCCGGTGGTGGCGCCGAGGCCGTGCGCCAGGCCTTCAAGACTCGCGGCGGCACCGCCTGCTTCATGCCGCCCACCTTGATCTACATGCTGATGGCGCTGCCCGATGCCTCGCGGGCCGACTTCCCACAGTTGCGCCGCCTGATCTACGGCGGTGCAGCCATGCCCCCCGAGAAGATCCGCGCGGTGCGTGCCTTCTTCGGCCCGGTGCTGGGCACGACCTACGGCCAGACCGAGGCGCCGCAGATCCTCACCGTGATGCGGCCAGAGGACTTCGAGGACGAGGCCAACTGGGCCTCGGTCGGCCGCACCACCTGGTTCAGCGACGTGGCCGTCATGGCGCCGACCGGCGAATTGCTGCCGCGCGGCGATGTCGGGGAAGTCGTGGCCCGTGGCGACCTGCTGATGAGCGGCTACTGGCGCCTGCCCGAGAAGACCGCCGAGACCCTGGTGGACGGCTGGCTGCACACCGGCGACCGCGGCCTGATCGACGACCGCGGATTCCTGTACCTCAAGGACAGGCTGAAGGACCTGGTCATCACCGGCGGCTTCAACGTCTACCCGGTGGATGTGGAAAACGCGCTGGGCCAGCACCCGGCGGTGCACGAATGCGCGGTGTTCGGCGTGCCGGACGACAAGTGGGGCGAGGCCGTGCAGGCCGCGGTGCAGTTGCGGCCGGGCCAGCATGCGGCCGAGGCCGAGCTGATCGCCTTCGTGCGCGAACGCCTGGGGCCGGTACACACGCCCAAGCGCATCCATTTCCACGCCAGCCTGCCGCGCTCGCCCGTTGGCAAGGTGCTGAAGGCGGCCGTGCGCGAACTCGCGCTGGCGCCCTCGAACTGAAAGTCAGCCATGACCACTTCTTCAAAGACCCGGGCCGCGCCCACCACAAGCCTGTGCCGCCACACGCTGACCAGCCTGCACTACGGCGGCGCCAACCTGGTCGACGACCTGATGGGCCAGAAAACCTTCACCGAGGTGCTGCTGATGCAGATCCTCGGCCGCACGCCGCGCCCGGTCGACATGCGCATGGCAGATGTGGTGCTCATCGTGCTGATGGAACACGGCCTCACGCCAAGCGCCATTGCCACCCGGCTGGTCTACATGAGCGCGCCGGAAAACCTGCAGGGCGCCGTCGCCGCCGGCCTGATGGCCGTGGGCAGCAGCTTCGTCGGCACGATGGAAAACTGCTCACGCCTGCTGGACCGCCTGCAGGCCGCGGCCGACCCGCAAGCTGAAGCGCTGCTCATCGCCCGCGAACACCAGGCCCGCAAGCAGCCCGTGCCCGGCTTCGGCCATCACCTGCACAAGCCGGTGGACCCGCGCGCCTACAAGCTGCTGGACCTGGCCCGCGCCGAACCCGAGTTGCCCGGCGCCCACCTGCGCGCCCTCGAAACCCTGTCCCGCGCGGTCGACACCGTGGCCGGCAAGCCCATCACCCTCAACGCCACCGGCGCCGTCGCCGCGCTGCTCGGCGAGATCGGCGTGCCGACCGAAGTCATGCGCGGCTTCGCCGTCATCTCGCGCGCCGCCGGGCTCGTCGCCCACGTCGTGGAGGAACAGCAAAGCCCGTCGGGGCGCTTCATCTGGGAGACGGTGGAGCAGGCGATTCCGTTTGTGGCGCCAGATGCGTAGGACCGGGCGTGGAGGAAGTGCGCGGAACGCAGTGGATGCGGCAATCCTGATACGCCGTGTGCTGCCTGAGATCGGCGATCACGCCGCGGCATCTTTCTTCTTGCGCGCTGTGGGTCTGGCCTTCTCAGGTGCTTCTCCTGGCGCGCTCAAGGCGTAGAACTCATGCAGCTTCAATCTTGTCGTTGCCCCCTGTTCAACTCGCCGGCTGGCCTTCGGGCATTGTCGATGCAGCAAGCGCAGGCTTCCGTCGTGGCTTGAGCTTCCATGCAGGCTTCTCGATGAGCCTCCACGAGAGATATGCAAGCGGTAACGTCACGGAGATCGTCACCGCGAGGAGCAAGGCGATGGGCCGATCCTTGCCGAGCAGGAGGACCCCACCTGTTGTACCGGCCACGCCCACAGGTACGTCCCGTACGACAGGTCACCAAACGCGGCGGCGTGTCGCACCGGAGCCCAGCTCTGCAACCCAATGATGACTGCGGCATACGGCACCAGGTGCAGAGCAGACCGGCCGCAAACGTCCGGGCATCACATCTCGACTGTGGCCGCACCAATCGGTGTTTCGACTCTGCGCGCCGCTGGAAAGCGCCCGGAGTCTCGTACGCATCCCATCGGATGCTCCATCACGCTCGATGTGGCAGTTGACGCGCTAGTACAATATCCCGTAAATAAGTTTAACTATTCAGGTCGAGATACGGAGCCAGCATGTCGACGACCAGGGCTGTGACTTCGGGGAGGTTGCCAGCGCCCGGCAGCGGCTCCCAACGTCCGGTGTGGCTGCGGAATGCT
>NZ_JBGGNH010000026.1:0-4557 GCF_041287625.1 Ideonella sp.
CAACATCGACTTCGAAGGCACGCCGTTCGTCGTGCAGCAGGAGCTGACCGACTGGCTCAGGCCCACCCGGGAAGTGGGCGGCAGGCAGCAAGAAGGCAAACGCATTGCCGGCATCTCGTCGTTCGGCGCGGGCGGGGCCAATGCGCATGTGGTGATCGAGGAATACAGCGCGCCCGAGGTGCAGCACACCGACAGCGGACCAGCGCTGATCGTGCTGTCGGCCCGCAACGAAGACCGGCTCAACGAGCAAGTCCGGCAACTGCGCGATGCCATCGAAGCCCAGCCTGAGCTGAGCCTGGCGGACCTGGCCTACACGCTGCAGGTTGGGCGTGAAGCGATGGAAGAGCGGCTGGGCTTGGTGGTCAGCTCGATGGAAGAGCTGCGCCGGAAGCTGGATGCCCATGCGGCGGGCGACAGCGTCGACGAGCTGTACCGGGGACAGGTCAAGCGCAACAAGGAAGCGCTGGCAGGGCTCAGCGGCGATGAGGACACCGCCGCCATGGCCGACGCCTGGATCGCCAAGGGCAAGTTCGACAAGTTGCTGGACCTTTGGGTCAAGGGCATGGCGGTGGATTGGCAGCGGCTGTACGGCGCCCAGCGCCCGCAGCGCATCAGCCTGCCGACCTATCCGTTTGCACGCGAGCGCTATTGGCTCGACGTCTCTGCGTCGGCAGCGGCGCCTGCCGCAAAGGGCGGACATCTGCACCCGCTGCTGCATCGCAACACCTCCAGCTTTGCGGTGCAGCGCTTCAGCTCTCACTTCAGTGGCGAGGAGTTCTTCTTCGCCGACCATGCGGTGAAAGGCACGCGCATCCTGCCCGGTGTCGCGCAGCTGGAGATGGCGCGGCACGCGATGAGCCTGGCCATGGACGAAGACTGCTTGCTGCAGCTCCGGGACATTGCCTGGTTGCGGCCGGTGGTGGCCGGCGCGGACGGCGTCGAGCTGCACATCGCGCTGCTGCCGCAAGCGTCCGGCGACATCCGCTTCGAGATCTACAGCGATGCCGAAGGCGACGAGCCCCGGGTGCATTGCCAGGGCGCGGTCGTGATGGTCGCCGGGGGGCCAAGCGCCACGGCGGCAATGCATGACCTGGTGGCGCTGCGCGCGCAATGCAGCGTCGCGCACCTCGACGCCACGCAGTGCTACGCAGCATTCGACCGCATGGGCCTGCACTACGGCCCGGCCTTCCAGGGCCTGAACGAACTTCTCATCGGAGACGGCGAAGTCCTGGCCCGGGTCGCCTTGCCTGCTTCTGCGCCGGCGGACGGTTATGGGCTGCATCCCAGCCTGCTGGACGCGGCACTGCAAGCCACCCTCGGTCTGCTGCGCTCGGCCGGGCACGCGGACGATGGCAGCTTGTGGTTGCCCGCCACGCTCGGTTCCCTGGACCTGCTCGCCCCCTGCGGCGCTGACATGTGGGCCGTGTTGCGATCGAGTGCCGGGAAGGCAACCGGTGGCGCGCTGCCGTCGGCGATCGACGTTGACCTTTGCGACGAACATGGCAACGTCTGTGTTCGCCTCAGTGGGCTCGGGCTGCACGCTGCTGCGCCCATCGCCGAGGCCGGAACGGCCTTGCAGACCCTGCTGGCCAAGCCGGTCTGGGAAGCCAAGCCGGTTGCCGTCGACAGCGCGACGGGTCGCAGCTTCGCACGGCACCTGGTGATGCTGTGCGGCCTCGATGCGGCCGCCACCCGCCAGGTCCAGGCCGAGCTGCCGGATGTGACTTGCGTGGCCTTTGCCGTGGACGAGAACCTGGCCCAAAGCTATGCCTCCGCAGCCGAAACGCTGCTGGCACAGCTCCAGTCCCTGAGCCGCCAGCCTGGCCAGCACCGGGTCCAGTTGCTCGTGCCCCAGCTGGGCACGGCCCGGCTCATGGCCGGCCTGGGCGGCATGCTGCGCACGGCGCAACGGGAGAACCCGAGCCTGCTCGGCCAGGTGATCCAGGTCGAACCGGGCCAGAACCTGCCGCAGGCAGTGCGGGACAACCGCGACAGCCCGGCGGCGGACCTGCGCTACATCGGCGGAGAGCGCCAGGTCGGGGGCTGGGCCGAATGGGTTGGCGTGGCCGATGCGGCTTCGCCGTGGCAGGACCAGGGCGTCTACCTGATCACCGGCGGCGCGGGCGGCCTGGGCCTGATCTTCGCGCGCGAGATCGCGCGCCAGGCCAAGGGTGCGAGGCTGGTGCTGACTGGCCGTTCGCCACTGAACGCCAGCGCGCAAGCCGCGCTCGACGAACTGGCCGCGATGGGCGCCGAGCCGCAATATCGCCAGCTCGACGTGGGCGACAGCCAGGCCGTGACACGCCTGGTGGGCGAACTCGTCGAAGCCTTTGGTGGCCTGGACGGCGTGCTGCACAGCGCAGGTGTGTTGCGCGACAGCTTCATCCTCAGGAAGACCCGCGAGGAATTGCAGGACGTGCTGCACGCCAAGGTCGCCGGCACGCTGAACCTCGACGCGGCCACCCGCGATCTGGCGCTGGACTGCTTCATCTGCTTCTCGTCGATCGCCAGCGCTCTGGGCAACGTCGGGCAGGCCGACTACGCGGCGGCGAATGGTTTCATGGATGCCTTCGCTCATTTCCGGGACGGCCTGGTCGCACAAGGCCTTCGGCAGGGGCGCAGCCTGGCCATCAACTGGCCGCTGTGGGAAGAAGGTGGCATGCAGGTGGACGCTGCCACGCGGCGCTACCTGCTGCAGGAAATTGGCATGACGCCGCTGCGCAGCGCCAGTGGTTGCACGGCCCTGGTCCAGGCCTTGGCGAGCGGCCTGCCGCAGGTGCTGGTGGCGGAGGGCCATGTCGAACGCTTGAAAGCCAGCCTGTTGACCGATGCGCCGGCCAAACCCGCCGTCACGCAAGCCGAGCCGGCGCCGGTCCAGCCGGGCGAGGATTTGCGTGACAGGACGGTGCGGCACCTGGTGCGCCTGCTGTCGGCCACATTGAAGCTGCCGCCGCACAAGATCGATGCGCAGGTGGCCCTGGAGGCCTATGGCATCGACTCCGTGCTGGTGATGGACTTGACGCAGAAGCTCGAGAAGACCTTCGGCCCGCTGCCGAAGACGCTGTTCTTCGAGTACCAGACGATTGCCGCGCTGTCTGGCTACTTCCTGCAAAGTCATCATGCCAGGCTGGTCGACTTGCTCGGCGAGAAGCATGCATTGCCTTTGCCATCCGTGGCTGCGGGGCCGCATGGCGCGGTCGTGCCAGCTGTTCGCAAGCGCTTGCGTTCTGGCATGCGTCTTGACTCCCGTTTGGCATTGCGCAATGCAGGCAACGCCACCGGCGAGATCGCCATCATCGGCCTGTCAGGCCGGTACCCCCAGGCTGGGGACGTGGCGGCGTTCTGGTCCAACCTGAGCACCGGCAAAGACAGCATCACCGAGATCCCTGCATCGCGCTGGGACTGGCGAACCGACTTCGACGAAGACCGCAGCAAAGCCGGCAAGACCTACAGCAAATGGGGCGGCTTCATCGAAGGCGTGGACGAATTCGACCCGCTGTTCTTCAACATCTCGCCACGCGAAGCCGAACTCATGGACCCGCAGGAACGGCTGTTCCTGCAATGCGTGCACGCCACGCTGGAAGACGCCGGCTACACCCGGGACAGCGTCGCTGCGGACCAGAACGTAGGCGTGTTCGTTGGCGTCATGTACGAGGAATACCAACTCTACGGCGCACAGGAACAAGCCCGGGGCCACAAGCTCGCCGTCTTCAACAGCCCCGCCTCCATCGCCAACCGCATCTCCTACTACTGCAACTTCAGCGGACCCAGCCTGGCCCTGGACACCATGTGCTCGTCCTCGCTCACTGCCATCCACCTGGCCTGCCAGAGCCTGCGGCAAGGCAACTGCACGGTGGCCGTTGCCGGCGGCGTCAACGTCTCGGTGCACCCCAACAAATACCTGATGCTCGCGCAGGGCAAATTCATCTCCGGCAAAGGCCGTTGCGAAAGCTTCGGCGAAGGCGGAGAAGGCTATGTGCCTGGAGAAGGCGTCGGCGCCATCCTGCTCAAACCGCTGGCCCAAGCACAAGCTGATGGCGACCACATCTACGGCGTCATCAAGGCCAGCGCCATCAACCACGGCGGCAAGACCAACGGCTACACCGTGCCGAATCCCAACGCGCAAGCCAAAGTCATCGCACGCGCACTCAGAGACGGCGGCATCGACGCGCGGGACATCAGCTACATCGAAGCCCACGGCACCGGCACCAGCCTGGGCGACCCCATCGAGATCGCCGGCCTGGCCAAGGCATTCAGCCAATGGACGCAAGACAAACAGTACTGCGCCATTGGATCTGCCAAATCCAACATCGGCCACTGCGAAAGCGCAGCCGGCATCGCCGGCGTCACCAAAGTCCTGCTGCAACTCAAGCACCGCCAGATCGCGCCCAGCCTGCATTCCAGCATCCTGAACCCCAACATCGACTTCGAAGGCACGCCGTTCGTCGTGCAGCAGGAGCTGACCGACTGGCTCAGGCCCACCCGGGAAGTGGGCGGCAGGCAGCAAGAAGGCAAACGCATTGCCGGCATCTCGTCGTTCGGCGCGGGCGGGGCCAA
>NZ_JBGGNH010000027.1:0-347626 GCF_041287625.1 Ideonella sp.
TCCTCGGCGGGTCAACAGCTCAAGCGACTTGCGCTCTTCACGCGATAGCTTGATCGTCTGTGCATGGCGTCCACGGCTCATGCCCTGCAGCTTATCGCCATTCCCATTTATATGAAAGATACTTCAGGGATGTTGTACTAGGCTTGGCAACCAAGGTGGATCGCGAGCGGTCCCGGGGACCGGATTGGGCTTTGGGCAGCCAGGACATGGGGGTCTGCCTGTTCACGGGCGGGCTTGCCAGCCTGATAGATGCTCAGTTCTCAGGCAACGCTGTCATGCCGGTTTCCCAGGTCTGGCTGGCGGTGCTTGCGGGCTGGTCCGTGGCTTGGTGGCGTGCATCTCGCAACCGCAGCAGGGTGACTGCCGCGCCGGCTGCACGGTGGCCAGTTCAGATCTCTTGGCTTCCGTTGGCCGTGCTCGTAGCTGCGCTGAGCTTTTGGGCTGCCGCGCGTTGCTGGAGTGATCTCACGCATTTGGATGCGCTGCTTGAATCCGTCGGGAATCGCTTTCCGTCCTACAAGATCACGCCCAGGTTCTGGTCGAACGGTCGGTTCTGAGTTCCACGCCCGAACTCAAGTTCGGGCAACGCAAGAAAAAGGGGTCACTATCGAACCCCTGATCAGTGATCAACTACCGTTACAACTCTTGGGCAGGTATTTCGGGTCCACCGTCGATGTGCACTTGAAGGTCAGCGTGGTCCCGATGTCCGTCAGTTCTGGCGGCGTGAAGGTCAGTGTCTCCCCGGCGATTCTGGCATTGACCTCTCCCGCATCCTTCATCGTGACGGTGATCACACCGGTGGCTTCGGTCACTACTGCGCTGCCGTACTTGCCGACCAGCGCCAAGCTGTCTGAAGTCGGCTTAGTGGTCGCGCTGGGGTAAGTGCCATTAGTTTGGCCGTATTCCATGACCATCACCTTGATGCCTTCCACCGAAGTGAAGGCCTCGGACATTTGCGAGCGGGCGACGTAGTCCTGGTAGGCCGGCAAGGCCAGCGAGGCCAGGATGCCGATGATCGCCACCACGATCATCAATTCGATCAGCGTGAAGCCTTGCTGAAACGTTTTCATGGACTGGCTCCAGAAAAAGAAAAGGGTGACGAACCGAAGCCCGTCACCCTCTGCGAGATTCGCTGGGTGCGATCAGGTGCCTTGGCAGGACTTCGGCAGGTACTTCAGGTCGCCGCCGGTCAGGCTCGACGTGCAGGTGAAGGTCAGGACGGTCATGTCGGTGGTCAAAGCGGGCGGGGTGAACGTGACCGTCGCACCAGCAATGCGAGCGTTGACGTCGCCAGCGCCCTTCATGGTGACGGTGATCGCGCCGGTGTCAGCTTCAACTGTTGCATCGCTGTACTTGCCAGCGACGGCCAAGCTCGTGTTGGTCGGGTTCGTGGTGGCGCCCGGATATGCGCCATTGGTTTGGCCGTATTCAGCGATGGCGGTCTTGGCACCTTCCACCGAGGTGAAGGCCTCGGACATCTGCGAGCGAGCGATGTAGTCCTGATAAGCCGGCAGCGCAACGGCGGCCAGGATGCCGATGATCGCCACGACGATCATCAATTCGATGAGGGTAAAACCTTGTTGAACGCGCTTCATGGGTTGACTCCTGAGAGGTCTGGAAACTGACTGACGGATGTGACCGGCGGGAAGGCTGCCGGAGGTGTTTTGCACTCAGTCTTATGCGAGCGGCGTGCCAGCTTGTTTGGCCTGTTTTCAGCCGTCTTTTCTGACGATTCGGGTCACCTGGCGGCACTAGTTCCGCTTTGGCGGGCGGCGCGGGTGACCAAAAGTGTCAGGGTGCCGTGGCTGGTCGCGTCAGATCAGGCCAGCCCAGATCAGGCGAGCGCGATGGTCTGGCCGGCTTGCAGGGTCTGCAGGCACATGCCGGGCAGGCGGCTGGCGAGGTCGGCGAGTACGGCTTCGGTTTCGCCGGGCTTGATGTGGGTGAGCATGATCTGCAGGCCGTCTGGCACATGGCGCAGCTCGGCGGCGAGCGTGGATGGGCAGTGGTGCAGCGCGTCGGCGGCGATGGCGCGGTCCCGTTCGGGAAAGGCGATCTCGATCACCAGGTGGCTCAGGGGGCGACCGCTCAGGGTTTCCCACAGCGCGGGGTTGGGGCCGGTGTCGCCGGTGTAGACCCACAGCGACGCGCCGGGCTGGGTGGCCACGGCGTAGCCGACGGCGGGCACGCTGTGGCGGGCCGGCAGGACTTCAATTTGGCGCGCTTTGGCGCCCAGCGTCAGGACCTGGCCGACCTGCAGCGGCTGCAGCGCGAGCACCGGGTTTTCGGCGCTGGGCAGGCGCGTGAAGTCCGGCCAGATCAGATTGTTGAAGACATGCTGGCGCAGCACGGCCAAGGTTTCCGGCAGCGCATGCAGCTGGATGGGCGGACGGCCGGCGCGGCGGCGCATCACGCTGTCGGCCAGCAACGGCACGCCCAGCACATGGTCCAGGTGCGAGTGGCTGAGCAGGATGTGGTCGACGCGGGTGAGTTCGTCCAGCGTCAGGTCGCCGACGCCAGTGCCGGCGTCGACCAGCACGTCGTCGTCCAGCAGGAAGGCGGTGGTGCGGCAGCCTTGGGCGATGGAGCCAGAGCAGCCCAGAACACGAATGCTCATGGCAGCAGCGTCGGCGGCTCTTGCGCCTCGGATTGCAGCCGGTGTTCGAGTGGCGGGCAGAGCGCGGCCAGCACGGTGTTCAGCGCCATGGCGGCGGAGGGAGCGAGGGGTGAGGAGGTGTCGGCAGCGCGCAAGGCAGTGAGGTCGGCCAGCAGGGCCAGAGCTTGGGCAGCATGGTGGGTGCGGACGGCGGCTTGCGCAAGCGCCCAAGTTTGCAGTTGAAGCGCTTGCGCGGGCGTGGGCGGACTGGCGGTGCCAGCGAGTGTGAAAACCGTCACGCTTTGCTGGCGGCCCCGGACCTGGGTTTGATCGACCTCAAGCCACGCCGAGCCTGCAGGGGCGGGGCCGCAAGCGGCCTGCGTGCTGTCGGCCACCAGCAGCGGCGCGCCGAGCTCACGCGTCAGCGCTTCGAGGCGGGCGGCGAGGTTCACGGCGTCGCCGACTGCCGTGTAGCTGCGCCGCAGCGCCGAGCCCAGGTCGCCCACGCAGACCACGCCGGTGGCCAGGCCGATGCCAAAGCGGATGGCTGGCAAACCCTGGTCGCGCAGCCGCTGGTTCAGCGGTTCTGCGGCCTGGCGCAGGTCCCAGGCCGCAGCTACGGCATGTTGCGCGTGGTCGGGCTGGGCTTGCGGCGCGCCCCAGAAGGCCATCACCGCGTCGCCAATGAACTTGTCCAGCGTGCCACCGTGGGCATGCACGACCTGGGTGACGGCGGAGAAGTAATTGTTCAGCAGATCGCGCAGGGCCAGCGGTGGCAATTGTTCGGACAGCGCGGTGAAGCCTTGCAGGTCGCAGAACAGCAGCGTCAGCTCGCGGTTCTCGGCTTGCAGCGTTTGCTGCTGCGCCGGGTCACGCGCCAGCTCAAGCGCCAGCGCGCGGGCGCGTTCGGGCGGCAGGTACTGGTCGAACAGCTGCAGCAGCGAGCGGCGGTTGCGCCATTCGCCCAGGTAGTTCTGGCCGACCAGCAGCGCGGCCAGCATCGCGCCCAGCAGCAGCGCGCTGGCGACCGGCAGCACAAGTGCCGCGCCGGCATACAGCGCGGCGTTGGCCGCGAGCTGCAAGGCCATCACGGCGGCCACGCTGGCCAACGCCAGCGGTGCAGCCTTGAGCCGGGCCGCCAAGCCGCAGAGCAGCAGGCTGAGGGCGATCAGGCAGGCTTCGTAGCCGGGCGCCCAGGCGGGGCGGTAGGGCAGGGAACCGTCGATCAGGCCGGCCAGCAAGTGGGCGTGCACTTCCACGCCAGGCGTCGCGTGGCCGGCCGGCGTGGGGCGCAGGTCTGCCAGCCCGGGGGCCGAGCTGCCGAGCAGCACGATGCGGCCGGCCAGGCTGGCGGCGGGCAGTTCACCGGCCAGCACGGCGGCGGCGCTGAGGTAACGAAAGCTGCCAGCTTGCACGCCAGCCGGGCCGCGGAACGGTACACGCCAGTTGCCATGTTCATCGACCGGCAAGCGGCGCGCGGCCTGACCTGGCGGTGAGACCCGCAGCGCGGCCACGGTCGCCTGAGGCAGGGCATTTGTGGCGGGCAGCCACTCGGCCGAAACGCCGGCCGCCGTTGCCGGACTGCCGGTCACCAGTTGCAGCGTGGCCAGCGCCAGCGAAGGCTGGAGTTGACCTTGCACGACGGCTGCGGCCGGCACGCTGCGCACCAGGCCGTCGGTGTCTGGCAAGACGTTGAAGAAACCGGCGTGCGGCGCGGCCTGGGCCAGTGCCGGCAGGCTGGCGGCGTAGCCGGTCCACAGCGGCCAGCCTTGCGGCACCTTGTTCGTGCTTGCCAGTGCGGCGGGCAACTGGCCGGCGCGGTAGTTGGCGCCAGTGGCTTGCAGGTAGAAGCCGGCGACCACGGGTTGGCCGCGCCAGGCGGCGGCCAGCATGTCGTCACCCTCGGCCGCTTCGGGGAAGACGAAGTCGAAGGCCAGCGCGGCCACCTGCTGGCGCTGCAGCAATTCGCGGCTCAGCGCGGCAATGCGCTTGCGCGGCCAGGGCCAGTGGCCGACGGCCTGCAGGCTGGCTTCGTCGATGTCGACGATGAGGATGTCAGGATGCGGGCCGGCGGCATGGGCGGGCGCGAGCAGGTCCTGGCGCCAGTCCTCCGCCGCGGCTTCCAGCCTGGCCAGCGGGGGCAGCGGCCGGACGGCGGCATGCCAGGCGCCCAGCAGCGCCAGCACGCCGCCGGCCCACCAGGCGAGGCCGCGCAGGCGCATCAGTTGCTCGCGGACGCTTGTTCAGGCGCCGGTGTTCAGGGCGCTCAGCCCTGGATGAACTGCATCTGCGTGCCGGCCAGCTCGATGATGTCGCCGTTCTTCAGCGCCATCACGCCGTCGCCCAGCGGGGCGCCGTTGATGCTGGGGCGGGCGTCGCCTTCGACGTGGGCCAGCACGTAACCGGTGGGCCGCTTGGCGATCGAGGCGACCTGGGTGCCGGGCTTGCCGACGGTGGTGACCGCCTTCGACAGCAACACCTCACGGCCGGCGGCGCCGCCGTTGAGCACCTTGACCGAGGCCGGCAGGGTCTGCACGGCGGGCATGGGCGGCAGGTGCGGCGTGAAGGTGCCTGGCCGCAGGATCATGGTCTTTTCGTAATCCGGCACTTCGTCGGTCAGGTACTTCAAGCGGTATTTGCCGATCTCGATCGAATCGTTGTGCGAGAGCAACTGCTTTTTGACCGCCTTGCCGTTGATGTACGTGCCATTGGTGCTGTTGAGGTCTTCCAGGAAGACGTCTTCACCGACGGCCAGCAGCACGGCGTGCTCGCCGCTGACGGCGAGGTTGTCGATCACGATGTCGTTGTACGGACGCCGGCCCAGGGTGGTGCGCTCCTTCTGGATCTGCACTTCCTTGAGAACCACGTTGTCGAGTGATACGACCAGCTTGCCCATGAAATCCCTCAGTTGTCCGCGTGCGGACGGCTCCTCTACACCCCTGTCGGGTCAGCGCCGGAAAGGCCACCAGGCCCGGGCTGACGCGTTCTGGCTTCCTTTTGTCCTGGCCAGAATCACGGAGATGTTATCCCTTCCGCCCGCCGCGTTGGCGGCATCCACCAAAGCGCGGGCGGTACTGTCCAGGTCGCCGTCGTGCTGGCGCAGCACTTGCGCGATGCCGGAATCCGGCAGCATATCGGACAGCCCGTCCGAACACAGCAAGATGACATCTCCTGGTAACAAGGCGTGTTCGTGCACTTCCAGCATCACTTCGGGCTCCACGCCGACCGCGCGCGTCACCAGGTTGCGGTGTGCGGCGAACTGGGCTTCCTCGGCCGTCAGCAAGCCGGCGTCGATCTGTTCCTGCAGCAGCGAGTGGTCGCGGCTGAGCTGGTCCAGGCGGCTGGCGCGCCAACGGTAGGCACGCGAGTCACCGAGGTGGCCAATCCACACCTGGTGGCTGCCGAACAAGGCGCTGACCAGCGTGGTGCCCATGCCGTTGTACTCCGGCACGGTTTGCGCTGCGGTGAAGACGGCGTGATTGGCATGTTGCGCGGCAGCGGCCAGCGCGGCCTGCACGGCGGGGCTGGACGGCGGGGTGGATTGGTCCGGTTGCCGGGCGGCCCATTCGACCAGGTGATCACGCATGGTGCGCACCGCCATCTCGCTGGCGACCTCGCCAGCGTTGTAGCCGCCCATGCCGTCGGCCAGCAGGCACAGCGACAGGCCGGGGTCGACCATGACGGCGTCTTCGTTGTTGTGGCGGGCGCGGCCGGTGTCGAGCGCGCTGCTGTAGTCGAGGCTCAGGGGCACAGGCAGGAATCCTGAAATGTGAAGTGATGCCGGGCAGGCATTGTGCGCTCAGGCGTCATGGGCTTTGGCGCGGTTTTCGGGCAGCACCGTGCAGCTTGGCACCAAGAGACGAAGTTCACGCGCGAGTTGCGCGCCGTCCACATGGCGCTGGCTGGCGTGCTTGGACAGCAGCCGCTCGATCACGTCGGCCAGCAGCGGCGGCAACTGGGGGCGCAGGCTGTCCAGCCGCGGGGCGGGTTCGGTGGCAATCGCCACCAGCAACTGGCCCATCGAGGCATGGGCAAATGGCAGCCGGCCGGTCAGCAGCTCGAACAGCAGCACGCCCAGCGCGTAAAGGTCGCAGCGCCCGTCCAGTGGCAGGCCGCTGAGCTGCTCGGGCGCCATGTAGCCGGGCGTGCCGACGATCAGCCCGCTGCGGCTGCGTTCCGCGTCGCTCAGCCGGGCACAGCCGAAGTCGCCCAGCTTCAGCATGCCGTTGGCCGGGTTGAACATCACGTTGGCCGGCTTCAGGTCGCGGTGCACCACGCCTTGCAGGTGCGCGTGCGCCAGCGCCTCGGCCACGGCCGCGCCGATCTGCAGCACCAGGCCTGCCGGCAGCAGCTGGCCGGGTGTGGTGTAGCGGATCAGGTCGCCGCCTGGCACCCATTCCATCGCGATCCAGCCATGCGCTTCGTGCGACTGGCTGACGACGCCCGAGGCAAAGGTCTGCACGATGTGCGGATGCCGCAGGCGGGCGGCTGTCTCGGCTTCTTGCAGAAAGCGCTCGCGGGTGTGTTCGCTGCCTTGCAGCCGCACCGTCTTCAGCGCGACAGGCTCGCCGGTGCGCGGCGCGCCTGCCAGGTAGAGCGCACCTTGTGGGCCCTGCACCAGCACCCGCTGCAGCGTGTAGCCGGCCAGCTTGCCCAGCGCCGGCGCTGCCGGCAATGCCGCAGATGTGGCCGGGTCGCTGGGCGGCAACTGGCTGGCGGGCCAGGCTTGCGGCCTGGCGCCTTGCCTGCGGCGGAGCAGCTGCTGCCAGAAGCCCGGTTGGGCGGTGGCCATCGTTGGCGTTTCCCTTGGGTGAAATGAGGCTGGCTGACCTTAGCACAGTGGCAGCCCCATCAGGCCCTGGGAGCCGCCCACCCGCGGGGTGACATGCCGCCACGGGTGGATGGGGGCAGCGCTCAGTGAGCCGCGCCGGGCTGGGCTGCTTCTGTGTTGGCGCGGCGCTTGCGCCACCAGCCCGCAGCCAGCACGCCGACGACCACCAGCGCATAGGTCAGCACGCGCGTGGGCAGCGAGGCGTCGAACACCGAGTCCAGCAGCGGCTCGTCGATCACCATCTTGGCGGCGGTGAAGGCCAGCACGCCGGCGCCGATGTAGGTGATGGCCGGGAAACGGTCCACCAGCTTCAGCACCAGGCTGCTGCCCCAGACCACGATGGGCACGCTGATCAGCAGGCCGATGATGACCAGGTCGAAGGCACCATGCGCCGCGCCGGCCACGCCGAGCACGTTGTCGATGCCCATCAGTGCATCAGCCACGACGATGGTTTTCATCGCACCCCAGAAGGTGGTGGCACCGCCGCCCTCGTGGCCGCCCTCGTCGTTGGACGCCAGCAGCTGGTAGGCGATCCAGACCAGGCCCAGGCCACCGGCCAGCATCAGGCCGGGGATCTTCAGCAGCCAGACCACGACCACCGTCATCAGCGAGCGCACGACGATGGCCCCGACGGTGCCCCACAGGATGGCCTTGCCCTGCAGGTGCTTGGGCAGGCCGCGGGCGGCCAGGGCGATGACGATCGCGTTGTCGCCGGCGAGGACAAGGTCGATCAGGACAATGGCCAGCAGCGCTGAGAACCATTGGGCGGACAGGAATTCCATGTGAGTGCTCCAGGTTGTCGGTGGGTGCGACACACCCTGTGAACGGGCGGGAGCCTAAGACAAGCCGGATCAACCCGGCGGGGATGCCTTCGAACTCCCGACGCGTGTCGCGCGGGCGTGTCGAAGGTCTTGCTCGACGCGCGGCTGTTGCAGCCAGCGCGTCCGGCAGACCGGGGGCTTGCGACCCCGTATTGACGACCTGCCGATGGGAGCTACTCCCCTTCAGGCGTCCATTATGCGGGACACCAAAAGAAAACCCCGCGCAATGGCGGGGTTTCCGAGGCTGAAGGCCCGCTTTGCCGGGCCCTTCAGCTGAGCGTCAGCTGGCCTTCCCAGCCTGCGCTGCGCGATGGGCGCGGCGCTTCAGGAAGTGGCCCAGCGCGACGACGAAGACGGCACCAATGGCGCCGGCGATCTCGGGCACGATTTCCGGTTGCGGGCCGATCAGTGCGACCACCCCGGGGTCGGTCAAGGCCATTTCACCGGCCAGGTAGCCCAGCAGCGCGGCGCCCAGCGTGATGATGATGGGGAAGCGGTCCATGACCTTCAGCAGCATCGTCGAGCCGAAGATGATCAGCGGGATGCTGATGCCCAAGCCCAGGATCAGCAGCAGCGTGTTGTTATGCGCGGCGGCGGCCACGGCCAGCACGTTGTCCAGGCTCATGACCAGGTCGGCCACGAGGATGGTGCGGATGGCCGTCATCAGGCTGGTGTGGCCGGTGCCGTGCGCGTCGTCCTCGTCATCGTTCTCCAGCAGCAGCGAAGTGCCGATGTAGACCAGCGCCACGCCGCCTACCAGCTTCAGGTAGGGCATGGCCAGCAGCTTGACCGCCAGCAGGGTCAGCACGATGCGCATCACGATGGCCGCAGCGCTGCCGTAGAAGATGGCCTTTTTCTGCTGGTTGGCCGGCAGGGCGCGGGCGGCCATGGCGATCACCACCGCGTTGTCGCCCGAAAGCAGCACGTTCGCAAGGATGATGGAGCCGAGGGCGGCCCAGAAGGCGGCCGAAGTGATGTCCATGGCGTGGGATCTCCCGAAGAATGATGTTGTGGGTTGCGGTTGCCCCGGCCGACTGACGGCCGAATGAAAAAGGCCTGATGCGTGTGCACCAGGCCCTTGCGCAGGGCATCGACCTTGCGACCGATCCCTGGATTCTAGGCAAGCCTGTCGGGCGGCTGTCCGTGGTTCTACGGACACCCCCAAGGCTGCAGGCGCCGCCTTACAGCATGGCCTTCAGCAGCTTGGCCATTTCGGACGGGTTGCGGGTGATGGTGAAGCCGCACTCTTCCATGATCGCCAGCTTGGCATCGGCCGTGTCGGCGCCGCCGGAGATCAGCGCGCCGGCATGGCCCATGCGCTTGCCGGGAGGCGCCGTCACGCCAGCGATGAAGCCGACGATGGGCTTCTTCATGTTCAGCTTGCACCAGCGGGCCGCTTCGGCCTCGTCCGGGCCGCCGATTTCGCCGATCATGATGACGGCGTCGGTGTCCGGGTCGTCATTGAAGGCCTGCATCACGTCGATGTGCTTCAGGCCGTTGATCGGGTCGCCACCGATGCCGACGGCGCTGGACTGGCCCAGGCCGATTTCGGTCAGCTGCGCCACGGCTTCGTACGTCAGCGTGCCCGAGCGCGAGACCACGCCGATGCGGCCCTTGCGGTGGATGTGGCCGGGCATGATGCCGATCTTGATTTCTTCCGGCGTGATCAGGCCAGGGCAATTCGGGCCCAGCAGCAGCGTCTTCTTGCCGCCGGCAGCTTCCTTGGCCTTCATCTTGTTGCGCACTTCCAGCATGTCCTTCACGGGAATGCCTTCGGTGATGCAGATCGCCAGGTCCAGGTCGGCCTCGACGGCTTCCCAGATCGCGGCCGCCGCGCCCGCCGGCGGCACGTAGATCACCGACACGGTCGCGCCGGTCTGGCCGGCGGCTTCCTTGACGCTGCCGTAGATGGGAATGTCGGAGAACTTCTCACCAGCCTTCTTCGGGTTCACGCCGGCGACGAAGGCGTTCTTGCCGTTCGCGTAGGCCTGGCAACCGAGGGTGTGGAACTGGCCAGTCTTGCCGGTGATGCCCTGCGTGATGACCTTGGTGTCTTTGTTGATGTAAATGGACATGGTGCCCCTCGTATGCGGTGTACCGCACCCGATCCCCCGAGGGGATCACGCCCGGCTTGGGGCGGCCCGGCGCTCGGGCGTGGTGCGATGGTGTGGATGGGTGGGTCAGGCGACGGCGGCGACGATCTTGGTGGCCGCTTCGGCCATCGTGTCGGCCGCGATGATGGGCAGGCCGCTTTCGGCCAGCATCTTCTTGCCCAGGTCTTCGTTGGTGCCCTTCATGCGCACCACCAGCGGCACCGACAGGTTCACCGCCTTGCAGGCCGTGATCACGCCCGTGGCGATGGTGTCGCACTTCATGATGCCGCCGAAGATGTTGACCAGGATGCCTTTGACTTCCGGGTTCTTCAGCATGATCTTGAAGGCTTCGGTGACCTTCTCGGCGGTGGCGCCGCCACCCACGTCCAGGAAGTTGGCCGGCTCGCCGCCGAACAGCTTGATGGTGTCCATGGTGGCCATGGCCAGGCCGGCGCCGTTCACCAGGCAGCCGATGTTGCCGTCCAGGCTGATGTAGGCCAGGTCGAACTTCGAGGCTTCGACTTCGGCCGGATCTTCTTCATCCAGGTCGCGGTAGGCGACGATTTCCGGATGGCGGAACAGCGCGTTGGCGTCGAAGTTGAACTTGGCGTCCAGTGCCACCAGGTTGCCCTTGGAGTCGCAATTCAGCGGGTTGATTTCCACCAGCGATGCGTCGGTGTCCATGTAGCACTTGTAGAGCTTGGCGAACAGGTCCACGGCCTGGTCCACCGAAGCGCCGGTCAGGCCGATGGCCGCGGCGATCTTCTTGCTCTGCTCGGCCGTCAGGCCCACCAGCGGGTCGATCATCTCGGTGACGATCTTCTCGGGGGTCGAGTGCGCGACTTCCTCGATGTCCATGCCGCCTTCGCTCGAAGCGATGAAAGCGACCTTCTGCGTGCCGCGGTCGGTGACCAGCGAGACGTAGAGCTCATTCTTGATGTCGGCGCCTTCCTCGATGTAGAGGCGGCGCACCTTCTGGCCTTCCGGGCCGGTCTGGTGCGTGACCAGCTGCATGCCGAGGATCTGCTCGGAGATCGCCTTGACGTCGTCCATCGTGCGCGCGAGCTTCACGCCGCCGCCCTTGCCGCGGCCACCCGCGTGGATCTGGGCCTTCACCACCCACACCGGCCCGCCCAGCTTCTGGGCGGCTTCCACCGCTTCTTGCACGTTGAAGGCCGGGATGCCCTTGGGCACCGGCACACCGAACTGGCGCAGGATTTCCTTGCCTTGGTACTCGTGAATCTTCATGGGAGGGTCTTTGCTTGAGTGCGAAAACGGGAAGGAGCAGCGGCTGCGCCGGCTCAGCGGGAAATGCTGCCAGCGGGACCGGCGCGCAATTTTGCGGCAGTTTCGTCGGCGGTAGCCTGACGGAACCAGCGCGGATAGTGCAATCGCACCACCTCGCCGTCGGTGACGAGGGCGTGGCAGCGGTCAAGCTGGAAAGGGGGTTCATCGCCCTGGCCATGGGTGTCCAGCACTTCGCCGGCAAAACTCTGCACGACGGCGGTAGGCAGCACGTCGCCAAGCTCGGTCAGGTGGGTGCAGCCGCGCACACCGCCCAGGCGCTCGCGCAGCGCGCGCTTGAAGCCCTGCATCAGGTTCAGCCCGGCCAGCCGGCCGTAGGCGTCGCCATGCTGGTCGCAATGACCAGGATAAGGGGTAGCAAGGGATTCGGCGCCGGCTTCCAAGATGTTGAACTGGGTGTCGACCACGAGTCGCAACAGCAGGTCATGGATGGGTTCACCGGCCGCTCGCGGACCGGTGGCGGTGTTGATCGCACGGGTCTTGACGTCGGTGATCCGGGCATCGACTTCCCACAACCCGTCGTCACGCGAGAACACGTTGACGCTGATTGCACGGCGGTGCTTCAGCTGGCGGGTGGGGGATGCAGCGGGCAAAGGCATGGAAGAGGCTGCCCCGGGCGGGCCAGACAGCCATTGATTTTAACACCCTTGTTGCGATGCAGCATGTTCAGGCCCCTCAAGTCACCTGATGACTTTGTTTTGGAAGGCCCGCCGGCCAGGCGCGCGATGTAACCTTGTTGTACCTGCTTGCTGGCGTTACCTGGGGGCCACGAGTGCGCAATGCGAGGTGACGGTCGCAGGGGATCGTCAGTCGTCTTCCCTGCCTCCGACGACCCGCCGAACCACCTCACCGGAAAAGCCGCGCGCGGCGAGAAAACGCATCTGTTTGGCCCGCGTTGCGGTATCGGGTGCGGGGGCTTCGCCGAAGCGCCGGCGCCAGAGTTCGCGGGCGCGCAGCAGTTCGGTCTGACGCAGCTGTTGCGCGGTCTCGGCGTCCAGTGTCAGGCCGTGCTGGGCCAGTTCCAGCTTGATGCGCAACTGGCCCATGCGGCCGGCGCGCGCATTGACGCGGCTCTCGATGAAGCGTGCGTCGCTCTGGTAGCGCTGCGCTTCCAGCCAGTCCAGCACTTCGTCGACCTCGGTGGCCAGGGTTTCCCGCGCCAGTTCGGCTTGGCCATCGTCCGGCTCGGTTGCTGAGCTGGACGTGGCCGTGTCCAGGCCAAACGCAGTGGCGAAATCCAGCTTGGCGGCGCGGCGCTGGTCTTCGGCCAGCCAAGCCAGGCGCTTGCGGCCATGGGCCAACAGCTTGGTGCGCAGCTCGGCGCGGCTGTGTTCGCGCCGGGCCAGCAGCGCCAGCGCTTGGGCCTTCAGGCTGGGAGGTGCGGTTTTCACGGCGGGACGGGCAGGAGGCGTCAGGAGATGACGCTTGGGCGATGGTTGGCGCCACCACCAAGTGCCAGCAGCGGCTCAGGCCGGCTGCTGGCCCCGCTTCATGCTGCCGCAGTGCCGGCCGCTGCGTTCAGCAGCGGCACACCCAGCGCGGCGCGCACCTTGTTTTCGATCTCGCGCGCCAAGTCTGCGTTCTCGCGCAGGAATTCGCGCGAGTTGTCCTTGCCCTGGCCGATCTTTTCGCCGTTGTACGAATACCAGGCGCCGGACTTGTCGACGATCTTGGCCTGCACGCCGAGGTCGATGATCTCGCCTTCGCGGCTGGTGCCTTCGCCGTAAAGAATGTCGAACTCGGCTTCCTTGAACGGCGGGGCGACCTTGTTCTTGACGACCTTGACGCGGGTCTCGTTGCCAATGACCTCTTCGCCCTTCTTGATCGAGCCAATGCGGCGGATGTCCAGCCGCACCGAGGCATAGAACTTCAGCGCATTGCCACCGGTGGTGGTTTCCGGGCTGCCGAACATCACGCCGATCTTCATGCGGATCTGGTTGATGAAGATGACCATGCAGTTGGACTTCTTGATCGTGGCGGTCAGCTTGCGCAGTGCCTGGCTCATCAGCCGGGCCTGCAGGCCGGGCAGCGAGTCACCCATTTCGCCTTCGAGTTCGGCCTTGGGCGTGAGTGCGGCGACCGAGTCGACGATGATCAGGTCGACCGCGCCGGAGCGGCACAGCGAATCGACGATTTCCAGCGCTTGCTCGCCGGTGTCCGGCTGGCTGATCAGCAGTTCCTGCAGGTTTACGCCCAGCTTTTGCGCGTAATGGATGTCCAGCGCGTGCTCGGCGTCAATGAAGGCGGCCACGCCACCGAGCTTCTGCATTTCGGCCACGACCTGCAGCGTGAGCGTGGTCTTGCCCGAGGACTCCGGGCCGTAGATTTCGACCACCCGGCCGCGCGGCAGGCCGCCGACGCCCAGCGCCACGTCCAGGCCCAGCGAGCCGGTGGAAACGACCTGGATGTCCTCGATCTTTTCGCCATCGCCCAGGCGCATGATTGAGCCCTTGCCAAACTGCTTCTCGATTTGCGAGAGGGCCGCTTGCAGGGCCTTGGACTTTTCGGGGTTCAGCGTATTGGCGGGGGCGGGGGCATTCATGCAAGTCTCTCCTGGTGATGGCTGCGATTATGGCAGAAGCTGGATATTCGTACAGTGCTTTGCCGCGGCAATTTGCGAGTTTGCTTCAAGCCGCCCGGATGGCCCGGTCCGGCCCGCCACCTAGAATCCAGCCCAGTCGGCCAGCAGGCTGCGAGGAGACAAGTCAATGCGCATCCTGATCGCCGAGGACGACCAAGTGTTGGCCGACGGCTTGCTGCGTTCGCTGCGCGGCGCCGGTTATGCGGTGGACCAGGTCGGCAACGGCAGCGAAGCCGACGCGGCCCTGGCGGCCCATGAATTCGACCTGGTGATCCTGGACCTGGGCCTGCCCAAGCTGCATGGCCTGGAAGTGCTGCGCAAGCTGCGCGCCCGCGGCACCGCGACGCCGGTGCTGATCCTCACCGCGGCCGACTCGGTCGAGCAGCGTGTCAAGGGCCTGGACCTGGGCGCCGACGACTTCATGGCCAAGCCTTTTTCGCTGCAGGAACTCGAAGCGCGGGTGCGGGCGCTGACCCGCCGCGGCCTGGGCACGGCTTCCAGCGTCATCAAGCATGGCCCGCTGACCTTTGACGCCACCGGCCGCGTGGCCTACATCAACGACCAGATGATCGACCTCTCGGCGCGCGAGATCAGCCTGCTGGAAGTGCTGCTGCAGCGCGCCGGCCGGCTGGTCAGCAAGGACCAGTTGGTGGCCCGGCTGTGCGAATGGGGCGAAGAGGTCAGCAACAACGCGATCGAGGTCTACATCCACCGGCTGCGCAAGAAGATCGAGCAGGGTCAGATCCGCATCGCCACCGTGCGCGGTCTGGGCTATTGCCTCGAAAAGATCGCCGCCTGATTCGCGGTTCGATGCGGCTGCTGCCTTCCGCTCGCCCCGCGCATTCGGCCGACAGCAGCACGCCGCGCGAGCAGCGCTCGCTGTTCGGCGAAATCCTCGACTGGATGCTGGCGCCGCTGCTGCTGCTGTGGCCGATGAGCGTGGCGCTGACCTGGCTGGTGGCGCAGAACATTGCGGCCGGTCCTTACGACAGGGACCTGGGCCAGCTGGCGCACATGGTCTCGCGGCAGATGGCGATCGAACTCGCAGCGCGCCCGGGGCTGCCGGTGCGCTTGCCGGAGTCGGCTGCGGTGCTGCTGCGCAGCGACGAGGTCGACCGGGTGTATTTCCAGGTGCTGGATGCCCAGGGACGGCTGATCACCGGCGACCGCGACCTGCCGCCGGTCGACGGCGAGCGCAGCGCCCCGGGCGAGCTGGTGTGGCGCGACGCCGAGGTGCGCGGCGAGCAGGTTCGCGTCGTCAGCCTGCGGCCGTTGCAGGTGGATGGCAGCGCCTCGCCGACGTGGCCGGTCGCGCTGGTGCAGGTGGGCGAGACGCTGGACAAGCGTTCTCGCCTGGCCACCGAGATCATCAAGGGCGTGATCCTGCCGCAGTTCGTGATCCTGCCGCTGGCGGTGCTGCTGGTCTGGTTTGCGCTGGCGCGTGGCATCGCGCCGCTGAACCAGTTGCAGCAGCGCATCCGCCAGCGCGAGAGCCACGACCTGAGCCCGATCGAGGAGCATGACGCGCCCGAGGAAGTGGCGCCGCTGGTGCGTTCGATCAACGACCTGCTGGCCCGGCTGGACCAGAGCATGGGCGCGCAGAAGCACTTCCTGGCCGATGCCGCACACCAGCTGAAGACGCCGCTGGCGGGGCTGCGCACCCAGGCCGAACTGGCCCAGCGCGAGATCGATGCGGGCGGCGACGTGCGTTCGGTGCGCCGCTCGCTGCAGCAGATCTCGCTGTCCAGCCAGCGCGCGGCCCACATGGTCAACCAGCTGCTGGCGATGGCGCGTGCCGAGGATCACGAACAGGCCCAGAGGCGCCAGGCATTCAGCCTGGTCCGGCTGGCCATCGACACGGTGCAGGACTTCGTGCCGCGGGCGATGGAAAAGCGCATTGACCTGGGCTACGAAGGGCCGGAGGCCAGCGAGCGGGTGGCGCGGCTGCTGGGCCAGCCGCTGCTGGTGCGCGAGCTGGTGCGCAACCTGGTCGACAACGCGCTGCAATACACGCCCGAGGGCGGCACGGTCACGGTGCGGGTGTTTGCCGACCCGTTTGGCCAGGTCATGGTGCTGCAGGTCGAGGACAACGGCCCGGGCATTGCGCCGGCCGAGCGTGAGCTGGTCTTCCAGCCGTTCTACCGCGGCCTGGGCACCAACGTGGATGGCAGCGGCCTGGGCCTGGCCATCGTCAAGGAAATCGCCGACAAGCACGGTGCCACGGTGAGCATCGAACACGCCCGCGAAACGCCGCAGCACGAGGGCCTGGGCACCTTGATCACCTGCCGCTTCCCGATCGCGCCGGCAGAGCCGGTGGCGTAGCAGGTCAGAAGCGGATGGAGACGCCCGCGCCCCATTGGAAATCGGCGGTTTCGCGGGTCAGGCCGCGCGAGCCGGCGAGGTCGAGCTGCAGCGAATCGGTGACCAGGTAGCTGGCGCCGAAGTCGAAGCTGACAACCTTGCCGCCGTTGCGCTGGGCGGCCAGTTGCTGGCCGGCGACTTCGACAAAGCTGTGCCAGGCCGGTCCCCAGCCCTTGCCCAGCGTGACGGCGAAGATGCCGGCGGCAAAACGCTTGCCGTCGCCGGTCTTGTCGGCCACGACACCCGGCATCACGCCGACCGAGAAGTCGTGTGGCAAGTCCCATTCGGCGACAAAGCGCAGCGAAGGGCGTACGCCTTGGCCGCGGAAGTCGCGGCTGCCAGAGGCCAAGTCGGCGTGCAGCAGCCAGGCCATGCCGGGCGCGCCGGATTCTTCGTTGCCTTCCTGCATGCGCCACTTCAGGCCCAGCGAGGTGTCGGCAAAGCCGTGGCTGGTGGTGGTCGTGTCGGTCGCCGTGTCCTGCGTGCGGCTGCGCGTCGCACCATCGGTCTCGACACGCAGTTCCAGCGCGTCGCTGACACCCAGGCGCAGCAGCGTCGGTGTGCTGCGGGTGCGCGTCTTCAGGCCGTTGCCGTCCTGGCGCTCGCTGCTGAAGCCGGTCTCGATCTGGAACCGGCCGCGGCCGACGACGTCGCTGGATTCGACGAAGTCCGGCCGGTCGGTGACGATCTCGTCGGCCGCGAAGGCCGGCGTCAGCGCGCAGGCGGCCAGCAGCGTCAGCGCGGCAAGCTGGGTGGAACGAAACGGGGGCAAGGCAGCGGCCATGGATTTCCTTTGCGAGGAGCGCCTCGCACGCCAGGCATTTCGGCCCGCCCGCGGCGGAACTGAAGCGAAACCCGGTGAGCCCCGGTTGCCAGGCGTCAGCTCTGCATCAGCCGGCGGCTGCGGGCGATGGACATCAGCATGCCCATTGCCAGGCCCAGCGTGACCATCGCGGTGCCGCCATAGCTGATGAAGGGCAGCGGAATGCCCACGACAGGCAGGATGCCGCTGACCATGCCCATGTTGACCATCGCGTAGGTGAAGAAGCTCATTGTCAGCGCCCCCCCCAGCAGCCGGGTGAAAGCGGTGGGCGCCTGCGCGGCGATCACCAGGCCGCGCGCCAGCACGAAGGTGAAGCAGGCGATCAGGCCGAGCGTGCCCATCAGGCCGAACTCCTCGGCATAGGCGGCGAACACGAAGTCGGTGGTGCGCTCGGGGATGAACTCCAGGTGGGTCTGCGTGCCCTTCATGAAGCCCTTGCCGGTGGGGCCGCCGGAGCCGATGGCGATCATGCCCTGGATGATGTGGAAGCCCTTGCCCAGCGGGTCGGTGGTCGGGTCCAGCAGCGTGCAGACGCGGTGCTTCTGGTAGTCCCGCATCGCCGGCCACTTCACGTCGTCCTGGCAGATGCGGTCGCCCGACATCACCAGCGCCGCGACGGCGATGGCACCGGCCAGCAGCACCGGCAGGATCAGCTTCCAGGACAGGCCGGCGAAATAGATCACATACAGGCCGCCGGACAGGATCAGGATCGCGGTGCCCAGGTCAGGCTGCTTGACCACCAGGCCGACCGGCACCAGCAGCAGCAGCCCGGCGACGATGAAGTCCAGTGTGCGCAGCTGGCCCTCGCGCTTCTGGAACCACCAGGCCAGCATCAGCGGCATCGCCAGCTTCAGCAGCTCGCTGGGCTGGATCACGATGCCCACGTTGAGCCAGCGCGTAGCGCCTTTCTTGGTGACGCCGAACAGTGCGGTGGCCACCAGCAAGGCCACGCCCACGGTGTACAGCGGCACGGCCACGCGCATCAGCTTTTGCGGCGGCACCTGGGCCACGGCAAACAGGATGAACAGCGCCAGCAGCATGTTGCGGCCGTGGTCGACAAAGCGGGTGCCGTGGTCGTAGCCGGCCGAGTACATGGTGACCAGCCCGATGCCGCCCAGCACCACCAGGCCCAGCAGCAGCGGCAGGTCGAAGCCGGAGAAGACCGGCAGCACGCGGCGCCACAGCGGCGGCCTCTCCAGCACCACGCTCATGGTTGCACTCCCGAACTTGGCCTGGGGGCGGGCGCCAGCACCGGTAGCGCCGCGCTGGCCGGTTTGGGCGGGGCGGGCACCGGCGCCGGGCCGGAGGCCTGAGCCGATGCTGCACTGGCCGCGAGCGCGGCTTCGCTGGCGGCCAGCTCCGGCGCCGGCACCAAGCCCATCGTCACGCTGGCGCCGGTGCCGGTGGGCAGCGGAATGTCGGCCGGATTGCGCGGCTTGCCCACCGGCGCGGTGGCCTTGCCCTGGCGCACCAGCGCAATGTCTTCCTCGCTGGGGTACTCGTTCCTCAGCACATAGTCGAACACACGGCGCGCGATCGGCGCAGCCGAGGTCGAACCGAAGCCGGCGTTCTCGACGATCAGGGCCAGTGCGACGCGGGGTGCTTCGAGCGGCGCGAAGGCGATGTAGAGCGAGTGGTCGCGCTTGCGCTCGTCGGCCTTGATGTCCTTGTAGGTCTGTCCCGCCCGCAAGCCGATCGCCTGGGCCGTGCCGGTCTTGCCGCCGCTCTGGTAGCCGGCACCGGCGAAGACCGCACGCGAGGTGCCTTCGAGCGTCACGCCGTTCATTGCGTTGCGGATCACGTCGACATCGGCCGGCCGCAGCGGCAGCGCGCTCAGCGCGTCGCTAGCGATGTGGCGCTGATCATGCCTGACCACGTCCTCGATCTCGCGCACCAACCGCGGCTTGTAGCGCTGGCCGCCCGTAGAAAGCGTCGAGACGGCGGTGGCCAGCTGCAACATGGTGAAGCTGTTGTAGCCCTGGCCGATGCCCAGCGAGATGGTTTCGCCAGGGAACCACTTCTGGTTCGCCGGACTCTTCGCAAAGTAGCGGCGCTTCCAGTCCTGCGAGGGCAGTACGCCAGTCACCTCGCCTTGCAGGTCGATGTCGGTCTTGCGGCCGAAGCCGAAGGGTTCCAGTTGATCGTGGATGAGGTCCACGCCCATCTCGTTGGCCAGGCTGTAGAAGTAGACATTGCTGGAGGTGACGATGGCCAGGCGCATGTCCTTGGGACCGGCGCGGTCGCCCTCCGCGCTGCCGAAGGTGCGGCCTCCGAAGCTATAGCTCAGGTTGTCCTGGATCACCAAGCTGGGCGAGCGCTTGCCGGTGTTCAGCGCAGCCATCGCCATGTAGGGTTTGAAGGTGGAGCCCGGCGGATAGGTGCCGCGCATGGCCCGGTTCAGCAAGGGCTTGTCGGGGTTCTCGTTCAGGTCGCGCCAGGAGTCGGCATCGATGCCGTCGACGAACAGGTTGGGGTCGAAGGTCGGCTTGGAGACAAAGGCCAGCACCTCGCCGTTGCGCGGGTCGATGGCCACCAGCGCGCCACGCCGCTCGCCGAACAGCTCCTCGACCATCGCCTGCAGCTTGATGTCGATCGACAAATGCAGTTCGTTGCCAGGCGTGGGCGGGCGGCTGTTGAGGCGGCGCACCGCGCGGCCACCGGCCGAGGTCTCCACTTCCTCATAGCCGGTGGCGCCGTGCAGCTCGCTCTCGTAGTTCTGCTCCAGCCCCAGCTTGCCGATGTACTCGGTGCCGCGGTAGTTGGCCTGCACGTCCTCGTCCCAGTCCTCCATGGCCTTTTTCTCGGCTTGGTTGATGCGCCCGATGTAGCCCAGCATGTGGGACCCGGTTTCACCGAGCGGATAGTTGCGGAACAGCCGGGCCTTGATGTCCACGCCGGCAAAGCGGAAGCGCTGGGCCAGGAAACGCGCCACTTCGACATCGGTCAGCTTGGTGCGGATGGGCAGCGACTCGAAGCTCTTGCTTTCTTCCATCTGCCGCTTGAAGCGGCGCCGGTCGCGCGGCTGGATCTCGACCACCTGCGCCAGGGCGTTGATCGTCTCTTCGAGGTTCTCGACCTTGGACGGCGTGATCTCCAGCGTGTAGGCGGTGTAGTTCGACGCCAGCACCACGCCGTTGCGGTCCAGGATGCGGCCGCGGTTGGGCACCACCGGCAGCACCGCGATGCGGTTGGCCTCGGCGCGGGTGGACAGCTCGTCGTGCCGGTAGACCTGCAGGTAGATCAGCCGCGAGCTCAGCAGGCCGAAGGCGATCAGCACGAAAAACGCCGCCGCGACCGAGCGCAGCCGGAACCTGTCCAGCTCCCGCTCAACGTTACGCAACTCCGTCATGCCAGCAACCCTTGCATGCGCCGCTTCACAGCGGCCGCGTCTTGTCCGGGTCCGGCGGCCGGCGCTGCGGTGCCAGCAACACCCAGCTCGCCACCGGCCACAGCAGGGCCTGGATCACCGGTGCCAGCGCCAGCTGCCAGCCGGGGAAGGCGTCGCCGGCCATCAGGCGGATCAGCAGCGAGACCAGCTGGGCGATGAAAAACAGCGGCAGCACGTGCAGCAGCTGCGCGCCCCAGCCAAAGCCCAGCACCCGGCGGTGCAGCGCAATCGCGAAGTAGCTCAGCAGGCTGTACGACAGCGCGTGCTGGCCCAGCAGCGCCCCTTCGTGCACGTCCATCAGCAGGCCGAACACAAAGGCCCAGCCAATGCCGACGCGGCGCGGCTGGTGCACGTTCCAGAACACCAGCACCAGCGCGATGAAGTCCGGCATCGCCGCGTAGCGGCCCAGCGGCATCAGGTTGAGCGCCATCGCCAGCAGCAGCGAGAACCACAGGAAGACCGGATTGACCGGCAGCAGCAGCTGCCCGGCGCCGCGCGGCATGATCATCGGCGCTCTCCCTTGGGCTTGCTGCCGCTGGCGCTGGCGGCCGGGCGCGAAGCCGCTGGATGCGGGGCGCTGGCCGAGGCGCGGGATGCGCTGGCTGCAGCAGCGCGCGCGGGTGCGGCCGCCGGCGTGGCGGGGGCCTCATGGGCTGGTTGCTGCTGCTCCAGCGGCTCCAGCACCAGCACGTGGTGCACGCCGCCCAGCGGCGCCATCGGCTGCAGGCCGATGCGGGCAAAACCGGCGTCGCCGCGCCTGTCCATGCGCGTGACCTTGGCCACCGGCAGCCCGGCCGGGTAGATGCCGTCCACGCCACTGGTGGTCAGCAGGTCGCCGACCTGCACGTCGTCGGTCGCCGAGACGAAGCGCAGCTCCATCTGGTTTTCCTCGCCGCTGCCAAAGGCCGCGCTGCGGTGCTGGGTGCGGGTGTTCAGCACTGGAATGGCGGCGTCCTTGTCGATCAGCAGCGTCACTTCGGCGCTCATCAGGTAGGTGCGGGTGACCTGGCCCAGCACACCGGCTTCGTTGATCACCGGCGAGCCATCGACCACGCCATGGCGGCTGCCGCGGTCGATGAAGAGCTTGTGCGAATACGGGTCCGGTGCCTCATACAGCACCTCGGCCGCCAGCGAGCGCACCTGCAGCCCGGGCCGCAAGCCCAGCAGCGCGCGCAGCTCGGCGTTTTCGTGCGCCAGCCGGCCCGCGCTGGCCGACTGTTCGGACTGCACCACCAGCTTCTGCTGCAACGCGTCGGCCCTGGCATAGGCCTGGTGCACACCGCCGAAGTACTCGCCCATGCCAGCCCAGGCCTGCAACGGCAGGCTGAGCACGCGCTCCACCGGCAGCAGCGCGGTGGCCATGGCATTGCGCAGGGGCTGGGTCAAGGCGAAGCGGTGGTCGGCGGCCATCAGGAAGATGGCCAGCGCGGTGCACAGCAGGAGCTTGGAGAGCGCGGGCAGGCCCTGCCGGAAGAAGGGCGGGGGGCTGCGGTCGAAGGTGCCCAGTGGCATGGCGGTCGGGCGCTTGTCAGGGCAGGAACAGATGAGGCCGCGGCGTCAACGGATGACGTGCAGCCCTGCGGCGGCCGGTTACTCCTGCGTGAAGATCGAGCCCAGGCGCTCCATGCTTTCCAGCGCCATGCCGCAACCGCGCACCACGCAGGTCAGCGGGTCTTCGGCCACCAGCACCGGCAGGCCGGTTTCTTCGGCCAGCAGGCGGTCCAGGTCGCGCAGCAGCGCGCCGCCGCCGGTCAGCATCATGCCGCGCTCGGCGATGTCGGCACCCAGTTCCGGCGGGGTCTGCTCCAGCGCGTTTTTCACCGACGAGACGATCTGGTTCAGCGGGTCGGTCAGGGCTTCGAGGATCTCGTTGGACGAGATGGTGAAGCTGCGCGGCACGCCTTCGGAGAGGTTGCGGCCCTTGACTTCCATTTCCTTCACCTCGGAGCCGGGGAAGGCCGAGCCGATGTTCTTCTTGATCGCTTCGGCGGTGGGCTCGCCGATCAGCATGCCGTAGTTGCGGCGGATGTAGTTGATGATGGCTTCGTCGAATTTGTCGCCACCGACGCGGACCGAGCCCTTGTAGACCATGCCGCCCAGCGAGATCACGCCGACCTCGGTGGTGCCGCCGCCAATGTCGACCACCATCGATCCGGAAGCTTCAGACACCGGCAGGCCGGCGCCGATGGCTGCGGCCATCGGTTCTTCGATCAGGTAGACCTCGGAGGCCCCCGCGCCCAGCGCCGATTCGCGGATTGCACGGCGCTCGACCTGGGTCGAGCCGCAGGGCACGCAGATGATGATGCGCGGGCTGGGCTTCAGCAGGGACCGCGGATGGACCATCTTGATGAACTGCTTCAACATCTGTTCGGTGACGGTGAAGTCGGCGATCACGCCGTCCTTCATCGGGCGGATGGCCTCGATGTTGCCCGGTACCTTGCCCAGCATGGCCTTGGCCTCGTGGCCCACGGCCTGGATGGTCTTCTTGCCGTTCGGGCCGCCTTCATGGCGGATCGACACGACCGAGGGCTCGTCCAGGACGATGCCTTTGCCACGCACGTAGATCAGCGTGTTGGCGGTGCCCAGGTCGATGGCGAGGTCGGTGGAAACATAGCGGCGGAGGGAAGCGAACATGGGGGCTCAGTCCAGACAATGGCAGGCCACGAGGTCGGCGGCCATCCACGTCCGTTGGACGCAGGGCGGGCTCAGTACCTCGAGGCTCATGGATGGGGGGTGTGCTCGTCGAACTTGCGGGCCTCGTGCCATGCAGCAGGATCGCTGGACATGGCATCGGAAGAGGTCGCCGATAGGTCGCGGATAACCGGAGATAATACCCCAAGCCCCCCGCAGACACGGGGCGCGCAGGCCCTTTTTTGCCCGCTGGAAGCCTCTTCCGGCCGCTTCGATTTCACCTTGAAACACCCATGGCACTCTCCCCTGCGGACGTGAGCCGCATCGCCCATCTGGCGCGCCTGGAACTCTCCGGCGCCGAGGCCGACGCGATGCTCACCCAGCTGAATGGCTTCTTCGGCATCGTCGAGCAGATGAGCGCGGTCGACACCCGCGGCGTCGAGCCGCTGTACACCCCGCTGTCGGCCGTGCAGGACGTGACGCTGCGCCTGCGCGACGACGTGGTGACCGAAAGCAACAACCGCGAGCGCAACCAGCTCAGCGCCCCGGCCGTCGAAAACGGCCTGTTCCTCGTGCCCAAGGTGATCGAATGAGCGCGGGTGAATTGCATACCCTCGGCGTGGCCCAGCTGTCGGCCAAGCTCGCGGCCGGCGAAGTGTCGTCCACCGAGCTGACCCAGCACCTGCTGGACCGCGCCAAGGCCCACACCGCACTTGGCGCCTACCTGCACCTGGACGAAGCCGGCGCGCTGGCCACGGCCGCGGTGGCCGACGAGCGCCGCGCCGCCGGCAAAGCCACCGCGCTGACCGGCATTCCGCTGGCCCACAAGGACATCTTCGTCACCCGCGACATGCCGACCACCGCCGGCTCGAAGATGCTGGCCGGCTACCGCAGCCCGTTCGACGCCACCGTGGTTGCCCGCCTGGGCAACGGCGCGGACGATTTCACCGGCGCCGGCATGGTCAGCCTGGGCAAGCTCAACTGCGACGAATACGCGATGGGCTCGGCCAATGAAAACTCCGCCTTCGGCCTGGTGCGCAACCCTTGGGACACCTCGCGCGTGCCCGGCGGTTCGTCCGGCGGCTCCGCTGCGGCGGTCGCTGCGCGCCTGGTGCCCGCCGCCACTGGCACCGACACCGGCGGCTCGATCCGTCAACCGGCCAGCTTCTCCGGCATCACCGGCATCAAGCCAACCTATGGCGTGTGCTCGCGCTACGGCATGATCGCGTTTGCCTCCAGCCTGGACCAGGCCGGCCCGATGGCGCGCAGCGCCGAGGACTGCGCGCTGCTGCTGTCGGCCATGAGCGGCTTCGATACCCGCGACGCGACCAGCGCCGAGCGCCCGCCGCAGGACTTCCATGCCGCGATGCTCACGGCACGTGACGGCGCCACCGCCGCCCAGCCGCTGAAGGGCTTGCGCATCGGCCTGCCGCTGGAGTTTTTCCCGGCTGCGCTGGCGGCGGACGTGAACGGCGCCGTGCGCGGTGCGCTGGCCGAGCTGGAGAAGCTGGGCGCCACGCTGGTGGACCTCAGCCTGCCGCGCACCGAGCTGTCGATCCCGGTGTACTACATCATCGCGCCGGCCGAGGCCAGCTCGAACCTGAGCCGCTTCGACGGCGTCAAGTTCGGCCACCGAGCGGCCCAGCATGGTGACCTGCTGGACATGTACAAGAAGACGCGCGCCGAAGGCTTTGGCGCCGAGGCCAAGCGCCGGATCATGATCGGCACCTACGTGCTGAGCCACGGCTACTACGACGCCTACTACCTGCAGGCGCAGAAGCTGCGCCGCATGATCGCCGACGACTTCCAGGCCTGCTTCCAGCAGTGCGACCTGATCGCAGGACCGGTGGCACCCACGGTGGCCTGGAAGCTGGGCGAGCAGGGCGACGATCCGGTCAAGGCCTACCTGGCTGACATCTTCACGCTGTCCGGCAGTCTGGCCGGCCTGCCCGGCATGAGCGTGCCGGCGGGCTTTGGCGAACACGGCATGCCGGTCGGCCTGCAGCTGATCGGCAACTACTTCCAGGAAGGCCGGCTCCTGCATGCGGCCCATGCCTTGCAGCAAGCGACTGATTTCCACCTCCGCACGCCGGGGGGCTTCTGACCATGTCCGCACCTCAACTCATCCGCGGCTACGAGGTCGTCATCGGCCTTGAAAACCACGTCCAGCTCTCCACGCTGTCGAAGATCTTCAGCGGCGCCTCGACCGCCTTCGGTGCCGAGCCCAACACCCAGGCCTGCCCGGTGGACCTGGCGCTGCCCGGCACGCTGCCGGTGCTCAACCGCGCTGCGGTGGAGCGGGCCATCCGCTTTGGCCTGGCGGTGGGCGCCAAGGTCGCACCCGTGTCCATCTTCGCGCGCAAGAACTACTTCTATCCAGACCTGCCCAAGGGCTACCAGATCTCGCAGTTCGAGATCCCGGTGGTGCAGGGCGGCGAGGTCGAGTTCTTCGTCGGCGGCGAGAAGAAGAAGGTGCAGCTGACCCGCGCCCACCTGGAGGAAGACGCCGGCAAGAGCCTGCACGAGGACTTCCAGGGCATGTCGGGCATCGACCTGAACCGCGCCGGCACGCCGCTGCTGGAGATTGTCTCGGAGCCGGACATGCGCTCGGCCCAGGAAGCCGTGGAATACGCCAAGACGCTGCATGCCCTGGTCATGTGGCTGGGCATCTGCGACGGCAACATGCAGGAAGGCTCGTTCCGCTGCGACGTGAACGTCTCGGTGCGCAAGCCCGGCCGCCCCTACGGCACCCGGCGCGAAATCAAGAACCTCAACAGCTTCCGCTACATGGTGGACGCGGTGAACTACGAGGTGAACTGGCAGATCGACCAGATCGAGGACGGCCTGCCGATCCAGCAGGCCACCGTGCTCTACAACCCGGACCGCGGCGAGACCCGCGCGATGCGCTCGAAGGAAGACTCGGCGGACTACCGCTACTTCCCCGACCCCGACCTGCCGCCGCTGGTGATCGCGCCCGACTGGGTGGAACGCGTGAAGGGTGAGATGCCGGAATTGCCGCGCGCGATGGCCGAGCGCTTCGTGCAGCAGGACGGCCTGCCGGCCTACGATGCGACGATGATGACCCAGTCGCTGGGTTTCGCCCGCTACTACGAGGCCGCGCGTGAGGTCTCCCGGCAGCCCAAGCTGGTCGCCAACTGGCTGATGGGCGAGATCAGCAAGCGGCTGAATGCCGAGGACCGCGGCATCGAGCAGGCGCCGGTGTCGCCGGCCCTGCTTGCAACGCTGATCCAGCGCATCCACGACGGCACCGTGTCGAACAACTCGGCCCGGCAGGTCTTCGAGGCGCTGTGGACCGGCGCCGGCAGCGACGTGGATGCCATCATCGACGCCAAGGACCTGCGCCAGTCCAACGACAGCGGCGCGCTGGAGAAGATCGTCGACGAGGTGATCGCCGCCAATCCGAAGTCGGTCGAGGAATACAAGGCCGGCAAGGACCGGGCTTTCAACGCGCTGGTGGGCCAGGTCATGAAGGCCAGCAAGGGCAAGGCCAATCCGACCCAGGCCAGCGAGCTGCTGAAAAGCAAGCTCTGAGCTTCGCAAGCGCTGAAACGAATCAGCCCGGCCGAAGCCGGGCTGATCTTCAAGGCGCTGAATGTGGCGCGTTCAACGCGAGGCGGTCTCGCCTGCGGGTGGTTTGCGTGGGCCGCCGCCGTTCAGCACCTCGGGCTCCAGCGAGGCCACGACCTTCTTGCAGGTCAGCGTCGGCTGGTCCTTGCGGGCCAGTTCGGCCTGGCTTTTCGCCAGCGTCAGTGTCACGCCCGCGGCATTGACGAAGCGGGCATCGGCCCGGTCGCGCACGCGCTTGAGCTGGTATTCCTGGCCGTCCAGCTTCAGCTTGGCGTCGCGCGGCGTCATCGTTGCATTCAGCAACTGTCCGTTGTCGCAACGGTAGTCGGCCGGCGAGGCCTGGGCTGCGGTGACGGCACCAGCCACCAGCAGTGCAGCGACGCAACGTGGCAGGTGGGCGCCGAAGGATGTCGGCAAGTTGACCAAAAGTGTCATGGGGTGGCGCGCTTGGCGGCTGGATCGGCCGCGCCCGGCGCAGCACCGGCCCACAGCTGTTGCAGCCGCGAGCGTTCTGCGTCGTACTGTTGCACGATGCGTTCCCGCTCTGCTTCCTGGTTCTGCAGGATGGTGCGCTGCGCCTCGGTGGCGCCTTCGTTGGCATTGATGCGCGAGCGCAGCTCATCCGGCGCGGCGCGGTTGCCCAGCGCGGCACGCTCGGTGGCCAGCGCGTCGGCCTCGGCCTCCAGCGAGTGCAGCCGGTTCTTGATCGCGTCCACCACCTTCTGCACCGGTGCCAGCGCGCGCTGGCGCGCCACGTCGTGCGAGCTTGGGTCCGGGTAGCGCGTCAGCAGCATGCGGTCGCGCCGCACGGCTTCGTTCTGCGTCGCCATGTCCTGCGACTGCTGCTTCTTCAGGTTGTCCAGCCGCTCTTGTTCATCCTGCGAACGCAGTGGCGGCACCACGCCGCGCTGGCTGCCGTCACGGCCCAGCACGCGCTGCTCCTGCGACAGGCATTCGGGGATCGGCCGGTCCGAACTGAGCCGCCGGCCGCTGGCATCGGTGCAGGTGTAGATGCGCCCGTCGCCAGTTTGCGGCTTGGTATCGACCGCCCAGGCGGCGGGCGCTGCCGCGGCCAGCAGGGCGCCGAACAACACACTCAGCAGAACCGGTGACGCCATGGACGGATGGGGGCGAGGAGAGAGGAGCTTCGGGGACGAGCGTACGCCATCTGGCAAGGGCTGGATGCGGCGGTCAGCAGGTGTTTCAGCGCTTAGATTCCGTAACGCGTGCGGTAGGCCGCGACGCGTTCAGTGTTGGCCGCCAGCGCGGTGTCGCCGGTGGTGGCCAGGAATTGCATCAGGTCGGCCAGCGTGGCGATGGACAGCACCTGCAAGCCCAGTTCCTGCTCGACGTACTGCACGCCCGAGCGGCGGTTGGCGGGATCGTCCGACGCGCGTTCCTGGCGGTCCATGGTGATGGCCACGCCCACCGGTGTCGCGCCTGCGGCACGGATCATGTCGGCCGCCTCGCGCTTGGAGGCGCCGTCGGTGATCACGTCGTCAATGATCAGCACCCGGCCCTTGACCGGCGCGCCCACCAGCATGCCACCTTCGCCGTGGTTCTTGGCTTCCTTGCGGTTGTAGGCATAAGGCACGCTCTTGCCGTGCTTGGCCAGGCCAATGGCCACTGCCGCCGCCAGCGTGATGCCCTTGTAGGCCGGGCCGAACAGCATGTCGAACTCAAGCCCGGAGGCCAGCAGGCGGCGTGCATAGAATTCGCCCAGCCGCATCAGCTTCGCGCCATCGTCGAACAGCCCCGTGTTGAAGAAATACGGCGACTGCCGACCCGCCTTGGTGGTGAACTCGCCGAAGCGCAGCACCCCCGCTTCCACCGAGAACTGCACGAAATCCTGCGCCAGCGGGTCGGTATGGGGAACAGTCTTCATGGAGAAATTCAAATGGGATTCAGGCTGGTGACGCTGAACCTGAACGGCATCCGTTCGGCAGCGACCAAGGGCTTCATGCAATGGACGGAAAGCGTCTCGCCGGATTGTATGGGGGTGCAGGAGGTCAAGGCCCAGGCAGTCGACGTGAATGGGAAGTACGACACGGTTGCCGGCATGCCGGGGCATTTCCACTACGCCCAGAAGAAGGGGTATTCGGGCGTCGGGGCCTACAGCAAGAAGGAGCCCAGCGACGTGATCACCGGCTTCGGCGTCGAGGAATTCGACTTCGAAGGCCGCTACATCGAGTTGCGCTTCGACACGCCCGCTCGCAAGTTCAGCGTCATCAGTTGCTACTTTCCCAGCGGCTCGTCGGGCGAGGAGCGCCAGCAGGCCAAGTTCCGCTTCCTGGCCCAGATGTACCCGTACCTGATGGCGCTGAAGGCCGAGCGCGAGTTCGTGCTGGTTGGCGACATCAACATCGCCCACAAGCCCATCGACCTGAAGAACTGGAAGGGCAACCAGAAGAACTCCGGTTTCCTGCCCGAGGAGCGCGACTGGATGACCAGGCTGCTTGAAGAAGGTGGCCTGGTCGACGTCTTCCGCAAGCTCAACGACAAGCCCGAGCAATACACCTGGTGGAGCAACCGTGGCCAGGCCTGGGCCAAGAACGTGGGCTGGCGCCTGGACTACCACCTCGCCACGCCCGGCATCGCCGCCACCGCCCAGCGCGAGTACATCCACCTCGAACAGCGCTTCTCGGACCATGCGCCGCTGGTGATCGACTACGACTTCGTGCTCTGAGGCACGGCTGGCGCTCAGGCGCTGCTTGCCTGGTTGGCGATCAGGCCTGCCACCATCTCGTCGGTCAGCCGCATCGGCATGGCCTGGGCTGACAGCAGGGCCACCACCGCGTGGTCGGCCTGGGCGCTGTCGCGGGTGACCGGCACCCCACGCGGCGCGCCGTTGGCATTGGTGAGCGCGACCACCAGGGGCCAATGGGCGCGTTCGCCGTTGCGCACCACCAGGCCCATCTCGCCCGAGGCCAGCTTGACCAGGCTGCCAGGCGGGAACACGCCGAAGGCCTTGATCAGCGCCGTGGCCAGCGGGCTTGCGCCTGCCATCTGGTGAAGTTCGCGCCCGGCCTGCTGGGCGCTCATCGCCGGCCGGTTGGCGCGGCTGTTCAGGCGGGCGGTGTAGACATCGGCCAGGCGCAGCATCTCGGCCAGTTCGCTGACGTCCGTCGCGCCGCTCGGGTAGCCGGAGCCGTCCACCATTTCGTGGTGCTGGATCACCGCGTCCAGCCAGTCCTGGTCGGTGATGCCGGCCTGGCTGAGCATCTCGGCGCTGCGGGTCGGGTGCTCGTTGATGGTCTCGCGCTGCTTGGCCGTCAACGGCGAGACCTGTTGCGCCAGCCGGGCCTGCAGGTCGAACATCGACAGGTTCATCGTCAGCGCGGCCTGGAAGGCCCGGCGCTGCTCGGTGGCGTTCCAGCCCAGGTAGCGCGCGGCGGCCTGGCAGGCCGTGGCGGCATGGATGGAATGGTTCACGCCATAGTGCCCGGCCCCGCTGTCGGGCTGGCGCACCACCTGCGAGAGCGCCATGTCCGGTGAAAACTCGATCAGCGCCAGCAATTGATCCGTGGTCTTGTGAAGCGCGCCAGCCAACTCCGCGCTCGGTGCGCTCAGCGCTCGCTTGACCTCGCGGGAATGGCGCTCCCACTCCTGTGGCAACTGGGCATGCCGCAGTGCCGGGCTTTCGCTCCGCACCGCCTGCACCGCTTCGGCCAGTTCTTCCAGCTCGACCACCGCCCCGCGCTTGAACAGCGCCTGCAACTGGGCCTCGTCGACGATGACCTGGCCGCGCGCCAGCAACAGCATCTGGGTCGCATCTCGCACGCTGAACGGCAGCGGCTCACCCAGCACGATGCGATTCTTGACCGAGGAGAGTGAGCAAACAGGCATGACGACAGTTGAGGGTTGCGGCCGCCGCCGCGTGTGAAGGCCGATGTTGCCATGCAACGCCTGCATCCATGCTGGGCCGGGCAACGCCCTTTTGACGTTTGCCTTGCCTGAGCCCGGAAGCAGGGCATGCATGACCGACCGCGCAGGCCCGGATCATCCCGTTCACAAAGCTTCGCGAGCTTGGCTCAGCCTGGTGGTGCGGCAGGCGGCGTGACGCCACCGGTCGGCGCGGCCAGGCTGGCCATGCCGGTCTGGGTGTTGACCTCGCTGCCGCCGGTGGCCTGTGCACCGGGCGCCGAGGCTGCCGGTTGGGCTTCTGCGGGGCGGCTCAGCGCGCCCGTGGGCAAACCTGACTGCGCAGGCGCTGTGCCTTGTTGAAGTTCGGCGCGCACCCTCGGCAGTGCCTGTGGCTGGTGCTGCTGCAGGAAGGCGATCAGGCCCTCGCGCAGCAGGCAGCGCAGGTCCCAGTTCTGGCCGGCCGAAGGTGAGCTGACGATCAGCCGCAGCTGCATCGCGCTTTCGCTTGTCTCCACCACCTGCAGCAGGCAGACGCGGCCGTCGTAGTCCTGGCTGGATTGGGCCAGGCGCGTGGCCTCGGTGCGCAGCGGCGCGAGGTCGGTCATGTAGTCCACCCACAGCATCACGCTGCCGATGATTTGCGAGGTCGTGCGGGTCCAGTTCTGGAATGGGTGCTCGATGAACCACTGCAGCGGAATGATGAGCCGCCGCTCGTCCCAGATCTTCAGCACCACGTAGGTCCCGGTGATCTCCTCGACCCGTCCCCATTCGTTCTCCACGATCAGCACGTCGTCGATGCGAATCGGCTGCGACAGTGCGATCTGCAGCCCGGCCAGCAGGTTGCCGAACACCGACTTGGCAGCAATGCCGATCACCAAGGCCGAGAGCCCGGCCGAGGCCAGCAGGCTGGTGCCGAGCTGGCGCGCGCGCGGGAAGGTCATCAGCATGAAGGCCAGCCCGGCCAGCAGCAGCCCGGCAATCGCAATGCGCGACAGCACGCGGGCCTGCGTCATCACGCGGCGGGCTTCGAGGTTGTCGGCCACGTCTTGCGGGTGCAGCAGCGCGACCGCGTCCACCACGCCCCGCACCGCGGCGATCGCTGCGCCGGTGAAGGCGGCGATCAGCGCAATGCCGGTCCAGTGGCGCATGCCGTCGATGCCGCCCAGGTCGTCCGGCAGGCTGGCCCAGACCAGTTCCAGCGCAATCAGCGGCAGCAGCCATTTCAGGGCCGGCTCCAGCCGCAGCGCGACGGCGTTCAGCACCGGCGAATGCCGGGTCACGCGCCGCACCAGCGGCTGGCTGAGACGGTAGACCACCCAGGCCAGCGCTGCGGCGCCCAGGCCCACCGCCAGTGGCTGCCACCATTCGTAAAGGTCGAAATGCTGCATGGCGGCAGCGCAGCAAACGGTGTGCCACGCTGCTGCGGTGCAGCATCGTTCAAACCGAACTCAAGCGGGGTAGGTGCGCCTCAGCACGGCATTCACGTCCAGCCCGCGCGTGTCCAGCGCGCCGACCACGCGGCCCCAGTGGCGGTCGCCAAAGCGGGTGGCGATGAAGGCATCGGCCACGGCCGCTGGTGCATGCTGGCGCAGCAGGCCGGCCTGCGCCACCAGCACCAGCTGCTGCGCAAACCGCCGCCCCAGGCCTTCGAGCGCCTCGGGCGGCTCGCGCAATGCGTCGCCAAGCGCCTGCAGCGCGGCGACCAGCCGCGGCTCGCCGGCGGCCAGGTCGCCCAGCTCGTCCAGCAGCGCCCAGGCGGCGTCCGGTTCGCGCGCCACCGCGCGCATCACGTCCAGGCACATCACGTTGCCTGAGCCTTCCCAGATCGAATTGACCGGCGCCTCGCGGAACAGCCGCGCCATCGGCCCTTCGTCCACGTAGCCGTTGCCGCCGAAGACTTCCATCGCCTCGCCGGTCAGTTCCACCGCGCGCTTGCAGACCCAGAACTTCGCGGCCGGCGTCACCAGGCGTTTCCAGGCCTTGCCGGACGGGCTGTCGCCGGCCTCGAAGGCCTGCGCCAGGCGCATTGCGAGCACCAGCGCCGCTTCGCTTTCCAGCGCCAGGTCAGCCAGCACCGCGCGCATCAGCGGCTGCTCGGCCAGCGCGCGGCCAAAGGCCTGGCGCTGGCGGGTGTAAGCCAACGCCTGCACAGCGGCCTGGCGCAGGATGGCGCTGCTGCCCAGCACGCAGTTCAGCCGCGTGCAGGTGGCCATCTCGATGATGGTTGGAATGCCGCGGCCTTCGTCGCCCAGCATCAGGCCGTAGGCGTCCTGGAACTCGACCTCGCTGCTGGCATTGCTGCGGTTGCCCACCTTCTCCTTCAGCCGCTGGATCTGCACCGTGTTGCGCGTGCCGTCCGGCCGCCAGCGCGGCACGTAGAAGCAGGAGTGGCCGCCTTCGAGTGTGCGGGCGACGACCAGGTGCGCGTCGCTGGTCGGCACCGAGAAGAACCATTTGTGGCCGGTGAGCCGGTATTCGGCGCCGCGCCCGCCGGCGCCCACCGGCGTGGCCTGGGTGGTGTTGGCGCGCACGTCCGAGCCGCCCTGTTTTTCGGTCATGCCCATGCCGATCCAGCCGGCCGCCTTCTGTGCCAGCGGCACATCGCGCGGGTCGTGCTGCGTGTTCAACAGGTGCGGGCCGACCTCGGCCCACAGGGCAGGCTCCTTCTGCAGCACCGGAATCGCGGCCTGCGTCATCGTCGCCGGGCACAGCGTGCCGGCCTCGACCTGGCCGTGCAGGTAGAAGCCTGCGGCGGTCGCGGCCCAGCGGCCGCGGCGGTCGTTGTCGAAAGCCAGCGAGACCAGGCCCTGCCGGCGGTACAGCGTCATCAGCGCGTGCCAGCTGGGGTGGAACTCGACCTGGTCGATGCGCCTGCCGCGTGCATCGAAAGCCTTCAAACCGGGTGTGTGGCGGTTGGCTTCCTCGGCCCAGACCCAGGTCTCGGGACGGGCCAGTTCAGCGCTGAAGCCTTGCAGCATCGGCATTGCCCAGTCCGCTTGCGCGCGGGCCAGCGCTTCCTGCAGCGCCAAGTCCGTTTCCAGCATCGGGTAGGCGCTCAGTGCGTCGTACTGGTTGCGGATCTCGTGGGTAGACCAGGCCATGGCGCGCTTCCGGTGAAGAGGACGGGAGCCGCCAAGTCTACGCAGCCGGGCAACGCCCTGCGATCCGGTTGAGCCCCGTGACGCAGCCGCTCACGATGGCAAAGGCTGCCGCAGAAATTGCCCGCGGCAGTGGGCGACCGGGCGCCGCTGCGGGGGCACGGGGATTGCCGACTGCAGCGCATTCGCCGCAGCGCATCGCGCAGCGTCATCCCCTCCTCCGAACCGAAAGGCATGCCATGAAAACCGCTGAAAAGACCCGCCCCGACACCGTGAAGCAGAACGCCGACGCGACTGTCGCGCGCCAACGCACCTTCCAGACCCAGCAGGACGAGCAGGACCAGCTGAAACCTGCCGGCGAGAAGGGTTCGAAGGAAGAGACGGCGGTGCAGGCCGGTGCACGCGAGCAGCCGCGCACGCTGGCGAAGCAGCACATCCAGAAGCCCGGCTCGGAAGCCGAGCTTGAACTCGCGCCCCGCTTCCAGGCGACGGATTACAAGGGCAGCGGGAAGCTCCAGGACATGGCCGCCATCATCACCGGCGGCGACTCGGGCATTGGCCGCGCGGTGGCGGTGTTGTACGCCCGCGAAGGTGCCGATGTGGCCATCGTCTACCTGCACTCGGACGAGGACGCGCAAGAAACCTGCCGCCACGTCGAGGCTGAAGGCCGGCGCTGCCTGCTGCTCCGCGGCGATGTGCGCGACAGCGCGTTTTGCATCGACGCGGTGCAGAAGACGGTCAACGCCTACGGCAGGCTGGACGTCCTGGTCAATAACGCGGCGTTCCAGGAACACGCGGCCAGCATCGAGGACATCTCCGACGAGCGGCTGGAAGAGACGCTGCAGACCAACATCGGCGGGTATTTCCACATGGCCCGCGCCGCAGTGCCGAAGATGCGTGCCAAGGCCTGCATCATCAACACAGGTTCGGTGGTCGGCCTGAAGGGCAGCCCGCGGCTGCTGGACTACGCCACCACCAAGGGGGCGATCCACGCCTTCACCAAGTCGCTGGCGCAGAACCTCATCTCGAAGAACATCCGCGTCAATGCGGTCGCGCCCGGCCCGGTCTGGACGCCGCTGAACCCGGCCGACTCGCAGGCCGAGCAGGTCGAGAAGTTCGGCCAGGACACCGACATGAAGCGGGCCGCTCAGCCCGAGGAGCTTTCGCCGGCCTACGTCTTCCTGGCCTCGCCGGTGATGTCGGGCTACATCAACGGGATCGTGCTGCCGGTGACCGGCAGCGTCGGCGCGATCTAGCCGCGACAGGTCCTGCAGATCGGCACCGAGGTCGGCGAATCGGTGCCGATGCAGCCGGGGGCGGGCGGGTTGTGCGCCTTAAACTGGGGCCGTGAACGAGCACTCGCAGCCCCCCGCATCTGACATCGCCCCCGGCGCCACACCGGGCATCACGCCTGACACAACGCCGGACACGCGCTACAAGAACCCCGGTTACCTGATGAACCGGGCCAGCCGGCTGCTGATGCGCAGGGCTGAGCGGCGGCTGGTCAAGTTCGGCCTGGCGTATGCGCAGGTGCCCGTGATGGTGACGCTCAAATACAGCGAAGCCGGCCTGTGCCAGAAGGACCTGGCCGCGCTGATGCAGATCGAACAGCCGGCCATGGCCGAGTTGCTGGCCCGCATGGCCCGCGACGGCCTGATCCTGCGCGAGCCCGACCCCAAGGACAGGCGCAGCAGCCTGATCACGCTGACCGAGCAGGCCAGGGGACTGCTGCCGCAGGCCCGGCAGGCCTTGAAGCAAGGCAGCACCGAGGCGCTGGCCGATTTCAGCGAAGCCGAGGCCGAGCAGTTCGTCGGCTACCTGCAGCGCGTGGTGGCCAACCTCGAAAACTCGGCCGCAGTCGACTGAAGCCGCCGCTCAGCGCTTCACCAGCCAGCCCGCGGCGCCCTGGCCCGGCAGGGTGGACAGCGCGGCGGCCGAGCTGCCGTCGGCGTTCGGGTAGATCACGAAGCTGTTTTCGTAGAAGCCAGCCGGGTCGGTCCAGGTGACGATGGCCGAGCCGTCGTCGTAAGGCGCGCAATCCAGCCGCGTGCCGGATTCGGCGTGATACGCCGGCGTGTTGGCGCCGAATTCCCACACGCCCGAAAGCTTGCCCGGTGCGTTGGTGAAGCTCCACACGTCGGCAAAGGCGCTGTAGGCGCCGGTGGTGGGCGTGTCCACCAGGATGGAGCCGACCATCGAGCTGATGTAGGCCTTGCCGCCCAGCAGCGAGCAGGCCTGGGCCGGCAGCGTGGACCAGTCGGTGCTCAGCCGGGCCTCGCCGCCGGCGTAGGTGTGCGCGTCCACGCGGATCATCTTCAGCAGGTTGAAGTGATTGTTGGCCACCACGTTGTAGGCCCGGCCGTCGGCAAACGTCAGCTTGGCAAAACCCTTGGGCAGCGACAGGTCGGCGCAGCTGAAGCTGGTGCTGGGATGCGTCGCGACGTCGCCGGGACCGTTGGTGTAGCTGCTGGTGGTGCCGGTGGCGCCCGTCGCGTCGAAGACCAGGCGGCCGACTTCGGCAAAAGGCAGCGCGTTATAGCCGGTGTCGTACTTGCCTTGCACTTCGAACACGAAGCGCGTGCCGGCCAGGCCGCCGCAGGTGCTGGGCGCTGCGCTGGTGGCCGCGTGGCTGGCGGTGCTCAGACCCATGGCCAGCAGGCTGGCGGCCACGGAGATGAGGGTGTTGGAACGGGACATGGAGGGCTCCTTGATTTGATGTGAACGCAGGATTTGCGTGCCCTGCAGCGTCCCGGAATGCCGGTTTCGATGCTTGAAGAAAACTTGCCGAAAACCTGAAATCGGCGTTTCAAGCGGGAAAAACGCGGGTTCTGGCACCGGGCCGCGCGGCCCATGCCGCGAGTAGGATGCGGCGACCTTGATTCGCCGCAGCAGTTGCACGTGACGCTTCCCCCTCCCCTCGATCCTCAGGAAGCGTCGGCCCTGGATCCCGAAGCCGCCAACCTGGTCTGGCATTTCGGCGGCGCGGTGTTTGACGAGCGGGTGCTGGAGCTGCAGGTCGGTGGCGAACTGGCCCAGCTGGAGCGCAAGCCCATCGAGCTGCTGCGCCACTTGCTGCGCCGCGCCGGTGAGGTGGTCACGCGGGACGAGCTGCTGGAAGCCGTGTGGCCGGGCCGGGTCGCCGGCGAGACCTCGCTGGCCAAGGCCGTCAGCCGCGTGCGCCAGGCGCTGGGCGATGCGGGGCAGGACATCATCCGCACGGTGCACGGCTACGGCTACCGCCTGGTGGCCGAAGTGCGCATCGAGCGGCCGGACGCCAGCCTGGCCGCCGAACAGGCGCCATCGCGCTTCGAGTTCCACCCGGGCATGGCAGTGCCCGGCCGGCCGCTCTGGGAACTGGTCGAACGGCTGGGGGAGGGCGGGCAGGGCGAGGTCTGGCTGGCGGCCCAGCCCAAGAGCGGCGAGCAGCGGGTGCTGAAGTTCGCGGTGAATGCCGCCGGCCTGGTCGCGCTGAAACGCGAGATCACGCTGTACCGCTTCCTGCGCCAGACCGTGGGCGACGATGCGCGCTGCGTGCGGCTGATCGACTGGAACCTGGCGACCGAGCCGTTTTTCCTGGAGTCCGAATACATCGCCGGCGGCAGCCTTGTGGCCTGGGCCGCGGCGCAGGGCGGCTGGCCCGAAGTCCCGGTGCCACTGAGGCTGGAACTGCTGGCCCAGGCGGCGGACGCGCTGGCCGTGGCACACGGCGTGGGCGTGCTGCACCGGGACGTGAAGCCGGCCAACCTGCTGATCGCCCTGGCCGCGGACGGCGCACCCAGCGTGCGCATGGCCGATTTCGGCAGCGGCGGTTTGCTCGAGCCTTCATCGCTGGACCGGCTGGGCATCACCCGCATGGGCCTGACCCAGCACCTCGCTGGCGCCAGCGACAGCGGCACGCTGCTCTACCGCGCGCCGGAGGTGCTGGCCGGCCAGCTGCACACGGTGCGCGGCGACATCTATGCACTCGGCGTGATGCTCTACCAGCTGCTGCTGGGCGACACTCAGCGCCCGCTTGCGCCCGGCTGGGAGGCCGACATTGCCGACCCGCTGCTGCGCGAGGACATCGCCCTGGCCTCGGCCGGCAACCCGGCGCTGCGCCTGGCCGACGCCGCCGAATTCGCCAAGCGCCTGCGCACGCTGCCCGAGCGCCAGGCCATACGCCAGCAGGACCAGGCCCGGTTCGCAGCAGAAGCCGCCGCGCTGGCCGCCGCCGAGCAGGCGCGCCAGCAGAACGAAAAACTCCAGGCGCGGCGCTTCTGGCTGCGCGCCACGGTGGCGGTGCTGGGCATGGGCATCGCGGCCAGCCTGTGGCTGTATGGCCAGGCCAGCCGTGCGCGAGACCAGGCGGTTGCCGCGCAGCAGCAGGCGCTGGCCGCCGCGGCCACTTCGGAGGCCGTCACCAGCTATTTCACCGACGACCTGCAGGCGGTGATCGCCACGCACGACTTCGATGCCAGGGCCATGACCATCGAACAGCTTTACGGCAAGCTGGCCGAGCGCGCCCAGACGCGGCTGAAGGACCAGCCCGAGGTCGAGGCCCGGGTGCACACGGTGCTGGGCTATGTGCTGGCCGTGCTGTCGGGCCAGAAGGGCCAGTCGGCGGCGGAGTACCAGAAGGCCCTGCACAAGGTGCTGCAGATCGCCGAGCTCGACCCGCCCAAGGCCTTCCAGACGCTTTACCAGATCATGTATGGTGAATCCAACGGCGCGCTGCCGGAGGAAGACATCCGCAAGCTGCAGGCGTTTGTGGACGACATCGCGCATCGCTTCGACGGCAGCCCGCAGGTGCCACACCACGACCTGATCAGCGTGCAGGCCCAGCTGGCGATGCACATCGGCACGCTGCGCGACGATTCGCAAGGCGCACTGGCGCGGCTCGATGCGCTGCAGAAGGGCGCGGCGCTGGCGGCCGACAACGCCGCGCTGGTCGCGTTCTACCGGGCAAAGCTGCTGCCGCTGCGCGGCCAGCCGCAGGCCGCGGTCGCGCTGTACCGCGCGCTGCTGGCCGACCCGGCCAAGGCCAGCAACTGGTACGACCAGTTCTACCCCTGGAACGTCGAGAAGGAACTCGGCCAGCAGCTGATGGAGCTCGGCGCTGTGGACGAGGCCGAGACGTTGCTTGCCAGCAACCTGGCGGTGGTCAACAAGACGGATCTGAGCGACAGCGTCACCGCGCTGGATGCGCGCAACCTGATCGCCCGCCTGCGCATGGCCCAGGGGCGCCCGGCCGAAGCGGTGGCTTTGCTGGAACCGATGCGCCCGCTGGTCCGGCAACTCGCCGGCGAAACCTGGGCTTCTGCCGCGCCAAACGTGGCCGACAAGGGCAGCGTGCTGGTCGATGCGCTGCTGCTCGCCGGGCAGCCGGCGCAGGCGCTGGAAGCGTCCAGCGAAAGCATGGCGGTGATGCGCCTCGCGCTGGACCGCTCCGGCAGCGCGAGCCATTCGATCTTCGGCCCGCGCGTGCTGCTGCGCCATGCGGACGCGTTGATCGCCAACGGCAACACCGAGGCCGCAGCGCAAGTCCTGGCCTCGCTGCCGTCGCAAGTGTTCGAGCGCCAGCCGCCCCAATCGCTGCTGCGCGCCGAACGCCTGCGCGTGGAGGGCGCGTTGGCATTGGCGCGCCACGACCCGGCCCTGGCCAGGGACAAGCTGGGCCAGGCCGAGGCAATGCTGGTGGCCGTCTACACGGCGGACAGCTGGCGGGTGCGGCGCGTGCGCGAACGCCTCAAATCGATCTGAGCTCGCTCCGCAGCCGAGCGGCCCGCTCAAACCGTATGCCTACATCCGGACGCGGGCTTGGCTGCTCGCCGCGTGAGCCGGGAGGCGACAAGCTTGGCAGCTCGTTCAGGAGCAACCATGAGATTGAAGGCCACATGCGACATCCGGCTGCGCGCCGCTGAAACCTGCCCCACCGTGGCCATGCTCAGGCCGCGCAGCGGCGCGGCGCAGTGGGTCACGAGCGAAAGCTGGCATTTCGAGCCGCAGGTGAATGCAGCCGAGTATTTCGACGCGACCGGCAACCTGTGCCAGCGGTTCGTGGTGCCCAAAGGCGTGCTGCGCATCCGCATCGAGACGGTGGTGGACACCGAGCCCGACGTCGCAGTGGCGCCCGATGCCCCGCCAACCGCCATCGAACTGCTGCCCGACGGCGCGCTGCAGTACCTGCTGCCAAGCCGCTATTGCCCGTCGGACAAGATGATGGAACAGGCCCGCCAGATCGTCGCCGGCGCGGCGCCTGGTTATGCGCAGGTCGAGGCGATCAGGGCCTGGGTGCATCGGCACATTGAATACCGCTACGGCGTCAGCAACGAAGGCACGGACGCGCTGGACACGCTGGCCGCAGGCGCGGGTGTGTGCCGCGACTTCTCCCACATCGGTATCTCCTTCTGCCGCGCCTTGTACATCCCCGCGCGCATGGTCGTGGGCTACCTGCATCGGCTCGATCCGATGGACCTGCATGCCTGGTTCGAGGCCTTCGTCGGCGGGCGCTGGTACACATTCGACGCCACACAGGACCGCCCGCGCGGCGGCCGCATCGTGATCGCCTACGGCCGTGACGTGGCCGATGTCGCGCTGGTGTCGAATTTCGGCCAGCTGGAAACCGACAGCCTGTCGGTCAGCGTGACACTGCTGGACGAGGCACTGCCCGCCTTGCCGGCCTAGGCGTGGGCTTGGCGGGCCGGCGACCGGGCGAAACCGGTGCGCGCGGTAGCTGAGCGCCTTCGGAGGCCGTCGGAACTTCGAGAGAATCGCCGCACCGTTGCCCACCCTGCCGTCCCATGCTGCGCTACCACACCATCCCCGTCACCGCCTTCCAGCAGAACTGCTCGCTCGTCTGGTGCGACGAGACGCTGGATGCGGCGGTGATCGACCCGGGCGGCGGCCTGGAACTGCTGTCGGCCGAGGTCGAGCGGCGCGGGCTGAGGCTGACGGCGATCTGGCTCACGCACGCGCACATCGACCATGCGGGCGGCACCGGGCAGCTGGCGCGGGAGCATGGGCTGCCCATCATCGGGCCGCACCCGGGCGACCAGTTCTGGATCGACCAGCTGGCGCAGCAAAGCCGCATGTTCGGCTTTCCGCCGGCGGAGGCCTTCACGCCCACCCGCTGGCTGGCCGACGGAGACACGGTGGCACTGGGCCGCACCGAAGTCAGCGTGCGCCACTGCCCTGGCCACACGCCGGGCCATGTGGTGTTCCACCACGCCGGGGCGCAACGCTGCTTTGTGGGCGACGTGCTGTTTTCCGGCTCGATCGGGCGCACCGACTTTCCCGGCGGCGACCACGGCACCTTGATCGCCAGCATCCGCGAGCGCCTGTGGCCGATGGGTGAAGACACCGTGTTCATTCCCGGCCACGGCCCGGAGAGCAGCTTCGGCCGCGAGCGGCGCCACAACCCCTACGTGCGCGGCACCTGAAACCGGCCGCGGCAAACGGCGTGCGCAAGCGGCCGTCTTCACAAACTGTTGCACTGCAGCGCATGCGCATCCCGTGCCAGCCTCTGTCAAACAGCTGACACATGTCGCCAGGCGTGGGGATGGAATGTGAATAACGCACACAGCCCGCAGGTCAAAGTCACCACCGGTTACCACTTGTGCTCCCTAAGCTCCAGACCATGGGTGGCCTCTTTTGCGCCGCCTTCTCAACCCGGGAGTTTTCCATGGTGGATCAAGGTCAGAGCCGCGTTTCCCGTAACTCCGCCATGAGCTCGTCGGCGCTGACGCTGGCCGGCAACGTGCATGCCGCGCTCTGGCCCTTGGTCAGCCAGGCCATGGCCTACCGCGGCCCGGAGCGGCGCACCGGCGCCGCAGTAATGGCGCGGCTGATGGCGCTGGCGCTGGACGAGATCGACTACGGCATGCTCGTCATCAACGACGAGTACCAGGTGCTGCATGCCAACCATGCTGCGCGCGTCGAGCTGGAAGCCGGCGAGCATCCGCTGACGATGGAAGGCGGCCAGCTGCGCGTGCGCCAGGCGCAGGACCTGCTGGTGCTGCAGGAAGCGCTGCTGGGCGCCAGCCGGCGCGGCCTGCGCAAGCTGTTGTCGCTGGGCACCGGTGCGGCGCGTGCCGGGGTGTCGGTGGTGCCGCTGCCGGCGCTGCCGGGTGACCCGCTGCCCGGCGCCACGCTGCTGGTGCTGGGCAAGAGCCAGGTCTGCGGCGCCTTGTCGGTGCAGGGCTTTGCCCGTGCGCACCGGCTGTCGCCAGGCGAAGAGCAGGTGCTGATCGCCTTGTGCGACGGCCGCTCGCCGGGGGACGTCGCCAAGACCCATGGCGTGGCGATTTCAACGGTGCGCACCCAGATCGCCAACATCCGCGCCAAGACCGGCAGCGTCAGCATCCGCGACCTGATCCAGCAAGTGGCCATGCTGCCGCCGCTGGTCGGCGCCCTGCGCCAGAAGCCGGAAGCACGCACCGCCGCCCCGGCAGGCAGCGACAGCGCACGCGCGATGCGCAGTGCCGATCATTTGCTGGAAGCCCTGGGCGTGCTGACCAGCTGACCTGGCGCGCAGGACCCGCGGCGCCGCGCGCGTCGCGCCGATTGACGGCTACGGCGCTACGATGGGGGGCATGCAAGATGCCTCCCACGCCCCTCCGTCGCCGCGCAGCCCTGTGGCCTTGCCCTTGCTGTCGCCTTCGCTTCAGCTGCTGGTGCAGCGTGGCGACCTGCGGCGCTACCCCAAGGGCACGCTGATCATCCAGGAGGGTGACAGGGGCGACACGCTCTACATCATCGTCTCAGGCCTGCTGCGGGCCTTCTCGGCCGACGAGACCGGGCGCGAGATCACCTACGGCGTCTATGGCCCGGGCGAATACATGGGCGAGATGAGCCTGGACGGCGGCCTGCGTTCGGCCAGCGTCATCACCCAGGAGCCCAGCGCCTGCGTGGTGCTGACCCGCGAAACCCTGACCCGCCACATTGCCGAACATCCCGAATTTGCATTCGAGCTGCTGGCCAAGGTCATCCACCGCGCGCGCTCGGTGACGCTGTCGGCCAAGCGGCTGGCACTGAACGATGTGTACGGCAGGCTGCGCCTGCTGCTGACCCAGCCGCCCAGCGAAGCCTGCGGGGCCGACGGCCTGTTCAACGGCCGGCTGACCCACCAGGACGTCGCCAGCCGCATCGGCAGCTCGCGCGAAATGGTCAGCCGCTTGCTGAAGGACCTGGAGCGTGGCGGCTACGTGGCGCAGCAACGCGGCCGGCTTCAAGTCCTGCGCCACCTGCCTCCCAGGTGGTGAGGTGGGGCACCCGGTCTCGCGGTGCGGGGCCGCTTGGGAACCGCCCGGCCTTGCGAATCAACGCAGGCCGGTGAGCGGATAGGCCATTTGCTCGGGCAGTCCGCGCAGCTCGGGAATGCGCGGCGGCAGGTGCGTGACCTGCGCGTGCACGCTGCGCCAGGCGGCTTCGCAGGCCAGGATCTCGCCGGCCTCGGCGGCCGCGCAGAGGCGGGCGGCGCGGTTGGTCACGGTGCCGATGGCGGCGTAGTCCAACCGGCCTTCGAAGCCGATGGCGCCCACCGTGGCCTCGCCGCGGCTGATGCCCAGGCCCAGCCCGGCCGGGCCGTGGCGGCCATGCCACGCTGCCAGCAGCGGCGCGGCGCGGGCCTGCATCGCCAGCGCCAGGCGCACCGCGCGCAGGCTGTGGTCGGGCTGCGGGTCGGGATCGTTGAAGAAGACCATGAAACCATCGCCGGTGAAGCGTTCCAGCGTGCCCTCGAACTGGAAGATCAGCTCGCCCATCGCGGCGTGGAAGCTGCGCAGCATCGCCATCACCTGGTCCGCGCCGGCCTGCTCGGCAAAGGCGGTGAAGCCGCGCAGGTCGGCAAACAGCACCGTCACCTCCTGGCGGTGGCTGTTCAGGATTTCGTCGCGCAGGCCGCTGGCCACCAGCCGGGCGGCCAGGGCCGGCGAGAAAAAGCGCTTGAGCTGGGAGAGCTGCTGCACCTGGGCCAGCTGCTCGGCCACGCGCCGCTCCAGCTCGGTGGACCAACTGGCGAGCTGCTGCTGCTGCCGTCGCGATTCGTCGTACAGCGTCTTGACCCGCAGCAGCGAACGCACCCGGGCCCACAGCTCTTCCTTGACCAGCGGCTTGGTGATGAAGTCGTCGGCGCCAGCGTCCAGCCCGCGCACCCGGTCTTCCTTGGCATCCAGCGTGGTCACCATCACGATGGGCACCGCGCGCAACGCCGGCAGCGCACGCATCGCGGCGCAGACGCTGAAGCCGTCCATGTCGGGCATCAGCACGTCCAGCAGCACCATGTCCGGCGGTTCGACACTGGCCATCGCCAGGGCCTCGCGGCCGCCGCTGGCCATGCAGACGCGGTAGCCGCGCGCCAACAGGTGGGCCTCCAGCAGCCGCCGGTTGGCCGGCATGTCGTCCACGACCAGGATCCGGGCCCCAGCCGGTGCAGGGAAAGCGGCCGGGCCCTCGTTCACGGCCGGCCCAGGTGGCCGCGCACCTTCTGCACGAACTCGCGCACCGAAGAAAGCGGCTTGGCAATGAAGCCGTTGAAGCCGGATTCTTCGATGCGGCCGCGGTGGGCCGGCATCACCGAGGCGGTCAATGCGATCACAGGTACCTCTTTTAGGGCCGGCTGCTCGCGGATCCAGGCAATCACCTTGAAGCCGTCTTCATCAGGCAGCTGGATGTCCAGCAGCACCAGGTCGGCACCGTGGGCGCGCAGCTGGTCGCGCGCCGCGGCGGCGGTGCCGGACTGCAGCACCTCGAAGCCGGCCGCGGCCAGCACGTCGGACGCCAGCTTGCGGCTGCGCTCGTCATCGTCGATCACATGCAGGGTGGTCATGGCAAGTCCTTGGACCGTCAGATGAGGGCCGGCACGGCCACGGCGGGCTGCAGCGGCAGGTTGAATCGGAAGGTCGAGCCCTGGCCGGGCGCGCTGTGCAGTGTGACTTCGCCGCCATGCAAATGCACCAGCCGGCGCACCAGCGGCAGGCCCAGGCCGGTGCCCTCGGCCTTGCGCAACACATCGTCGCCGACCTGGCGGAACTCCTCGAACACGGTGGCCTGGTCCTCGGGTGCGATGCCCACTCCCGTGTCGCTCACTTCGACCCACAGCCCTTCGCACGCATTCTGTCCGGCGCGCAATGTGACCTCGCCGCCGGCCGGCGTGAACTTCACCGCATTCGACAGCAGGTTCAGCACCACCTGCCGCAGCCGGCGCGCGTCCACCGTGCAAGGCGCCATTTCATCGGGCAGCTGCAGCTGCAGCTTCAGCCCCTGGCGCATGCAACGCTCGCGCATCATGTTGGCGCTCGCCACCAGCAGCGAGCTGGGGTCCACCTCCGACAGGTCCAGCGCCATGTGGCCGGCCTCGATCTTCGACAGGTCCAGCACGTCGTTGATCAGCGCCAGCAGGTGCTCGCCCGAGGCGTGGATGTCGTTGGCGTATTCCTTCTGCTTGTCGTTGAGCGCGCCGAACATCTCCTCGCGCAGCACGTCTGAAAAGCCGATCACCGAGTTCAGCGGCGTTCGCAGCTCGTGCGACATGTGGGTCAGGAACTCGGACTTGTGTCGGTTGGCCAGCTCCAGGTCGCGTGTCTTCTCGGCAATCATGGCCGACATGTTGCGGTACACATGCTGCAGGTTGCCGGCCATGGTGTTGAACTGCTGCGCCAGGTCGTCCAGCTCGTCGCCGGTGCGGATCTCGATGCGTGCATCCAGCCTGCCGTCGCCCAGCGCCTGCGCGCCGCGGTGCAGCGCGTTGATCGGCGCGATCGAGCGGCGCACCAGCACCAGCGCCAGCAGCACCGCGGCCAGGCTGGCCAGCAGCGTGACCAGCAGCGTGCGCAGCACCGTGTCGTACACAGGGGCCAGCGCCACGTCCCGCGGCTGTTCGATGACGATGCGCCAGCCCAGCTCCGGCAGTTCGAAGCTGCTGGCCACCACGGCCCGGCCGTTCAGCCCGCTGCGCGCTGTCGCGGCCGGCGCGTCTGGGCGGGCGGTGGCGGCGCCCAGCGCCTGGTGCTGGGCCAGCATCAGCGTGGTGTCGGCATGCAGCACCACCACGCCGCGCCGGTCCACCGCATAGGCCTCCAGCCCCTTGCTGCGCAACACCTCGTTCAGGCCGCGCGCCAGGCTGCGCAGGTTGACCCGGGCCAGCGTCGTGCCTGCGCCCAGCCGCGGGTCCGGCGTCACCAGCAGCAGGTGCGGCTCATAGCCGTCTGCGTAGTCGATGCTGCCCTGGGCCGGCGGCAGGCCATCCGGCCAACGCAGCCGCGCCGCGTCGGCGAAGCTCAGCGTGTCCGGCCCCGGCAGGCTGGACAACTCCAGCCGCGAGACAAACAGGTCCGGCTCGCCGCGCGCATCGTGGTGCGTCAGGTCGCGCACCGCGGGCTCCAGCCGCAGGATGCGCTGGAACTCGTCGCGCCGGTCCTGCAGGTCCAGCCAGCCCGGCATCTCCCACGGCAGGCTGGCGGTGGCCCGCACATGGTTCTGGATCGAGTTCAGCGAACCGCGGATCGAGCCGCTGACCTCACGCGCCAGCAGCGACTGGTTCAGCGTCACCGCCTTGATCGCCTCGCGATAGGAAAACATCACTTCGGCCGCACCGAACAGCACGAAGCTCAGCAGCACCAACCCCCCAAACGCCAGCGCCTGCTTGCGCCACAGGCGCATGCGCCAGAGGCTGGGCTTGGGCGGGGTGTTGGTGGGCAGTGGCGAAGGCAGGTCGGACATCGGGGCGGCAGACGATCGGCCGTCAGCGTATCAGGCGGTCAGCGGCGCGGAGTACGGCCTTGCTTGGCGGCATGCCAAGGTCCCTGGCGGTCGTGATGTTGATGATCAGCTCTACCCCCTCGGGGCGCTGAACCGGAATGTCGGCCGGGGATTCTCCGGCCAGGATGCGGCCGGCCAACTCGACGCCTCTGGCCTCGCCCGGTGGCTCGCGCAGCGGCGACATGGCCATCAAGGCACCCATGGGCAGGAAGTTGCGTGAACCGTAGATCGCAGGCAGACGCAGCGACCGAGCCTTGGCGACCAGGGCAGGGCCGGCCTCGTAGAACAGCTGGTGGTAGGGCACCACCAGTCCGAGGGTCGGCCGCGGTCCGCGGTTGGCGGGCAGCCAACGCTGCAACTTGTCAATGTCGGTGAACTCACACAGCCGCAGCACCCGAACTGGCCGCATTGGCGCTTGGGCGGCACGGTACCAGTTGGCAAGACTGGTGGCATTGATCAACAACGCATCACGTTCTGCGGTGTTGTCGACGAATCCGCTGCGGCAAGGCGGCATTGCTCGCGGTGGCGGGCAGTCATCGTTGTCGATCTCAGGCCGGCCATCGACGAGCATCACAAACTGCTGCAGTTGAGGAAAGGCGATCTGCAGAGCTTCCACCATCTTGCCTTCGCTCTCGGTGGCGCTGGTGTAGCCGGTTGCATTCGATTGTGGGTGGCGCAAGTTCAGGATCAGGCAGTTTTTGACGGGGTTGGGGGCACTGCGGAAAATCATGGGGACCGGCAGCTTGGTTTGTGAGACCAACTGGGCCGCACCTGCGGTGGTTGCAACGACCAGGCGCCATTTGTGTCTGCGCAGTACTTCGAAGGTGTAGGCCTGCGAGCTCCGCAGGTCTTCGCTCTGTGGCAATTCAATCCGTTCGATGAGCGGCGCATCGCCACCACCTGCTTGCAGCTCCCGCCGCAGCACGGTCATCACATCTCGGTCCTGTGCCTCGGACAACTGTGTCAGCACCAGGACCTGTGGCGCTGCCGCCTCTTGCGCGTGAATCGCGGTTGGCCACGCAAGCCACGTCAAAAAGCAAGCCACCAACCGCCACATGCAAGCTCTACCCAAATGGTTACGGAACCCGGATAGCGTACAGGCTGTTGTTCATGAACATGGCGCCACCGTTCGATGCAGTCCAGGTATTGAGCGACGCCAACGACTCGAACATCAGCACCCAGGTCTCGAGCGGTGCCGCGGGGGTCTTGCCAGCCACCAGCTGGCCAAACCAGCGCGGCAGGCTGCTGGTGAGCGCGGGCGGGCACCTCACGCAATTCATTGAAGGCGCAGGTCCCGGCCACGCGCGCCAGCGATGCACCACGAGCACAACATTGCCTGCGCCCACATCGGTGCCGTCATAGCCCGAGACGAGACTGACATTCAGCAGCGGTTGGACGGCGGAAAGGTTGGACCACGCGGTTGCGGCAGCCCCGTCGGCAAACGAGATCCACTGCAGCGAGATCGGGCCGGCGACGATGCCGGAGCCCATCAGTGAGTCGGTGTCACCGGCCCAGCTGGAGCTCTCGCCGGCTTGGGCGGTGAGCAGCGTGCCGCCCCCCAGCGGGCTGCTGTTGTTGAGCGGGGGGCCTTGGAAACGTGGAATGCAGACATAGAACATCGAAATCCCTCCTGGATGAAAAATCCTTGAAGGGTTGATGTTTCAATTTGCATCCGGCCCTGTCCACCGGCGGCGTCCTCTGGGCTGGGGAGGCGGCGACGCGTCTGCGCCAATTCATCGTGAAAAAGATCACATGAAGGCCAGCTGGAGTCCTGCTTTGCGCAGGTGAGCCGGCCGTGGATCCGGCTCAGGCCACAGGCGGGCCGTAGAACTTCGGCGGCTTGGGCGCGCGGTCGTAGATCGGCAGCACACGCGGCAGCGCGCGCTCGATCTCGGCGATGCGGGTCGGGCTGGCGGGGTGGGTGGAGAGGAACTGTGGCGGGGCGCCTTTGTTGGCCTCGGTCATCTTGTTCCAAAGGCCGATGCCGGCGCGCGGGTCGTAGCCTGCGCGTGCCGCCAGTTCCAGGCCGACCAGGTCGGCCTCGGTTTCGTCTTCGCGGCTGAAGCGCAGCGTCAGCAACTGGGCGCCCATGTTGAGCATGGTGTCGCCCAGGTTGCCAAAGCCGAACAGCGAGCTGATCAGGCCGGCGCCCATGCGGGTGGCCGCCGTCTTGCCCATCTGCTCGCGGGCGTGCTCGCGCAGCGCGTGGGCCATCTCGTGGCCCATGATCATCGCGACCTCGTCGTCGCTCAGCTGCAGGCGCTTGAGGATGCCGTAGTAGAAGGCGATCTTGCCGCCGGGCATGCAGAAGGCGTTCAGCTCGTTGGAGCCGATCAGGCTGACCTCCCAGCGCCACTGTGCGGCGCGCGGGTTCCATGCCTGGCAGAACGGGATCACCCGCTGGCCGATGGCGCGCAGGCGGATCAGCTGCGGGTTGTCGTCCGACGCCAGCGCCTTCTTGGTGGCAGCTTCGCGCTTCATCTGGCCGTATTGCTTGGATGCGGCCATCTCGACCTGCTCGGCCGAGACCATTTGCGCGAAACGCGATTCACCGCCGACCTGCGAGCGCACGCCTTCTTCCACACTGGGCTGCTGGGCCTGCGCCGGGCCGGGGAGCAGGCTGGCGCTGCCCAGCGTGACGGCCAGCGCCGCGCCCACGCGGCGGCGTGCATGCAAGGGGCAACCGCAGCCGCTGGCGTGGACCATTGGCGGCAGCGGCAACTCGGCGTCGGTGCGAAAACTGTGGGTCATGCTGCGGTGCTGGAAATTTGGAAACCCTGAGGCAAGACAAGCAACAGCCGGGCCGGGCGGAATGTGACGTTTTCAGTCGTCTGCCAGGCCTGCGCTGTCGGGGGATGCAGTCAGCAGCGCGATGCTCGCACGCAGCCGCCACAGCAGCATCAGGGCGGGTGCTGCCAACAGCGTCGAAACAATGAAAAAAGCCGGCCAGCCAATGGATTCGGCCAAAACCCCGGCCAGCGGGCCGACCCAGACCCGGCCCACCGAGGCAAACGAGATCAGCAGCGCGTACTGCGTGGCGGTGAAGCGCTGGCTGCACAGGCTCATCAAGAGTGCGACAAAGGCCGCGGTGCCCATGCCGCCCGAGAGGTTCTCGAAGGCAATCACCATCAGCAGGCCGCCATCCACCGGCGTGTCCTGCACCAGCTTCACGAAGCCCCAGTCGAAGGCCGGAATGACCAGGCCGGGCATCAGGCCCTTGCCGGCCACGGCCAGCCACCAGTAGCCCAGATTGCTGACCATCTGCAGCACGCCAAACAGCATCAGCGCCCGCCACAGGCCCAGCCGCAGCATCAAGGCGCCGCCCAGCAAGGCGCCGCCAATCGTCAGCCACAGGCCGACGATCTTGTTGACCACGCCAACCTCGGCCGCGCTGAACAGCATGCTCTTCAGCAGGAAGGGCGTCATCAGGGAGTAGGCAAAGGCGTCGCCCAGTTTATAGAGCACGATGAACAGCAGGAAGGCGACGGCGCCCGGCTGGGCGAAGTAGCTGTTCAGGCCGTTGATCAGGGTTTCGAAGCGCGCTTTGCGGGCCGCCCACGCGGCCAGCGGCACGGTCACGGCCAGGCCCATCAGCAGCCCGGCCAGGTCCATCCAGCGCTGTTGCAGCGTGGCCGCCATCGTGTTGCCGGCGAACAGCGGCGTCATCGCCCAGTGCGCCAGCGGGTTCCAGACCTGGTCGGTCAGCACGTAGCCCACCGCTGCAGCGGCGCAGACTGCGAAGAACCCCACCACGTCGTGCCGGGCCACGCTGCTCGGCACGGCGGCATGGCGCAGGCGCGGCAGCAGCACGGCGCTGAAGACGGCGGCGCCGGCCATCAGCGCGGCCATCAGGCGGTAGACCGAAGGCCAGCTCCAGCCGCCGCCTTGCGCGGCATCGGTCCAGATCAGCGCCAGCCCGCCGGAGACGATCATCGCCAGCCGGTAGCCCATCACGTTCAGCGAAGAGCCCAGGCCGCGCTCGCGCTGAGGCAGCAGGTCGGTCTGGTAGGCGTTGATCACCACGTCCTGCGAGGCCGACAGGAAGGCGATGGCCACGGCGACGAGCGCAAACAGCTGCAGTGAGTCCTTGGGCGGAATGGCGGCCAGCAACAAGAGGCCGCCGGCCAGCAGCAGCTGCGTGAGCACCATCCAGCCGCGCCGCCGGCCGAGCAGCGGCAGCTCGAAGCGGTCCATCAGCGGGGCCCAGAGGAACTTGAAGGTGTAGGGCAGGCCGATCAGGCTGAGAAAGCCGATGGTCGCCAGGTCCAGCCCTTCGATGCTGAGCCAGGCCTGCAAGGCCTGGCCGGTGAGGGCCAGCGGCAGGCCGGAGGCAAAGCCCAGCACGGTGACGACGAACAGCCGGTGCGCGGTGCCAAGCCGCTGGTGGGCCGGGGAGGAAACAGCTTCGGGCGCGGCCAGCGGCGGTTGGTTGGGCATGCGCGCGATTCTAGGAGCCGCGCACCCTCGCCCGACCTGTCAAAGGACCGTCAGCTCAGCGCGGGTCCCAGCGGCCCGGGCGCTCGCGCCAGCCGCGGCCGGCCGGTTCCCAGGCATGCGGCACGTAGCGGTAACCCGCACGCGGCGCCTCCCAGTGGCCGGCATTCCAGTAGTGCTGGTTGGCGCGCCAGCCCCAGAAGCCACCGATCCACAGCCAGCCCAGCGCTGGCGCGGGAGTGATGACTTCGTAGCGCGGCGGCGGTGGCGCCACGTCCACCACCACGCTGCCGCCGTAGTTGTCATAGGCCGGGCCGTTGTTGTAGTAGCCGTGGTCCACATAGCCGCCGCCATAGCCGCGGGCGGGCAGGGGGGCGACCACGCATCCGCTCAGTGCGGCGGCAGCGGCCAGGACCAAGGCGGCGGCCGGGGCGGTGCGCAGCAGGGAACGTGAAGCGGGAAGGGGTCGCATAGAGGTGTCTCCAACAGCGTGATTCACCCCTGCCCAACGCCTCGCCGCGCCCTGCCGATGACCGCGGCAGCCCGGATTTACACGCCAGACATCACGTTTCCAGGCGTCACAAGCTAGGCGAGCTTGTGCAGCGTGTCCCGAAAGCGCCTGGCGTTGTCCACGTAATGCGCGGCGCTGCCCATCAGTCCGGCGATCTGCTCGGGTGAGAGTGCGCGCTTGACCACTGCCGGGCTGCCGACGATCAGCGAGCCGTCCGGAAAGCTCTTGCCTTCGGTGACCAGCGCACCGGCGCCGACCAGGCAGTTTTTACCGATCACCGCGCCGTTCAGCACCACCGCGCCAATGCCGATCAGCGAGCCGTCGCCCACGGTGCAGCCATGCAGCATCACCTTGTGGCCGATGGTCACGTCACTGCCAATCGTCAGCGGCTTGCCGGCGTCCGAATGCAAGACGCTGGCTTCCTGGATGTTGGTGCGCGCGCCGATGCTCACCGGCTCGGGCTGGTCGCCGCGGATCACCACGCCGAACCACACGCTGCTGTCCTCGCCCAGCTCGACCCGGCCGATCACCTGGGCCGAATCGGCCACCCAGGCCGAGTCCGGCACCACCGGCTGCAAGCCGTCCACTTCATACAAGGCCATGTCGTCTGTCTCCTGTTGGTGGAATGGGGTGGCGGCTTCAGGGCGCCGAAGCCGCCGCGCTGGCGGCGGGCAGCGGCAGCAGCGCGCCGGCGGCCTCGGCGGCCGACGCCTCCTCCTCCGGGGTGGCCGGCGCGCCCACATGGGCAAGGAAGCTGCCATCGGCATATTCGTTGTAGACCCAGTCGCCGCCGGACTCTTGCACGCCTTCCGGTGGCGTGTAGGCCTGCACCGGCACGCCTTTGAGCACCTTGTCCATGTAGCTGATCCAGATCGGCAGCGACAGGCCGCCGCCCGATTCGCGGCTGCCCAGGCTGCGCGGGTCGTCATAGCCCATCCAGACGATGGCCACCACCGAGGGCTGGAAGCCGGCGAACCAGGCATCGACCGCGTCGTTGGTGGTGCCCGTCTTGCCGTAGATGTCCGGCCGCTTCAGCGCGGCCTGGGCGCGTGCCGCGGTGCCGCTGCGGGTGACTTCGTTGAGCAGGCTGTCGGTGAGGAAGACATTGCGCGCCGGCACCACACGGCGGCTGTCGTCCAGCGCGACCGGGGCCGGCGCTTCGTACAGCGTCTTGCCCTGCGCATTGGTGATGCGCTCGATGACCAGCGGGTCGACCTTGTAGCCGCCGTTGGCCAGCACCGCGTAGGCGCCGGCCATCTGCAGCGGCGTGACGCTGCCGGCGCCCAGCGCGAAGGTCAGGTTGTCGGGCTGCTTGTCGGCATCAAAACCGAAGCGCGAGACCCACTCGCGTGCATCGGCCAGGCCCACGTGCTGCAGCAGCCGGATGCTGACCAGGTTCTTGGACTTGGCCAGTGCGCGGCGCAGGCTCATCGGCCCGTCGAACTGGCCGTCCGAGTTCTGTGGGTTCCAGTTGGCCGGTGCGCTGCCGTCGGCCAGCGTCAGCGGTTCGTCGTCAATCACGCTGGCCGGCATCACGCCATGTTCCAGTGCAGACGAATACAGGAAAGGCTTGAAGCTGGAGCCGGGCTGGCGCCAGGCCTGGGTCACGTGGTTGAACTGCTGGCGCGTGAAGTCGAAGCCGCCGACCAGCGCGCGCACGCGTCCGGTCTGCGGATCCAGCGAGACAAACGCGCCTTGCGCTTCGGGCCACTGCGCCAGCGTCCAGCTGCCTTGCGCGTCGTCGCCCTTGGCGCCAGGTTTCGCGTCCACATGCGAGACACGGATCACCGCGCCGCGCTCCAGCACCAGGTCCTTGGCCGCCTTCGGTTTCAGGCCGGGCTGGCCCAGTCGCAGGCCGTCGCCGCTCAGGCGAATGTTCTCGCCGGTGGCCAGCTGGGCCACCACTTCCTTGGGGCTGGCCTTCAGCACCAGCGCCACGCGCAGGTCCTCGTCGTCGCGGTAGTCCTTGAGGATTTGCGCGGCCTGGACTTCGCCGTCGTCGGCGTTGTCGGGCAGATCCTCGTTGTCCTCGGGGCCGCGCCACGGCTGCTTGCGTTCATGGTCCAGCACGCCGCGGCGCAGCGCGCTCCAGGCGACCTGCTGGTCGGCGGCGATCAGCGAGGTGTAGACCTTGAATCCTTCCGTGTAGGCCTGCTCGCCATAGCGCTCGAAGACCACCTTGCGCGCCATCTCGGCCACGTGCTCGGCATGCACGTCCACTTGTGTCTGCGAGCGGATCACCAGCTTCTCGGCCTTGGCCTGCTCGTACTGCGCCTGGTCGACCACGCCGGTGGCCAGCATGCGCGCCAGCACCACGTGTTGCCGCGTCGTGGCGCGTTCGAAATTGGTCAGCGGGTTGGCATAACCGGGGTTCTGGGGCAGGCCGGCCAGCATCGCGCATTCGGCAGTCGACAGCTGCGCCAGCGGCTTGCCGAAATAGACCTGCGAAGCGGCACCGAAGCCGTAGGCCCGGTGGCCGAGGTAGATCTGGTTCATGTACAGCTCGAGGATCTGGTCCTTGTCGAGCTGGTGTTCGATCTTCAGCGCCAGCAGCGCCTCCTTCAGCTTGCGCTCCAGCGTGCGGCGCGACGACAGGAAGAAGTTGCGCGCGACCTGCTGGGTGATGGTGGACGCGCCCTGGCGCATGCCACCCGGCGTCACGCTGGCCACCAGCGCGCGCAGCACGCCGATCGGGTCGATGCCGCCATGCTCGCGAAAACGCGCGTCTTCGACCGCCAGCAGCGCGTCCTGCATCTGCTTGGGAATCTGCGCGATCGGCAGGTACTGCCGCCGCTCCGAGCCGAACTGGGCGATTTCCACGCCGTCGCGCGTGAAGACCTGCAGCGGCTGGCGCGGCTGGTAGTCGGTCACCCGGTCCAGCGCCGGCAGCTGCGGGTAGATCACCGCGATTGAGATCACCAGCACCAGCAGCAGCGCGCTGAAACCGGCGCCCAGCATCAAACCCAGCTTGGCCCAAGGGCTTTGCGGCCAGTTGGCCGGCCAGCGGCTCCACAGCTTTCGCCACAGCGCAGCCGCCTGCTGGCGCAGCGCGGCCGGGTCGAAGTGCAGCCGTCCGCGCTGGCGGGTGGGCGGCACGGCACGGCGGGCATCGCGGTGCGCGGGGCAGGAGGCAGTGACACGCATCAGGTCGGATCCTGGAACTTACGGCCGACCGATTATCGGCATGCCGCCAGGTCGCCCGCCGTCAAGCCCCGAAGTGGCAGGTGCATGGCCCGCTCTTTGGCCTGACGCGCGAGCCGCAAGCCCGCTAGCATGCCGCCAGCCCGAGCACGGCCCGGGCGAGGAGTGAGTTGCATGCCCGCCTGGTTGAATGCCCTGAACCGTCTGATTCCGTTGCGCTACCTCACGCTGGTGGCCTGCGTGCTGCTGGCGCTGGTCAGCTGGGTCGCCCTGGGTGTGGCCGGCCATGGCGGCAGCTGGACCGTGGCGCTGCTGGTCGGCCTGGCCGGGCTGGTGCTGGGCGTGCGCGACCTTCGCCAGACGCGCCATGCGGTGCTGCGCAACTACCCGGTGATCGGCCACCTGCGCTTCCTGCTGGAGTTCATCCGGCCGGAAATGCGCCAGTACTTCATCGAGAGCGACAACGAGGCCGCGCCGTTTTCGCGCCAGCAGCGCTCGCTGGTTTACCAGCGGGCCAAGGGCGACCCGGACAACCGGCCGTTCGGCACCCAGCTCGACGTGCAGCGCGAGGGCTACGAATGGATCAACCATTCGCTGCTGCCCACTGTGCTCGAGTCGCACGACTTTCGCATCACCATCGGCGCTGCCAGCGCCCAGCCTTACCAGGCCAGCGTGTTCAACATCTCGGCGATGAGCTTCGGCGCCTTGAGCGCCAACGCCATCCTGGCGCTGAACGGCGGCGCACGGCGCGGCAACTTCATGCACGACACCGGCGAAGGTTCGATCAGCGTGCACCACCGCGTGCATGGCGGCGACCTGGTGTGGGAGATCGGCTCGGGTTACTTCGGCTGCCGCGACGAGTCCGGCCGCTTCAGCGAGGAGCGCTTCACCGCCAACGCCCGGGAGCCGCAGGTCAAGCTGATCGAGCTGAAGCTTTCGCAAGGCGCCAAGCCAGGCCATGGCGGCGTGCTGCCCGGCCCGAAGGTCACGGCCGAGATTGCGGCGGCGCGTGGCGTGCCCGAAGGCGTGGCCTGCATCTCGCCGTCGTCCCACAGCGCCTTTTCAACGCCGGTCGAGATGCTGCAGTTCATTGCCAAACTGCGCGAGCTTTCGGGCGGCAAACCAACCGGCTTCAAGCTCTGCATCGGCCATCCGTGGGAATGGTTTGCGCTGTGCAAGGCCATGCTGGAAACCGACCTGCTGCCGGACTTCATCGTGGTGGACGGCGCCGAAGGCGGCACTGGCGCCGCGCCGCTGGAGTTCACCGACCACGTGGGCGCGCCAATGCAGGAAGGCCTGCTGCTGGTGCACAACAGCCTGGTCGGCCTGGGCCTGCGCTCGCGCATCCGCATTGGCGCTGCCGGCCGCATCGTCAGTGCCTTTGACATTGCACGTGCGATGGCGCTGGGCGCCGACTGGTGCAACTCCGGCCGCGGTTTCATGTTCGCGCTGGGTTGCATCCAGGCCCAAAGCTGCCACACCGGCAATTGCCCGACGGGGGTGGCCACGCAGGATCCGGTGCGCCAGCGCGCACTGGTCGTGCCCGACAAGATCGAGCGCGTGACCCGTTTCCACCGGAACACGCTGCACGCGCTGAAGGAGCTGGTGCAGGCCGCCGGCCTGCACCACCCGAACGCCATCTCGGCCCGCCACATCGTGCGCCGCACCGCGGGCGACCAGATCCGCCTGCTGTCCACGCACCTGCAATTCCTCAAGCCCGGCGAACTGCTGGCCGCCGCCGCCGGCCAACAGCCGTGGCCACACAAGGTGTTCGAGATGTACTGGCCGATGGCCCGCGCCCACAGCTTCCAGGCTGCGGAGGCCGAGTTGGAGGCAGCAGGCTGACTTTCAGCTGCTGTCCATTTTCACGCCGACAGAAGGAGGGCCGCGAACGGCAACTTCCGTGTGGTCCTCTTGCTTGGGTGGCTCCCCAAAGCGGTACTTTCTGCCGAGCACCTGGTGACCTTACGTGTGGCGCACGCTTTCTGCTGAAGCGCGCTTGGCCGCAGCCGAAACTGCGAGCCAGGGGCGGGCAATCAATCGCCAAACGCAAAGGTTGAAACCCTGCAGCTAGATCAAGGTTTCGTCATCAATTGAAAAGACAAAGGCTCCGCCCACACGGAATCCGTTCCAATATCGAACCGAACATTGGATTTCTCGAACTGCCTCATCATCGATACACAAATGGCAAGGGCATCGGAAATCGATGCTGGCGCGTGTTCACCGGGGCAGTTGTACGAGACAAAATTGACGCCATCTTCCCGAGGCTTCTCGATGGACGTGTTGAACGCCGTAAACCCTTCCCAGGCGATGACATAGCCGCCATCAGTGCCCGAGCCATCCTTGTTGAACTTGATATACGGCAAAGCATAGTAGAGGCCGCCGCTCAGCGGCGCGTCAAGGTCAACGTGATAAATCACCTTGACTTTGGAGCCCACCTTCAGGAATGACGGGGGCTCGAAGCCCTCCGTGGTGCTCCGGACTTTGGCAATCAGCTGCCACTGCTGAATTTCGGCGTGGGTTGACATGGACATCAACGTCATTACCAACGCGGCTGCCAGAATGTGTTGTCGTTGCATTGAACTCTCCCTGTAAATGGATTTGCGCGATGGGGTCGGCCGACATCGCTTGGTCGAGTTTATTGCAACGGCTTCGGTTGTGGAATCGTCAAATTGTCGAGCTCCTGCAGTTTGCGTGCAGGCTGGGGTTTGTCCTTGAGTCAGTTCGCGACGAAGCATCGCCACCTTGCAATTCCCATCCCGTTTGCGCAGGTCGTAGCAGACAGGCGCCGGCAGGAATTTGGAATGCCAAGCTTCGGGGGCGTCCGCGCCCTTCATTACGGAGAACGAGCGCATCGGCAGGTTGATGCGGCGGCCTTGTTCGCTGAACGCGAGGTGGCTCAACTGTTTGTAGCACAGGCCGACATGTGCCGGCTTTCCGAGGGCAGCGTCCGACGCGTTTTAAGCAGGCACGGTATCGATGAAGCTCTGCCGGGCCGCGAGCTTGTCGTAGAGCTTCTGGAGATTCGGGTAGGGCGTGCGCCAGTCGATCTCGGGGTAGCGGAAGTCCAGGTAGCCGAGCGCGACGCCGACGGCGACGTCGGACAGCGTGAAGTGGATGCCGACGCAGAAGGGCTTGTCGCCCAGGCCGCGGCTCATGGCCGCCAGTGCGGATTGCACCCGCGCCATGTAGCGGTCGATCCAGGCCTGCGAGCGTTGTGCTTCGGTGCGGCCGGCCCAGTGCTTTTCCAGCCGGGCAGTGATGCTGGCGTCCAGCAGGCCGTCGGCCAGCGCTTCCCAGGTGCGCACTTCCACCCGCTCGCGGCTGTTGGCGGGAATGAGCTTGCCGACCGGCGACAGCGTGTCGACGTATTCGACGATGACGCGCGAGTCGAACACCGCCTCGCCGCCTTCCATCACCAGGCAAGGCACCTTGCCCAGCGGGTTGGCGGCCAGGATGGCGTCATTGCCCCAGACGTCCTCCAGCACGAACTGGCAATCCAGCTTTTTCTCGGCCAGCACGACGCGTACCTTGCGAACGTACGGGCTGGTGAGTGATCCGATCAGTTTCATGCTTGTTGTCGTCTTTGGGCTGTCCCTTGGCGGCGATTCTATCGAAGCTGCCCATGGGCCCGCCGAGGGGCCTCGCTGGCTGCCCCCGTAAAATGAGGCGCTTCGCAGACGCGCCCCGCGTGTGCGCCTTGCCTGGCTTGCGCCCCCGCTCCTATGCAGAACTCCTCCTCGCCGTCCTCGCTGTCATCCCATTCGGCCCTGATGGCCCTGTCCCCGCTGGATGGCCGCTACGCCGCCAAGGTCGCGCCGCTGCGCCCGCTGCTGTCCGAGTACGGCCTGATGCACCGCCGCGTGCAGGTCGAGGTCGAGTGGTTCATTGCCTTGTCCGACGCCGGCTTGGCCGGTTTTGCGCCGCTGTCCGAAGCCTCTCGCGGTCTGCTGCGCGGGCTGGTGGCGCGCTTCTCGGAGGCCGATGCGCAAGCCATCAAGGACATCGAAAAGACCACCAACCACGACGTCAAGGCGGTCGAATACTGGCTCAAGGCCCGTTTCGAGCAGAACGCCGAGCTGACCGCCGCGGCCGAGTTCGTGCACTTCGCCTGCACCAGCGAAGACATCAACAACACCAGCCACGCGCTGATGCTGAAGGCCGCGCGCAGCGAGGTGCTGCTGCCCGGGCTGGAACGTGTCATTGCCCAGCTGACCGACATGGCGCACGGCTTCGCCGATGTGCCCATGCTCTCGCGCACCCATGGCCAGACGGCCAGCCCGACGACGGTGGGCAAGGAATTCGCCAACGTCGTGGCCCGCCTGCAGCGTGCCCGCGAGCGCATTGCCGAGGTGCCGTTGCTGGCCAAGATGAACGGCGCGGTGGGCAACTACAACGCCCACTCGGTCGCCTACCCGGACAAGGACTGGGAGGCCTTCTCGCGCCAGGTCGTCGAGAGCGGCCTGGGGCTCACGTTCAACCCGTACACCATCCAGATCGAGCCGCACGACTACATGGCCGAGCTGTTCGACGCGGTGACGCGCTGCAACACCATCCTGATCGACTTCTCGCGCGACGTGTGGGGCTACATCTCGCTGGGCTACTTCAAGCAGAAGTTGAAGGACGGCGAGGTCGGCTCCTCGGCCATGCCGCACAAGGTCAACCCGATCGACTTCGAGAACGCCGAGGGCAACTTCGGCCTGGCCAATGCACTGCTGGCCCACTTGAGCCAGAAGCTGCCGATCAGCCGCTGGCAGCGCGACCTGACCGACTCCACCGTGCTGCGCAACATGGGCGTGGCGCTGGGCTACGCGGTGCTGGCGCACGAATCGCTGTCGCGCGGCCTGGGCAAGCTGGAGATCAACACCGCGGCGCTGTCCGCCGACCTGGACGGCGCCTGGGAAGTGCTGGCCGAGGCCATCCAGACGGTGATGCGCGCCCATGCATTGCCGCAGCCCTACGAGCAACTCAAGGCCTTCACCCGCGGCAAGCCGATGACACGCGACATGATGCAAGGCTTCATTGCCAACCTGGCGCTGCCGCAGAGCGAAAAAGACCGCCTGCTCGCGATGACCCCGGGCCGCTACGTCGGCCTCGCCGCAGCGCTGGCAAAACGGGTCTAAACGGTAACGAAATGCAAGGGGGCCGGGGTGCGTGCCCCGCGTCCCGCAAAAGCACGTCAGGCCGGCAGCGGATTCACTTGTTCGGTCACCCCTGCGGCAGGGGGCGCTCATTAGAATCGCCCCATGCATTTTGCTTCCCAGCTGGCGCGCGCCACCGCTCGCCACGAATCCCTGCTGTGCGTTGGCCTGGACCCGGACCCGGCGAAATTCCCCGCCGGCCTGCGCGGCGATCCCTCCCGCATCTTCGATTTTTGCGCCCGCATCGTCGACGCGACCAAGGACCTGGTCTGCGCCTTCAAGCCGCAGATCGCCTATTTCGCCGCCCACCGCGCCGAGGACCAGCTCGAACAGCTGATGGCCTACATCCGGCGCAACGCGCCCGAGGTCCCGGTGATCCTGGACGCCAAGCGCGGCGACATCGGCAACACCGCCGAGCAGTACGCCCGCGAAGCCTTCGAGCGCTACCAGGCCGATGCGGTCACCCTGTCGCCCTACATGGGCTTCGACTCGATCGAGCCCTACCTCAAGTTCGACGGCAAAGGCCTGATCCTGCTGTGCCGCACCTCCAACCCCGGCGGCAGTGACCTGCAGTTCAAGCCGCTGGCCAATGGCGAGCGCCTGTTCGAGGAGGTGGCCCGCCAGGCGGCTGGCAAGTGGAACCGCGACGGCCGGCTCGGTCTGGTCGTTGGCGCCACCTTCCCGGCGGAGCTGGCGCGGGTGCGCGAATTGGCGCCCACTTTGCCGCTGCTGATCCCCGGCGTGGGCGCCCAGGGTGGCGACGCTGCGGCCACCGTCGAGGCTGGCTGGCGCCCCGAGGCGCCCATCATCGTCAGCTCCTCGCGTGCCGTGCTGTACGCCGGCAGCGGCGAGGACTTTGCCCAGCAAGCCCGCGCCGCGGCGCAGGCCACACGCCTTGAGCTGCGCGGCGCGCAAAGCGCCTTGCTGGCCCGCTTGTCGTGAAGTCGCCGCAGTTTGCAGTCCCCGCCAGGTCGGCCCAGCCGACCGGCGCGGCGGCGCACTGACCCGCGCCCGTCGAGCAGGTCGTCGTCATGGCTCGCCGTCCTGCTCGCCTGACCCCTCCCGCGGCGTCGCACCTGCGTGCGATTTCGCGCTGGCGCGCGCTGGCCGGCGCCGGCACCAGCGGCTTGCTGCTGGCGCTGGCCGCGATGTCGCTGTGGCAGCTGTACCCCGGCGAATGGCCGGCGCCGCTGCGCTGGGGCCTGGGGGCGCTGATCGGCGTGGCCGGCGGCGTGTGGCTCAGCGTGCGGCTGCAGCGCAGCCGGGCCGTCGCCCAGCCCGAGGTTCTGCCCGTGGCGGCACCTGCTGCGGCAGCCTCGCCTGTCCGCGACCCGCTGGCCGCCGGCTTGCTTGCCATGACCGCCGACGCGGTGCTGACGCTGGACGACCAAGGCCGCTTGCTGGGCCTGGTCGAACAGGACGGCCGGCAGCGCCTGGCCGCGCTGGGCGCGTTGACCGGCCAGCCCCTGTGGGCCTTGCCTGGCGCACGGCTTTCGCCGCGTGACCTGCCCGCACTTCAGCGTGCGCTGAAGGAAGGTCGGCCCTGGCGCGACCTGGACTGGCATTGGCAGGCGCCTGACGGCCACGCCTGGCATTTCGCCCTCAGCGGCCTGCCGCGCCACGGCAGCGGCGGCCGCTTGCTGGGTTTTGGTGCCGTGCTGCGCGACCTGCGTGGCGAGCAGCGCTTCCAGGCCTTGTTTGCCGAACTGCCGCAGCCGCTGCTGCTGCACCGTGGCGCCCGGCTGCTGGACGCCAACCCGGCAGCCCTGCAACTGCTGGGCGTGGCCCAGCGCGAAGCCTTGCTGGCGCGCGACCTGCTCGAAAGCTTTGCGCCTGGCGACAGCCGGGCACAGGTGGCGCGCCAGTTCGAGGCCGCGCGCAGGCAGCCTGCGGGCGCTTCACCGCTGATCGGCCGCTTCCTGCTGGACGCGGCTGGTGGCGTGCCGCAGCCGGTGCAGGTGCGCAGCCAAGTGCTGGACGGTGGTGGCGCCGGCGAGGCGCCGGCCACGCTGTCGCTGCTGCTGCCCGAAGACATCGCCTCGCACGGCAGCAGTGGCCGCACGCATGCGCTGATGTCGCACCTGGTCGACACCAGCCCCGACGCGATCACGCTGACCGAGCTGGCCAGCTCGCGCTACGTGATGGTCAACGCCAGCTTCGAGCGCCTGACCGGCTACCGCGCCGCCGATGTCGTGGGCCGCAGCGCGCTGGAGGTCGGCATCTGGGCCCTTCCTTCGCAGCGCGGCGAGCTGCTGGAGGCCTTGCGCCGCCAGCCCACGGTGCTGGACATGCCAGTGGCGCTGAAGGCTCGCAACGGCCGCCGGCTGGAGGTGCTGCTGTCGGCCGCACGCTTCAGCGTCGAGCAGGTCGACTACCTGGTGGTCACCTTGCGCGACGTGACCCAGGTCGAGCAGACCCGGCTGGAGTACCAGGCGATCCTGGACAACGCGCTGATCGGCATCGCGTTTGCGCGCGACGAGCACTTCGTGATGGCCAACCCCCGCTTCGAGGCCATGCTGGGCTGGCCGCCGGGCACGCTGGTCGGCCAGCATGCGGCAGTGATCTGGCCCACCCGGGCCGACCATCTGGAGGCCCAGCGGCGCTTCGATCCGCGGCTGACGGCCGGCGAGCCGATCGAGCTGGAGCACCTGCTCAAGCGGCGCGACGGCAGCGTCTTCCTCTGCCGCCTGATGGCCAAGGCCATCAACCCGCACAAGCCCGGCCCGCGCGGCAACCTCTGGCTGGCCGAGGACGTGACCGAGCGCCGCCAGGTCGAGCAGCAGCTGGCCAAGGCGCGTGATGAGGCCCAGGCCGCCAACCGCGCCAAGAGCGACTTCCTGGCCAACCTCAGCCACGAGATCCGCACTCCGCTGAATGCCTTGCTCGGGCTGGCCCGGCTGGCGCGCCAGCCAGAGGTCGGCGAGCGCCGCCGGCAGGACTACATCGAGCAGATCAGCGAAAGCGCCGAAACCCTGTCGGCCATCATTTCCGACATCCTGGACCTGTCCAAGATCGAGGCCGGCAAGATGCACCTGGAGCACATGCCGTTTTCACTGCAGGCCCTGCTCGACAGCCTCTACCAGGCCTATGGCGCACTGGCCGACACCAAAGGCCTGGCGATGCGCCTGGCCTGCGACGCGGACGTGCCGGCCATCGTCATCGGCGACTCGGTGCGGCTGCGCCAGATCCTCAGCAACTACCTGACCAACGCGCTGAAGTTCACCCAGGCCGGCGAGGTCGTGCTGGCGGTGCAGCGCATCGGTGGCAACGCGCTGCGCTTCGAGGTGCGCGACACCGGCAGCGGCATTGCGCCGGCTTCGCAGGCCCAGCTGTTCACGCCCTTCACCCAGGTGGACAACTCGGTCAACCGGCGTTTTGGCGGCACCGGCCTGGGCCTGTCCATCTGCCGCCAGCTGGCGCACCTGATGGAAGGCGAGGTGGGGATGCTCAGTGAACCGGGCCGCGGCAGCGTGTTCTGGGCCGAGCTGCCGCTGCCCAGCGGCAGCAGCGAGGACCTGGAAGCCAGCACCGGCAGCGGTGGCATGGACCCGGTCAATGGCGCACGCGTGCTGATGGTCGAGGACAACCCGGTCAACATGATGATCTCGGTCGCCCTGCTGGAGCAGTGGGGTGCGCTGGTCACGCAGGCACACGACGGCGCCCAGGCCATTGAGGCAGTGGAGCAGGCCTTTGCGCTGGGCCGGCCTTACGACGTGGTGCTGATGGACGTGCAGATGCCCGGCATCAGCGGCCACGAGGCGACCCAGGTGCTGCGCCGCCGCCACTCGCGCGAACAGCTGCCCATCATTGCGCTGACGGCTGCCGCGCTGGTCTCCGAGCGCAACCAGGCGCTGGCCGAAGGCATGAACGACTTCCTGACCAAGCCCATCGACGCGCAACGCCTGCGCGCTTCGCTGGTGCGCGCGCTGCGCGCCCTGCACGGCGACTCGTGACGGTCCCCTGGGCCCGGCTGCGCCCGGCCCACCCCGAGTTCCTTGCGGCCTCTGTCAGGCGGCCAACGTCAGCGGCAGGCTGCGCAGCCGCTGCCCCGTCAGCGCAAACAAGGCATTCGCCAGCGCTGGTGCCACCGGTGGCACCGCGGGCTCGCCAATGCCGGTCGGCGTGCGGGTGCTGGTGATGAGATGGGTCTCGATCAGCGGGCATTCGCGCAGGCTCAGCAGCGGCTGGTCCGGGAAGTTCTTCTGCTGGACTTCGCCGCCCACGATGTCGATGCGGCCGTAGAGCGCGGCCGTCAGCCCGAACACCACGCTGCTCTCGACCTGTTGGGCCACGATGTCGGGCTGCAGCACGCTGCCGCAGTCCACCGCGCAGACCACGCGCAGCACACGCGGCTTGCCGTCGCTCAGCGTGACTTCCAGCACCTGCGCCACCACCGTGCCGAAGCTCTCGTGCAGCGCCAGCCCGCGGGCGATGCCGGCCGGCAGCGGCTGGCCCCAGCCGGCCTTGTCGGCGGCGCGCTGCAGCACCGCGGCATGGCGCGGCTGGTCGGCCAGCAGGCCCAGCCGGAAGGCCAGCGGGTCGGCCCCGGCGGCATGCGCCAGCTCGTCGACGAAACCTTCGCTGAAAAACGCATTGTGCGAATGGCCGACCGAGCGCCAGTTGCCGATCGGCACGTCGTGCTGCGTGGCGACATGCGCCATGCGCTGGTTCGGCACCGCGTACGGCAGGTCGAACAGGCCTTCGGCCGCGGTCTTGTCCGGCAGGTCCACCGGCCCGGCCAGCTGCGGCGCGTTGCGCGCCATCCAGCGTGGCGTGATCGCGTCGCCGGCGCTGTGGATGCTCAGGGCCTGCAGCTTGCCGTCGGCCGCGAGCACGCCGCGCAACAGCGCCGCGCCGGCCGGGCGGTAGAAGTCGTGCGTGAAGTCTTCCTCGCGTGGCCACAGCAGCTGCACCGGCCGGCCGCCCGTTTCCAGTGCCACGCGCACCGCCTGGCCCACGTGGTCGGTCTCCAGCCGCCGGCCGAAGCCGCCGCCGATCAGCGTCATGTGCAGTTTGACCTTCTCCAGCGGCACGCCGGCCACGCGCGCCGCGAGCTGGCGCGCCATTTCAGGCACCTGTGTCGGCGCCCAGATTTCCACGCCCTGCTCCGTGACCTGCACGGTGCAGTTCATCGGCTCCATCGTCGCGTGGGCCAGGTACGGTGCCTGGTACGCGGCTTCCAGCCGGTGGGCGCCGCCTTGTTCGCCGGCCCGCCAACTGGCCGCCGCGTCTCCCAGGCTGTAGAAGCCAAAACCATGACTGGCGTCGGCCGCGTTGCGCGCGGTCTGCGCCAGGCTGGCGGCAATCGCCGCCGAGTCCAGCGCGCCAGCCGGCCGGCCTTGCCAGCTCGCGTCCATCGCCAGCGCCGCCTGCTTCGCATGCCAGCTGCTGTGCGCTACGACGGCCAGCCCGGCGGTGCTGCCAGCCACCGGCCCCAGCCGCACCACGCGCTGCACGCCGGGCCGGCGCAGCAGCGCGTCCATGTCCACCGCGCCGGGCGCGCCGCCGAGTGCTGGCGCATGGCGCATCACCGCGAACAGCATCTCCGGCAGCCGGGTGTCGATGCCGTAGCGCGCCGTGCCGGTGCTCTTGGCCAGCGTGTCGCTGCGGGGCTGCGGCTTGCCCAGCAGGCGCCACTGGCTGCTGGCTTTGAGTTTGATGCTGCCGGCCGGCACGCTGGCCGCGGCCTCGGCCAGCTCGCCATAGCCGGCGCTGTTGCCGCTGCTGGCGTGTTGCACCACGCCGTCCTGCACCTGGAATTCGTCCACCGGCAGGCGCCAGCGCAGCGAGGCCGCGCCCAGCAGCTGGGCCCGCGCGGTGGCCGCGGCCAGGCGCAGCGGTTCCCAGGCGTCCGCCACGGTGGACGAACCGCCGGTGATCACGATGCCGAGCTCGCGCGCCACCTTGCGCACCATCCACTGGCCCAGCCGCGCGCCGGTGGTCTCATGGCCGGGCTCCAGCGAGCGCGGGTGCACCGGCAGGCTGGCGGCCAGCACCGCCACGTTGCCGTACAGCGTCTCACCCGCGGCCGGCGCGGTGAGCCGCACGCGCGTGGGCGCGACGTCCAGCTCTTCGGCCACCAGCAGCGCCAGCGTGCTGTGCACGCCCTGGCCCATCTCGGCATACGGCATCGCCAGCAGCACGTCGCCGTTGCGCGCGACCTTGATCCAGCCGTTCAGCCCGACCTCGCCCGCCACCGGCGGCAAGGTGTCGGCCCGGCCCAGCCGGCCGCGCGGCGGCAGCCCGCTCCAGCCCACGATCAAGGCACCGGCGCCGGCCAGGCCGGACCACAGCAGCGTGCGGCGCTTCAGCGTCATGCGGCGCTCCGGTCCTGGCCCGCCGAGGCCGTCTTGACGACCGACTTCGCCCCGGGATTGCCGGCCGGCGCCAGCGCCGCCGCCGCGGCATGGATGGCCGCGCGCACCCTCGGGTAGGTGCCGCAGCGGCACAGGTTGGTGATGGCCGCGTCGATGTCGGCGTCTGTCGGCTGTGGCTTCTGGCGCAGCAGCGCCTCGGCCGCCATGAGCATGCCGCTCTGGCAATAGCCGCACTGCGGCACCTGGTGGGTGACCCAGGCCTGCTGCAGCGGGTGCAAACCTGCGCCCGCCAAGCCTTCGATCGTCTTCACGGCCTTGCCCTGCACCGCGCCGACCGGCGTCACGCACGAGCGCACCGCCTGCCCGTCGACCTGCACCGTGCAGGCGCCGCAGGCGGCGACGCCACAGCCGTATTTGGTGCCGGTCAGCCCCAGTTCATCGCGCAGCACCCACAGCAGCGGCATGTCCGGCGGCACGCGTTGCTCGTCGAGGGCATGGGCTTGGGTGTTGACGGTCAACTGCACGGGCGCGTCTCCTACGCTCCTGGAAATAGGAGCGCCGCGAGTTTGGCAGAAGCCGGCCCGCTGCCGACTGTCGCGAGGGTGTCCACCGGTGACAAGCCTGCCCGGACTAACCCGAGGTGACGTGGCGTTTGAAGCTCACTGCCCCTTGAACAGGCCCTGGAAGTGGCGCGACACCGGCAGCTTCTCGCCGCGGCCGCGCAAGCTCAGCAGCATCGTGCCCTCGTCCACCCGCAGCGCGCTGGCGATGTGCCGGTGGTTGACGATCACCGAGCGGTGCACCTGCCAGAACTGCTGCTCGTCCAGCTGGGCCAGCAGCTCCTTCAGCGGCGTGCGGATCAGCGCTTCGCCGGGGCCGGCCTCGTCCTGGTAGACGACCCGTGTGTAGCGCGCGTCCGACTCGAAATACACAACCTGTTCCACCGGGATCAGCCGCACTTCCTTGCCGACGCTGGCCTGGATCATCGGCGCCGGCCGGCGCGTGGGCAGCAGTTGCTGGCTCAGCTGCGCGAGCAGCGCCGTCATGTCCGGCGCCGCGGCGGCAGGCTGCGCGGGCTGCAGCCGCTGCTTGAGCCGCGCCACCGTCTGCGCCAGCCGGGCCGGGTCCACCGGCTTCATCACGTAGTCCACCGCGCCGGCCTCGAAGGCCTGCAGCGCGTGGTCGCCATAGGCGGTGACGAACACCACGTCGGCCCGGCCCTGGATGCGCTGCGCAACCTCGATGCCGCTCAGGCCCGGCATGCGGATGTCCAGGAAACACAGCGCCGGCTCGTGTTCGAGGAAGGCGTCCCAGGCATCCACGCCGTTGACGGCTTCTGCCACCAGTTCCAGCTCCGGCCAGGCTTGGGTCAATGCGGCTTTGAGTTGCCCGCGCGGGGCTTCTTCGTCGTCGGCGATCAGGGCGGTGATGGGGCGCATCGAGTGATCCGGTGTCATGCAGAAAGGGGCAGGGACAGCAGCGCGCGGCAGCCGCCTTCGGCGCGGTTGCCGAGGCTCAGTTCGGCGCGTTGGCCAAAGGCCTGTGCGAGCCGGGCGCGGCTGTTGACCAGGCCGACGTGGCCTTCGGCCGGGCCGGGTTGCAGCGGCAGGCCGGGGCCGTCGTCGTCAATGGCGATGCAGAGCTGGCCGGCTTCGCGCCAGGCGCTGATCTGCACGCTGCCACCGGCCAGTTGCGGCGAGATGCCGTGTTCCACCGCGTTTTCGACCAGCGTCAGCAACAGGCCCGGTGGCAGCGCGCTGGCGCCCAGCGCCGGCTCGGCGCGGATCTCGAAGCGCAGCCGCTCGCCCAGGCGCGCCTGCATCACTTCGAGGTAGCGACGCACGGCTTCCAGCTCCTGGTCCAGCCTCAGCAGCGGGCGGTCGAACAGCGGCAGCGTGGCGCGCAGGTAGCCGGTCAGCGAGTCCAGCAGCGGCGCGGCGCGCGGGTCGCTGCTGGCTACCCAGTGCTGCAGCGAGGCCAGGGTGTTGAACAGGAAATGCGGCTGGATCTGCGCGCTGCCGAGCTGGCGCGCCATTTCCAGCGCGCGCTCGCGTTCGTCCAGTTCGGCCAGGCGCAGCGCGATGTGCTGGCTGCGGTGCATGGCGGTGAACCACAGCCCCACCATGCCCATGCCGAACAGCGCGCCCAGCACGCCGGGGCCGGCCGGCGCGTGGGACAGGTTCTGCGCGGTGTGCAGCACCTGCCCGAAGGATCCGCCGTGGGTGAGCATCGGCACCAGCAGGAAGCCGCTCGCGGTGGCCATGGGCATCACGTAATAGGCCCAGCGCCCGGCTCGGCAGCCGGGGTCATGCCACAGCGCCCACAGGCCGCCGAGCAGGCCCAGCAGGTAGAAGCCCATCACGAACCAGATCGGCGCGGGCACCATGGCATGGAAGGCGACCGCGTACATCGCCATCACGAAGATCACGTTGAACAGCACCGCGCCGACGATGGAGGGCGACGGGCCGTGCGGCACGGCGCGCGCCAACTCGGCCATCGTGAAGCGCCGCCTGGGCAGCATCATCATCACGCAGCGCCAGTCGAACCAGCGGGCGTCGGAGGGCACGGCGGCGAAGGCCACATCATTCTTTGGGGGCGCGGGACCCTTTCCCGTTTGGGCTGAGCCCTCCGCCGTTCGGGCTGAGCCCTCCGCCGTTCGGGCTGAGCTTGTCGAAGCCCCTGGCCCTTCGACAGGCTCAGGGTGAACGGATGCCGATGCACGTTGTCCGTTCGTGCCGAGTCCCCCACCGTTCGGGCTCAGCACCCCACCGTTCGGGCTGAGCTTGTCGAAGCTTGCGGGCCCTTCGACAAGCTCAGGGTGAACGGGGGAGGCGGGCCCTTCGACAGGCTCAGGGCGAACGGGGGAGGTGGGTCCTTCGACAGGCTCAGGGCGAACGGACGCGCGGAGCTCAGGGTGACCGGAGACCGGTTGTGCGCGGTTCACCGCACGGCCTCCGGCAACCACAGCGCGGCGCGTGTGCTGCCATCGGCCTGGCGCTGCAGGGCCAGCGTGGCCTGCGGACCGGCCAGGCGCTGCAGGCGCTCGCGGCAGTTGCGCAGGCCCACACCTTCGGGTGGCAGCGGCTCGGCCAGCGGCTGGCCGGTGTTGTCGACCCAGATGGCCCAGCCATCGGTCTGCCGCGCGCCACCGAGGCGGATCTCGCCCCCGGCCAGCGCCGGGCTCACGCCATGCTCGATGGCGTTTTCCACCAGCGTCAGCAGCAGCCCCGGCGGCAGCGGCAGCGCGCCGGCTTCGGGCGGCAGCGACTGGGCGGTCTGCAGCCGCGTGCCGAGGCGGGCCTGCTGGATGGCCAGGTAGTGCGCCACCGTGGCGGCTTCCTCGGCCAGCGGGATGTGCGCGCGCGACAGCGTCTCGGTGCTGGCGCGCAGGAAGCCGGTGAGGGCGCGCAGCAGGCTTGGCGCGCGCGCGTCGCCGCTGTCCACCCAGTGCTGCAGCGCGGCCAGGGTGTTGAAGATGAAGTGCGGCTGGATCTGCACCTGCAGCATGCGCAGCCGGGTCTCGGCCAGTTCGCGGGCGGCCTGGTCGCGTTCGCGCTTGAGTTGCAGCGTGCCCAGGGCCTGTTCCAGCTGGGCCTTGCGCCCGGCGGAGATCAGCCAGAGGAACAGCATCGTCATCAGGCCGATCAGCAACTGCAGCGGCGTGGCGGCCCAGAGCAGCGCGGGCCATTCGTCCCAAGCCGGCCAGCCGCTGCCTTCACGCTGGCGCCAGGCCAGCGCCAGCGTGCTGGAGTAGGTGGCCACGGCCATCAGCAGCGCAATGCGCAGCATGCGCTTGCGGCCCTCGGGCGAGACCATGCGGCCGGGCTGGCGCCAGGCGCGCAGGCCCACCATGCACAGGCCCGCGAAATACAGCGTGCTGAGCAGCAGCGCCACCGGCCAGCGCAGGCCGTTGGCATGCAGGCCGGCGGAGGCGCCGATCACGGCGCCCAGCAGCCCGGTGCCCAGGCCCACGCCGAAGCGGCCGACGATCAGCCGATCCAGCGACTCGGCCAGCTCGCGCTGCTCCGTCGGCCAGGTGGCCCGGTCCAGCGCCATGCGGGACAGCAGCCAGCGCTGCAAGGCGTTGGGCGGTGTGTTGGCAGGCGGGGCAAAGGATGTCATGGCCTCAGCATCGCTGCTGCGGTGGCCGCGCAGCGGCCTGGCGCGGCGAATGGCGGGATGGGCGGTGTGAAGGGTGGCTGCTGCGCATGAACGGCGGCCGGCGTGCGCGGATGGCGCTCAGCCCCTGGGCTGGCCGTCGACAAACACCTTCAACTCACCGCAGGTGAAGGCGGTCCAGGCCTCGTGCTGGGTCAGCGGCTCGGTGGCGATCACGGCTACCCGGTCCTGGGGCGTGGTGTGGTGCGCGAAGTCCACGCTGAGGTCCTCGTCTCGCAGCGCGACCGCGCCGAACGGATGCTGGCGCACGACCCAGTGCAGGTGGGTGGACGCATGGGCCCACAGCGCCTGGCCGTTGGACAGCAGCATGTTGAAGGTGCCGTGGCGGTGCAGCGTGGGCATCAGCTCGGCGAGCGTGCGCGTCAATTCGTCGATGGCCGGCACGCCGGCATGCGCCTTGGCGAGTTCCTGCATCAGCCAGCAGAAGGCGCGCTCGCTGTCGGTGTCGCCCACCGGGCGGAACGCGGCGTGCAGCCGGGGATGGAAGTCCACCAGGTTGCCGTTGTGGGCGAAGACCCAGTAGCGGCCCCACAGCTCGCGCTGGAACGGGTGGGTGTTCTCCAGCGCCACGCGGCCCTGCGTGGCCTTGCGGATGTGGGCGATGACGTTGTCGCTGCGGATCGGGTAGGTCTTGACCAGCTGCGCCACCGGCGACTGGCGGGCGCTGTGATGGTCCACGAACAGCCGCACGCCGCGGTCCTCGAAAAAACCGATGCCAAAACCATCCTTGTGCTCGTCCGCGCGCGTGGCCAGGCCGGTGAAGCTGAACATCACATCGGTCGGCGTGTTGGCATTCATGCCGAGCAGCTGGCACATGGTGGTGACCTCAGACGCCGATCATCGCGCGCGCCAGGCCACGCACGGTCACCAGGCTGCCGGGGTTGCTGGTCTCGTCGAGGATCTTCGCCATGCGGCCGCGCAGGAAGGCGCTGTGGCGGCCGCGCCAGATCAAGAGGTCGGCCAGCCAGGGGTGGCTGTTGATCAGGTTGGCCTTCTCGTACAGCGCGAAGCGGGGCTGCAGCGCGCGCAGCCGGGCCTCGTAGGCGGCGCGCTGCACGCCTTCATCTTCCGACACCAGCAGCGCCTCGGCGGCCAGCATGCCGGTTTCCATCGCCTTGCCAATGCCTTCGCCGGTGAAGTGGTAGGTGGCGCCCGCGGCCTCGCCGGTGACCAGCACGCCCGGCGCACTCCATTTCGCGCCGTCCAAGGAGCAGCGCAGCGGCGCACCCTTGAGCGCCCAGCCGCCGGCCTCGCGCTTGATGTCGCCCAGCACTTCGCCGTCTTGCATCAACAAGCGGGCGGGCTCGTAGGCTTCCAGGAAGGCATTGAACACCTGGCGCAGATTCGGGGCAGATCTTGGGCGCCCCCAGGTCCGGGCTGTGCCCGGCCCGCCCCCCGAGGGGGACCAGGAATCTTGGGACGGCCCGGCGATTCCTTCCGAGTCCGTCTGGAACAGCCCCACGCCGATGTTGAACACGCCGTCCTTCATCGGGAAGATCCAGCCGTAGCCCGGCCGCAGCTTCTCGTGCCAGATCAGCTCCAGCCCGCGGATGCGGTCCACCAGTGCCGGGCAGCGCACATGCGCGCGCAGCGCGATGGCGCTGGGCGTGCGGCGTTCGCACAGGTCGGCCGCCAGCAGGCCCTGGGCGACGGCGCCGGTCGCCAGCACGACGCGGCTGGCGCGCACTTCCTGCTGCGTGCCGTCCGCGCCTTTCAGGCGCGCACCGGTGGCAGGGCGGCCCGCTCCGTCGGCATGCAGCAAGGCTTCGAAGCGCCACGGCGCGTGGAAGGCGGCGCCAGCGCGGCGGGCGGCTTCCAGCAGGATGACGTCCAGCTCGCGCCGGGCCAGCGTGGCCAGGTGGCCCGGGATCTCGATGCGCCCGCCACGCGGGCCCACGCAGACCAAGTGAGGGACGGGGTGCGCATAGGCGCGGATCTGGTCGGCCACGCCCAGGCGGGCGAAGGCGGCGTGGGCATCCGGGATCAGCCCGTCGCCGCAGATCTTCTCGCGCGGGAAGCTCTGCGCGTCCATCAGGCAGACCGCCTTGCCGGCGCGCGCCAGCAGCTGGGCGCAGGCGCTGCCGGCCGGGCCCGCGCCGATCACCAGCACGTCGCAGGCTTCGGGCAAAGGGGATGCGGAAGGAATGGCGGCCAGCGGATCCATGGGGGCGAGGTGATCGGTGGAAGCGGGCATCGTAACGCCGCGCCCGTCTCACTCCGGGCTGGCGAGCAATTTCAGCGTGCGGTCCAGCGCCTGGGCGACCGGGGCCAGCGCCTCGGGGCCGGTCGTGGCGGGCGTGTCGCCCGGGTTGTGGAAAAAGCGGTGGCCAGAGGCCAGTCCGAGGTAGCGGCTGTAGCCGGCGGCGTGGATCTCGCGCAGCTCGCCCGGCGGCGCCGCGCTGCCCACCTGCACCCGCCGCAGCGGCAACAGGCCTTCGCTGCCGACATTGGCGGCTGGTGCCAGTGCGGCGCTGTAGAACAGCGTGCGGCGGGCGTCCACCGCGCGGTCGGTGACCCATTGCTGGCTGGTTTCGTCCTTGCGCCACTCGTAGCAGGCCAGCGAGGCGCCCAGGTGCAGCCAGCTGACCGTCTCGGCTGGCGGCGGCTCGCGCTGCAGGAAAACTTCCATGCCGCCGTGGCCGATCTCGTGGCCGGCGGTGGCCACGAAGACGAAGTTCGCGCCCAGGTCGCTGGCCGCCACGCTGCGCGCCAGCGCCAGGAACACCGCGATGCCCGAGCCGCGTTCGCAAGCGCTGGTGAACCAGCCGGTGGTCGGCGTGGAGACGACGATGGTGCGCGCGGCGTGGCGGTCCAGCCGGGCCACGACGTTGCGGCCGGCGACCTGTTGTTGGTAGCGGCCTTTGACGGCGATGTCCACCTTGCGGCCGGCGGCTTGCGCAGCGCGCAGCACGCCAGCGTCTGCCGTGCCAATGGTGAGCACCGGCACCGGCCACGGCACGTCTGACTGCGCAACGTTGTAGGCATACGGCTGCTCGCCGGGGCTGGCAATGCTCAGCAGGATCGCTGCCGGGTGGCGCAAGGCGGCGGCGGCAATTGCGTCGCGCTGCGCGTTGCCGAGGTAGGCGGACTGGTCGGAGGGCAGCGTGAGCCAGACGATCTGGCCGCTGGCGTCTGCCGTGCCGTCGGGCGCAATCGGGGCGCTGAGCCGAAAGCTCGCCTGGTCGGCCGGTGGCCACCAGAACGGCAGCGCCTGGAGCCTGGCTTCGCCGACCGTGACGCTGGCGCTTTCCAGTTGGTACTGGCGGCCCATCGTGAAGGGCTGGAAGCTGGTTTGCAGGCCGACGTGCTTCAGCTCGGCGGCCAGCCAGTCGCTGGTGGCCTGGTCGGCGGGCGAGCCGAAGCGGTGTTCGCCAAGGCTGGCGTAGTGCTGTACGTCGGCATACAGCTGCGTGCCGGCGAGCGGGTCGGCAGCTGGCGCTGGCGGGAGCGGCGGGCTTGCGCAGCCGCTGGCCAGCAGCGCCAATGCAACGAAGAAGCCGCTCACCCAGCGCATCGCGCCTGCCTTGTCAGTTACGCCGCAGCGCCTTGCCAGCCCTTGGGCACCGCACTGATCAGCTTGCGGGTGTATTCCTGCTTGGGCGCATGCAGGATTTCCTCCACGCCGGCCTGCTCGACGACTTCGCCGTCCTTCATCACCAGCACTTCGTCCGAGATGAAGCGCACGACCGACAGGTCATGGCTGATGAAGATGTACGACAGGCCCAGCTCATCCTGCAGGTCCTTCAGCAGGTTCAGCACCTGGGCCTGAACCGACACGTCCAGCGCACTGACCGATTCGTCCAGCACCAGCACTTCCGGGTTCAGGCTCAGGCAGCGGGCAATCGCCACGCGCTGGCGCTGGCCGCCGGAGAACTCGTGCGGGTACTTGCCGAAGGCCCGGCCGTCCAGGCCCACCTTGACCAGCAGCTCGCGGGCGCGTTGCTCGCGGTCGCGGTCGTCCTTGCCAATGCCGTGGATGCGCATCGGCTCGATCAACGCCTGGCCAATGGTGAAGCGCGGGTTCAGCGAGGCATACGGATTCTGGAACACGATCTGGATGCGGCGGCGCATCAGCTGGCGCTCGGCGGCCGACAGCGCCAGCAGGTTCTTGCCGTCGAAGATCACCTCGCCGCTGGTTGGCTCGTGCAGGCGCAGCAGCGTCAGGCCCATGGTCGTCTTGCCGGAGCCCGACTCGCCAACGACGCCCAGCGTGTGGCCCTTGCGCAGCTTGAAGTTGACGTTGCGCACGGCCTTGAACTCGCGCTTGCCGAACAGGCCTTCCTTCATGAAGAAGCTCTTGGCCAGCGACTTGACTTCCAGCACCACCGGCGCGGCCGGGTCCTTGGCCTTGCTGTCGGTGCGTGCGGCGCGGCCCTGGATGTAATCGTCGATCACCATCAGCCGCGGCGGGTTGTGCTCCAGGCTGGGCCGGCAGGCCAGCAGCGCCTTGGTGTACGGGTCCTTCGGCGCGCTGAACAGCTCGGCCGTGGTGCCGGCTTCGCGCACCGTACCCTGGCGCATCACGACGACGTGGTCGGCAATCTCGCCGACCAGCCCCAGGTCATGGCTGATGAACAGCACCGACATCTTGTGCCTGGCCTTCAGCGAAGCCAGCAGCTCGATGATCTGGCGCTGGATGGTCACGTCCAGCGCGGTGGTGGGTTCGTCGGCGATCAGCAGCTTGGGCTCGCAGGCCAGTGCCATCGCAATCATCACGCGCTGCTGCTGGCCACCCGAAAGCTCGTGCGGATAGGCCTTGAGCCGGCGCGCCGGCTCGGGGATCCCGACTTCCTGCAGCAACTGCTCGGCGCGCGCCAGCGCGGCCTTGGCCGAGAGGCTCAGGTGCACCTTCAGCGTCTCGACCAGTTGCTGGCCCACGGTGAAGACCGGGTTCAGCGAGGACATCGGGTCCTGGAACACGCAGGCGATTTCGGCGCCGCGCAAGGCGCGCAGCTCGGCCGGCGTGGCTTCCAGCAGGTTCTTGCCGCGCCACAGCACCTGGCCCGAACGCTCGGCGTTCTTGGGCAGCAGGTTCAGGATGGACATCGCGGTGACGCTCTTGCCCGAGCCGGACTCGCCGACCAGGGCCACGGTGCTGTTCTCCGGCACGTCGAAGCTCACGCTCTCGCCGCCGCGGCCCACGGCCTCGGCACGCACCATCTCGCCGTTCACGCGCCCCATGCGGAACGCGACCTTCAGGTTCTGAATGCTCAACAACATGGTGGCTTACTCCTGGCCGCGCAGCTTGGTGTCCAGCGCGTCGCGCCAGGCGTCGGCCATCAGCGAGAAGGCCGTGACGAAAACCGCCATGAAGACGGTGGCGGCAGCCAGTTGCCACCAGTAGCCGAGGATCAGCTCGGCCTGCGATTCGGCCAGCATCGTGCCCCACGACACCTGGTCCACCGGCACGCCCAGCCCCAGGTAGGACAGGATCACCTCGCTCTTGATGAAGCCGACCACCATCAGCGACATGCGCACCAGCACCACGTGGCTCACGTTGGGCAGGATGTGGCGGAACATGCGCGAGAACGACGATGCGCCGATGGCCTCGGCCGCGCGCACGTATTCGCGCTGGCGGTGCTTGATGAACTCCGCGCGCACCTGGCGGTACAGGCTGGTCCAGCCGGTCAGGCCCAGGATCAGCACCACGGTGCCAATGCCACGGCCCAGCACTGCGGCGAAGGCGAAGATCAGCAGGATGTCTGGGATCGCCGTGAAGACGTTGTAGAGCCACTCCAGGAAGTCGTCCACCTTCTTGCCGAAGAAGCCGGCCGAGGCGCCCAGCAGCGTGCCGAGGATGGTGGCCACCAGCGCAGCCAGCACGCCGACGAAGACCGAGATCTCGGTGCCCTTCTGCGCCTTGGACAGCACGTCCCGGCCCAGCCGGTCGGCGCCCAGCGGCAGCGTCGTGGCCTTCACGGTTTCGGTCGTGTGGTACTGCTTGGCCTTCTCGGCCCACTCGGCGTAGCGCGGGGCCAGCGGATCGATGTCGCTGAGGTCCACATTGGGGGTGAGCGGTGCGGCCACCGCGGCTGCGGCCTTCTCGGCCGCACGGGCGCCGAGGAAGGTCGGCGGCGCGTTTGGCACGGCCACTTCCTGCTGGAAATTGCGCGCCACCACGCCGGTGGCCGACAGCAGGATCATCACCAGGAAGGCGCACACCACGGCCATGGACACCAGGCCCACGCGGTCAGTCTTGAAGCGCCGCCAGGCCGCGCGCCACACACCCTCAGACCGCTCGTTCATCTCGGCGGCCGTTGCATTCATCACTGCGCTCATTTCAGCACCACCCGCGGGTCCACAACCTTGTAGAGCAGGTCGGTGGCCAGGTTGATCAACATCGTCATCATCGCCAGGTAGACGGCCGAGGCCTGGATCACCGGGTAGTCGCTGCGGTTGACCGCCAGCAACACCTCGCGACCCATGCCGGGAATCGAGAAGAAGAATTCGATCAGGAACGAACCCACGAAGATGCCCGGCAGCGCCAGGCCGACGTTGGTCAGGATCGGGATCATCGCGTTGCGCAGCACGTGCTTGAACAGCACGCTGCGCTCGCTCAGGCCCTTGGCGCGCGCGGTGCGCACGTAGTCATGGCTGAGCTCGTCGAGGAAGAAGGTGCGGTAGAGGCGGGTCTGTGGCGAGATGCCCACCGCCACGGCCAGCAGCACCGGCAGCGGGCAATACACGATCAGGTTGGTCCAGACCGAATCGCTCCAGCCCTGCACCGGGAACCAGCCCAGCTGGAAGCCGAACACGTACTGGCCGATGATCACGTAGACCAGGAAGGAGATCGACAGCGCGATGGTGGTGGCCACCATCAGCGTGCGGTCGGTCCAGGAGCCGCGCACATAGGCCACGCCCAACGCCACCGGAATGGCCAGCAGCGTGTCCAGCAGCACGATGGGGATCATGACGGTCAGTGTGGCCGGCATGCGGGTGGCGAACAGGTGGCTCACCGCCTCGTTGGTCGCCCAGCTCTTGCCCCAGTCGAAGGTGGCGATCTGCTTGATGAAGATCCACAGCTGGAACCAGGCGGGCTGGTCCAGGCCGAGCTGCTGGCGGATGGCGGCGATCTGGGCCTGGGTGGCGTTCTGCCCGGCCAGGATCACGGCAGGGTCACTGCCGAAGTACTTGAAAAGCACGAACACCAGCAGCACCACACCGATCAAGGTGGGAATCATCTGCCACAAGCGCCGTATCAGGTAAGCGAGCATGGGGGCAACAGCGGAAGTTGAGGCGCACCCAGCTTGTGGCGGGCTGCCAGTTGGCGAAAACGCGAGAGTGTAGGGCCACGCCCTTGTTGAGCTTTCCTCACGCAAACCCTGTGCCAGCAGTGGATGCGCCGCCAGCCCGGATAGACTCCGCAGCTTTTGCAACGGAAGCAGCGGCATATGGGCCGGATTCGCAGTTTGGCGCGGGCCACAAGCCATGCGCTGAGAATCGCTTTGATCTTCGGGCTGGCGGGCGCCGGCCATTGGGCTACCTCTGCACCCGCGCCTTCCGTGGCGACGCCGCAGAAGGTCTTGCGTTATTCGCTCAACGCCGCAGAGACCGGCTTCGATCCGGTGCGCGTGTCCGACGAATACTCGAACACGGTGATTGCGCACATCATCGAATCGCCGCTGACCTACGACTATCTCGCCGATCCACCGGTGGTGGTGCCGCGCACCGCGGAGGCGCTGCCTGAGCACTCGGCTGACTTTCGCACCTGGACGGTCCGCATCCGGCCTGGCGTCTACTTCGCGGATGACCCGGCATTCGACGGCAAGCGGCGCGAGCTGACAGCAGCGGATTACGCTTACAGCCTCAAGCGCTATTACGACCCGCGCTGGAAGAGCCCGATCTACACACAGTACCGCGAGAAGGATCTGCTGGGCCTGGAAGCGCTGCGCCAGCGCTCGCTCGACACCCGCCGGCCTTTCGACTACGACGCGCCAGTGGCCGGGCTGGAACTGAAGGATCGCTACACGCTCAGCATCCACCTCGGCCGGCCTGATCCGCAGTTCCTGCTCAACATGGCCAACCCGAACTACTTCGGCGCGGTGGCGCGCGAAGTCGTGGAGCGCTACGGAGAAGACGTGGACGCCCATCCGGTGGGCACCGGGCCGTTCAAGCTGGCGCAATGGCGACGCTCGTCGCGCATCGTGCTGGACCGCAATCCCGGCTTCCGCGAAGAGCGCTTCGACGCCCAGCCCGCTGCCGACGATGCCGCGGGCCAGGCTTGGCTGGCCCGCCACAAGGGTGACCGGCTGCCCATGGTGGACCGCATCGAATTCGCGATCATCGAAGAGGCCCAGCCGACCTGGCTGTCTTTCCTGACACGGGACTTCGACCTGGTGCGCGTGCCGCTGGAATTCGCGCAGATCGCGGTGCCGGGCGGCAAGCTCGCGCCCAACCTGGCCAAGCAGGGGGTCACGCTGAGGAAGGTGCTGCAGGGCGACCACGCCTACACCTACTTCAACATGGACGATCCGGTTGTGGGTGGCTACACGCCGGACAAGGTGGCCCTGCGGCGCGCCATCAGCCTGGCCTACGACAACAACCTGGAAATCTCGCGTGTGCGCCGCGGCCTGGGCATTCCGGCGACCAGCATGCTGGTGCCGCACACGCTGGGCTACGACGCATCGCTGGACTTCGGCTTCAGCGAGTACGACCCGGCCAAGGCCAAGGCCTTGCTGGACCTGTACGGCTACGTCGACAAGGATGGCGACGGCTGGCGCGACCTGCCCGACGGCAAGCCCATGGTGCTGAACTACTACTCGCCCGGCAGCGAGACCTATCGCCAGTTCAACGAACTGTGGGCGAAGGCGATGAAGGAAATCAACGTTCGCATGGTGTTCGTGCAAGGCCTGTGGCCGGACCAGTTCAAGCAGGCACAGGCCGGCAGCTTGCAGATCTGGGGTCTGGGCAACACTGCGACCTCGCCAGACGGTTCGGACTTCCTGCACGAGGCCTACGGCCCTGAAGCCGGCGCCAACAACCTGCCGCGCTTCAAGTTGCCCGCCTACGACGAGCTGGTCAAGCGGGTGGACCAACTGCCCGATGGCCCGGAGCGCCATGCGCTGCTGAAGCAGGCGCAGTCCTTGCTGGCGGTCTACCTGCCGATCAAGCCGCATGTGCACCGCATCCGCCTCTACCTGTCCCAGCCCTGGCTGACGGGCTATCGCACCCATCCATTTGCGCTGGACTTCGGCCGCTATGTGGATGTTGACGCAGCCAAGCAGGCGGCGGCGATTCGCTAAGCGCCACACGCCCCACAAGGACGTTTCACCCGAGAGTTGTCGTGAAGAAGAAGAGTTTTGTCCCCACGGCCCCGCGCCTTCCAGCCCGGCGCCGCGGCCTGCAAGCCGCTGGCGCTGTCGCCGGCCTCTGGGCCAGCGGCCTGGGCTGGGCCGCGGACCCCGTGGCTTCTGGCACGCCGAGCAACACGCCGGCGGGCCAAAAGGTCATGCGCTACGCATTCAAGACCTCCGAGACCGGCATGGACCCGGTGCGGCTGTCGGACCTCTATTCGCGCTACCTCACGGCCCACATCTTCGAGAGCCTGTACACCTACGACCATCTGGCGCGGCCGGCGCTGATCAAGCCTTTGACGGCCGACGGCATGCCCGAGGCCTCGGCTGATTTCAAGGTCTTCACGATCAAGGTCCGGCCCGGCATCTTCTTCGCCGACGATCCGGTCTTCCAGGGCAAGCCGCGTGAACTGGTGGCCCAGGACTATGTCTACACCTTCAAGCGCTTTGCCGACCCGGCCAACAAGGCGCAAAGCTGGAGCGACCTGGAAGAGCTGAAGTTCGTCGGCCTGAACGAGCAGCACGACGAGACCGTCGCTTCGCGCAAGCCGTTCGACTACGACCGCGTGGTGCCCGGCATCCGTGCGCTGGACCGCTACACGCTGCGCCTCGAACTGCGGGACACGCGGCCGCGGCTGATCGAGTCGCTGGCCGACTGCAGCCTGCGTGGCGCGGTGGCGCGCGAAGTGGTTGAGCACTACGGCGATCAGATCAACGCCCACCCCGTGGGCACCGGGCCGTTTGTGCTGGCCGCCTGGCGGCGCAGCTCGCTGATCACGCTGGCGCGCAATCCAGCCTACCGGGAGCGCTACTACGACGCCCAGCCGGCCGCCGACGACGCCGAAGGCCAGGCCTTGCTGGCACGCTTCAAGGGCCGTCGGCTGCCGATGCTGGACCGGGTCGAGGTCTCCATCATCGAGGAGCCGCAACCGCGCTGGCTGTCCTTCCTGAACAAGGAGCACGACTTCCTGGATGTCGTGCCCGAGGAGTACATCAACCAGGCCATGCCGGGCGGCAAGGTCGTGCCCAGCCTGGCCCACCACGGCGTGCAGGGCTACCAGTCGCTGGCGCCGGACCAGTTCCTCACGCTCTACAACATGGAGGACCCGGTGGTTGGCGGCTACACACCGGAGAAGATCGCGCTGCGCCGGGCGATGAACCTGGCGATGGATGTCCGACGCGAGATCGACTTCGTAAGGCGGGGCCAAGGCATCCCTGGGCAGTCGCCCATAGTGCCGCACACCTCGGGATACGACCCGAAGTTCCGCTCCGAGATGGGTGAGTACGACCCAGCCAAGGCTAAGGCGCTGTTGGACCTCTACGGCTACGTGGACCGCGACGGCGACGGCTGGCGGGAGCAACCCGACGGCAGCCCGTTGCGCCTCTGGCATGCCACCCAGAGCGATCAGCAATACGTGGCCTTGTCCGAGCGCTGGCAGCGCGACATGACCGCGATTGGCATCAAGGTCGAGCTGCGTGTGGCGCAGTGGCCGGAGAACCTGCGCGCGGCCGAGGCCGGCAAGCTGATGATGTGGTTCCTGGGCTTGAGCGCCGCGCAGTACGACGGCCAGGGCGCATTGACGCTCTACTACGGCCCGCAGGCCGGCGCCGGCAACCTGGCGCGCTTCAAGAACGAGCAATTCGACGAGGTCTACCGCAAGATGCTGGTGCTGCCGGACGGCACGGAACGCGAGGCGCTGTTCCTGCAGGCCAAGCGCATTGCCGTGGCCTACGCGCCCTACAAGATCCACCTGCACCGCTACGTGACCGACCTGGCCCGCCCGTGGATCGTCGGCTACCGCCGGCCGCTGTTCTGGCTGGACTGGTGGCAGTACATCGACGTGGACGACAGCCAGCGCAAGGCCTGAGCCGTGATGAGCAAAGACGATTTCCATGGCCCCGTCGACCACGGGCGACGCCTGGGCCTGGGCTTCGCTGCGGCCGCCGCAGGGGGGCTCTTCGCGCCCGCGCTGGGTCTCGCCGCCTCGGCTCAAACTGACGCTGGTGGACTGAAGGTCTTGCGCTACTCCCTGGTCAAGGCCGAGACCGGTTTCGACCCGGCCAAGATCTCCGACCTGTACTCGCGCATCGTCACCAGCCACATCTTCGAGAGCCTCTACACCTACGACCACCTGGCGCGGCCGCCGGTCATCAAGCCGCTGACGGCCGACGGCATGCCAGAGGCTTCGGCGGACTTCCAGGTCTTCACGGTCAAGGTCCGGCCCGGCATCTTCTTTGCCGACGATCCTGTGTTCAAGGGCAAGCAGCGTGAACTGGTGGCGGAAGACTTCGTCTACGCCTTCAAGCGCTTTGCCGACCCGGCCAACAAGGCACCGACCTGGAGCGATCTGGAAGAGCTGAACATCGTCGGCCTGAACGAGTTGCGCGACGAGACCATTGCCTCGCGCAAGCCGTTTGACTACGACCGCATGCTGCAAGGCATCCGGGCGCTGGACCGCCACACCTTGCGCATCGAGTTGAAGGAGCCCAGGCCGCGGCTGATCGAGTCGCTGGCCGACGCCGGCTTGCGCGGTGCGGTGGCGCGCGAGGTGGTGGAAGCCTACGGGGACCAGATCATGGCGCACCCGGTCGGCACCGGCCCGTTCAGGCTGGCCGCGTGGCGCCGCAGCTCGCTGATGACGCTGGTGCGCAACCCGGCCTACCGTGAGCGCTACTACGACGCGCAGCCCGCGGTGGACGACGCCGAAGGCCAGGCCTTGCTGGCCCGCTTCAAGGGCCGCCGCCTGCCGATGGTGGACCGCGTGGAAGTCGCGGTCATTGAGGAGCCTCAGCCGCGCTGGCTCTCGTTCCTGAACCAAGAATACGACTTCATCGAGCGCGTGCCGGAGGCCTACGTCAACGAGGCCATGCCTGCCGGCAAGGTGGCCGCCAACCTGGCGCGGCGAGGCGTGCAAGGCTACCGCTCGCCAGCGCCGGACATGGTCATCTCCGTCTACAACATGGAGGACCCGGTGGTCGGCGGCTACACGCCGGAGAAGATCGCGCTGCGCCGGGCCATGAACCTGGCGATGGACATCCGCGCCGAGATCGACATCGTGCGCCGGGGCCAGGGCTATCGGGCGCAATCGCCCATCATCCCCAACACGTCGGGATACGACCCGAAGTTCAAGTCCGAGATGGGCGATCACGACCCGGCCCGGGCCAATGCGCTGCTGGACCTGTACGGCTATGTGGACCGCGATGGCGACGGCTGGCGCGAGCAACCCGACGGCAGCCCGCTGCGCATCTGGCGCGCCAGCCAGACCGACCAGCTTTCGGTGGCGCTGGACGAGCGCTGGCAGCGCGACATGAAGGCCATCGGCCTGAAGGTCGAGATCCGCCCGGCGCAGTGGCCGGAGAACCTGCGCGCCGTGCAGGCCGGTACATTGATGATGTGGTCGCTGGGCATCAGCGCCTCGCAGTACGACGGCCAGGGCGCGCTGGGCCTTTACTACGGCCCGCAGGTTGGCAGCGGCAACTATGCGCGCTTCAAGCTGCCCGCCTTCGACGAGATCTACCGCAAGATGCAGGTGATGCCAGACGGCCCCGAGCGCGAGGCCTTGTACCTGCAGGCCAAGCGAATCGCCGTGGCCTACGCCCCCTACAAGATCCACCTGCACCGCTACATCACCGACATGGCCCGCCCCTGGATCGTCGGCTACCGCCGCCCGGTCTTCTGGAACGACTGGTGGCAGTACGTGGATGTGGACGACAGCCAGCGCAAGACCTGAGATTCCGATGAGCACCGATTCCGATACCTCTTCACTGCCAATCGACCCGAGCCGCCGCCAAGTCCTGGGCTTGTCCGCCGCCGCGGCAGCCGGCTTGGTGATGCCGGCGCTGGGCATGGCCGCGCCTGCACCGACGGAGGCCGCTGGCGGCAAGAAAGTGCTTCGCTACGCGTTCCAGATCGCCGAGACCGGCTTCGATCCGCCCAAGCTGTCGGACATCTATTCGCGCATCGTCACGCAGCACATCTTCGAAGGGCTGTTCACCTACGATCACCTGGCGCGCCCGGCGAAGATCAAGCCGCTGACCGCCGCTGCGATGCCGGAGATCTCTGCCGACTTCCGTGTCTACACGGTCAAGATCAAGCCCGGCATCTACTTCGCGAGCGATGAAGCCTTTGGCGGCAAGCCACGCGAGCTGGTGGCGCAGGACTATGTCTATGCGCTCAAGCGTTTTGCCGACCCGGCCAACAAGGCGCCGCCCTGGGGTGACCTGGAAGAGGCGGACTTCATTGGCCTGAACGCCCTGCGCGAAGAGTCGCTGGCCAAGCGCACGCCGTTCGATTACGACCGTGAAGTGCCGGGCTTGCGGGCGCTGGACCGCTACACGATCCGTTTCGAGGTGGCCGCCGCGCGGCCGCGTTTGCTGGAACTTCTGGCCGGCGGCGACCTGTATGGCGCCGTGGCCCGTGAGGTGGTTGAGCACTATGGCGAGCAGATCCCCGCGCATCCAGTGGGCACCGGTCCGTTCAAGCTGGTGCAGTGGCGTCGCAGCTCGCTGATCGTGCTGGAGCGCAACCCGGAGTATCGGGAGATGCTCTATGCGGCGGAGCCGGCTGCGGACGATGCCGAAGGCCAGGCCTTGCTGGCCAGGTTCAAGGGGCGCCGCCTGCCGATGATCGACCGCGTGGAAGTCTCCATCATCGAGGAAAACCAGCCGCGTTGGCTGTCCTTCCTGAACCAGCAGAACGACTTCGTCGAACGGGTGCCAGAGGAGTTCATCATCACCGCGATGCCGGGCGGGCAGGTGGCGCCGAACCTGAAGCGCCACGGTGTCCAGGGCTATCGCGTGCTGACGTCCGACATCGTGCTGACGCTCTACAACATGGAGCATCCGGTCATCGGCGGCTACACGCCGGAGAGGGTTGCGCTGCGGCGCGCCATCAACCTGGGTGTGGACATCCAGCGCGAGATCGACCAGGTCCGCCGGGGCCAGGGCATCAAGGCCCAGGCGATGGAAGTGCCCAACACGACGGGCTACGACCCGCACTTCAAGTCCGAGATGAGCGACTACGACCCTGCCAGGGCCCGGGCGCTGCTGGACATGTTCGGCTACGTGGACAAGAACGGCGACGGCTGGCGTGAGCAGCCTGATGGCAGCCCGCTGGTGCTCGTCAAGCACACCCAGCCGGACCAAAAGTCGCGCCAGCTGGACGAACTGTGGCAGCGCAACATGAATGCGCTGGGCCTGAAGATCGAGTTCAGCGCCAACAAGTGGCCGGAGAACCTGCGGGCTGCACAGGCCGGCAGCGTGATGATCTGGGGTGTGGCGTCATCTGCTGCGCAACCCGATGGCCAGGGTGCGCTCGGTCGCCTGTACGGACCGCTGAAAGGCAGTGCCAATCTCGCGCGTTTCGAAAACAAGACGCTCGACGAGATCTACCTGAAGATGCAGGGCCTGCCCGACGGCCCCGAGCGCAATGCCCTGTTCCGCGAAGCCAAGCGCATTGCCATTGCCTACGCGCCCTACAAGTGCCACCTGCACCGCTACGTGACCGACATGGCCCACCCGTGGATCGTCGGCTACCGCCGGCCGGACTTTTGGCAGGACTGGTGGCAGTACGTGGACGTGGACGACAGCAAGCGAAAAGCCTGAGATGCGCATTGACCTTGATGCCCCCGTGAACACGGGCCGCCGCACCGCCCTTGGCATGGCCGCTGCCGCTGTGGGCGGCTTTCTGGCGCCGAGCTTGGCCAGCGCAGCACCTGCAGCAGGCGACAGCGGCCCCAAGGTCCTGCGCTATGCCTTCCGCGTCGCCGAAACCGGCTTTGATCCGGCCAAGCTGTCGGACCTCTATTCGCGCATCATCACCGCGCATCTGTTCGAGGGCCTGTACGGATACGACTACCTTGCCGAGCCGGCCAAGATCAAGCCGCTGACGGCGGCAGGCTTGCCCGAGGTGTCGGCTGACTTTCGCGTCTTCACCGTCAAGCTCAAGCCCGGCATCTTCTTCACTGAAGATGAGGCCTTTGGCGGCAAACCACGCGAGCTGGTGGCGCAGGACTACGTCTACAGCATCAAGCGCTTTGCCGATCCTGCCAACAAGAGCCCGGCTTGGGGGGAACTGGAAGAGCTTCGCCTTGTCGGCCTCGCCGAGGTGCGTGAAGAAGCGCTGAGCAAGCGCACGCCATTCGACTACGAGCGAGAAGTGGCTGGCCTGCGGGCATTGGATCGCTACACCATTCGCTTTGAAATGCGTGAGCCACAACCGCGGTTGGTCGAGTTCCTGGCGCAAGGCGACCTGTACGGGGCTTTGGCGCGCGAAGTTGTGGAACGCTACGGCGACCAGATCCCGGCTCACCCCGTGGGCACTGGCCCGTTCAAGCTGGTGCAGTGGCGGCGCAGTTCGCTGGTGGCGCTGGAGCGCAACCCGCAGTACCGCGAAGTGCTGTACGACGCCGAACCGGCAGCCGACGACGCCGAGGGGCAGGCGATGCTGGCGAAATACAAGGGCCGCCGCCTGCCGCTGGTGGACCGGGTGGAGGTGTCCATCATCGAGGAGAACCAGCCGCGCTGGCTGTCCTTCCTGAACCAGCAGCACGACTTCATCGAGCGTGTGCCCGAGGAGTTCATCAACATCGCGATGCCAGGTGGCAGGCTGGCGGCCAACCTGAAGCACCAAGGCATCCAGGGCTATCGCACGCTGTACTGGGACGTGGTGGTCACGCTGTACAACATGGAGCATCCGTTGATCGGCGGCTACACGCCGGACAAGGTGGCCCTGCGCCGCGCGATCAACCTGGGCACCAACATCCAGCGCGAGATCAGCCTCGGCCGCCGTGGCCAAGCCATTCCGGCGCAGGCGATGGAAGTGCCGCACACGACCGGCTACGACCCCAAGTTCAAGACCGAGATGAGCGACTTCGACCCGGGCCGGGCGCGGGCTCTGCTGGACCTCTACGGCTACCTGGACAAGGACGGCGACGGCTGGCGCGAGATGCCCGATGGCAGCCCGCTGGTGCTGGTCAAGAATACCCAGCCCGACCAATTCACCCGCGGGCTGGAGGAGATCTGGCAACGCGACATGCAGGCCATCGGCCTGAAGGTGGACCTGCGCATCGCCAAGTGGCCTGAAAACCTGCGCACTGCGCAGGCCGGCAAGGCCATGATCTGGGATGTGGCCTCGTCATCGTCCCAGCCCGACGGGCAGGGTGCGTTGGGCCGGCTCTATGGGCCCATGAGCGGTGGCGCGAACCTGGCGCGCTTCAAGAACAAGCAGTTCGACACGATCTACGAAAAGATGAAGGCTTTGCCCGACGGGCCGGAGCGCCTGGCCCTGTTCCAGGAAGCCAAGCGCATTGCCGTGGCCTACGCACCCTACAAGAACCACGTGCACCGTTACGTGACGGACATGGCGCACCCGTGGGTCCAGGGCTACCGCCGACCGGTCTTCCACAGCGACTTCTGGCAGTACGTGGACGTGGACAACAGCCTGAAGAAGGCCTGAAGTTTTCAGGCCCCGGGGCAGCCCGGATGGCGCGGTGCAGCAAAGCTGCCTAGTCTGCCGGCATGACACGTGATGCCGCTGCCCTGCCGGAACCTCAGTTGATTCGTTTCGAGCGCTGGCTGGAGGCGCGCAGCGGGCGGCGTTTCGCCAGCTACGACGCGCTGTGGCAGTGGTCGGTCGACGAGCTGGAGAATTTTTGGCAGGCGGTGTGGGAGTACTTCGACCTGGCGTCGCCCACGCCACACCGCTGCGTGCTGGCCGAGCGCTGCATGCCGGGCGCGCAGTGGTTTCCCGGCGCCCAGGTCAACTATGCGCAGCAGGTGCTGCGGCATGCAGACGCGGCACACGCCGCCGGCCATCCGGCCATCGTGTGGACCGACGAGCCGGGCTTGGCGCGCGGCGAGCTGCGCCAGCTGGACTGGCCTGCGCTGCGGCGCCAGGTCGGCCTGCTGGCCGCGCGGCTGCAGGCGCTGGGTGTGCAGCGCGGCGACCGGGTTGCGGCGCTGCTGTCGAACCGGCCCGAAACCATGGTGGCCTTTCTGGCATGTGCCAGCCTGGGCGCGGTGTGGTCGGTCTGCTCGCCGGACATGGGGCCGGTGGCGGTGCTGGACCGCTGGCGCCAGATCGGGCCTGTGGCACTCATCGCATGCGACGGCTACCGCCACGGCGGCCAGGCGCACGACCGGCGTGCGCTGGTCGCGCAGCTGCAGGCGTCGCTGCCCAGCCTGAAGCTGCGGGTGGACGTGGATGTGCTGGGCCTGAGCACGGAGGCGCTTCCCGTCGACTGCCCGCGCTTTGCCTTTTCGGCGCTGGTGTCGGACGCGCCGCTGCCCGGTGAGGCCGATGCGCCTGCGCCGCTGGCGCCCGCCTGGCTGCCCTTCGACCACCCGCTGTGGATCGTCTATTCCAGCGGCACGACAGGGCTGCCCAAGCCCATCGTGCATGGCCATGGCGGCGTGGTGCTGGAGGCGCTGAAGATGGGCGGGCTGCACAACGACCTCGGCCCCAGCGCGCAGACCGGCGACCGTTTCCACTGGTACAGCAGCACCGGCTGGATCATGTGGAACAGCCAGGTTGCCGGCCTGCTCAGCGGCACCACCGTCTGCCTGTTCGACGGCTCGCCGGCGTGCCCCGCCAATGGGCACTCGGGCGCGCCGGATTGGTCCACGCTGTGGCGCTTTGCCGGCCTGGCCAGCTGCACCTTCTTCGGTGCCGGCGCGGCGTTCTATGCCGCTTGCCTGAAGGCTGGCGTGGCGCCGCAGCAGATGGCCGACCTGCACCGCCTGCGCGCGGTCGGCTCGACCGGCTCGCCGCTCGCGCCGGAGTGCTACGAGTGGATCTGGCAGCAGTTGCCCAAGCCTGGCGGTCGGCCAATCTGGATCTCGTGCATCTCCGGCGGCACCGACTTCGCCGGCGCCTTCCTGGCCGGCACGCCCGCACTGCCGGTGGTCGCCGGCGAGATGCAGTGCCGCTGCCTCGGCGCCGCAGTGCAGGCCTTCAGCGAGCCCGATGCACAGGGCCGGGGCCGGCCGCTGATCGACGAGGTTGGCGAGCTGGTCTGCACCGCGCCGATGCCGTCCATGCCGCTGTACTTCTGGGGCGACCAGCCGCCGGGGCCGCAAGGGCGCCGGCTGTACGACAGCTACTTCGACACCTACCCCGGCGTCTGGCGCCATGGCGACTGGTTGCGCCTCGTGCCGCACCCGGACATGGGTGCGACCGGCGCCATCATCTACGGCCGCAGCGACGCGACCATCAACCGCCACGGCATCCGCATGGGCACGGCCGAGCTGTACCGCGCGGTCGAGGCCGAGCCCGAGGTGCTGGACAGCCTGGTGGTGGACCTCGAATACCTGGGCCGGCCGTCGTTCATGCCGCTGTTCGTGGTGTTGCGCGAAGGGCTGGCGCTGGACGAGCCGCTGGTCGCGCGGCTGAAGGCCGGCATCCGCCAGGCGCTGTCGCCCCGCCACGTGCCGGACGTGGTGCTGCAGGTGCCGGCCGTGCCGCGCACGCTGTCGGGCAAGAAGATGGAGCTGCCGGTCAAGAAGCTGCTGTTGGGCGAGGCGGCAGAGAAGGTGCTGAACCCGGACGCGATGGCGAACGCCGACGCGGTGGGGTGGTTCGTGGCGTACGCGAGGCAGCGAGCGGGCTGACAGGCAAGGGCTTCGACAAGCTCAGCCCGAACGGTTTGGCTCAGCCCGAACGGGAAGGTGGGCCTTCTCAGCCCGCGAACTGGGCAATCGCCGCGGCCGGCCGCGCACCGGATTGGCGCGCTACTTCCTGGCCGCCCTGCAGCTTGAGCAGCGTGGGAATGCTGCGGATGCCGTAGCGGCTGGAGACTTGCGGGTTTTCGTCGCTGTTGACCTTGGCGAACACCACCTTGCCCTTGAGCTGGGCGGCGGCCTGCTCGAACTGTGGCGCCATCATGCGGCATGGGCCGCACCATTCGGCCCAGAAGTCGACCACCACCGGCAGGCCGCTGGCGCGCACGAAGGCGTCGAAATTGGCGTCGGTGAGGGTGACGGGGTGGCCATCGGCCAGTGCCGTGCCGCAGCGGCCGCAGACCGGGTCTTCGGCCAGGCGTGCGCTGGGCACGCGGTTGGTGGCGCCGCAGTGCGGGCAGGCGAGCAGGGTGCGGGCTTCGGTGTCCATGGCCTGATCGTGAGGCCGGGCCGGCGGATTTCAAGCCGCCAAGGCCTTGTGCCTCAGGACTGCGGCGGGCGCACTGCCGTGGTGGGCGCCGCCGCGGAGGCAGGCGGGTCCTCGAACTGGGTGCTCTGAAACGCGCTGGGCAACATCGGCTGGCCCTGTTCGACCGCGTCGATCAGGTGCAGCAGCTTGGTCTGCGCCCGCTTGAGTTCTTCGTCGGCCTGGGCCATGGCCGCGGCGTGGATGGTTTTCAGCTGTTCGAGCTGCTGGCTGTGGCGGGCGGTGGCATCGGCCAGCCGGCCGCGCAATTCGGTCTGCAGCTCACGCATGCGCTCCACGTCGCGCTTCAGGCCGGCTTCGTTGCGCAGCGCGGTGGCCAACTGCGAAGCGGCCTTGGGGTGCCGGCCAGGGCCCAGGCGCCAGCCCAGCACCAGGCCCAGGACCAGCCCGGCCAGCAGCCAGGCGGCGTGGATCAGGGCGGGCGAAGTCAGCAACATGCGGGCGCGAGCGGCAGCGGCGGCTGCCTCAGTGCGAAGAGGAACGCGGGCGCGTGGGCGGGCCGGGTGGGGCCGCTGGCAGTGGCCGCATGTCGCCGCCCATGGTCATCGTCACCGGGCGGGTCAGGGCTTCGGAGGCGGCGGCCTCGGCGCTGGTCTGAGAGGCGCGCTTCAGGCGCTCGATCTCGCCTTCCAGCGTGTGCACCTGGGCAGCATGCTCGCGCTGCATCGCGTCGACCTGCTCAACCATGGCGGTCATCAGGTGCGAGAGTTCGGACGAATGGGCCTGGCGCAATTCTTCCAGCTGGCGCTCGTGGCGCATCTGGTCGGATTGCTGGGCCTGGCTGCGCTCCAGGATGTCGCGTGCGTGCTGGTCGGTCGAGGCGCGCAGCTTGGCGTTCAGGTCGAGGTTGGTTTCGCGCAGCTTTTCCAGCAGGCGCTGGGAAGGGCCGGCCTCCGCGGCGGCGGGCTGGGCGGCGGTGGCGGCTGAGGGCAGGCCGGTGGCGCCGGGCGGGCGACTGGGCCGAGCCGGCAACGGCACCGTGCTGGACGGCCCGACGGTCTGTGCGCGAGGCGCATTGGCGGCATTGCCCTTGCTGTTTCTGCGCTTGTGCAGCGCACCCAGCACCAGGCCCAGTCCCAGGCCGCAAATTGCGCCCAACACTTGCCAGTACCAGGCGGGAACATCTGCCATCAAGCCCACACGCGCCACCCCATTGGTTGTTGACATGGCCGACGCGCGCACCCTGGCGGTGGGCTGTCGTGCCCGAAGGGTCATTCCATCACATTTTCCCGGCACCACCGCAGAGCCACCGGCCCCGGTGTCGCGCTTTTGCTGCCAATTTGCTGAATCTGGCGTCAGCGCCGCGTCAGAGGCGGCATCTCGGGGCCAGGCCGGTGCGGCAGGACTGGACGATCGCGCTTCGCCATCGAAAAAGCCGGCCCGCTTGCACGGACCGGCTTGAAGGAGGCGACCCATGGCCGCCAGGGAGGGAGCGAAGCCTGCTTACCAGGTCTTCAGCGCAGCGCGCACTTCATCGCGGTACAGCTCGGTCGACGCGTCGTTGTAGGCGTTGACGTAGTTGGTTTCTTCGGTGCAGCTCCAGCAGGAGACCGGCACATCCGAGATCAGGCGGGCGAAGCTGTAGACCTTCGGTGCGATCACGCCGCCGCTCTTGAACGGCAGGCTGATCAGGCCGGTGCCGGAACGGATCGTGACCTTCTGGCCGCAGCCGCCGTTGGCGTCCGGCAGGCAGGTGCCGTAGCTGCCGCCCTTGCCCCAGCGCTTGATGTTGGCGCCGAAGCTGGACGCGATCGCCGACTTGCCCAGCGCCGCCGCTTCTTCGTTGATCAGCGTTTGCAGTGCGGGGTCCGAGCCGGCCGACGGGTTGGCCGATTCCAGGAACTCGGTGCGGGCGTTGAAGTTGTTGCTCAGCAGCGTGCTGTTCCACACGCCTTCATAGATGCGCGCCAGGTTGCTGGCCGTGGTGTCGTTGCGCATGTTGGTCGGGTCGTACTTGCCGGTGTTGAGGTTCTTGTAGCCGCAGCCGATGTTGTGGCGCAGCGTGGTGCCCGTCAGGCCAGTTGCCGCAGCGGTGTTGTTGAAGGGCGTGAAGCCGCCGTAACGGATCACCGTGCCACGCGTGGTGCGGTTGTCCGAAATGGCCATCATCTGGTCCAGGCCGGTCTCGAAGTTGTAGTTGGTGCGCAGGTTGGCGGCGGTTTCCAGCGCCGGGTTCGGGCAGGCGTCCTTGCCCTTGACCGGGTCGTACTCGTAGTAGCTGAAGGCCGAGGCCAGCGTGTCCGCGCCGGCGGCCACTTGCCGCATCGAGTGCAGCAGGTGCACCGACTTGAACGAACTGGCGGTTTCGGCGCGGCGGCTGCCGTTGAGGTCCACCTTGACGCTGCCGCTGACTTCCTTCAGATAGGCCTCGAAGATGCCCTTGGTCGGATTGCCGTTGGCGTCCAGGAAGGTGGGGGCGAACTCGCCGCGCATGCGGCGGGTGCTGGTGTTGGCGTTGTCGATGAAGGCCGCGTCGTAGCGGCGGGCGCCGTTGGCATCCACGTAGGTGGTGATGTCGACCGGGCGCGAGGCCAGCTGCAGCGCGTAGTTGTTCATGTCGGCCATCGAGGCGAAGCCGTACTGGTACCACCAGGCGGAAGCGTCGCTGCCGGTGTTCTTCACCTGGATCATGTTGTAGGTGCCGTCGCTGGCGCGGTCCAGCTTGACGATGCGGCCCTGGAAGGCTGAAACCTTGCTGGCAATGCTGGCGGGCGTCTGGCCGTAGAACCACTGCCAGGACTTGGCGTCGGCGCCGGTGTTGGCCACGAACACTGCGCTGTACTTCTTCACGCCGCCTTCGACGTAGCTGTCCAGGTCGATCAGGCGGTGGCCGCTGTTGGTGATCTGGGTGCTGATCTGCGAAGTGCTGGCCCCCATCAGGTAGCTCCAGGCGCGCGCCGCGCCGCCGGTGTTGGAGACCATCACTGCCGCGTAGCGGATCGTGCCGCCGCCGGCGTCGTAAGGCTGCAGGTCGATCAGGCGCGCGGTGTTGGCATTCACCTTGGCGGTCACGTCGGCCGATGTCAGGCCGTAGTACCACCACCAGCCGGGCACGGCGTAGGCGCCGCTGTTGGCCACCATGCGCACGCTGAAGGTCGGCGTGCCGTTGCTCACGCCATAGACCTTGACTTCGGTCAGGCGGGCGTTGTTCTGCGACAGGTAGGTGCCGATGGTGGAGGCGCTGACGTTGGTGTACGTCCACCAGCCGGTCGGCACGTTGACCGAGTGGTCATCGGTCATCGACGTGGTGTCGAGGATCTGCGGGGTCGGGTTGGCGCCGGCCGACAAGGCTTCGTCCTGGGCGACCATCATGTCGGCCTGGGCCGAGAGGTCTTGTGCGTGGGCGCTGGAAGCAGCGGCCAGTGCGGTCATCGTCGCAACGGTGGCGAGGGCGGCCAGTGCCGAGTGGGTCAGGTGCTGGCGGGCGGTCTTGCGGGTCTTCATGTTGATCTCCGAGGGTGTGAATCAATGCGTCAGCACCGGTGTTTGTTGAGGTGCTTACCTATCAATTCGCACTGCCGGGACGAAACCGGACACGCGCTGTCTCCCTCCGATGGGGGGATTTCCGAAAGTATTTTCAGAGCCGCTTCAGAACACGTAGCTTGGCCGCTCCGGCAAGGTGCCGCCGGAGCGCTCGGTGTAGCGCGCGCGGGCCTGGTTGCGCATCGCCTCTGCGGCCGCTGCCTGGCCGCTGGCCTGCAGCAAGGTGGACCGGACCCAGGGCAGCAGCTGGCGGTCCGGATGCTCGGCCGGCAGTTCGGCGCTGAACAGGCGCTCGGCCTCGGCCAGGCTTTGCGCGGCCTCGTCCGGCCTTTGCAGCGTCACCAGGGCCAGCGTCTGCATCAGCAGGCACTTGGCGCGGCCGAGGCGGCCGATCGCGTTGTCACTGCGGCCGAACAGCGCGGCGCCGGCCTGGGCGCTGGCCAACGCTTCGCGCGGCTGGCCCACGGTGTTCAGCGCGCCGGCCTGCAGCAGCAAGGTGGTGGCATGGCGGGTGTCCAGGCCACCGGCGGCGCGCTCGTCGTCCGCCAGCGTGGCAAATTCGGCCAGCGCCTGGGGTGTCTGGCCGGCGGCCAGCAGCGCACCTGCGAAGCGGCGCCGCACCCCGCGCTGTTCCGAGACCGACAGCGTGCCGGGCCCGGCGCCGACCAGTCGCCAGGCCTCGCGCGCGGCCACCAGCGCGCCGGCCACGTCATTGGTGCGGTACAGCGGCAGCACCAGGAAGGACAGGTTCAGCGCCGTCTCGCTGTCACCTGGCCCGTAGAAAGTGCGGGAGCGGGCGACGTTGCTGCGCAGCACCTCGGCAGCGCGTGCGTATTGGCCACTGTCCATGTAGAGCATGCCCAGCGTGCGGCTGGCCTGGATGGTGCCGGCATTGCGCGGCCCGGCCAGCCGCTCCAGCTCGGTGATCGAGCGCCGCAGCAGCTCGCCGCTGGCCTCGAACTCGCGCAGCTGCCACAGCGCGTAGCCCACGTCGGCCCGCAGCTCGGTGGCCTCCAGGCCTTGCTCGGGCCAGTCGCGCGCCAGCAGCGGCGCCAGCTCTTCCAGCAATTGCCGGCTCGGGGCCGTCTCGCCTGTGGCCGCCAGCAAGGTGGCTTCCTGGACCTTCGCGCGGATCACCGGCCAGCTCTGTGCGCCATCCCGGGCCACCAGTTGTTGCAGCGTGAGCTGCACCAGCTTCAGCGCGTCGGTGGGGCGTTGCAGCGCCTGCAGGTTGTCGGCCTTCATCATGGCCAGCGCCAGCCTGGCCTCGGCGCGTGCTTCGCCGTGGCGCGCCAGCACCGCATCGGCCCCGGCCAGCGTGGTCATGGCCCGCTCGTGGTGGCCCAGCATCGTGTGGATGCTGGCCAGCGCCATCAAGGCATCCCCGTGGGCCAGGCTGCCGGCGCCTTGCTGCTGCAGCGCCCAGGCCACCTGCTGCTCGGCCAGCGGCAGCGCGCGCACGCCGTCGCCCAGCTTGCGGTACAGCGTCATCAACACGCCGCCGAGCTGGGCCGACAGGTCGGGCTCGGCGGCCAGCCGCGTCAGCTCGCGCTCGCCACGCGCCAGCAGGTCGTGCGCCGACAGCTCGCGGCCCTGCGCGTGCGCCGGGTCGGCTTCGTTGAACAGGCCGATCAGGAAGTCCTGCACGGCCAGCGTGCGCTGGGCCTGGCGGCGCGCGGCCTCGGCCTGGTGCAGCGCCATGCCCAGGCCCACGGCCAGGCTCAGCGTGGCGACCGCACCGGCGGCCACCGGCAGTGCATGGCGGCGCATGAACTTGCGCGTGCGGTAGGTCCAGTGGCTGGGGTGGGCCAGCACCGGCTCGTGGCGCAGCCAGCGCCGCAGGTCCTGCTCGAAGGCTTCGGCCGAGACATAACGCTCGGCCGGCGCCTTGCGCAAGGCCTTCAGCGCGATGGTGTCCAGGTCGCCGCGCAGCTCGCGCCGCAGCAGCGGCTGCTCGGCCCCCACCAGCTGGCTGGGCCGGCTGGGTTCAGTGTGCAGGATGGCGTCTTCCAGCGCGCCGCGGCTGGCGCGCGCCAGGCGGTAAGGCCGCTGGCCGCTGAGCAGCTCGCACAGCACCACGCCCAGCGAATACACGTCCGACGCGGTACCCAGCGGCTCGCCGGCGATCTGCTCCGGCGAGGCGTAGTTTGGCGTCATCGGTGCGTTGGCCCATTCGGTGGCCGGGCCATGGCCGGGCTCGGCTTCGTCGGCCAGCAAGGTGGCAATGCCGAAGTCCAGCAGCCGCACCTGGCCCTCGCGGTTGACGAAGATGTTGGACGGCTTCAGGTCCCGGTGCACCACCAGCTGCGAGTGCGCATGCTGCACCGCCTGCAGCACCTGCAGGAACAGCTCGATGCGTGCGCGCAGCGGCAGCGCCTGCTGTTCGGCCCAGGCGGTCAGCGGCTGGCCGTCCACATATTCCATCGCCAGGTAAGGCTGGCCGTCGGGGGCGATGCCGGCGTCGTACAGGCGCGCGATGTGCGGGTGCTCCAGCGCCGCGAGGATGTCGCGCTCGCGCTCGAAGCGGCGTGCGAGGCGCTGCGGGTCGGCGCCGGCCGGGCGCGCCGGCAGCTTCAACGCGACCTCGCGCTGCAGCCCGCCGTCCACCCGCTCGGCGAGCCAGACCTCGCCCATGCCGCCTTCGCCAATGCGGCGCAGCAGGCCGTAGGGGCCGACGCGGCTGTTGCTTGCGTTGGCCGGCTGGCCCAGCGCCTGGCGCGCAGCGTTGGCGGCCATCGCGGGCAGGCGGTCCAGCAACGAGATCGGCCCCGGCGCCACCGCTGCGCGCGACAGCGGCGCAGCGTCGTCCGCCAGCAATTCGGCCAGCAGCGGGCGCAGGTCGGCGTCTTCCGGCGGCAGGTTCTGCAGCCACGCCTCGCGGCCGGCTTCGTCCAGCGGCAGGGCCTCGTCCAGCAGGCGGGAGAGCCGTGTCAGGTCGGCTGCGGGCAGCGGCATGTCCGACGGGTCAGGCCAGCGCGGCCTTCAGCATCAGCCTGGCCTTCTGCCAGTCGCGCCGCACGGTGCGATCGGTGATGCCCAGCGCTTCGGCGATGGTGGCCTCGTCCAGCCCGCCGAAGCAGCGCATGTCGACGATGCGCGCCAGCCGCTCGTCCACCTGCGCCAGCTCTTCCAGCGCCTCGTGGATGCGCAGCACCTCGGTGTCGTCCACCGCCAGCGAGTCGCCGATCTCGGTGTTCAGCGTGACCTGGAACTGTCCGCCGCCGCGCCGCTCGGCATGCCGCTGGCGCACGAAGTCGATCACCACGAAACGCATGCTGCGCGAGGCATAGGCCAGGAACTGCCCCGGCGGCAACTCGGCCAGCGCCGCGTCTTCCTGCTGCTGCATGCGCAGGTAGGACTCGTGCACCAGCGCAGTGGTGTCCAGCAGCGTGATGTCTTCGCTGCGGCGCAGCCGCGCCCGCGCGAGGCGGCGCAGGTCCTGGTAGAGCTGCTGGAACAGGGCGTCAGCGGGCGGCGGCTCGGCGGCAATCATCGCGGGCTCTCCGAGGGCGAAGGAAGGGGGCCGGGCGAGTATGCCAGCGGGTGATGACGGCTGGGATCGGTGTTTTGACCCTCAATCCAGGGTCTGCCGGTAACGCGCCAGCGCCACGGTCCCGGCGACGACGAGGAAGCCCAGCAGCGGCCACAACTCCGGCAGCACCTGGCCCACGGTGTTGCCCTTCAGCAGGATGCCGCGCACGATGCGCAGGAAGTGCGTCAGCGGCAGCAGCTCGCCCAGGTGCTGGGCCCAGACCGGCATGCCACGGAACGGGAACATGAAGCCCGAAAGCAGCATCGACGGGAGGAAGAAAAAGAAGGTCGCCTGCAGCGCCTGCATCTGGTTTTTCGCCAGCGTGGAGAAGGTGAAGCCCACGGCGAGGTTGGCCAGCATGAACACGCCGATCATCGCCATCAGCAGCGTGAAGCTGCCTTCCATCGGCACCTCGAAGAGGAACGCGCCCGCGGCGAGGATCACGCCGAGCTGGATGTAGCCCACCAGGATGTACGGCAGGATCTTGCCGGCCATCACCTCGAACGGGCGCACGGGCGTGGCCAGCAGGTTTTCCATCGTGCCGCGCTCGCGTTCACGCGTCATCGCCAGCGCGGTCAGCATGACCATCGTCATGGTCAGGATGGTGCCGATCAGGCCGGGCACGATGTTGTAGCGCGACAGGCCTTCGGGGTTGTAGCGGCGGTGGATGCGCATCTCGAACGGTGCCCGCGCCGGCTGCAAGTGCGCCAGCGGGCCTGTGAGCTCGCGCCGCAGCGCGGTGGCCCCGAGCTGAGACAGCGCGGCCAGCGCGTTGCCGGCAGCTGAGGGGTCGGTCGCGTCCACGCTGACCAGCAGCGCCGGCTGCTCGCCACGCACCAGGCGGCGGCTGAAGTCCGGCGGGATCACGATCAGGAACTGCACCTCGCCGTCGGCCACCAGCGCGTCGCCCGCGGCCTCGCTGGCGGGTTGATGCGTCACCTTGAAATAGCCGGTGTTCTGCAGCGCGGCCAGCAGGCTGCGCGACATCGGCCCGCTGTCCTGGCTCACCACCGCGGTGGGCAGGCCTTTCGGGTCGGTGTTGATCGCGTAGCCGAACAGCACCAGCTGCAGGATGGGCACGCCGACCGCCATCGCGAAGGTCGGCCGGTCGCGCATCATCTGCTGGAATTCCTTGAGGAAGATGGCCCACATGCGGGCCAAGCTGAAACGCTTGCCTGCGTTCATTTGCCTGCCTTGGCCGGTACCGCGCCGAAGTTGTCGCTGCTCTGCGAGATCAGGCTGATGAACACGTCTTCGAGCGATGCCTCGGCGGGCGCCCAGCGCAGGCCGGGCTGGTGCTCGAACGGCGCGATGGCTTGCCGCAGCGCCGCTTCGTCCTGGCTTGCGACGTGCAGCGCGCTGCCGAACGAGGCCACGCTCTGCACGCCTGCCGCAGCCTTCAGGGGCTCGACCAGCGGCGTCAGCGCGGCCGGGTCGTCGCGGTCCGACTGCACTGCCCACACCGTGAGCTTCGCGCCTTCGATGATCTCGCGCTCGCTGCCACGCGCCAGCAGCTTGCCGTAGGCGATGTAGACCAGTTCGTGGCAGCGCTGGGCCTCGTCCATGTAGTGGGTCGAAACCAGCACCGTGATGCCTTCGGCGGCCAGGCGGTGGATCTCGTCCCAGAAGTCGCGCCGTGCCTTCGGGTCCACGCCGGCGGTGGGTTCGTCCAGCAGCAAGAGGCGCGGCTCATGCAGCAGGCAGGCGGCCAGCGCCAGACGCTGCTTCCAGCCGCCCGATAGCGTGCCGGCCAGTTGCTGCTGGCGGCTGGCCAGGCCCAGGCGCACCAGCCCTTCGTCCACCCGGCGCTTGCGGTCTGGCAGTTCAAACAGCCGGCCGATGAAGTCCAGGTTCTCGCGGATCGACAGGTCCTCGTACAGCCCGAAGCGCTGCGTCATGTAGCCGACCTGGCGCTTGATTGCCAGCGCCTCGCGCCGGATGTCCAGCCCCAGGCACTGGCCTTCGCCAGCGTCCGGCGTCAGCAGCCCGCACAGCATGCGGATGGTCGTCGTCTTGCCGCTGCCATTCGGGCCCAGGAAGCCGCAGATGCGGCCGGGACGGATCTGCAGGTCGATCTGGTCGACGACGGTGTGTTGGCCGTAGCGCTTGGTCAGCCCGCGCACGTCGATGGCGAGGCCTGTTTCAGTTGAGCTCATGGCGCGCTGCTCAACTTCACATCCAGCGGCTGCCCCGGCTGCAGCCGCAGCGCATCGGCCGCTGCCGGCACCGCTTCGACCAGGAACACCAGCCTGGCGCGCTGCGCGTTCGAGTAGATGACGGGCGGCGTGAATTCGGCCTGCGGTGACAGGTAGCTGATGCTTGCGGCAATCGGCGCGCCGCAGCCGTCGCAGCCCAGGCTCACCGCCTGGCCCACGCGCAACCCGCCCAGCTCGGCCTCGGGCACGTAGAAGCGCGCCTTGCGGCGCGCCGGTGGCAGCAGCGACAGCACGGGTTGGCCGGCCGGCACGTACTCGCCTTCGCGGAAGAAGGTGTCGGCGACCAGACCGGCCGCCGGGGCGCTCTGCTGGGCCTGCTGCGCGCGCCAGGCGGCCTGCGCCAGCGCCTGCTTCGCCGCCTCGGTGTTGGCCTGCGCGGCTTTCAGCTCCTCGGGCCGGGCCGCGGGCAACTCGCCGCTGCGCAGTGCGGCCTGCAGCTCTGCCACATGATCGTGCGCCTGGCGGGCGGCGGTCACCGCGTCGTCCAGCCGTGAGCGCGAGATGAAGTTCTGTGCCACCAGCTGCTGCTGGCGCTGCAGCTCGGTGTCGGCCCGCTGCGCGGCGGCCTCGGCCTGCGCGAGCTGCGCGCGGGTCACCTCCAGCTGCGGCGTGCGCTGCCCGCTGCGGCCGTTGTCGGCCTCGGCCTGCGCGGCAGCCACGCGGGCCTGGGCCTCTTCGTTGGCGGCCCGCGCGCTCACGTCGTCCAGCGTGAACAGCGCCGCACCAGCCGCCACTGTCTGCCCGCGCTGCACCGCGAGCTTCGTCAGCGTGCCTGCCACCGGCGCGGCGACCAGCACGTAGTCACCTTCCACGTAGCCGGACCAGCCGGCTGGCGGCGCCTGGTGGCAGGCCGCCAGCGACAGCAGCAGGGCTGCTGCGCCACCGTTGAACCTCGGATCCAGTTGCTTCATGTGACGATCATTCCTCCGCTGCGCGCAGCCGCTGCAGCGCATTCATTATTTGCCGGGGGTTCAGCAATGCCAAGTCAGGATGGGTGGCTGTTAAACTGCACGCATTGGCGCCGATTTGTTCCGGATTGCGGGCGCCGGGAAGCCGAGAGGCCGTCCCGAAGAAATGCCGCTAAAGAGGGACGCCCCGACCCAACAGTCACCCGGTGTCCGCTTCTTGTGCGGTGCCGGGTGTTCTTGTTTTGGGGTTTGCAACATGGCTTCGCTGGGCGTCGTCACACCGCAGCAGATGTTTTTCGAGCAGCCGCTGCCGCTGCAAAGCGGCGCGCAGTTGGCCGGCTACACGCTGGTCTACGAGACCTACGGCACGCTGAATGCCGCGCGCAGCAACGCGGTGCTGGTCTGCCATGCACTGAATGCCTCGCACCACGTGGCCGGCCTGCATGCCGGCGAGCCCAAGAGCGAGGGCTGGTGGGACAACATGATCGGGCCCGGCAAGCCGCTGGACACCGACAAGTTCTTTGTCATCGGCATCAACAACCCCGGCTCCTGCTTCGGCTCGACCGGGCCGATGCACACCGACCCGAACCCGGCGAAAAGCGGCCAGCCCTATGGCGCCGACTTTCCCGTCGTCACGGTGGAAGACTGGGTGGACGCGCAGGCGCGTTTGATCGCGAACCTGGGCATCACGCAGCTGGCGGCGGTGCTCGGTGGCAGCCTGGGCGGCATGCAGGCGCTTGCCTGGACGCTGCGCTACCCGGAGCGGCTGCGCCATTGCGTGGCGGTGGCCACGGCGCCGAATCTTTCAGCCCAGAACATCGCTTTCAACGAGGTGGCGCGGCGCGCCATCGTGACCGATCCGGACTTCCACGGCGGGCACTTCTACGCCCACGGCGTGGTGCCCAAGCGCGGCCTGCGCGTGGCCCGCATGATCGGCCACATCACCTACCTGAGCGACGACTCGATGGAGGCCAAGTTCGGCCGCGAGCTGCGCAATGGCGCGCCCAGCTACAGCACGCAGGACATCGAGTTCCAGATCGAGAGCTACCTGCGCCACCAGGGCGACAAGTTCAGCGACTACTTCGATGCCAACACCTACCTGCTGATCACCCGCGCGCTGGACTATTTCGACCCGGCGCGCGCGCATGCCGGCGACCTGACGCGGGCTTTTGCAGTGGCGCGTGAAAAGAAGTTCCTCTTGGTCAGCTTCACGACCGACTGGCGCTTTTCGCCGGCCCGCTCGCGCGAACTCGTCAAGGCGCTGGTCGACAACCGCGTGGACCTGAGCTACGCCGAGATCGCCGCGCCGCATGGCCACGACGCCTTCCTGCTCGAAGACCCTCGCTACCACGGCGTGATGCGGGCGTATTTCGAGCGTGTCCTGTGAGCCCCCACGCTCCCTGCCGGTCGCTGCCCCCCGCGGGGGCGCTTGCAGCGGACCGGCAAAGCCGGATCCGCGCCAGAACCTTGGACAACACCGCCCTGAGCCGAACCTATGAGTGAACGCAAGGACCTCGAAGTCATCGCCAGCCTGGTGCCGGAAGGCGCGCGCGTGCTCGACCTGGGCTGCGGCACCGGCGAGCTGCTGGCCTATCTGCAACGGCACCGTGGCTGTACCGGCTATGGCATCGAGCTGGACGACGCCAACGTGCTAGCCTGCGCGCAGCGCGGCGTCAACGTGATCCAGCTGAACCTGGAAGAAGGCCTGGACCTGTTCGACGACCGCAGCTTCGACGTGGTGCTGCAGCTCGAAACCCTGCAGCACCTGCGCAATGCCGAGCGCATGCTGCGTGAAACCGCCCGCGTGGGCCGCATCGGCATCGTCAGCTTCCCGAACTTCGCGCACTGGCCCAACCGGCTCAGCGTGATGCGCGGCCGCATGCCGGTGACCCGCGCGCTGCCTTACGAGTGGTACGACACGCCGAACATCCGGGTGGGCACGCTGGCCGACTTCGAAGTGCTGGCGCGAAAGAACGGGCTGAACATCGAGGACAGCTTCGGCCTGCAGGGCGGGCGCGTGGTGCGGCGCTGGCCCAACCTGCGCGCCAGCGTGGCCGTGTTCAAGTTTTCGAAGTAACGCCCGCGCCGGACCGGGTTGGGGTGCTCAGAACCCGACCTTCACGCCCAGGCTGTATTGGTCGATGTCCTGGTGGTCGGAGAAGGCGTCGAAGCGGTAGCGGTTCCATTCGCCGCGCAGCGCCACCTGCTTGCTCAGGTCGTATTGCACGCCGGCGCCCAGCTTCAGGCCGTTGCCGTGGTCGTCGCCCGCGGTGGTCTTCAGGTTCGCGCCGGCATAGCCCAGGCGGCCCAGCAGCGAGAAGCCTTCGCCGACCGGCAGTGTGCCGACGGCATCCAGGTAGCCGCCCTGGGCCTTGGCGGAGGTGCTGAGGCCTTCCACGTCGCCCTTCAGCCGGCCGAGGTTCATGTAGCCGGCTTCGAGTGACCAGTTCGGTGTGAACGAATAGCCGCCGTAGAGGTTCACGCCCACGCCCTGGTTGTCGCCATCGCTGCCGTTGACCGGCCCGTGCCACTGTGGCGCGGCCAGGCTGCCGCCGAGGTAAAGCCCTTCGGCGCGCGAACTGGCGGCAAAGCCCAGCGCCGCAAGGCCCAGCAGCGCGACGCCGATCTGGGCGGCGCGTCGGCCATGGCGCGGCGTCACCAGCCGCAGCACCTGCGGCTGTCCTGAACGGGGGGCCGCCGCCACACCTGCGGTACCGGCAGCCGCAGCGCGGGCTGCGGCGTTGGAACGGGAGAAGAAGCGAGTCATGTGTGATGCCTTTCTGTATTGCACAGCCACGGGGCTGCGAAGCGCAGTGCGAGGGCGGCGGGCTCGGTGCAGGGCCCGCCACGGCACCGCTGTCAGGTAGACCCGCGGGCAAACCCGGATGTTCCGTTGCCAGGCGTAAAGAAGCCTGAAGTGGCACGTTGGCGGGTGCGGGTGAACGCCAAGGGCCGATGGCAAGTTGACTCGTAGACTGCCCCGATGAGCGCAAACCCAGAATTCCTGGCGCCGATCTGGCGCAGCCCCGACGGCCTGAACCTGCAGCGTTACCGCTGGTTGCCTTCAGGGCAGGCGCGCGGGCAGCTGCTGATCGTGCACGGCCTGGGCGAACACGCCGGCCGCTACCAGGCGGTGGCGCAGGCCTTGGCTGGCGAAGGTTGGCTGGTGCAGTCTTATGACCAGCGCGGCCATGGGCGTTCGCAAGGCGCGCTCGGCCGCATCGCGGCAGACGACAGTTTGCTGAGCGACCTCGGTGGCATCTGGGACGCGGTTTCGGCCGAAGCCCCGGCCGGCGCGCCGCGGGTGTTGCTCGGTCACAGCCTGGGTGGCCTGGTCGCCGCGCGTTTTGTCGCCGAGGCGCTGCAGCCGCGGCCGGCCGCGTGGACGCGCACGGTGGACGCGCTGGTGCTGTCGTCGCCCGCGCTGGATGGCGGCATGAGCGCGTTCCAGAAAAAGCTGGTCTCGCTGGTCTGCGCCATCTCGCCGTCGCTGGCGGTCAACAACGGCCTGGACGCCGACTGGATCTGCCGCGACCCGGCCGTCGTCAAGGCCTACCGCGACGACCCGCTGGTGCACGACCGCATCAGCGGCCGGCTCGCGCGTTTCGTGCGCGACCAAGGCCCGGCCGTCGAAGCGCTGGCTTCCCGCTGGTGCGTGCCCACGCTGCTGATGTGGGCTGGCGCGGACCGCTGCGTCGCCCCGGCCGGCAGCGCGCGCTTTGCGCAACAGGCGCCGGCCCTGGTCCGCACCCGCGAATGGCCAGGCCTGGCGCACGAGATCTTCAACGAGCCCGAACGCGCGCAAGTCGTCGCCGCGTTGCTGGCCTGGCTGCAGGCGGTGGACCAGCGCGCGGCGGTCACGGCACCGGTGGCTGCCGCCGCCTGAGCCACTGCTGCGGCGCGGGCAGGCTCGGCAGGCGCAAAATGAGAGGCTTGCGCCCATGGGGCGCATGCCACAGGGCCCATCCGGCCCGTTCCCGTCCTGCACCGCGCCGGTCTTCGGCGCGCCGGAGGCTTCACACCATGAATGCACCTGAAAAACTGCCCGGCCTCGATTCGGCACAACTGAATCGGTTCGTCACCGAGGCCTGGAACGAGCGCATCGTTCCGAACCTGGTCGACTACATCGCGGTGCCGGCCAAAAGCCCGATGTTCGACCCCGACTGGGCCGCGCATGGCCTGATCGACCGCGTGGTGCGCGACGCCGCGGCCTGGGTCGAAAGCCGCAAGGTGCCGGGCCTGAAGCTGGAGGTCATCCGCGGCGAAGGCCGCACGCCGGTGATCTTCTTCGAGGTCGAATCGACCAAGCCCGGCAGCACGCAAACGGTGCTGATGTACGGCCACCTGGACAAGCAGCCCGAGTTCAACGGCTGGCGCTCGGACCTGGGCCCATGGACGCCCAAGCTCGAGGACGGCAAGCTCTATGGCCGCGGTGGCGCGGACGATGGCTACGCGGTCTACGCCGCGGTCAGCGCGATCGAGGCGCTGAAGGCGCAGCACACGCCGCATCCGCGCATCGTCGGGCTGATCGAGAGCTGCGAGGAATCCGGCTCATTCGACCTGCCGCTGTACCTGGCGCAGCTGAAGGACAGGCTGGGCGACGTGAGCCTGGTGGTCTGCCTGGATTCGGGCGCCGGCAACTACGACCAGCTGTGGCTGACGACCAGCCTGCGTGGCAACATCACCGGCGCGCTGAAGGTCGAGATCCTGACCGAAGGCATCCATTCGGGCGACGCCAGCGGGCTGGTGCCGTCCAGCTTTCGCATCATGCGGCAGGTGCTGGACCGGCTGGAAGACTCCGCCACCGGCCGGCTGCTGCCCCCCGTCTTCCACTGCGAAGTGCCGGCCTCGCGCGTGGCGCAGGCGCAGGCCACGGCCGACATCCTCGGCGACGAGGTCTGGAAGCGCTACCCATGGGCCTGCGGCGCCGACGGCGGCGCCACGCTGCCGACCACCACCGACCCGGTGCAGGCGTTGCTGAACCGCACCTGGCGGCCGACGCTGTCGGTCACTGGCGTGGAGGGCATGCCGTCGCTGGCCAATGCCGGCAACGTGCTGCGGCCGTACACCGCGTTCAAGCTTTCGCTGCGGCTGCCGCCGCTGGTGCAGGGCCACGAGGCGGCGGTGCAGCTGAAGGCGCTGCTGGAAGACAACGCACCGTACAACGCCAAGGTGACCTTCGTGCCGGACGGCCGCGTCGGCCAATGGGGCGCGACCGGCTGGGATGCACCCGAGCTGTCGCCGTGGCTGGAAGCGGCGATGGACAAGTCCTCGCGCACGCATTTCGGCGCACCGCTGGGCTACATCGGCCAGGGCGGCACCATCCCGCTGATGAGCCTGCTGCAGCAGGGCTTCCCGAAGGCGCAGATGATGGTTTGCGGCGTGCTGGGCCCGAAGAGCAATGCGCACGGTCCGAACGAGTTCCTGCACATTGGCTACGGCACGCGGCTGACGGCGGCGGTGGCCGAGGTCATCGCGGCCCATCCCTGAACATTCGGCTCAGGCAACGAAAAAGCGGGCTTGAGAGGCCCGCTTCGGTTCTGGTGAGTCTGGCAGGCCCGGCCCGTTTGGGCTGGCCTGCCGTGGCCGCGCGCTCACTGGGCGCTGGTCTTGGCTTCGGTGCTCGGGGTCTTGGTCGTCGCCGGGGCGTTGGCAGCAAACGCGGTCTGCGCCTGGACGTGCACGCGACGCGGGGTCTGCATGACTTCCTGGTCGGCGAAGTTCATTTCGCCGTTGGCGCGGGCCTGGGCCAGTTCGGCCAGCACTTCGGCGCGGGTACGGGGCTGGTCGGCCTTGTCGGCGGCCTGGGCCAGGTTCAGGGTGGCGACAGATGCCAGCAGCAGGCCGGCAACCAGGGAAGCGGAGGAGAAGCGGGTCATCTGAGTTCCTTTTCGTTTCGGCCCAGGGTTAGTGCCGATAGGGTTGAACTGTAGAGATTTGGATCGAAGGAATAAATAAGGTTTGCGGACACGCAGTGTTCTCGTTTCGCAAACAATCGAAACGCGCTGCCAGCCCCACCGCCCTCGTGTTTTCTGGAGGTTTTGCATGCCCACCTTGCGCGCCATGCGGGTGTTCGCCCGTGTTGTCGACGAAGGCAGCCTGGCCGCCGCGGCCCGCGCGCTGGACCTGGCGCCGGCCGTCGTCACGCGGTTGATCTCGGAGCTCGAAACCCACCTCGACGCCCGGTTGCTGAACCGCACCACGCGCCGGCTGTCGCTGACCGAAACCGGCGAGGGCTACCTGGAGCGGGTGCGGCAGATCCTGGCCGACATCGACGAGGCCGAGGCGATGACCTCGGCCTCGGTGCACGAGCCGCGTGGCCATGTGCGCTTGCTGACGGCGCCGGCTTTCGCGGTGCACCAGATCGCCAAGCTGCTGCCGCGTTTCCACGCGCTGTACCCGCACGTGACGCTGGAGATCACCGCGCCGGGCGCGGTGGAGGCGGTGGACGAGAGCTTCGACCTGACGCTGGTGCACACCCGCAAGCCGCTGGACGGCCAGTTCGTGGCCCGCCGGCTGGCGCGCACCGAGGTCATCTGCTGCGCCTCGCCCGAGTACCTGGACAAGCGTGGCCGGCCGCAGCACCCGGCCGAGTTCAAGCAGCACGACATGCTGATCCCGCCGTCCTCGGAGCTGATACGCGGCGTGACGTTCTACCGCGGCTGCGCCAAGGAGGGCGATACCGGGCCGGACGTGTTCCAGACCGTGCCACCCCGCGGCGTGCTGAGCACGCTGCACGTGGACGCCAACTACGCGGCGGCGCTGGCCGGGCTGGGCATTGCCGGCCTGCCGTCCTTCGTGGCCGAAGACGCGTTGATGGAGCATGCGCTGGAGCGTGTGATCCCCGAATGGCGGCTCTACAGCCAGACGCTGTGGCTGTGCATGCCCACCCGCCACCACCTGCCCGCCCGGACCCGCGCGCTGCGGGACTTCCTGGTCGAAGCCTTCGGCGGCGAGGACCGTGATCCGTGGCTGGCCGCAGCCGGCTGCGAGACGCGCAGGCCGGGCGGTCCCGGGTGTCCCTTGGTTGCGGCGGCGGCGGCAGCCTCTGCGCAGGTGGCACCCAGCCCGGCGGAGTGATCCGCTCAGGCGCGGGTCAGAACGTGTAGCCGGTGCTCAGCTTCGCTTGCTGCATCGGCTCGATCAGCGCGAGCAGCGGTTTCAGTGGCTGATAGCGCAGCGCGACCTTGTTCGCATAGGCGAAAAAGCGCGGCAGGTCTTCGCTGTAGCGTGGCTTGCCGTCGCGGTGCTTCAGGCGGCAGAAGATGCCGAGGATCTTCAGGTGGCGCTGCAGGCCCATCCATTCGAGCTGGCGCCAGAACTCGCCGAAGTCCTCGTCCACCGGCAGCCCGGCCTTGCGTGCGGCCTGCCAGTAGCGCACCGCCCAGTCCAGCTCCTGCTCCTCGTCCCAGGACAGGAAAGCGTCACGCAGCAGCGAGGCCACGTCGTAGCTGATGGGGCCGCGCACGGCGTCCTGGAAGTCCAGGATGGCAGGGTTCGGGTCGGCCACCATCAGGTTGCGCGGCATCCAGTCGCGGTGCACCGCCACGGTCGGCTGCGCCAGTGCGCTGGCCACCAGCCGGTCGCACACCAGCTGCCAGCGGGCCTGCTGCTCGGCCGCCCAGGTGATGCCGAACTCGCGCTGCACGCACCACTCGGGGAACAGCGCCAGCTCGCGGCGCAGCAGCGCGTCGTCGTACGGCGGCAGCGGTGCCGCGTCGACATGGCCCTGCCAATGCACCAGCGCGCGGATCGCGTCGCGCATCAGCTTGTCGGCCTGGGCGCAGTCCTCGGCCTGCAGGGCATCGAGGTACAGCGTGCGGCCCAGGTCGCTGAGCAGCAGGAAACCTTGGGCGGCGTCGCAGGCCAGCACCTGCGGGCCGTGCAGGCCGGCCTGCTGGATCAGCCCGGCGACCTGCACAAACGGCGCCACGTCTTCCAGCGGCGGCGGTGCGTCCATCACGATCAGCGTGACGGAGCGGCCCACCTGCTGCGCCTGCACGCGGAAGTAGCGCCGGAAACTGGCGTCGGCCGAGGCGGCTTCCAGGCTGGCCACCTGCAGGCCGTGCGAGGCGACCAGCGGCTGCAGCCATTGCTCGAAGGCTTGGCGCCGGGCCGGGTCGCTCCAGGCGATGCGCGCAGGGCATTGCACGGCGGCTGTGGCGAAAGAAGCAGGGGCGGGGGAATCAGGTGTCATCGGGGGCGCCTTCGCCTGGAAGGGCTTCGGAGCAGGCCGCTTGGGGCGGCCGGGCAGGGCTCATGGATAATCTTCATTCTAATGACGCCCCGGGCGGCTGCTGCCGGCCCGCCTTGTGTTGAGCCGCTTGCCATGACCGGCGGGGCTTGCACACCACCGCGAGTTGCTGCGCTTGTTTCTCCCGCTGCCCGACCACCGCCGCTCCCGCCGCCCCCGCCCCGTGCCTTTCGCCTGGCTGCCGCTGGCCGCCGGGCTGGCGCTGGCCTACGGCGTGGCAGCACCGGCCCTGGCCCAGTCGACCGCTGCTGCGCTGCCTGCGCCGGCGCTGACCACGCCCGCCCAGTCCCGGCCCGGCAGGGTCAGCCCGCGGCCACCGGTCGATGGCAACACCGACAGCCCGGTGCAACTGACCGCACGCGAAGTCCACAGCCAGATCAACCAGGAAACCCAGGCGCTGGGTGACGTGGAGCTGCGCCGCGGCGGCCTGCTGCTGACCTCTGACACCTTGCGCTACCTGCAGTCCCAGCGATTGGTGATGGCCAATGGCCAGGTGCGGCTGAGCAGCGGCGGCGACATGTTCAACGGCGAGCAGGCCCAGCTGCTGCTGGACAGCCACACCGGCTACGTGACAGAGCCAACGTATTACTTCGCCCGCACCGCCGCTGGCGGCAATGCGCGCCGGATCGATTTCACCGGGCCGCAGCAGCTCACTGCCTACAACGCCAACTACAGCAGCTGCACCCGCGAGGCCGATGGCGAGCCGGGCTGGGAGCTGCGCATGGACAAGCTGGACCTGGACTTCGACGCCAACGAAGGCAAGGCCACCGGCGCGGTGCTGCGTTTCCTCGGCGTGCCCATCCTGGCCTTGCCGTCGATGAGCTTCCCGACCAGCGATGCCGCCAAGTCCGGTTGGTTGCCACCGACGATCGACTTCTTCGACAGCCGCGGCGGCTTCGGTTTTTCGGTGCCGTATTACTGGCGCTTCGCACCGAATTACGACCTGATGCTCACCCCGGTGCTCTCGTCGCGCCGTGGCACGGCACTGCGCAGCGAATTCCGCTACCTGCAGCCCAATGACAGCGGGCGGCTGGAACTGCACTGGGTGCCGGAAGACCGCACCACCGACACGCGCCGCTACTCGGTGCAGGCCGAGCACGAAGGCGCGCTGGACAACGGCGTGCGCTACGAACTGGCCTACGAAGATGCTTCGGACGACCGCTACTGGAAGGACTTCTCGCGCCTGCTGCCCAGCCTGGCGCCGCGGTTGCTGCCTCAGCAGGCGGGCGTCTGGCGTTCGTGGGCGGTGGACCAGGGCAACCTGTCGGTCTATGCCCGGGTGCAGGACTGGCGGGTGCTGCAGGACGTGGACACGCCCATCGAGGTGCCTTACCAGCGCGCGCCGCAGATTGGCGCGAGGCTCAGCAATGTGGGCTGGCAGTCGCTGCGCTTCGACCTGGAGACCGAGGCCAACCGCTTCACGCTGAACGACCGCGCGGCCGGCGACACCCGGCCGCAGGGCAGCCGCGTGCATGCGCTGGGCGCCGTGGCCCGACCCTACGACTTCGGCTGGGGCTGGCTGACGCCGCGCCTGGCTGTCAACGCCGCAGCCTACGACACCGACGAGCCGATGAGCGACGGCCGCACCCGCGCCCACCGTGTGATCCCCACCGCCAGCGTCGACGGCGGGCTGCGCTTCGAGCGCGATTCGACCTGGTTCGGCACCCGCTTCGTGCAGACGCTGGAGCCGCGGCTGCACTACCTGAACACACCCACGCATGGCCAGGATGCGCTGCCGCTGTTCGACACGGCAGCCAGCGACTTCAACTCGCTGTCCATCTATGCCGACAACGAGTTCACCGGCATTGACCGCGTCAGCGATGCGCACCAGATCACGCTGGGCGCAAGCACCCGCTGGATCGAGCCGGACACCGGCGTGGAGCGCTTCAGCCTGGGCGCCGCGCAACGCTTCCAGTTCCGCGACCAGCAGCTGACGGCCGACGGCCAGGCCAGCGACAACCATGTCTCGGACCTGCTGGTGTTTGCCGCCGGCCGGCTCGGTCACGACTGGCGCACCGACACCACGCTGCAGTACAACCCTGACACCGGCCGCACGGTGCGCTCCATCATCTCGATGCGCTACAACCCGGCCCCGTTCCACACGCTGGCCGGCACCTACCGCTACTCGCGCGGCCTGAGCGAACAGTTCGAGCTGGGCTACCAATGGCCGCTGTTCAGCGGCAAGGGCACGCAAAGTGCCGATGGCAGCTGCCAGGGCACGCTGTATGGTGTGGGTCGCGTCAACTACAGCCTTAAGGACCACCGCACCACCGATTCCATCGTCGGCCTCGAATACGACGCTGGCTGCTGGATCGCGCGGGTGGTGGCCGAGCGGGTTTCCACCGGCCAGTCCGAAGCCACCAAGCGGCTGATGATCCAGCTGGAGCTGGTCGGCCTGTCCCGCCTGGGCAGCAACCCGCTGCAGGTCCTGAAGGACAATATCCCCGGTTACCGGCTGCTGCGTGATGACAACGCAGCGCCACCGTCCACGGTGAATCCATGATGTCTTCCTCGCGTTCCCTTTTCCGCCTGCTGCCGCTGATGGTGGCGCTGGCCTTTCCGCACCTGGGGGCGCTGGCCCAGCGCGTGGGCACCAAGCCCGCGCCGGTGATCCCGGCCCCCCGCACCGCGGACTACATCGTGGCCGTGGTCAACAACGAACTGGTGACCCAGGTCGAGGTCCAGCAGCGCATCGCCAGAGCCAAGGAAGAGGCCGCGCGCTCTGGCGCCAAGCTGCCTGATGACGCTGCGCTGCGCAAGGAGATCGTCGAGCAGTTGATCGACGAGCGGGTCATGATCACCAATGCCCGCGACAGCGGCGCCAAGGTCGACGATGCAGAGTTGGACCGCGCGGTCGACAACATCGCCAGTGCCAACAAGATGACCGTGCCCCAGCTGCGCGAGCGGCTCAAGGCCGACGGCATGGACTACACGCGCTTCCGGGCCAACCTGCGCGACCAGATCCTGGCCGAGCGAAGCCGCGAGCGCGAGGTGAATTCGCGCGTGAAGATCACCGACGCCGAGGTCGACGCCTACCTGGCCGAGCAGCGCGCCGCCAAGGCCACGCGCAACGAGATCAACCTTGCGCAAATCCTGCTGACCCTGCCGGAAAACCCCAGCGAGGCCCAGGTTGCCGAAGTGCAGGCCCGCATGAAGGCAGTGCAGGGCCGGATCCAGAGCGGCGAGCCATTCGAGCTGGTCGCCAAGGCGGTTTCGGAAGACAACAACAAGGAGCGCGGTGGCGAGATCGGCTCGCGCCCAACCGACCGGCTGCCGGACCTGTTTGTTGCCGCGGTGAAGGACCTGCCGGTCGGTGCGGTCACGCCGCAGCCGCTGCGCAGCCCGGCCGGTTTTCACTTGCTGAAGGTGCTCTCGCGCGCCAGCGCGGACGTCAACACCGTCACCCAGACCCGTGCTCGCCACATCCTGCTGCGGCCGTCCGAACAACTGTCCCAGGACGCGGCGCAGCGCCGCCTGGCCGACTTCCGCGCCCAGATCCTCAGCGGCAAGCGCAGCTTCGAGGACCTGGCCAAGGCCTACTCCGAAGACGGCAGCGCCTCGCGCGGTGGCGACCTGGGCTGGGCCGCGGCCGGCACCTTCGTGCCCGAGTTCGAGATCACGATGAACGCGCTGCAGCCAGGTGGCATTTCGACGCCCATCGTCTCGCGCTACGGCGTGCACCTGATCCAGGTGATGGAGCGCCGAGAGATCCCCATCGACCCGATCAAGGCACGTGAGCAGGCCCGTGCCGCGCTGCGCGAAAAGAAGTTCGACGCGGCCTACGCCGAGTGGATCGACGAGCTGCGTGCCAAGGCCTTCATCGAGATGCGCGAGCCGCCACTGTGAGCAAGCCTCACTTGGCGCGCAAGCGCTTTGGCCAGCATTTCCTGACCGATGTCGCGCTGATCGACGACATCGTCCGCGCGATCGATCCGAAGCCGGGTCAGCCGCTGGTCGAGATCGGCCCTGGCCTGGGCGCCTTGACGCTGCCGCTGCGCGAGCGCTGCCCGGCCTTCACCGTCATCGAGCTGGATCGCGACCTGGCTGCCCGCCTGCGCAAGCAGGAAGGCCTCAGCGTCATCGAATCAGACGTGCTGAAGGTCGACTTCGGCGCGCTGGCCGGTGAGCTGGGCGCCAAGCTGCGTGTCGTCGGCAACCTGCCATACAACATCTCCACGCCCATCCTGTTCCACCTGCTGGACCATGTGCAGCATGTGGAAGACCAGCATTTCATGCTGCAGAAGGAAGTTGTCGACCGCATGGCTGCCGGTCCTGGCAGCAAGACCTATGGCCGGCTGTCGGTGATGCTGCAGTGGCGCTACGACATCGAGTCCCTGCTCGACGTCCCACCCGAAAGCTTCGACCCGCCACCGCAGGTCGATTCCGCCGTGGTCCGCATGACCCCGCTGCCGCAACCCGCCACCCTGGACCTGCCCCGCTTCGGCGCCATGGTGCAGGCCGCGTTTTCCCAGCGCCGCAAACTGCTGCGCCATGCACTCGGCCGCTGGCTCGAAGAGCAGGGTTTCGAAGGCACGTTCGACATGCAACGCCGCGCCGAAGAAGTCCCTGTGGCCGAGTTCGTTGCGCTGGCGCAGTCGCTGCCGCCACGCTGATCGGCGCGCGCTCGGTCCGAACGCAAAAAAGCCCCACGGGACAAGCCCGGCGGGGCTGTTGCGGCGAGCGCTGAACTCAGGGTTGCGCGGGCAATGGTTTGCCGTATGCGGGCGAGCGCGGGCCCGGCAGCACGCCGTTGAACTGCGGCGCACCGAGCAGCCTCGCGTCGGCAATGCCGGCGTAGTTGAAGGAGGCGTCCGTGGTCGAGTTGATGATCTGCTTGACCACCGCGGCGATCAGCAGGCCGGCGATGCCGCCTTGCTGCTGCTGGCCCTGCTCTGCAGAGCTGGCAACAGCGGCGCCCTTCCACAGGAGCTGCCCGCTGCGCAGGTCGATGATGCGCGCTTCCACTTCCACGCGGGTTTCGCTGTCCACGATCTTGTACGAGGTGCCATAGCGCGAAACCTTCAGGTACACGGCGGCGTCTGCACCGAACACCTCACGCAGCTTGGCCGTGGGAATGGCCTGCGCATCGACCGCCGTCTGCACGCCGTTCTGCTTCAGCGTCTCGTCGACCAGGGTCACCGGCAGCACGTAGTAGCCGGCCTCCGCCAAGGGGCGCGTGGCCTGCGCCCAGACGCCCGGCGTGGCCTTGACGTCGGGTGCATCGTTGATGGGTGGCAGCACCAGCAGCGAGGCTGGTTTCGCGGCGTTGAACGCGGTGTAGTCGTACGGCGCGATCCTCGGCGCGGCGCAGCCGGTCAGGGCCGCGGCTGCCGCAAGGACCGCGAATTTGATGCTCAGGCGATTCATGCCGGGTTCCCCTTGTCCTGTGCGCCAGCAGCGCCGGGCTTGCTGTCAAGGCGCTGGAGCAGGGTGTCGAGGAAAGGCGCGGATTCCGGGAACGCGCGCTTCTCCGCTTCCCAGGCTTCCCTCGCCCGATCTGCGTCGCCGGCAGACAGGTACAGCATGCCCAGGTGGGCGCGGAAGCCTGGTGGCAGCGCACTGCGGCCGCTCGCTGCTTTCGCGGACACCTTCTCCATCGCCTGGATCTGCTGGCCCGGCGATGCGCCCTGGTTCAGCAGCGTGTCGTACTGGTGCCGGGGGAAGTCGCCCCAGGCATACAGCGGCGCGGTCTGGTGGGCACAGCCAGTCATGGCCATCAGCGCCAACGCGCCGATCAACTGCGACATGCCGCGAAGCGAGCGCGTCATGGGCGGGCCTCCGTTCCCCACTGGCCGCCATCGCGTCCGTTGACCAGGTTGTTCACAGCCTCGCGCATCGCAAGGTCGAGCACCTTGCCGGTGAGCGTCGCGTCATAGCCTGCCGAACCACCGAAGCCGAGCACTTCCCGGCTGGACAGCTCGTACTCGCCTGCACCGCGGGCAGAGAACACGACTTCCGAGCTGACACTGTTGACGATGTTCAGCGTGACCTTGGCATAGGCAATCTGTGCCTTACCGCGACCGAGCAAGCCAAACAGCTGCTGATCGCCAGTCTCCTTGCGGCCGAACTCGGTGACGTCGCCGGTGACGACGTAGGCGGCGCCGCGCAGCTTTTGCGTGACGCCCTGCAGCTTCGCTTCCTGGCTGGTCTCGCTCAGGTTTTCGCGGTCCTGCACTGCAAAACGTTGAGACTGCTGCAAGTGCGCGACCAAGCTGGTCTTGGCTTGGCTGCCGAGGCGATCCACGCCATCGGAGAACACGCCCCGCATGTAGCTGGAGTGGTTGTCAAAGCGGGCGACCGTGATCGGCAAGCGGGTGCCGGCATACGGCGCTGCAGCGCTCTGAACGGTTTCCACGCGCAGCGCACGTGAGCTTTCGGTGGCACAGCCGCCCAGGGCTGCGCCGGACAGGGCCGTCGCCGTGGCGATGACCCATGCACGATGGTTCATTGGTTTCCCTCCCTCGAGGAAATGTTGTTTGAACAAGTCCACCAACCGCCACCGGCGATGGATCGAGGGAGTGTAACGAAACGAAATGTCAGATCGAAGAGGTGCCGCCAATACAAAACGGCCCGCAAGCGCGGGCCGTCTTTCATGTCTTTCAGCAACCGTGCGCGGTGCTACGCCAGCGCGGTCGGCGCCGGGCCGCCCCAAGGCGACCGCGCCAACCCGCCCGGCGGGCGGTCTCGCGTACCCGCGAGACCGGGTGCACCAATCAAGCGGCGTTCTGCCACATGGCGGTGTCGAAGGCGCTGCTCATCATCGGCATGTTCATGCCGAAGCTGGGGTTGCTGCCTGCTTTTGTACTGGCCTTGCTGGCCGGTTTTTCGGGGGCCGTTTCCGCAGCCCGCTCCCATGACCCGTTTTCTTGGGAGCGGGCTACTGAAAAGAATAGAAACATCTGAACGGTATTTTCCGTTCGGCCCAGAAGTCGGCCGCGTCGCGGAATACGTCCAGAAGCTGTTCTCGGGATTCGCGGTCGAAACGCGAGTTGTCCGGCAACTGCTCCAGCACGACAACAAAGCCGGGCTGCTGGCCCGATTTGTGCACGAGGTCGGTCATGCAGTCATACAGCGCGTCCAGGTTCTTCCCAAAATGCTGGGGGAACAAGAACGAGGTGGCAATGCCCTCAAGCACGTCCTGCTTGGACTGGGCTTCAGTCAGATTGGCGAACAGGAAGTGCTGGCCCGATTCCTGGGCCGCGCGCATCAGGTCATCCACCCGATAAGCGCGTATCGCCTGCACGATGTTGGGACGGACGGTCTGCAAAAGCATGGTCGCGTTCCTCCTTGGTCAAAGAAATCCAGATCCCGAAATGGCGTTCACGGCACCAGGCGGCGAAAGCTGGCGTAGTGGTCGTCGGTATAGAAACAGGCTTCAGGCTGTTGCGGTTGACGACCGCCGCACACCAAACGCCTTGCCCCACGATTCTTTGCATGGGGCGTGGGCACGGTGTACTCGCGGTAGTAGCCACGCGCCTGAGACGGCAGCCTGCGCTCCCGGTTGCCGAAGGTCACGCCATCCTTGTCGAAGGGAAACGGACCGCCGGCACGCACCAGGCGTTCGGTTTGCTGCGCCTCGGGCGGCAGGCTGGCCAGCGACACCGTGCCGAGCGAATCGGCGGTGACGACCATCGGTTCCCGCGCAAGGGCTGCGCCGGACCCTGCCAGTTGGACCACGGTGGCGGTTCCCAGCACCGCTGCCACGCCGAGAGAACGAATCGTTTGGCGTGCCAGATTTCGCATCTGGCGCCACGACCGCTCCATCGACGTTGTCGACAGCCGACCAAGAAAAACCACGGGTTTGCCCTGAAGAATCAAACCGCGATCCTATCTGATTGGCACAAATACCACAAGTCCACTGCCCGAAAAGCGTGCAGTGGACCGGTATTGAAGTAATTACTTACTTTGTTTCTGCTGCCGGCCTGGATGCGCGGTTTTGGTGCCGGTTGGTCGGGCGATCAGCGCCCGGCGTTGGCATCCGCCACGGTCAATGCGGTCATGTTGACGATGCGGCGCACGGTGGCCGAAGGCGTCAGGATGTGCACCGGCTTGGCCGCACCCAGCAGCACCGGGCCGATGGCAATGCCGCCGCCGGCGGCGGTCTTCAGCAGGTTGTAGCTGATGTTGGCGGCGTCGATGTTGGGCAGCACCAGCAGGTTGGCCTCGCCCTTGAGCGTGCTGCGCGGCATCAGCTCGGCGCGGTAGGCGGTGTCCAGCGCCACGTCGCCGTGCATCTCGCCATCGATCTCCAGCCAGGGCGCCTGGGCCTGCACCAGCGCCAGGGTGTCGCGCATCTTGACGGCGGACGGCTGGTTGCTGGAGCCGAAGTTCGAGTGCGACAGCAGCGCGGCCTTGGGCTGGATGCCGAAGCGCAGCATTTCCTCGGCCGCCATGATGGTGATCTCGGCCAGCTGCTCGGCGGTCGGGTCGTAGTTGACGTGGGTGTCGACCAGGAACAGCTGGCGGTTCGGCAGCACCAGGCCATTCATGCAGGCGTAGGTCTTGACGCCGGGGCGGCGGCCGATCACCTGCTCGATGTGGTTCAGGTGCAGCGCGGTCGAGCCCCAGGTGCCGCAGATCAGGCCGTCGACCTCGCCCTTGTGCAGCAGCATGCTGCTGATCAGCGTCAGGCGGCGGCGCATCTCGATCTTGGCGAGCTGCTCGGTCACGCCCTTGCGGTCCATCATCTGGTGATAGGTCTGCCAGAAATCGCGGTAGCGGCGGTCGTCGTCGGTGTTGACGATCTCGTAGTCGCGGCCTTCTTCCAGGCGCAGGCCCAGCTTCTTGATGCGGGCGGTGATGATGTTCGGCCGGCCGACCAGCACCGGTCGGGCCAGGCCCTCGTCGACCACCACCTGCACCGCGCGCAGCACGCGCCGGTCCTCGGCCTCGGCGTAGGCCACGCGGTTGGCCTTGGCCTTCTTCGCGACCGAGAAGATCGGCTTCATCATCGTGCCGGAGGCATAGACGAAGGTGTGCAGCTTCTCGCGGTAGGCCACCATGTCGGTGATGGGTCGGGTGGCCACGCCCGAGAGTTGCGCCGCCTCCGCCACGGCGGGTGCGATCTGCGTCATCAGCCGCGGGTCGAAAGGCTTGGGGATCAGGTATTCCGGGCCGAAGCTCAGGTTGATGCCGGCGTAGGCGGCGGCGACCACGTCGTGCTGCTCGGCCTGGGCCAGCTCGGCGATCGCACGCACCGCGGCGATCTCCATCTCGTCATTGATGGTGCTGGCACCGCAGTCCAGTGCGCCGCGGAAGATGTACGGGAAGCACAGGACGTTGTTGACCTGATTCGGGTAATCAGTGCGGCCGGTGGCCATCACCGCGTCGTCGCGCACCGCCTTGACCTCTTCGGGCATGATTTCCGGGGTCGGGTTCGCCAGCGCGAAGATCAGCGGCTTGGGGGCCATGGCGGCGACCATCGCGGGCTTCAGCACGCCGCCGGCCGACAGGCCCAGGAAGATGTCCGCGCCTTCGATGGCCTCCGACAAGTGGCGCTGCGGGGTTTCCTGCGCGAACTCGGCCTTGTCAGGGTCCATCAGCTCGACCCGGCCCTTGTAGACCACGCCGGCCAGGTCGGTCAGCCAGATGTTTTCCTTGGGCAGGCCCATCTTGACCAGCAGGCCGATGCAGGCAAGCGCCGCGGCGCCAGCGCCGGAGGACACGAGCTTGACCTGCTTGATGCTCTTGCCGACGACCTTCAGGCCGTTCAGCAGCGCCGCACCGACGACGATGGCCGTGCCGTGCTGGTCGTCATGGAAGACCGGGATCTTCATGCGCTCGCGCAGCTTGCGCTCGACGTAGAAGCAGTCCGGTGCCTTGATGTCTTCGAGGTTCACGCCACCGAAGGTCGGCTCCAGCGCGGCGATCACGTCGACCAGCTTGTCCAGGTCGTTCTCGGCGATCTCCAGGTCGAAGACGTCGATGCCGGCGAACTTCTTGAACAGCACGCCCTTGCCTTCCATCACCGGCTTGGAAGCCAGCGGGCCGATGTTGCCCAGGCCCAGCACTGCGGTGCCGTTGGTCACCACGGCCACCAGGTTGCCGCGCGAGGTGTAGCGGAAGGCATTCGCCGGGTCTTCGACGATCTCTTCGCAGGCCGCGGCCACACCGGGCGAATAGGCCAGCGCCAGGTCGTGCTGGTTGATCAGCTGCTTGGTGGCCGTGACGGCGATCTTGCCCGGCGTCGGGAACTCGTGATACTCCAACGCCGCACGGCGCAGTTCGGCTTTTCGTTCTTCGGCTGACGGCATCGCAAAGTGTCCTTTTCATTCCCAACCCCGGGGTCGGCGATTGTAGGAGCCGGATGTGAACAGCGGGGCGGGGGGCGCAGTGTGCGCGCGCCGGCAGGCACGGCGCATGCGAGGAACTGCTTACCGGTTGCCCTTGCCCAGCGCAGATACTTCGGCCCCGTTCCCTGCACGACCATGCGCCCGCGAGACCCCACGCCGATGAGGATGGACACCCCCGCCGACGCGCCCCGGCTGCGCCGCGGCATGCGCTGGCTGCTGTGGGGCGCGCTGGTGGTGCTGCTGCTGGTCGCGCAGTCGCTGCTGGTGCTGCTGACGCTGCGCTACGAGGAAGCCCGCACCCAGGACGAGACCGATGCGGTCGCCACCTCGGCGGCCATCGAGATGCGGCGGGTGCTGCTGCGCAGCCAGCAAAGCGTGCAGTCGCTGCTGTGGAACGAGCCGGACGAGCGACAGTGGCGGCTGGACGCCACCGAGATGCTGCGCCAGCGCCGCGAGGTGCTGCGGCTGGAGCGGCGGGACCTGGAGCTGCGCGTCCAGCTGGCGCTGGACGGCAGGCCCGAGCTTTCGCTGTTCACCGTGATCGGCCGCAGCGAGCTGGAGGTCGAGCTGCAGGCCGCCTGCGCCACCGCCCGCCGCAGCAGCGCGCCGGCCTATTCGCGCTCCTACTTCGTGCCCCAGCCCAGCGGCCTCGGGCTGGAGGTGCTGGACCTGTGCATGCCGATGACACGCGGCGGGCACCCGGTCGGCTTCATGGTGGCCACGCTGGGGTTGGCGGCCATGCTGGACGACACGGTGCGCCAGGCCGAGGTCGGCCGGCACGAGCTGTCGCTGGTCGAGGCCGACGGCACGCGGCTGGTGCGTGCCGGGCCGATGCGCGGCGCCGGCATCTACCATGCCAGCCGGCTGGTCGACCTGCCCGGCAGCTCGCTGCAGCTGCGCGCCGATGCCGTGGCCGGCCGGCCGGGGCTGATCCCGAACCTGGCGATTGCGCTGGTGCTGGGCCTGTCGCTGGTGCTGCTTGGGCTGGTGGTGTTGCTGGTGCGCGATGTGCGCCGCCGCGGCCAGGTCGAGACCGCGCTGGCCGAGTCACTGGCCTTCCGCCGGGCGATGGAGGATTCGCTGGTCACCGGCCTTCGGGCGCGCGATGTGCAAGGCCGCGTCAGCTATGTGAACCCGGCCTTCAGCGAGATGGTGGGCTATGCGCCGGAAGAGCTGATCGGCCGCTTTCCACCGCCTTACTGGCCCCCCGAGCAGGTCGAGGAATACCTGCGTCGCCAGGACACCCGGCTGCAGCTGGGCGTGGACGGCGGCGGCGTGCACCGTGAGGGTTACGAAACCGTCTTCATGCGCCGCAGTGGCGAGCGCTTCCCGGTGATGATTTACGAAGCGCCGCTGCATGACCGGGTCGGCCACCACGTGGGCTGGATGGGCGCGATCCTGGACGTCAGCGCCGAGCGCCGCATGGAGGAGTTGTCACGCCAGCAGCAGGAGCGGCTGCAAGCCGCGGCGCGCCTGGCCACTGTCGGCGAAATGGCCTCTCTGCTGAGCCACGAGCTGAACCAGCCGCTGGCCGCCATTGCCAGCTATGCCACCGGTTCGCTGAACCTGATGGCCGAGCCCGAGCCGGACACGCTGGCGCTGGTGCGCCAGGCCATCGAGCGCATTGCGGAGCAGGCCGAGCGGGCAGGGCGGGTCATCAAGAGCGTGCACGGCTTCGTCCGGCGGCGCGAACAGTCGCGCGAAGTGGTTGCGGCGGACCAGTTGATCGAGGCCGTGCTGCCCTTGGTGCGCCTGCAGGCGCGCAAGAGCGGCACCCGCATCGAGCTGGACCTGCCCAGGCCGGTGCCCAGCGTGCAGGCCGATCGCACGATGGTCGAGCAGGTGCTGCTGAACCTGACGCGAAATGGCATCCAGGCGATGGAAACCGAGCAGACGCCGCTGGCCCAGCGGGTGCTGACGCTGAAGGTGCGCCAGCACGAGCCGCGCTGGGTGCAGTTCAGCGTGGCCGACGCCGGCCCCGGCATCGCCCCGGAAGTGGCCGCGCGGCTGTTCACGCCGTTTTTCACCACCCGCCAGGAAGGCATGGGCCTGGGCCTGTCCTTGTGCCGCACCGTGATCGAGCAGCATGGCGGTGTGCTGGATCACTCGCCCGCGAATGTCCCGGCTGGCAGCGAAGAAGCACCGAGCGGCACCGAATTCCGGTTTACCCTTCCTGCGCCCGACAGCCCGCGCCGCAACGCGCCTCCTCCTCCCGTGCCATGACGCCCACCTCGTCCCGCTTCGGCCTGCCCATGGTCTACCTCGTTGACGACGAGGACGTGGTGCGCGACGCCCTGGCCTGGCTGCTGCGCTCGCGCCGCCTGCTGTCCGAGGGCTTTGCCAGCGCCGAGGCCTTCGAGGAACTGCTGGCCCAGCGTGGCGCCCATGCCGAGCTGGCCGCCCACTGGCCCACTGCACCGTCCTGCCTGGTGCTGGACGTGCGCATGCCCGGCATGAGCGGGCTGGCGCTGTTCGACCGGCTGGTCGAGCGTGGCCTGGCCCAGGTGCTGCCGGTGATCTTCCTGACCGGCCACGGCGACGTGCCGACGGCGGTGGCCGCCGTCAAGCGCGGCGCCTTCGACTTCGTCGAAAAGCCGTTCTCGGACAACGCGCTGGTCGATCGGGTCGAACATGCCTTGCAGGCCAGCGAAGCGGTGCTGCTGCAGCGCCTGGCCAAGCGCGAAGTGCAGCGCGCGCTGGCCGACCTGACCGAGCGCGAACGCGAGGTCATGCAGCTGGTGGTCGAAGGCCGGCCGAACAAGCTGATCGCCGACGCACTGGACATCAGCGTGCGCACCGTCGAGGTCCACCGGGCAAGGGTCTTCGAGAAGATGAACGTGAAATCCGCCGTCGAGCTGGCCAACTTGCTCCGTCCCTGACCAAGCCCTTGCTGCAGTGATCGCGCTGCGACAATGCCGCCCATGGCCCTGGGCGAATTCGAACTGATTGACCGCTTCTTCAAGCGCCCCGTGCAGCGCGCCGCGCTGGGCGTGGGCGACGATTGCGCGCTGCTGCAGCCCACGCCCGGCATGCAGCTGGCGGTGTCGACAGACCTGCTGGTCGAAGGCCGGCATTTCCTGTCCACCGTGGACCCGGCGCGGCTGGGCCACAAGGCGCTGGCCGTCAACCTCAGCGACCTGGCCGCCTGTGGCGCGCAGCCGCTGGGCTTCACGCTGAGCCTGGCGCTGCCGCGGGCCGACGAACGTTTCCTCGCGCCGTTTGCGCAAGGCTTGCTGGCGCTGGCCGACCGGCACCAGATCGAACTGGTCGGCGGTGACACCACGGCCGGCCCGCTGACGGTGGGCATCACCGTGTTCGGCGAAGTCCCGCCCGGCCAGGCCTTGCTGCGCGGCGGTGCGCGCGTGGGCGATGGCATCTGGGTCAGCGGCTGGCCCGGCGAGGCGCGGCTGGCGCTGGAGGTCTTCCGCGGCACGCTGGCGCTGGGCGCCGAAGACTTTGCGCAGGCCAGGCTGGCGATGGAATGCCCGGAGCCACGTGTGGCCCTCGGCCTGGCGTTGCGTGGCCTGGCCACCGCCGCCATCGACGTCAGCGACGGCCTGCTGGGCGACCTGGGCCATGTGCTGCGCCGCTCCGGCGTCGGCGCCGAGCTGGCGCTGGCGCGCATGCCGCGCCGCGCGCTGTTGGCCGGCCAGCCGGCGGCCGTGCAGCGCATGGCCTGGCTGACCGGCGGCGACGACTACGAACTGCTGTTCTGCGCGCCCGAAGGGGCCGACGCGGCGCTGCAGGCGATCGCGGTGCAAACCGGCGTGCCGCTGCACCGCATCGGCCAGGTGCTGCCGAAAGACGCCGGGCTGCGCGTCCTGGACGAGCGGGGCGTGCCGCTGGATGTGGCCCAGCTCGCGGGTTTCGACCATTTCAAATCATGAACGACGAGCCCACTGCCGCTGCACCGGCTTCGACCAGCGACGCCCACGTCATCGCCGAGACGCAGCGGCCCGGCTTTGAATCGGTGCACACGGCCGATGCCGCCTTGCCGCCGCGCCGTGCGGGCGTCTGGCTGCTGCGCCGCTCGCCGCTGCACTGGATCTCGCTGGGCATGGGCAGCGGGCTGTCGCCGATCGCCCCCGGCACGGTCGGCACGCTGTGGGCCTGGGCGGCCTTCCTGCTGCTGGACCCGATGCTCAGCGACGCGCTGGGCGAGGCCGGCTGGGGCTGGGTGCTGCTGGTGGGCTTCTTCGTCGGCTGGTGGGCCTGCACCCGCACTGCGCAGGCCATGCGCATTGGCGATCCCGGCGCGGTCGTCTGGGACGAGGTGCTGGCCTTCTGGCTCATCCTCTGGCTGGTCACGCCGGCCAGCTTCGGCGTGCAACTGGCCGCCTTCCTGATCTTCCGCCTTTTCGACGCCGCCAAGCCCGGCCCGGTCGGCTGGGCCGACCGCCGCTACAAGGGCGACCCCGGTGCGCTGCCCGGCTGGCGCCAGGGCTTCGGCATCATCTTCGACGACCTGGTGGCCGCGCTGTGCACGCTGCTGGTCATGGCACTCTGGCACGCATGATGGCCGTCGGAAGTTGCGCGCGGCGCAATTCAGCGATCACGCCAATATCCGGGTTCCCGCCTCTGGTGCGAAACGGCAAGCACGAACACGACCGCGCCTTCAATCTCATAGAAAACGGTGTACGGGAATCGTCGAAGCAAACAATGGCGCGTGTCATCGTCATCCTTCTTCCATTTCTCCGCCGAGTTGGCCAGTGCGTCAATGCAGTCCAACGCTTCCGTTCGAAATGCTTCAGCCGCAAGCGGATTGCGTTCGCGATACCACTGGAATGCACCCGCTATCTCGGTTTCTGCGTCGGGAAGAATGACAACTTCGAACTGACTCACAGTGCACGGAGTCGTGCCTTGGCGGCAGCCCACGGAGCCGGGACGATGGTGCCATCCCGAAGCCCGGCGCGCCGCCTGCGAATCTCTGCACGCCAAGCCTCAGAAACGCAGGCATCGTCGCTGCCTTCTAGGCTGTCAAGCAATGCAACAACCAGCGCGGACCGTTCGTCCGTCGGCAAGGACAAGGCTTCATCCAGAAGCTGGTCAACGCGAGCAGTCATGCATCAAAGTCTAGCATCGGGCCCAACCTCAATGCAGGCGTCTGCGGCGCAACTCAAGTGATGGACACGCTGCTCACCAACGCCGCCTCGCTGCAGACCCGCCTGCCGGCGCTGGCCGATGCCTTGCGCGCCCGCGGCTGGCGCATGGCCACGGCCGAGAGCTGCACCGGCGGCCTGATTGCCGCTTTATGCACCAGCGTCGCCGGCTCCAGCGACTGGTTCGACCGCGGTTTCGTGACCTACAGCAACGAGGCCAAGACCGATCAGCTCGGCGTGCCGCCTGCGCTGATCGCCGCGCACGGCGCCGTCAGCCAGGAAGTGGCCGAGGCGATGGCCCGCGGCGCGCTGGCGCACAGCCGCGCGCAGATTGCGGTGGCGGTCACCGGCATTGCCGGGCCGGGCGGCGCGGTGCCGGGCAAGCCGGTGGGCACCGTGTGGCTGGCGCTGGCATCTGGCGCTTGGGTGAGCAGCGAGCTGCTGCAGTTGCCGGGTGACCGCACCGCGGTGCGCTCGGCGACGGTGGCCGCAGCGCTGGCACGTTTGGTCGAGCGCGCGGCCTAAGGCTGCAGCGCCATCGGCGTTGGCGCAGCTTGACCACGCCGCGGCGGCGGCTGCATCAGGTCCAGCGTCATCAGCATCAGGCGGCGCAGGCCGTCCCAGGCTTCGGTGGGCCAGTCGGGGTGGCGCAGGCCTTTGACCAGGCCGTCGCAGATCGCGGCGGCCTGCACCAGCGCGGTGAGCTTGGCATCGTCCAGCTGCGGCAGCACGCGCTCGAAGGCGCGCTCCTTGTCGCCCCAGACCCGCGCTTCGCGCAGCGCCATCGGCAGCGGCTTGCCGCCGGCCATCGCGTCGCGGGCGCGCTTCATCGCGCGGATGTCCTCGGCCAGGTTCCAGTGCACCAGCACCGCGGCTTCGCCTTCCGCGCGCAGGCCGTCCAGCATGCGCAGCGCGCGCTCGGCCTGGCCGGCCAGCACCGCGGCGCCAAGCTTGAAAACGTCGTAGCGGGCCACGTCCAGCACCGCGTCCTGGATCTGCTCGAAGCTCAGTTCGCCTTCGGGGTACAGCAGCGCAAGCTTTTGCAGTTCCTGGTGCGCGGCCAGCAGGTTGCCTTCGACCCGGTCGGCGAAAAACGCCAGCGCGTGCTGGCCGGCCTCGCCCGCGGGCAGCGACTGGCCTTGCGCCGCCAGCCGGCGCGAAATCCATTGAGGCAGCTGATTGCGCTCGATCGGGTCCAGCCGCACCGTCACCCCCGCCCGGTCCAGCGCCAGGAACCAGGCGCTTTGCTGCTGCTGGCGGTCCAGCCGCGGCAGGTGAACGATGGTGAACAGGCCTTCGCCCAGCCGGTCGCAATATTGCTGCAGCGCGACCGAACCTTCCTTGCCGGGCTTGCCCGAAGGGATGCGGATCTCGATCAGCTGCTGGTCGGCAAACAGGCCCATGGACTGCGCGGCGCCCAGCACGCTGCTCCAGTCGAAATGCGCGCCGCTGACGGTGAAGACCTGGCGTTCGGAGACACCGGCCGCACGTGCCGCGGCGCGGATCGCGTCCGCCGCTTCCTGCGCCAGCAGCGGCTCGTCGCCATGCAGCGTGTAAAGCGGCTTCAGGCCACGCGAGAGCTGCGTGACCAGGGCGTCTGAGCGGACCTGCATCGCGTGGCCTTCAGCGCGCGGCCGAGGCCGGCGCGGATGCCGCGGCCGCGCCCCAGTTGCCGGCGGGCGCCGGCACGAAGGCAGGCTCCGGCGCCGATGCGGCTTCCGGTGCGGACGCCGCCGAAGCCGCTGGCGCCGGCAGCCGCGCCGCCAGCTCGGCCGAGGCCGACAGCATGCGCAGCAACTGGCGCGCCATGTCGGCGCGCATGTCGTGCAGCAGCGTGGCCTCTTCGGTCTGCTTGGCCAGTGCCGCGGTTTCGGTGTAGCTCATGTCGCGGCTCTGTTCCAGCTCGGTGTCGCCGAGCAGCACGGTGCCGTCCGGCCGGGTCAGGCGGAACTTCAGCAGCACGCGCAGCCGGAATTCACGCACCTGGCCGGCCGAAGTTGAGGCTGCGACGGTGCGTTCCAGCTTGTCCTCCATCGCCGCCAGCACCACCTGGGCCTGGGCCGGGCTGTCGACGATCTTGGTGCCGCTGGGCAGCGCCAGGCGCACGGCTTCCGGCATTTCGGAATGGCGCGCGAAGCCGGTCAGCGCAATGCGCTGGTAGGGCAGTTGCGGCGGCTGGCGCAGCTCGAAGCCACAGCCCGCCAGCGTGGCCAGCACGGCCGCCAGGGCCAGCCGGCGCGAAGACAGCAAGTGCGCGGCCACCCGCTCAGACCACCACGTTGACAAGCCGGCCCGGCACGACGATCACCTTCTTGGGCGGTTTGCCTTCGGTGAACTTCTGCAGCTCCGGGTCGGCGAGCGCGGCCATCGCCGCGGCTTCAATGGCGGCCTTGTCGGCACTCGCCGGCACCTTCACGGCACCGCGCAGCTTGCCGTTGATCTGCAACACCAGTTCCAGCTCGTCCTGCACCAGCGCGGCCTCGTCCACTGTCGGCCACGGCGCGTCCAGCAGATCGCCCAGGCGGTCGGCATAACCGAGCTGGGTCCACAGTGCGTGCGTGACATGCGGGCAGGCCGGGTACAGCCCACGCAGCAGCACCGAGAAGCCTTCGCGCAGCACGGCGCTGTCGCCGGCACTGCCGGTGGACTTGAAGCCTTCGAGCGCGTTCAGCAGCTTCATCGCGCCCGAAACCACGGTGTTGTATTGCATGCGCTCGTAGTCGTACGAGATCTGCTTGAGCACCAGGTGCACCTCGCGGCGCAGCGCCTTGGCGTCGGCCGACAGGGAGGTGGCGATGTCGCTGGCGGCCTTCAGCGCCTCGGCGTTCTTGGCGCCAAAGCCCCACACGCGCTTCAGGAAACGGTGCGCACCTTCCACGGCGGAGTCGTTCCACTCCAGTGTCTGCTCCGGCGGCGCGGCGAACATCACGAACAGGCGTGCGGTGTCGGCGCCGTAGCGGTCGATCAGCGCCTGCGGGTCGATGCCGTTGTTCTTGGACTTCGACATGGTCGTCATCTCGTACTCGACCGGCGAGCCGTCAGACTTCAGCTTGTAGCCTTCGATGGCACCCTTGTCGTTGAGCACGGTCTCGACGTCCTGCTCCCAGAAGTAGTTCTTGCCAGCGTCGGCCGGCTTCTGGAAATAGGCACCTTTGAGCACCATGCCCTGGGTCAGCAGGTTCTTGAAGGGCTCGCCGAACTTGATGAGCTTCAGGTCGCGCATCACCTTGGTCCAGAAGCGCGCGTACAGCAGGTGCAGGATCGCGTGTTCGATGCCGCCGATGTACTGGTCCATCGGCATCCAGTAGTCGGTGCCGGCGCCGACCATCTGCTGCTCGTTGGCCGGGTCGCAGTAGCGCATGAAGTACCAGGACGAATCGACGAAGGTGTCCATCGTGTCCGTCTCGCGGCGCGCGGCCTTGCCGCATTTCGGGCAGGCCACGTTCAGGAAGCCGGCATGCTTGTTCAGCGGGTTGCCGGAACCGTCCGGGATCAGGTCTTCCGGCAGCACCACCGGCAAGTCCTGCTCAGGCACCGGCACCACGCCGCAGCCGGGATTCTCGTCGGTTCCGCAGTGGATGATGGGGATCGGCGTGCCCCAGTAGCGCTGGCGGCTGACACCCCAGTCGCGCAGCCGCCAGGTGGTCTTCTTCTCGCCCAGGCCCTTGGCGCCAACGAGTTCCGCGACCTTGCTGACGGCCGCCTTCTGGCCCAGGCCGTTCAGCTCACCTGAGTTCACGCAGACGCACCTCTGCTTGTCGCCGTACCACTCGGCCCAGGCCTCGGTGGAGAAGGTTTCGCCTTCCACGGCGACGACTTGCTTGATCTCGATGCCGTACTTCTTCGCAAACGCGAAATCGCGCTCATCGTGCGCCGGCACGCCCATCACGGCGCCGTCGCCGTAGCTCATCAGCACGTAGTTGCCGACCCACACCGGCACTTCCGCGCCGGTCAGCGGGTGGGTGACGAGCAGCGAGGTCTTCACGCCCTTCTTCTCCTGCGTGGCCAGCTCGGCTTCTGTCGTGCCGCCCTGCGCGCATTCGGCAATGAAAGCCGCCACCTCGGGCTGGCTGGCGGCGGCGTGCGCGGCCAGCGGGTGTTCCGGCGCCACGGCGCAGAAGGTCACGCCCATGATGGTGTCGGCGCGGGTCGTGAACACAAACAGCTTGCCGCCCTGGATCAGCCCGCCGTCGGCACTGGCGATCTCGTGCGGGAACGCAAAGCGCACGCCTTCGCTCTTGCCGATCCAGTTCTCCTGCATCAGCCGCACACGCTCTGGCCAGCCGGAGAGGTACTCGGGATCGCTCGGGTCGGTCACGGCCGACAGCAGCTCTTCGGCGTACTTGGTGATGTTCAGGTAGTAGCCCGGGATCTCGCGCTTTTCCACCGGCGCGCCCGAGCGCCAGCCGTGGCCGTCGATCACCTGCTCGTTGGCCAGCACCGTCATGTCCACCGGGTCCCAGTTGACGATCTGGGTGCGGCGCTCGCAGATGCCCGCTTCAAGCATCTTCAGGAACAGCCACTGGTTCCACTTGTAGTACGAGGGCTGGCAGGTGGCAACCTCGCGCGACCAGTCGATCGCCAGGCCCATGGCCTGCATCTGCCCCTTCATGTGCGCGATGTTGTCGTAGGTCCACTTCGCGGGTGGCACCTTGTTCTTGATCGCGGCGTTTTCGGCCGGCAGGCCGAAGGCGTCCCAGCCCATGGGCATCAGCACGTTCATGCCCTTCATGCGCAGCTGGCGCGCGAGCATGTCGTTGATCGTGTAATTGCGCACGTGGCCCATGTGCAGCTTGCCGGACGGGTACGGCAGCATCGAGCAGGCGTAGAACTTCGGCTTGTTCTGGTCTTCGCTCACGCGGTAGGCGTCGCGCGCGTGCCAGTGCGCCTGGGCGGCCGACTCGACTTCGGCGGGGACGTATTTCTCGTTCATCGCCAAATTATCGCGCGTGGCCGGCCGCCTGGCCTTTTGGCATCATGAGCGCCAACAAGGGAGAGGGCCGCCACCGGCGGGCACACGCATGCAGCAGTACATCCACCGGGCGCTGGCCGCCACCGCGCTGGGCCTGGCCACGGCCGCCAGCGCCCAGCTGGCCGAAAAGCCCAGCGGCCACCAGGCCGGCCGCGCCGTGGCGTCGCCCGGTGCAGCCAACGCCGTGCCGGCCGGCTGGCTGCCCCGGCTGGCCAGCCGCCAGGAACTGGACCGCCTGGCGCGGGTGTACGACGCCGGCACCGCGCTGGCGCTGCCCCATGTGCTGTTCATGATTGACCGCACCAACGGCGAGCAGGTGATGTTCCTGGACAGCCGCCGCTTCGCGCTGCATGAGCAGTTCCTGCGGGCGCGCGACGGCGCAGCGGCCTGGCCGCATGCGGCGGTGGCGCAGAACTACCGCTCGCCGCAGCGACGCTACCTGATGGGCACCTTGAGCTGGCAGGCCGCAGCGGGCGCCTGGACCTACGAGTTCTGGGAGGGCGATCCGCTGTCGCCCGCATTGCTGCGCCTGGCCGACCAGCGGCTGCGCGCGGCGTTTTTCGCGCCGCTGCGTTTCAAGCCCACCTCGTCGGCCCAGCAGGCGCTGGCCGAAGGCCTGCAGCCAGGGCTGGACCAGCCGCTGCTGAGCCAGGCGGCCGTCATCGCCAAGCAGGGCTTTCTGCCGCTGAACCCGGGCAGCGCGGTCGGGCAGCTGCGGGTGCGCGACGACCCGGAGGCGACGGAAGACCTGCAGCGCGGCGACATCGTGCTGCTGGGCACGCTGCCGCAGAACCTGCCACCGGTGGCGGGCGTGCTGACGCTGCAGCCGTCCACCGCGCTGTCGCATGTCAACCTGCTGGCGCGCGGTTGGGGCATTCCGAATGCCTGGTCGCGCGACGCCGAACGCTGGCGCGCGCTGGACGGGCAATGGGTGCGGCTGACGGTGGCCCGCACCGGCGTGACGCTGGTGCCGGCCAGCGAGGCCGAGGTGGCGCAGGCGCAAGCCAGGCCACTGGTGGCCAAAGCGACGAACTGGCCGCAACCGGACCTGGCGCACAGCGCGCTGGCGCCACTGGCCGAGCTGCGCCGGGCCGACAGCCGGCGCTGCGGCAGCAAGGCCGCGAACCTGGGCGAGCTGACAGCCGCGCGGCGCCAGGGCCAGCTGCCCGGCGCCGCGCCGGTGCCCTCGGGCTTCTGCATCCCGTTCGCCCGCTTCGCCGCCTTCATGGCCCAGCCGGCGGCGCGCGTGGCGCTGGCGGAGGCGGTGGGCACGCCTGACTTTGCGCTCAACCGTCAGGTCCGGGCGCAGGCGCTGGCGCAGTTGCGCGAGGCGCTGGTCGCGCTGCCGGTGTCGGAGGCCGAGCTGCGGCGCTGGCACGAGGCGCGCGGGCGTGCTGTCCCTGGCGGCCGCGGCGTGTTCGTGCGCAGCTCGTCCAACTCCGAGGACCTGTCCGGCTTCAGCGGCGCCGGGCTTTACACCACGGTGCCCAACGTGGCCGACGACGATGCGAAGCTGGCCGAGGCGGTGAAGACCGTCTGGGCCTCGGTCTACAACACCGAGGCCTGGGAGGCGCGGCGCGCGGCCGGTGTGCCGCACGACAAGGTGGTGATGGGCGTGCTGGTGCAGCAGGCGGTGGACGCACAGGCGGCCGGCGTGATGACCACCGCCAATCCCTTCGACGTGACGCAGCCCGGCATGAGCTTCATCACCGCCAAGCGCGGCCTGGGCATTCGGGTGGTGGACGGGCTGCGCCAGGCCGAGCAGGTGCTCTACCACCGGCGCAGCGACAGCATCCAGGTGCTCAGCCGCACCGAAGACCCGGTGGCGCTGCTGCTGGACCCGCAAGGCGGCGTGCGCGAAGCCCCGGCCGAGCCTGGCCGCGCGGTGCTGAGCGACGCGCTGGTGCGGCAACTGGCGCGGGTAGGCGAAGCGGTGCAGCGGCGCCTGGGCCCGGCACCGCAGGACATCGAATGGGCCATCGACCCGGCCGGGCAGGTGGTGCTGCTGCAGTCACGGCCGCTGGTGACGCGGCGCTAGCAGCCTGCTTCGATCAAGGGGCGGCGGGCTTGGCTGGCGGGCCGGCGGTGATGAAGCCGATGTGGCTGAGGCCGGCGTCCTGCAGCAGGCCGATCAGCTCGGCCACGCGGCCGTAGGGCACCTTCTCGTCGGCGCGCAGCTGCACCTCGGTGTTTGGATCTTGCTGCGAGGCCTGGCGGGCGCGCAGCGTCAGCTGGGCGTCGTTGACCTGCTCGTCGCCCAGGTGCAACTGGCCGTCGAGGCTGACGGCCACCGAGAGGAACACCGGGTTGTCGCCTGGCGACGCGCCTTCGGCCTTGGGCAGGTCCAGCTTCAGGCTGCTGGCCATCAGCGGGGCGGTGATCATGAAGATCACCAGCAGCACCAGCATCACGTCGATCAGCGGCGTCATGTTGATGTCCGCCATCGGCTGCGGCGGGCGGGTGCGTTCCAGGCGTCCGAAGGCCATGACGAGGTCTTGCGCCGGCGGCTCAGCGGCGCGTCAGCACGAGGTCGCGCAGGTCGTGCGCAAAACCTTCGAGCTCGGCTTCCAGCGCGCCCAGCCACTTGCCGAACAAGTTGTAGGCCAGCACCGCCGGGATGGCCACGGCCAGGCCGGCGGCGGTCATGATCAGCGCTTCGCCGACCGGGCCGGCGACCTTGTCGATCGACAGGCTGCCTGCCGTCGAGATGCCCAGCAGCGCGTGGTAAATGCCCCAGACGGTGCCGAACAGGCCGATGAAGGGCGAGGTGGCGCCCACCGAGGCCAGGAACACCTGGCCGCTCTGCAGCCGGCCCAGGCCTTCGTGCAGCGCGTCGCGCAGGCGGCGGGTCAGCTGCGCTTCGGCGCTGGCGCTGCCTTGCAGCGTGCCGGCCATCGGTTGCGCGGCCGCCGCATCCACCATGCCCAGCAGCACCTGCTCGCGGTCCAGCTTGGCCACGCGTTCGCGGCCATCCTTCAGGTTTGGCGCCTGCCAGAAGGCCGCCACACTGTCGCGCTGGCCGCGCAGCGCGCGGCGCAGCAGCCAGCTCTTCCAGACGATCAGCACCCACGCGCCAACCGACATCGCCAGCAGCAGCAGGGCCACCGTGCGGCCAATGCCGTCGCTGCCCGCCCAGAAGTCGCTGAGCCCGTTCATGTCAGGACAGCCCCAGCACGTCGTTCATGTCGAACAGGCCGCTGCTTTTATCGGCCAGGAAGCGCGCGGCGCGCAGGCTGCCCTGGGCGTAGGTCACGCGGCTGGCGCTCTTGTGGGTGATCTCGATGCGCTCGCCAATGCCGGCGAACAGGACGGTGTGGTCGCCGACGATGTCGCCGCCGCGCACCGTGGCAAAGCCGATGGTGCTGGGGTCGCGCGCGCCGGTGACGCCTTCGCGGCCGTAGACGGCACATGCCTTGAGGTCGCGGCCGAGCGCCTTGGCGACGACTTCCCCCATCGCCAACGCGGTGCCGCTGGGCGCGTCGACCTTGTGGCGGTGATGGGCCTCGATGATCTCGATGTCGTAGCCTTCGTTCAGCGCCTTGGCGGCCTGCGCCAGCAGTTGCATCACGACGTTGACGCCCACGCTCATGTTGGGCGCCATCATGATGGCGATGCGCTGCGCGGCGGCACCGATGCGGGCCTTGTGTTCCGGCTCGAAGCCGGTCGTGCCGATGACCATCTTCACGCCCAGGCGTTCGCATTCGGCCAGGTGGGCCAGCGTGCCTTCGGGGCGGGTGAAGTCGATCAGCACCTGGGCGTTGGCCAGGCCGTCGGCCAGGTTGGCGGTGATCTTGACGCCGCTGGCCTGGCCCAGCCAGGCGGCGGCGTCGCTGCCCAGCGCGGGGCTGCCTTCGCGGTCCAGTGCGCCGGCCAGCACGCAGTCGTCAGCGGCCTGCACTGCCTCGATCAGCATGCGGCCCATGCGGCCGCTGGCACCGGCAATGGCGATGCGCAAGGGGCCGCCAGAGCTCACAGCGTCTCCAGCGGCGGGTAGCTGCGGGTCGGGCCGGTGGGGGCTGCGGCGGTGCTGGCGGCTGCGGCGGGCGGCAGCGGCAGCGCGCCGCGTTCCTCGTCGGTCAGCATCAGCTTGCGTTCCTTGCTCGGGTCGGCCTTGTAGCGGGTGATGGACGCGACGAACTCGCGTTCGGACGGCATGTCGGGCGGCGCGTCGACCGTCTCCACCGTGTCGCCCTTGAAGCGGATCACCACCGAGCGCTTCTGCGCTTCTGTGCCGGGGCGGCGCAGGGTGAACACGTAGTCCCAGCGTTCGCCGTGGAAGGGGTCGGCCAGCAGCGGTGAGCCGAGGATGTCGCGCACGTCGTTGCGGCTGCGGCCCGGCTTGATCTGTGCGATCTGCTCCGAGGTCACGACGTTGCCCTGGACGATCTCGACCTTGTACGGCGTGATCACGCTGGTGATGCCCTCGCTCATGGTGCGCGAGACATAGGCGCAACCGCCCAGCAGGCTGGCCGCCATCAGCGCGGCCGCGACCGCGACGGGTCGAACAGAACTCAGCAAAGGCATACGGCGAATCGCCCTGCGGGCGGCGATGGAGCGAAAAAGAAACCGCGCGACACGAGGCGAAGGCGGCCGAAACGGCTTGCCTGTCGCTTGAGGCGGACAGGCTGGCTATGATTGGACGATTCTAGGGCAACGCCAAACAAGTCTCACCAAGCCCCGCGGGGCCAGGGATTGACACCATGAGCAACCAGGTTGACGAACTGAAGAGCAGCGGCTTGAAGGCCACGCTGCCGCGCATCCGCATTCTGGAGGTCTTCCAGAAGACCCAGCAGCGGCACATGACGGCTGAAGACGTGTTCAAGGCCTTGATGAACGAGGGCGCGGACATCGGGCTGGCGACGGTCTACCGCGTGCTGATGCAGTTCGAGCAGGCGGGCATCCTGGCGCGCAGCCATTTCGAGTCGGGCAAGTCGGTCTTCGAGCTCAACGAGGGCAACCACCATGACCACCTGGTCTGCCTGAGCTGCGGCCGGGTCGAGGAATTCTTCGATCCCGAGATCGAGTCGCGGCAGCGCGCTGTGGCGCAGTCACGCGGCTTTGCGCTGCAGGACCATGCACTGGCGCTGTACGCCACCTGTGTCAAGACCGATTGTGAACACCGCCCGGCAGGCGGCGTCAAACATCAGAACCCGAACTCATGGCCGCCTGGTGGCGTGCGATGAATTCCTGGTAGGTGTCGATGCCGCGCAGTTGCAGGATGGTGTTGCGCACCGCGGCTTCCACCAGCACCGCCAGGTTGCGGCCGGCGTCCACGGCAATCACCACCTTGCGGATCGGAATCTCGAGGATGTCCTCGTGCAAAGGTTCGTAAGGCAGGCGCTCGAACTCGCGCTCCATGGTTTCCTTGCGGACCAGGTGCACGATCAGCTTCAGCCGCATCTTGCGCCGCACCGCCGTCTCGCCAAAGATGGCCTTGATGTCCAACAGGCCGATGCCTCGCACCTCCAGCAGGTTCATCAGCAGCTCCGGGCAGCGGCCTTCCAGCGTGGCCTGCGAGATGCGGAACAGGTCCACGGCGTCGTCGGCCACCAGGCCGTGGCCGCGTGAGATCAGCTCCAACCCGAGTTCGCTCTTGCCCAGGCCCGATTCGCCCGTCAGCAACACGCCCAGGCCCAGGATGTCCATGAACACGCCGTGGCGCGTGGTCCTGTCGGCCATCAGCTGGCTCAGGTAGGCACGCACCACGTCGATCACATGGCCGGCCGAGTGGCTGGTGGTGAACAGCGGGATCTCGGCCCGGTCGCACATCGCCACCAGGCGGTCCGGCGGGCGCTGGCCATCGGCCACGATGATGACCGGCGGCTCCAGCGTGACGATGCGCTGGATGCGGCGCTCCTGGATCTCCGGCGCGGCGGCTTCGCCCAGGTAGTCGACCTCGCGGCGGCCGACCAGCTGCACCCGGTACGGGTGGATGTAGTTCAGGTAGCCGACCAGGTCGGCGGCCGAGCGGGCGTCGCGCACGGCGGCTTCGTCGAAGCGGCGCTCCGGGTGGGCGTGGCCGGCGATCCATTCCCAGCGCAGGGCCGGCTGGTGCTCCTCAAACAGCGCCTCGGCGCTGATCGAAATGGCTTTCACGCCACCGACTTCAGCGGTTCCCAGCCTTCGATCAGGCGGTGCACGGCGGCTGCGTCCGGCTCGCTCTTGAGCTTGTCGCGCAGTTCGCGGTCGGACAGCAGTTCGGCAATCTCGGACAGGATTTCCAGGTGGCGCTGGGTCGCGGCTTCGGGCACCAGCAGGAAGATCAGCAGGCTGACCGGTTCGTCGTCCGGCGCATCAAACGGAATGGCTTGCTGCACGCGCAGCACCGCCGCCAGCGGGTTTTTCAGGCCCTTGACACGGCCGTGCGGCACGGCGACGCCATGGCCCAGACCGGTGGAGCCCAGGCGTTCGCGGGCGAACAGGTTGTCGGTGACCGTGGCCCGGGCAATCGCATGCTGGTTCTCGAACAGCAGGCCGGCGTGCTCGAACGCGCGCTTTTTGCTGGTGGCGTCCACACCCACCAGCACATTGGCGGCGGGCAGGATGGCGGCAAGGCGGTTCATGAAGAATGGTCTCCGACTACGGTCACAACTGGAGCGGCAGGCTGTTCAAGCGTGCGGGCGGGGAGCGGATTATAGAAATTGTCATGCTCACCATGAACTTGAAAGAAGCCTGAATCAAGTGGTTGACGGATGGGGTGCTGCGTTGCAGCAACAGTTCACGATTTCGCTGGTGTAACAGTCTTGCGCTTTGCCCAGGCAGCAAAAACGGCCCCGCAGGGCCGTGTTGGGTCGACAAAAGCGAAGCCATTCAGAGCGGTGCGGCCACCTGGCGCTTGGCCGATTCGTGGTGGTGGTCCTGCATGCGGTCCTTGTGACGGCAGACCTGGCGGTCCAGCTTGTCCATCAGTTGGTCGATTGCCGCATAAAGGTCCTCGTGGCAGTGTTCCACGAAGATGTCGCGGCCTTTGACATGGAGGGTGACCTCCGCCTTTTGTCGTCGATCCTTTTCCTTCTGGTTGTCTATCGTCAGCAGGACGTTGACATCGACCACCTGGTCGAAATGGCGTGTGACCCGGTCCAGCTTGGTCAGCACGTACTCGCGAAGCGCGGGGGTAACGTCTAGGTGATGTCCGCTGATCGTCAGGTTCATCGAGGACTCCTTTCAGGAAAGGGGAAAACAAGGGCAGGCTCATCGCCTGCATTTGGTCGCTCGCAGCCGGTGCCTTTGGGGGCTCCGGTCGAATTCAGTGTGCTCGTGGACCTCCGCTTTGACAAGCGTGGTCAGCCCCGGCGCAGGGGGTTAGACTCCCAGGTTGTGAGCATTACTGCGCAGGCCGGTTGAGGCGGCGTTTGGCCCCGTGAGGGCCAAGCCCGCGCCAATGCAGCGCAGCCCGGTATCACGGCGCTTTTGAGCCGCCGGGGCGTTCGGGCCCTGGCATTCGAAAGCGCCACTGGCTGGGCAAAAACCCAGGGAAAACCCCGGGAGGCTCGCCGTTTTTAGACCCTGCCTGCAAGGCCGGTTTTGCCTATTTTTGATTGTCGAGAGCACGACTTGGACACCCCTCACCCTCGGTGACCGTCCATTCCAGCTGCCGCTGGGGTGAGACGGTCTGCCCCGAACACCCCGACTTGATCCTTTTGCCCGCGCAGCGCCCGCCTCATCCGGCCGCCGTGCCGGGCCGATCCGCTGGAAGTACCGCATGCTCAACGTGTTCACGCTGGACAAAGGCCGCCTGAGTGGCCGCCTCGTGCAAGAGGAAATCGAAACCGCGGCCGAACTGGCCCAGGTGCAGCCCGTGTGGGTGGACCTGGAGGCGCCTTCGGCCGAGGAGATCGGCTGGATCGCCGGGCGTTTCGGCCTGCAGATCCCCGGCAACATCGTCGACGATGACCTGGAAGAGTCCGCCCGCTTCTACGAGGAAGACAACGGCGAGCTGCACATTCGCTCTGACTTCCTGATCGATGACGACATCACGCCGCGCAACGTGCGCGTGGCCTTCATCCTGTTCAACAACGTGCTGTTTTCGGTGCACGCCGAGGATCTGCCGGTGTTCCGCCTGCTGCGGCTGCGTGCGCGCCGCATTCCGGCCCTGATCGAAGACGCCAAGGACGTGCTGCTGAAGCTCTACGACGCCGACGCCGAATACTCGGCCGATGCGCTCGAGAGCATCTACGACAGTCTGGAAAAAGTTGGTTCCCGGGTGCTCAAGCAGGACGTGGACGACCGCGTCGCGGCCGAGATCCTGGCCGCCATTGCCAAGGAAGAAGACTTGAACGGCCGCATCCGCCGCAACGTGATGGACACGCGCCGCGCGGTCAGCTTCATGATGCGCAGCCGCATGCTCAACGCCGAGCAGTTCGAGGAATCGCGCCAGATCCTGCGCGACATCGACTCGCTGGACAGCCACACCGCCTTCCTGTTCGACAAGATCAACTTTCTGATGGACGCCACCGTCGGCTTCATCAACATCAACCAGAACAAGATCATCAAGATCTTCTCGGTGGCCTCGGTCGCGCTGCTGCCGCCGACCTTGATCGCCAGCATCTACGGCATGAACTTCCAGGCCATGCCCGAGTTGACCTGGAAGTACGGCTACCCCTATGCGCTGTGCCTGATGGTGGCCTCGGTCGCCGCGCCGCTGCTGTACTTCCGCCGCAAGGGCTGGATGCGGTGAGCGGCATGCCGAGCTGGCGCGCCATCACGCTGGACCTGGACGACACGCTGTGGCCGGTCTGGCCAGCCATCGAAGCGGCCGAGGTCGTGTTGCACGGCTGGCTGCGGGCCAACGCGCCGGTCACGGCTGCGGCCTTCGACACCGCTGCGCTGCGCCGCATCCGCGAGCAGGTGGGCCGCGAACATCCCGAGCGCGGCCACGACCTCAGCTGGCTGCGGCTGACCAGCATTGCGCGTGCGCTGGCCCAGTGTGGCGAAGACCCGGGACTGGCCGGGCCAGCTTTCGAGCTGTTCTTCGAACACCGCCAAAAGGTCCAGCTTTACGACGACGTGCCCGCCGCGCTGGCCCGGCTGGCCGCGCGTGGCCCGGTGCTGGCGCTGACCAATGGCAATGCCGACCTGCAGCGCATCGGCGTGGCCGGGCATTTCGTCGGCACGCTCGGCGCACGCGAGTTTGGCGTTGGCAAGCCCGAGCCTGCGTTTTTCCATGCTGCCTGCGAGCGCCTGGGCTGCGCGCCGCACGAAGTGCTGCACGTGGGCGACGACTGGGCGCTGGACATCGAAGGCGCGCATGCCGCCGGCATGGCCAGCGTCTGGCTGCACCGGCCTGGCCATCGCCCCAAGCCGCTGCGCACCACCGCCACGCCGTGGCGCGAGCTGGATTCGCTGAGCGCGCTGGCCGATGCGCTGGACCTGTTCGACGCCGCGCCGGCGTCCTGATCAGTCCCGGGTCTGTTGCGCGGCGGGCCCGGCAATGCGGCGCTTGAGCCAGCGCAGCAGCCCGCCCAGCAGCGGCAGTTGTTCGTACAGCTCCTCGGCGGCGTCCCAGTAGTCGCGGTGCAGCGCCACCCGCCCCTGCAGGTCGAACAGCAAATGGCTGCTGCCATGGATGTGCAGCGGCCGGCCGTTGCGCAGCGCGTCGAAATCCCAGGTCATGAAGCATTGCGCGCCTTCGGCGATCACGCTGTGCACCGTGAAGCGAGGTGCTTCGAGGTTGGTGAACATGCGGCGGAAGATCGCATCGATCTCGGCCACGCCTTGCACGCTGTGGAACGGGTCCTTGAAATAGGCCTCGGGCGTGTAGAGCCTGGGCAGCTGCGCCAGGTCGCACAGTTGCAGGTGCTCGAAGAAGTGGATCAGCTTCTGCACCCGCGCGTCGGCATGGCGAGGCGCGGGGCGCTGCTGGTCCTGCAGCTTGGCAGAAGTGGGCAAGGCATCTTTCAGCATGGTCACAGCCCCGTCACCCGGCGCACAGCCGGGAAGTACAAGGCGTCCGGCAGGTAGCGCGCGGCGCGCATCCAGCGGGTGAAACGTTTGGGGAAGTGCAGCGAGAAGTCGCCCGCGGCCCAGCCGGCCAGCATCTGCCTGGCGGCTTCGTCGGCGCTGATCAGGGCCGGCATCGCATGCTCGTTCTGCTGCACCAGCGGCGTGTCGACAAAACCCGGGCAGACCACCGACACGCCGATCCCTCGCGCATGCAAATCGCAGTAAAGGCACTCGGCCAGGTTGATCAGCGCCGCCTTGGTCGGCCCGTAGGCCAGAGAGTTCGGCAGCCCGCGGTAGCCGGCCACGCTGCTGACCAGGCTCAGGTGGCCGCCGCGCTGGCGCAGCAGCACCGGCAGCACCGCGTCCAGCAGGTGCAGCGCGCCGACGTAGTTGATCTGGTCATGGCGCAGCGCGTCGACCAGGTCGAAGGCTGTGGCACGTGCCGCTCGGTAGTGGCCGGCGCAGAACACCACCATGTCCAGGCGGCCATGCCGCGCCACCAGGGTCTGCGCGGCGGCCTGCAGAGAGTCGCGGTCCGTCACGTCCAGCGCAATCCCCTGGCTGCCCGGGTGGCGGGCCACGAATTCGTTAAGAGGAACCTCATTTCGGGCCGAGCAGACGACGACAGAACCGGCGGCATGCAGCCGCTCGGCCAGCGCCCGGCCAATGCCCGAAGAGGCGCCGACCAGCCAGACCACCTGGCCTTGCCAGCCGGAAATGCGGGGGTTCAGGGACATCGAGGGCTTTCGCAGCAGTGCAAGCGGGCGGGCATGGCCGGGTTCATGGCTTGTAGAAGGCCAGCGTGACCTCGCCGAGCTGGACGCCGAACTTGCGCATCGCCGCCTTGTTGAACATCACGTGGGCATCCATCAGGTACATCCAGTCGTCGAACTGCACCTCGTAGACCGCGCCGTCCACCGGCAGGCGCAGCGTGTAGTGCCAGTTCAGCGCATTGCCTGCGGCCTGGCCGATGGCTTCGCCCACCACGTCGTCTGCCGTGCCCGTGTAGCGGCCATCGGGCAACTGCCGCAGGTGCCAGACCCGGCGCTGGCGCTCGCCGTCGCTGTAGACAAAGTCCTCTTCAAGCACACCCTCGTTGCCTTCCCAGCGGCCGTTCAGGGCGACGCTGAAGCGGCGGACGACCTTGCCCGAGCGGTCAGTGAACAGCCCCTGCGCGCTCATGGGGCCGTTGAAATAGCTGCGCAGGTCCAGCACCGGGGTCTGGCTGGCGTAGTCGGCTGGTGTCGGGCTGGCGCAGCCTGACAGCAAGGCCAGGCACAGCGGCGTGCTGAGCGCGAGCCCGGCCACGCGAGGCCAGCGGGTGTTCAGGCGGGCAAACATTCAGGCACCTTTTTTCGCAGCCAGCCGTGCCACAGCAGTAGGCCAGCCAGGGTTTTCAACACACAGGGCAGCACGCCATACACACTGGCCAATGCCAGGCCGGCGGCCGCATCGGCATGGCCTGGCGCATAGCCGAGCGCCTGCAGCAGCGGCAGCGCCACGCCGGCCGCAAGCGCCAGGTTCAGCTTGGTGCAGAGCTGCCACCAGCCGAACCAGGCGCCTTCGCTGCGGCCATGCAAGCCTGCTTCGCGCAACAGGCCGGCCAGCAGCGCGGGCGGCACGCTGAGGTCCGCGCCCAGCGCCACGCCGCTGGCCACGCAGATCAGGCCGTAGGCCAGCGTGTCGCCCGCGCCCAGCGCCACCGCGCCGAGGAAGCTCAGCACCGCCAGGCCCATGCCCAGCGCCCAGCAGCCCGCCAGCCCCAGCCACTTCACGCCGCGCACCCACAGCGGCAGCGACAGTGCAGCGGCGAGGAAATATGCGCCCAGGAACAGCGGCGCCAGCGCGGGCGCCTGCAGCCGGTCGCGAATGAAAAACAGCACCAGCGTGGCCGCGATCGCGCTGGCCATGCCGTTCAGCAGGTAGACGCCCAACAGGCGCCGGAAGCGCGCATGGCGCAGCGGCGCCAGCAGCGAAGGGGCGGCTTCGGGAGCGGCCATCGCCAGCTGCGGCCGCGGTGCGCGCGACAGGCCGATCAGGCCCGCGGCCAGGGTGGCGGCCAGCACCGCGCTGGTCCACTGCAGGCTCACGCCGGCCAGCAGGCTGGCCGTGATCACGCCCAGCAGCCCCAGCCCTTCGCGCCAGGCCACCACGCGGGCCCGCTGGGCTTCGTCACCGCCCAGGCTGGCGCCCCAGGCCTGGTGCAGCACGCTGAGTGCGCTGTAGGCCAGGTAGCAGCCGGCCAGCATCAACGCGCACCAGGCGAGCAATGCCGGGCTGCCACGCACGGGTGGGAAAAACAGGCCGTGGAAGCTGGCGGCCAGCAGCAGCGCGGCGGCCAGCGCCATCGGTGCCCAGTCGCGCGGCGGCCGGCGCAGCAGCCTGTCCATGCCGCGGCCGATCAGTGGGTCGATCACCGCGTCCCCGGCGCGCGCCAGCAGCAGCAGCGCGCCCAGGCTGGCCAGCGGCACGCCGAAACTGCGTGCGTAGTGCTCGGGCAGCACCACGTACAAGGGCAGGGCCACGAAGGCCAGCGGCAGGCCCAGCCCGCCGTAGGCCAGGCCGGCGCGCCAGCCGGGCAGCGGTGGGGCGGCGGCTGTGGCCAGGCTCACGGCGCGCGGCCCAGCAGCTGCTGGCGCAGCGCGGGCTCCGAGGTCGCTTCCGACAACCAGATGCCGAAGAATCGGTCGGCGAATGCCGGGTCGCGCAGCTCACCGACCGCGCGGCCGTTGACGTAGAAGCGCGCCGCCTGGCTGGGTTCGAGCACGCCGGTGATGCGGTCGCCCGGCTTCACGTCGGGAAAGAGTTCCTTCATGCGCGCCAGCCAGGCCGCGCCCTGGGCCGCGCTGAAGCTGCCCTGGCGCCGCATCTCGTCCAGCGAGCGCTCGGCGATCTTCGCGCCGTCCAACCCGTGGTCGTAGCGGATCTCCAGCGCCAGCGGCTTGGCGGTCCAGTCGCTGGCGCTGACGGGGGCCGCCGCCCACAGGGCAATCTCGTAGATGGCGATGCCGAGGAACCGCATGCGGCCCTGGCCCTGGGGCCGCGCGGCTTCGCCCAGCGCCTCGCGCACCTCGGCCGGCGCGGGGCTAGCGGGCGTTGCAGCCTGTGTCCACAGCGGCAAGGCCAGCAGTGCGGCAAGCAGGTGGCGGCGAGGGTGTGGGGCCATGGCCGTGGGCCTCAGTCGCGCTGCAGCGTGAACTGCATGACGTTGGTGTTGCCGCTCTCGAAGGCTGCCTCGCAGTAGGCGAGGTAGAAGTCCCACAGGCGCAGGAAGCGGTCGTCGTAGCCCTGGCGGCGCACGGCTTCTTCGTGGGCCAGGAAGGCGGCGCGCCAGCGGCGCAGCGTCTCGGCATAGTCCGGGCCGAAGGCCATTTCGTCGACCACCCGCAGCCCCGCCTGCGCCGCCTGTTCGCGAAAGGCCGCGGGGCTGGGCAGCATGCCGCCGGGGAAGACGTATTGCTGGATGAAATCGGTGCCACCGGCGTAGCGTTCGAACAGCTCGTCGCGCAGCGTGATGGACTGGACGCAGGCCCGGCCGCCGGCCTTGAGCTTGGCATGCACGCCGCGGAAGAACTGTGGCCAGTAGGCCTGGCCCACGGCCTCGAACATCTCGATCGAGACCACCGCGTCGAAGCCGCTTTCCGGCACGTCGCGGTAGTCCTGCAGGCGCAGCTCGGCCAGGCCGTCCAGGCCCTGGCGCGCCAGCCGTGCTTGCGCAAAAGCCAGTTGCTCGGTGGACAGTGTCACGCCCGTCAGCGCCAGCCCGCGCTGCGCCGCAGCCTCGGCCACCGCGCCCCAGCCGCAGCCGATTTCCAACACCCGCTGGCCCGGCCGCAGGCCGCAGGCGTCCAGCGTGCGGCCGACCTTGGCGCGCTGCGCCTGGTCCAGCGGCTGCTGCAGGTCGCCGTCAAACCAGGCGCTGGAATAGTTCATGGTTTCGTCCAGCCAGAGCCGGTAGAAATCATTGCCCAGGTCGTAATGGGCTTCGATGTTGCGGCGGCTGCCTTCGCGCGAATTGCGGTTCAGCGCATGGCGCACGCGGTGCAGCAGGCTGCCCCACCAGCTGCCGTAGACGGCGCGTTCGAGCTGCTCGCGGTTGGCCATCAACAGGCGCAGCAGTGCTGGCAGGTCTGGCGAACTCCACTCTCCGGCCATGTAGGCCTCGCCAAAGCCCACGTCGCCAGACTTCAGCACCACCGCAAAGGCGCGCCAGTCGTGCAGCCGCAGCACGGCGCCGGGCGCGTCCCGCGGGCCGAAGTGCAGCTGTTCGCCGGCTGGCGTGTGCAGCGTCAGGTTGCCGTGGCCAAGGCCTTGCAGCAGCCGCAGCACCTGGCGGGCGGCAAACGGCGGCCTGGCCTTGCGCGCCCGCGAGTGCACCGGCGTGTTCGGGGCCGACGCATGCTGGGCAGGCGAGGCGGTGGGCGCAGTGGACACATTCATGGGCGGGCACCAGGGTCAGGCCAGGGGGCGCCGCGCGAGGCAACGGCCGCGGGCGCTTCGGGTTTGCGGAAAAACGGCACGCGCTTGCGCCACAGCAGCAAGGCTTGCCAATGGATGCGCGCGGTGATGCCCAGCGTCAACAGCGGCATGCGGCAGAAGATGGCCAGCAGCGCAACGCGCGTGAGCGGCTGCAGTGCGCCACTGACGCTGGTGCGCAGCAGCAGGCCGTGGGCGTCGTCGTGTTCGATGCGCACGACGGTGCGCGGCCGCGCGGCCGGTCGCGAGCCGAGGTCGTTGCGCAGAAAGCGGAAGCGGTAGCCGCCGGTGACTTCGCAGAACGGCGAGACGTGCAGCTGCTTGCGCGCCTGCAGCTCACGGCCCCAGGGCAGGGTGTCGCCAGGCTCGCCGTGCAGCACGTAGCAATGCCGCTCGCCAAAAGTGTTGTGCACCTCGGCGACCACTGCGACCAGCGCGCCGTCGGCACTGTGCGCGTACCAGAAGCTCACCGGCTTGAAGGCATAGCCCAGCACGCGCGGCAGGCAGTGCAGCCAGATCTCGCCATTGGCCCGGGCCAGCAGGCCTTCGCGCGCCAGCAAGCCCTCGACCCAGGCCAGGCTGTCGGCAGCGCCGTCGCCATGGTCGCGGTCATGGAAGGCGATCAGGCCGAAGCGGTTGCGCGGCAACGCGGCGCAAGGCTGTCGGCGCAGTGTGCGCATCGGCAGCAGCAGGAAGAAGCTGGGGTAGGCAAAACCATGGGCGACCGGCCGCAGCCGCTGGTGCCGCACCTCGCCAATGCCCAGCAGGGCTTGCGGGTGGCGAAGCATGGCGTTCGACATGTGGCTTCAGGCGCTCAGTGGCCAGGAATGGGCGCGCTGCGTGGTCGCCAGCGCGCTCGCCACGGACAGGCCGGACTGCAGGCCGTCTTCATGGAAGCCATAGCGTGTCCAGGCGCCGCAGAACCAGACATGGCTGGCGCCCTGGATGCGTGGCAGGGCCTGCTGGGCCGCCACCGCGGCCTGGTCGAACACCGGGTGCGCACAGGCGAACTCGCCGTGCACCGTGGCCGGGTGCGGCTCGCGCACCGGGTTCAGCGAGACGACCACCGGCTGCTGCCAGGGCAGCGGCTGCAGCCGGTTCAGCAGGTAGTGCAGGCAGACGGGGTTGCGTTCCTGGTCTTGCCCCGCGGCACGTTCGTAGTTCCAGGCCGCCCAGGCAAGCTTGCGGCGCGGCAGCAGCGAGGCGTCGGTGTGCAGCACCGCGCGGTTGGCGTGGTAGCGGATGGCGCCCAGCAGCCGGCGTTCGTCGCCGCTGGCGTCCGGCAGCAGCGCCAGCGCCTGGTCGCTGTGGCAGGCCAGCACGACTTCGTCGAAGCGCTCGCTGTGCGCCGTGCCATCTGCGCGCCGGCCGTCCAGCATCACGCCGCCCAGGCCGGAGACAGGCGGCAGCCGGCGCACCGCCTGCACCGTGTGGCCGGTGCGCACATCGGCCAGTTGCGCGCGCAGCTTGTCCACATAGACCCGCGATCCGCCTCGCACCGTGTACCACTGCGGCCGGTCCTGCACCTGCAGCAGGCCATGGTTGTGGCAGAAGCGGATCAGCGTGCCGACCGGGAACTGCAGCATCTGCTCGACCGGGCAGGACCAGATGCAGGCGACCATCGGCAGCAGGTAGTCGAGCCGGAATCGTTCGCCGAAGCGGTGTCTGGCGAGAAAGTCCGCGATGGGCTCGGCCAGGGCTGCGTCGTCGCCGGCTTCTGCCATGCGGGTGCACAGGCGGTTGAAGCGCAGCAGGTCGGACAGCATGCCCCAGAACGGTGGCGAGACCAGGTTGCGCCGCTGGGCGAACACCGTGTTGAGCGAGCTGCCGCTCCATTCCAGCGCGCCTGACTGCACCGAGAACGACATCTCGGCCGCTGCGGTTGGCACCTGCAGCGTTTCGAACAGCGAGATCAGGCCCGGGTAGGTGCGCTCGTTGTAGACCAGGAAACCGGTGTCCACGCCGTGACGTTCGCCGTTCAGCAGCAGGTCCACGGTGTGGGCATGGCCGCCGCAGCGGGCTTCGGCCTCGAACAGCGTGACCCGGCTTTGCGGCAGCTCACGCTGCAGCTGCCAAGCGGCGGCTAGGCCCGAGATGCCGGCGCCGACGACGGCGATGCGGGCGCTCACGAACGACGCCTGCGCACAAGGCGCAAAGGGAAAGTCGGGGTGTGTGGCCGAACCGGGTGCCGGGATGCCGCGCGTGCGGGCCGGTTTGGCTCGGGTGGGGAGAAGAAGGAAGCCGCGCAGCGCCCGGGAGCGCAACAGGGAGGGAGGGAGGAGGAGAGGCCCTCCCGGGTGACAGCCAGATCAACTGACAGGCTGCGCGGCTTTAAGAAGACAGCCCCAGGTGTTGCCAGCCTGAGACCGGGGTCGGCACCGGAGTGCCAAAACCCAACCCACGTCTGTCTGACAGGCCCGTGTTCGGTTGGTTCCATCTTTTTTCACCCCGGAGTTGTAACAAATGACGCGGTGCAGCGAACCCGCCCAGGCTGGCCTGGATGGCGTAAAAACTGACTGGTTCAATTTTGATACTAATCAGTTCAATTTGTCTACTGATAAGTATTGCTGGCGATGGGGCGAAAAAAAGCCGGGCGGACCCGGCTGCGGCAGCGCTTCGGAGTGCTCAGGCCGGCTTGCTGGCCTTCAGCGAGGCGAGCTGCGCCTCCTGCTCGGCCACGCGGTCGGCCGTGACGCGCTGCGCGCTGGGCCGCTGGCCGACCAACTGCACATAGGCCTTCCAGTTGACGCCACCCGCGGCCAGCAGGTCTTCGCCCAGCACCAGCTTGGTGGACAGCGCCACCAGCGGCAGCGAGACAAAGGCCGCGCAGTCTGCCGTGGTGAACTGCTCGCCAGCCACGTAAGGCGCGAACTTCGCCAGGCGCTGGAAGGCCGCGATGTTGCGCACCAGCAGCTTGCGCAGCCGTGCCTGGTTGCCTTCGCTGACGGTGCCACCGAAAAACGCCTGCGGGTACAGCTCACGCGCCACCAGTTCCAGGTGCAGGTCGATGAAGGTCGTCAGCTCGCGCACCTTGGCCTGGCCCCAGGCATCGGTCGGCGCGAGGGCTGGCTGAGGGTAGGTGGCTTCGAGGTACTCGACGATGGTCTGGCTCTCGCAGAGGTTGCCCTGCGCGGTGCGGATGAACGGCACCTTGCCCAGCGGTGAGCAGCTCAGCACGTCTTCGCCCTTGGCGCCCATGACCCGTTCCTCCACGAACGGGATCTGCTTTTCCAGCAGCACCATCTTGACCTTGTTGTAGTAGTTCGAAAGCGCGAAACCGCAGAGCGTGATCATGGTGTGTCTCCTGATGTTGTGGGGCGAAAGCGCCAGTCTAGTCAGCCCGCGGGGTGGACCCTGGCGCCTGCGCGACAACCCGCAGCGGCGCGGGCCGGCTGACCAGCGCCGTGCCCAGCACCACCGCAGCCAGTGCCACCAGCAGCCGCACGGTCAGCGGCTCGTCCAGCAGCCACACGCCGGCCAGCAGGCCGAACACCGGCGTCAAGAGCGTGAAGGCGGAGATGCGCGTGGCCGGGTAGTGCCGCACCAGCCAGAACCACAGCAGGTAGCTGGCGAAGGTGATGATCACGGTCTGGAATGCCAGCGCGGCCCAGGTCACCCCGCGCAGCGGCCCGGCCGGCCAGGCTTCGCCGCTGAACCAGGCTGCCGCGCCCAGCGCCACGCTGGAGACCAGCAGCTGGCACATCAGCGTCTGCTCCGGCGGCGCCTGCGACAGCGACGAGCCGCGGATGGTCAGCGTGGTGCCTGCCCACAACGCGGCGGCCACGACGCCCAGCGAGTCGCCCAGCCATTGGCGCGGGCCGGCGGCGGCGGCGCCCCAGCCTTCGGCAAAAGCCCAGACCACGCCGGCAAAGGCGACGATGAGGCCGCCGAACTGCAGCGCGCCCAGGCGCTCGCCCGGTGCCACCAGCGGCATGGCCAGCGCGACGATGAACGGCGCGAGGTAGACGAACACGACCATGCGCGAGGCGCTGGTGTACTGCAGGCCGACGAACATGCAGCCGAACTCGGCCGCGAACAGCAGGCCGGCCAGCAGCCCCGGCGCCCACGTGCCGCGCGCCAGCTTCAGCGGCAACCCGCGCAAGCTGGCCCACAGTCCGAGCAGCACAGCGGCGCCCAGCGAACGCCCTGCGGCCTGCAGCAGCGGCGGCACTTCCTGCAGCGCGAGCTTGGTGGCCGTCTGGTTCACACCCCACAGCAGCGCGCAGCCCACCAGGCAGGCCACGGCCAGCGCGTCGAGCTGGGTCTTGCGATCGGTCATTCGAACAGTCCTGAAACGGGAAAGGGCGGCCGGGGCCGTTGGCTCAGGCGGGGCGCGCAGTGTCGCGCCGCGTCAGCAGCAGGCCGCACAACAGGCCGGCCAGCGCGCCGCTGAGGTGCGCCGCAGGTGCCAGTGCGAAATCCCAACCCGGCACTTGGCGCAGAGGCCCGGCCCAGGGCTGCTCGGTGGCGATCTTCAGCAGCAACCCGCCGGCGATCAGCCCACCCAGCCAGCGCTCACGGCCGGGCCGCCGCAGCAACTGCACTGCCAGCACCGCCAGGCCGGCATGCAGCACGCCAGACAGCCCGCCGTAGTGCGCCAGTGCCGGCTGCAGCAGCAGGCCCAGCTGGGTCACGGGCCAGGCCAGCGCCCAAGCCGCGCTGGCGCGCCAGCCCAGTGCGGCGCGCCAGCCCAGCCAGGCCAGCAGCACGGCGCCCGCCAAGTTCATCTGCAGGTGGTGGGCGCTCCAGTGCACCGCGGCGGCGCTCCACCAGCGCCAGGGCTGTTGCCAGGCGAGGGCGGGTTGCCAGTCCCAGCGTTCGGTGGGCTGGGACTGCAGCAGCAGTGCCGCCAATGCCAGCAGCAGTGCCAGCACGGGCCAAGCGGCGCGGGTCAGCCGCGAGTGACTCAAGCCTCGAACACCGCGTGCCACAGCGCCAGCACCGCGTCGCGTTCGCTGGCCAGGGTCTCGGGGTCGAATTGCGTGGGCTGTTCGTCGAGGCGGGCCCGATGCTGGGCGCGGCGCAGCTCGCGGTAGGCATTCGCCGCTGCGCTGCCCACGCCGGCCGGCAGCAGGCCGGCCGTCTCGGCGCGCTGCAGCAGCGCGATGTTGCCGGCGTTGTCCAGCAGCGTGGGGTGGCTGCCGCTTTGCGACAGCACCAGGTACTGCACAGCGAATTCGGCGTCCATCATGCCGCCGGGGCTGTGCTTGACGTCGAACAGCCCGCTTTTCACCGGCACCGCGGCGCGCACCTTTTCGCGCATGGTCCGCACCTCGTCCTTCAGCGCCTGCGCTTCGCGCGGCGCGCTGATGACCACGCGCCGCGTGGCCTCGAAGCGCTCGCCCAAATGCGGGGTGCCGGCGCAGAAGCGGGCGCGGGTGATGGCCTGGTGCTCCCAGGTCCACGCGGTGTTGCCGCCGCGGCCGCGCTGGTACTTGTCGAAGGAGTTGATCGAGCTGACGAGCAGGCCGGAGCCGCCGTTGGGCCGCAGCGCGGTGTCGATCTCGAACAGCTCGCCGGCGGCGGTGCGCAGTGTCAGCCAGCTGATCAGCTTGCGCACAAAGCTGGCGTAGACCTCCTGCGCCAGGTCCGGGTCGGCCTCGTCGGCGTCGTCGTAGACAAACACCACGTCCAGGTCGCTGCCGTAGCCCAGTTCCAGCCCGCCCAGCTTGCCGTAGGCGATGACGGCGAATTGCGGTGTGTCGCGGTGGCGTTGCTTCAAATGCTGCCAGGCCCAGCGCAGCGTGCAGTCCAGCATCGCGTCGGCCAGCGCCGAGAGGTCGTCGGCCACCTGTTCGACGGTGATGCGCTGCTCGACGTCGCGCACCAGCGTGCGGAAGACCTCGGCATGGTGGGCGCGGCGCAATGTGTCCAGCAGCGCGCCTTCGTCGGCCTCGCCGGAACGCTGCCAGGCGGCGTGGCGCTCGTCCAGGTCGGCGACGAAGGCCGCGCGGTCGAAGCGCTCGGCCATCTGGCGCTCGTCGGCCAGCTCGTCGATCACGCCGGGATGCAGCATCAAATAGCGCATCGGCCAGCGCGCCAGCCCCAGCAGCTTCAGCAGCCGCTGCTGCACGCCGGGCCGCTCGACCAGCAGCGCCAGGTAGCTTTCGCGCCGCAGCAGTGGCTCGATCCAGTCGACAAAGCGCTGCGCTGCCGCCAGGCTGCAATGGCCTTGGGCCACCGCGCCGGCCGCGCGCAGCATCAGCTTGCCCAGGCGCAGCTTGCTGTCCTCGCGCAAGGCCTTCACGCGCGGGCTGGCGATCAGGGTGCGCACCCGCTCGGCCAGGCCTTCGGGCAGCTTGGCCATCAGTTGCTCGCTGTCCAGCGGCAGCGGCGCACCGCAACTGCCGGCCTTGCAGCCGCCGCGACCGGGCGCCTGGCCGTCGTGCAGCAGGGTGTCGAATTCGGTGGCCACCAGCTCGCGCACCTCGCAGAGCTTGTCGGTCAGCGGGCAGGTGTAGGGGCCGCAACTCATGGCCAGGCTGGCGGCGATCCAGCCCAGGTCGGCGTCGGCGGTCGGCAGCACATGCGTCTGCTGGTCGTCCAGGTACTGGATGCGGTGCTCGACCTGGCGCAGGAAGCTGTAGGCATCGGCCAGTTTCTGCGCCGTGTCGACCTTCATCAGCCCGCCGGCGGCCAGCTTGTCCAGCGCCTTCAAGGTGGAGCGGGTGCGGATCTCGGGGAACTGCCCGCCGCGCACCACCAGCAGCAGCTGCACGATGAACTCGATCTCGCGGATGCCGCCGCGTGAGAGCTTCACGTCATTGGCGCGCTCAGGCCGGCCGGCGGCGCGGCGCTGGGCCTCCTCGCGGATGCGCCGGTGCAGCTGGCGCAGGCCCTCGAACACGCCGTAGTCCAGGTACTTGCGGTAGACAAACGGCGTGACCAGCGCGCGCAGCTGCAGCGCGCGGCCGCTGCTGACCGCCTCGCGCGGCGCGACCACGCGGCTCTTCAGCCACGCGAACCGCTCCCACTCGCGGCCCTGGACCAGGAAATACTCCTCCAGCATCGCCAGGCTCACCACCGGCGGGCCGGAGTTGCCATTGGGCCGCAGCGCCAGGTCGACGCGGAAGACAAAGCCATCGTCGGTCACGTCGCCGATCAGCGTGTAGAGCTGGCGCGCCACCGTGCTGAAGTATTCGTGCGCCGAGACCGGCTGCGGGCCGGCGGTCTGGCCGTCGTCTTCGTAGACGTAGATCAGGTCGATGTCCGACGAGACGTTCAGCTCGCGGGCCCCCAGCTTGCCCATGCCGACGATCCAGAAGTCGATCGCCTCACCGTTGGCGTCGCGCGGCGCGCCATGGCGTGCGTCGGTGTCCTGGCGGGCCTGGGCCAGCGCCAGGCCCAGCGTGACCTCGGCCAGCGCAGTCATCGCGTGGGTCACGGTGGCGAGCGGCGCGCGTTCCTCCACGTCCAGCACCGCCAGCCGTTCCAGCACCAGCTGGCGCGCCACGCGCATCGCACTGGCCAGGGACCGGCCCTCGGCCTGCAGCTGGGCGATGACGGCGGCGATGCTGGCGTGGTCGGGTCCGCCCGGCGGCAGCAGGCCCAATTCAGCGGCATGGCGGCGGCGCACACGCTGCACGAAGCGGCTGTGGTCGGCGAGCGCGGCCGCCGTGGCGGTCACAGGATGTAAGGAACCCATCGAGGCAGCAAAATGTCTGTGCTAGATTGCGCTGGAACTCAGGCGAGCGACAACGTTGCGGAGCGTCCGCCCTTCAGCCCGCCCATTTCCCGGCAGCCGAAGGCGGGGCGTCGTACGCCTGGACATCGATTCCATGCCGTTGATGCCGTCCGATTCTGAGCGAGGCCTGAAGCCTCGCCGTCACTTGCTCGTGTCCCTCTCACGCGGTGCCTTCCGTGCCGTGCTGCTGATGCTGATCGCGCTCTGGAGCTTATTGCTTCTTGGGTGGCTGATATTGCACTGGGGGATTCTGCCGCACATCGACGAATGGCGCCCCCAGCTGGAGGGGCATGCATCACGCTCGCTTGGTGTGCCGGTGCACATCGGTCGCATCGAGGTGCGCTCGCCCGGCTGGGTGCCGGTGCTTTCGCTGCATGACGTGCAGCTGTCCGACCCTTCCGGCCGGCCGGCGCTGACGCTGCCGCTGGTCTCGGCCGCCGTGTCGCCACGTTCGCTGCTGGTGTTTTCGCTGCGCTTCTCCCAGCTTTACATCGAAGGCGCACAACTGGAAGTGCGGCGGGACCGCGCCGGCCAGCTGCACGTCGGCGGGCTCGCCTTCAACAGCGGCGCTGACGGGGCCGACGGCCAGGCCAGCAACTGGTTCTTCGAGCAGCCCGAGTTCGTGGTGCGCCACGGCCAGCTGCGCTGGGTCGACGAACTGCGAAACGCGCCGCCGCTGGCGCTGGACGACGTGGACATCGTCGTTCGCAACAGCCTGCGCCATCACGACCTGCGGCTGGACGCCACGCCACCGGCCGGCTGGGGCCAGCGCTTCAGCGCCCGCGGCCGCTTCACCCAGCCGCTGCTGGCCGCGGCTGGCGACTGGCAGCGCTGGACCGGCACGCTGCACGCGGCGCTGCCCTATGTCGACGTGGCCCGCCTGCATCAGCATGTGCAGTTGCCGTTTGACCTGCTGGCCGGCCAGGGCGGCTTGCGCGCCTGGCTGGACCTGGCGCAAGGCCAGTGGCGCGCCGCCACGCTGGACATGGCGCTGGAAACGCTGCAGCTGAGGTTGGGCCGTGAGCTCGCGCCGCTGGCCTTGCGCAGCGTCAGCGGCCGGCTGCAGGCCGAGCGCGAGCCGGACCGCGTGCGGCTGGATGCCCGCGAGCTGGCTTTTTCGACCGAAGACGGCGTGGCCTGGCCGGCCAGCCGGTTGGCCTTGAGCTGGCTGCAGCAGCAGGAGCTGGTGAGCAGCACAGCCGAACCCCGGGCGCCTCGTGTGCTGCTGGCCGCCGCCGCGGCGTCCGAAGTCCCGCCCGAAGCGCCCACCGCCACGCCGCAGCCGGCCGCTTCCGTTCCCGCTTCTGCCGGCTCGGCCATCCCCTTCGCCACGGCCAACGCCGCGCCCATCACCGGCGGTGAATTCAGCGCCGACCGGCTGGACCTGGCCTTGCTCGCGCGCATTGCCAGCCGCCTGCCGCTGCCGGCCACGCTGCTGCGCACGCTGCAGGACAGTGCGCCGCAAGGCCTGGTGCAAGGCCTGCAGGCGAGCTGGAGCGGCCCGCCGCAGGCGCCGCAGCATTACCGCTTCAAGGGCCGGCTGCGCGGCAGTTCGCTGTCGGCCCAGTCGCCCGAGGCCGGCCACGGCCCGGGCCGGCCGGGTTGGCGTGGCGCCGACCTGGACCTGGAGGCCAACGAGACCGGCGGGGAAGGCCGGCTCAGCGTGACCGATGGCGCGCTGGAGCTGCCCGGCGTTTTCGAGGATCCACTGGTGCCGCTGGTGCGCTTCCAGGCCAAGCTGGTCTGGCAGCTGCAGCCGCGCCCCGGCCTGTTGCCGGCCATCCAGCTGCTGGTGCAGGACGGCCATTTCGCCAACGATGACGGGCAGGGTGAGGTGTCCGCCCGCTGGCAGACCGGCGAAGGCCTGGCCGGCGCGGCTGGCGAGCCGGCCGGCAGCGTGGCCGACCATGGCGCCGGTGCCCGTTTCCCCGGCCGGCTGGAACTCAGCGGCCATGCCACGCAGCTGAAGGCCGCGCGGGTGGCGCGCTACCTGCCGCTGGGCGTGGGCCCCAGCGCGCGGCAGTATGTGTCCGGCGCGGTGTTGGGCGGGGACATTTCGCAGCTGAACTTCAAGCTGCGCGGCGACCTGTGGCACTTCCCTTTCCCCAAGGCCGCCGAGGGTGAGTTCCACATTGCCGCCAAGGTGCAGAACCTGGACTTCGCCTACGTGCCGGCCGAGCCCGGCGCGGCGCCCGCCTGGCCGGCCTTCAGCCAGCTCAGTGGCGACCTGGTGTTCGACCGCGTCAGCATGCAGATCCGCAATGCCCAGGCCAGGCTCTGGGGGCTGGCGCTGACCAACGTCAATGGCGACATCCGTGACCTGATGGTCAAGCCGGCGCTGAGCATCGACGGCACGGTGCGCGGCCCGCTGGCCGACGGGCTGCGCTACGTCGCCGCGTCGCCGGTCGACAGGCTGATCGGCGGTGCGCTGCACGACACCACCGGCAGCGGCCCGATGACGCTGCAACTGGGGCTGGTCATTCCGTTCGACGACGTCGACAGCACCAGCGTCAAGGGCCAGGTGCAGCTGGCTGGCAACGAGATCCGGTTGCGGCCGGACCTGCCGGTGTTCGCCAACACCCAGGGCCGGGTCGACTTCAGCCAGCACGGCTTCAGCGTCAGCGGCGGCGCGGCGCGGCTGGTGGGCGGCGACGCCACGTTCGAAGGCAGCATGGGGCCGGACGGCATCGTGCGCTTCCAGGGCCAGGGCATGGCCACTGCCGAAGGGCTGCGCCGCGCCACCGAGCTGGGCTGGGTCGCCAAGCTGGGCACCCAGCTCAGCGGCCAGGCGCCCTACAAGCTGCAGCTGGGCGTGGTGCACGGCCAGACCGAGCTGCAGATCACCAGTCCGTTGACCGGCATGGCCAGCGCATTGCCGGCGCCGCTGGGCAAGGCGGCCGAAACGACACTGCCGCTGCGCTACCAGACCACGCTGGGCCCTTCGGCGCCAGCTGCTGGCGGCGCTGCGGCGATCACGCGCGACACCTTGCGCATCGAGCTGGGCAACCTGCTGCAGGCCGAATACCAGCGCGACATTTCGCAGCCCTCGCCGGTGGTGCTGCGCGGTGCGCTGGCGGTGGGCGACACCCTGCCCACGCTGACGCCCGGTACGGTGCAGGCGCTGCTGAAGCTGGGCACGGTGGACGTGGATGCCTGGCGCCAGCTCGGGGCCCAACTGTCAGGCCCGTCCACGGGCGATGCACCGGGCGCCAGTGCGCATTCCTCCTATGAGCCGACCGACATCAGCCTGCGCGCCCAATCGCTGGCCATGGGCGGACGGAAGCTGACCCGGCTGACCGCGCAGGCCCAGCGCCGCGCCGGGGCCGATGGCGAACACTGGCGCGCCAACCTGCAGGCCGACCAGCTGCAGGGCCAGATCGACTACCGCCCGCAGGCCGGCGAGCGGGCCGGCCTGGTGCACGCACGCTTCGCGCGGCTGGCGCTGCCGCAGTCCGAGGCCGATGCGGTGGACGAGATCCTCGACGATCCGGGTGACCACCCGCCGGCGCTGGACATCGTCATCGACGATTTCGAGCTGGCCGGCAAGAAGCTCGGCAAGCTGGAGGTGGACGCGGCCTACAAGGGGGCCGACTGGCGGCTGGCCAAGCTGAACCTGACGTCGCCCGAGGCCAGGCTCGTGGGCAGCGGCCAGTGGTCGCCCGGCCCACGCCGGCGCATGGCGCTGGACTTCCGGCTGGACCTGAGCGACAGCGGCGGCCTGCTGGAGCGCATGGGCATGGGCCGGGTGCTGCGCGGCGGCAAGGGTCACATCCAGGGCCAGCTGGCGTGGACCGGCTCGCCGCTCACACCGGAATGGGCCGAGATGACGGGCCAGATGCAGCTGGCGCTGGACAGCGGGCAGTTCCTGAAGGTCGACGCCGGTGCCGGCCGGCTGCTGGGCGTGCTCAGCCTGCAGACGCTGCCTCGCCGGCTGCTGCTGGATTTCCGCGATGTGTTCCAGGAAGGTTTTGCCTTCGACAACGCCAGCGCCGACATCGGCCTGGTCGACGGCGTGGCGCGTACCAACAACCTGCGCATCCGCAGCGCGCAGGCGGTGGTGCTGATGGAAGGCAGCGCCAACATGCGCCAGGAAACGCAGAACCTGCGCGTGGTCGTGGTGCCCGAGATCAATGCCGGTACCGCCTCGCTGGCCTACGCCGCGATCAACCCGGTGATCGGCCTGGGCACCTTCCTGGCCCAGTGGTTCCTGCGCAAGCCCTTGATGCAGGCCAGCACGCGCGAATTCCAGGTCACCGGCCCCTGGGACAAGCCCAATGTCGTGCCGGTCGAGCGCAAGGCCAACGAGCCGCTGCCGGACCTGGACGCACCACCGCTGGCGACATCTGCGGCCTCCGCAGCATCGGCCCCCACCGCGCCCTGAATCCGCTGCGGCGGTATGCTGCACGGCATGAAGATCGCCGCCCTGCAAATGGTCGCCACGCCCAACGTGGACCGCAATCTCGCCGCCGCCGCCGAGCTGGTCGCCCAGGCCGCCGCGCAAGGCGCCCGGCTCGCCGCGCTGCCCGAATATTTCTGCCTGATGGGCCGGCGCGACGATGACAAGCTGGCCATCGCCGAGGCCGACGGCCACGGCCCGATCCAGGACGCACTGGCCGCGATGGCGCGTGAACACGGCCTGTGGCTGGTGGGCGGCACGCTGCCCATCCAGGGCACCCAGCCGGGCCGCGTGCGCAACGCCTGCTGTGTCTGGAGCCCGGATGGCCAGCGCGTCACCCGCTACGACAAGATCCACCTGTTCTCGTTCGACAACGGCAAGGAGCGCTACGACGAAGCACGGGTGCTGGAGCCTGGCGACACGCCCACCACCTTCGACGCGAAATTGGACGGAGTGGGCCTGCGCGTGGGCCTGTCCATCTGCTACGACCTGCGCTTCCCCGAACTCTTCCGCGCGATGATGCAGCCGGCCTGCGACCTGATCGTCGTGCCCGCCGCCTTCACCTACACCACAGGCCGCGACCACTGGGAGCTGCTGCTGCGCGCCCGCGCGGTCGAGAACCAGTGCTACGTGCTGGCCAGCGCGCAAGGCGGCGAGCACGAAAACGGCCGCCGCACCTGGGGCCGCAGCATGGTCATCGACCCCTGGGGCGAAGTGTTGTCCGTCGTCGAGGAAGGCCCCGGCATCGCCATCGCCGACTTCGCACAGACCCGGCGCGACGCCGTCCGCATGCAACTGCCGGCGCTGGCGCATCGCAAGCTGTGATTGGCAGGTTGGCAAACAGCTGCCCCATGATCCCCACCGAAATGGATGGCAGCGACCAACAGATGCAGCGCTACTACGCGGCGCGTGCGCCCGAGTACGACCTTGTCTATCAAAAGCCGGAGCGGCAGGCCGACATTGCCCTGCTGCAGGCCGAGCTGCCGAAGCGCGTCGAAGGCTTGCGGGTGCTGGAGGTGGCGTGTGGCACCGGGTTCTGGACCCAGTTCATCGCGCCGGCAGCAAAGCATGTGCTGGCGCTGGATGCGTCGCCCGAGACGATGGCGATTGCGCAGCAGCGCGTGGCGCCGGGCCGGGTCACGTTCCGCGAGGGCGATGCCTATGCGCTGCCCGAAGACTGGCGCGGGCTGGACGCGGCGTTTGCGGGCTTCTGGTTTTCGCATGTGCCCATCGCCCGCCGACGCGAGTTCCTGCAAGGCCTGCATCGCTGCCTCGCGCCGGGCGCGCGGGTGCTGCTGATCGACAACCGCTTCGTTGCCGGCAGCAACCATGCGATCAGCGAAACCGATGCCGAGGGCAACACTTTCCAGGCGCGTCAGCTGGCGGACGGCAGCACCCACCGTGTGCTGAAGAACTTCCCGCGCCGGGACGAACTGGTCGCACTGATCGAGGGCATGGGCACCCCCCTGCCGAATCCAGCGGTGCTGGCCGGGTTGACCTGCTACTGGTGCTTCGAGTACCAACTGCCGGGCTGAGCAACGGCCCCGTTCAGGCGTCGTCTTCCGTCAGCTGGGCGATGAAGTTGCGGGCCACGCGTTCGGCGCTCTGCACCGCGTCCAGCTCGCTGGGGGCTTCGACCCAGCTGCCGACCACGTCGGCCACGGCGCCGGGTTCGGTGTCGAAGTCCGAACCGGGCGCCGGCTTGTGGTCGAAGACCTTGGCGAAGCCTTGCCAGCCACCGTGCCGGTACTCAGCCCGAGCGGCGACGTAGTGGCCCGCGTAGGGGCCGGTGATGCGGCGGATCGGCATGGCCGTAGCCTAAGGCATCAGGTTGCCTGATGGGCTTGGAAATGACACGCTGAAACGCCTTGTGGCGTCAGCGCGTCTTTTCCAGCCTGGCTCAATGGCCGATGAGCGATTCCAGCTCGGCGAAGCTGCGGGCGTGCAGGTCGCTGCGCAGGTCCATGCCGAGTGCGGTTTCGAGGCGGCGGGCCGAGAAGATGCCGTGCAGCACCGGGCGCGGCGTGCCGGGGTCGACCACCAGCAGGTAGCGCAGGCCGTGCTCGCGCAGCGTCGAGACAATGTCGCCGACGCGGGCGTGCGCCAGCTGCTTGGAGCTCAGCACGCGCCATTCGGAGACCGGCGTCATCAGCTGTTCCAGCGTCAGTTCGTCGAAGCGAACATGGTCGGCCTGGGCGCGCTGCATCGGGCGCTCGCCCTGCAGGTCGTCGGTGGTGATCATGCCTACCACCTGCTCGTCGACACCGGTCACGAAGGCCATGTGCACATGGGCCCGCACCATTGTGTGGATGGTGGCGTCCAGGCCGTCGAGGTGGTCGGCCATCACGCAGGGGGCGTGGCTGAGGTCGGTCAGCAGGCTGAGCGCGGGATCGGTCAGCTTGGCGGTGGTGAAACCTTCGTCGCGCAGCGGGGGGGCGCTGACGATGGACAGGGGCAGGGCGTGGAATCCGGTCAGAGCAGCCATGGGGCCCTCCAGTCAATGTTGTCGCTTACAGCGGTATTGCTGCAGTGCGACAGATTCTGAAACCGGGCCCGTATGGATTGCATATGGAAGCTGGACCGAAGCTGTCGGCAGGCCGTCGGGTGGGCGGCCTGGCCCGTCTTCAGGCGACGCGACGCAGGCGCGCGGGGCCTGCCGCGGCGCTGCCCAGCGTGCCGCCGAACAAGTCCTTCGGGTCGTCCAGCCGAGGCACCAGGTCGATCTGGCGCGTGCCATGCAGGCCGCTGCTGAGCAACTGGTGCAGGAAGCGCAGGGCCGAGAAGTCTTCCAGCGCAAAGCCGACCGAATCAAAGATCGTCACTTCGGCAGCGCTTCGCCGCGCCGTCTGGCCGCTGGCGACCACGTCGGCGAACTCGGTCACTGCGAAGTCGGCCGGCAATTGCTGGATTTCGCCTTCGATGCGGGACTGCGGCTCGTATTCGACGATCACGCGCGCATCGGGCCGCAACAGGATCTCACGCGCCAGCTCGGTCTTGCCTGGACAGTCGCCGCCCACGGCGTTCAGGTGCATGCCCGGCTCGATCATGTCCTGGGTCAGGATCACCGCGTTGCGCTTGTCGGCCGTCACGGTGGTGACGATGTCGGCGCCGCGCACCGCCTCGGCCACGTTGGCCGCGCGCACCAGGCGCAGGCCAGCCAGTTCGGGCAGCGAGCGCAGGTTCTGTTCGAGCTTGGCGCTGGCCAGCGGGTCCACGTCGTACAGCCGCAGCTCGCGAATGCCCAGCATGCGGTGGAAGGCCAGGGCCTGGAATTCGCTCTGCGCGCCGTTGCCGATCAGTGCCATCACGCGGCTGTCCGGGCGTGCCATCCACTTGGCCGCCAGCGCCGACATCGCCGCAGTGCGCAGCGCGGTGGTCACGGTCAGCTCCGACAGCAGCAGCGGGTAGCCGGTGGCCACGTCGGCCAGCACGCCAAAGGCGGTCACGGTGAGCAGGCCTTCTGCCGTGTTCTTCGGGTGGCCGTTGACGTACTTGAAGGCGTAGAGCTGGCCGTCGCTGGCCGGCATCAGCTCGATCACGCCAACCGAGGAATGGCTGGCCACGCGGGCCGACTTCTCGAACTGCGCCCAGCGCCGGTAGTCGGTTTCGATCTCGCCGGCCAGTTGCTCGATGAAGGCGGCTGCGCCGATGGACCGCACCAATTGCTGGATGTCGGCCACGCCGATGTAGTTGACCATGATGTCTCTCTGCCTTGTCTCGGTTGCTTTGCCGGCTCGAGAAGCGGGCAGGCCGCACATCGCGCGCAGCGCCCGGACGCGCACGATGGGCGCGTCAGTGGCCTCGCAGCGCGGGGCATGCGGGCCGGCCGGTGGCGCGGGGAGCGCCGGGGTGCCCCGATTTTCGGCAGGCCGGCGGCCAACAAGAAGCAGGCATTGCGCCCACATCGTCTGGTCTTCGACGCACTTTGCCAAGCGGAAGTGGCAAATTGATCAATGCCGCTGGCCGGGTCGGTCTCAGGCGTCAGGCGTCAGGCAGTCACGGCGGCCGGGCGCGCAACCGGAGTTGCTTCAGTGCATCAGCGCATCGGCGCTGGCAGTGGCCAGGCGGTGATCGGGCAGGTGGGCCTCGACCCAGTTCAGGTCCAGGTTCACGTGGCTGATCAGCGCGGCCTGCGTGGTGCGCAGGCTTTCCAGCGGGTCGAGCTGGGTTTCCGCGGCGTCGCAGACCACGCTGGCCAGGCGCAGCACCGCGCCCAGGCGGCAGAACGGGCGGGCGGCCATCGGGTCGGCAGCGGCGCCGAAGGCGGCGACCAGTGTTTGCGGGAAGTGCCAGTGGCGGGCCAGTTCGGCGCTGACCTGCGGATGGCTGCAGCCCAGCAGCGTGGCCTCGAAGCCGATGCGGCTGTCTGGTGCGCGCGCATGGCGCGTCACTTCAGCCATTGCCGCCGGCTCGGCCATGGTCATCAGGATCTGACCGGTGCGCACCACCAGGCCGCCCAGGTAGGCGGTGTCGGGGTCGGCGTCCAGGGCCGGTGCCAGGGCTTGCGCATAGGCTGCCACGGCCAGCGTCGAGCGCCAGAAGCCGACGCGGTCGAAGCCGTCCATCTTCGGAAATGCGCCTGTCATGCAGGCCGACAGCGTCAGGTCGCGCAGCGTGCGCAGGCCCAGCGAGGCAGCGGCGTCGTTCAGCGTGCTGACCGTGTGCGAAGGCGAGTAGCGGGCCGAGTTGGCCAGCCGCAGCACCTTGGCTGCCAACGACTGGTCGCGTCCGATCAACTGGGACAACTCGCCCAGCGACAGGTCGTCGCGGTCGAAGGACTGCAGCAGCTTGCGCGCCACTTCCGGCATTGCCGGCAAGGTGGTGGCTTGCTGGACATAAAGATCGAAATGGGACAAGGCGGCCTCCGGCACGGAAAGGGACTCCGTTGCTTTCGGTCGCTGCGGGGCCAGGTTGATGCGCGCAACTCCCGATGCGGCGCGGTCGGCGTGTGAATCTGCACGAAGATCGCGGCCGCCATGAAAAACGCCGGGACAGGCCCGGCGCGCGTTGTGAGGGTGAGTGCCTGCTTCAGGCGGCTGCGGCGTTGCTGTCGCCCAGCAGCCCGCGGCGCGTGGCCGGCCGCACCTTCGGGCCCATCCAGATCTTCATCAGCATGCGGAAGAAGCTCTCGCCCTGCATCGCATCGCCGACCTTCTGGCCGTTGAGCGTCATCTCGGTCAGGTTGGTGGCGGGGTTGAAGTCCATCACCACGAAGTCGCCCCGCACCAGCTTGCTGCGGTTGCTGAAGGCCGAACCGAACTGGGCGATGGCGATGAAATTCGCCGCGATTTCCTCGCTGGCCGCGTTCTGCCGCAGCCGGTCCAGGAAGGTGTTGGACAGGTCCTTGGCCGAGACCTCGCGCATGCTGTAGAAGCACAGCCGCTTGGCGCCCGGCTCTGCCAGCGCGGCCTCGGGCGTGGTTTGCTTGTGCGGCAGGTACAGCGCGACCACGGTGGTGCGGACCGACAGGATCAGTGACACGGTCGCGCCGTTCAGCAACAAGGGCTTGCCGGCGACAGTGGCCGTGGGCTCGAACTTGAAGCCCTCGACCTCGACCGGCGTTACCGCGGCGCCCGCAGCGGCCGGTGCGTCAGCCGCATGGCCCACCATTGGCAAGCCAGCCAAACCGGCCAGCGCCAAGCCCATGCAATCCCTGCGCGTGAAAGTGCTCATGGCCCGAATCATGTCTGTTTTTGCACTGCGTCGCGACGGCATTCATCCGTCAACTTCATCGGGACGTGGCGTGTGTCACGGCAACAAGTGGCAACTTCAATACAAGCCGCGTCACAACCGCTGACGCAATGACACATCCCAAGGTATCTTCTCGCCCTTGCCTTTAAAACGCCACAGAGCTTTCCATATGCGCTATCAACCGGTGCGATCTGCATTCATCCTGACTTTGGCGGCCATCGGGTTGTCTGCGCAGGCCACGGAAAACCAGCAGCTGCGCGCGCTGCTCGGCGCACCCGGCCAGGAAATGACGCTGCCCCAGTTGCCGGGCGTGTACGGCCAAGTCTGGGCCCAGCACTATGAAGCGACAAAGTTCCGCAATGGCGATGGCGACGACCAGGTCACCGACCTGGGCAACGGCGTGTCCGCGGTGCGCGGCGGCAAGATCACCGCCAACGTCCTCGTGCCGCGCGTGACCTGGGTCAGCGAAGCCCACCTGGGTGACGGCCGGCTGGGCGTGTCCGTCACGCTGCCCATCATCGACCTGGATGTGCACACCACGGCCACCGGTCGTTTCCCGGCGGGCTTCCCCAGTTCGATGGCCAGCGCCATCCAGGCCCAGCTCAACGGCGTGGCCGCGGCCAATTCCGGCTCGCAGACAGGGCTGGGCGACACCGAGATCGCGCCGTTTGTCGATTTCCAGGACGACGAGTCGCGCCTGGTGTTGCTGGCCGCGCTGGTCGCGCCCACCGGCGACTACAAATCCAGCCGTGCCATCAACCCAGGCGCCGGCAAGTTCTGGACGATCCGGCCCGGCTTCCTGTACGGCCGCGCCTGGGAAAACGGCTTTGAATTCGGCACCCGCGTGACCTATTCGATCAACACCGAAAACACCGCGACCGATTACAAGTCCGGCCAGTATGTGCACGCCGACTACTCGCTGATGTACCGCGTCAACGACAGCTGGCGCGCCGGCCTGCAGGGCTACTTCCTGAAGCAGCTGACCAAGGACAAGGGCGACGGCGTGGCCTCTGATGGCAACAAGGCCCAGGTGGTTGCGGCAGGCCCGGCGGTGGGCTATTCGTCGGAAGACGGCCGCTGGGGCGCCGAGGTCAAGGTGCTGCCCGAATTCCTGGTGCGCAACAAGTCCGAAGGCACGACCAGCTGGCTGCGCCTCATGTTCCGGGTGGATTGACGACACCCGGCCTCAGGGGTACCTGAGTCCACCCTCCGAGAGGGTGCGCGGACCGCTTGGGGCGGCCCGGCGCTGGTCCGCGCCATGCCTTGATCAGGCGGCGGTCAGCGGCGGCCGAACATCATCTGCCGGGCCAGCGCTGATTTGACCGGCGGCAAGGCCTGCAGCGCGGCCAGGCCCAGGCCGCGGGCGGTGGCCAGGCCGGGCAGCTGCCAGGTGAAGCTGCGGGCCAGGAAATCGGTGGCGGCGATCATGCTCCAGCGGTCCGGTGCGCGGGCCCAGGCGACGCGGCGCAGCGCGGCGTCCAGGTCGGTCGCCCCGCGCAGCGCGTGCACCAGCGACCAGGCGTCCCGCAGGCCGAGGTTCAGGCCCTGGCCGGCGACGGGGTGCAGCGTTTGCGCCGCATTGCCGATGCGCACCTGCCGGCCAGTCACCAGTCCACGCTCGGCATTCAAGCCCAGCGCGAACGACTTCAGCGGGCCCACGGACAGCACCTGGCCCGCGGCATCCGCCAGCAAGCTGTTCAGCACGATGCGGCGCTGCGTGGCGTCCAGCGGGGCGACCGGGTCGTCGCGGCTGTCCACGCACCACACCAGCGACGCACGCGCCGTGCCGTCCGCTGCGGGCTTCAGCGGCAGCAGGGCGACCGGGCCGTGGCGGGTGAAGCGCTCGAACGCGGCGCCGGTCGGCGCGTGGCCGTCCAGCGTCACGCTGCCGACCCAGGCGGTCTGCTGGTAATCGCGGCTCAAGGCCTTGCGCGCCTGCTCGGCAAACACGCCGCCTTCGGCCACCACGGCCAGGTCGAAGGTCTCCACCGTGCCGGCATCCACCTCCACGCCGCCGGCCACGTTCTTCAGCGCCTGCACCGGCGTGCCAAAGCACATGCGGTGGCGGGCCGGCTCGGCTGCGCAGCGCTTTGCCCAGGCCGCCTGCAGCGGCGCCACCAATTGCCCATAGGCCAGCACGGCACCCAGCATCGGCACCGCCTGCTCGTCGGCGCGAATGCGCACCTCGGCCTGGGGCAGGTTCAGGTTGGGCAGCAGCCCGCGCAGCAGGTTGGGTGCGGCCTGCGAGACATGCACTTGCGTGATCGGCTGCGCCTGCGCTGCCGGCCATGCGCCCAGCTGCTGCAGCAACTGCACGCTGCCCAGCGACAGCGCCAGCGTGCGCGGATCGGCAGAAACGTCCTTGTCGGCCGCCCGCGCGTCGAACACGGTCACCTGCGCCTCCGGCCAGCGCGAACTGGCGAGCAGGGCCAGCGCCAGCCCGGCCGGCCCGGCGCCAATCACTGCCAGGCGCACCGGCGCGGGTGCGGGCGGCGTCGCCGAGGGCGACGCGGGGCTCAGTGCTTCGAGGGGAGCGGTTTCGGCGGGGTCGTGCATGAGCGGCGGGGCAATCAGGTCAGGCGAACAACAGTCAGTCGAGCGCGGGCGATGGACGGCAGCGCCCTCGCGCGTATTATTCGCCGCGCCGGCAATCGGGCCGTGCTGCGAAGCCAGAAGGGGGTGCTGTCATGGGTTTGATGGATTTCATCAAGAAACAGTTCATTGACATCCTGGAGTGGACCGAGTCCGGCGATGGCACGCTGGCCTGGCGCTACCCGATGGCGGGCAACGAAATCCAGTACGGCGGCTCGCTGACCGTGCGCGAGAGCCAGATGGCCGTCTTCGTCAACGAAGGCAAGATCGCCGACGTCTTCGGCCCCGGCATGCACAAGCTGACCACGCAGACGCTGCCGGTGCTGACCTACCTGAAGAACTGGGACAAGCTGTTCCAGAGCCCGTTCAAGAGCGACGTCTACTTCTTCAGCACCCGTCAGCAGATCGACCAGCGTTGGGGCACCAGCCAGCCGATCACGATCCGCGACAAGGACTTCGGCGCGGTGCGCCTGCGCGCGTTTGGCAACTACGCCTATCGCATTGCCGACCCGAAGCTGTTCCACACCGAGATCTCCGGCACGCGGGACCGCTACACGGTTGAAGACCTCGACGGCCAGCTGCGTGGCCTGATGCTGCAGCACATCAGCGACGCGGTCGCGCAAAGCGGCATCCCGTTCCTGGACCTGGCGGCCAACCAGATCGAGTTCGCCAAACAGTTGCGAGATGCCACCGCTCCGTCCTTCGAGGCGCTGGGCCTGAAGCTGGAAAGCGTGACGCTGCAAAGCGTCTCGCTGCCCGAGGAACTGCAGAAGATCCTGGACCAGAAGATCGGCATGGGCATGGTCGGCAACGACATGGGCAAATTCATGCAGTACCAGACCGCGCAGGCCATTCCGAAGTTCGCCGAAGGTGCCGGCCAGGGCGGCGGCATCGCAGGTGACGCGATGGGGCTGGGCGCCGGTGTGGCACTGGGCCAGGTGCTGGCGCAGCAGCTGGGCCAAGGGCTGGGTGGCGTGGGGCCGGCGGTCAGCGCGGCGCCCGCCGTTGCCGCAGCTTCACCGGCGGTGGCCGCGTCGGTCGATGAGGTCATGGCGCTGCTGGAAAAGCTCGGCGAGCTGAAGGCCAAGGGCATCCTGACCGACGAAGAATTCCTCGCCAAGAAGACCGAATTGCTGAAGAAGCTCGTCTAGCCAGGTGGCAGCCGGAAGTCCCCCCGCGACGCCTGGGCGGCCCCAGCGCGTCTATCGCGCTGCGTGCCCGAATTGCGGCGCGCCGGTCGAGTTTGCCTCGGCCGCGTCGGCCAGCGCCGTCTGCAGCTTTTGCCGCAGCACGCTGGTGCGCGACGGTGAAGCGCTGCGCCGCATCGGCGTCAGCGCCGAGTTGTTCGACGACCACTCTCCGCTGCAACTGGGCGCCAGTGGCCAGTACCAGGGCGTGCCGTTCACGTTGGTCGGCCGTTTGCAGTACCGCTATGAAGCCGGCACCTGGAACGAGTGGCATGCGCTGTTCGACGCCGGCGCCGATGCGACGCCGCGTGTGGCCTGGCTCAGCGAGGACAACGGCGCCTACGTGCTGGCCTTCGACCAGCCGCTGCCAAGCGATGCGCCAGCTCTCACCGAGCTGAACCCCGGCGAGCGCCGCCTGCTGGCCGGCCAGCCGTGGAGCGTGGCCTCGGTGCAGCGCGCGTCGCTGCTGGCCGCGCAAGGTGAGCTGCCGCGGCCGCCGAAGCTCGAAGGCGAATTCACCGTCGCCGACCTGCGCAGCGAGCGCGGCGAAGTCGGCACGCTGGACGATGCGGACGCAGGCCAGCTGCAATGGTCCATCGGCCGCTCTGTCGCGTTGTCCGAGTTGAAGCTGCGCGGCCTGCGCGAGGACAGCGAAAAGACGCTCAGCAGCAAGGGCTTCAGCTGCCCCAGCTGCGGTTTTGCGATCACGCTGAGCCTGTCGACCACGCAAAGCGTCAGCTGCCCGCAGTGCAAGGCGGTGGTGGATGTGTCGAAAGGGCCGGGCGCGGACCTGGCCTTTTACGCGCAGAACAACAGCGGCCCCGGCAACCTGCAGCCGCAGATCCCGCTGGGCCGCATCGGCAAGCTCGAACTGGGCGCCGAAGGCCTGCTGGACTGGCAGGTCGTCGGCTACCAGGAGCGCTGCGACCTGCCGGCACCGGGGGACGACGACGAGCAGACCTTCTGGCGCGAATACCTGCTCTACCACCGCACGGCAGGCTTTGCGTTCCTGGTCGACGCCGAAGACGGCTGGAGCTGGGTGCGGCCGCTGACCGGCGCGCCGGTGGTGCAGGGCAGCACCGCCCGTCTGGAAGCGACGAGCTTCAAGCAGCGTTACCGCTACCAGGCCAAAGTGACATGGGTGCTGGGCGAGTTCTACTGGCGGGTGCAGCGCGAGGAGCGCGCCGAGGTCACCGACTACGACGGCCCCGGTGGCGCGATGCTCTCGCGCGAGCGCACGGCCAACGAGGTCGTCTGGTCGCTGGGCAAGGCTTTGCCGGCGGATGCGGTGGCCAAGGCCTTCGGCCTGAGCGGGCCGCAGGCGGCGGCGCTGCGCAGTGACGCGTCGCCGCTGTCCAGCCTCACCAGCAGCAAAGGCATTGGCGGGCTGAGTCAGGGCGTGATCATCCTGGTGGTGGTCATCGTCGTGATCCTGCTGACGACCCGCTGCAGCAGCAGCGACGATTGCGCACAGCAGCGCGCCACCTTCGGCGAGGCCAGCGCCGAGTACCAGCAATGCCGGCAGAACCAGCGCAGCCACGGCGGCGTCTTTGTTGGCGGCGGTGGCGGCTCGTTTGGCGGCTATTCCAGCGGCGGTGGCGGTCACAAGTGACCGCCACCATCCTCACTTCCATGGAGAAAACACGATGAACCTCGAATGGCTGCACCCGGAAGTGGTGCTGGGCTCGGTGCTGTACGCGGTGATCGGCGTGCTGGTGCTGTGGATCAGCTTTGCCATCATCGACAAGCTCACGCCCTACAAGCTGTGGGAAGAGATCGTCGAGCACAAGAACATCGCGCTGGGCATCGTCGTGGCGGGCATGTTCGTGGCCATCGGCCAGATCGTGGCCGCCGCCATCCACGGATGAATTCTGAGTCTCCTTCGGGTGATCTGAAAGAGGTGCCTGAAGAGTCGCGTCGGGTGCAGCCGGCCGAGGTGCTGCTGCTGGCCTCCGTGTTCGTCATCGCGGCCTGCGGGCTGGTCTACGAACTCGCAGCCGGGGCACTCGCCAGCTATCTGCTCGGCGACTCGGTGCTGCAGTTCTCCACCATCATCGGCGGCTACCTGTTCGCGATGGGGCTGGGCTCGTGGCTGAGCCGGTATGTGGAGCGGCAGCTGGTGGCGAACTTCCTGCGTGTGGAACTGCTGGTCGGCTTCGTTGGCGGGCTGATGCCGGCCGCGCTGTTCGCCTCGCATGCCAGCCTGCCGCCCACGGCGGGCGCGTCGTTCCGCGTGCTGCTGTACGGCCTGGTCGGGCTGGTTGGCGTGCTGGTCGGGCTGGAGATTCCGCTGGTCATGCGCATCCTGAAGCGCCAGTTCAGCCAGCGCTACGGTTTGAAGGACCTGGTCTCGCAGGTGCTGACCTTCGACTACCTGGGCGCGCTGGTTGTCGCCGTGGCGTTTCCGCTGCTGCTGGTGCCGCACCTGGGGCTGATCCGCACCGGCATCTTCTTCGGGCTGCTGAATGCGGTGGTGGCCGTCTGGGCGCTGTGGATGTTCCGCGCCCAGCTGCGGGCCTGGCGCGCGCATGCGCTGGCCTGTGCCGGCGTGCTGCTCGCGCTGCTCGCGGCCATGGCCGGTGCCGAGCAGCTGACCACCTGGGCCGAGGACCGCTTCTACGGCGAAACCATCCTGCTGCGCGAGACCAGCGCCTACCAGCGCGTGGTCGTCACCCGCAGCCGCGCCGGCATCCGCCTGTTCCTCAACGGCAACCTGCAGTTCCACTCCAAGGACGAGTACCGCTACCACGAGGCGCTGGTGCACCCGGCCATGGCCGCGCAGGGCGCGCCGCGGCACGTGCTGGTGCTGGGCGGCGGCGATGGCATGGCCGCGCGCGAGATCCTGAAGTACCCCTCGGTCGAACAGGTCACGCTGGTGGACCTGGACCCGAAGATGACGCAGCTGTTCCGCACCGAGCCGCTGCTGGCCGCGCTGAACCAGAACGCCCTCAATTCGCCCAAGCTGAAGGTCGTCAACGACGACGCCTTCGGCTGGCTGGCTGCGCATGACGAAAACTTCGACGTCATCGTCATCGACTTCCCCGACCCCAGCAACTTCGCGCTCGGCAAGCTCTACACCACCAGCTTCTACGAGCTGGTCGACCAGCACCTGGCCGCGGGTGGCTATGCGGTGGTGCAGACCACCTCGCCGCTGATCGCCCGCAAAAGCTTCTGGACCGTGGCCAGTACGCTGGAAGCCGCGGGCATGACCATCACGCCGTACCACGCCCACGTGCCCAGCTTCGGCGAATGGGGCTACATCCTCGCCAGCCGCAGGCCGTGGCACACGCCCGCCGCGCTGCCCGCCGGCCTGCGTTTCCTGACGCTGCCCGGCCTGCCCACGCTGTTCGACTTCCCGCCCGACATGGCGCGCGTGCCCGCCGAGCCGAACCGGCTGTCCAACCAGGTGCTGGTGCAGACCTTCGAGGAAGAGTGGGGGCAGGTGCATTGATGAGGGTTCGGCGCCGCACGGTGTTGGCAGGTGCGGCGCTGCCATGGCTGGCTGGCTGCGAGCCGCGAGTCGAGGCGCCCGTGAGCCGCTGGGTTGGCGCGTCGTTCGAGCGTGGGCACCGGCTGCGCACGCTGGCCAAGTCTGGCGCGTTGCCAACGCCCGCCGTGCAGCGCCGCGCGGGCGTGCTGGTGATCGGTGGTGGTGTCGCCGGACTGTCGGCACTGCGCGCGCTGGCCGAGGCCGGCCATGCGGACGCGCAGCTGCTGGAGCTGGAGGACCAGGTCGGTGGCAACAGCCGGGGCCACGCGGTCGCCGGCCTGGGCTGTCCGCTGGGTGCGCACTACCTGCCGGTGCCAGGAGAGAGCACCTACGAGCTCAGCGCCTGGCTGCACGACATCGGCCTGCTGCGATCGGACTCGGCCGGCGTGCATGCCAACGAGCGCTACCTCTGCCACAGCCCGCAGGAGCGGCTGTTCATCGACGGCGCCTGGCAGGACGGCCTGCTGCCGTCGGCTCAAGGGCGGCTGGCCACGCTGGCGCAGTACCGCCGCTTCGCTGCACTGGTGGACCAGGCGCAGCGCGAACTCGGCTTTGCGCTGCCCACGCACCGTGTGCGCTGGACGGCCGGCCATGCCGCGCTGGATGCGCAGCGCTTTGACGCCTGGCTGGCCGCCAACGGCCTGGACGACACGCGCCTGCTCGGTTACCTGGACTATTGCTGCCGCGACGACTACGGCGCCGGCATCGACACCGTCTCGGCCTGGGCCGGCCTGCACTACTTCGCCAGCCGGCACGGCTTCCACGCGCCTGGCGACGACAGTGCCGAGCGCGACGCCGTGTTCACCTGGCCTGAAGGCAACGCCTGGCTGGTGCGCGAACTTGCCGGGCCGCTGAAGCCGCGGCTGCGCACCGGCCGCACCGTGCTGCGGGTCGAGCTGCAAAAGCACGGCGTGCAGGTGCTGGCCTGGGACGAAGCCGCGGGGCAGGCCGAAGCCTGGACGGCCGACGCGGTGGTGCTGGCACAGCCGTTGTTCGTCGCCAGCCGGGTCGCGGCCGGGCTGGACGCTTCGCTGGCCGGCGCGCTGCAGCAGGCCGCCGCGGCCACGCGCTACGCGCCCTGGCTGGTGGCCAACCTGTTGCTGAAAGCGCCGCTGCTGGACCGCCTCGGCGCCCCGTCTTCGTGGGACAACGTGGCCTTCGCGCCGGCCGGCAGCAGCCTGTCGCTGGGCTACGTGGACGCTCAGCACCAGAGCCTGCGCCCTGACACCGGCCTGGCCGGCCCGCAACTGCTGACCGCCTACTGCGCGCTGCCCCAGTCGCGCCGGCCCGAACTGCTGGCTGGCAGCGCCGCCGACTGGACCGCCGAGATCGTGCGCCAGCTCACGCCACTGCACCCGGACCTTGCACCCAAGCTGCAGCAGGTCGACCTGATGCGCTGGGGCCACGCGATGAGCATCCCGGTGCCCGGCCTGCGCAGCCAGCCCGCCCGCGAGGCGCTGCGCCTGGCTGGCGGCCGCGTGCGCTTCGCCCATGCAGACCTGGCCGGCTATTCGGTGTTCGAAGAAGCCTTCACGCTGGGCTGGCAGGCGGGTCGCGGGCTTGTGACGGCTGCGCGCCTTGCGTCACCCCGCTGACGTGCTGAAGAGAGGCGATGGGTCGGCCGAATCGCGCGGCACGGGTGTCGGCTAAACGCAGCAGCATCCGCCAGCGGTAGGATGCGGGCGAGGTGCACATGGCGCAGCGCGGTTGGAGTCGTCGGCAGATCTGTGTGGCGGGGGCAGTGCTTGGCACTGCCGCGTCCTCGCGGGCGCGTGCCACCGGCGGGCCCTTGCGGGTGCTGGCCTGGCCAGGCTATGCCGAGCCGGAAGTGGTCGCTGCGTTCGAGCAGCGCAGCGGCGCGCGGGTCGAGCTCAGCCTCGTCGATTCCGACACCGTGCTGTGGCAGCGCCTGGCCCACAACCGCGCGCAGGATTTCGACGTCTTTGCCGCCAACACCGCCGAGCTGCAGCGCTACATCCGCCAGGAACTGGTGCTGCCGCTGGACATCAAGGCGCTGCCCAACCGCCGCCGCCAGTTGCCGCGCTTTCGCGACGCCGCCACGCTGCCCGGGCTGGTGCAGAAAGGCCGGCTCTACGGCGTGCCCTATGCCTATGCCGAGATGGGCCTGATCTATGACAGGGTGCGTTTGCTGGACCCGCCCAGTTCCATCACCGCGCTGTGGGACGAGCGCTACCAGGGCAGGGTGCTGGCCTACAACGATGGCTCGCACAACTTCTCGCTGGCGGCGCAGGCGCTGGGCCTGAAGAACCCGTTCCAGCTCAGCGAGGCGCAGTGGCCCAAGGCGGTGGACAGGCTGATCGCGCTGCGCCGCAACGTGGCCGGGTTCTATACCCAGCCCGAGGAGTCGGTGGCCATGTTCAAGCGCCGCCAGGCTTGGCTGATGTTCGCCAACTACGGCAGCCAGCAACTGCAGCTGGTGCGCCAGGCCGGGCTGGACGTGGGCTACGTGATCCCGAAGGAAGGCGCGCTGGCCTGGCTGGACTGCTGGGCCGTGACCCGTGGCGCACGCGAGCCGGCGCTGGCCCATGCCTGGATCGACCACCTGCTGGAGCCCGAGCCCTCGCGCCTGCTGGTGACGCGCCAGGGCTTGGGCTGCACCGTGCAGGCTTCGCCGGCGGAGCGGCCGGGCGACAAGCTGCTGTGGCTGGAGCCGGTGGAAAACGAGGAGCGCCGCAATGCCTTGTGGGCGCGCATCGTCTCGGGCGACCGGGCGGCCCGGCTGTTGGCGCCATGACGGCAGAGCCGTCACCGCAAAGCGAGACGGCGGCGCTGGCGTCGCCCGCGGTGCTGCAGCCGCCGGCTTTGCCATCGGGGCTCAGCACGGCCGAGTCGCCACCGTCCGCTGCCGCGCCGCCCCGGCCATCGCGCCTGCGCCTGGGCATTGCCGGCCGGCTGGCGCTGGTGCTGGCGCTGGTTGGGCTGTGCGCCGCGGGGCTGACCGGCTTCTACGCCTACCAGGCCAGCCGCAGCCTGCAGGTGGTCTCGGCACGCAACGAGCTGCTCACGTCCACCCAGGTGCTGGCGCGCCGCATCACGCAGACGCGCGAGGAGATCACCCGCAACCTGCAGGTGCTGGTCAACCACCCGGCCACGCTGACGGTGCTGCAGCATGGCGACGCGGCCGATGCCGAGCGGCTGGCTTCGTTGTTCGGCGGCGTGATGACGGCCAATCCGTCCTACCTGCAGCTGCGGCTCATTTCCGCCAGCGAGCATGGGCTGGAGCGGGTGCGCATGGACCGCCGCGGCGCTTCGCCCGTTCGCGTGCTGGGCGATGCGCTGCAGGAAAAGGGCCACTACGCCTACGTCGCCGAAACCCTGCAGATGCCGGCCGGCGCGACCTACCTCTCGCGCATCACCATCAACCATGAGAGCGGCACCGCGGCCGGCTATGACCAGCCGGCGCTGCAGCAGGCCATGCCGGTGATCGACGCGGCGGGCAAGGCGATTGGCGTGGTCGTCGTCAACGTGGACCTGAACAGCATGTTCGCGCTGCTGGCGGCCGACCTGCCCGAGGCCTTCACGCTGTACCTGGCCAATGGCGGTGGCGACGTGCTGATCCATCCCGACAGCAGCAAGACCTTCGGCTTCGACCGCGGCCGCCGCGTGCTGCTGCAGGACGAGTTCGCCGCCACCGCGCCGGTGGTCAACGGGCACAGCGAGCACGTGGTGTTCGATGTCGATGGTGACGCCCAGCCCGGCGGCCCGCCGCAGGCCGGCCTGGTCGCGGCCTTTGTCGCGCTGCCGCTGGAGTCCCCGGCCAACGAGAACCGGCTGGTGCTGGGCCTGGCCCAGCCACTGGCACAGGTGCTGGCCCAGTCGCAGCCGCTGGGCCAGGCCATCACCCGCATCGTGCTGGGGCTGGGGTTGGTGTCATTGCTGGTGGCTGCGGCGCTGGCGCAGGCGCTGACCCGGCCGATCAATGCCGTGTCGGAGGCCGCGCGGCGTTTCGCGGCCGGCGAGGCGCCGGGCGACCTGCCGCTGCGCCGCAATGACGAGATTGGCTCGCTGGCGCGCCGTTTCCAGCAGATGCAGGTGCAGATCACGCGCCAGCTGGCCGACCTGAAGACCAAGCAGCAGGAGCTGGAGCACCTGTCTCACCACGACATGCTGACCGGCCTGCCGAACCGCCGGCTGTTCCAGGACCGGCTGGCGCACGCGCTGGCCCAGGCCAGGCGCAACGGTGAAGCCGTCTGCCTGCTGTTCATCGACCTGAACGACTTCAAGCAGGTCAACGACCAGCACGGCCACGATGCCGGCGACGTGGTGCTGCAAGTCATCGCCCAGCGCCTGCACGCCGCGATGCGCCAGGCCGACACGGTCGCCCGCCTGGGCGGCGACGAGTTCGTGGTGCTGCTGGACACCTCGGCCCACCCGCTGCACGTGGCGCTGATCGCCGAGAAGCTGCTCGACGAGATCCGCCTGCCAGTGCCGCATGGCGCCAGGCAACTCCGGGTCGACGCCAGCATTGGCATCGCCCGCTACCCGCACGACGGCGAAACCGCCAGCGACATCATGGCCAACGCCGACCGTGCGATGTATGCCACCAAGACGGCAGGCGAGGGCGGCTATCGGTTTTTCTCGGTGCCACTGGAGTGAACAAGGTTGGCGCCGCTGGATAAGCTGCGCAGCTCATTCCAAATCCATCAGGAGATCCTCATGCGTTATCGCCGCCTTGGCCGCGCCGGCCTGCAAGTCAGCGAGCTGTCGCTGGGCTCGTGGGTCACGTACCACAACCAGGTCAATGTGAATGCCGCCGTCGAGATGATGGCCGCAGCTTTTGATGCCGGCGTCAACTTCTTCGACAACGCCGAGGCCTATGCCGCCGGTGAGAGCGAAACCGTGATGGGCCAGGCGTTGAAGAAGCTGGGCTGGCACCGGCTGGACTATGTCGTCTCGACCAAGTTCTACTGGGGCCTGCCGGGCCAGCATGGCGGCATCAACCGCAAGAACACGCTGAACCGCAAGTACCTGATGCAGGCCATCGACGGCTCGCTGCAGCGTTTCGGGCTGGAACACCTGGACCTCGTCTATTGCCACCGGCCGGACCCGAACACGCCGATCGAGGAGACCGTGCACGCGATGAGCGACATGATCACCCAGGGCAAGGCGCTGTACTGGGGCACCAGCGAGTGGAGCGCGGCCGAGATCCGCGCGGCCTGGGACATTGCCGAGCGGCATCACCTGCACAAGCCGGTGGTCGAGCAGCCGCAATACCACCTGTTCCACCGCCGCAAGGTGGAGCAGGAGTACGCCCGGCTCTACGACGACATCGGCCTGGGCCTGACGACCTGGAGCCCGCTGGCTTCGGGCCTGCTCACCGGCAAGTACAGCGCCGGCGTGCCGGCCGACTCGCGCGGCGCCTTGCAGGACATGGGTTTCCTGCGCGAGGGCCTGACCGATGCCGCCAAGAACGCCGCGGTGCAGCAACTCGCGCCCATCGCCGCCGAGCTCGGGGGCACCACCGCGCAACTGGCCATCGCCTGGGCGACGAAGAACCCGCACGTCAGCTCGGTGATCACCGGCGCCTCCAAGGTTTCGCAGCTGCAGAGCAACCTCGGCGCGCTGGCGGTGGCGGACAAGCTGACGCCGGAGGTGATGGCGCGCATCAACGAGCTGACATCCCAACTCGCCGACTGAGTCGCCTCAGCGGTTCAGCGCGTCCAGTCGCTCGACAGTGCCAACGTCGGTCCACGGTCCCGTCCACAGGCGGGCGCCGAGGCGGCCGGCGGCAATCGCCGCGTCCAGCCTGGGCCGCAGCGCGAGCCGTGTGCCGGGTGCAATGTCGCTGAACATCGCGGGCCGGAACAGGCCGACGCTGGCCCAGGTGTAGCGCTCGGGCGCGTCGGCCACTGCCAGGCCGGCGGCGCTGATGCCGAAGTCGCCGTGCGGATGGTGCGGCGCGTTCGGCACCAGCCAGAGTTGGGCGTCCAGCGCGCTGCTGGCGAAGGCCGCCACATCGGCCGCGTCAAACGGAAAACCGGGCAGGAACACATCGCCGGAGACGACCCAGAAGGGCTCGTTTCCCTGCGGCGCCAGGAGTGGCAAGGCCTTGGCAATGCCGCCTGCGGTTTCCAGCGCGCCGCCATGGTCGCGGCCTTCCATCGAATGGTGCAGCGTGAGGCCCCAGCGGCTGCCGTCGCCCAAGGCGGCCGGGAACTGGTCTTCCAGCCAGGCGGTGTTGACGACCACCTCGCGCACGCCGGCGGCGGCCAGCGCTTCGAGGTGCCATTCGATCAGCGGCTTGCCGCGCACCTGCAGCAGCGGCTTGGGCGTGGTGTCGGTGAGTGGCCGCATGCGTTCGCCGCGGCCGGCGGCGAGGACCAGCGCGCGCGGCGCAACGGTCGCCAGATTCACTGCAGCACCATGAGCACCGCACTGCCCGGGCCGATGCCGGCCTTGACCGTGCAGTCGCTGACCTCGGGTGCCTTCACTGCGCCGCCGCCTTCACCGCTGGTCCGCCAGACCTGCGTCTGCGCAATCTTGCCGCAGTGGCCGCTGCCGCCCTGCAGGCGGGCGCTGAGCTGGTGGGATTCGTCGCTGCTGTTGCTGATCATCAGGTAACTGTTTTGCGGCGTCTGGAATGCGGTGGCGACCAGGCCGGCGGGCAAGCGGCCTTGCACCGCCGCGATCTTCGCACCGGGCGGCAGCGGCGCGACGATGGTCTGCAGTGCCTGTGCGACCGGCCGGCGCTGGCCGTCTTCGCTGAGCATGCCATGGCCTTGCGTGCCCCAGTTGAAGTCCTTCAGCTGCCAGTAGATCAGCGCGCTGGCGCCGTTGTTCAGCAGCAGCCCGGCCTGGGCGATGGCGCTCAGGCCGTACGCCGGCTCGGTGACCGCGAAACTGCGCGCGCCGACCTTGGCCTTGCCGTCCTGCGCGCCGAATTCGGTGATGACGATGGGACCGAAGTGGCCGCGGCCGAGGAAGCTGGCCATGCCGGGCTGGCGCGGGTCGCTGAGCAGCTCGGGGTTCTCGTAGACGTGGGCCGAGATGTAGCCCAGGTCGTCGGTGGCCTTGGCCTGCTGCAGCGCGCCGATGTAGTGGTCGAACTGTTTCAGGTTCACGCCAGGCCCGGCGATCTTGACCTCGCCCAGGCCGTTCTGCTGCATCGCGGCCCTGGCGGCCTGCACGAGCCGCGCATAGTCCTCGCGGGTGTAGAGCGTGCTCCAGGCGCCGTGCGGTTCGTTGGTCAGTTCCACCGCGTCCGCCGTGATGCCCAGGCCGCGCAGGTAGACCATCTGCGCGGTGACCAGGTTGGCGTAGTCCGCCACCCGCGCCGGGTCGGCGAAGGTCGAGCGGTCCTTGGAGCCGCTCTTGCGCTGCGCGTCGTAACGGGCCCAGGGCTCAGGCATGCGCCAGAAGATCAGGTGGATCTGGATGCCCAGCTGCTTCATCTGCTCGCCAAAACGCGTCAGGCGCTGGCGCTGCTGTTCGCTGTCGTTGGCCTTGATCAGCTTCAGCGCGTCCTGCACCGACATGCCGGGCCGCAGCTGGTTCAGCAGGATCTTCGGCGCCAGGCCCACGCGCACGTAGCGTGCATGCAGGTCGCGCAGCATCTGCATGCTTTGCTCGGGCTTGTTGTCGTTCAGCCAGACCTGCGCGCCAAAGCCGAGGTAAGGGTGGGACTGGCCGAAGTCGAAGCTGGCGTCGGCCTGGGCGGCCAGGGCCGCGCTGCCTTGGGCGGCGAACAGGCCGCTCAGGGCCAGCGGCAGCAGTTGGCGAAAGGCGGTACGGGGGGAAAGCGTCATGGCGACTCCTGGAGCGCAAATGGGAAGCCGGCGCCCGACTGCTGCGCCACCATCCGGCAGTCTAGGCGGCCAGCGGGCCTGCGCGTGTCGGACGACGACGCACTTGCATCTGGCGCCTCAGCGGCTGTCGCCCCGGTGCAGCCGCTGCAGCGCTTGCTGCGCCGGCCGGAACACCGCGATCAACGCTGCCATCAGCGCCTCGGCGCGGGCGCTGTTGTCCTGGCCCAGGTTGCAGACGTAGACGTCCAGCGTCACCGCGCCGAGTTCGGGCCAGGTGTGCACCGCGAGGTGGGATTCGGCCAGCAGGATCATGCCGGTGACGCCTGCGGGTGCGCTGCTGCCTGGCAGTGGCGTGAAGCGGTGGAACAGCTCGCCGACCGGCTGCAGGCCGGCCGCCAGCACCGCGGCGCGGCAGTGCGCGCGCAGGGTGTCAGGGTCGGTCATCGCGGCTGCACCGGCAGGGCAGCCGCGCAGGTCGGCGGTCAGGTGCAGGCCGTGCATGGGGCCTGGATTATCCAGCCCCGCTAAAATCCCGGCTTTCGCGGTTCAGCGCTCCGTCAAATCGGGAGTCCACCGCGTCGTTTCCAGGCCCAGCAGTGCGCTCACCAAGGCGCCAAATGGCCCGCCGCTGACCCCGGCGCTCCTTGCATTTCCCCGGCCCTTCCCCCGACACGGACCCAGCATGCCCCTCGACACCTCCCCCGCCAGCGCCCGTACCGAGCACCCCCAGATGGCCAACGCGATCCGCGCGCTGGCGATGGACGCGGTGCAGCAGGCCAATTCCGGCCACCCCGGCGCGCCGATGGGCATGGCCGAGATGGCCCAGGCCCTGTGGGGCCGCCACTTGAAGCACAACCCGAAGGCGCCGAAGTGGGCCGACCGCGACCGTTTCGTGCTGTCCAACGGCCACGGCTCGATGCTGCTGTACGCGCTGCTGAACCTGACCGGCTACGCGCTGCCCATCAGCGAACTGAAGAACTTCCGCCAGCTGCACAGCCTGACCCCGGGCCACCCGGAAGTCGACGTGACGCCGGGCGTGGAAACCACCACCGGGCCGCTGGGCCAGGGCATCACCAACGCGGTGGGCATGGCGCTGGCCGAAAAGCTGCTGGCGGCCGAGTTCAACAAGGACGACCTCAAGATCGTCGACCACCAGACCTATGTCTTCATGGGTGATGGCTGCCTGATGGAGGGCATCAGCCACGAGGCCGTGGCGCTGGCCGGCGCCTGGAAGCTGAACAAGCTGGTGGCGCTGTACGACGACAACGGCATCTCGATCGACGGCCCGGTCGCGCCCTGGTTCATCGACAACACCGCCCAGCGCTTCAAGGCCTGCGGCTGGAACGTCGTCGGCCCGGTGGACGGCCACGACGTCGGCGCGGTCGACAAGGCGATTGCCACCGCCAAGGCCAGCAGCGACAAGCCCACGCTGGTCATCTGCAAGACCGCCATCGGCAAGGGCTCGCCCAACCGCGCCGGTACCGCGAAGGCCCACGGCGAACCGCTGGGTGGCGACGAGATCAAACTGACCCGTGAAGCGCTGGGCTGGCCACACGAACCGTTCAGCGTGCCGGAAGACGTGCGCGCCGCCTGGGACGCCACCGAAACCGGTGCCGCGGCCAATGCCCAGTGGGACGCGCGTTTCGCCGCCTACGCCGCAGCCTACCCAGAAGCCGCTGCCGCGTTCACCCGCCGCATGGCCGGCGAGCTGCCGGAGAACTTCGCCGAGATCGCGGTTGACGCCGTGGCCTCTGCCCACGACAAGGCCGAAACGGTGGCCAGCCGCAAGGCCAGCCAGATCGCGCTGGAATTCTTCACCGCCGCGCTGCCCGAGCTGCTGGGCGGTTCGGCCGACCTGACCGGCTCGAACCTCACCAACACCAAGAGCACACCCGCGCTGCGCTTCGGCAAGGATGGCGAGCCGGCCCGCAACGAGCTGGGCCAGCTCGGCCGCCACATCAACTACGGCGTGCGCGAGTTCGGCATGGCCGCCATCATGAATGGCGTGGCGCTGCATGGCGGCTACATCCCCTACGGCGGCACCTTCCTGACCTTCAGCGACTACAGCCGCAACGCCATCCGCATGGCCGCGCTGATGAAGCTGCGCGTGGTGCATGTGTTCACGCACGACTCCATCGGCCTGGGCGAAGACGGCCCGACCCACCAGTCCGTCGAACACGCGGCCAGCCTTCGCCTGATCCCGAACCTGGACGTCTGGCGCCCGGCCGACACGATGGAAACGGCTGTCGCGTGGACCATGGCGCTGGCCAACAAGCACCGCCCGAGCGCGCTGCTGCTGTCGCGCCAGAACCTGCAGTACACGCAGAAGGTCGATGCCGACGTCATCACCCAGGGCGCCTATGTGCTGTCCGAGCCGTCCGACATCGGCATGAAGAAGGCCGCCCAGGCCGTCATCATCGCCACCGGCTCCGAAGTCCAGCTGGCGATGGCCGCGCAGGCCGAACTGGCCAAGGCCAAGATCGCGGTGCGCGTGGTGTCCATGCCCTCCACCACCGTGTTCGACCGCCAGCCCATGGCCTACAAGCTCTCGGTGCTGCCGGCCAAGCTGCCGCGCATCGCCATCGAAGCTGGCGTGACCGACGGCTGGTGGAAGTACGGCTGCGCCGCGGTTGTGGGCCTGGACCGCTTCGGCGAATCCGCCCCGGCCGGTGTGCTGTTCAAGCTGTTCGGCTTCACGCCCGAAAACGTCGCGCTGACGGTGCGCAAGGTGCTGGGCAAGTAAGCCGGTCAAGATCCCGCATTCCTTTCTTTTCCCTCTCGTTTCCTTCACGGCTTTTCATCAGACCAGGAGACTCTCATGACCATCAAGGTAGGTATCAACGGCTTCGGCCGCATCGGCCGCATGGTGTTCCGCGCTGCGGTGCAGAACTTCGCCAGTGACATCGAAATCGTCGCCATCAACGATCTGCTGGAGCCGGACTATCTGGCCTACATGCTGAAGCACGACAGCGTGCATGGCCGCTTCAAGGGCGAGGTCGCGGTCGACGGCAACACGCTGATCGTCAACGGCAAGAAGATCCGCCTGACTGCGGTGAAGAACCCGGCTGAGCTGAAGTGGGACGAGATCGGTGCCGACGTCATCATCGAATCCACCGGCCTGTTCCTGACCAAGGAAACCGCCGAGGCCCACCTGAAGGCCGGCGCGAAGAAGGTCATCCTGTCGGCGCCTTCGAAGGACGACACGCCGATGTTCGTCTACGGCGTGAACGACAAGACCTACGCCGGCCAGGCCATCATCTCGAACGCCTCGTGCACCACCAACTGCCTGGCGCCGGTCGCCAAGGTGTTGAACGACGCCTTCGGCATCAAGCGCGGCCTGATGACCACGGTGCACGCCACCACCGCCACGCAGAAGACCGTGGACGGCCCGTCGAACAAGGACTGGCGCGGTGGCCGCGGCATCCTGGAAAACATCATCCCGTCGAGCACCGGCGCTGCCAAGGCCGTGGGCGTGGTGATCCCTGAGCTGAACAAGAAGCTGACCGGCATGTCCTTCCGCGTGCCGACTTCCGACGTCTCGGTGATCGACCTGACCGTCGAGCTGGTCAAGGAAGCCAGCTACGAAGACATCTGCAACGCGATGAAGGCCGCGTCGCAAGGCGCGATGAAGGGCGTGCTCGGCTACACCGAGGACAAGGTCGTCTCGACCGACTTCCGCGGCGAGCCGATGACCTCGGTCTTCGACGCCGACGCCGGCATCGCGCTGGACAAGACCTTCGTCAAGGTTGTGGCCTGGTACGACAACGAATGGGGCTACTCGAACAAGTGCCTCGAAATGGTCCGCGTGGTGGCCTGATATTTCAGGCAATCGCAAAAAGCCCCTTCCGAGGGGCTTTTTTGCGGGCGCTGCAGACGCAATCAGCAACGAGTCGTTTACTTCGAAACGTCTAGACTTCACCCTCTTTTGCCGCGGCACGCTGCTGCCCTTAGCCGGATGACTGCCATGAACCACACGGGTTGGACGAACTGGACACACAAGGCCTGGCTGGCCTGCTCTGCGGCGGTGCTGCTGGCGACGGTTGCGGCGCTGCCGGCCCAGGCGGCCGAGCAAGGCGTGCCGCGCGGCGTCGGCGCTGCGGCGCTGGCAGACACCGGGCGGGTGATCGTCAAGTTCAAGAGCGGTGCCGGCGTGCTGTCGCGCAGCAACATTCTCTCGGCCAATGCGACGGCCAAGGCGGGCCCGCAGGCCGCCTCCACGCTGGCCACGCGCCTGGGCATCGCGTCGCTGGCCGACGGCCGTGTGATGAGTGATCGCATGCAGATCATGACCTCGAGCGCGATGGGCAGCCAGGCGCTGGCGGCCAGGCTGGCGGCGGACTCGGAAGTCGAATGGGCCGTGGTGGACGGGCGCCGCCGCGTGCTGGCCGCACCGAACGATCCGCTGTACCCCAGCGGCCTGTCGTCCAATGTCAATTCGCTGGCCGCCGGGCAGTGGTACCTGCACGCACCGGACAGCACCGTCAAATCTTCCGTGAACGCCGAAAACGCGTGGGCGCTCACGCAAGGCAGCAGCAGCGTCGTCGTGGCGGTGCTGGACACCGGGATTCGCCCGGACCACCCAGACTTTGCCGGCAAGCTGCTGAGCGGCTACGACTTCGTCAGCGACACGGCCACGGCCAACGATGGCGGTGGCCGCGACAGCGACCCCAGCGACCCTGGCGACTGGATCACCTCGGCGGAAGACGCTTCGGGCACCTTCAAGGGCTGCGGCGCCGAAAACAGTTCGTGGCACGGTACCCAGACCGCTGGTCTGATCGGGGCTGCGACCAACAATGCGACCGGCATGGCTGGCATGGCGCCGAATGTGCTGCTGTTGCCGCTGCGTGTGCTGGGCAAGTGTGGCGGCTACGACTCGGACATCATCGACGCGATGCGCTGGGCCGCCGGCATCTCGGTCAGCGGTGTGGCGGACAACACGCATCCTGCCAAGGTGATCAACATGAGCCTGGGCAGCTCCGGCAGCTGCACTGCCGCCTATGAAGACGCGATTGCCGACGTCACTGCCAAAGGCGCCACCATCGTGGTCGCCGCGGGCAATGACGGCCTGGCCGTCGGCACGCCAGCCAACTGCGCGGGCGTGATCGCCGTCGCCGGCCTGCGGCACGCCGGCACCAAGTCCGGCTTCTCGGACCTGGGGCCGGAAGTGTCGATTGCCGCACCGGCAGGCAACTGCGTCAACGCGTCCGGCGCCTGCCTGTATTCGATGCTCAGTACGACCAATTCGGGCACGCAGGGTCCGGGCACCAACACCTATTCCGACGCCATCAACTACGCGCTGGGCACCAGCTTCTCGGCACCGCTGGTGGCAGGCACCGCGGCATTGATGGTGTCCATCAACCCCAGTCTGACGCCGGCAGCGATCCGCTCGCTGATCCGCAGTTCGGCGAGGACCTTCCCGACCACCGCTGACAGCGGCGTGGCGGCCTGCACGCAGCCAACCTCGACCGAGCAGACCGAATGCACCTGCACGACCGGTACCTGCGGCGCCGGCATGTTGGACGCCGGCGCGGCCGTGGTGGCCGCCCAGAATGCGAACTCGCAGCCGGTGGCCGTGATGTCGCCGTCCGCCGTGTCGGCGGCCATGGGCTCGACCGTGACGCTGACCGCGGGCAGCAGCCTGCTGCCCGCCGGCCGCACCATTCAGACCTATCTGTGGCAGGTCACCGGCGGATCGGCGAGCATCGCCTCGGCCACCGGCCGTGCGCAGGCGCTGGCCACCACGTCAAGCAATGCCAGCGTCACCTTGACGGCGCTGGATGAGGGGGAAACCACGGTGCAGCTGACGGTGACCGACAGCTCCGGCGCTTCGTCGGCCGCGGCTGCGCAGACGCTGGCGGTGTCCGCGGTGGCGCCGGCGGCGGCCATCGCCGTCGACATCGGCAGCCCCGAAGTGGGCGATGCGGTGACGCTGAGCGGCACGGGTTCTGCCGCTGCAGGCAGCGCAACCATCGTGTCGTATGCCTGGTCGCTGGTCGGTGGTTCGACCATCGCCACGCTGCAGGGCAGCACCGGCGCCCAGGTGGACCTGCAAGGCAATGCCGTCGGCTCCGTCACGGTGCAGCTGACGGTGACCGACAGCAATGGCCTCACGGGCACCACCACCCGCACGGTGACCTTTGCCAAGGCCAGCTCGTCCGGTGGTGGTGGTGGCGGCGGTGGCGCTGCCGGCTCGCCCGTCTGGGCCGCGCTGCTGCTGCTGATCGGCCTCGCCCTGCCGCGCCGACGCGCGGGCCGCTGAGCCAACAAAGTCCTGTTGAAGGGGCGGTGCGGCCGGGCAGGTCGCGCCGCCCCTTTGTTTTGGCTTCAGCCGGCCGATATCCCGACATCTGTCAAAAAACACGATGTCGGGGTTGTGCATGAGTGGAAGTCGACGCTGTGCGGCGGGCTGGGCCCTGGCCGGGTTGCTGCTGATGGGTTTGTCTGCGGGGTCGCAAGCCGCCAACACGGCGCTGCCGGTGCGCGGCTTGATCGTGCGCGGTCTGATCGTGCAGTTGCGCGACGCGCCTGCGCACCAGGCGATGCTGGACGCGCCGGATGCCCAGGTCGCCAACTCGGCTGGGGGGCCGAGCGCGGCCGAACTCAAGCGCGCCGATGGCCTGCGCTGGGCCAGGCTGATGGGCGCGACCGGGCTGACGCGGCAGGCCAGTGCGCCCAGCCTGCAGCCGGTGGGCCGCGCGGCGCAGCGCCTGCGCTGGGACACCCCCCCTGACGCGGCCACGCTGGCGCGCTGGCAAACCTTGCTGGCCGCCCGGCCCGAGGTAGCCTGGGTCGTGCCGGACACCTTGGAGCCGCGCCTGCAAAGCGAGCCGGCCGTGCCGGACGATCCCTTGTTCGCCGGCCAGGACCAGCAGTGGTGGCTGCAGCCCGTCAGCGGCAGCAACAGCCTGCCGCTCGCAGCCCGACTGCGCGGCGTGCCAGGCGTGCAGACCGCCTGGTCACGCAGCACCGGCGACGCCGGCCCGGTGATCGCCGTGCTGGACACCGGCCTCACGGCCCATCCCGAATTCGACAGCGCCCGCTTGCTGCCTGGCTACGACATGGTCTCGGACTGGGACGCCAGCGCCGGCCGCGGCTATGCCAATGACGGCGACGGCCGCGACGCCGATCCGGCCGACCCGGGCGACTGGGTCGACAGCGCGGACCAATCGGCCGACGCCGGCCGCTTCGGCAGCTGCAGCCTGCAAGGCAGCAGCTGGCACGGCACGACGGTGACCGGCATCATTGCCGCGAGCAGCAACAACGCGCTGGGCGTGGCCGGGCTGAACTGGGGCGTGCGCATCCTGCCGGTGCGCGTGGCCGGCAAGTGCGGCGCGACCGTCAGCGACATCGTCGACGGCATGCGCTGGGCCGCCGGCCTGCAGGTCTGCAAACGCTGGACCGATGGCAACACGGCCAGCGGTTGCGCCGAATGGGCGCCGGTCAACCCGACGCCAGCGCGTGTCGTCAACATCAGCTTCGGCGGTGCCTCGGCCTGCAACGCGGCCTACCAGGGCGCCATCGACGAACTCTGGGCACTGGGCGTGCTGGTGGTGGCCGCTGGCGGCAACGACCACGCCAGCCCCAGCCGGCCGGCCAACTGCCAGCACGTGCTGGGCGTGGCCGCGCTGAACCGCGATGGCTTCAAGGCCAGCTATTCGAACTTCGGCAGCGCTTTGGCGCTGGCCACGGTGGGTGGCGACGACACCAGCGGCCGATGGGGTTCGCTGCTGGCCGACGGCGGGCTGCTGACGCTGGGCAACAGCGGCAGCACCACGCCTGGCCTGCCCGGCTACGGCCGGCACACCGGTACCAGTTTTGCGGCCCCGGTGGTGGCGGGTGTGGCGGCGCAGATGCTGTCGCTCGCGCCAACGCTGGATGCAGCCGGGCTGCTGCAAGGCCTGAGCGCCAGCGCCAGACCGCACGTGGCCTCGTCGCTGATGTCGGTTTGCAGCGCAGCCAATCCTGGCCGCTGCGTCTGCACCACCGCCACCTGCGGCGCCGGCATCCTGGATGCCGACCAGGCGCTGCGCTATGCGCAGCTCACCACGCAGTCACAGGCCTACCAGGCCCCGAACTGGGCCGCGGTGCAGATCGACACCAGCGAGCTGCGCGCCGCGGCGGCGCTGGGCCAGGACCGCGAGGCCGCGACCAGCGAAGACGGCGCGACCAGTGGCGGCACCGGCAACAGCGCTGGCAGTTCATCGGCCGGTGGCGGTTCGTTGGACGGGCTCGAACTGGCAGCGCTCGCGACACTGCTGCTGTTGCAGGCGCTGGGGCAGCGGCTCAAGCCGGCGCGCAAGCGCTCCAGGGCGCCGCCGCCTTCTGAGTCCTGAGCTTGCCGGCCTGCTCGGCCGTCAGCGTCTCCACGCGCAGCTGGTGCTGGACGACGGGTTCGATCAGCGCGACCACGCGTGCGGTGCGCACGCCGCGCTGCTGCAACTGGTTCAGCCGGGCCTCGGCTTCGGGCTGGGTGTTGAACTGGCCCAGCGTCAGCCCCGGGCTCAGCGAGGCGTGGTTGACCAGTTCCTCGTGCGGCAAGCGCAGCCGGCGCACTTCCTCCAGCTTCTTCTGCAGCGCATCGGCGTCGGCAAACCGTCCCATGTAGACCGCCCAGCGGCCGGGCAGCTCGCGCCGGATGTCGACCCAGCCGTCGCTGCGCAGCCCGAGTTGCTGCAGCTGGCGCGTCATCTCGCCATAAGCCTGGTCGCTCAGCGGGCCGGCCTGCAGGCAGGCAGCGCCTGCCGCGGCAGTTGGCACCGCGCTGGCGCTGGCCGGTTCACTGGCGATGGTGGCCGCTGACGCAGCAGTTGTTTCGGCCGCCGTTGACGCAGCGCTTGCCGGTGCCGAAGCTGCGCCGTTGGACAGCAGCTGCAATGCTTGCGGGTTGACCTGGCGCGCCAGCCGTTCGGGCTCGCGCTGTGGGTCCAGCGCATGCAGGCCCAGCTTCTCGGCGATCAGCGGTTGGGTCCAGGCCCAGACGGCCAGGTTGGCCACGACGAGCAGGACCAGCAGCCAGCGCAACATCGGCGGGGCGGGCGCTTCAGCGTGCCGGCGCGGCCAGCGGACGCACGCTCACCTCGCCGCTGACGATGCGCTGCACCTCGCCCTGGCAGCGCACCAGCAGCGCGCCGTCCTCGGCCACGCCCAGCGATTCGCCTTCGGGGCATGCGGCGTCGGTGGTGCTCACCGCATGGCCGCGCAGCAGGTCGCGTTGGGCGTAGGCGGCCGAGATGCCGGCAAAGCCGTCACGTTCGAAGTCCAGCAGCCGTTGCGCCAGCCTGGGACAGATGCGCGCGAGCGCCTGGGGGGCCGACAGCTCGGCCTCGAATTCGCTGACCGAGGCAATCGCGTCCGGCACGTTTTGCGGCAGGTGCAGCGGCCTCAGGTTGATGCCGATGCCGATCACGGCAAAGCGCTGTTCTCCCACCTGCAGGGCCTCGATCAGCACGCCGCCCAGCTTGCGGCCGCGGCCCGGTGCGTCCACGCGCCACAGGTCGTTGGGCCACTTCAGGCCGATCTCCTGTCCGCCAGCGTCCAGTGCCTCGGCCGCCGCCACGCCCACCGCCAGCGACAGGCCGGACCAGTCGGCGCGGTGGATCGGCAGGCTGAGCGAAAAGGTCAGCGAGCTGCCGGGCGCCGATTCCCAGCTGCGGCCCAGCCGGCCCTTGCCCTGGGTCTGCTGCACGGCAACCAGCAGCGAGGGCGCCAGGTCGTCGGCCCGCAGTTCACGGCCCTGGGCCTTCAGTGCAGCGTGGCGCAGCCGGTCCATCAGTGCCTGGTTGGTCGACTCGATGTGGTCCACCACCTCGATCGACAGCTCGGGCAGCATGGGCAGCAGCTGTTCCCACAGCGCGTGGATGCCCCACAGGCTGTGGCGGTCGGCCGGGTTGGGCGCAGGAGGCGGCGGGATCAGCGGGGCATCGGTCATGGGCGGGACGCCTTCTGGCGCGTCTTCGGGCTCAACATCGTGCCACGGCAATCGGCTGCGCCGCAGCGGCACTCGTAGCGTTTTTTCAGCTTCGGGGTGTAGCGCTCGTCGATGGTCAGGCCGTAGTCGTAGAACAGCTCTTCGCCCGGCGCGATCGGCCGCAAGGCCTTGATGAAGACGCGGCCATCCTGCTCGTCGGCCTCGCAGTTCGGGTCGCAGGCATGGTTGATCCAGCGCGCGGCGTTGCCGCCGTACAGCGCGTCGATCACGTTGCCGCCTTCGATCTGGAAGTAGAAGGTGTGCTCGGGGTTGAACGGGTCGTGCGGGTGGCGGCGCAGCGCCTCGGGCCAGTCGATCACCTGGCCGGTGTATTCGATCAGGCGCTCGCCCGGTTCAATGGGCTGCAACGCGAAGACCCCTTTGCCGTGCACACCACTGCGGCGGACCTGGATGCGCCGCCCGTCCGGCTTGGCCTTGGTCTTGGCGACAGGGTTGTTGGCGGGCTTGGCTTGCGTGCGAGGCTTCATTGGGTACATTGGAATCATGGGCGTGCGCGCGTGTACACGTGCATACGCATGTACACACAGGCGCGCGAGTCGCCGGATTGTAGGCACGGCCGAATCCGGCCCGAGTGGAAATCGAAGAACACATGAGCAAGTCACTGATCATTGCGGAAAAGCCCAGCGTCGCGCAGGACATCGTGCGCGCGCTGACGCCCGTCTCCGGCAAGTTCGAAAAAGCCGCCGACCACTTCGAGAACGAGCAGTACGTCGTGACCTCGGCGGTTGGCCACCTGGTGGAAATCAAGGCACCGGAGGAATACGACGTCAAGCGTGGCAAGTGGAGCTTTGCCAACCTGCCGGTCGTGCCGCCGCATTTCGACCTGGCGCCGATCGACAAGGCCAAGGCCAGGCTGCAGGCCGTCGTCAAGCTGGTCAAGCGCAAGGACGTGACTTCGCTGATCAATGCCTGCGACGCGGGCCGCGAGGGCGAGCTGATCTTCCGGCTCATCGTGCAGTACGCCGGCACCGCCAAGGCGCCGATCAACAAGCCCATCCAGCGCCTGTGGCTGCAGAGCATGACGCCGCAGGCCATCCGCGACGGCTTCGACAAGCTGCGCTCCGACCAGCAGATGATGGGCCTGGCCGACGCCGCGCGCAGCCGCTCCGAGGCCGACTGGCTGGTCGGCATCAACGGCACGCGCGCGATGACGGCCTTCAACTCGCGCGACGGCGGCTTCTTCCTGACGACGGTCGGCCGGGTGCAGACGCCCACGCTGTCCATCGTGGTGGAGCGCGAAGAGAAGATCCGCAAGCACGTGGCGCGCGACTACTGGGAAATCAAGGCCGGCTTCGGTGCCGCCGCCGGCGACTACGAAGGCAAGTGGTTCGACCCCAAGTACAAGAAGGACGACCCCGCCGGTGGCGGCGCGCTGGCCGAGATCCCTGTCTCCGACCGCCGGCCAGACCGGCTCTGGAACGAAGCCGAGGCCAAGGCGATTGCCGATGCGGTGCGCGGCCTGCCCGGCGTGGTCACCGAAGAGGCCAAGCCCAGCACCCAGAGCAGCCCGGGCCTGTACGACCTGACCACGCTGCAGCGCGAGGCCAACTCGCGCTTCGGCTTCAGCGCCAAGACCACGCTGGGCCTGGCGCAGGCGCTGTATGAAAAGCACAAGGTGCTGACCTATCCGCGGACCGACTCGCGCTACCTGCCCGAGGACTATGTGCCGGTGGTCAAGGAAACCTTCCAGATGATCGCCACCGAGGACCTGCCCGGCCCGCTGCAGGCGCTGGCCCAGCATGCGAGGAAGGGCTTGAAGGAAGGCTACGTCAAGCCGCTCAAGCGGGTGTTCGACAACACCAAGGTCTCGGACCACTTTGCCATCATCCCGACGCTGCAGGCCCCGAAGGCGTTGACCGAGGCCGAGGCCAAGCTCTACGACATGGTCGTCAAGCGCTTCCTCGCGGTCTTCTACCCGGCGGCCGAATACATGGTCACGACCCGCATCACCAAGGTCAAGACCGCCGCCGGCCCTGAGCATGCGTTCCAGACCAACGGCAAGGTGCTGGTGAACCCGGGCTGGCTGGCCGTCTATGGCAAGGAAGCGCAGGACGAGGATGCGAACCTGGTGGCAGTGCAGCCGGGCGAGACGGTCAGCAACGAAGGCGTGAACCTGCTCGCGCAGCGCACCAAGCCGCCGGCGCGCTACACCGAAGCCACGCTGCTGAGCGCGATGGAAGGGGCAGGCAAGATGATCGACGACGACGAGCTGCGCGAAGCCATGGCCGAGAAGGGCCTGGGCACGCCAGCCACGCGCGCGCAGACCATCGAAGGCCTGATCCTGGAAAAGTACATGCTGCGCGAGGGCCGCGAGCTGGTGCCCACCGCCAAGGCCTTCCAGCTGATGACGCTGCTGCGCGGCCTGGGCGTGGAAGACCTGACCAAGCCCGAGCTGACCGGCAACTGGGAATTCCAGCTGGCCGAGATGGAGCAGGGCAAGCTCTCGCGCGAACAGTTCATGAAGGCGATTGCCGACATGGCCGAACGCATCGTCAAGAAGGCCAAGGAATACGACCGCGACACCATTCCCGGCGACTACGCGACGCTGAAGACCCCCTGCCCGAACTGCGGCGGCGTGGTGAAGGAAAACTACCGCCGCTTCACCTGTACAGGTACCTCTGGCGATTCAGAAGGATGTGGGTTCTCGATCACCAAGATACCCGGCGGCCGCAGCTTCGAGCTGGCCGAAGTGGAGCAGTTCCTGGCCGACAAGAAGATCGGTCCGCTGGAAGGCTTCCGCTCCAAGGCCGGCTGGCCGTTCACTGCCGAGCTGAAGCTGGCCTTCGACGACGAGACCAGGAACTGGAAGCTGGAGTTCGATTTCGGCGAAGACGCCAAGGCCGCCGAAGAAGGCGAAGCGGTGGACTTCAGCGACCAGGAGCCGCTCGGCGCCTGCCCGAAGTGCAAGGGCAAGGTCTACGAGCACGGCAGCAACTACGTCTGCGAACACGCGGTCAGCGCGCCGGTGACCTGCGACTTCAAGACCGGCAAGGTCATCCTGACCCAGCCGGTCTCGCGCGAGCAGGTCCACAAGCTGCTGACCACCGGCAAGACCGACCTGCTGGAGAACTTCGTCTCGAACAAGACCCGCCGCAAGTTCAAGGCCTTCCTGGCCTACGACAAGAAGGAAGGCAAGGTCAGCTTCGAGTTTGAACCGCGCGCGGCCAAGCCGCCGGCCAAGAAGGCCGCCGCCAAGGCATGACGCCAGCGGCATGACGCTGGCGATCCTCTACAAGCTGCTGGCCATCGTGCTGGTGGTGGCGCTGGGCTGGATCGTCGGCCGCTTGCGCTGGCTGGGCGAAGGCACGGCCGACAACGATCCGGCGCGCATCCTGTCCGCCGCGGCCTTCTACCTGTTCGCACCGGCGCTGTTCTTCCGCACCACCGCCCGGGTGGACCTGGCGCACCTGCCCTGGGCCATGCTGGCTGCGTTTTTCGTGCCGGTGACCGGGCTGATGCTGGCGGTCTACGGCGTGCAGCGGCTGCGGCGCGAGCGCAGCGGCCTGGCCGTCGCGGCGCCGGCGGTGCGCGCCGTCACCGCGACCTTCGGCAACTCGGTGCAGATCGGCATTCCGCTGGCCGCAGGCGTGCTCGGCGAAGCCGGCCTGGGCCTGCACCTGACGCTGGTCAGCGTGCACGCGCTGATCCTGCTGCTGGTCTGCACCACGCTGGTCGAGCTGGACCTGGCGCGCGCGAACGCCAAGGCCGACGCCCACCTCGGCCACGTGCTGCTCGGCACGCTGCGCAACGCCATCATCCACCCGGTTGTGCTGCCCGTGCTGGCGGGCCTCGCCTGGAACCTCGCCGGCTGGCCGCTGCCCGAGGCGGTGGACGAAGTGCTGCGCATGCTGGGCTCGGCCGTGGTGCCGCTGTGCCTCACGCTGATCGGCATGTCGCTGGCCTACCTGGGCCTGCCCAAGCGTCTGGACGGTGCCATTGCCGTCAGCGCGCTGAAGCTGCTGCTGCAGCCGGCGCTGGTGCTGGGACTCGCCCACTGGGGCTTCGGCCTCACCGGCACGCCGCTGGCCGTGCTGGTGCTGCTGGCCGCCTTGCCGGCCGGCAGCAACTCGATGATGTTCGCCCAGCGCTACCGCACGCTGGAAGCCGAGACCACCGCGGTCAACGTGCTGTCCACGCTGGCTTTTGTCGGCACCGCACCGCTGTGGCTGGCGCTGCTGGCCAGGCTGGGCTGAACCCGAGCGGCCGTGGCCGGGGATAATCCCGGCATGACCCCGCACGACATTCCCGCCTACATGGACCACCTGGGCGTGGCGGCGCGCGCCGCCGCGACCGCGATGGCCAGCGCCGGCACCCGCGTGAAAAACGATGCGCTGAGCGCGTTGGCCCGCCTGCTGCGCGAAGCCGGCGAGCCGCTGGCCTTGGCCAATGCCAAGGACATCGCCGCAGCCGAGGCCGCCGGCCTGGCCGCGCCGATGGTCGACCGCCTGCGCCTGACGCCCAAGGTCGTCGCCACCGTGGCCGAAGGCTGCGAACAGCTGGCGGCGATGCCCGACCCGGTTGGCGAGATCACCGGCGTGAAGCGCCGGCCCAGCGGCATCAGCGTGGGCCAGATGCGCGTGCCGCTGGGCGTGTTCGGCATGATTTACGAGAGCCGGCCGAACGTGACCATCGAGGCCGCGTCGCTGGCGATCAAGAGCGGCAACGCCTGCATCCTGCGCGGCGGCTCGGAGGCCATTCATTCGAACCTGGCGCTGTGGCAGCTGGTGCAGCGCGCGCTCTCCGAAGCCGGCCTGCCGCCCGAAGCCGTGCAGCTGGTCGAGACGACGGACCGCGCCGCGGTGGGCCGCCTGATTGCGATGCCTGAATACGTGGACGTGATCATCCCGCGCGGCGGCAAAGGCTTGATCGCGCGCATCAGCGCCGAGGCCAAGGTACCGGTCATCAAGCACCTGGACGGCAACTGCCATGTGTATGTCGATGCCGAGGTCGACCTCGAACAGGCATTGGTCGTGACCGACAACGCCAAGACGCAGAAGTACAGCCCGTGCAATGCCGCCGAGTCGCTGCTGGTGCATGCGGCGTCGGCCGCGGCCTTCCTGCCGCAGATCGGCGCGATCTTCGCGGCCAAGGGCGTGGAGATGCGTTGCGACCCTGCGGCCAAAGCCATCCTCGCCGCCGTTCCTGGCGCCAAGCTGGCCGACGCGACCGAGGCCGACTGGGCCGAGGAATACCTGGCGCCCGTCATCAGCGTGAAAGTGGTGCAGGGCCTGGACGAGGCGATTGCCCACATCAACCGCCACGGCTCGCACCACACCGATACGATCCTGACGACGAACCACCCGAACGCGATGCGCTTCCTGCGCGAGGTCGATTCGGCCAGCGTGATGGTCAACGCCAGCACCCGTTTCGCCGACGGTTTCGAATACGGCCTGGGGGCCGAAATCGGCATCTCGACCGACAAGTTCCACGCCCGCGGCCCGGTGGGCCTCGAAGGCCTCACGTCGATGAAATGGGTCGTGCTGGGCCAGGGCGAAATCAGGACTTGATGCCATGAGCGAGCCATCTTCCCGCCATGCCCTGGTGCTGTTTTCCGGCGGCCAGGATTCCACTGCCTGCCTGGCCTGGGCGCTGTCGCGTTTTGCACGTGTCGAGACGCTGGGCTTCGACTATGGCCAGCGCCACAAGGTGGAGCTCGAATGCCGGCAGGTGGTGCGGCGCGAGATCGCTGCGCAGTTCCCGCAGTGGGCCGCCAAGCTGGGTGACGATCACCTGCTGGACCTGGCGCTGCTGGGCCAGATCTCCGACACGGCGCTGACCGATGCGCGCGCCATCGAGCTGCAGGCCAATGGCTTGCCCAATACCTTCGTGCCCGGCCGCAACCTGCTGTTCCTGACCTTCGCCGCGGCGCTGGCCTACCGGCGCGGTGCCTCGGTGCTGGTCGGCGGCATGTGCGAGACGGACTACTCCGGCTACCCGGACTGCCGCGACAACACGCTCAAGGCGATGCAGGTCGCGCTCAGCCTGGGGCTGGACACGCCGATGACGCTGGAAACCCCGCTGATGTTCCTGACCAAGGCGCAGACCTGGGAGTTGAGCGACCAACTGGGCGGCGAGAGGCTGAACGAGTTGATCGTCGAGCACACCCATACCTGCTACCTCGGTGACCGCAGCCAGCGCCACGCCTGGGGCTACGGCTGTGGCCAGTGCCCCGCCTGCGAGTTGCGGGCCCAGGGCTTTGCCGCCTGGCGCGCCAGCCTGGGCGCGGCCACATGAGGGCGGCCTGGCGGGCGCTGCTCGAACCGGAGGCCTGGCAAGGCGTGTTGGCGGCATCGGATCCGGCCAGCGAGCCGGCAGCCAGCGCTGCCTGGCCGAACTGGCTGCAGCTGACGCATGTGGGCCATGTGGGCAGTTGGCTGCTGGAGCTGGCGCTGATCCTGGTGATCGCCTTCTGGATGGTGGGGGCCTACAACCGGCTGATGCGCCTGCGCAATGCGCTGGGCCAGGCCTGGGTGCAGATCGACGAATTGCTGGTGCGCCGCGCCGCTGCGCTGGACATGTTGCTCGCCGCTGTGCGCGAGCCGCTGGCCGATGAGGCCGGCAGCCTGCAGGTGCTGATGCAGGCGCAGGAGCGCCAGCGCCAGGCGGCCCTGGCCATGCGGCCCAGGCCTTACCGCATTTCGCTGGTGGCGGCCTGGGTGGCGGCCGAGCGCGACATGGCGTCCCCGATGGCGCGGCTGCATGCCTTGCTGGAGCAGCAGCCGACGCTGGACGAGCAGCCCGGCGTGCATGCCTCGCGCCAGCAGCTGACCGAGCTGGCCGCGCGGCTGGTCTATGCGCGGCAGTCCTTCAGCGACGCTGCAGCGGCCTACAACCAGGCCTTGACCGAGTTTCCGACCCGGCTGCTGACCCGCCTGTTCGGTTTTCGCGCCGCGGCCAGGCTCTAGCCCGGGCAGCGGCGCGTCAGGCCTGGCCCATCATGGCCGCGGTGGCGACCATCTCGTCGAACAGCGCGGCCATCGCGGCGCCGGACACGGTGTACGGGTCCAGCGTCGCGGTTTCGGAGTACTTGAGCAGCAGGCCGGGATTCAACCGGGTCAGGTTCACCATGCCCATGGCCCAGCCGGCGAAATGCCGCTCGGCGATCTCGGCATAGTTCAGCAGCACGACCTGCTTGTGGCGCGGGTCCACCGCAATGCGGTGGTACAGCTTGTTGACCGCGTCGCGGCCGCCTTCCAGCGTCTGCACGAAGGTGCCGTGCGCAAAGCACAGCGCACCGGTGATGCCTTGCGCCGGATTGGTGGACCGGGCCTGGTGCAGGATGCTGGTCAGCGCTTCCTGGTCCATCTCTGCCGTGGCCCGGCTGGCATACATCAGTCGCACAAGCATCGGGGTTCACCTCTTCTTGGACAACAGGGACAGGAATTCGCGCCGCAGGTTCGGGTCCTTCAGGAACGCGCCCCGCATCACGCTGTTGGTCATGGCCGTGTCATTGTCTTTCACGCCGCGCCAATGCATGCAGAAATGATCCGCTTCCATGACGATGGCCAGCCCGTCGGGCTTGACGCGCTCCTGCAAGGCGTCGGCCAGCATGATCACCGCCTCCTCCTGGATCTGCGGCCGGGTCATGATCCAGTCGGCGATGCGGGCGTATTTCGACAGGCCGATCAGGTTCGAGTGTTCATTCGGCAGCACGCCCACCCAGATCTTGCCGAGGATGGGGCACATGTGGTGCGAGCAGGCCGAGCGCACCGTGATCGGGCCGACGATCATCAGCTCGTTCAAGCGTGAGGCATTCGGGAATTCGGTGACCGGCGGCATCGGCTGGTAGCGGCCACGGAAGACTTCCTCCAGGTACATCTTGGCCACGCGGCGGGCGGTGTCCTGGGTGTTGTGGTCGCTCTCGGTGTCGATCACCAGCGCCTTCAGCACCTCGGCCATCTTGGCGCTCACTTCCTCCTTCAGTTCCTGCAGTTCACCCTCGCGCAGGAAGTCGGCGATGTTGTCGTTGGCGTGGTAGCGCCGCCTGGCCTGGACCAGGCGATAGCGCACCCGCTCGGACACCGGCAGCGCGGCCAGCGCTTCGTCTTGCAGGATGGGCGCACCAACGCGCGGGCTCTTGGGTTCGGCCATGCCGGGGGTCCTTGCGTGGTTCTATGACCTGCGCATTGTCGGCCAGCGGCTGCCGCATGGCGTGTGCAGGGTCAGCCCGCGGCAATCTTCTGGATGGGTCGGGTGGTTAGACTGCCGCGGGTGAACCCTGTCCATCCCTCTCCTCCGTTGTCCCGCCTGCTCGAACTGTGTGCCGACGCGGTGCAGGCCGTGCGCGCCGGCCGCTCCCTGACCGACGTGCTGGCCGGCGTGCAGCCTGCTGCACGGCCGGGCACCCAGGCGCTGGCCTTTGCGGTGCTGCGCCGGCTGGGTGCGGCCACCGCGGCCCGCGCCGTGCTCGCCCCGCGCAACCCCCCGCCCGTGGTGGACGCACTGCTGGTCTGTGCGCTGGCGCTGCTGTGGCCGGACGACTCGCCGCCCTACCCGGACCACACGCTGGTCGACCAGGCCGTGACCGCGGCGCGCCACAAGGTGCCGGCGGCAGCCGGGTTCATCAACGCGGTGCTGCGCCGCTTCCTGCGCGAGCGTGCCGCGGTGGTGGCGCAGGCCGAGCAGCAGCCCGAAGGCGCGTGGAACCACCCTGCGTGGTGGATTCAGAAAGTGCGCCACGACTGGCCGGCCGATTGGCAGGCGCTGCTGGATGAAGCCCAGCGCCGTCCACCGATGACGCTGCGGGTCAACGCCCGCCGCAGCAGCCGCGAGGCCTACCTGCAGCAACTGCAGGCCGCCGGCATCGCGGCCGACCCGGTCGAAGGGCCCGGCCTGGAACACGCGCTGGTGCTGCGCCAGCCCTGTCCTGTGGACCGCCTGCCGGGTTTTGCACAGGGCCTTGTGTCGGTGCAGGACCTGTCAGCCCAGCGCGCGGCGCCGCTGCTGCTGCAGGACTGGGCGGGCGGTTTGCCCGCCGGGGCCCATGTGCTGGACGCCTGCGCCGCACCCGGCGGCAAGACGGCGCACCTGCTGGAGCTGGCCGAGCTGGACCTGCTGGCGCTGGACACCGACGCCGGCCGCCTGGCCCGCGTGGACGATGGCCTGCGCCGCCTGGGCCTGCAGGCCCGCACCCGTGCGGCCGATGCGCGCCAGGTCAGCCAGTGGTGGGACGGCCGGCCGTTCGACGCGATCCTGCTGGACGCGCCGTGCAGCGCCTCGGGCATCGTGCGGCGCCACCCGGACATTCGCTGGCTGCGCCGCGCCGACGACATCCAGGCGCTGGCCCGCATCCAGGCCGAACTGCTGGACGCGCTGTGGCCGCTGCTCAAGCCTGGTGGCCGGCTGGTTTATGCAACCTGTTCCTTGTTCAAGGACGAAGGCATCCGGCAGATCGACGCATTTTTGCAACGCCATTCGCTGGCGCCCGGGGTCATCGCGCCCCTGTCGCCCGGTCACCTGCTGCCGCTGCCGGACAATGCAAAGCATCCCCCGTCGGCCTCGCTGGCTGACGGTTTTTACTATGCCTTGCTGCAACGGCCCGCTGCTGCCTCTGACTGAATGCCGATGGGTTTTGAATGGATGTCCGGCCTGGCAGGCCGCGGCCTGATGCACACGGCTGCGGCCTGCGTGCGCGGGCTGCTGCTGGCCATGTGGCTGGGCTTGCTGGCCAGCGCGGCGGGGGTGCGCGCCCAGGGCATCGAGCTGCCGCAGCTCTCGCTCAGCCGGCAAGAGGGTGGGCTGACGCTGGACTTTGAAGTCAAGCTGGCACTGAGCCGCGCCACTGAAGACGCGCTCCAGCGCGGCGTGCCGCTCTATTTCACCGCGTCAGCCCAGGTCTTTCACCCCCGCTGGTATTGGCGCGACGAGCGTGTGGCCCGCGCCACCCGCACCTGGCGCATCTCCTACCAGCCGCTCACCTCCAGCTGGCGCGTCAGCTTCGGTGCGTTGAGCCAGAACTACCCCAGCGCCGAAGCCGCGCTGGCGATGATCTCGCGTGCCACCCGCTGGCGCATTGCCGAACCCGAGCAGATCGACCCCAGCGAGCGCTATTACGTCGAGTTCAGCTACCGGCTGGACAGCAGCATGCTGCCGCGCCCGCTGCAGCTGGACCTGGCGGTGCAATCCGACTGGCGGCTGTCGGTCGAGCGCACGCTGAAGCTCGACTGAGCCCTTGATCGAGCCCTCCGCCACGCGCCTTGCCACCCGACCCGCGATGAAAAACTCCGTGCGCCTGGGCTGGGGCCTGGCCACGCTGGTGGCAGCGGGCCTGGGCCTGGTGCTGGCGGTCGTGCTGTCGTTGGTGGTACAGGGCCCGCTGGGCTATGGCGGCCACTTCGTCTGGCTGTTCTGGGTCAATGTGGGCGTGGCCGGCGTGCTCGCGCTGGTGCTGCTGGCGGCCGCCATACGGCTGGTGTTCCGGCTCAAGGCCGGCAAGTTCGGCAGCCGGCTGCTGATCAAGCTGGCCGGCATCTTCGCGCTGGTCGGCGTGCTGCCGGGCGCGCTCATCTACACCGTCAGCTACCAGTTCGTCTCGCGCAGCATCGAGGCCTGGTTCGACGCCAGCGTCGAAAGTGCGCTGGACGCCGGCCTGGCGCTGGGCAAGGGCACGCTGGAAGCGCTGGCCTCGGACCTGGTCAACAAGACCCGCGCTGCGGCCGACCGGCTGGCCGAGGTGCGCAGCAGCGACCCGGCCCTGCTGCAACTGGAACGCCTGCGCGAGCAGCTGGGCGCCACGCAGGTGGCAGTCGTCAACGGCAATGGCCAGGTGCAGAGCAACGCCAGCGCCACGGCCGACCTGGGCATCGAGCGGCCGTCCCCGGCGCTGCTGCGCCAGGCCAAGGCGGTGCAGTCGGTCAGCCAGGTCGAAGGCCTGGAGGACGACGGCACTGCGGCCGCCGGCCTGCAGCCGGCCCAGGTGCGCGCGCTGGCGCTGATTCCAGATGCCCGCATCAGGCTCTCCGGCGAGGCCGATCGTTACCTGATGGTGCTGCAGCCGCTGCCCACCGCGCTGACCAGCAATGCGCTGATCGTGCAGGCCGCCTACCGCGAATACCAGCAGCGCCACATCGCGCGCGACGGCCTGCGCCGCATGTACATCGGCACGCTGACGCTGGCGCTGGTGCTGTCGGTCTTTGGTGCGGTGCTGCTGGCGGTGGTGCTGGGCAACCAGCTCGCGCGGCCGCTGCTGCTGCTGGCCGACGGCATGCGCCAGGTCGCGCGCGGCGACCTGACCGCCAAGCAGGTCTTCACCTCCAACGACGAGATTGGCGAGCTGACGCGCAACTTCGCCCACATGACCGAGCAGCTCGGCAGCGCCCGCCAGCAGGCCGATGCCAGCCTGCGCCAGCTCGAAGGCGCACGCCTGCGGCTGCAGACCATCCTCGACAGCCTGACCGCCGGCGTCATCGTGTTCGACCGCGACCACCTGATCGACACCGTGAACCCTGGCGCCACCCGCATCCTGCGCGCGCCGCTGTCCGTCTTCGTTGGCCGCAGCCTGGGCGATGTGCCCGGCATGACGGATTTTGCCGCCGCGATCCACCAGCGCTTCGAGCAGCACCAGAGCAGTCCGGAAGACGGCGAGCGCGACCATTGGCAGGAGTCCTTCGAGCTGCGCCAGAGCGAGCGCGAAGGCGGCATCACGCTGCTGGTGCGTGGCGCGCTGCTGGTTGGCGGTGCGCGGCTGGTGGTGTTCGACGACATCACCGAGGTCGTCTCGGCGCAGCGCAGCGAGGCCTGGGCCGAGGTTGCGCGGCGCCTGGCGCACGAGATCAAGAACCCGCTCACGCCCATCCAGCTGTCGGCCGAGCGCCTGCAGCACAAGCTCGAATCCAAGCTTGAGTCGCCAACGGACCAGGCCATGCTGGTGCGCTCGGTGGCCACCATCGTCAACCAGGTGCAGGCGATGAAGCAGCTGGTCAACGAATTCCGCGACTACGCGCGGCTGCCGGCGGTGCGGCTGCAGGACACCGACCTGAACGCGCTCGTCGCCGAAGTGCTGGGCCTGTATGGCGACGACCAGGAGCGTGGCCGCCTGCAGTCCCGCTGCGCGCCGGCGCTGCCCCAGGTGCGGGGCGATCCGACCCAGCTGCGCCAGGTCATCCACAACCTGGTTCAGAACGCCTTGCAGGCGCTGGCCGGCCGCGAAGGCGGCAAGGTCTGCGTCGAGACCGAGATCGCGCGCCATGAAGACGGGCGCGTGCGGGCCGTGCGCCTGAAAGTGGCAGACAATGGCCCGGGGTTCAGCGACAAGGTGTTGAAGCGCGCATTCGAACCCTACGTCACCACCAAGAGCAAAGGCACTGGCCTGGGACTTGCGGTGGTGAAGAAAATTGCCGACGAACACGGCGCACGCGTTCGCATCGTCAACCTGCCCCCCCAAAATGCAGGCAGCGATGCGCCGTCGGGTGCGCAGGTTTCGCTATCATTTTCCAGCTTCATTGAACAGAAGGATCCTCCAGCGCATGGCCCGGCCCACCCACCCGTCGCCTGAACGCTGTCCCGGACATCCATGGCAACGATACTTGTAGTCGACGACGAGATGGGCATCCGTGCCTTGCTGTCGGAAATCCTCACCGATGAAGGGCACGCCATCGAGCTGGCCGAAAACGCCGCCCAGGCCCGTGCGGTGCGCGAGCGCCTGCGGCCGGACCTGGTGCTGCTCGACATCTGGATGCCCGATGTCGACGGCATCACCCTGCTCAAGGAGTGGGGCGCCAGCGGCCAGTTGACGATGCCGGTGGTCATGATGAGCGGCCACGGCACCATCGACACCGCGGTCGAGGCCACCAAATACGGCGCCATCGCCTTCCTCGAAAAGCCCATCACGCTGCAAAAGCTGCTGCGGGCCGTCGAGCAGTCGCTGGCCCGCACGCCTGCACGCCCGCCGGCCCCGGTCGGCGCACCCACCGCCTACCGTGGCGAAATCGGGTTGACGGTGGAGTCCGCCATGACCGGCGGCATCGGCCTGCCCACGCTGCCGGTGGACCTTGGCCCGCAGCCCGAACAAAGCTTCGACCTCGACCGCCCGCTGCGTGAAGCCCGCGACGCCTTCGAGAAAAGCTACTTCGAGTTCCACCTCGCCCGCGAGAACGGCTCAATGACCCGCGTCGCCGAAAAAACCGGCCTCGAACGCACCCACCTCTACCGCAAGCTCAAGCAGCTCGGCGTCGACCTGACCCGCAACAAACGTGGCAGCATGGCCTGAAGCCATGCTATAGTGTCTGACTTCGCTGATCGCACATCAACACGCTTGATTGCCCCAGCAAAGTGATTGGCCTGGTAGCTCAGTTGGTAGAGCAGCGGATTGAAAATCCGCGTGTCGGTGGTTCGATTCCGCCCCAGGCCACCAGGAACGCTAAGCCCTTGATTCTTAACAGGATCAGGGGCTTTTTGCTTTCCGGAGCATGCCTAACCCGCTTGGATTGGTACACCAGGCAGGTACACCGTGGCATCAATTCCCACTGCGTCTAGACTCGCTGGCACCCGCATCCCGCGTCGTCGTTCGTTCATGGCTCAGCCGTTCAAGCATCCCGCCTCCGGCATCTACTATCTGCGCCGCAAGGTGCCTCCCGAATTGAGGGCGTCTCTCGGGCGTGAGTTCAAGCAGTCACTGAAGACCCGCGAGCCCGCGGAGGCCAAGGGGCTGTTTGCAGAAGCTTGGGCCAAGTCGGAAGCAGCCTTCGCATCTGCGCGAGCCCAGCTTGCCGGCATCGAAGTGATCGACAGGGCAGATGCGTACCAACTGGCCGCGAGGTGGTTCAGGGAGGAGCAGGAGCGGATTGAGCGGGCAGGCGCGTTCGCGGAAATGCTCGTGGAGGGCTCTAGAACGCTCTGTGAGCGCGGCGATGAGGCGGGTGAATGGGTGACCAGCTACCTCACTCTTCGGGAGGCTGCGGAGCAGGACATCGGGCCGCCGGACGACGATTGGGCGGCGCTGGTCGCGCCCCACATCGCCACGTCACTGCGTCAAAACAATCTGCCCCGGCCTGCCCCTGGTGGTCTGGCGGCTGAGCTTCTCAACGCGGCATTCCTAGAGCACCTACACAAGCTCTCCGAATGGGCAATGCAGCGATACGACGGTGTGTATGCCGCCCTCGGTGTCAATGTAGCTCCGGTCCTTCCCCTGCGCTCTGAACAGAGCAAGCCTACACGGCCAAGGGCAATCAAGCTCATGGCTCTCTTTGGCTTGTATGCAGAGGACAAGACCCTCAACGATGGCGACACGCGGGCGACTCGCAAGACCCTGGCGAGCTTTCAGGCGACGGTGCAGCGCTTCACAGAGTTGATGGGCGACTTGGACGTCACTGCTATCAACCGCGAGGTTGTAGCCCGGTATCGTGCCGAGCTTGCTCGCCTGCCTGCCAAGGGGGAGGGGACTCGGGGACTCAATGCTTCTCAGCTGATAGCAAAGGCCGAGAAGGAGGGGCTGCCGCGTCTGTCTGAGCCGACGATCCGCAACCACATTCGAGCGGTGTCGGCGGTGCTGAGTCATGGTGTGCGGCTGCAGCGGCTTACCGAGAACCCAATCATTGCTGGGGGCGTCGGTCGTAGTGCGGCCAAGGCTGCCACACGCCGAGTGGCCGGAATCAGGCGGCGCAAGGACTATTCGCCTGATGAACTGCGGGCCATCTTCACTAGCCCTGCCTTTACGGAGACAGATTGGGCACCGCCGCGTGCTGCGTTCGGCAAGGCTTGGTACTGGCTGCCGCTGTTGCTGTACTACACCGGAGCACGCAGGGAAGAGCTTGCGCAGCTGAAGGCATCCGATGTCAAGAAGTCGCCTGATGGCATCTGGCACCTGAACATCCTTGCGGCAGAAGACGAGGAGGACGGTGGCCGCGGGGTCAAGACTGAAGGCAGCCGGCGTTTGCTTCCGCTACACCCGGACTTGGTCAAGCGAGGGTTCCTGGACTATGCATCGTCGTTGCCGACAAAGGGGCAACTCTTCCCGGACTTGAAGCCAAGCCCCAGTGGCTACTTTGGTGCGAACTTCGGCAAACGGTGGGCGGTATACCTGAAAGAGACTGTGAAGCTGGATAGCTCAGTCAGTCCCATTCACGGATTCCGCCACACCTTCAAGACGCTATCCCGCGATGTTGGCATCCCTGAAGACGTGCATGACGCGATCACAGGCCATGCGGGAACCGGAGGCATTGCTCGGGACTATGGCTCTATGCCGCTATCCCGGATGGCTGAAGAACTAGCCAAGTTCCCGCTGGTACCACGATAGGTTGGAAGCGTCCTTGCCTCTCCGACTGCGGTAAGCCTCTCACGAGATTTGCTGTACGGAGAGAGCGAAGAGCACTCTCTGAGGAGCAGATCAGACGGCTAGTCTTCAAGCTTCTAGTAGGCCTTCTTGGGATCCTACTGTTCGAGGTCCAACTCCCTTCTGCCTCTCGGTCTATTCAGTCCGACTGGCCTGCTGGCTTCCAGGTTTTCTAAGCCGTCCCGCCCTGCACCAACCTCCAGGGCATCTGAGGGCTTGGGCCTTTCCGGAACCTAGGGCCTCACGGGCTCTCACTTCTTCCGAGCTTCCGAGCTTCCGAGCTTCCGAGCCTGGAGGGCCTCCAAGCTTCTTTCCGGGGGGGGGGGGGGCTCTCTGGGGGGGGGCTATAGAGGGCTTCTGACTTCGGCAGGCATAGATGCACGAACAAGTACGCGGCTCGGTCCCTCTGTTAGTAGGGTACCGAAAGTTCGCTGTGATGGCTTGCGGGCGTCGGGGGGGGGCTTGATGTGGGGGCATCGCACCCGCTGCCTCGGATGGAAGAAAAATTTTTCGCTTTGCAAGGCCGAATGGCGGACCCGCTTCAATTGCTTGGTGTTGTCCCAGTCGGTGCATTGCTTTGGCCGAAAGCGTCAATGCAGCCTAATTAAGGTCGCCTTGCGCGCTCCGACAAATCTGCCGGGGCAGGTAACCCTTTGATGTCGAAGATGACCACGAATATCACAACGACAATCGCGAGCAGGATATAGGTTGCAATATTCCCTTTTTTTTCAGAAGCGTTGAAGGCTTTACTTGCCTTGGACAGCAGAAGAAAGAAAATAGAGGCGACTCCGCAGAACACCATGAATTTTATGCCATTGAGCATCTGATTAACCGTCGTTGCGCTTGTGAGTAAGCAGCCTGTACGCGAAGAACATCAGTGCTAGGCTCATCAGAGCCAGTGTCGCTCCGGGGAGTGTCAATAAAATCCGTGTATTGAATGGAAAGACACCAATCCCAAGAAGTGCCAAAATCAAGGCGCCTAGAATCTTCAAGATTTGCTCTCCTGCGTAAATCGTTTAAAACTATCTGTTTGCTTGCTGGGTGGTATTTTTCTGAGCATCTAGTCAGCGTACGTCCCCACTAAGTTGATGTCGCAAAGTGCCAAGCTGACCATTTCCTTCTTTAGTTCGATCAATGCAAGGTAGATGTGATTTGCCACCTCTGGTGAGCATTCGTAGGCGATCTTTTCAGGCCGGCCCTGGTTGGAGATGCATACTTCTGCTGTGCTCCCCTGTGGGGTATGGTTTGTATAAATATTAATGTGCTGTGTCACTAAGGTTTTCTCATTGGCTGTGCCGTGCAATGCTGGAATTGGCGGCGGCAATGAAGGCCGAGTCCACAAACATGGCACTCACTGAGATGGGCGTCTGTTGGTCCCTTCGGAACACCGTCAAGTCTAGCAATGAAATCTAAAGGTTGTAGTCCTAAAGATTGCGGATTGGTCCACTGCCGCGGTGGGCGTCTCAAACACATCCGACTTCGGGGCAGCAGTCCTTTTCGCGCGCAAGGCGGTAGGCCTGACCCAGGAAGACTTCGATGAGGTGTCCAGCCGGGTCTACGTCAGCGCGCTAGAGCGAAAGATCAAGAAGCCAACTCTCCCCAAGGTTGATGCGCTTGCGGGGCGAATGGGCTTGCATCCCCTGACCGTGTTGGCCCTTGCCTACTGTGTGCATCCCGGCGATCAAGGCGAGGTCGAAGAGTTGCTTGCGATGGTGCAGCAACAACTTCTAGCCTTGACCGAGCGTTGACTTACGCCCGCGCGCTGCAAGAACTTTTGCAAGAACCTCGCGATGAGGGGATGGCACGCGGTCAGAGTTCTTGCAGAAGCACGCAACCTTGCCGCTTCGTCTAGACCTCACGCCCATGCGCTTCAGGGCGATGACGAGGATCCTGGCTGGCTTGTGTGACTTGGATAAGGCATCCCGCAGTCGGCGAGCGCCTACCGCTCGGCCGGCGCAACACGGTTGTAGCTTGGCTGGTACCTTTAATTGGTACACTCATGAACATCCGCAAGACTTCAAAACTCTGCTGATTCATAGGGTTAGGCTTCTGAGGTGTCGTGTCGGTGGTTCGATTCCGCCCCAGGCCACCAGGAATGCCAAGCCCTTGATTCTTAACAGGATCAGGGGCTTTTTGCTTTCCGAAGCAGGCCTGTGCCGCGCGTGCCTTCCGAGCACAGGCGAGCACGGGCCGTTGCCCCGGCGCGCATGAAGATGTCGGGATCAACCAGCAAGGCGCTTCGCTGCCTCTTGCATCCCGTCAAAAATCGCGTCTGCCACCCGGGCGGCAAATCCCTTCGGCAAACCCGCTCCGACCTCCGCGATGACCGCCGGTGTTCGCGCGACGATGTCTTCGATCAGGTGGTCCACTTCCCGCCCATCTTCCGTCAGCACGCCATGCCGCCTGCCGAGCGCCAGCCAATGTCGTCGCAGGATGTCGCGCATCTTCCAGTGCTCGTTGGTTGACCGCACGGCCATGGCCATCCTGGCCTTGAATGGTGAGAGGTGCGATGACCCCTTGCCCAGCACCGGGTACGCCGACAGCACGTCGTACCGCGGTGTCAGCTGGTAGCGGCCGCCGGGGCGCAGGAACAGGCTGAAGTTCTTGGCGTGGCCGTCGGTGGCGCACAGCATCCAGAAGAGCAGTTGCGCCTTGAAGAAGGCGCGACGGTCCTGCTCGCGGGTCATCGAGCCATCGAGCACATCGAGGATGCGGTCCATGCCCGGTCCGCCGTCTGCCTCGTACTTTGCTTCGGGCGGCGCGCCGGTGGCCTGGCACATGTCTTCCTGCGGCAGTCGGATGAGGCGGTTCTCCCCGGAAGGATGCGTCCACCAGGCGCGGTCGAAGCGCTCGACGACCAAGGCCTTCACGTCCTCGAACTGCAGCGGGTGGCAGGTCGCAACGGGCAGCCCGAACTCTCGCAGGATCAAGGAGCACAGCCACTCGTTCTCGACCGAGTCGTGCATGTCGAGCTTCATGCCGCCGATGAGGCCCAGCGGCAGCTTGAAGATGTGCGTCGTAGGTGTGCTGCCGCGTGGGAGGCACCACTGGCCGTCTTGCAGCAGCAGGGCCGTCTTCTCCTGGGCGCCGGCAATCGAGATGCGGAAGTCGTCGTCATCGCCGCCCCAGCCCATGGCATTCATGGTGGTGGTCCCGCGCAGGACTTGGGCGACTTGTGCCTCGCTCAGGGACTCGGCCTGCAGAGGCGAGGCGCCGGTGGAGCTTGCGCCCTCGGGCAGGATCTCCAGCGCACCGACGCAGTCCCGACCGATCTCGGCCAGCAACTCGAACGCTCTGGTTGATCCGGTGTTGAAGCGGCGCGCCAGCCGCTCCCGGATGTCCTTGCTGTCGGGCAGCAGGTTCTCGAAATAGGCGCGGACCTTGTCGCCACGGTGCGGCGCATTGCCTGGCGTGAAAGGCAATGACAGGGACAGCGGGCGCCCTTGCTCGGACTGGGTCCAGGCCGCGTCGTACTGAAGGGTGTCTGGCGCGTTCGGCGCCAGGCTCCAGTTGCCGACGTAGGCCCCGTTCATCCAGAGGCCCAGCGTTCGGGTGTGTGAGCGGCGCCCCATGGCTTACCAGGCTGGCTTGTCGGTAGCGGCGCGCTGACCAGGTGGGACGGGTGCCGGCGTGGGGGAGGGCTTCCCGAGCGCCAATTCGACGCCCAGGATGTTGAGTAACTTCAGCAAGCGTGCGGCGCCCACCTTGTCGGCGTTGCGCTCCATTGCCGAGTAGGTCTGTTGGGAGATACCCAGGCGCAGGGCAACCTCGCCCTGGGTGAGGCAGGCTTCCTTTCGGAAGGCCTGCAGCAGTGAGGGCAGTTGCTCGGCGGTGCGTACGGTGAATTGGGCCATACAGGCTGAATGCTGTAAATTGACAATACAGGCTTTGATACGTGAATCGAGCTTACGCGCTAGAAGCTGTATTTGCAATCTACTGCTTGTGGGCTGTTTTCCTCGGGACCTGCCCAACGGCCAGAGCCGCGCGAGGTTGGCTGGCATCACGCAGCGCGGCTGCCAGTCACAGGAACTCGCGCTTCATCTTCGCGGCGTCATCGGCCAGCTGGGTCAGCCGCGCGGCCTGTCCCACGATGAAATCTCGCAACTGGGCTGCGAAGGCACGCTCGGCCTCGTCGATGTACTCGGGGGCCTGCGCCTGCAGCGGGGCATGCTCGGTTGCGAGTTTGGCGAACCGCCTTGCCTCGCGTTTGAGGAGTTGCCGGTCCACCCCGCAACGCTGCGCAAAGTCCGCCAACGCAAACGCCGTCACGTCTTCCAGCCTGAATGCATCGCCCCAGGCCATGGCCAGCTCATGGTCGATGCCGGGGTACTGAACAACGCTGACCAGGTCATACCAGGGAGCCGGCTCCAGGCCCTCGCGATGGACGAAGAACGAGAAGTTCTTGCCGTGAGCATCGCTGTTGCCAATCAGGAACTGGAACAGGGACCACCTGAGCAAAGTCATGCGCGCTGCAGCCTTGTTCACAGTTTGTTCGACCCGGTGGAAGAGGACCTCGAAGCTCACGCCGTCGCGAACGTGGCGCACATGCTCGCCGCTGCCGAGGTTGCGCTCGTACTTGTAGGTCGACGGCAGGTCCGATGCCTGGCAGGCGTCGATGATGTGCAGTCGCTGGACGACAGCGCTGGCTTTCACTTGCGATGCGATGCGGTCAAAGCGTCGCACGAGCAGTACCGGCCGCGGTGTCCTGCAGAGGGTGACATCGGCCACTGGCAACTTCATGCGCCGGGCAAGCGTCATGCAATAGTGTTCGTTGACGACGAGATGTGGCGTCAGCTCCCGTTCGGGCTCGGGCTTGAGGATGTGTGTGGAGGCCAGCGGCGGCTCGACGAGGAACAAGCGACCGCCCTCATCCAGCGGCAGGTCGAGGTAGACCATCAACTTGTCCTGCACGCCCGCGATGGACATGCGGACCTTGCCGTCCCATACGGCCAGAGGCATCAGGTCGCGCTCAGCGAGCCGCTTGTCGAGTTCATCGAGTGCCACCTCTCGCGGCGGTGTTGTTGCGATGGCCGGGGGAGCTTGGTCCGCTGGCCAAAAACGGAACGCGCCCGTGGTCTCCGCGCCGAGGGCGCTGATGAGCGCGTAGATGTTCGACTTCGATACGTGGAAGGTCGAGGCGGTGACGTCGAGCGCACGTCCCTCGGGCAGCAGGTTCTCCACGAAGCGCTTCACGGCTCCGGCGGCGTAGCCGGCAGCGGGAGGGCGGAAGGCAAGCGCAGGCGACAGCGGAAACGCGCCTGGCTTGGCCACCCATGCCGCGTCGTAGTCCAGCGACCATTGGTCGTGCAGGGGCACGTGCCTCAGCGTCGCCGCCTTCTGGCCTTCGGCCCAAAGATTCAGTGCGTGGTGCGCGATGACCGTTGGGATGCCGAATCCGCTCATCACTGCTCGGACCCCTCGTTGCCAAGCTCCCGTGCCACCTCCACTGCAGGATGGCCTTTGGGGCCCAGCATCAGCGCGAGGCCCAGGCTGTCCAGCACGGTCAGCAGCTTGTCCACCCGTACGGAACCTTTGCCATTCTCCAGACGGGACAGCAGATCCACGGAGACGCCGCTCAGCGAAGCAGCATCGTCAATCCTGAGCGATTGCTCGCGGCGGCGAGCGCGTATGGCGGGGCCGAGGTCCGCAGTGGAATTGATGCGCAGGATGTCATTGGTGGCAGGGATGCGCAACATTTCGGAATTCCAAGAATTCTGCGTTTAGAGGCGAGCTACAGGATTTATTTCTGTAATTCCGAAATAGTACGCCCATGAGCCTCCACTGAAAAGGAATTCCTGGAACTCCGAAATACGGTGTCGCCGACGCTTGTTGAAGGCCGAAAAGCTGAAATTCCGAAACCATCGGCTGTATTTGCCGCCCAGTGCGGCGCGGCTCAGTCGATGAAGCCCGCCAGTTCATCTGGCGACCCTGTCGGAAACGACGCCTTCAAGAACTCCAGGAAGGTCGATACACGGGCGCTCAGCAGCCGGCGAGAGGGGTACAAGGCCCACAGCGCAATCTCCGGGCCTTCGACGTCGCCCCAGCACACCAGCCTCCCGGCGGCCAGATCCTTGGTCACCAGAGAGATCGGCACGCGCGCCACACCGACGCCCGCGCGAACGGCGTCCCGCACCATGAACAACGAGGCAAGACTCAAAGCGGGTCTCACGGTGATGCGCTTCTGCTTGCCAGACGCGCCGGTGTACTCCCAGGAAGATGTCGCGGCGCCGAAGCTGCCGCCTCGCATGACGGCTGGCACCGTCGCCTGGCCTGCAGGTGGCTTGAGTTGCGGACTGGCGACCACAACCAGGCGATCCCTCACGATGATCCGCCCCACCAGCCTCGCATCCGCGTCGGGGTTGACGCGGATCACGAGGTCGTAGCCTTCCTCCACCATGTCCACCGCCCGGTCCTCGGTGGTGACCTCAAGGCGGATCTCGGGGTACTGCAGCGCGAACCTGGCTGCGAGCTTCCCCATGGCGGCCTGCGAGAAGAGCAGCGGCGCGCTCACCCGCAAGCTGCCTCGCGGCGTCGCGCCGCCCGACGTGATCGCCGCAGCTGTTTCGTCGATTTCGAGCAGCAGCGCCGAAGTCCTCTCGTACAGGGCGCGTCCCTCTTCGGTGAGTTTCAGCGCCCTCGCGCCCCGCTCGAACAACCGCAGGTTGAGGCCGCTTTCCAGATCTGCCACGCGCCGCGACAGCGTGGCCTTTGGACGACCCGATTCGCGCGCTGCACGCCCCACGCCCCCGTGTCGGGCAACCAGGTTGAAGTCAGCCAGCGCAAGCAAATCCATCTGTTCCACCCATGAGACGAAGTGTCCAAATATAACGGCTATCGGCCTTCATGAGGAACGAAGAAGATCTGGTCTCGCTTCAACCACACACGGAGTTTTTCATGACCATCCTGATCACCGGCGCCTCTGGCGCCATCGGCCGCCAAGTCGTTCAGCAACTCGTGGACCGGGGCGCCGCCGTGCGGGCACTCGTCCGCGACCCGGCCAAGACCCAGTTCCCTGCCGGCGTCGAAGTCGTTCAAGGTGACCTGCTCGACGTCGAGTCGCTGCGTCGAGCCTTGGCCGGCACTTCCACGCTGTTCCTGCTCAACGGCGTGGTTCCCGACGAGTTCACGCAGGCCCTGGTCACGCTCAACCTGGCGCGCGACGCCGGCATCGATCGCATCGTCTACCTGTCGGTGATCCACAGCGACAAGTACCTGAACGTGCCCCACTTCGCCGGCAAGTTCGGCGTGGAGCGGATGCTCGAGCAGATGGGCTTCGGCGCCACCATCCTGCGGCCTGCGTACTTCATGCAGAACGACCTCACGGTCAAGGACGTCATCACCGGCTACGGCGTGTATCCGATGCCCATCGGCAGCAAGGGCCTGGCCATGATCGACACGCGCGACATCGCGGAAATCGCGGCCCTCGAGCTGCTGCGCCGCGAACAAGCACCGGGGTCGCTGCCGCTCAGCCGGATCAACCTCGTGGGCCCGGACGCGCTGACGGGAAGCGACGTCGCCGGCATCTGGTCGGACGTTCTGGGTCGCCCGATCAACTACGGCGGCGACGACACCGCAGGCTTCGAGAAGAACCTGCTGAACTTCATGCCGGGCTGGATGGCCTACGACATGCGCTTGATGAGCGAGCGTTTCCTGACCGAAGGCATGAACCCCGACGCCGGTGACGTCGAACGCCTGACGACGCTGCTGGGCCGGCCGCTGCGCTCCTACCGCGCCTTCGTTGCCGAGACCTCGGCTTCGGCCTGAGCTGCCACCTCCGAAGAACGCCAGGTCTTTGGCACAGAGCAGAACGCATCTCTGAAAGGAACACCGAAATGAAAACCACGCAGAACACCATCCTCATCACCGGCGGCGGAACCGGCATCGGCGAGGCGCTTGCGCATCGCTTCCATGACCTCGGCAACACCGTGATCATCGCGGGCCGGCGCATGGAAACGCTGAAGAAGGCGGTCGGGGACCGGCCGCGCATGCACGCGCTCACGCTTGACATGGACGACCCCGTGAACGTCGCGGCGTTTGCGGAGAAGCTCATCAAGGACTTCCCCGAAGTCAACGTGCTGGTCAACAGCGCCGGCATCATGCGCATGGAGCCTGGCCTGGACAAATACCGAGACCTGAGCGATGCCGAAGCCAGCGTCACCAGCAACCTGCTCGGGCCCATCCGCCTCACGAACGCACTGATCGAGCACCTGACCCGCCAGCCCGATGCGGCCATCGTCAATGTGAGTTCGGGTCTCGCCTTCGTGCCCCTGGTCATTGCGCCGACCTACTCGGCGATCAAGGCAGCGATCCACAGCTACACCGTGTCGCTGCGTGCGGTCCTCAAGGACAGGGTCGAAGTGATCGAGTTGGTGCCGCCCGCGGTGCAGACGGACCTGACCCCTGGCCAGAAGACCAATGAGCGCTTCATGCCGCTCGACACATTTGCCGATCAGGTCATGGCGATCTTCCAGCAGACGCCCACGCCGCACGAGATCCTCGTGGAAGGTGTCGACTTCATGCGCAACGCCGAGAAAGAGGGCCGATTCGACGATGCCGTGGCGGCCATCAACCCGTTTCTACCAAAGCGCTGAGGCGCTCCTTACGCAGCTCGCGCCCAGCGACGTGCGCCGCGCGCTCCCGTGGCGAGCGACAAAGGTTCAAGTCGAAGACTGCAGGCAAGTTCAGCATGTTCCGCGCATGGGACGAGCCGTCCAAATTTGACGGCTATCGGAACGAAATGGGAACAACGACCATCGAGGCCTGTTTCAACAAACCGGAGTTTTTCATGAGCACTCACATCGCCACCGGCGGATCGCCGGCCCGTCCCAAGCTTCTGGTTCTCGGTGCCACTGGGAAAACCGGTCAGCTGATCGTCAGGCAGGCGCTCGCGCGCGGACATCAGGTGCGCGCGCTGGTGCGCTCGCCGGAGAAAGCCAATGGACTGGAGGGCGCGGAAATCATCGTTGGAGACGCGCGTGACGAAAGCGCACTGCGCAAGGCCCTGAAGGGCATTGATGCGGTCGTGAGTGCGTTGGGTACGCCGGCCAGCCCGTTCCGGGAAGTGACGCTGCTTTCGACCGCGACCCGCTCGCTGGTCAATGCGATGCAGGCGGAAGGCATCACCCGCCTGGTCTGCATCACCGGCATGGGTGCGGGCGACAGCGCTGGACACGGAGGCTTTCTGTTCGACCGTGTGATCTTTCCCGCTCTTCTGCGAAAGGTCTACGCCGACAAGAACCGTCAGGAAGCCGTGGTCCGGAACAGCGGGCTGGAGTGGGTGCTGGTACGGCCATCGGTGTTGAACGACAAGGCAACTCGGCCTGCCGTCCGCGCACTGACGGATCTTTCTGGGTTCCATGGCGGCAGCATCGCGAGAGCCGACGTCGCCAGCTTTGTGCTTGACCAGGTGCAAAGCGATGCCTGGCTGCATCGCACGCCGCTGATCTCGTGGTGATGGCACGCATCTGGGATAAGGCGCTCGATGGCAGCGGCGCGCGGTGTGCGTTTCAGGAAGGGCCAACGGCCTCCAGTGGCCGCAGGGTCAAACCTGCAGCTCAGCCCGCGTGGGCAGGCCGTCGCAGTCTCCCGGGAATTGAACGACGCGCGCCCCGATGGCGCAGCCGCGTTGCGCCGCCGCTTCCAGCGTCAACCCCTCGAGCAGCGCGCTGACGACGCCAACCGCGAAGCCATCGCCTGCACCCACGGTATCGACCACTCGCTGCACCCGGACGCCTGGGACGTGTGCGCGAAGTCCCTGCTGGTTGGCGCAATAGGCGCCGTCCGGGCCCAGCTTGACCACGACGGCTCCTGCGCCCAGCGCCAGGTAGAAAGCGGCGATGTCGTCGGGCTGTGTTCGGCCTGTCAGCAGCTGCCCTTCCGCCAGGCCGGGCAGCACCAGGTCGCTGATGGCCGCGAAACCGTTGATGGAGCGGATCATCTGCTCGCGGTCCGGCCACAGGCGCGGGCGCAGGTTCGGGTCGAACGACAGGCTGCTGCCCTGCTTGCGCGCGCGCTCGGCGAGCCTTTGCGTCAGCTCGCCGCAGCCAGGCGACAGCGCGGGCAGGATGCCCGTGAGGTGCAGGTGGCGTGCCCGGGTGCCGTCCAGGCGGGCGAGATCCCCTGCGTGCATGCGGCTGGCCGCAGAACCGCGGCGGAAGTATTCGATCTGCGGATCGGTGCCGTCCGCTTCGAGCGACTTCAGCATGAAGCCGTTGGAGCTGCCTTGATCGACGCTCGCGAAGTCCGCGACGATGCCTTCGCGCTGAAGGACTTCGGCGAGGAAGCGACCGAAGGCATCGTCGCCCAGCCGGGTCAGGTAGCCGACGCGCAAGCCGAGGCGCGCCAGGCCGATTGCCACATTCAACTCCGCCCCGGCGCTGAACCGGCGGAACCGCTCGACGGCATGCAGGCTGCCTGTCTCCTCTGCCGCCAGCAAGACCAGCGCCTCGCCAGCGGTCAGGACGTCCAACGTTGCGCTGGCGCTCACATCACGGCCCCGAGTTGCCACGGCACGAATTCGTTGTGGCCAAGGTCGTGCTGCTCGCTCAGCGTGTGCTGTCCCGAGGCCGTGGCCAGCATGAGCTGGAACAGGCGCTCACCTGCCTGCGCGACATCCAGCGTGCCGTCGACGATCTCGCCGGCATTGAAGTCCATGTCCATGCGCATGCGTTCGAACATCGGGGTGTTGGTGGCCAGCTTGATGGACGGCGTGGGCTTGCAGCCGTAGGTTGAGCCGCGCCCGGTGGTGAAGCAGATCAGGTTGGCGCCGCCGGCGACCTGGCCGGTGGCCGAGACCGGGTCGTAGCCGGGCGTGTCCATGAACACCAACCCGTGCGCGGTGACCCGCTCGGCATACTCGACCACGTCCATCAGCCCGGTGTTGCCGCCCTTGGCGACGGCGCCGAGCGACTTCTCGAGGATGGTGGTGATGCCGCCTGCCTTGTTGCCGGGCGACGGGTTGTTGTTCATGTCGCCGCCGTTCTTGCCGGTGTAATCCTCCCACCACCGCAGCCGGGCCATCAGGCGTTCGGCGATCTCGGGCCGCGCGGCGCGCGCCGTCAACAGGTGCTCGGCGCCGTAGATCTCGGGCGTCTCCGACAGGATCGCGGTGCCGCCATGGCGCACGAGCAGGTCGACTGCAGCGCCGAGCGCGGGGTTGGCGCTGATGCCTGAATAGCCGTCCGAGCCGCCACACTGCAGGCCGACGACAAGCCGGCTCGCGGGCAGCGTCGTGCGGCGGGCGGTGGCCGCGAGATCCAGCATCTCCCGCACGATGGCCTCCCCCTTGGCGATGGCCTCGCGGGTGCCGCCTGCATCCTGGATGGTCATCGTGCGCAGCCGCCCGGGAATCGCCGCGAGCCGCGGGTCGACCAGGCCGTCGACCTGGTTCACCTCGCAGCCCAGCCCGATGATGAGCACGGCCGCGAAGTTGGCATGGGCAGCGTAGCCGCGCAGCGTGCGCTGCAGCAACTCGATGCCCTCGCCGCTTCCGCTCAGGCCGCAGCCGCCGCCGTGGGTGATCGCGACGACGCCGTCCACGCCCGGCCACTCGGCCATCGCAGCGCCCGAGAATGCCTTCTCGATGGCCTTGCACACCGTCGCGGAGCAATTGACGCTGGACACCACGCCGACAAAGTTGCGCGTGCCGACACCGCCGTCTGCGCGCAGGTAGCCCTCGAAGGTGGCGGGCACCTCCACGGGCCGGGTCGGCACGTAGGCATGGCCGACGCCATGCAGCGGATGCGAGTCGCCCATGTCCAGGTTGTGCACGTGCACATGCTCGCCCGCGGCGATGGGCGCGGTGGCCGTGCCGATGACTTGGCCGTACTTGCGCACCACGGCGCCCGCTGCGATGTCTGCGAGCGCGATCTTGTGGCCCGCGGGAATCTCGTTGCGAACCGCCATCAGCACGGCGCGGGCCACGGCGACGTTGTCGTCCGGATGCAGCACCAGCACCGCCGGAGCCTGGGTCTCAGCCGACATGGCACACCTCCGCCCCGCCGGGCACCGTTCCCATTCGTTTCATGACGGATCCTGATTGGTTGGGCCGGACGACGCGATGGCGCCGAGCAGCCAGGGTTGGGCAAGCGCCGGCGCGTGCTCGCGGGCCGCCGCGACCACGGGCGCCAGGCGGCGCGCCTTCTTCTGGTCGTGGTTGCCCGCGATGTCAGCCAGGCGATGCGCAAGAAACGGGTTGAGCAGCCGCTCGCGAACCTCGTCCCGATAGGCCGGCGCGGCCGGGCCCTGACCCAGGGCGTCGAACACCGGCAGCACCTCATCGGTCCACACGCCCTCCAGCGTCAGACGCCACGCGGCGACATGCATGGCCTCCAGCACCGTGCGTCCGGCCGGCTGGCCCTCGCGCAGCCAAAGCTCCGCGAGCACCGTGTGCGCCAGGTTGAGCAGCCAGAGCTTGAGCCGCTCGAACTGCTCGAGCGCATCGGTTGCGACGATGGCGGGATGGCTGCAGGGAACGATCAGCCCGGCGGTTCGCTCGATCGCCCACAGTGCATAGGGCTCCGCGATCGCCCCGGCCGGCGCCAGCGGCGCCGACACGATCCGGTCGACCAGCGAGTTGCCCCAGACCAGATGACCGCGCAGCCAGTCCTCGAACGCCGCCGGCAGCTGCCAGGCCCTGGCAAGGCCGGCGACCAGTTCGCGCAGGCGGTCGCCGTTGCGCGACACCAGTTCGCACGGCAGCAGGCTCAGCGCAGCCTCCGGTTGGGCCAGCCAGCGGTCGTGCAGCAGCACCAGCAGTTTGGCGGGAAACGCCTGCGGCGCGGCGGCGTCGGGCGCGGCAAGGCCGGGGCCGTCTGCGTCGGCAAGTTGCCAGCCCGCGTCGCCGGTGTTCGAGACCACGACCTGCACGCCACCTTCGGCCAACTCGCGGCGCACGCGGTGCCATTGCGTGGTGGTGCTCAGTGCCGCCTTCACGGCGTGGCAATGGCACAGCTCATCGACTTCCCGCCCGTGCATCAGGCCCTGGAGCCGCACCGGGTAACCGCGGCCCTCGGCCAGCGCCGCGACGCGCGCCGCGCCCTGCGCGCTGCCTGTCGTCTGCACGACGGTGATGCCGCCCAGCGCCTGGCCGGCGTCCAGCGCCTGCGACACGAACAGGTCCACATGCGCCTGCAGAAAGCGGCTGGTGCCGAACTGGAGAATGGGATGGCCGAGTGGCATCGTCAGGCGCTCAGCATTCGATGATGGCCTTGATGACGCCCTCGGCCGGATCGAGCAGGCGCTCGAATCCGGCAGGGACGTTCGCCAGCGCCAGCCGGTGCGTGGCCAGTGCCGCGTCGGGCACCAGGCCTGCGCGCATGGCCGCGAGCACCGTCTCGAAGTCCTCGGTCGTTGCGTTGCGGCTGCTCAGCAGCGTGGCCTCGCGCTTGTGGAATTCCGGGTCCGAGAAGGCGATGTTGCCCTGCACGATGGAGACCAGCACATAGCGCCCGCCATGCGCGATGAAGCGGAATCCGCGCTCCATCGCCTTGGCGTTGCCGGTGGCATCGAACACTGCATCGAAAAACTCGTTGTCGGTCAGCCGGGCCAGTTCTTCCGTGTCGCCGTCACCCACAGTCACCGCTGCGTCAACGCCCAGGTGCGTGGTCGCGAAGTCCAGGCGGTCGCGCCGCGTGTCCAGCGCCGTCACGCTGGCGCCGCGCAGCTTGGCGAACAGCATCACGGCGAGCCCGATGGGACCTGCGCCGGCCACCAGCACGCGCTGGCCGGCCACGATCTCGCCACGGCGCACCGCGTGCGCACCGATGGCCAGGAATTCGAGCATCGCTGCCTGGTCCAGGTTGACACCGGTCGCAGCGTGCACGAACCCGGCCGGCACGCACAGCAGCTCGGTCAGCGCGCCGTCGCGATGCACGCCGAGCACCCGGATGTCGGTGCAGCAATTGGTCTTGCCCTGCCGGCAGGCGATGCAGTGGCCGCAGGACAGGTAGGGCATCACATAGGCCGGATCGCCGACCTGCAGCGGGCTTGCCGGATCGGTCTCCTCGACGATGCCGGAGAACTCATGCCCCATCACCCGCGGATAGTTCAGGTAAGGCTGGTTGCCCGTGAAGATGTGCAGGTCGGTGCCGCAGATGCCGACTCGCTTGACGCGCAGCATCACCTCGCCGGGCTGGCGCACGGGGCGCGGGCGGTCTTGGGCGACGAGGCGGCCAGGGGTTTCGCAGAGGACGGTGAGCATGAGGGGGTTCAGAGTCGGTAGAGGGCGGCGGCATTGCCGCCGAAAAGCGCAGCGCGGTCGGCGTCCGAGGGCGCAGGATCGACGGCGTCGATCAGCGCTTCGGCCATTGCGCGCCATGCGGTGTAGTCGCTCGCCAGCCGAAGCACTGGCCAGTCGCTGCCCCACAGCAGCCGGTGCGGACCGAACAGCGTCCACACCGCCTGCACGAAGGGCTGCAACGCCCCGCGCCCGGCGCCCGGGGCGGCCTCGGTGAGCAGGCCGGAGAGCTTGCAATGCACGTGCGGCAGCGCGGCCAGCCGCGCCATGTCCGTGCGCCATGGCGCCAGCGTGCCGCGCGCGATGGACGGTTTGGCGGCGTGGTCGACGACGATGGCGAGCGTCGGATGGGCGGCGGCGAAGCTGTGCAGCGACGCGAGGTGCCGCGGCATCACCAGCGCGTCGAACACCAGGCCGTGGCGTGCCATCGCGGCAGCGGCAGGCGCCAGCGCGGGGTCGGCAATCCAGTTGTCGTCGGGCAGGTCCTGCAGCATCGGGCGCAGGCCCTTGAGCAGCGGGTCCCGGGCGAGCGCCTCGATGGTGTGGGCCGCGTCAGCGGCCTTCAGGTCGGCCCAGCCGACCACGCCGCGCACGAAGTCGGTGCTGCGCGCGGTTTCGAGAAGAAAGGCGGTGTCTTCTGCAGTCGGCAGCGACTGCACCAGCACCGTCGCGTCGATGCCGTTCTCGCGCAGCAGCGGCGCGAGGTCCTGCGGCCCGAAATCACGGTGGATGGCGTGCAGTTCCGCCGGCGGCCAGGCGCCGGCGCGATCCGCCATGCGCCAGAAGTGCTGATGCGCGTCGACCCTCATGCGGCGCTCCCGGCGGGGCAGGGTGACTGCGGGTCGACCAGCCCGCGTTCGCGCAGGGCGTCCCACAAGGCCGTGGGGATGGCACGCTCGAACCACGCGACGTTCTGCCGCACCTGCGCAGCGCTGCGCATGCCGCAGAGCACTGCGGCGACGGCAGGATGCGCCAGCGGGAACTGCAGTGCGGCGGCCTCCAGCAGCACGTCGAATTCGGCGCAGGCTGCGCGCAGCGCTGCCGCGCGGGAGAGCGCGGACTGCGGTGCGTCCGCGTAGTCGAATTTCGCCTGCCCGGCCAGCAGGCCCGAATTGAATGGCCCGCCGACGACGATCGCGGTGCCGGCCTTCGCACACTGGTCGAGAAAGCCCAGCGCGCCTTGCTCCAGCAAGGTGTGGCGGCCTGCGAGCAGCGTGCAGTCCAGGTGGACTTCGCCCATCGCGTCGCGCGCCACCGCAGCCTCATTGACGCCCAGGCCGATGGCGGCCACCCGGCCCTCGGCGCGCAGTTCCTCCAGCGCGCGGAAGCCGCCGCCGCGGGTCAGCGCCTCCCAGTGCCTGTCGTGCTGCTCACCATGCGTCATGCGGCCGATGTCATGCACCAGCAGCATGTCGATGTGGGCGAGTCCCAGGCGCTGCAGGCTGTCGTCGACCGATCGCAGGATCGCGTCGCGGCTGTAATCGAAGACGGGACGGAATGGCAGCGGATCTGCCCATCCATCGTCCAGGGGCGCGACGCCCGGGTCTGGCCGCATCAGCCGCCCGACCTTGGTGCCGAGCACGAACGCGTCGCGCGGGCGTTCGGCCAGAAAGGCGCCGACCCGCCGCTCGCTTCGCGTGTAGCCGTAGAACGGCGCGGTGTCGAAGTAGCGCAGCCCGGCCTGCCAGGCCTCTGCCAGCGTCTCTTCAGCATCGTGCGCGCTCACCGGCGCGTAGAGCCCGGCAAGGGCCGAGGTGCCCAGGCCGAGCGCGCTGAGTGCGAGGCGGCCGCCGGCAATGGGTCGAAGAGCGCTTGCTTGCATGGCGATGTGGAGACCGGGACCGGGCGCGCGGTGCGCGCCGGGTCCGGCAGTTCAGTAAAGGACGTTCTTGGCTTCGGGCTTGTCGACGTTGCCGCGGGTCACCAGCACCACGCCGGTGTCGCGGAACTTGGGCACCTGCTTGCCGGCGATCACCTCGGCCAGCGTCTTCACGCCGAGGTAGCCCATCTGGTACGAACTCTGCACGGCGGTGGCCACGAGCGTGCCGTCGCGCACGAACTTCTGCAGGTCCTCGTTGCCGTCGAAGCCGATGGCGACGACCTTGCCGGACTTGCCGCTTTGCACCAGCGCGCGGCCCATGCCGACGGCGGTGGGTTCATTGGCGCCGAAGATGCCCTTGAGGTCCGCGTTCGAGGCCAGCACGTCGGTCGTCTGGTTGAGCGCGGTCGCCATCTGCGACTGGGAGTAGAACGGGCCGACGACCTGAAGCTTGGAATGCGCCTGGAGGTATTCCTTGAAGCCGCCGACGCGGCCGACCTCGGAGCCGGCACCTGCGACGTAGGACATGATGGCGACCTTGCCGGTGGTGCCGACCTTGGCGATCATTTCCTTGGCGCACATTTCGCCGGCAGCTTTGTTGTCGGTGGCCAGGAAGGACTGGTAGTAGGCCTTGCCGGCATCCGACACCATCGAGTCGATCAAGACCACCGGGATCTTGGCCTCCCAGGCTTTCTTCAGTGCGGGGACCAGTGCGTCGGGGTCGGAGGCGGCGAGCAGGATGCCGTCGACCTTGCGATTGACGGCGTTCTCGACCAGGTTCACCTCGTCGGCCACGGCCGATTCGGATGCCGGACCTGAAAACGTCATGGTGTGGCCCTTGCCCTCCTTGATCGCGGCTTCAGCGCCCTTGTTGACGTTCTGCCAGAAGTTGGAGTTGGTGGTCTTGACGATCACGGCGATCTCGCCGGCGCAAGCGCCAATGGATGCGAGCGCGAGCGAGCTGAGCAGCAGCAAGCGGGGAAGTCTGCGGTTCATGGTCTGTCTCCTGTCGATGTTGTGGTGGGGCGGTTCGAGAAGGCCTTGCGGCCGGGGCAACGTCATCGGCGATTGCGCATCTGGTCGATCCAGACGGTCAGAAGAATGACCAGGCCGATGATGATTTGCTGGGTGAACGCCGAGACGCCGTTCATGTTCAAGCCGTTGCGCAGGATGCCGATGACAAACGAGCCGATCATGGTTCCGGAGATCGTGCCGACCCCGCCGATCAGCGAGGTGCCGCCAATCACCGCGCTGGCGATCGCGTCGAGTTCGTACATCACACCCTCGTTGGGCTGCGCGGTGACCAGGCGTGACATCAGCACGCAGCCGGTGAGGCCGGCGAGCGCGCCGGACACCACATACGCGAACATCACGACCCGTCCGACGTTGACGCCCGACAGCCGCGCCGCCTCGGCGTTGGAGCCCACCGCGTGGATGTGGCGGCCCAGCGTGGTGCGGGTCAGCAGGATGCTGGCGATCACCGCCAGCACGATCATCAGCAGCACCGGATAAGGGATGCCGGGGAAGACCACGTCCGGAAAGCCGCGTGCATCGAGCTTGACCACGCGCCACAGCGAGCCGTTGCCGAGCTCGCCGAAGGCGTCGCCCAGGCCCGAGATGGCGCGCGCGCCGGTGATCTGCAGCGCGACGCCGCGCGCCACGAGCATCATGCCCAGCGTCGCGATGAACGGCGGCAGCTTCAGCCGCGTCACCAGCAGCCCGTTGATCGCGCCGCACAGTGCGCCCACCATGATGCCCAGCGTCATGCCCAGCGGCACCGACATCCCGGCCTTCACGGCAAGCGCTGCGACGACGCCCGACAACGCCAGGATCGAGCCCACCGACAGGTCGATGCCGCCGGTCAGGATCACATAGGTCGCGCCGATGCCGAGATAGACGATGGAGGTGACCTGCAAGGCGACGGTCATGCCGTTGCCGAGCGTGAAGAACGAGTTGCTCGTGGTGGAGAACACGACCACGAGCACCAGCAGGCCCGCCAGCGCCGCGAATTTCTGGATGAGATCCTTCTGTCTGTCGTTCATGGTGCAGTGGTCTGGAGCGTGGGAGCGTGCGTCGCCGTTGTCGACGAACGCACGGAGGCGTGGTGCATGATTTCTTCCTGGCTGGTGGCGCGTGTCTCCAGGATCTTGGTCAGCGAGCCTTCATGGAAGACGCAGACCCGGTCGGTGAGACCGAGGATCTCCGGCAGCTCCGAGCTGATCAGCACCACGCCGATGCCGTCGGCGGCGAGCTTGTCCATCAGTTCGTAGATCGCGTACTTGGCGCCCACGTCGATGCCGCGCGTGGGTTCGTCGAAGAAGATCACGCGGGAATCGCGGAACAGCCATTTCGCAATGACCACCTTCTGCTGGTTGCCGCCCGAAAGCAACCTGGCGACCTGGTCGGCCGACGGCGTGCGGATGCCCAGCGCTTCGATGTAGCGCCGCGCCGCAGCAGTCTCGTCGGCGAAGCGGATGAAGCCAAGGCGGCTGGAGATGGCCCGCATGTTGGCCAGCGTGACGTTCTGGGCGACCGTCATCTTCACCGCCAGGCCATGCGCCTTGCGGTCTTCGGACAGGTAGGCGATGCCGTGGCGGATCGCATCGATGGGCGAGCGGATGTCCAGCTTGCGGCCGTGCAGCAGCACCTCTCCGGCATCGACCGGGTCGGCGCCGAACACCGCGCGCGCGACCTCGGTGCGGCCTGCGCCGATCAGCCCGGCAAAGCCCAGGATCTCGCCGCGTCGCAGCTCGAAGTCGACAGGGCCGAACGCGCCCTTGCGGCGCAGGCCGCGTACCGCCAGCACGGTCTCGCCGCCGCGTTGGCGTGTCGGCGCAGGGAACTTGTCGTCGAGCGCGCGGCCGACCATCAGCGAGACGATCTCGTCGATGGACGTGGCCGCCAGGTCCATGGTCGCGACGTAGCGACCGTCGCGCAGCACCGTGACGCGGTCGACGATCTCCGCCATCTCGTCCAGCCGGTGCGAGATGTAGACGATGCCGACGCCAGCGCGCTTGAGTTCGTGGATCACCTTGAACAGCTGCGCAGTTTCGGTGTCCGTCAGCGAAGAGGTCGGCTCGTCCATGATCAGCAGCTCGGCGTTCATGGACAGCGCCTTGGCGATCTCGACCATCTGCTGCTGGGCGACCGACAGGCCTGCCACCGGCGCATCGGGCCGGATCGTGATGCCCAGCCGGTCGAGGCAGGCCTGCGCGCCGGCGCGCTGACGGGCCCGGTCAACGAACGGCCCGCGGCGCGGTTCCCGGCCGAGGAAGATGTTCTCCGCGACATCCAGGTGCGGCACCAGGTTCAGCTCCTGGTGGATCATCACGATGCCCTTGGCCTGCGCAGCCTGCGTCGAGCCGAAGCGCATCTCTTCGCCCTCGAAACGGAGCTGGCCTTCATCGGGCGCATGCATGCCGCTGATGATCTTCATCAGCGTCGACTTGCCGGCGCCGTTCTCGCCGCAGACGGCGTGCACCTCGCCGCGCCGGACATCGAAGCTGACGCCGGCGAGCGCGGTGACGTTGAGGAAGCGCTTTGTCACGCCACTCAGTTGGAGCAACGGCGGCAGCACGGACGAACCAGGGGAAGACATCAGCGAGGTCAGGAAAAATCGAAGGCTTGAGAATTGGTAAAGCCAATTTGCCACAAAAACGATTTGGCCTGACCAGTACAAACCCCATCCTGTCCCCGGGGCGCCGTGAGCGAGACTGGCGCGGGCGTGTCGGGCCTGCGCCTGGGTGGCAGGCGCTTCCCGCCGCTGGTCAGGCCAATTCCTTTCAAGAACTTTCTGAATGCCTTCCTCTTCCCGTACCGTCGATGCGCGCAGGTCGTACCAGCAGGTGGCCGACCGGATCCGCGCCGTCATCCAGGACGGCGCGTTCAGCGTCGGTTCGCGGCTGCCGCCGGAGCGCGAGCTCGCGCTGCAGCTGGGTGTCTCGCGGCCGTCCCTCCGCGAGGCCCTGATCGCGCTCGAAATCGACGGTCGGGTCGAGATCCGCATGGGCTCGGGCGTCTATGTCTGCGCGCCGCCCGCCGCGGTCGAGCACGGCACGCCGGCGCTCGGCGAAAGTGCCATCGAGCTGATGCAGGCGCGCGCCGCGCTCGAAGGCGCCGTGATCACGCTGGCCGCGGCTCGCGCCACGCGTGCCGGTCTCGACCGCGTTGCGGAGAGCCTGCGGGCGATGCGACGCGAGCACGCACGCGGGCGCACACCAGTCGACGCAGACCGGCGCTTCCATCTGAGCATCGCCGAGATGGGTGGCAACTCGGTGCTGGTGCGGCTGGTCGGCGAACTGTTCGACGGCCGCCACAGTCCGATCTCGTCGCACATGCGCGGACGGTCCGAGAACGTGCACACCTGGACCACCGCGCTGCAGGAACACGAAGCCGTGTACCACGCGTTGGAGGCGCGCGACCCCCAGGCGGCGGCCGCTGCAATGTTCACGCATTTGCGCGCGTCGCAGGAGCGCTGGCTCGCCGAGCCCTCCGCGGCGCACGAACCCACGCCGCCATCGAACATCCCCGACACGGACCCGGCCTGAAACCTCAGGGCCAGGATGCCGGCGCTTGTCTCGCGCTCAGGCAGCCAGTGCGTGCTGCTGCAAGCCACCTTGCGCGCGCGGCATGAACGCCGGCACACGCCACGCGCCGGTGTCCGCCGCAGCCACCGTCGGTTCGGGCAGCAGGCCGCGGGCGATGGCGATGTTGGCGGCTTCGGTGCGGGTGCTGGCGTCGAGCTTGGCGAGGATGGCGCGCACGTGGGCTTTGACGGTGCCGGCGGCGATGGCCAGGCGGTTGCCGATGGTCTTGTTGCAGCAGCCTTGGGCCAGCAGGGTCAGCACGTCGTGTTCGCGCGAGGTGAGGGCTTCGGTGCTGAGGCTGTTGGCGAGTTCCTGCGCGGCGACCGGGCAGAGGTAGCGCCGGCCTTGGGCTGCGGCGCGCACGGCGCTTTGCAGCTCGGCCAGGCTGCAGCCGCTGGCGACGTAGCCGAGCACGCCTTTTTCCATTGCGCGCTGGATCTCGAATTCGCGCGGCTTGCCGGCCATCGCGACGATGCCGGCGCGGCCGGGGTTGTCGAGCTGCATGGCGGCCTGGTGGTCGCAGACGATGACGCGTGCGCCGCGGCCGTGTTCGACCAGCGCGGAGGCCGTGGTGTCGACCGACACCTCGAATTCGGGCACCTGGCCCAGCGCGGACATCAGGCCCATCGCGAGGATGGGTTCGGTGTGCTTGACGACGACACGTTGGGCAAGGGCGGCGAATTGGGGCATGGCTTTTTCCTGAACAGTGATGAGATGTCTGAGTCCTTGATCAGGATCGTAGGGACTGTGTCGTCTCCAGGCTGTACACAAAAAGAGGTAGCGCTGCTCGAAGGGCGCGCGCGCCGGGTCAGGGGTCCAGGTCGATGATGCCGCGGCGCAGCGCGATCATCACGGCCTGCACCCGGTCCTTGGCTTCGAGCTTGGCCAGGATGTTTTTCATGTGGACCTTGATGGTGCCTTCGGTGATGCCCATCTCGGCCGCGGCCAGCTTGTTGCGGCCGCTGTTGGCGACCATGCGCAGCACCTCCATCTCGCGCGGCGAGAGCGGCTGCTGGCCGGCGTGCGCGCCGATGGCGGCGGCCATTGTCGGCGGGATGAAATCCTGGCCCTGGTGGGCAGCGCGGATGGCGCTCAGCATCTCGCCGCGGATCATCGTCTTGAGCAGGTAGCCCTTTGCGCCGGCGCGCAGCGCGCGCACGGCCTGCGCGTCGCCGCCGTAGGTGGTCAGCACGACGATGCGCGCGTCCGGCGCCTCGGCGCGGATCGCTGTGATCGCCTCGATGCCGTCCATGCCGGGCATCTGCAGGTCCATCAGCGTGACGTCGGGCCGGTGCTGGCGGAAGGCGTCTACCGCGGCGCGGCCATCGTCGGCCTGGGCGATCACGGTCATGTCGTCTTCGGCGTCCACCAGGCCGACGATGCCGGCGCGCACGACCATGTGGTCATCGGCCACCAGCAGGCGGATGGGCGCAGCGGGCTGCGGGGCATCGTTCATCGATTGTCTTTCTCGGGGTTGCTTGCGCGGTGCACGTCGAGCAGCTTGTGCAGCCGCTGCAGCGGCGCTGCCAGCCAGCGCGGCAGCGTGCGGCGAAAGAGGCGTTGCGGCCGCAACTGCAGGCGGACCTCGGTGCCACCGGCCTCGCGGCGGCCGATGTGCAGGCTGCCGCCGATGCGCACCGCGCGTTCTGTCATGCGCATGATGCCGCAGTGGCCGGGCCGGGGTGGGCCGGCGAGGGCCTGAACGTCGATGCCGCGGCCGTCGTCTCGCACCACGAAGGCCAGCGACTGGCGTTGGTGGTGGACTTCCAGCGCGACCCGACCGGCGTGTGCGTGCCGGCAGGCATTGGCCAACGCCTCACGGGCGATGTAGAAGACCTCGCGGCGGATGGCCGGCCGCAGCGGCGGCAACTGCGCATCGCCGTGGAAACTGAACTGCACACCGTGGCGCAGCGCCAGGTCCGCGCCCAGGCGCACCAGGGCCTGGACCAGGTCCGGCTCGTCGGCGCCGAGGTCGCCCAGCTCGGGCAGCCGGTCGCGTGCGCCGGCAATGATGGCGTCGGCATCGTCGAGCAGGGCTTCGAGCTGCTGGCGGGGTGCCTCGGCCGGCGGCAGGCGGCTGGCGATGACCTGCAGGTTCAGCACCAGGCCCTGGGTGCTCTGCAGCAGGTCGTCGTAAAGCGCGACGGCAACCCGATCGCGCTCGCGCAGCCTGTCCTCGCGGCGGGCCTGCCGGCGCCGCCGCCGCCGCCGGCTGTGCCAGGCCAAGGCCAGGCCGAGCACAGCAAGCCCCGTCGCGGCGCTCCACGCCAAAGCGGGCGAGCCGGGCAGGGCGCTGGACAAGGGCCCCACCTGCAAGGCGGCACCCACTGCGTGGCCAGGCAACAGGGAGCAGGCGACCAGGCGCTGGGAAAGCCGTGGTCGGGGCGATCGGGATCGGCTCGCCGGACCGTGTCTTTCTTGAGGCATGGAAATGGAGGTCGCAGGATGTGGGCACTGTAGGGAGCGCCGCCGGAAAAGCGATATCCAAAAAGAGGTACGGCCGCCTGGTGGCCACGCTGCCTGGCCAGATGGCAGAGCCTGCGCTGCCTCCGACGGGCGAGTCGGGCTCGGCAGACCGCCCGATGCCGTTGCAGCCCGCCAGGCCTCCAATGGGTGCTTCGCAGAAAAGGACTCACATGACCACCCCCCTCACGCCCGAAGCCGCGCCGGTGTCCCAAGCTTTCGGCAGCCTTGCCGACGTGCGCATCGGCCTGCCGGCCGACGTGCGCCATGCCAGCGTGGCCGCGCTCAACCGCCTGCTGGCCCACACCATGGCGCTGCGCGACCTGTACAAGAAGTCCCACTGGCAGACCGCCGGCCTGGTCTTCTTCGAGCTGCACCAGCTGTTCGACAAGCACTACGAAGCGCAGGTTGAGCTGATGGACGCGCTGGCCGAGCGGGTGCAGACGCTGGGCGGTGTGGCGCATGCGCTGGCCGGCGACGTGGTCAGCGAGTCGCGCCTGTCGCGCGCGCCGCGTGGCATCGAGTCCGCGCACCACCAGCTCGAGCGCCTGCTGGACGCACATGAGTTCGTGCTCGGCGAGGCCCGGCCGCTGGCGCGCGCCGCAGCCGAGCTGGGCGACGACGGCACCAACGACCTGATCGTCAGCCAGTTGATCCGGCTGCACGAGCTGCAAAGCTGGTTCGTCTGGCGCCACATCTCGCGGCCGGCCTGAGTTGCGCCGCTTTTCCGGCGAAAAGCAGGATCGCCGGGATGCAACAGTGACTGCCGAAGGGGGTGGCTGCACCTCTCCCATTTGGGCGATGCGGACCTGCTGCAGGTGGGTGGCGCGGGGCCTGTGACGCGCCGAGGCGCCTGGGTGTGACTATGCTGCCGGCTGTCTCCCGTGGCCCTGGCCGCGGACCGTCACCCAGCCGTTGCCGCTCCTTCCATGTTGTTGGTCTTGCTGCGGTCGCCCGGCCGCCGTGCGACTGCCCGATTCGTGTTGCTGTGCCTGGCCTGGCTGAGCGCGTGCCTGGCCGGCATGGCGCAGGCCCAGCCGGTGGGCGCCGCCGGTTTCGACGACCTCGGCCACACGATGTACGCGCCGCGCCAGGGCGCTCCGAGCAACGTCGACGCGCTGGCCCAGACGCCCGATGGTTTTCTCTGGCTGGGCACTTCCGAGGGCCTGTTCCGCTTCGACGGCCAGCGCTTCCTGCCCTACCGCCCGCCCGGTGGCCAGGCACTGCCGGATGCCGACGTCACCCAACTGCTGGCCCTGCCTTCGGGCGAGCTGTGGGCCGGCACGCGCTTCGGCCACGTCTATGCCATTCGCGATGGCCAGCTGAAGCAATATGGTCCGGCCTCCGGGCTGCCGGCGCACTCCATCTTCGGCCTTGCCACGGACCACCGCGGCCGCATCTGGGCCGCCACCAGCTTTGGCGTGTTCTACCTGGACGGCGAACGCTGGCACGAGGTGAAGACGGCTGACGGCGCGACGCTGCAGGTGCTGGGCTTTCGCGCCTTCCTGGGTGATGGCGAAGGCCGGCTCTGGGCCGTGGCCTCGGAGGCCGGCGTGTTCTCGCTCGAACCCGGCGCCGGCGCCTTCGTGAAGCGGCGTGCGGCCAGCGAAGTCAGCGGCAGCCTGCTGCTGGACACAAGCGGCACCGCATGGATTGCCGACGACATGGGCGTGGCCGCGCTGAGCGGCCCGCCGCGCGGCATTGCGCAGCGTGCGCTGGCGCGTCTGGGCAGCGGCCGGCAGGCGACCTCGGTGCTGCGCTTCCTGGACAGCGACGGCGTGCTTTGGGGCCACAGCGACGGCCGCCTGCTGCGCCTGCCTTGCGCCGCCTGCGGGGGCGACGACACGCCGCGGCCGCTTGCGCTGCAGCGCTGGCCGCGCGACCGCGAACTGAGCGGCAGCCAGTTCCTCAGCTTCTTCGAGGACCGCGAGGGCAACCTGTGGATCGGCACCAACGGCGGGCTGGACCGCTTCAGGCCGCACAAGTTCAAGCGCGCGATGGCCGACGGCATGCCGCTGGCCGACGTGGCCATCGCCCCCGGCCCGGATGGCCGGCTGATGGCCGGCACCCACGCCATGGGCCTGTTCAGCACCGGCGCGGCCGGCACGCGCCGCGAACCGTTTGGCAAGGCCGACGACAACTTCATCACCAGCCTCTACCGCGCCCGCGACGGCACGCTGTGGGTGGGCGGTGACGGCGAGCTGCACCGCAGCGGCCCACGCGGCTACGAGCGCGAGCCCTTCTTGGCGGCTGGCGAAAACTACGAAGTCCAGGCCATGGCCGAGGACCGCGAAGGCGGCTTCTGGGTCTCGGCCGCGCTGAGCGCGCTTTACCGCCAGAAGGACGGCCAATGGCTGCGCAATGGCGGGCTGGCCGGGTTGCCGGACAAGCCGCCGCTGTCGCTCGCATCGGACGAAGGGCAGGGCCTGTGGCTGGGCTACCCCGGCAGCCTGGTGCTGCAGCTGCAGGGCGACCGCGTGCGGCGCTGGGGACCGGACCAGGGCCTGGCCGTGGGCAACGTGCTGGCCTTCCTGCAGGACGGGCCGCGCACCTGGATCGGCGGCGCCACCGGCCTGGCGCTTTACCAGGACGGCCGCATGCGCGCGGTCACCACGGCGGCAGGCGAGCCCATTGCCGGTGTCTCCGGCCTGGTGCGAAGCGCCGATGGCGAGCTGTGGCTGAACGCTGCTTCAGGCGTGATGCGCGTGGCGGCCGACGCGCTGGGGCGTGTGGCCGCAGCCGGTGGCAGCGTCGCGCTGGAAGCCGAGACCTTCGGCGTGCATGCCGGTGTCGAAGGCCTGCCGGAAAACCTGCGGCCCATGCCCTCGGCTGCCGCCACGCCGGACGGCAAGCTCTGGTTCGCCACCACCAGCGGGCTGTTCTGGATCGACCCGCGCCACGTCCCCCGCAACCGCGTGGCGCCGCAGGTGCAGGTGCTGGCGCTGGCGGCCGACGGGCAGGCGCAGCCGCTGCAGCCCGAGCTGTCGCTGGCTGCCGGCACGCACACGCTGCAGATCGACTACACCGCGACAAGCCTCAGCGTGCCCGAGCTGGTGCGCTTCCGCTACCGGCTCGACGGCGTGGACACGGCCTGGCAGGCCGCCGGCGCGAGGCGCCAGGCCTTCTACACCAACCTGCAGCCTGGCCGCTACCAGTTCCATGTGGCCGCGACGAACGAGGATGGCGTGCCCGCCGCGGCGGATGCCACCGTCACCTTCGACATCCCGCCCAGCTTCTGGCAGACCGGCTGGTTCATGGCACTGTGCGCGCTGGCGGCGCTGCTCCTTGCCTGGAGCCTGTACCGCCTGCGGCTGGGCACGCTGACGCGCCGCGTCCGCATGCGTTTCGAGGAGCGGTTGCGCGAGCGCGAGCGCATTGCCCGCGAATTGCACGACACCTTGCTGCAAGGCACGCAAGGCCTGGTGCTGAGCTTCCAGGTCGCGGCCAGCAAGCTGCCGCGCACCGACCCGCGGCGCCAGGAGATGGAAACCATCCTGGACCGCGCCGACCTGGTCGTTGCCGAAGCGCGCGACCGGGTGCACGGCCTGCGCAACCCGGACCCGTCCGAACAGGACCTGGTGTGCGCGCTGACGGCCGTCGGCGAAGACCTGGCGGCGGCCAGTGCGGCCGTCGGCGTGCGCTTCGAGGTGCAGGCCGACGAGGCCTTGCCGCCGCTGCGCGCCGATGTGCTGGGTGAGGCCTTCATGGCCGGCCGCGAGGCGCTGGCCAACGCCTTCCGGCATGCGCAGGCAACGAGCGTGCAGTTGGAGATCCGCCGCGACCGGCGCGAACTGCACTTGCGCGTGCGTGACGACGGCAAGGGCCTGGACGCCGAGACGCTCAGCCGTGGCAACCGGCCCGGCCATTGGGGCCTGGTTGGCATGCGCGAGCGGGCCGAAAAGTCCGGCGGGCGCTTGCACATTCGCAGCGAGCCAGGGCAGGGCACCGAGGTCTGGCTGTGCTGGCCATGCAAGGTCGCTTTCGAGCGGCCACCGGGTTGGCTCGCACCCCTGCGGCGACGTAGGCCAGCATTGCCCTAGGCCTTCAGCGCTGCGAGCGTGGCGGCGTGCGCGTGCGCCAGGTCCGGCGAGGCGTCGAAATGCAGCGCGTAGCGGATTGCAAAAGCATCGCTGCTGTCGCGGTCCAGCCGCAGCAGCGCACGCGCACGTTCGGCCACGGCATGCGGCGTCAGCGCGGCATCGCCGTCGGCGTCCATGGCCTCGTCCAGCATCACGATCAGGCGGCTCAGCGGTTCCAGCCAGCGCATCTCGTCGGCATAGGCCATGACCTGCAGGAACTCGCCTGCGGACTGCCGGCCATGCAGCTTCTCGTAGGCCATGCGCTCCTGCTCGACCAGCGTGCGGTGCAGGTTCAGCAAGGCCTTGCGCAGCGCGGCGCAGGCTTCGGGCGAGGGAGGCGAGGAAAGGGTCACGGTGGGGCTCCGGTGGGCTGGCGGTGAAGTAAATGGCGCGACTCTGGCACAGGCAGGGGCAGTCGCGCCACTCCCGATCGGCTGGGGTGGGCGGAGGATGGGAAGGTTGTTGGCAAAGGCGGTCTAAGATCGCCGCCACATGTTCGAGGCCAACTCCGCCGCTGCCGGTTTCCCGTCCACCCAATGGCCCTGCATCGCCCATGCGCGGGCGCAGGCCGGCCGGCCGCGGGTGCCGCTGCGGGTGGGCGGCGCGGCGGCCGGCTCGGTCGCGCAGGCCGACCTGCCAGCGCTGGCGGCCTGGCCGCAGTGGCTGCTTGTGGACGCGCAAGGCGTGGCGCTGACGGCGCCGGCCGAAGCGCTCAGCGCGGTGCTGGCCGAAGTCAACGAAGCGCTGCGGGCGCAAGGCCTGATCCGTGCCTGGCGCGACGAGCCCTATCCGCTGCTCGACGACGAAGACCGGCTTTGCGCAACCCTCGAACGCGCCTCGGCGCGCTTCTGGGGCACGCGGACCTTTGGCGCGCATTGCAATGGTTTTGTCGCCGACGCCACCGGTCGGCCGGCGCAGCTGTGGATCGCCCGCCGGGCATTCGACAAGGCCACCGACCCCGGCATGCTGGACAACCTGATCGGCGGCGGCGTGCCGCTGGGGCAGACGCCGCGCGAGGCCTTGCTGCGCGAGGCCTGGGAGGAGGCCGGCCTGTTGCCTGCGCAGATGGCGGCGCTGCGGCCCGGCCGCGTGCTGGCGCTGGACTGCGACCTGCCCGAGGGCCGGCAGGTCGAATGGCTGCATGTCTACGACCTGCCGATGCCGCCGGGGCTGCAGCCGCAGAACCAGGATGGCGAGGTGGCCGAGTTCAGGCTGATGCCAGTCGCCCAGGCGCTGGCGCATGCGGCTGCAGGTGACATGACGGTGGACGCAGCCCTGTGCACGCTGGACTTCGCGCTGCGCCACCGGCTGTTGCCAGCGGACCAGACCGAGGCGCTCGCAGCGGCGCTGGCGCCGCTGCTGGTACCGCCCGGACACGCGGCGCGCTTTGATCCGCCGCCGTGAAACCAGGTCCCCGAACAGGTCGGCGATGACGGCAACAACCAATCGTCATTCAGAAAAACTGAAGTGCTGCCTTCAATCGGCCTGAACCGCGCAATGGCTCGCGTTGCGGACACTCCAGTCCTTGCTTCACCCCACATGGCCTGCATCGGGCCGACAGAGAGTGCCACATGACCCGGTCATCATTCAATCGGACAGAACGCTACAGCGGCGTCGCCATCGGCCTGCACTGGCTGCTGGCGCTGTTGATTCTTGGCGTGTTCGGCGTTGGCTTCTACATGGCCGACCTGCCGTTCTCGATGACCCGGCTGAAGCTGTTCAACTGGCACAAGTGGGCCGGCATGACCATCCTGGCGCTGTCCGTCCTGCGCCTGCTGTGGCGTGCCACGCACCGGCCGCCGGCCGACCTGCCCGCTCCGAAGTGGCAGCTGACGGTGGCGCACCTGACCCACTGGCTGATGTACGCGCTGTTCTTCGCGGTGCCGCTGGTCGGCTGGGCCTACAGCTCGGCGGCGGGCTTTCCCATCGTCTGGTTCGGCATGCTCCAGTTGCCGGACTTCGTGCCCAAGGACAAGGCGCTGGCCGAGATGATCGAGCCCTGGCATGGCGCGCTGGCCTGGGCGCTGATCGTGCTGGCCGGGCTGCACATTGCCGCCGCGCTGAAGCACCAGTTCATCGACCGCGACGGGCTGATCAACCGCATGCGCCCCGGCCGCGGCTGAAAGCCCTCATGCCAACCAAGACTCTCTGTTGCGCCGTCCAATCGCGGCACTTCGCAAGACTCCGGACACCACCAAGCACCATGAACACTGCCACCGTCTCCTCCAAGTTCTTCAAGACCCTGGCTGCCGGCCTGCTCGTGCTGGGCGCTGGCGCCGCGCTGGCTGACCAGAAGATCGTTCCGGCCCAGAGCGACATCAGCTTCACCTCGCGCCAGATGGGCGTGCCGGTGGACGGCAAGTTCAAGAAGTGGGACGCGCAGATCGCCTTCGATCCGAAAAAGCCCGAGACCGGCAAGGTCAGCTTCACGATCGACACCGGCAGCGCCACCTTTGGCGCCGCCGAGACCGACGCCGAAGTGCCCAAGGCCGCCTGGTTCAACGTGCCCAAGTTCCCGCAGGCCACGTTCCAGTCCAGCGCCATCAAGGCTGCCGGGCCGGGCAAGGTCGAGGTCACCGGCAAGCTGAGCATCAAGGGCGCCGTGCATGACGTTGTCGTGCCCGTCACCCTGACCCAGGCCGGTGCCACCACGACGGCGGCCGGCAGCTTCACCATCAAGCGCCTGGACTTCAAGATCGGCGAAGGCGAATGGGCGGACACGTCCATGGTCGCCAACGACGTGGTCGTGAAGTTCAAGCTGGCGGTCACCGGCGTTGCGCCGCTGTGAGCCGGGCGCCCGCCATCCTCCTCATTTCCCCTCACCTGTCATCCCACGGAGTTTCCGAATGAAAACCGCCCTGATCGCTGCCGCCATTGCCCTGCTGGCCTCCACCGCCGCCCAAGCCGAATCGGCCACCTACGCGATCGACCCCGCGCACACCTACGCGACCTTCGAGATCACCCACTTCGGCACCTCGACCAACCGCGCCCGCTTCGACAAGAAGGAAGGCTCGGTCACGCTGGACAAGGCGGCCAAGACCGGCAAGGTCGACCTGACCATCGACATGAGCTCGGTCAACTCAGGCTTCGAGGCCTTCAACAAGCACCTGAAGAGCGCCGAGATCTTCAACGCCGAAGCTTTCCCGACCGCCAAGTTCGTCGGCGACAAGTTCACCTTCGCCGGTGACAAGGTGACCGAGATCGGCGGCTCGCTGACGCTGCTGGGCAAGACCAACCCGGTCACGCTGAAGGCCACCAACTTCAACTGCTACGTCAACCCGATGAACAAGCGCGAAGTGTGCGGCGGTGACTTCGAGACCACTGTCACGCGCAGCCAGTTCGGCGTCAACTACGGCCTGAACTACGGCTTCCCCGACGCTGTGCGCGTCGTGATCCAGGTCGAAGCCGTCAAGCAGTGAGCTTGAAGCGGCCTGGCCGCTGGACATGAAAAAGGCCGGCAGTGATGCCGGCCTTTTTCGTGAGTGTTGCCCTGCGCCCGGCCCGGCGTTCTCAGGCGTTGGGCGCGGTGCGGGCCGCGGCCAGGCGGTCCGCACGAGGCGTCTTCGCGTTGGACTTGCCTGCGCCAGCGCGCGCCGCTTGGCTGCGCAGACCCGCCAGCCACAGGTCCATGGCGGCAACCACCTGCGCGTGGGTGGGTGAGTCAGGCAGGGCTTCACCGAGCGTGCGTTGCAGCCAGGTCAGCGCGCGGGGCGTGAGTGTCAGCAGGTCGGCCTCGGTGCTCAGGGCGCCTGGCCGCGCCGGTGGAAGTGCCGAGATCGAGCTGCCCAGCCGCTCTTCCATCCAGGCCATGTCGTCCGCGGTGAGTTCCAGGTACGGCTTCAGCACGGAGGGCGCCAGGCGCATCTTGTCGCCTTCGATGTCACGCAGCTGCCGGGTCAGCAGGCGGATGTCCAGCTTGTCCTGCGAGCTCAGCTTGCCCTGCTTGGCCAGCCGGCGATAGAGGTACAGCAATGCCAGTCCATCCACCGACACGCCCTCGTTGTCGATGATGACCTGCGAGGCATCGAACGGGATGCCCAGCTTCTGGCAGAAGTCCAGCACCACGTCCTTGCCGGGGAATTCAGCCGGGTTGAAAGGCCACAGCACCACGTTCTCGCGGCCAAAGGCGCGGTCGAAGCGCTGGAACTTGGTTCGGTACTTCGGCAGTACGTTGCGCAGGTTGTTGAAGTCGGCCGGTGAGCCGGTCTTCAGGCGCTGCTGGAAAGCGCTTTCGATCCAGCTGGCGGCGCCGCGCACATAGGCGACGACCTTGACCTGGTCGACGTGCCGCGCCAGTGCCTCGCGCAAGTCCTTCAGCTGAGGCGCCGTGAGGTTGTGCAGCCGCTCGCCGGAAAGGATGAAGGCCTCGTGCTGCGTGCCGAAGCTGCCGTCGAGCTGCTGCCGCAGGCGGGCCTGGTTGGCTTGTACCTGCTCAGGCGTCCAGCCGGCTCGCAGCTCCTGATCGCGCAAGCTGACTTCCCCGGCAAAGATCTCCAGCAAGGCGGCGCTGCAGTTGACCTGCCTGTCCAGCACGATGTACTTGAACTTGTCGCCCAGCGAAGCCGCCCGGCCCAGCGAGGCCTGGATCGACATCGTGCCGGTCTTGGGCATGCCGATGTGAAGGTAGCAGGTGCGCATGTGGTTGGGCTGGCTGCGGCAAAAGGGGGCGGCAGCGCGCGCTGCCAGCGGGTCAGTGGGGGTCGAAGCCGTAACCGAAGCGTTCGATCACTGGCGCATACAGCTTGCGCACCAGGTCCACCGTTGCATCGTCATAGTAGCTCCGGTAGTCACGCTTCTGGCCGCCATCGATTCTTTGCGAGGTGACGTTGTGCTCGGCCACCGGGATGTCCTCCGTGATGCCGAGCCGTGCCAATGCCTCCTGGAACCCTTGGGCCAGCGCCTCGAAGCGAATCACATGATCCACGCTGTCGACAAAGACCATTGGCCCCATGACGGGCTTGTCTGCCGCCAGGTATTGTTCATGTGCCTTGCGCACCCATTCGGGGAAAGGCAGCTCGACTGCAAAACCGACAACCTCGCGGGCGCGGGTGTTCTTGCGGATGTGGCCTGAAATCTTGCCGGCTTCGGTGTGCCGGCCGCGCAGTTTCTCGTAGCGGCTGACCAGCAGGTCAAACGGATTGCGCACGCCGCAGAACTTGAAGGCCTGCTGCACCTGCGCCTCGGTCAGCAGCTTGTGATGGACCAGCATCTTGGTGGTCGTGTGATGCTTGCTCAACACGATCTTGCCGTTGCGCAAGATGCCTTGCGAGGGGATCTGTTCCCCGTCGAGTTTCTCCAGCAAGGTCTTGGCAATGGCCTTGCTGCCGGTCTGCGGGCTGGCGAGAAAGAGGTAGTTGCGCTTGGCTGAGTAGACGGCCATGACGCATCAAACCACAGGCGCGGGGATGGGGGCGCGAATTTCCATGGATGCGCCAACGGGCAACTGTGCTGACTGCACGGCTGCAGCCGCTTCGATCTGGGCGGCAGATTTCCGCTCGACGTGGCGCTGCAGCGGCGCTGGCAACGCATAGCCGAAGATGCGGAAGTCCCGCAGGCAATGGCGTTTGATCATGGCCCAGGCCTGCGCCGAGAGCTCTTCCTCGTGCCAGCCGCGGGGCGGGGTGGGCTTGGCCAACTGCGGGCTTGCCTCCTGCTGCTCCGTGCCCAGGCTCTTGTTCTGCACACCGATGGGCGCCGTGACGCCCATGCGGTTCTGAACCCGCTGCCAATCCTTGTCGATGCGCTCGACATGGCCGACGAATTTGACCAGGCGCTGGCCATCCTCGTCGCACAGGCTCTGCCATTGCGGTTTGGCGCCGTCGTCCTGCCAGCAGCGGGGATCACGCAAGAAAGCGTCGAAATTCTCACTGGCGAAGGCGGCCTGCGCGGCCTTGAAGCAATACGGCGGACGGCTTGGCAACTCGCCGTTGAGCGCGTAGGCCTCGGCCTCGGTCAGCGTCATGGGCTTGCGTTCGAGCTGGCCGATGGCATAGGTGTAGAGCGAATACAGCCGGTCGATCGGATGGCGGACAAAGCCGAAGGTATAGAAGTTCTTCCAACGTTCGGCGCCGATCAGTGCTCGCGCAGCTGCCGCACCCGAGTGCTTGTGAAGCCCCACCATTTCCCCAAGCAGCTTCTTGTGCTTTTCCCCTTCCGCGGTGGAGCCGATGATCAGGTCATTGGCTGCCAACAGCGGCGCCAGGGCCACCTCGATGCTGGTGCCCGCACACTTGTGGACGTGGACAAAAACGAAACGGCGATTCAGGGAGAGGATCATGGCGCGAACAGCTCAAATAGCGCGTTAACCGCCTCCTGCAACTATCGCGCCAGGGGCGGCTATCCCGGTGCTTGTGCCTGGCGTGTCCCACAGTGGCATCTGTTTTGCCATCTGCTGCCGGATCATGGCCTGTGTTTGTGCATCGACAAACTGATCACTTTCTGAAGCCCGCCTGGAAATCGGCTTGGACAGCATTTCGTCCACCTTGCGGTCCGGCACCTCCTGTGGCTTCAGGACCGCGTCGACAAAAGGCAGGCCTGCGAAGTCGCAAAGCTGCCGCATGGCGGTTTCCGGATCGTTGGTGATCCAGGCGTAGGGTGCGACAAACACCTGTTCGGGCCAGCGCTGCCGGGCGGCCGCGATGTGTTCGGACACGGTGTGGAAGTGGGCCAGCAGCTGTTCGGCCGTGCGGTCCAGCCAGCCCCATTCTTCGCGCGAGCGGCCGAGTGACTGCTCCTTCTTCAGGCGCTTGCGGTAGCTGGCCACCACGTCCACCGGATCGCGCGTGCAGACGATCACCCGTGCCCTGGGAAAGATCTCCAGCATCCTGGCCAGCCTGCGCACATGGGAAGGCGTCTTTTCCAGCGGTTGCCGCCCTGGGTACACCTTGTGGGCGCAATACCAGAAGAAGGTCCGGATGATGTCTGCCTCGGACAGCTCTGCACCGCCAACGCGCAAGCCGGCGCAGAGCTCGCGGAACCGCTTGGCATGCTCGTCGCCCTGGAGATAGGCCTTTGTCATCGCTGGCGCCCGCACTTCCAGCGCCGAGCGTGGATTGGCGAAGATGAAGGTCTCGTAGACATCCTTCACCGGAAACAGCTGCGGATGGCGCGAAAACGACACCTGCAAGATCGAAGTGCCCGAGCGCTCCAGCCCGCAAATAAATACCGGCTGCGCATGAACAGCCCAGGCGCGGATGTCCTGCAAAGTCCTCATTCCTACGTCCCTTGATTCACAGGTGTGCGTCGCGCTTCACCTTCTGACGGGTGGTGGCGTCGCAGCAAGTCTGCCCCAGCGGATGCGGGGGTATCCGGCTGCGCGCAGGCGATGGCGTTAAAAGTGCCAGCTTATCAGTCCTTGAACAAAGGACAAAACGGGGCTTGACACGAATTCGTGGCATATGGCAGCAATTCGACGGGCAATACCACAGCGGGCGATTTCAAATCGCACCCGGCTGAAGGGTGGCAGCCCGCTTGCCGTTGAGGTAGCTCAAATCGCCCAGCGTGATCATGCGCATCGCCTTGGCGATGTCGTAGTCGCGGGCCGCCGCGGTGTCGAGGATCAGGTCGTAATCCGCGCGCAGCGTCGCGAAATCGGGAAAGAGCGACCCGGCCATTGCGCCGCTGCGCTCGGGAATCTCCACGCCATAGCGGTCGAGCAGGACTTTGCGATCACCCTTGTACATGCCGGCCACATAGCCCACCAGCGGCGCATCGACCTGCATCGCGCCGAGAAACTCCGGCTTGAGCTTGGCCAGTTCGGTGGTCTCGTTGACCATGTTGGACGCAGTTTCCTTGTCCAGCAAATTGTTCAAGAGGCGCTTGATGAACAGCAGGTTGCCGGACACGGAGGGATTGTTCTCATAACGCTTGCGTTGAAAGCGTTCGAGGTCTCCTGGCACGCCGACGATTCGCACGAAATCCAGCAGCACGTCTCCGCCGGTCAAGGCCTTGCGGTCATAGAGCCGCAAGAACATGTTTTCGCGGCCCATGGACTCGGTCCAGGCATCGGCCAGGGTGTGCAGTGGCTTGCGCGTCAGATGGCAAAACGTGTCAAAGCTGCATGACAAATGCGACGCCTGCACATTCTGCTGGTACCAACTGGCGAGGTAGCTCAGGTGTTCGCGCACATAGAACACCACCTTGACTTGATGTCCCGCAAACAGGCGTTTGAGGATGCGGGCGCCGCGCGCGCCATGGGTGTGCAGGTCCTCGGAAGAAATCACGACCTTGCTGGCGCCGGCGATCTCCTTGCGCAGCGCCAGCACCATTGGCGATTGCTCGAAATTGCGGTCCGGCTCGGGTGTGCCCAGCCAATACGACAGCGCGTGGTGGGCTGCGCCATCCAGCCCTGCGCGGGGATAGCAGATGCCTTCCTGCGCCATGGCGTCGATGTTCAGGAAGAAGAAATCCTGGATCGACGAAGTGCCGGTCTTGTTGAGGCCAATGTGCAGGTAAACGTCAGCCATGAGGACTCAGGACAGGGACATCGGATTGGGGGCGTGGAGGCCACCGAGATGGGCAAGGCCTGGCACATGCAATGGCGCTTTCAGGCCCACGCCCTTTGAAAGCACCCTGGCGGCCGCGGCAAAGCCGAAGCCCCGTGTTTCCGCAGTGTGGACGATCAAGGCCCAGTCTTCGGCGAATGTTTCAAGGTCCGGGGTGGCATGGCCTGCACGCACCCCGCTGAGCTCGGGAATCTTTGCACCGTATTTGTGCGCCAGGATGCGTCGGTCCTGCTTGTAGCTTTGCACCACCATGTCGACCACATCGCCTGCGACCAGCATGTGGCCCCCGAACGAAGGCTTCAGCTTGGACAGCGCCGACACCTCGTGGACATATGCTGCCGCCTGCGACTTGTCGCAGAAGTTGTTGATCAGGCGTTTCGCAAACAGCAGGTTGCCGGAGACCGATGGATTGCTTTCATACGGCTTGCGCTTGAGTTTGGTGACATCCAGCCTTGGATTGACCTGTTCCAGGAAATCCTGAGCGATGTCGCCGCCCAGTAGTTGCGACCGGTCATAAACCCGAACCGACACATGCTGCTTGCCAAAAACCGTTGCCCAACGTTCAACGATGGCGTGCAAAGGCTTCTTGTTGAAATAGCAGAATGTGTCAAAAGCGCATGAGAGATGCGTACCCTGCACATTCTGTTGATACCAGCTGGCCAGGTAATTCAAATGTTCACGCAGGTAAACAACGACCTTCACGCGATGGCCCTTCAGGATCTCCTTCATCATTTCCACGCCACGGTCTGTCAGGGTATGGAAATCTTCCGACGACAGCACGGTGAGCCGGGTGTCCTCGATTTCCTTGCGAAGCGACTGCACCAGGTCGCTCTCGAGGGCTGCAGGATCATCCTTGTTGACCTTGATCCAGCGCGACAGTGCGTGATGGGCGGTGCCATCGCGGCCCGTAGTCGGGTAGCACATGCCATGGCGCAGCAGTTTTGCCGCATTCATGTTCATGAGGTCCTGAATCGACGAGGTGCCTGTCTTGTTCAGGCCGATGTGCAAAATGATGTCGGACATGGAGGATTCAGCTGCAACAAGAGATTGACACGCGGACCGCCAGCAGGGGCCACCTGTTGACTATACGTGAGCGAGCTGCGGGTGGGCGTGTGGCTTCCCCTGCGGCAGGCAAGTGCTGGCCGCTGCCGGTGGATTCCGTGAAAAACGCGTGCTCGTGGGCAGCTCGCCTGCTTGCCGCGCTGCCTGTGGCTGTCCCTTCTTGTGGGCTGGCGTTCACAAAGCTGCGCGTGGCCCGAGCTCTGCGCAGCCGGGACGCGCGGCGGGCGTGAGGGGCGTGAGGGGCGTCATGGTATGGTCAGACCTGCGTCATATTCGACAACACCGGGTGTTATTCCGCATCAACAGGGATGGCGCGCGGCTTTGATTTGTTCGATAGTTTTTATCCCGCCGGCGCGCTGCCGGTCCGGTCGTGCAAGCTCATGCCGGCCGTGTACGTAAATCCACAGCGAGTTTTTCCATGTCATCTCCCATCCCCGTCCTGCCCGTGATCATGGCTGGCGGCAGCGGCACGCGGCTTTGGCCACTGTCGCGAGCAGGCTTTCCCAAGCAGTTTCTGGTGCTTTCAGGAGACGACAGCCTTTTCCAGCAGGCAGCGCAGCGCCTGGCGGGCCTGGCGGCAGATGACATCGCCGTGGCGCCACTGGTCGTGGTCGGCAACGCCGAACACCGCTTCCTGACGCTGGAGCAGTTGCGCGAGATCGGCCACGAGCCGACAGCCGTGCTGCTGGAGCCGTCCGGCCGCAATACCGCGCCTGCTTTGACGCTGGGCGCGCTGCAGGCACTGGAAGGGGGCGTCGATCCGGTGCTGGTCGTGACGCCGGCCGACCAGACGGTCGCCGACGGCGCAGCTTTCACGGCCGCGCTGCAAAGTGCGGTGCGCGCCGCGACCGAGGGCGCGATCGTCATCCTGGGCATCACGCCGGACCGGCCGGAAACCGGCTACGGCTACATCCGCGCCGAAGCCTGTGCCGATGGCCTGCACAAGGTGGCGCGCTTCGTCGAGAAGCCGGACGAGGAGACCGCCCGCCGCTACCTGGCCGAAGGCGACTACACCTGGAACAGCGGCATGTTCGTGCTGCGCGCCTCGACCTGGATGAAGGCACTGGACAAGTTCCGCCCCGACATCGCTGCCACCACCCGCGCCGCCTGGGCCGTGCGCCAGCACGACGCCTGTTTCGTGCGCCCCGGCAAGGCCGAGTTCGCCCACGTGCCGTCTGAATCGGTCGACTACGCGGTGATGGAGCAATGCCCCGGCAGCGAGTTCGACATCCGCATGGTCGCGCTGGACGCCGGTTGGAACGACCTGGGCGCCTGGGACGCCGTCTGGCAAGCCGGCACCAAGGACGCCGCTGGCAACACCACCACCGGCGACGTGATGCTGGAAGACACCCGCAACACACTGGTGCATGCCACCAGCCGGCTGGTCAGCACCGTCGGGTTGTCCAACATCGTCGTTGTCGAGACCCCCGACGCCGTGCTGGTTGCCGATCGCTCGCGCAGCCAGGACGTCAAGCGCATCGTCAACCGGCTGACCGAAAAAGGCCGCGGCGAGCACACACTGCACCGCAAGGTGCACCGGCCCTGGGGCTGGTACGACAGCATCGACAACGGTGGCCGCTTCCAGGTCAAGCGCATCATGGTGCATCCGGGTGCTTCGCTGAGCTTGCAGATGCACCACCACCGCGCCGAGCACTGGATCGTCGTCACGGGTACAGCGGAGGTTACCTGCGGTGACAAAAAAGTTTTGCTGACAGAGAATCAGAGCACCTACATCCCCTTGGGCGAGGTGCATCGGCTGGCCAACCCTGGCAAGGTCGAACTGGAAATCATCGAAGTCCAGTCCGGCAGCTATCTGGGCGAAGACGACATCGTGCGATTCGAAGATACGTACGGCCGTACCAGCTGAGGCTGGCACTTCGCCTGTGCCGACCTGCCGGCCCGCCGGCCGGCAACAAGACGGCTACACGCTTGCACAGGAACCTGGCTTTGAATCCACAACGCTTGCCCGAACGCGTGAAGCGCTTCACCATGAGTGAGCTGCTTCACGGCGACATCAACGGCTTCATCATCAATGCCTACTTGGCCATCCAGCATCAGTGGCCGGACGAAGGCGGCTTTCGCCACTACCACTACATGCTGGTCACGCAGCCCGAGGCCCGCCCGCGGGTGCTGCGCGAGCTGGCCCTGTCGACCAGTGCCAAGCGCATCGGCACCGAGCTGGAAGACGACCTTCCGCCGGACCTGCCGTACGACCCGGCCAACAATGACCTGAGCACCTACCTGCGTGTCACGCAGAAGCTGCAGCTGCTGCATGTCATCCACGATGCGCGCGACCTGCGCGAGGCGGTGTCGCGCATCACGTTGGAGGGCATCTCCGAGGCGGTCCAGCTGGTGGTTGAAACGGCCATGGGTTCGCTTGCGCAGATGGACTCCCGCATTGCCCAAGCCGAGGCCGACGTGACTGCGCTGCGCCAGGTGGTGGCCGGCGCGGCCCTCGGGGCGTCGACCGACGAGCCGGTGGCGCCTGCGGTGCCGGCCGCGCTCTCGGGTGGCGATGACCCCGAGCGGGCTTGGCTGCGGCACGAGGTGCTCCGGCTGGGGCGGCGGCTGCACATGCTGGAGCAGCACGGGGTGCCCGGGGCTGCGCCGGCAGATGCCTCGGGTGTTGCCGCCCCGCGGGCCGGGGTGCCTCAGATCGGCCGGCTGGAAGGCGAACTGGCGGACCTGCGCAATGTCGTCATGCCGCTGCATCAGTTCACCACGGTTGACCTGAAGCGCCACCTGGCGGATTACGTCAACGCGCTGGTGCTGGCCCATGCCAACGCCACCACCTTCGACCCGCCCGGTTTCCCCGTCGCCAGCACGCAGAAAGTGGACGATGTCCTCTAACCTCCTGACCACCGTGCAGACCGACACCCTGGTCATGTTCTCGCCGCTGCCGCCGCGCAAGTCCGGCATTGCGGCCTACACCGCCGAGTTGCTGCCTTCGCTGTGCCTGAAGCGTCGCGTGGTGCTGGTCAACGAGGAAGGCCTGACGCCCGAGGTGCAGGCCGAGCTGCCGTATTGCGGCGACGCGCTGCGCGTGATCTCGCCGGCCGAATACGAGGCCGACACCAGCTTGGCCGCGCACCCTCACGTCTACCAGATCGGCAACAACCGCGATCACGTCTTCGCCTACGAAGCCTTCAAGAAGCGCCCTGGAGTGCTGGTCCAGCACGACTTCAACCTGCACTACCTGGTCGAGGACGCAACCCTGGCGCGCGGGGACGCCGTCGGCTATCGCGATGTGCTCCGCGAAGAATACGGCGAACCGGGCGCCATGCTGGCCGACCTGCGCCGCATCGGCGTGTTCTCGGAAGCCCAGAAGCAGACGCTGCCGGTCAACCGCCACCTGTTGCACCTGGCCACCGGCGTGATCGTGCACAACCACTGGGTCTACGACCGGCTGCCAACCGATGTGAAGGCCCGCACGCTGGTCATTCCGCACCACTTCTCGCCGCTGGTGATCGAGGTCGAAGGCCTGGAGCAGGCCCAGGCGCGGGCGCAGCTCAAGCTGCCGACGCAGGGTTTCATGGTGCTCTCGCTGGGCTTCATCACGCCGCCCAAGCAGATCCAGGCCACGCTCGCCGCGCTGGCCGCGCTGCGCGACCAGGGCCTGAACTTCTTCTTCGTCATCGCTGGCGAACGCAATGCCGGTTTCGACATCGACGCCATCATTCGACAGCATCGGCTTGAGGATCGTGTCATCGTCACCGGCTATGTCCCGGAGTCGGCGTTTTTCCAGTACATCGTTGCCGCGGACAGCCTGGTCAACCTGCGCCACCCCACTGTCGGCGAAAGCTCGGGCACGTTGGCTCGCGCGCTTGCCTTGGGTTTGCCTGCGGTCGTGCACAACTTCGGTCCGGCTTCGGAATTCCCGGATGACGTGGTGCTGAAAGTGCCGCTGGAACTCGGCGAGCCGCGCCAACTGGCGGCCACGCTGGAAACGCTGATGCACAGCACCGAGCTGCGGACCGCGCGTGGCCGGCGTGCCGAGCAGTACATGCGGCATCATTGTTCGGTGCAGCACTCGGCTGCGGCGTATCTGCACTTCATCGATCAGCTGTGAGCAACTTGCCGACGTGACCACCTCTGCGCCTTCGCCGACACCCTTGCCTCTGCTTCCTGCTGCGCTGCCCGACACCCCCCCTGGCGCTGTATCGCCCCCCGTGGAGGGCCTGGCCACTGGCGAAGACCTGCGGCAGCTCTATCGCGCATTCCTCGGGCGCGACCCCGAGGCGCAGCTCATCAAGCGCGGCGGCACGCGGCCGCTGCGCGGGCTGGTGCGTGAAATGGCCGCCAGTGCCGAGGTCAACCAGCAGGTGCTGCATGCGCTGGTGCAGCAGCGCCCGCTGCCGCACCGCCTGCTGTCGACCGAGGCCCTGGCCGCGTTGGAAGCCTGGCTGACAGATCGCCTGGACCTGGTGCCGGCCGACGATGGTTTGCCGCGCGCTTTGCCTGCGCTGCTGTTGGCGCTCTATCGGCTGCCGCTGGTGGCGCCGCACCTGTTGCAAGCCCATGGCGGCCTCTACACCCAGGCGCTGGAAGATCTCGCGCTGCTGGTGCAGGCCGGCGGCAGGGACCTGACCGGCAAGATCGAGTTTGCCAACCGCGAGTTCATTGCCGGCTGGCTGATGGACCGCCACAGCGGCCAAGGCCAGCTGGCGCTGGAAATCCGACTGGACGGCAAGCTGATCGCCGCCGGCAGTGCCCACAGCTACCGCCCCGACATCCACCAGCACCATGGCGGCGACGGCATGGTCGGGTTTCGCGTGCGGTGGCACCCGGGCAGCCACCCGGCAGGCCGGCCGCTGGAGCTGCGCCTGCACGAAGCCAGCACCGGCGTGCCGGTGGGGCTGCCGTACAAATTCAAGAACAGCTTTGTCGACCAGCTCAGCGTGGGCGAGCTGCTGGCCAAGGAACTCGAAGAGATCAAGCGCCGGCTCGACGCGCTGGCCGGCATGGTGCCGCAGTCCCTGAGCTACAGCGCCTTCCCGCTCGAACACTACGACCTCTACCGCCGCACCCACCGCGTACCGCCGCCACCTTGGCGCGTGGCTGCCGAGCAGCCCGGCGGGCGCAAGCCCGGCTGGCGCACCGCCTTCACCGTGCTGCTGGACGCCAGTGCCAACGACCCGATCGCCGTGCGCCAGAGCGTGGACGCGCTGCGCAACCAGGGATGGCCGAACTGGCAGGCATGGATCATGGGCGGTGACAGCCGGGTCGACCAAGTCGCAGCGCTGCTGGGCGCCGCCGACCGCCGGATCCAGCGGGTGCCGGACGGCGAGGGCTTGCGCGGCCTGCTGCACCGCCGCGCAGCCGAGCCCGAGCATTGGGCCCTGCTGTTGGAAGCCGGGGAACTGCTGAACAACCAGGCCCTGCCGTGGCTGGTGCAGACAGTGCAGCGCAGCGACGCGCTGGCGCTTTATTGGGACGAGGACCAGCTCGAATACCTGGGCGGCCGGCTGCCGCGGCGCACGCCGCGGCATGTCAACCCGATTCTGCGCGCCCCTTTCGACCCGGACGCGATGCTGGAGCTGAACATCGTCGGTACCAGCTTTGCGGTGCGCATCGACGCGCTGGAAGCCGCGCTCGGCGCCGTCTCGAGAGCGCCCGGCGGCGATGTGGCCGAACCCGAGGCCGGGCTGGCGCTGGCCGAACGTGAGCGCCTGGTCTGGGCCATCGCCCTGACCGGGCCGATGGTGCACATCGCTCAGCCGCTGCTCAGCCGCCCGCTGGCCGGGCATGCCGAAGACAGCGGCCCCGACCTGACCCGACTGATCGCCAGCGCCTCGCCGCAGGCGCTGGCGCCGCTGCTGCCGCCCGGCTGGCGCGAGCGCAGCTGGACCCGCCTGCCCGATCCCGTCACCCAGGGCGCCAAGCCGCTGGTGCATTGGCAGGCCACGCAGCCGCAGGCGGTGATCAGCGTGCTGATCCCGACCCGCGATTACGGTGAGCTGGTGCGCGACTGCGTCAACAGCCTGCGCAGCTTCGCGCGTCACCCGGACGCGCTGGAGATCCTGGTCGCCGACAACGGCAGCACCGACCCGGACACGCTGGCCTACCTGGCGCAGGCCGAGGCCGCCGGCGAGTTGCGCGTGATCCGCATCGACGAGCCGTTCAACTGGAGCCGGCTGAACAACCAGATGGCCGCCGCCGCGCGTGGCCCGCTGCTGCTGTTCCTGAACAACGACACCCGCATGCTCACGCGGCACTGGGACGACCTGCTGCGCGGCTACCTGTCGCGGCCGGAGGTGCGCGCGGTCGGTGCCCGCCTGCTGTACGAGGACATGACGCTGCAGCACGCCGGCGTGGTGTTTGGCACCGAGGACTTTGTCGCCCACGAACACATGGGCGCCGCGGTGGACGCGCCGGACAACCTGCTCAACACCCAGTTGACGCGCCGGGTCCAGGCCGTCACTGGCGCCTTCATCGGCTGCACCCGCGAGACCTTCGAGGCCGTGGGCGGTTTCGACGAAACCCAGCTCACCGTGACCTTCAACGACGTGCAGTGGTGCATGCGGGCACAGGACGCCTCGGCCGCGGCCTGCATCCTGTACGCGCCGGCCATCAGCCTGATCCACCTCGAATCCAAGAGCCGCGGCTTTGACTTCGAGGACCTGGACAAGCAGCGCCGCGCCAACTACGAGCGCGATGCCCTGGAGGCCCGCTGGCGGCCACAGATGACGGCCGCCATCCGGCTGCACCCCGCGCTCAGCCGCTGGACTTCGGCCGGCACCGCTTTGCGCTGAGCAGGTTCCCCATGGGTTGCCACAACATGGGATTGGCTTTGCCCGTTTCGATGGGATGATGCAAATCCGAATTCGATCGCGCCCGGCCACTGCGTGGCACCGCAGGGCGCCTGTCTTGCCTACCACTTCCGGAGTACCTTCATGAAAATCGCTGAACTCGCTGCCCAGATCAAGGAAAAGAACCCCGCCGCCGCCGGCAAGCTGGCCGACAAGGCGCTGGAGCGCCTGCTGCGCATCGCGCTGGTCCAGGTGCGTTCCGCCGTCGCCGAAGCCGAGGAGAACGTGCACATTGAAGGCCTCGGCCGTTTTGCCGTGCGCAATGTCGACAAGGTCGTCAAGGGCGAGAAGGTGCCGACCCGCCGCGTGATCTACGTTGCGCCGAAGCCCAAGGCGGCTTCCGAAGCCGAGCCCGCCGCCGAATGAGCTGCGCTCGCCCGGCGCACCCTGCGCCGGTGTCGAGCATCCTCCGGCCTGGCGCCTCGTGCCAGGCCGCTGAGGATTTCCGGAAAGTTTGCGCTGCATGTCACTGGTCGACTCCGCAGAACCTGGCTTGCCGTTGACAGACCCGGCCTGGTGGCCCGAGATGCTGCCGCCCGCGTTGAAGGCGGCCTTGCGGCAGTCTGGCGTCAGTGCGCCCAAGGACTTTCCCGGCGGCGCTGAACTGCTGCAGCGACTGCAGGGGCCCAGCGCCGCGCCGCCCGTCTGGATGCGTCTGGCGCATGCCCTCAACGGCGGGCCCTTGCGCGGCAAGCCCCACCCCGAAGCACACTGGTGCGAGGCGTTTCTGGCAGTGCTGGCGCTGGCCTGGGCCAATCTCAGCGAAGACCAGCGCCGCGCCCACGGCCTGTACCCACAGGCGCTGCGCTGCGCCGGGGAGCTGCAGCGCACCGAATGGCTGGACCAGCAGGTCACGCTGCATGCGCAGGCCTGGCGTGCGGGCGAGCAGCCCGCTGCGGCGCTGGTGCTGCTGCGCACGCTCAAGCGGCTGCAGCGCCTGCAGGCCTGCCAGGCACTGGTCGAACACCTGGGCGCCTGGCTGGCCAGCGTGCCGGCCGGGCAGGTGGACCCGCCCATGGCCGACTGGCCTGCCGAACTGGCAGGCGGCATTGCCGCCGTCGCACGCGGTGCCGAGTCGCTGGACACGCTGCACTGGGCCCAGGCCTGGCTGCCGCGCCTGCTGCCGAACCTGCTGGCGCGCCTGGCCGAGACGCCCCAGCCTGCCGCCTCCGACCCCGATGCGCCGCCCCCGCACTGGCTGCTGCACCGCGACCTGGCGGTGATTGCCTTGTGCACGCTGGACCTGCCGGTGTTGCGCCAGCTCGGCGAACTGCTCTGCCGGCGCCCGTTGCTGCCCACGATCTGCGTGCCGATGCTGGTCGACATGCTGGGCCGGCTGGCCCAGTTCGATGCAGCGCAGGACGCCGAGGCGCTGCTGGCGCTGGCCGCGGCCAGGCTGCCGCGCCACCCGGTGCTGGCGCTGGAGCGGGCCAAACGCGCGCTGCTGGATGGCGTGGACGAGCTGTCGCTGCTGCCCTTCTTCGAGCCCATGGACCCCGGCCTGCCGGGCTACCACGCGGCCTGCAGCTGGTTCGCCTCACAACTGGCCCAGGCTGGCGCCGAAGCCCAGGCGATGGACTGGTACCGCCGCATCGAGGCAGTCGCGCCGCTCAGCAGCCTGGACCAGCTGCGCCTGGCCCAGCTGCAGGCGCGGCACGACCCCACGGCCCAGACCGCTGCCGAAGCGCCGCTGTTCGACGAAGGCGTGACGCCGGTGCTGCAGCAGGCGCTGGCCGGCCTGGTCACGCTGCTGGGCGAAGACCCGTTCCACAACCCCGCGCTCAGCCGCGAGGCCTGGGCCAGCCGCTGCGCCGCCAGCTTGCCGGCTTTTGCGCAGGTGCTGGCTGCGCTGCCGCCGCAGCCGGTGGGAGACGTGCTGGTGGCAGTGCGCCAGCTGCGCCTGCTGGAGCGGGCCCACGCCAGCGCCGCGATGTGGCAGCAGAGCTTCCCTTTTGAATTCGACCCGGCGTACGGCCGGGTCGACCCGCTGCGCTACCTGGCGCTGCAAGAGGCCTTGTGTGGCCACCTGCAGGCATTGGCCGACCATGTGTTGCGCGGGCCGGCACCGCTGCACGGCGGCGGCGGGCGCTTGCGCCAGCTGATCGAGCTGCTGCGCTTTCGCTGCGAAGCCGCGCTGTCGCAGGACCGTCCGGCCGACGCGCTGGCCAGCATCGACCAGCTGGCCGAGCGCATCGGCACCATGGCCGAGGCCTACCTGCAGGCCTTGCGTGAACGCTGTGCACTGGCCGAGGGCGACCTGGCCACCGCGGCCGAGCTGCGCGCCGGCCTGCGCTGGGGCCGAGAAGCCGAGCTGCAAAGGCTGAGGCCTTGGCCCGCATGGCTGGCGGCAGAAGGCACAGCCGAGCAGCGCGTGCTGGAAGCCCCCGCGGTGCTGGGCCATTTCGAATCGGTGCGGGCTGACGGTGTGGTGCAACGCTTCCCACACGCCACCGCGGCCACCGGGCTGTCGCTGGTGGCCATGCGTGAGCTGCGGGTGCGCAACTCGTACCTGCTGATCGCCCGCGAGGGCGGCATGCTGCTGCCCGAGCCCTGGCACCTGTCGATGGGCGACTATCCCTACGAGCATTTGCAGGTGCTCAATCGTGGCCGCCTGGCCTGTTCGCTGCAGCCCTCGGGCGAGACCCGCCGCATCACCGAGCCGGTGCTGGTGCTGGCCAACCTGGACGCCACCTACCACCGCAACTACTACCACTGGATGGTGCTGATCCTCTCGCGTGTGCGCTGGCTGCAGGCTGAAGGCTGGCTGGACCGGCGGCCGCTGTTGATGCCGCGCGAACTGTCGGGCTGGATGCGCAGCTCGCTGCAGGACATTGGCGTGCGGCCCGAGCAGTTGATCGAATACGCCGATGGCGAAACCCTGCAGCTGGCCGACGCGCTGGTGCTCTCGCCGCTGGAGTACGCCTGCCGCCCGCTGATGGACGATCTCTGCCGCCACCTGTGGCGCGCGGCGGGGCTGGACCCGGACCAGCCGCCCACGCCGCAGCGCCTGCTTTACATTTCGCGCCTGAGCGCGCACCGTCGGCCGCTGGTCAACGAAGAAACCATCATGGCGCAGGCCAAGGCGCTGGGCTTCGAGTTGCTGGCGCCGGAAACGCTGAGCCTGCTGGACCAGGTGCGCTTGTTTGCCAACGCACGTGGCATTGCCGGTCCGCCGGGGGCGGCCTACACCAATCTCAGCTGGTGCCAGCCCGGCACCCGCGTGCTGTCCATCTTCAAGGAAGAAGTCAACTTGCCGACCTTCGTCGACCTCTCGGTCCAGCGCGGCCAGCAACACCGCTGGCTGCTGGGCCGCAACCTGCCGGGCTTCGACCGCAGCCGCGTCGTTGCAGCGCCGTTCAGCGTGTCGCTGGACCTGACCCAGCGCGAGCTGGCCTGGGTGGCTGGCGCATGATCACGGTGGCGCACGCTTGGCGGGCCGAGCGCCGGGCCGCCCCAAGCCGGCCCGCCGTCCCCTCGGGGGACCGGCCGACGTGCCCGGCGGACGAGGGGCTGACATGATTCCGTTCCTGGATTTGCGCGCGATCTACCAGCAGGACGCCGAAGCCTATGACGCGGCCTACCGCCGTGTCATGGACAGCGGCCGCTGGATCCTCGGCCCTGAACTGGCCGCGTTCGAAGCCGAGTTCGCCGCCTTCTGCGGTGCCGGGCACGCGGTCGGCTTGGGCAATGGGCTGGACGCACTGACGCTGTCGCTGCAGGTTGCCGGCATTGGTGCGGGCGACGAAGTGCTGGTGCCGGCGCACACCTTCATCGCCACCTGGCTGGCGGTGCAGCAAAGCGGTGCCACGCCGGTGCCGGTGGAGCCTGCCGCAGGCAGCTTCAATGTCGACGCTGCCGGCCTGGCCGCCGGCATCACGCCACGCACCCGCGCCGTGATGCCGGTGCACCTCTACGGCCAGCCGGCGGACCCGGCGGCCATCGCCCAGCTGTGTGCCGAGCGCGGCCTGCTGCTGATCGAAGACGCGGCGCAGGCGCATGGCGCGCTGCATGACGGCCGCCCGGCGGGCAGCTTCGGCGCGCTGGCCGGTTTCAGCTTCTACCCGGGCAAGAACCTCGGTGCGTTTGGCGATGCCGGCGCGGTCGTGACCCGCGACCCGGCGCTGGCGCAAGCGCTGCGCGAACGGCGCAACTACGGCAGCCTGGCGCGCTACCAGCACGAATCGGTTGGCGTGAACAGCCGGCTCGATGAGCTGCAGGCAGCCTGGTTGCGCATCCGGCTGCAGAAGCTGCCGGCGCACAACCAGCGCCGCCGTGAGATCGCTGCGTTCTACCACCAGCGCCTGGCCGACCTGCCTGGCCTCGCGCTGCCGCAGGTGGCTGCCGGCAACGAGCCGGTCTGGCACCTCTACGTGCTGCGCTGCGCCCGGCGCGACGCGCTGCAGGCCGCGCTGGCGGCCGAAGGCATCGAAACCTTGATCCACTACCCGAAACCGGTCTACCGCTTCCCGCCGTTTGCCGCGATGGCGCCAGCCGCGCGAAGCCTCAGCGACCAGATTTGCGACGAGGTGCTGAGCCTGCCCATCGGCCCGCACCTGAGTGACGGCCAGGTCGAGCGGGTGGCCGAAGCGGTGCGCCGCGTGGTGGGGCAACTGCGATGACTCAGCCCATTGGCAAGCCGCTGGACGCCGACGAATACGCCAGCCGCCACGACGCGCAGGTGGACGCTGCCGCGGCCGACTTCGAGTCGGTCTGCCTGCTGGCGCGCCAGCAGTGCAACCGCCGCTGGCTGGACAGGCTGCAGCCGCGCCGGGTGCTGGAGGTGGGCTGCGGCCCGCTGCTGCTGGCGCCCGATTGGCTGGCCATGCAGCCGGCCGACAGCCGCTGGGCGGTGGTCGAGCCGGCTGCGCGCTGGGCCGAGGTGGCGCGCGGTGCTGCGGCGCGCGACGACCGCATCAGCGTGGTGCAGGACTACATCGAAAACGCCGCGCCCGCGCTGCAAACGCTGGCCGCGCTGCGCGGCAGCACGCCGGAGGTCGACCTGGTGCTGGTGTCCGGCGTGATCCACGAAACTGCCGAGCCCGAGGCCTTGCTGCGCGCCGCGCTGGCGCTGCTGCGGCCAGGCGGCCACCTGCTGGTCAGCGTGCCGAATGCCGGCTCGTTCCACCGCCTGCTGGCGGTGCAGATCGGGCTGATCCCGGCGGCCAACACGCTGGGTGAACGCAACCGCCTGCTGGGCCAGCCCGTGGTCTATGGCGCGGCCGAGCTGCGCGCATTGGTGCTGGGCCCGGGCCTGACGGAAACCGGCTTCGAAGGCTATCTGTTCAAGCCCTTCACCCATGCGCAGATGGCGCCGCTGATGCCGCAGCTCGGCGAGGCCGGGCTGCAAGGCCTGATCGAACTGGGCCGCCAGTTCCCGGAACAGGCGGCCGAGATCTGCCTGGTGGCGCGCAAGCCGTGAGCACGGAGGGCGATCCCGCCGCCGAGGCGGCAGCCTATCAACGCTGCGTCGCCACCAGCCTGGCGCTGGGCCGCGCTGGCGGGCTGCGGCTGCAGCCGGAAATCTTCTGGTTGCCGGTCAGCGAAAACTGCAACCTGCGCTGCATCGGCTGCGACGACGTGGTCACCGGTTTTCGCAAGGCCTACATCTCGCCGGACGAAGCGCGCCGGCTGCTGACCGCCGGCGCTGGCGACGCCAGCTTCGCCGAGATCGACCTGACCAGCGGCGAGCCGCTGCTGCACCCGCAACTGGCCGAGCTGATCGACATCTGTCATGCGCTGCACCCCGAGGCGCGTGTCTCGGTCGTCACCAACGGCACGGTGCCGGTGCGCGGCAAGTACCGCGAGGCCTACGCGCGGCTGGACAGCATCGGCCTGTCGATCGACGGCGCGACCGCCGAGGTCTTCGAGGCCATCCGTGTCGGCGCGTCGTTCCCGCGCTTTGTGCAGACGGTGCAGGACCTGGTCGCGTTGCGCCGCGAGACCGGCCGGCCGGCGCAAATCCAGCTGTGTTTCACCGCCTGCGCGCTGAACCTGCACCAGCTGGCCGACGTGGTGCGGCTGGGCCACGCCTGGGGCGTTGATTCGGTCTATGCGCAGACCATGGAAATGAACATCGCGCCGATCCAGCAGGCCATCGGCCACCTGCACCTGGACCGCATGGACCCGGCCGAACGCAGCCGGCTGGTCGACGAGGCGCAGGCGGTCGCGGCGGCGCTGGGCATCGAGCTGTCGGCCTCCGAAGGCCTTTACCCGCTGCCGCCTGCGCCGCTGCCCGGCCCTTCGGCGGCGTTCGAGGCCCGGGCGGCCAGCCTGGGCGTGGGCGTGACGCGCCGCAACGCCGATGGCCAGCCCCTGCTCGCGGCCACGCATGTGCGCCAATGCCAGTACCCGTGGACCCAGGCGCCCGGCATCCGCAAGACCGCAGCCGGCGACTGGCAGTTGACGGTCTGCTGCTACATGACCGAGGCCGGCAACCGCCTGGTGCAGGATCGCTACGCGCTGGGCGGTGCGGCCGAGCACGGCATGCTGGACCTGTTCAACGGCCCCGGTTACTGGCAGCTGCGCGAGGACCTCGCGGCTGGCCTGACGCGCGAGGTCTGTGGCGATTGCGCGGCCGCGCTGACCCATCCGCCTTCGCTGCTGCAGCACCTGGGCTGGCGGCTGGAGGCGTTGGCCCGTGAGCATGGCCTGCCGTTTCCGGGTGGCGAGGCCTTGCGCCACTTGCTGCAGCAGTCGGGCATCGGCCCGGCGCAGGCGCGGCGGGTGCGCAAGGCCTTGCGCGAGGAGTGGCTGACCCGGTTCGACACGCCGCCCGAGTGGCTGCAGGCCGTCATGCAAAGCACCAGCGAGCTGCTGGCGCCAGGTGACTGAGTTCGCTCAGCCGCGCTTCGCCCAGCGCATGAAGTCCGCGTGCTCGCGGATGTAGTCGGCCTCGTCGAACAGGGCCGAGGCCAGCACCAGCAGGCCGGCGCCAGGCGTGAAATGGTGCAGCTCGCGCCAGATGCCGGGTGTCATCAGCAGGCCTTCGCCAGGGTGCGTCAGCCGCACGGTGCGCTGGTGCGTGCCATCGTCCATCGAAACATCGAAGGCCCCGGTGACGGCCACGTAGAGCTGCTGCAGCTGCAGGTGCGCATGGCCGGCGCGCGAGGCGCCCGGCGGCACACCGTAGGTCCAGTAGGCCCGCAGGATGGGGAAGTCGAAGTCGACGCCCGTCTCGGCAAACGAGATCGAACCCCGCTCGTCGTTGATGGTGCGGATTTGCACCAGGCGGCAGTCGTCCACATGGGCCACGGCGTCAGTCTCCGTTCTGATCTTCAGGGCAGGGTAGCAGGTAGTGTTCGTGCACCACCGCGGTGGCGCCGAAGCTTTCCTTGTAGAAAGCCAGGCCTTCGTTCAGCACCCGTCCGCCATCTTCGTTCGAATGGCCGAAGTCGAACCACTTGCCGCTGGCCTGCGCGTGCACGATGGCACGTTCGACCAGCTGATCCAGCGCCGCGCAGCGCCGGGACTGGGCGTCGGCCGCCATGTATTGCAGGTGGCAGACGGTGGCCGTCTCGAACATCACCAGCCCGGCGCAGACCCCGCTGGACCAGCGCGCCAGCTGCAGGCTGATCTCCGCCGGGAAACGGCTGGCCAGCAAGCGCAGCTCGGCCTCGCTGTGGGTCGGCTGGCTGGCATGGCGGGCCTGGAGCTCGGCCTGCAGCACGGCCCAGAACTCGGCCCAGCCGGCGCCTTCGCCGCTGCGCAGTGCTTCAAAGCTCAGCTCGGGCCGCTGGCGCATCGCCTGCGTGATCTGCCGGCGCTGGGCCTTGGGCCAGTGCGCAGCGCCCGGGCCAATCGCGCTCATCGCGTCGCAGCGCACGCGCTCGGCGCCGCAGCGGAACAGCGCGTAGCGGTCGGCCTCGCTGGGCTGGCGGTGGTAGATGTGCGGCAGCGTCTTGTAGAGCAGGGACGAAATGCCTTGCGACGGCAACCAGCGCTGCAGCGCCTGCATCAGCGCCAGCAGCTTGGCGGCACCCAGCGGCCGCGCCAGCAGCCAGCCGCCGTAGCTCAGGCCGCCGTGGCTGATGAGCCGGTCGTCCACCCGGTGCGCCGGCAGCAGTGCCAGCAGCGTGTCGCCCTGCCAGGCCAGCAGCGAGTGCTCGTCGAAACGCTCGGCGTGGTAGTCCATGTAGCCGCGGTCGAACAGGAAGCTCTGCGTCGGGCTGGCGGCCACGGTGGCGTTCCAGCGCGCGGCGTCGGCCGCGGTGTAGCGCTGGAAACGAATGGCGGGCGGTGTGAGGTCTTGCGGGGCTGGCACCGCGGCATTGTCGCGTCGGCCACCGGTTTCTGGCGACAATCGCGGTCTGACGTGGGGCTGCGCCGGCTGGCGCCCCCGCAGCATGCAACGGGAGATTCCATGATTCTTGTGACCGGCGGCGCCGGCTTCATCGGCAGCAACTTCGTCCTCGGCTGGCTGGCGCAAAGCCAGGAGCCAGTGCTCAACCTGGACCTGCTGACCTACGCTGGCAACCTGGCCAACCTGGCCTCGCTGCAAGGCGACGCGCGCCACACCTTCGTGCAGGGCGACATCTGCGATCGTGCCTTGATGGATCAGTTGCTGGCCACGCACCGCCCGCGCGCCATCGTGCATTTCGCGGCCGAGAGCCATGTGGACCGCTCCATCCACGGTCCTGGCGCCTTCATGAAGACCAATGTCGACGGCACCTTCACGCTGCTGGAAGCCGCCCGCGCCCACTGGAGCGGCCTGCAGGGCGACGAAAAGGCGGCCTTCCGCTTCCACCATGTCAGCACCGACGAGGTCTACGGCTCGCTCAAGCCCAGCGACCCGCCGTTTGCCGAAACCAACGCCTACGAGCCCAACAGCCCGTACTCGGCCAGCAAGGCTGCCAGCGACCACCTCGTGCGCGCCTGGCACCACACCTACGGCCTGCCGGTGGTGACGACCAACTGCTCGAACAACTACGGCCCGTACCACTTCCCCGAGAAGCTGATCCCGCTGATGATCGTCAACGCACTGGCCGGCAAGCCGCTGCCCGTCTATGGCGACGGCCAGCAGATCCGCGACTGGCTGTACGTCGAGGATCACTGCAGCGGCATCCGCGCGGTGCTGGCCGGCGGCCGGCTGGGCGAGACCTACAACATTGGCGGCTGGAACGAAAAGGCCAACCTGGACATCGTGAAGACGGTCTGTGCGCTGCTCGACGAGCTGCGCCCCGACCCGGCCGGCCCCTACAGCCGCCTGATCACCTACGTCACAGACCGCCCCGGCCACGACCGCCGCTACGCCATTGACGCCCGCAAGATCGAGCGCGAATTGGGCTGGCGCCCGGCCGAAACCTTCGAGACCGGCATCCGCAAGACGGTGCAGTGGTACCTGGACCACCCCGAGTGGGTGGCGCAGGTGCAAAGCGGCAGCTACCGCGACTGGCTGGCGACCAACTACACGGGCCGCAGCGAATGACCAGGCTGTTGTTGCTGGGCCCGAACGGCCAGGTTGGCTGGGAGCTGCAGCGCGCGCTGGCACCCCTGGGCGAACTGCACTTGCGCGACCGCCACCAGGGCGGCGACCTGGCTGACGCCGATGCACTCGCCGCCACCGTGCGTGAGTTGAAGCCGGACGTGATCGTCAATGCCGCCGCACACACCGCCGTCGACAAGGCCGAGAGCGAACCGGCGCTGGCCCAGCGGCTGAACGCCGAAGCGCCCGGCCAGTTGGCTGAACTGGCCCTTGAGCTGGGCGCCACGCTGCTGCACTACAGCACCGACTACGTCTTCGACGGCAGCGGCGATCAGCCACGCAATGAGACCGCGGCCACCGGCCCGCTGGGCGTCTACGGCGCCAGCAAGCTGGCCGGCGAACAGGCCATCCAGGCCAGCGGCTGCCGCCACCTGATCTTCCGCACCAGCTGGGTCTACGCCGCCCGCGGCGGCAACTTCGCCAAGACCATGCTGCGGCTTGCGGCTGAGCGCGAGCAGCTGAAAGTCGTGGCCGACCAGGTCGGCGCACCGACCGGTGCCGAGCTGCTGGCCGACGTCAGCGCCCATGCCCTGCGCCAGCTGGCACGCCAGCCCGAGCTGGGCGGCCTGTACCACTTGTGTGCCGGCGGCGAAACCAGCTGGCACGGCTATGCCACGCACGTCATCGAATGGGCGCGACGGCATGGCAAGACCATCCGTGTCGCGCCGGACCAAGTGCTGGCGATTCCCACCCGGGACTTTCCGCTGCCCGCGCCCCGCCCGTTGAACTCGCGGCTGGCCACCACCAAGCTGCAAACGGCCTTCGACCTGTGCCTGCCGCACTGGCAAGTCGGCGTGGACCGCATGCTGGCCGAGATCCTGGCGTGAGTTCACACGCCGCTGCGCCGTGGCTTTTCGTTCACGTGCCCAAAACCGCAGGCACCAGCCTGACCCAGGCTGCGTTGCAGGCTTTTGGCGAGGCGCGCTGCGAGTTCGACTACGGCGTCGGCAACCCGCACACCACCGCACGCGTGGCCGAACTGTCGCACCAGGCCAATGACCTGTTCCGGCTGCGCGAGCGGCTGCAACAGGATCAGGTCGCGATGCTGGCCGGGCATGTGCCGCTGCCGAGGTATGCGCCGCTGTTCCCGTCCACGCGCATCGTCAGCTTCCTGCGCGAGCCGCTGGCGCAGCTGTTGTCGCACCATGCGCACATCAACCGCGAGCAGACGCCGCGGCCTTTCGAGGAATTCATCCGTCGGCCGCAAGGCGCAGGCGTGCAGGCTCGCATGTTGGCCAACGTGCCGCTGGAAGCGCTGGGTGTGGTCGGCATCACCGAACGTTACGACGACAGCCTGCGCGTGCTGAACGCCAGCCTGGGGCTGGACCTGCAAGCGCAGCAGCTGAACCAGAATCCGCAGCGCGAAGCCCTGGCGCAGCCCTTGTACACGCTGCCGCCTGGCCAAGCCACGCAGGTGGACGCGCTGCTGCGCGACGAGCGCCAGCTCTACGCCCGCGCCAACCGCTTGCTGGACAGCCGGCTGGCGATGCTGGATGCCGGCCAGCCGTTCACCAATGGGGCCATCAGCGAATGCTCGGCCCAGCTGGTGTCGGGCTTCGCTTTCCGGGCCGAGCAAACGTGGCCGGTAGCGCTTGAGTTGCAGCGCAACGGCCAGCCGGAGGCGAACCTGCTCGCCACGCAGCACCAGGCCCGGCTGCGCATGCTGAATGCGCCGCGAGAGGGCTGCGTCGGCTTCGAGCACCGGTTTGCCAAGCCGCTGCAGCCGGGCGACGGCGTCAGTGTGACGGTCGCAGAGACGGGACAGTTGCTGGGCGAATGGCAGATGCCAGTTTTGAGCGCGAACCAACCATGACGCTGGAAGATCTGCTGGCCCGTATCCAGGCCACCGAACCCGAGGCTTTGGCCGGCTTGCCGCCGGCCGCCGTGCAGCGCCTGATGTGCGCCACCTTGCGCGAGCTGCGGGAAGGTTTGCTGGCCCAGCCGGACGCCGTTGACGCGCCGGTCCAGGTGCCGTTGCTGGGACGCTTCCGCCGCGTGGCAGCGCCCGGCCAGGGCTGGCGCTTCATTCCACACGCAGCCGCGCAGCAGGCCGGGCCATCTCGTGCCGGCGCGTCCGTGGACCCGGTGACGCGAGCCTGGCGAAAGGCCTGCAACAGTGTCGAGCCGGCGCTCATCCATCCTGAGCACAAGTTCCTGCTGCTGTTCTCGCCGAAGTCCGCCTGCTCCAGCGCAGTGATCTGGTTCATGCACACGATGGGGCTGGCTGGCGAGGCCAGGGCCTACAGCGAGTGGCCGCATGACTACCGGATCCACAAGCTGATGGCCAGCGATGCGCAGCGGGCGACGCGGCAGATTCCGGCCGAGCAGCTGACGGTGTTGCGAGTCGTGCGCGATCCGCTGGAGCGCGCGGTGTCGAGCTTTCGCCATGCGCTGGGCACCAGCTATGCGCGCGCCGAAATCCTGAAGAAGCTGGGGCGGGACACCTGGCATGAAGGCCTGTCCTTCCAGCAGTTCATCGATTTCCTCGCGCTCGAAGACCTGGATGCATGCAATCCTCACCACCGGCGCCAATGCCATGCGGTCGAGCGGCTGCATGCGCCGGACGTGTTGATCAATGCCAGTCGCCAGGACTTGTTCGCCGGGCTGAACGACTTCGAGCGCCGCATGGGCATGCCAGTGACTGACTTCGCCGGGCTGCGCTGGCTGCATGACGTGCAGAGCAAGCGAGTGCCGGAGCGCGCCGACGACGGACAGCCGGCCGACCAGGTGGTGCTGACGCGTGAGCAGGCCAAGCGGGGCCCGTGGCCGCATCAGTTGCTGACGCCGCTGGCCCGCGAACGGCTGACCGAGCTGTACGCCGATGACATCGCGCGTTACGCGGTGCCGCACTGATCGGCGCATTGCCCCTGCCGGCGCCTTCGGCAGCGCAGCGCAGTCAAACCGCTGCGCGACAATTCCGTCCCTGAGCCCCCAAGGAGAATTCCATGAAAGTGACCGTCGTTGGCACCGGCTATGTGGGCCTGGTGACCGGGGCCTGCCTGGCCGACATGGGCAACCATGTGATGTGCCTGGATGTGGATGCCCGCAAGATCGAGATCCTGAACGGCGGCGGCATTCCGATCCACGAACCGGGGCTGGACGAGGTGGTGCGGCGCAATGCCGCCGCCGGCCGGCTGCAGTTCACGACCGACATACCCGCCGCGGTGGCGCACGGCACGATCCAGTTCATCGCCGTGGGCACGCCGCCGGACGAAGACGGCTCGGCCGACCTGCAGTACGTGCTGGCGGCCGCGCGCAACATCGGCCGGCTGACCACCGACTACAAGCTGGTGGTCGACAAGAGCACGGTGCCGGTGGGCACGGCGGACAAGGTCAAGGCCGCCATTGCCGACGAACTGGCCAAGCGTGGCCTGGACCTCGCCTTCTCGGTGGCCTCCAACCCGGAGTTCCTGAAGGAAGGCGCCGCGGTGGAAGACTTCATGCGGCCGGACCGCATCGTCGTTGGCGCCGAGGACGAGCGCGCCGTCAACCTGATGCGTGCGCTGTACGCGCCGTTCCAGCGCACGCGCGACAAGCTGGTGGTGATGGACCTGCGCTCGGCCGAGCTGACCAAGTACGCCGCCAACGCGATGCTGGCCACCCGCATCTCGTTCATGAACGAGCTGGCGCTGCTGGCCGAGAAGATGGGCGCGGACATCGAGCTGGTGCGGCAAGGCATCGGCTCGGACCCGCGCATCGGCTACCACTTCCTCTACGCCGGCGCCGGCTACGGCGGTTCGTGTTTCCCGAAGGACGTGAAGGCGCTGATCCGCACCGCCGCCGACCAGGGCCAGGGCCTGAAGGTGCTGCAGGCCGTGGAAGATGCCAATGACGCCCAGAAGCTGGTGCTGGTCGACAAGGTCGTGGCCCGCTTTGGTGCCGACCTGAAAGGCAAACGCTTCGCGATCTGGGGCCTGGCCTTCAAGCCGCAGACCGACGACATGCGCGAGGCCACCAGCCGCGTGGTGATTGCCGAGCTGCTGGCGCGCGGCGCTTCGGTCAACGTCTACGACCCGGTGGCGATGGACGAAGCCAGGCGCATCTTCGGCGACGAGCCGCGCATCGCGTATGCCAGCGGCCCGATGCAGGCCGTGGGCGGTGCCGAGGCGCTGGTCATCGTCACCGAGTGGAAGGAATTCCGCAGCCCGGACTTCGATGGCCTGAAGGCGGCGCTGAAGACGCCGGTGATTTTCGACGGCCGCAACCTCTACGAGCCGGCGCTGGTGCGCGAATTCGGGCTGGACTACGAAGCCATCGGCCGGCCCGGCGCTGTCAAGCCTGCGGCATGAAAGTCCTGGTGACCGGCGCGGCCGGTTTCATCGGCCTGCATGTCGCGCAGGCGCTGCTGGCGCGTGGCGACGAGGTGGTCGGCATCGACAACCTGAACGACTACTACCCGGTGCAGCTCAAACGCGACCGGCTGGCGCTGCTCGCGCCGCTGCCCGGCTTCCGCTTCCAGCAGCTGGACATCGCCGACCGCGATGGGCTGATGGCGCTGTTCGCCAACGAGCGTTTCGACCGCGTGGTGCACCTGGCCGCGCAGGCGGGCGTGCGCTACTCCATCACCCATCCGCAGGCCTACGGCGAGGCCAACCTGGTCGGTTTCCTGAACATGCTGGAGGCCTGCCGCCAGCACCCCGTCGCGCACCTGGTCTATGCCAGCAGTTCCAGCGTTTACGGCGGCAACCTGAAGACGCCGTTTTCGGAAACCGATGCGGTGGACCACCCCGTCAGCCTCTACGCCGCGACCAAGAAGGCCAACGAGCTGATGGCGCACACCTACAGCCACCTCTACCGCCTGCCAACGACGGGGCTGCGCTTCTTCACCGTCTATGGCCCCTGGGGCCGGCCCGACATGGCCTACTTCAGCTTCACCAAGGCCATCCTGGCCGGAGAGCCGATCCAGGTCTTCAACCACGGCCAGCTGCAGCGGGACTTCACCTACATCGACGACATCGTGCGCGGCGTGGTGGGCGTGTTGGACCGGCCGGCCGAGCCAGACCCGGCGTTTGACGGCGTGAGCCCGCACCCCGGCCGCAGCAGCGCGCCGTACAGGGTGTTCAACATCGGCAACCAGGCGCCCGTGCCGCTGGGTGAGTTCATCGCCACCATCGAGGCCGCGCTGGGCCGCGAAGCGCACAAGGTCTACCTGCCGATGCAGCCCGGCGATGTGCCGGCCACGCATGCCGATGTGACAGCTTTGGCGGAATGGATCGGCCAGCGGCCTGCCACGCCGCTGGCCGAGGGCATTGCGCGCTTCGTGGCATGGTTTCGCCGCTACCATCGCACCGACTGAGGTTGCGCACTTCGCTTCCTCGGTTTCCGCATCTTTCCCAAGCCCGCATCATCCGGGCCTTCACCGGTTTTTTCCATGCAGCAACAACGCAAAGGCATCATCCTGGCCGGCGGCAGCGGCACGCGGCTGCATCCCGCGACGCTGGCGATCAGCAAGCAGCTGATCCCGGTCTATGACAAGCCGATGGTGTACTACCCGCTCAGCGCCTTGCTGCTGGCCGGCATCCGCGAGATCCTGCTGATCAGCACGCCGCAGGACACGCCGCGCTTCGAGCAGCTGCTGGGCGACGGCAGCCGCTGGGGCCTGAACATCCAGTACGCGGTGCAGCCCAGCCCGGACGGCTTGGCCCAGGCCTTCCTGATCGGTGAGCAGTTCCTGGCCGGTGCACCCAGCGCGCTGGTGCTGGGCGACAACATCTTCTACGGCCACGACCTGGGCCGCCGGCTCGAAGCCGCCTCGGCGCGCGAAGACGGTGCCACCGTGTTCGCCTACCCGGTGACCGACCCCGAGCGCTACGGCGTGGTCGAGTTCGACGACCAGGGCCGCGCCATCAGCCTGGAAGAAAAGCCGGTCCAGCCCAAAAGCCGCTACGCCGTCACCGGCCTGTATTTCTACGACAAGCAGGTCGTGGACCATGCCAAGGCCTTGGCGCCCAGCCCGCGCGGCGAGCTGGAGATCACCGACCTGAACCGGCGCTACCTGGAAGCCGGCCAGCTGGACGTGCAGCTGTTCGGCCGCGGCGACGCATGGCTGGACACCGGCACCCATGACAGCCTGCTGGAGGCCAGCGCCTTCGTGCAGACGCTGGAAAAACGCCAGGGCCTGAAGGCCTGCTGCCCGGAGGAAATCTGCTGGCGCAATGGCTGGATCAGCGATGAACAGCTGGCCGCCCTGGCCGCGCCGCTGGCCAAGAGCGGCTACGGCAAGTACCTGCAGCACATCATGACCGACAAGGTGTTCTGAGCATGAAGGTTCTCCAGACCGAGATCGAAGGCGTGCTGATCTTCGAACCCAGGGTGTTCGGCGACAGCCGCGGCTTCTTCTACGAGAGCTTCAACCAGAAGGTCTTCGACGACGCGACCGGCGGCGGTTTCAGCTTTGTGCAGGACAACCACTCGCGCTCGGCACGCGGCGTGCTTCGTGGGCTGCATTTCCAGAAACCACCGCACGCGCAGGGCAAGCTGGTGCGCGCAGCGGCCGGCGCGGTGTTCGACGTGGCGGTCGACATCCGCAAGGGCAGCCCGACCTTCGGCCGCTGGGTCGGCGCAGAGCTGAGTGCCGAGAACCACCGCCAGATGTGGGTGCCGCCAGGGCTGGCGCATGGCTTCCTGGTGCTGAGCGAAACCGCCGATTTTCTGTACAAGACCACCGACTATTACGCCCCGCAGGCCGAGGGCGCCGTGCGCTGGGACGACCCGGACCTGGCGATTGCCTGGCCCGATGTCGGTGGCCCGCCGCAGCTCTCCGGCAAGGACGCGGTGGCGGGTTGGCTGAAGGATCTGTAGTCAACAAGGACTCGACATGAAACTGCTGCGCTTCAACGAACCCATCCGCTTCGGCAGCGACGGCAATGTGCGCGACTACGCGCTCAGCGGCTGGTCGCTGGACGAAGGCAATGCCTCGCTGAGCTGGACGCAGGCGCTGGAGGCCAAGCTCGAATTCACCGCCCAGGCCACCACTTCGCCGATCACGCTGCACCTGGCCGGCATTCCCTTCCTGGGCAACGGCAAGCTGTCGCGACAGCAGGTCTGGGTGCACCTGAACGGCCTGTACTGCGGCATGTTCGACGCGGCCGACAACTTCGATGTCACGATGCCGATCCGCCACAGCTGGCTGGAGCCGCGCCACAACGTGCTGGTGCTGACGATGCCGCTGTCGGCCTCGCCCGAGCAGCTGGAGCTGGGCGCTGACCGGCGCCGCCTGGGCGTGGCGATGCAGAGCATCACGCTGCAGCTGGGCTGACGACACCTGCGGCCTTTCGGCCTTTCTTTTCCTGAACACGGCTTTCAATGAGCACCTCTCCCACCGTTGCACCGCATGCCGTGGCCGCCCAGCACGGGCTGGGCATCGTCGACGCGATCAGCTTCAACCACATCAGCGGCTGGGTCTGGAACCCGGACCGTCCGGACGAGCCGGTGCAGATCGAGGTGCTGGACGGCGAGACGCAACTCGCCGTGGTGCTGGCCGAGCTGTACCGGCCTGACCTGCAGAAGCTGGGCATGGGCAATGGCCGGCACGGCTTCTCGTTCAATTTCGGCCCGACCATCCTGCCACTGGCCCGCCACACGCTGCGCGTGCGCCGCCTGTCCGACGGCAGCGACCTCAGCGGTTCGCCGCGGGTGCTGGAGCGTGATGGCGGTGCGCTGGACCGCAGCACCCGCATCTATGTCGAGCAGCTGATGCAGGCCGAAGCCGCGGTGGCGCGCACGCCGGATGACCTGGGCTTTGCGCTGGCGCTGCTGGTCGAACAGATGGGCCTGATCACCCGCCGCCAGCTTGAACTTGGCGAACCGGCGGCACAAGGTCCGAACCTGGGCGTGCTGGCCGAGCTGGTCGACAGCGTTGCGCCGGCGCAGTGGGTCGGCGCGGCCGGCCTGGCGATGTCGCAGCGCTACCCCGCGGTGCTGTTGCCGACCTTCGCCCAGCCCAAGGTGTCGGTCATCATCCCGGTCTACGGCAAGTTCCAGCTGACCTATGACTGCATCCGCTCGATCCAGCAGCACCTGCCGGAAGACAGCTTCGAAGTCATCGTCGTGGATGACTGCTCGAAGGACGAAACGCTGCTCGCACCGCTGGTGTTCGGCGGCACGGTGCGCGTGGTGCGCAACGAGACCAACCTCGGCTTCGTCAAGGGCTGCAACCGCGGCGCCGAGCTGGCCCGCGGCGAGTACCTGTTTTTCCTGAACAACGACACACTGGTTCACCCAGGCTGGCTGGACACGCTGACGCGCACCTTCCGCGACGTGCCCGACGTGGGCATTGCCGGCTCCAAGCTGCTGTTCGGCGACGGTTCGCTGCAGGAAGTGGGCGGCATCGTCTGGCGCATGGGCGACGGCTGGAACTGGGGCCGCAACGGCAATGCCGATGAGCCGCGCTTCTCGTACCTGCGTGACGCGGACTACGTCTCCGGCGCCGCGCTGATGATCCCGGCCGCACTGTTCAACGAACTGGGTGGCTTCGACCTGCACTTCGCACCGGCCTATTACGAGGACACCGACCTGTGCTTCCGCGTGCGCCAGGCCGGCAAGCGGGTCGTCGTGCAGCCGGCCTCGGTCATCGTCCACCTGGAAGGCCAGACCTCGGGCACCAGCGTGACCGGCAGCGGCATGAAGCGCTTCCAGGCCGTGAACCATCGCAAGTTCTACGACCGCTGGAAAGGCGTGCTGGCCACCCATCGCTTCAATGCCCAGCAGCCTGAGCTGGAGTGCGAGCGCACGGTGAAGAAGCGTGCGGTGTTCATCGACGACAGCGTGCCCACCCCGGACCAGGATGCCGGCTCCAATGCGGCGATCCAGCACATCAAGTCGCTGCTGCGCCTGGGCTACAAGGTCACCTTCATCCCGGCCGACAACCTGGCCCGCATCGCGCCCTACACCGAGGCGCTGCAGGCGCTGGGCGTGGAGTGCCTGTACCACCCGCACTACTGGAGCGTGGAAGAGTTCTTCCGCAAGAACACCGCGCCCATCGACCTGGTCTACCTGCACCGCTTCAACAACGGCACCAAATACACCGGCCTGATCCGCCGCCACCAGCCGCTGGCGCGCGTGCTCTACAACGTGGCCGACCTGCACTACCTGCGCATGGAGCGCGAGGCGCAGATCACCTGCGACAGCGCGCTGGCCTTCAAGGCCTCGGCCGTCAAGCGGCAGGAGCTGGCGGCCATTGCCGCGGTGGACGCAACCATCGTGCACTCTGCCACCGAGCAGGAAGTGCTGGCCGAGGCGCTGCCCGGCGCGCCGGTGCACGTGGTGCCCTGGGCCTACCCGCTGCGCCCGGTGCAGACGCCAGCGGCCCAGCGCCGCGGCGTGGTGTTTGTCGGCGGCTACCGCCATACGCCGAACGTCGACGCCGCGCTGTGGCTGGTGCGCGAGATCATGCCGCTGGTCTGGCAGACGCTGCCCGAGGTGCCTTGCGTGCTGGTCGGCAGCAACATGCCCGACGAGGTCAAGCAGTTGGCCGGCCCGCGCGTGCAGGCGGTTGGCTACGTGCCCGACGTGGCCGAGGTCTACGAGTCCGCACTGATCTCGGTTGCGCCGCTGCGCTACGGTGCCGGCGTCAAGGGCAAGGTGCTGGAGGCGTTTGCCGCTGGCGTGCCCTGTGTGATGACACCGACTGCCGCCGAAGGCGTGCTGCTGACGCCCAACCTGCAAGGCCTTGTGGCGGCAGACGCTGCCGGCCTGGCGCGGCTGATCGTGCTGTTGCACAGCCAGCCGGACCGGGTGGCCGCGGCCGCCAAGGCTGGCCAGGCGATGATGAGCATCGCCTACAGCAACGACGCGGTCGACCACGCCATCCAGGCCGCGCTGGCCGTTCCCGTCTGAGTTTTTGCCCGTTTCGCGCCATGTCTGCCCGCACCGTCATCCTCCACTACCACCTGTTCAAGAACGCCGGCACCTCGCTGGACCAAGTGCTGAAGCAGAACTTCGGCACGCGCTGGGTCACGCGCGAGTTCGAGGCCCGGGCCAATGCCGCAGCGCATGCGAAGGACGTGGCGCAGTGGATCAAGGCCAACCCCGACGCGGTGGCGTTTTCCTCGCACACCATGGAGCTGCCGCCGCCGGAGCTGCCCGGCATCAAGATCGTGCCGCTGATCTTCGTGCGCCACCCGATCGACCGTGTGGCTTCGGCCTACAGCTTCGAACGCAAGCAAGGCGGCAAGGGCTTCGGCTCGGTGCTGGCGCGCCACACCACGCTGGGCGGCTACTGCGAGGTGCGGCTGTCGATGCCGCGCGACCGCCAGTGCCGCAACTTCCAGGCCTCGCGCTTCTCCCGCATGTTTTCCGAGGAACATGGCAGCGAGCTGGAGCGCTCGCTGAAGGCCGTGCGCACATTGCCGTTTGTCGGCGTGGTCGAGGACTTCGACGTCTCGATGGACAAGCTGGCAGCCTTGCTGCAGCAGGACTTCCCCGACTTCCGCGGCGCCCAGGTGGCCGCCAACGTCAGCCGCGACGTGAACCGCAGCCTGGCGCAGCGGGTTTCCGAACTGCAGGCTGAATTGGGCGACGAGGTCTACGACCAACTGGTCGCCGCCAACACCGACGACCTGCTGCTGCACCAGGCGGCCACCGAACGCGGCCGGCGCGGCGTGGCGCCGGCCGAATCGCCGCCTGTTGCCGATGAAAACCCGACTGCGGACGAAGCCGATGGTCAAGCGGGAAGTACCTGACACGGCAAACCCTTGATCCAGCTGAAACAGAAGGTATCGGCCGCGTTGCGAGCGTAACGGACAGCTTTTCGACGGGTATGCTCGGTGGAAATGTCTGGCTTCACCTGCACCCCGGTGCGGCCGGCATTCCGTTGCCAGGCGCCACATCCAGTGCGCCCCGGTCGGCAAGCTGCATCGCAGAGTAGACAGCCCCGGCCATTCGTTGCCCCGAGGGAGAGGTCGCCGCCGTATGTCGCGCTTGGTCCTGTTTCACTACCACCTGTTCAAGAACGCGGGCACCTCGGTCGACAAGATCCTGCACGAGAACTTCGGCAGCCGCTGGCTGACCCGTGAGTTCGAGGACAAGCCGGCCGAGCAGCACGCGCTGGAGCTGGCCGAGTGGCTGGAAGCGAATCCGCAAGCCAGTGCCTTCTCGTCGCACACCGCGCAGCTGCCGGTGCCCGATCTGCCTGACGTGCAGGTCATGCCCATTGTTTTCATGCGCCATCCCATTGACCGTATCGCGTCGGCCTACCAGTTCGAGCGCCAGCAGAAGGATGATGTCGGCTTCGGCTCGCAGCTGGCCAAGGGCACGACCTTGGCAGGTTACGTGCGCGCCCGGCTGGCGCTGCCGCAGGACCGCCAGTGCCGCAACTTCCACGGCGAGCGCCTGGCCCGAATGAAGCGTCCGGATTACGGTGACGAGCGCGAGCGTGCACTGGCAGCACTCCATGCCTTGCCCTATGTCGGCCTGGTTGATCGCTTCGATGCGTCGATGCGCTGGCTGCAGCAAGTCATCGAACCGGAGTTCCCGCTGTTCCATGCCTTCCCGGTGGCGGAAAACGTTTCCCGCCCCTCAGCGCCAAGCCAAGCAGACCGGCTTCGCGCGTTGGAGGATGAGATCGGCAGCGAGACCTTCGCATTGCTGGCCGCGGCGAACGCGCTCGACCTGGAGCTTTACGAGGCGACGTGTGAAATGAACCGGCACGTCGTCTGCTGACGGCGCCGGCACCGGCGCCATTGGGGGCTGACGCAGCAAGCGCTGCTTCGTTTCTGCGACGGGCCTTGACCTGACACGCCGGCGGCTGACCAAGCATGGCATCCTCCGGGTTTGCCGTGCCTCGCAAGCCTTGCTGCGCGCGGCGTGCTTATCGAGAAGGTCTTGAAATGAGCAATTTGGCGAAGCCGCAGCCGCGCCGGTCGTCGGATGTGGGAAGTGCGGTGCGGCTTCATGGCGGCAACGACGCCAACCTCATCCGCCGGCAGCCGCCGGCCAGCGCCGCCCCGCACTACATCTTCAACCGGCCGAACCTGTACATCAAGGAGTCGGCCGTCTGGGAAATCGCCGACGCCACGCTCACCGTGGACGGCACGGTGCCTGGGCACCCGCAGTTCTATGTGTTCGATGCAGCGGGCAAGTTGATCGAAGGCTTCTCCTCGGGCGGCCGGCCGTTCATTGCGGAGGATCTCATTCCCCTCCGGGGCACGGTCGGCCTGCTGGATGATCGCTTCAGCGTGTTCAACACCTGCCACCTGCTGCTGGACAAACTGACGCGGATTCCGCGCTTGGCGCCGGCCGAGGTGGACCGGTATTTCCTGGTGCTGGAGTCCACCTTCGCCAGCTTTCTGTTCGACTGCCTGGGCCTGGCCGTGTGCTTCGGGATCGTCGGACCGAGGAAGCAGAAGCTGAGTTACAAGGTGGAGCGGCTGCTGGTGACCGACGCCGCGTTTTTCAACATGTCGCATCCGGGGCAGGGCCTGGATGTCATCAGCGCAGCCTTCATCGAGGACAGGTTGCGCCCTGCCGTCGCCAGTTGGCTTGCGGCTTCGCCGGAAGCCAGTGCGCTGCCCGACCTGGGCAAGCGGTTGTACGTCAGCCGGCAGGCCGGCAAGGCACGAAGAATCGCCAACGAAAGCGAGGCGCACGAAGTCATCGCGCAGCACGGCTTCCAGGCCGTGCAGTTCGAGGAAATGAGCGTGCCTGCGCAGTTGCACTGCAGCTTGAATGCCGATGCGATGTTGGGACTGCACGGTGCCGGCCTGACCAACGGCGCCTTCATGCCTCGCGGCAGCCGACTGCTGGAATTGCTGCCGCCGCTGTGCGCCACCGCGGCGTACTGGACCATGGGCCTGGGCCTCGGCTACCGTTACGACGCGATGATCTGCGAGGCGGTCGACGGCCAGGGCGTGCCCGACTATTCAACCTGGGTCCACGACGTGAAGTTCAACCGGGACGATGTCAAGGTGCCGCCCCAGGCTCTGGATGCATTCCTGACGCGCAATCTGTGAGGTCACCCCGGTTACGTCGGGAGACGATCAAGGGGATTGGTTTTGCCGAGCCGGAAATGTATAAGCAGCGCCTGTAACATGACAAAAACCGTCGCCGGACCAGTGCATCGGTTGCTGCCACAGGCGCCACAGCCTGCACGCCGATTCCTGCAGGACGCGGCCCACACCTGCTGAAGCCAGCAGTGGCGCCGCGCTCAATCCGGCCATCGAAGACATGGGAAGGGGGAGCCATGCAGACGCAAGACGATCTTCAGCTGAAATTTGACGGCGACCTGGTCCGCCTGGTGCTGGCCGGCGGGCCGCGCCGGGCGCCAGCGGAATACCTGGGCCTGGCTGCGGCCGCACTTCGGGTGGGGGACCTGGTGCTGGCGGTGCGTCTGCTGCGCACCGCGCGCGGCCTGTATCCGCAAGGTCCGGTGGTGGCGGCCGCGGCGCAATGCGTGCAGCGCCTGTTCCCCGAGGAGTTCCGCCCGCTGGGCGAAGTGGCTTCGGTCAAGGTGTTTGGCATTGGCCTCTCGCGCACCGGCACGCGTTCACTCAACGACGCGATGGCGCTGCTGGGTCTGCGTTCGGCCCATTGGGCCGACGCGCACGGCGGCATCCTGGGCTGGGACGAGATCCTGTCGCACGACGCCTTGTCCGACACGCCCATTGCCTTCCAGTTCGAGACGCTGTACCACGCTTTCCCGCAGGCGCGTTTTGTCTTCACGGTGCGCGACAAGGCTGCCTGGGCGACCTCGATGCAGCGCCACTTCCACTGGATCCGCAGCCACCAGCACCTGCAGGATCTCTGCGCGCAGGGCACCGGCAAGGGTGTGGTTGGCCTGCCCGCCTGGCGGGTCATCCACCTCGCGCTGTACGCGAACCATGCGAGTTGGGCCGACGCGTTCGATGCACACGAGGCGCGTGTGAAGCGCTTCTTCGGCGCGCAGGTCGAGCCGAACCTGCTGCGCATTGACCTGACCGACCCGAGCACCACCGATGTCCAGAAGTGGACCGCGCTGGCGCAGTTTGTCGGCGCGCGCGAGGTGGACATTCCCTTGATGCCGTTCCCCAAGCGCAACGTCAAGACCCCGGAAGGCGCAGCGGCAACCGCTGCACCCAGCCTGCCGCCGGCCTGGACGCGCCCTTGCGGCGTGGCCCAGCTCGAACGGCTGGCCACCCGCCTTGCGGTTCAGCGCGGCATGCAGCCCAAGGGCGTGGCAAAAGCGCCCGCGGTAGGACGAGGACGCGCGAGCGAACTGGTGGCGCCTTCGGGTGCCAACTGATTCAGCCCAAAAAGCCCAGCGTGCGGTCCGCGGCTGACCAGTTGCCCAGGCGTGGCAGCATGTCGAGCAGCTGGGCGTCGCTGAGGCCCAGCCAGCGGCCCATGGTGGCGGCGTAGCGCTCCACCGGCATCGAGGGCAGCAGGGCGCCCTGGCTGAGTTGGTCCGGGCTGTCGAAGACGCCGTTGCCGCTGGACTTGCCGTAGACCGGCAGCGTGCCGTAGACATCGCCACCGCGCACCGCGCCGCCCATCACGAAGTGGTGCGCGCCCCAGCCGTGGTCCACGCCATCGCCGTTGCTGCTCAGGTTGCGGCCGAAGTCGCTGGCGGTGAAGGTGGTCACGCCGTCGTCCACGCCCATGGCCTGCAGCGCCTTGTCGAAATAGCCCAGGCCGTGCGAGAGGCGGGCCAGCGCCAGTGCGTGGCGGTCGGGCTGGGTGTCGTGGGTGTCGAAGCCGCCGATGCCGACGAAAAAGACCTGGCGCGAGACGCCCAGCGTCTGCCGCGCAGCGATCATGCGGGCCACCGCCTGCAGCTGCTGCGCCAGCGGGTTCACGGCCATCGCGCCGGTGCTGGGGTTGGCATGCAGCAGCAGCGCGTCGGTGGTCTGGTTGGTGCTGCTGCCCCACGGGCCGGCGTCCATGGCCGGCAGGGCGTTGCGCAGCGTGCCTTCGGCGGTGGCCGAGCGGCCGACGGTGGCGGCGTATTCGCGTTCCAGCACCGAGTTGTTGCGCGCGCTGCTCATCAGCGAGACCAGTTTCTGCTGCACCGTGGTCGAGCCGAAGGCGGCGCCGGAGCTGCTGCCGATGCGGATCGCGCCGCCCTGCGAGAGCTGGTAGGCGCGCGCCTGCTGGCCGGCCAGCCACACGGCGTTGCCGTAGATGGACGTGGCGGTGAACATCGAGTCGCCGTTGCCGCTCAGCAGCTGGTCGGCCATGCGGCCGCCCCAGCCTGCGGTGGCGCCTTCGGTGGCCAGCGACTGCCAGGTGCTTTGCTGGTCGTTGTGCGAGAACAGCTTGACTGGCTTCTGGCCGGTGCCGGCGAGGTACTGGGCCTTGGTCAGTGGTGCGACCAGCGGGCCGACATTGGCGACCACGCCGGCGCGGCCCTTGTTGAACAGCGCGGCCACTTCGGTCATCGCCGGGTGCAGCGCCAGCGTGCGGCCTTGCGCATGCGCCGGGGTGATGGGCAGCACGCCGCCCAGCCGCGTGTGCACGGCGGTGCTGGTCGGGTCGGCCGGCGTGCCGGCGGCGCCCAGTACCAGCGCGTTGTTGGACGCGCTGCGGGCGGTGGCGTAGTTGGCCCAGGAGGCGCTGTCGGTCGCCAGCACGGTGTTGTAGGCGTCGTTGCCGCCATACAGGAAGACGCAGACCAGGGCGCGGTAGCTGCTGCCGACGGCGGCGCTGGCCTGGCTCATCGCGGCCAGGTTCAGGCCCAGGCCGCCAGCGGTGGAGCCGGCCAGGCCCATGGCGCCAAAGCGCTTGAGCAGTTCGCGGCGGGTGGTGCGGGGCAGGGCGTCCAGCGGGGACTTGGCGGAAGACGAGGACATGATGCGGCTCACTTCTGGACGATGAATTCGGGGCTGGTCACGGCCAGCAGCAGCGCAGCGCGCACCCGGTTGAGCTTGGCGGCCGCCACCTTGTCGGCATTGCTGGCGGTGGCCTTGGGAATGACGATCGAGTTGATCGCCTCGGTCATGCCGGTGATCAGCGCGGCCGGCGGCGTGCCGGTGATCAGCCGGTCGCAGACCTTGCGGGCCAGCGTGTCGGCGTTGTCGGCCAGCGCCACGTCGGCGCTGTAGTCGGTCTGCACGTCCAGGCCGGTGGTCGTGCCGACGGTGACCTTCACACCGGCGCCGTTGGCCAGGATGTTCATCATCGCGGTGGCATAGCCGGCCACGCTGGTTTCGGTCGTGGCCTGCATTTCCGGCAGCGTCAGGCTGCGCTGGGCCGCTTCGCCGCCTGGTGGCACATAGCCGGGCCGGTAGAAGTTGAAGACCGAAGGCGCTTGCAGTGGCACCTGGCCGATGGTTGCGGCCGGATCGTCCCAGGCGCCGGTCTGCATCAGGCCGCTCAGGGACTTGGTCGGGTAGGCGCGCAGCAGTGCGGTCAGGCGCAGCACCGGCTCGCGCAGCTTGCCGTAGGCGTCGCCGCCGGCCACCGAGACGGAGCGCGCTTCGTCGTCGATCAGGATGGCCCGCACGACGGCCTTCAGGTCGCCACGCACGCCGGCGCCGTTGTTGGTGAAGACCTTGGCCACGCGCTGCACGTAGGCGGTGCTGGGGTGGCTGGTGACCAGGCGCTGGATCAGCTGGCGGCCGATGAACGGCGCGACGTTCGGATGGTTGAACAGCGTGTCCAGCGCGGCCTTGCGGTCGGCGGCCATGTCCGGCGTGGCCTGCGCGGCGATCACGCTGCCCAGGATTCGCTTTTCAACCGTCGAGTGCTGGCTGGCGTAGGCCTGCATCGGCTGGATCAGCCGGGTGGGTGACAGCGTCACGCCCGAGGCATAGGGGCCGAAGGCGTTGGGGTCGGTCGCTGCCCAGTTGTAGCCGGTGAAGACGGCCGACATGCCGAGGATGTCGTCGGTGTTGTAGGTCTCGATGGCGCGGCCATTGGCGTCCAGCTTGGGCGTGCCGTCCAGGTTCAGCTGCAGCAGGCCGATGGAGAACAGCTGCATCAGTTCGCGGCCGAAGTTCTGGTCCGGTGTGCTGCCGGTCTTGGCATTGGCCTTCTGGCTGCCCAGGTGCGAAAGGTACAGGCCCATCGCCGGGTGCAGGGCCACGTCGTCCAGCAGTGTGCGGAAGTTGCCCAGCGCGTCGCGGTTGAGCATGTCCAGCCAGCTGGCCACGGCCTGCGAACGGTTGGCACTCAGTTCCTGCATCGAGACGACGAAGATTTCCGAGAGTGCAAACGCCACGCGCTGGCGCAGCTGGTCGTCATTCTTCAGGGCGGCCGTGTAGAAGGACGCGGCAATGGTCGGGTTGCTGGCGGTGCTCTTGGCGTTGGCGGCCTGGATGCTGGCGTTGTCGCTGGCCCAGCGGGTGGTGTGCGCAGCGCTCGCCGGTTTGGCCAGCTGCTCGTCGAGCCAGGCGGCCTGCCCGATGCTCATGGCGCGGCTGATGTCGGCATCGGTCGGGCCGAAGCTGGCCTGGGTCAGCAGGCGGAAGGCCTGCGGGCGGGTTGCCGGGCCGCTGTAAGGCGTGGCTGTGGCGGCCGCAACTTCGCTGCCCTGACCGTCTTCGGTGGCCGGCGGCGTGTTGACGGTGGGGGTATCGACGGTGGGGGTGTCGGTCGGGGTGGTCGCGGTGCCGCCGGTGGGCGTGTCGGGCGTGGTGGGGGGCGTTGTCGTCGTCGAGCCGCCAGTGCTGACCGTGCCGCCATCGGTTGAGGTGCCGGCGCCGGCTTCGCTGCCGCCGTTGGCTGTCGCGGTGCCATTGCCGGCGTCGCCGCCGCCGCCGCAGGCGGTCAGCACGGCGCACACGGTGGCCATCAAGGTCCAGCGCCACGGCGGGGCACTGGGGCGCTGGGAGGAAGAAAGGTGGTGCAGTGTGCCGGCCATGAGAAACCCCGGGGTAACAAGAACCTGGGGGCACACATGGGCGGGCCCCCGACCCTTGTGGTTTCGGCGGCGCAGGGCAGTGACTGAAGTGCGGCGAGCGGCAACACCGGGCCGGTGCGGTCAGATTGCACGCGGTTGGACGGTGCGCCGCCGGCATGAAAAAACCCCGCCGCGGCCAGGGCCGGGGCGGGGTTTCGGGTCAGGGTCTGCCGTGTGGGCAGCGCCTGGCAGCGGTGGCGGGCAGGCCCGCCAGCAGGCCTCAGTCGATCATGCCCAGCGTGCGCAGGCGGGCAATGATTTCGTCGGCGGCCTGGTCGGCGCTGATGACGGCGGTGTTGACGCGCATTTCCGGGTTCTCCGGCACTTCGTACGGCGAGCTGATGCCGGTGAAGTTGGCGATCTCGCCGCGGCGAGCCTTCTTGTACAGGCCCTTGACGTCCCGGTCCTCGGCCACGTTCAGCGGCGTGTCGACGTGGATCTCGATGAACTCACCTTCGCCCAGCAGGCCGCGGGCCATCGCCCGTTCGGACTTGAACGGCGAGATGAAGGCGGTCAGCACGATCAGGCCGGCGTCGACCATCAGGCGCGCCACTTCGGAGACGCGGCGGATGTTCTCCACGCGGTCGGCCTCGGTGAAGCCCAGGTCCTTGTTCAGGCCGTGGCGGATGTTGTCGCCGTCCAGCAGATAGGTGTGGCGGCCCATCGCGTGCAGCTTCTTCTCGACCAGGTTGGCAATCGTCGACTTGCCGGCGCCCGACAGGCCGGTGAACCACAGCACGCCGGGCTTCTGGCCCTTGGCGACGGCGCGGACTTCCTTGTTCACATCCACGGCCTGCATGTGGATGTTGTGCGAGCGGCGCAGCGCGAAGTGCAGCATGCCTGCGCCGACCGTGTTGTTGGTCAGGCGGTTGATCAGGATGAAGCCGCCGGTGTCGCGGTTGTGGGTGTACGCGTCGAAGGCGATCGGGCGGTCCAGCGCCAGGTTCACCACGCCAATCTCGTTGACCTCCAGCTGCTTGGCAGCCAGGTGTTCCATGGTGTTGACGTTGACCTTGTACTTCGGCTCGGTGACGGTGGCCGTCACCAGCTGGGTGCCGATCTTCAGCAGGTACGGGCGGCCCGGCAGCATCGGCTCGTCGGTCATCCAGACGATGGTGGCTTCGAACTGGTCGGCCACTTCGGCGGGGGACTCGGCGGTCGAGATCACGTCGCCGCGCGAGATGTCGATCTCGTCTTCCAGCGTCAGCGTGACGGACTGGCCGGCCACGGCCAGCGGCAGGTCACCGCTCATCGTGACGATGCGCTGGACCTTGCTTTCCTTGCCAGACGGCTGCGCGCGGATGCGGTCACCCGGCTTGATCATGCCGCCGGTGATGACGCCGGCGAAGCCGCGGAAGTCCAGGTTCGGGCGGTTGACCCACTGCACCGGCATGCGGAACGGTTCCTTCTGCAGGCGCTCCTCGTCGATTTCGCAGGTCTCCAGGAAGCCCAGCAGCGTCGGGCCGTGGTACCAGGGCGTCTTCTCGCTGGCGACGATCATGTTGTCGCCCTTCAGGCCGGACAGCGGGATCGAGGTGATGTCGTTCAGGCCGATCTGCTTGGCGAACTCGCGGTATTCCTCATCGATCTGCTTGAAGACCTTTTCGGAGTAGTCGACCAGGTCCAGCTTGTTGATTGCCAGCACGACCTTGCGGATGCCGATCAGGCTGACCAGGTACGAGTGGCGGCGGGTCTGCGTCAGGATGCCCTTGCGCGAGTCGACCAGGATCACGGCCACGTCGGCCGTCGAGGCGCCGGTGATCATGTTGCGGGTGTACTGCTCGTGGCCAGGGGTGTCGGCAACGATGAACTTGCGGCGGTCGGTCGAGAAGAAGCGGTAGGCCACGTCGATCGTGATGCCTTGCTCGCGTTCGGCGGCCAGGCCGTCGACCAGCAGCGCGAAGTCGATGTCGCCGCCTTGCGTGCCCCATTTCTTCGAGTCGTTCTCGATGGCGGCAAGCTGGTCTTCGAACAGCATCTTCGATTCATACAGCAGCCGGCCGATGACGGTCGACTTGCCGTCGTCCACCGAGCCGCAGGTGATGAAGCGCAGCAGGCTTTTCTGCTCATGCTGCTTCAGGTACTTCTCGATGTCGACCGAGATCAGGTCCGAGGTGTGGGCCATGATGATTCCTTGGGAAATTCGGTTTTAAGCCAAGTGGCGTGCGCGGATCCGGCTCTGCCGGTCCGCTGCGCGAGCCCCCTTGGGGGGCAGCGACCGGAAGGGAGCGTGGGGGTTAGAAATAACCCTCTTGTTTCTTCTTCTCCATCGAGGCTGCGGAGTCGTGGTCGATCATCCGGCCTTGACGCTCCGACGTCTTGGTCAGCAGCATTTCCTGGATGACATCCGGCAGCGTGGCGGCTTCGGATTCGACCGCACCCGACAGCGGGTAGCAGCCCAGCGTGCGGAAGCGCACGCTCTTCATCATCGGCACTTCGCCTTCGCGCAGCGGGAAGCGGTCGTCGTCCACCATGATCAGCGTGCCGTCGCGTTCGACGACCGGGCGCTTGGCTGCGAAGTACAGCGGCACGATGGGGATGTTCTCCATGTAGATGTACTGCCAGACGTCCAGCTCGGTCCAGTTGGAGATCGGGAAGCAGCGGATCGACTCGCCCTTCTGCTTGCGGCCGTTGTACAGGCGCCAGAGTTCCGGGCGCTGGTTCTTCGGGTCCCAGCGGTGCTGCGCCGAGCGGAACGAGAAGATGCGCTCCTTGGCGCGGCTCTTCTCTTCGTCGCGGCGGGCGCCGCCGAAGGCCACATCGAAGTTGTACTTGTCCAGCGCCTGCTTCAGGCCCTGCGTCTTCCACATGTCGGTGTGGATGGACGAGCCGTGGGTGAACGGATTGATGCCCATCTCCATGGCTTCCGGGTTGTGATAGACCAGCAGGTCCATCCCGGTTTCCGCAGACATGCGGTCGCGCAGTTCGTACATCGCCCGGAACTTCCAGGTGGTGTCCACATGCAGCAGCGGGAAGGGCGGCGGCGCCGGGAAAAATGCCTTCCGGGCCAGGTGCAGCATCACCGCTGAATCCTTGCCAACGGAATAAAGCATCACCGGGTTTTCAGCCTCGGCGGCAACCTCGCGCATGATGTGGATGCTCTCGGCTTCCAGGCGCTGCAAATGGGTCAAGCTCATGGTGGTGGTATCCGTGGTGGGCTGGGAAAAGAGAGAAGAGGCAGCGGCCGCCGCCGGGCGGGCCGGAAGGATCGCTGGGTGCGGGCGCGGCGCCAGGAAGGTGGCCGCGGTCTTGGGCACCACGGCAGGGGCCGCGGGCGGGGATTTGCTGGCCGCCGGCGCAGCATCTGCTGCGCGCGGCGGCACTTCGGCGGCGCTGCGGGCCTGCGGGGCGACCGGACAGGTGTGCAGCGCCAGGCGGGCTTGAAGTTGGGCCTGCCAGGCGGCGACCGAAGGCGCGCGGCTCAGGTCAGGGCCCTGCAGGTAGACGGTCCAGTGGCCGGGCGTGGTGCGCAGCAGCCGGCCGAGAAAGTCGAGGTAGGCGTCGGCCGAGGCCAGCTTGGCCACCGGCAGCCAGCTCAAGGTGCCACGCGGCGAGATCGCGACGATCAGGCCGCCCGGCGCCGGCCGGTCCGGGTGGTCCAGCGTGCCGGCCCAGGCCAGGTGGCGCTGGCGGCTGCGGGTGGCCTGCAGGGCCGGCTCCCACTGCTCGGCCAGCCAGGCGCGGGTGGCCTGGCTTTGGGCCGCCAGCTCGCGCAGCGGATGCATGGCCAGGCCCCAGCGCGCCAGCAGCCGGGCCAGCGCACGCGGCTGAAGCTGGGCGCCAAAACGTTGTTCGGCCAGCGCCTGCACCGCATTGGCATCCCATAACAGTGACGGGCTACCGGCTTTTTCGGGCGGCAGGCTCAGTGTGGCGGTGCGCAGCGCCTCTTCCTGTTGCAGACTCAGCACCCGGCCATCGCCCTTGGGCCGGCCGCGGGCACCGACGTCGATCGCCGCCCAGCCGCCTGCCGTGAAGGCCTGGCAGGCCTTGATGATGGTGGGCACGCTGAGGCCGGTCTCGGTCCGGATCTGCGCCAGGCTGCGACCGTCCACCCGCAACTGCACCGCGCGGCGACGGCGCAGGTTCAGTTGTTGCATGTCGGGGGTGGAGGCGGGCACGAACTGAGGTCAATAAATGTTTTAGGGAGTTTATTCTGCCACTCGACATGCACAATGCCGTATCCCTCATTTGAAAACCTCATCTGAAAGTAACTTTCATGAGCATTGCTACCGCTGACGCCGCCGGCCTGTTGTCCCAACTGACGCCCCTCATCCGCGACGCCGGCAAGGTGATCATGGACATCTATGCCACCGACTTCGATGTGACCAAGAAGGGCGACGAGTCGCCGGTCACCCAGGCCGACCAAAAGGCCGAGGACGTGATCCTGGCCGGCCTCGCGAAAATCGCGCCAGGCGTGCCCGTGGTCGCCGAAGAAGCGGTGGCCGCCGGCAAGATTCCCGACGTGAGCGACCGCTTCTTCCTGGTCGACCCGCTGGACGGCACCAAGGAATTCATCAGTCGCAACGGCGAGTTCACCGTCAACATCGCGCTGATCGAAAACGGCAAGCCGGTGTTGGGCCTGGTGTTCGCCCCCGCTGTTGGCGGCGCGGCCGGCCGCCTGTTCACCGGCGCCGCCGGCCTGGGCGCCTGGCTGGAAGATGCCGAAGGCAAGCGCGAGATCAAGACCCGCGCCGTGCCCGCCGAAGGCCTGACCGTGGTGGCGAGCCGCTCGCACGGCGACGAAACCGCACTCGATGCTTTCCTGAACGGCCGCGCCGTGGCCTCGCGCACCAATGCCGGCTCTTCGCTGAAGCTGTGCCTGGTCGCAGCCGGCGAGGCCGACCTGTACCCGCGCCTGGGCCGAACGATGGAGTGGGACATTGCCGCCGGCGACGCCGTGCTGCGCGCCGCCGGTGGCCGCGTGACGGTGGTGGCCGATGGCGCCGACCTGCGCTACGGCAAGCCCGGTTTCGACAACCCGCACTTTGCCGCTTCTGGCGCCTGAATCTGTCCAGGCCCGCGGCTTGGCGGGTCTTCGCCTGTGAATCCGCCTGACCTGCTGGCAACACTGCGCTGCGCCGTGCAACATGGCAGCGGCGTGGCCGGCGTGCGCACGCTGCCGGCGTTGCTGGCCGGCGTCGAACTGGTGTCGCCGCGCCGGGCCGCTGCGGCCGGTGCGCAAGCCGTGCTGGCCTGGGCCGCAAGGCCAGCGCCGAGCGGGCGCTGGCCTGGGGTCGCGCGCATGGCCTGCAGCCGCTGTGGCTGGAAGATGGTTTCCTGCGCTCCATCGGCTTGGGCGCCGACGAGCCGCCGCTGTCCATCGTGCTGGACGACGAAGGCATCTACTACGACGCCAGCGCGCCGTCGCGGCTCGAGCGCCTGATCCGCCAGCCGCTTGACGAGCTCCGGCGCAGCCGTGCGATGGCGCTGCAGGCGCAGTGGCAGGCGATGCGGGTCTCGAAATACAACCAGGCCCGCGAGGCCTTGCCGGCCGGGCTGCGGCTGGATGGCGGCGAGGTGCTGGTGGTCGACCAGACGGCCGGCGACGCGTCGATCGGCTTTGGCGCCGCGTCCGCCATCAGCTTCGCCCGCATGCTGCAGGCCGCGCTGGACGAACATCCGCGCGCGCGCATCCTGCTGAAAGTGCACCCGGACGTGGTGGCCGGCCGCAAGCGGGGCCACTTCGGCGCGTTGAGCCCTGCGCTGCGCAGCCGCGTCACGCTGCTGGGAGAGTCGCTGCACCCGGCAGCGCTGCTGAGCCAGGTCGCGGCGGTGTATGTCGTGACCTCGCAAATGGGTTTCGAGGCCCTGCTGTGGGGCAGGCCGGTGCGCTGCTTCGGCCTGCCGTTTTACGCCGGGTGGGGGCTGACCGGCGACGACCAGCTGGCGCCGGTGCGGCGCCAGCCGGCCGAGACCGCGGCGCTGGTGCATGCCGCGCTGGTCGATTACCCGCGTTACCTGGATCCGGAAACCGGCGCCCGCTGCGAGCCCGAGCGCCTGCTGGCGTGGATGGGGCTGCAACGTGCCGAGCGCGAGCGTTTTCCGCCGCGCTTGCACGCAGTGGGCTTTTCAGGCTGGAAGCGGCCGGTGCTGCGGCGCTTTCTGGCCGGCAGCGAACTGACCTTTGCGCGCGCCGGTGCGGCAGTGGCCAGTGGCGAGCCGGTCGTCGTCTGGGGCCAGCGCGAACTGCCTGCGCCACCGCCCGGCCGGCCGGCGCCAGCGGTGATCCGGGTCGAAGATGGTTTCCTGCGCTCGGTTGGCCTCGGTGCGGACCTGGTGCGCCCGCTGTCCTGGGTGCTGGACGACCTGGGCCTGTATTACGACAGCAGCCGTCCGTCGGCGCTGGAGCGCTGGCTGAACCAGGCCAGCTTTTCGCCGGCACTGCGCGAGCGTGCCGCGGCCTTGCGTGGGCAACTGCTGGCGCTGGGCCTGACCAAGTACAACCTGGGCGGTGGCGGCTGGGTTCGGCCCGCAGGCGCTGCGGGGCGGCAAGTGGTGCTGGTGGTCGGGCAGGTCGAGTCGGACGCCGCCATCGTCCACGGTGCGCCCGGCATCCGCACCAACATGGGGCTCTTGCAGGCGGTGCGCGAGCAGCGGCCACAAGCCTGGCTGGTCTACAAGCCGCACCCGGACGTGGTGGCCAAGCTGCGCGCCCAAGGCGATGGCGAGGGCGAGGCCAGGCGCTGGTGCGATGAGATCCTGACGCAGGCGCCGATGGATGCATTGCTGCGGCAGGTCGATGAGGTGCAGGTGCTCACTTCGTTGGCCGGTTTCGAAGCCTTGCTGCGCGAGGTGCCGGTCGTGACCTGGGGTTGCCCGTTTTATGCGGGCTGGGGCCTGACCGAGGACCGGCTGCCGCAGCCGCGGCGCGAGCGCAAGCTGTCGCTGGACGAGCTGACTGCCGCAGTGCTGATCCTGTATCCGCGTTACGTCAGCCGCCACTCCGGCGCCTTTGCTTCGCCGGAGTCGGCCGCCCAGGAATTGCAGGACTGGCGTGACAGCAGTGCTGCCAATGCGGGCCCGCCCAGTCTGGGTCGACGCAGCCTGCGCCTGGCGCTGCGCTGGTTGGTGGCCTTGCGGCGCAGCGGTGTGCCGCTGCGCCAGCGCCCGGCGCTGCCGCCGCCGGAGACAAAAGACAGCTGAAATTCGTTGGAAGCCTTCACGAACTGGCGGCATGTGTCGATAAGCCCCAGGTGGGTATCGGCGAATCAGGTGTTGGCTGACATGGCCGAAAGTCAAGCGCTGACACAGTTGGCATTGCTTGCGGCCCCCGGCACACCTATTTGAGGGATCGCCAGCGCCACTTGCTGCGCATAGACTGCAATCAGTGCTGACTAGAGGGTGTTCCCTTGGTTTGTCGACCCTTTGCAAGGGTTTTGTGAGGTTTTTCGCGTCTGCTGCTGGTCATCCTGTGGATTGGGCCGGCAGTCGGGCATGTTTGTCGCTTTGCGTTGACGTGGCCTTCCCGGCCGCGCTACGTGGGCACGCTGGTCACACCGTTTTGCCGTTCGCATGATTCCGATTTCCCTAGACCGCCTGCTGTCTCAGCGCCGTACGCTGTTGCTGCAGGGCCCCATGGGCCGGTTCTTCGCCACCTTGGCGAAGACGCTGCGCGACCATGGGCAAACGGTCTGGAAGGTCAACTTCAACGCGGGTGACGAGTTCTATTTCCCCGAACAGGATGGCGCCTGGGCTTTCAATCAGCCGCCGGCAGAGTGGCCTGCCTGGTTGCGTGAACGCCTGGTCTCGCATCAGATCGATGCGCTGGTGCTGTTTGGCCAGACCCGGGCGATGCACGACGCCGCGCTGGCCGAAGCCCGTGCGCTGGGCATCACCGTCTATGTGTTCGAGGAAGGCTACTTGCGGCCGGACTACGTGACGCTGGAGATTGGCGGCGTCAATGCCGAATCTTCCATCCCGCGCAACGCGGCCTTCTACCGCCAGCTCAACATCGAGCCGCAACCGGCACCACAGCCCACGCACCAGCAGTTTGGCGAGGTGGCCGACATCGCGATGACCTATGCCACCGAGCTGTGGAAAGGCCGTGCGCGTTACCCGCATTACGAGCATCACCGCTGCTTGCATCCGGTCCGCGAAGGATTGCGCTGGGTGCGCGGTGGCATGCGCAAATGGAAGAACCGCTGGCTGGAAAGCGACATGCTCGGCTTCCTCAGCCACCCGGCGCAGCACAAGCGCTACATGCTGGTGCCGCTGCAGGTCCACAACGACAGCCAGATCATCCACCACTCGCGTTTCGGCACCGTGCCGGCCTTCATCGAAGAGGTGATGGCCTCGTTCGCGGTGCATGCGCCGGCCGAACAACTGCTGGTCTTCAAGCACCATCCGCTGGACCGGCCGTACAACGACTACCGCCGCCTGATCGCCCGCCGGGCGACGGCGCTGGGCGTGGCGCACCGGGTGCACTACATCCACGACCAGCACCTGCCGACGCTGCTGATGCACGCAGCCGGCGTGGTCACGGTCAACAGCACCACCGGCCTGCAGTCCATGTACCACAGCACGCCGGTGATCACGCTGGGCGAGTGCTTCTATGCGGTGCCCGGCATGGTGCATGCCGGCCCGCTGTCCGAGTTCTGGCGCCATCCCGGCACGGTGGACAAGCGGCTGTTCCAGCGCTTCCGCGCCCACCTGCTGCGCGAAACCCAGCTGAACGCCAGCTTCTACGCCGAAACGCCAGGCCTGCCGTCCAGCACCGAGACCAGCCGCCGCCGTGCGCTGTCTTCGGCGATGCCCAGCGCGCCGGCCCAGGCCGCAAGTTGGTCCTCGCCGACCGTGCCGACGTTGAAATAAGCCGCCTGCGGGTGGGCCAGGTAGAAGCCGCTGACGCTGGCCGCCGGGGTCATCGCCAGGCTTTCGGTCAGGCCCATGTCGATCTCGCCACAGGCCAGCAGTTCGAACATCGGGCCCTTCACGCTGTGGTCCGGGCAGGCCGGGTAGCCCGGCGCCGGGCGGATGCCCTTGTACTTCTCGGCGATCAGCTCGGCATTGCTCAGCGCCTCGTCCGGCGCGTAGCCCCACAGCTCCATGCGCACGCGCTGGTGCAGCCGCTCGGCAAAAGCTTCGGCCAGCCGGTCGGCCAGCGCCTTGAGCATGATGGATGAATAGTCGTCCTGCGCATCCTCGAACTGCTTGGCGCGCGCGTCGGCGCCCAGGCCGGCGGTGACGGCGAACAGGCCGATGTAGTCCGGCTGCGTGCCCTTGGGCGCGATGAAGTCGGCCAGCGATCGGTTGGGACGCTTCACGCCGTCGACCACCGGCCGCACCGTCTGCATGCGCAGCGGCGCCCAGCGCATCAGCACCTCGCTGCGGGTTTCGTCGGCATAGACCTCGATCACGTCGTCGTCCACCGTGTTGGCCGGCCAGAAGCCCAGCACCGCATTGGCCTGCAGCCAGCGGCCATCGATGATGCGCTTGAGCATGGCCTGGCCATCGGCCAGCACCTTGCGCGCCTCGACGCCGACGACCGGGTCGTCCAGGATCGCCGGATAAGGGCCGGCCAGGTCCCAGGTCTGGAAAAACGGACCCCAGTCGATGCACTGCGCCAACTCGGCCAGGTCGTACTGCTTCATCACGCGGCGGCCAAGGAAACGCGGCTTCACCGGCGGCTGCGACCAGTCCATCAGCGCCTTGTTGGCGCGCGCCTCGGCCAGCGTCACCAGCGGCGTGGCCTTGCGGTTGGCATGCAGCTCGCGCACGCGCTGGTAGTCGGCGTTCAGCGTCTCGATGTAGGCCGCGGCGCGGTCGTCGCTCAGCAGCTCGGCGCACACGCCCACCGCGCGCGACGCGTCCGGCACGTAGACGATGGGGCCGGCGTAGTGCGGCGTGATCTTCACCGCGGTGTGCACCCGGCTGGTGGTGGCGCCGCCGATCAGCAGCGGCGTGCCGCGCTCGCGGAAATACGGGTCGCGCTGCATTTCGGCGGCCACGTGCTGCATCTCTTCCAGGCTGGGCGTGATCAGGCCCGACAGGCCAATGATGTCGGCGCCTTCCTCGCGCGCCCTGGCCAGGATGTCCTGGCACGGCACCATCACGCCCATGTTGACGACCTCGAAGTTGTTGCACTGCAGGACTACCGTGACGATGTTCTTGCCGATGTCGTGCACGTCGCCCTTGACCGTCGCGATGACGATCTTGCCCTTGGCCTTGGCATCGCCGCCAGCGTCCACCATCGCCTTCTTCTCGGCTTCGATGTAGGGCAGCAGATGGGCCACGGCCTGCTTCATCACGCGGGCGCTTTTGACCACCTGGGGCAGGAACATCTTGCCGGCGCCAAACAGGTCGCCGACGATGTTCATGCCGGCCATCAGCGGGCCTTCGATCACGTGCAGCGGCCGGCCGCCGTCGGCCTGGATGGCCTGCCACACCTCTTCGGTGTCCTCGGTGATGAACTCGGTGATGCCGTGCACCAGCGCATGCGACAGGCGCTCGGTGGCGGGTGCTGCGCGCCAGGCCAGCCTTGCGCTGTCGTCCTTGGCTGCGCCCTTGACCTGCTCGGCCACTTCCAGCAGCCGCTCGGTCGAGTCTTCTCGGCGGTTCAGCACCACGTCTTCCACGCGCTCGCGCAGGTCCGGGTCCAACTGGTCATACACGCCGACCATGCCGGCGTTGACGATGCCCATGTCCATGCCGGCCTGGATCGCGTGGTACAGGAAGACGGTGTGGATGGCTTCGCGCACCGGCTCGTTGCCGCGGAAGCTGAAGCTCACGTTGGACACGCCGCCCGAGACCTTGGCGCCGGGCAGGTTCTGCTTGATCCAGCGCGTGGCGTTGATGAAGTCGACCGCGTAGTTGTTGTGCTCCTCGATGCCGGTGGCGATCGCGAAGATGTTCGGGTCGAAGATGATGTCTTCGGGCGGGAAGCCCACGTCCTCGACCAGCACCCGGTAGGCGCGCGCGCAGATCTCGGTCTTGCGCGCGAAGGTGTCGGCCTGGCCCTGCTCGTCGAAGGCCATCACCACCGCCGCCGCGCCGTAGCGACGTACCAGCGTGGCCTGGCGCTTGAACTCGGCCTCGCCTTCCTTCAGCGAAATGCTGTTGACGATGCCCTTGCCCTGCAGGCACTTGAGCCCGGCCTCGATCACGCTCCACTTGGACGAGTCCACCATGATGGGCACGCGCGCGATCTCCGGCTCGCCAGCGATCAGGTTCAGGAAACGCACCATTGCGGCCTGGCTGTCCAACATGGCCTCGTCCATGTTGATGTCGATCACCTGGGCGCCGTTTTCCACCTGCTGGCGGGCAACAGCCAGCGCCTTCTCGAACTCGCCGGCCAGGATCATGCGGGCGAAGACCTTGGAGCCGGTGACGTTGGTGCGCTCGCCGATGTTGACGAACAGCGACTGCGCGTCGATGGCCACAGGCTCCAGCCCGGACAGCCGCATCGGCGGCGGCGCCACGGCGATGTCGGGAGTCGAATCGGAGACGTCGGGAAGGTTCGCAGAGGCGGAGGGCATGGCGCGGTCGTGCGGCAACACGAGGAGATGAAAAGAATCGGCCCGAGCGGGCGGAGCTCACCCAGGTCGGGTGAGCGTCGTTGTCATCACCAAGCCTGACAGCGCGGGGTCACCACGCTGCTGCAACGCTCCTTGGAAGGACTGATTTTAGCGGCCTGCGACCCGCCATGGCGGCGCCCGGCCCACCCCCACGATCCAGTGCGGGTCAACTACCCTTTCGGGTAGGCCGCTCGACGAGGGGGACTCCTACACTTTTTGGCAGGCCACAAGCCACGTCTTCACATCAAGGAAACTGCCATCAAATCCCTCACCGCCCCCTTGGCCGCCGCTGCGCTGGCCTGCCTGATGTTCGCTGCCGCCTCGGCGCAAGCTGCACCCACCTACCGCATCAAGGACCTGGGCGTGGGGCCGGATGGTTATTCCAGCCAGGGCCTGGCGATCAACGACCAGGGCACCGTCGTCGGCTGGATCCAGAAGCAGCAGTACGGCGACCACTACGCCGTGGCCTTCCAGCCCGATGGCAGCATCGTTTTCCTCGGCGCGCTGCCCGGCGACACCGCCAGCTTCGCCACCGGCATCAACAACCTCGGCCAGATCGTCGGCTACAGCGGCCCCTCCGACTCGCCTGGCGCCTTCCTCTACGACCCTGTGACCGGCATGCAGGCGCTGGGCAGCTTCGACCCCGCGCACCGCTACAGCATGGCCGCCGGCATCTCGGACAACGGCACCGTGGTCGGCCAGAGCAACACGGTGGACGGCGTGCCGCACGCCTTCACCTGGACGGCCGCCACCGGCATGGTCGACCCGTTCCCCAAGAAGGGCGCGGCCGATGCCTCCGGCATCAACGCCAGCGGCCAATGGGTGGGCCACTACGACAAGACCGACGCCACCATCGGCGTGCGTGTCAGCGCCGAAGGCAAGGTCAACCAGCTCGGTGCCTTCAGCCCGCTGGCGCCCTACAGCTACGGCAAGGGCATCAACAGCAAGGGCCAGGTCGCCGGCTACAGCGCCGATCCCGACACCTTCGCCAGCCGCGCCTTCCTGTGGGACAAGAAGAAGGGCCTGATCGACATCGGCGTGCTGCCCGGCGGCCTCTACAGCAATGCGCTGAAGGTCAATGACGCCGGCCAGGTCGTCGGCATTGCCGACAAGCCCGCCCGCCGCGGGTCCACCAACGTGCCGTTCTACTACGACAAGAAGACCGGCATGGTGGACGTCTCCACCCTGATCGACCCGGCGGACCCGCTCTACGGCAAGGTTCAGTTCGACGCCGGCCAAGGCATCAACAACCACGGCGTCATCGTCACCAACGGCATCCAGGGCGAGGACTACCACGCCTATCTGCTGATCCCGGTGGAGTGAAGTGCCACGGGGCGGGCGGGCCCGCCTCGGTGCGCAAACCGGTACAAATCGGCGCCATCGCACATTGCGCTGGCGCCGGCGGCGCTTTCGGGCCAGCCCAGCGGCTAACCTGACGGAATGTGTGCCCGCCGGGTTTCCGGCGCGAGAATGGGCGCGCGTTGCCGTTGCCCATGAACTCCACCTTACCCGCCTCCTACGATCCTTACCTCATCGAGCTGGCTGCCGAACTGCTGCGGCGACCCAGCGCGCTGGCCGACCTGCAGGCCGACGAGGCGCACGTCGTTGTCAGCTACATGCGGCTGTGGCAGTGCGACGAAGGCGCGGTGCTGCTGCGCGAGGGCGAGCAGGCCGACACCGGGCACATGCTGCTGGTGATCGACGGCGAGGTCAGCGTCGAGAACACCGTCGTCAGCCGCACCGACCCGCTGATCGTCACCGTGCTCGGCCCGGGCAGCCTGATCGGCGAGATGGGCCTGCTGGACGGCGCGCCGCGCGCGGCCTCCTGCATTGCCATGACGCCGGTGCAGGCCGCGTCCCTCTCGCGCGGCGCCTTGCGCCGGCTGATGAGCGACGAGCCGGCGGTGGCCGCCAAGCTGCTGGCCAACATCTCCCAAGGCATGGCCCAGCGCCTGCGCGAAGCCGGCCGCCAGCAGCGCGTCTACAGCCAGCTGGTGCGGGCGATGCAGGAAGAGATCAACGAGCTGAACCACCAGCTGCAGCAGGTGATGGACGGCGCGCTGAACCGCGCCGCACGCCAGTCCGAAGAAGACTGAGCTGAGCGGCTGCCCTACAGCAGCCCCAGCGTGAAGGCCTTCAGCGTGGCGGCCGCGCGGGTCGAACATTCGAGCTTGCGGAACACATTTTCGATGTGGGTGCGCACCGTGCTCGGACTGATGCTCAGCGCCCGCGCCACCTCCTTGTTGCTTTCGCCCAGGCTGATGCGCCGCAGCACGTCCGCCTCGCGGCCGCTCAGCGTTACCGCGGCGCGGGCTGGCGTGCGGGGGCGCGCTCCGGCCGCTGCTGCGATGGCGGCTTCCACCACGGCCGGGTCGAACATGCCACGCGCGGCTTCGTCGCGCAGCAGCTGCGCCGCGGCGGCAGCGTCGTGCGCCGGCCGCCACGGCCGCGGCGAGCGCAGCGCCACCAACGCAGCCGAGGTGGCCAACACGCGCTGGGCCGGGGACAGCGCGGCGCCGGAGAGGCTGCGAAAGGCGCCGCTGCCGTCCAGCTTCTCCCAGGCGTAGGAGGCCAGCTCGGCCTCCGGTTTCAGGCGCTGGATTGCGCCGGCGGCGCGGAAGGTCCAGTAAGGCATCAGCCGCAGGCGCTCGCGCTCGCCGGCCGAGAGCCGGGCGGCCTTGTTCCACAGGTGATTGGGCAGCGCGGCGCGGCCAATGCCGTGCAGCAGCCCGGCACGGTGCAGCTGCGCCGCGCTGTCTTCGTCCAGCCCGAGCAGGCGCGCGGTGGCCTGCGCCGCTTCGGCCACCTGGCGGGACTGGCCGGCCAGCCACGGCAGCTTGAGGTCGGCCACGTCGGCCACCAGCGCGAGCGGTACGCGGCGGTGGGCGTCATCCGCCGTCTCGTTGGACTGCGCGGGCGCATCGAGCGCCGCCAGCCAGTCTGCCGCCGCGCTGCAAGCCAGCGTGGCCAGCGCCCCCGGGTAGCGGCTGCCGCCCGCGGCGCGCACGCGGGCCAGCGCCTCGGCCTGCCCGTGCACCTGCGTGAGGATTTCCAGTTCGCTGGCAATCGCCACCTGGTAGACCACCGCCGGCACCGCGTCGCCGCCGATCAGGCCGGGCTGGCCGCCGCCGTCCCAGCGCTCGAAGACCTGGCGCAGGCCGGCTTCCACCGCCGCGCCCATGCCGAGCTGGCGCGCAATGTCGCCCGAGACCTCGCAGTGGATCTCCGCCAGCGGCGCCACCGCGCGCTGCTCCTGCAGGCTCAGCGGGCGCAGGGTCTGGGCGAACATCTGCTCGCGGCCGGCCACGTCGTCGCCCAGCAATTGGTCGAAACCGGCCGCATTGGCGGTGCAGCCGGACCAGCGCAGCAGCGCCACCGATTCGGCCACCTGCTGCTCGGCCGCCTGGCCACCAGACGCGAGCGCCAGCCAGCCGGCCAGGCGCGCGGTGCGGTGGGAGTGGTCGGTCGGCCGGCCCATGCTGAGGTCGCCGATGAAGGCGAAGGCGCGCACGGCGTCGCTTACCGCCACGTCGGTGGCAACTGGGGAATCGGCAGGCATGGGGGAGGGAAGCGGAATGCGGCGGAGGGGCGCCAGCCTCGGTCAATCGACCGATGCCGGAATTGCGCCGGAATTTCGACACTGACGGCACGCGTTCAGAACGACGCGCACTCTAACCCTCTAAGCGGAACCGCACCATGAACACCCGTCTCACGCTCTCCTCCCTCGCCCTGGCTGCCGGTTTGCTCGGCGGCGCTGCTCCGGCGCTGGCGGCCGAACTGCCTTCCGTCGTGCTGGTACACGGCGCCTTTGCCGATGGCTCGGACTGGGCCAAGGTCATCCCGCTGCTGCAGGCCAGGGGCGTGCACGTCACCTCGGTGCAGAACGGCCTGGAGTCGCTGGCCGGAGACGTGGCCGCCACGCAGCGCGCCATCGCGCTCCAGAAGGGCAAGGTGGTGCTGGTCGGCCACTCCTGGGGTGGCCAGGTCATCACCGAAGCCGGCGTGAACGACAAGGTCGGCGCGCTGGTCTACGTGGCGGCATTTGCGCCCGGCGTGGGCGAAGCCGCTGGCGAGCTGGGCAAGGATTACCCGACGCCTCCCGGCATCGCCAAGCTGGTGGCCGACGCGCAAGGCTTCCTGTCGCTGCCGCCGCAGGCCATGGCCGAGGACTTTGCGCAGGACGTGCCGGCCGCGCAGGCCGCGGTGATGGCCGTGACCCAGGGCGCGATCCAGGCCAAGGCCTTCGGTGACAGGACGACCGTGGCCGCCTGGCAGACCCGCCCGTCCTGGTACATCGTCAGCGCCAACGACCGCATGATCGACCCGAACCTGGAGCGCGCGATGGCCAAGAAGATCGGCGCCACCGTGACCACGCTGCCGACCAGCCACGTGCCGCAGCAATCGCGCCCGGCCGAGGTGGCCGCGGTGATCCTGCAGGCGGTGCAGGCCGTCGCGCGCTGAGAGGCTGAGCGCCAGCGAGCGCAGGGCCGCCTGTCAGCTCAGGCGGCTTCTTTCAGCAGCGGGCTGAACAGCTTGTCCTGCAGGTGCCGCGGGCGGTAGTTCTTGACCTGCTGCGCGATGGCGGCGATGTGGGCCGGCGTGGTGCCGCAGCAGCCGCCGACGATGTTCAGGAAACCTGACTTGGCGAACTCGCCCATCAACGCGCCGGTCACGTCCGGCGTCTCGTCGAAGCCGGTGTCGCTCATCGGGTTGGGCAGGCCGGCGTTCGGGTAGCAGCTGACGAAAGTGTCGCCGGCAATGCGGCTCAGCTCTTCGATGTACGGCCGCATCAGCGCGGCGCCCAGCGCGCAGTTCAGGCCCACGGCCAGCGGGCGCGCATGGCGCACCGAGTGCCAGAAGGCGCCCACGGTCTGGCCCGAGAGGATGCGGCCGGAGGCGTCCGTCACGGTGCCGGAGATGATCACCGGCAGGCGCTCGCCGGTGGCTGCCATCAGCTCGTCTAGCGCGAAGATCGCGGCCTTGGCGTTCAGCGTGTCGAAGATGGTCTCGACCAGGAACAGGTCGCAGCCGCCGTCCATCAACGCCTGGGCCTGCTCGTAATAAGCGGCGCGCAGCTCGTCGAAGGTCACGTTGCGGGCACCGGCGTCGTTCACGTCCGGGCTGATGCTGGCAGTGCGCGGCGTCGGGCCCAGCGCGCCTGCCACGTAGCGCGGGTGCTCTGGCGTGGAGATCGCGTCGCAGGCCTCGCGCGCCAGGCGGGCGGCGGCCAGGTTCATCTCGCGCGCCAGGTGGCCCAGGCCGTAGTCCTCCTGGGCGATGCTGGTGGCGCCGAAGGTGTTGGTCTCGACCATGTCGGCGCCGGCCTGCAGGTACTGGTCGTGGATCTCGCGGATCACGTCCGGCCGGGTCAGCACCAGCAGGTCGTTGTTGCCTTTCAGGTCCTTCGGGTGCCCGGCCAGCGCGGCATTGCGGAAATCGGCCTCGCCCAGCTTGTAGCGCTGGATCATCGTGCCCATCGCGCCGTCGATCAGCACGATGCGCTGGCGCAGCAGCGCAGGCAGCGCCTGGGCGCGGGTGTACGGGGCAGCGGCTTGAGCGGTCGGCGTGGCAGTCATGCCCCGATTGTAGGAAACCGGCCCCGACCCCGGCGGCAGCGGGTTTGTGCAGCCTGCACGCCAGCGTTCAGCATTCCTTCAAGTTTTGCCCGCCACTGGCCGATCTACTGCCCGACAGGACCGCATTTCGCAGTGGTCCGTGACAGGGACAAGCACATGACAGCGATGGTGGCGATTCAGGATTTGCGCGTTGGGATGTTCATTCATCTGGACCTGGGCTGGATGTCTCACCCGTTCCCGCTTTCGAGTTTCAAGATTGCCTCGGTCGAGCAGATCGAGATCATCCGCGGGCTGGGGCAGAAGCAGGTGCGCTGGAGCCCGGAGCGCAGCGACGAGGCGGTGGCCGGCGCGGGCAGCGCGGCCGAAGCCCTGGCCGCAGAGGCGGCTGCGGCGCAGGCAGCGGCTGCCACGGCTGCCATTGCCGCCGCTGCCAAGCCGCCGCTGGACCCGGCTGCCGAAGCGCGTCGCCTGGCCGCCGCGCGCCAGGCCGCCGAAGTGGCCGCGCTGCGCCAGTGCGAGCGCCAGTATGGCGAGGCCTGCCGTGACCTGCGCCGCGTGACCGACCGGGTTACCGCCGCACCCGAAGAGGCCCGCGACAGCGCGCAGCAGCTCACGCGCGCGATGCTGGACAAGATGCTGCAGGACGGCGAGCTGTGCGTGCGCGTGCTGGGCGAGCCGTCTGGCGACCGGGCCACCGCGCATGCGATGAACGTCACCGTGATCTCGCTGCTGCTGGCCCGCTCGCTGAGCATGAGCGAGGCCGACCTGATGGACCTGGGCACGGGCGCCTTGCTGCACGACATCGGCAAGGCCCAGCTGCCCGATCGGGTGCGCCTGCCGCGTGACGATTTCTCTGCCGCCGAGCAGGCGCTGTACCGGGACCACGTGGCCCAGGGCGTGGTGCTGGGCCGGCGCATGGGCCTGCCGACCGGCGCCCTGCTGGTGTTGGCTCAGCACCATGAGCATGCCGATGGCAGCGGCTTTCCGAAGGCGGTCAAGCTCGACGCGATCTCGCCTGCGGCGCGCGTCGTGGCCATGGTCAACCGTTATGACAACCTCTGCAATGCCGCGCTGCCTTCGCTGTCGTTGACGCCGCACGAAGCGCTCTCGCGCATGTTCGCGCAGTCGCGCAACCGCTTCGATGCGACCATCCTCAGCGGCTTCATCCGCCTGATGGGCATCTACCCACCGGGCTCGCTGGTGCAGTTGAGCGACGAGCGCCATGCCATGGTCGTCTCGGTCAATGCCGCGCGGCCGCTGAAGCCGCGGGTGCAGGTCTTCGAGCCCCGGCCTTCCGGAGACCGCACCGTGCACCTGGACCTGGACCAGGTGCCGGACCTGGGCATTCGCCGCAGCCTGAAAGCCGAGCACCTGCCTGTCCGCGTGGCCGAATGCCTGACGCCGCGGCTGCGCGTGGCCTATTTCTTCGACGTCGAGCCCGCCCAGGCCCTGGGCCAAGAAGCCGTCGCGGAGGCCGTGTGAGCACGCCCCTGCCGGACGCCGGCTGGCTGGCCGCGTTCGACGAGCCGGCCTGGCTGGTCGACGCCGCGCAGCTGACGCTGCTGCAAGCCAACCCCGCCGCCGCTGTGTGGCTGGGCCAGCCGCTGGACCAAATGGTCGGCCGCGCGGCCGACGAACTGCTGCCCAGCCTGGAAGACGCGGTCTTCTGGGCCGACGTGCGTGCCGGCCGGCCTGGCCGCCTGGTGTCCGACACCGAGCTGCCGCGTGGCGACGGCCAGGTCGCGCAGATCCACCGCCGCATCGTGCCCGTTGCCCCGCAGGGCGAACCGGCTGCCTGCTACCTGGTCACGCTGCGCGACCGCAGCGCGGACAGCCGCGTGGCCCGCGAGCGCGAAACCCTGCTGGCCGAGCTGCGCGCCACGCTGGAGGCCACGGCCGACGGCATCCTGGTGGTCGACACCGCCGGCCGCATCCGTGCTTTCAACCGGCGCTTCGCCGCGATGTGGGACCTGCCCGCCGCGGTGCTCACCGAGCAGGACGACCCGGCCGTGCTGGACTGGATGCGCCAGTCGGTGCTGCAGCCGACCGACTACCAGCGCCGGCTCGACGAGATCGACGGCCAGCTGCTGCTCAGCGCCACCGACACCGTGCCGCTGCTCAACGGCACGCTGCTGGAACGCCACACCCAGCCGCAATGGAGCGCCGGTCGGCCGATCGGCCGCGTGTATTCGTTCCGCCCGCTGCACCGCGGCCGCGCGGCGCTGCCGCGTGAAGAGGAAGCCGCGCTGTCCTCCGGCGAAGACGAACTCACCGGCTGGCCCAACCGCAGCGCGCTGCTGACTTGCCTGGACGAGGCGGTGATCCGCGCGCGCGCCAGCGGCCAGTCGCTCACCGTGCTGTGCGTGGAGTACGACCGGCAGGCCTTGTTCGCGGTGGACGGCAATGCCCGCGCCCGTGTGATGGCGGACCTGATCGAAGGCCTGCGCGCCCACCTGAACGGCTCGCAGCGCGTGGCCCGGCTCGGTGCCGCACGTTTTGCCATCCTGCTGCCGGACGCCAGCGAAGCCCGCGCCGCGCCGCTGGTGCAGCGCCTGCTGGACACCGCTCGCCGCTCGGCCCGGGGCCTGCTGGCCACCGCTGGCGTGCCGCTGCAGATTGGCATGGCCGTCTACCCGCAGTCCGGCCTGGGGGCGGAAGATTTGCTGCAGCACGCCGAGCAGGCCTTGCACCGCGCCCAGGCCCAGGCCGGCGCGGACGCGGCCGATCCGCTGGCTTGGCTGCAAGTCCACCAGCTGACCGCCCAGCCGCTGCCCGATGGCCGCCGCCAGCAGCGGCTGGAGCGTGCGGTGCACGAAGGTCTGGCGCACCCGGCGTTCCGCCTGCACTACCAGCCGCGCGTGGACAGCCACACCGGCCAGGTCCAGGCCGTGGAGGCGCTGCTGCGCTGGCAGGACCCGGAAGACGGCCTGCTGCTGCCCGCGCTGTTCCTGCCGCTGGCCGAGCGTGCCGGCCTGATGGGCGCGCTGGACGACTGGGTCATGGAGCACGCGCTGCGCCAGGCCGCGACCTGGCGCGCAGCCGGCTGGGTCCAGTCATTGACGGTCAACGTCAGCGCCGCTGCCTTGTGCCAGCCGGCCTATGCGCGCCGCGTGGCCGCGCTGCTGGAAGCCACCGGCTGGCCGGCCCGGCTGCTGGAACTGGACCTGCAGGAGGCCGCGCTGCAGCGCGACCCGGAAACCGCGCTGTACAACCTGCAGGCCCTGCAACGCCTGGGCGTGCGCCTGGTGCTGGACGACTGGGGCACCGGCGACTGCTCGCTGGGCCTGCTGCGCCGCTACCCGTTCCATGCCGTCAAGCTGGACCGCAGCCTGATCCGCCAGGTGCCGCGCCAGGCGGCCGAAAACGCGATGGTGCAAGGCCTCGTCTCGCTGGCCCGCGCACTGGGCCTGCAGGTGCTGGCCGAAGGCGTCGAACACGCCTCGCAGCGCCAGTTCGTGACCCAGGCCGGCTGCGACGGCTGGCAAGGCCTGCTGGCCTCGGCCGCGCTGGAGGCGCGTGCCTGCGAACGCGGCGTGCTGGCACGCGCAGCCGCACTCGCCCAGCGCGTGCAAGCTCCCCCTAGGGCGGCCAACGAATAGGCACAGACCCGGCGGCACAATGCGGGCATCGCTTCCGAGCGCAATCCGTGGAGAGCCGCGATGTACAAGTTCAAGAGCAAGGCCACCGCCGACCTGATCATGCTGGCGCCCAATGGCGACCAGGTGCTGGGCCTGATCGGCAAGGCCCCCGCCGCCCAGGGCATCATCGACGTGGCCGACCTGCCGACCGCGATTGACGCACTGACCCGCGCCGTCGAAGCCGAGGAAGCTGGCAGTGGCGGGAAAGACGAAGCCGAGACCGATGAGCCGGCCAAGGCCTCGACCGATCCGGTCTCGCTGCGCCGCCGCGCCTGGCCGATGATCGAGATGATGAAGCGCAGCCTGGCCGAGAAGCAGCCGGTGGTCTGGGGCGTTTGAGCATGCAGGATGTGACCCGCGTCATTGCCGTGCGCCATGGCGAAACCGCCTGGAATGTCGACACCCGGCTGCAAGGCCAGCTCGACGTGCCGCTGAACCCACGTGGCCGCGAACAGGCCCGCCGTGCCGGCCTGGCGCTGGCGCACGACAAGCCCGACGTGATCTACGCCAGCGACCTGTCCCGCGCCTTCGACACCGCCCAGGCGATCGCCGAAGCGGTCGACATGACAGTGCTGCCGGACCCTGGCCTGCGCGAGCGCCACTTCGGCCTCTGGCAGGGCCACACCTATGCCGAGGTCGAACAGGGCTGGCCGGACCTGAGCGCCAAATGGCGCGCCCGCCTGCCGGACTTCGGCCCCGAGGGCGGCGAAACCCTGCTCGGTTTCTACGAACGCAGTGTTGCCACCGCCGCCCGCCTGGTCAGCCAGCACCCCGGCCAGACGGTGGTGCTGGTGGCCCATGGTGGCGTGCTGGACTGCCTCTACCGCGCCGCCTCGCGCATTGCACTGAACGCGCCGCGCACCTGGGAGCTGCCCAATACCGGCATCAACCGCTTGCTGTGGACCGGCGACGGCTTCACGCTGATCGGCTGGGCCGACGTGCACCACCTGGACGACGAAGTGCGCGACGAATCGGCCGACCGCGTGGGCCACGCCGCCTGAGCATCTGCCGCCCGCGCGCCCGCGGCCGGTTGCCATTTCTTGCACCTTCGCGGCTGCGCCGTTTGGCGTGCGCCGCTAGCATGCCGCGAGACCCACTTCCTGGCGGCCGCGGCTGCCCTTGCCATCATGCTTCGGCCGTTGCAAGTGATTGTGCTGGTCACGCCGCTGTTCTTTCTGCTGATGGCCCTGGAGTGGTGGGTGGGCCGTCGGCGGGGTGTGGCCTGCTACCGATTGAATGACGCGATGGCCGCTGTCGGCCTGGGTGTCTGCAGCCGGCTCACCGGCCTGTTCACCAAGCTGTTCACGACCGGCATCTACGTCTGGGCCTGGAGCACGCTGGCGCCGTGGAAGCTGCCGAACAACGCCTGGTGGGTCTGGGTGCTGGGCATGCTGGCCTACGACTTCTGCTACTACTGGCTGCATCGGGCCAGCCACGAGGTGGCGTTTTTCTGGGCCTCGCACGTGGTGCACCACCAGAGCGAGGATTTCAACCTCTCCACCGCGCTGCGCCTGACTTCCGGTGGCTGGCTGGGCAGCTGGCTGTTCTACCTGCCGATGGCGCTGCTGGGCTTCTCGCCGCTGGTGTTCGTCACCGCCAGCCTGCTGGACCTGGTCTACCAGTTCTGGGTCCACACCCGGCTGATCGGCAAGCTCGGCTGGTTCGACCGCTGGCTGTGCTCGCCGAGCAACCACCGGGTGCACCACGCGGCGAATGACCGCTACCTGGACCGCAACTACGGCGGCATCCTGATGGTCTGGGACCGGCTGTTCGGCAGCTTTGCCGAGGAGGACGACCACAGCCCCATCGTCTACGGCACGCGCAAGCCCTTGCGCAGCTGGAACCCGGTCTGGGCCAACCTGGAAGTGTTTGCCGCGCTGGCCCGCGACAGCTGGCACACGCGGGCCTGGGGCGACAAGCTGCGCGTCTGGCTCAAGCCGCCGGGCTGGCGTCCGGCGGACGTGGCGGCACGCTTTCCCGGCGCGCCGTTCGAGCTGCAGCGGCCGCCGTACGACCCCCGCTTCAGCCGCGCAGCAATGTTCGGCGCGCTGGCGCTGTTTGCCGTCGCGCTCATCCTCAGCGGCGTGCTGCTGTGGACGGCGCACCGGCAGGCGCCGCTGGTCCTGGTCGGCGGCGTGGCGCTGGTGTTGGTCTGCCTGGTGGTGGCGGGGCGCTTGTGCAGCGGCGCGACTGCGGCCGCCCGGCCGGCGGCACTGGCCGCCGAAAGCGCGTGACCTGACCCATCATTGCGTGACGTAAACGTCACGCTTTCCCCGCTGGCGCGGCGGGGCCTGCAGGGCCAAGATCGGGCGACCGCTTTTTTCGTTGCGGCCTTGCCGGGGCCGCTCGCGCCATGACGCTGCAACCCGCCCAAGTCATCGTGCTGGCCACGCCAGTCTTTTTCCTGCTGATCGCCATCGAGTGGTGGGTCGGCCACCGGCGCGGCAAGCCCAGCTACCGGGTCAACGACGCGATCGCCAGCGTCGGGCTGGGCATCTTCAGCCAGCTGACGGGGCTGTTCACCAAACTGTTTGCGCTGGGCCTTTATGCCTGGGTGTGGGAGCACTGGGCGTTCTGGCAGCTGCCGGACAACGCGCTGTGGGTCTGGCTCTCCGGCCTGTTGCTGTACGACTTCTGCTACTACTGGCTGCACCGCGCCGGCCACACGGTGGCCTTCTTCTGGGCCGCGCACGTGGTGCACCACCAGAGCGAGGAATACAACCTGTCGACCGCGCTGCGGCAAACGTCTTCGGGCTGGCTGGGCGCCTGGTTGTTCTACCTGCCGCTGGCGCTGCTGGGCTATTCGCCGCTGGTGTTCGTCACCGTGGGCCTGATCGACCTGCTGTACCAGTTCTGGGTCCACACGCGGCAGATCGATCGCCTGGGCTGGTTCGACCGCTGGCTGTGCTCGCCGAGCAACCACCGCGTGCACCACGCCGTGAACGACCGCTACCTGGACCGCAATTACGGCGGCATCCTGATGGTCTGGGACCGGCTGTTCGGCAGCTTCATCGACGAAGACAACCTCGAGCCCATCGTCTACGGCACGCGCAAGCCGTTGCGCAGCTGGAACCCGGTCTGGGCCAACCTGGAGGTGTATGCGGCGCTGTGGCACGACAGCCGGCACGCGGCGTCCTGGGCCGACAAGCTGCGCGTCTGGTTCAAGCCGCCCGGCTGGCGCCCGGCGGATGTGGCGGCCCGTTTCCCCGGTGTGCCGTTCGAGCTGCAGCGCCCGCTCTACGACCCGCAGGTCAGCCGCACTGCGCTGTGGGCCAGCGCGGCGCTGTTCGTCGCTGCGGTGTCGCTGACCTCGGTGCTGCTGTGGACCGCGCACGAACAGGCGCCTGGCCTGCTGTGGGGCGGCGCGGCCGGCGTGCTGGCCTGCCTGGTGCTGGCCGGGCGTTGCCTGGGGCGGCCACAGGAGGACACGTCGGCTGCGAACGGCCAGCCGCCGGTCGCTTCGGCGGTGAACCGCGGCTGAGTGAGCGCTTGGGTCAGCTGGCCGGCCGGCCAAAGCGTGCCTGTGCCAGGCGCCGGTAGGCCGAAGGCGTGAGCCCCTTGAGCCGCAGGAAGTGGCGGTCGAAATTGGCCATGTTGTTGAAACCCGCCTGGTAGCAGATGCTGCTCACCAGCAGCTCGGTCTGCAGCAGCAGCTCGCAGGCGTGGTTGACGCGCAGCCGGGTCAGGAAAGCCGTGAAGCTACCGCCGGTGCAGCGGCTGAAGTGGCGTGCGAACTGGCGCTGGTTCATGCCCACCAGCCGGGCCGCCTCGGCTGGGCCCAGCGGCTCGGTGAAATTCAGCTTTGCATGCTGGATCACGGCCTTCAGCGGCGCCAGTGTGGCGTCTGCCTCGAAGCGCTGCAGCTGGACGGACGACAGCAGCCGGTAGTCCGGCCAGTGCGCGAGCAGGCCCAGGATGTCCAGGAAGCGGCCCAGCCGTTCCAGCCCGCTGGCAGCCTTGAGGCCGTGGAAGCGCGTGCGCATCTCGGCGCTGAGGCCGAAGAACTCGATGCCGTGGCGTGAGCGCTCCAGCAGGGGCTTGAGTTCGTCCAGTGCGCCCACTGCTGCCAGGCCTTGCTGCAATGGCTGGTCGAGGAACTGCAGCACCAGGCTGCGCACCGCCAGCCCCTCGGGCGGCAGGTCGGTCGAGACCCAGTTGTGCGGCAGGCGCGGCCCCGTCAGCACCAGGTGCCCGGGCTCGAAAGCGCCCACGTGGTCGCCGATGAAGGCATGTCCGCGCGCGCCGACGATCAGCTGCAGCTCGTATTCGTCATGGCAGTGCCAGCGCTCCAGCGGCGTTGGGCTGCCGTGTTCGACGCAGCGCACCAGGCCGGGTTGCGGCGCCGGCTCGTAGCCCAGGCAGGGCAGCCGGATCAGGTCGTGCTCGAGTTCCGGGGTGGGATTGCGGCTGGTGCGCATGGCGGCAGTGCGGAGCCGGGGCTCAACTCATCCAGTTGCCACCGTCGACGTTCAGCGTCTGCGCAGTGATGTAGCGGGCCTCGTCGCCGGCCAGGAAGACGGCGGCACCGGCAATGTCCTGCGGCGTGCCCATGCGGCCCAGCGGCACGGCCTTGCCAACCGCGATCTTCTTTTCGCCCGGCGCCAAGCCTTCGTACTTGGCGAACTGGGCGTCCACGTGCTGCCACATTGGCGTGTCGACCACGCCTGGTGCAATGCCGTTGACGCGGATGCCGTGCGGCGCCATCGCCAGCGCGGCCGACTGGGTGTAGCTGATGACCGCGGCCTTGGTCGCGCAATAGTGGGCCACCAGCGCTTCGCCGCGCCGGCCGGCCTGCGAGGACATGTTGATCACGCTGCCGCGCACGCCGTGCGCCACCATCTGGCGCAGCACCGCCTGCATCATGAAGAACATGCCCTTCACGTTGATGTCGAACAGGCGCTGGTACGAGGCTTCGTCGGTCTCCAGCACCGGAGCCATGTCGAACACCGCGGCGTTGTTGAACAGCACGTCGATGGCGCCGAAGCTGGCGCTGGCCGCCTGCACCAGTGCCGCGATGCTGGCCGCCTGCGCCACGTCCGCCTGCTGGTAGCGCAGCGTTTCGGGATGCGCAGCCTGCAGCGCCTGCACGTCAGCGGAAGCCGCGGCGCCGATGTCGGCAATGGTGCAGCGGGCGCCTTCGGCCAGGCAGGCCCCGGCAACGGCCAGCCCGATGCCGCCGGCTGCGCCGGTCAGCAACACATGTTTTCCTGCCAGTCGGCCGGTGGGGCTCATGTCGTCTCCTTGGTTCGGCGGATGCGCCGACTGCCGTGACGATAGGAACTCTGGACCTCGCAGCAGGTACTTTCAATCCGCGCTGCCGATACTTTCCGGTCTGGCTTCAGTCCAGCAAGCGGAAGGCCATGCCGATTTGCGAGCCGTAGATCGGGTAGCGGACCTTGATGCGGTAGCCGCGCAGCTTGCTGGCGTTCCACTCGCGTTCGGCGCAAGCGCGGCGGATCAGCTCGGGGTAACGCGCGTATTCCGGCAGCCGGAAGGCTTCCGGGCCGCGGCCGAGGAACTGCACGCTTTCGACCATGTCCATGCGGTCGCCAAAGCGGCTGGGATCGTCCGGGTGGGCGATGCCGCGGATGACCGTGTCGTACAGCCGCAGTTCGGGCTGGATGTCGGGCCAGACGTCGTCGTGCAGCAGCGCGTCGATCACACAGCATTCGGTCGGCGGCTCGGCGTGGGCGGCCATGCCGCTGGTCGGGCCGCCGGCGCCGCGGCGGGCGCGGTGCGCATTGTTGTAGACCTGCACGTAGACGATGTCGTGGCCGCGGCCCTGCTCGCGGCTCAGCGGCAGCCCGAAGACGGAGGTCTGGATCACGCGGCCGTTCTGTTCGGTCTGCAGCTGCTCGGGCTGCACGCTGGAAAACTCGCGCAGCAGCAGGTCCTGCATGCCGGTGACCGGCTGGCCGTTCAGGCTGAGCGCCTTGAAGCGGCTTTCCTCCGGGCTCAGCGACGAGAAGTTCAGCCGCAGCAGGCCCGAGGGCTTGAGGCGGCGGCAGCCCAGCAGCGCGTCGATGCCGATGCCGTCGTGGCGCTCGGGGTTGTCGCGCGAGGGGTACACGATGCCGGTGGACAGCACCAGGTCGGCCTGCACGCCGCGCAGTGCGCTGGTGGCCTTGAAGGCGAGGGTTTTCTGGCGCAGCTCGATCGCGGCACGCGACTCCAGCACCCATTCGCTGAGCACCGTGTCCAGCGTGGCACGGTCGCCGAACTGCACGTCGACAAAAGTCTCGAAGGCCTGCACCGCGGCGGCGGCGCGCGCGAGCAGGCCAGGGTCCAGCCTGGTTCGTTCAGCGCCGCGCAGCATCTGCGCCAGCACTTGGGCGCCGGGGATGTTGACCAGCGTGGTCAGCGGGTCGCCGCTGCGAACCGAGGACAGCAGCCGGCTGACGGCGGACTGGCCCAGGCCCAGCGCCGCCTGGAAGGCCTTCTGGTCGCGTGCACCTTTGTCTTCGACGGCGGCCAGCAGCGCGCCGACGGCGCTCTGCAGTTCATTGCCCAGGGCTTCGGTGTGGCGGCGCAAGGCCAGGTCGGCTTCACTGGCCGAGAACGGAGACTGGGGGTTCATGCCGGCGAGGATACAAGCAGCAGCGGAAGGGCCGGGCGAGGCCCGGCCCTTGGGGCCACACTCAGGGCTTGGGCAGCACGTGCAGGACCTGGGTCGAGCTGGTCGAGCCTTGCGCGTTGGTGCAGGTCAGCACGTACGGGTAGTCGCCCAATTCCATCTGCCGGATGTTCTTGCTGCCTTCGGTCCCCACCGTGCCCGAGTTCCAGGTGCCGGTGACGGCGCAGGAGTCGGCGTATTGCGAGTACCAATCCAGCCGCATGAGTTTGCCCGGCGTCGTGTTGCTGGTGGTCATCGGCGGGTTGACCTGGTTGATGTAGAACTGCACTGCCGGCTTGGGCAGGATGGGCGCAGGGAAGGCAGCCGGGTCGACCTTCAGGATCGCGCCAGCGCTGTTGGTGCCGCCAGCGTAGGCGGGAACGTACAGCATGCCATCGCTGCCCTTGGTCAGGCCGGCCTGCACCGAGAAGGCGCTGTCGGTCAGCGAGACCACGCCCACCAGCTTGCTGGTGGCCGGGTCGATTTCGATCAGCGTGCCGTAGCTGCGGCTCGGGCCGCCGTAAGGCGCGCTGCCGTACAGGTGGCCGTTCGGGCCCACGACCAGCGGCGAGGTCGGGAATTCGCCGTTGGTGATGTCGTCGAACTTCAGCACGGTCTGGAAGTCGCCTGCGCCGTTGAAGCGGTACACCGAGCCGTAGTCGGCGCCGTTGCTGTTGGTCGTGCCGTACACATAGCCGTCGGCCGGGTTCGCCACCAGGCTGGCCTGCGGGTTGATGCTTTCGACGGTGCTGTCGAACGAATGCAGGACCTGGAAGCCGCTGCCGTCGCGGGCCATCTTGAAGGCGACGCCTTCGCCGGTGTTGCCGCCGCTCGAGGTCACGCCGTAGAGCAGGTTGTCGCTGCCCAGTGCCAGGCCATGCGGGTTGCCGCCGGAGGCTTCGCCAGCAAAGCTGTGGATGATGGCGAACTTCTCGCCGCTGGGCTGCATCTTGAAGATCGCGCCGCGGCCGAACTCACCGCCGCCGATGGCAAAGCCATACAGCAGGCCCTTGCTGTCCTGCACCAGCGCGCCGCCGGGGTAGGCACCATCGCTGCCGTTGAACACGTGCAGCAACTTGAACTTGCCGCCGGGCACGTACTTCCACAGGCTGCCGTATTGCGCTGCGCCCTCGCCGGTCGAGGCATTGCCATAGACCGAACCGTCGCTGCCCACCATCAGGTCGCCGCGCGGCGTGCCGCCTTCGGTGGCGCCGTCAAAGGCGTGCACCACCTTGTAGCCGCTGCCGTTGGTCTTGACGCGGAACACCAGGCCCCAGCCGCTGTCGGGCGAGTTGGTCAGCGCGGTGCCATACACATAACCGTCGGGCGCCTGGACCATGGCGCCATAGGGCTGGGCGCCCTTGTCTGCGCCGGGCATGGAGGCAATGATCTGGGCCGGGTCCGCCGCCAGCGCGGCGCCGTGCACGCCCCACGAGGTGATGGCCAGCAGGCTGGCCAGGGTCAGGCCAGTGAATCGGCGCTTCGACCCGCCGAGAACGACATCCGCAATGTTTCGAGACACAAGGAACTCCTAGGGGTTGGGGGAGGTGCTGACCGCGTGCTGCGGGTCGGCAACCGCTCGCGTGTTTTGGGTGCGCGACGGCGGGAGCGGGCCGTCGCCTTCATGGGGCGCAGGCCTGCCGGAAGCAGACGATGACGCGAGGAATCGTGTCCCTCGCACGTTGACCCGGCACCGCTCGGCAGAAGGCCGGAGCGGGGTTCGTGTCAGCGCTGTGTCAACGCCATGGATGTCAGCATAAGGCTTACGCCACAGTTCCACAAGATTTCTGTCGTATATGCATTGCATATTTTTGCGCGACCGACAGAAGCCTTCCAATGGGCGGTTTCAGACGCAAGCAGGACGCGTGCCTGCGGCCGGAAAGCCGGGTTGGAAAGCGAATCCGGTTGGCGCAACGCCAGGCGGCGCGGCTTGTGCGACGGGGGGGCGGTTCAGTGCAGCCGCAGCACGATGATGCCGGCGACGATCACCGCTGTGCCGCCAGCGCGTTGCCAGCCAAAGGGCTCGCGCAGCAGCAGCGTGCCAAGCAGCGCGGCGAACAGCACCGAGGTCTCGCGCAGCGCAGCGACCATGGCCACCGGCAGCAGCGTCATGGCCCACAGCGCGATGCCGTAACTGCCCAGCGACGCGAAGGTGCCGCCCAGCGCCACCGGCCAGCGTGCGGCCATGTAGGCGCGCGTGGCCGGCCACTGGGCGTGGCGCTGCCAAAGCACCAGCGACAGGTAAGGCAGGCCATCGAGCAGGAACAGCGCCGCGACATAACGCCCGGCGTCGCCCGAAACGCGCACGCCCATGCCATCCACCAGCGTGTAGCCGGCGATGAAGACCGCATTCAGCAGCGCGAAACGCAGCGCCTTGCGGCGACGCGCCGGGTCGCCTTCATGGGCATGCCGCGACAGGCCCAATGCCAGCACGCCGGCACAGATCGTCAGCACGCCGATCCAACTGCTGAGCGACAGGCCTTCGCCGATCAAGGCATGGCTGCACAGCGCGACCAGCAGCGGCGCGCAGCCGCGCATCAGCGGGTAGGTCAGCCCCAGGTCGCCATGCTTGTAGGCGCCGGCCAGTGCGGTGTAGTAGCCGATGTGGATCGCCGTCGAGGCCAGGATGTAAGGCCAGGCCGCAGCATCCGGCAGGCCCAGCCAGAGCAGCAGCGGTGGTGCGACCAGCGAGCCCAGGCCGTGGATCAATCCGGTGTCCAGCGCCTTGTCGGTGGAGGACTTGATCAGCGCATTCCAGCTGGCATGCAACAGCGCGGCGCCCAGCACCGCCAGCAACAGCCAGCCACTGCCGGGCGTGCCGCCGCTCAAGGCTGCGCCGCCCACATGCAGCGCCTTGCGCGAGCCAGGTAGTGCGCCAGATCCGGCGTAGCCAGGCCTTCGACCTTGGCTGCGTCATCCCAATGCCGCAGCTGCACCGATTCGGCGGCGCCGGGCGCTGCGATGAAGGCCCGCGCCTGCTGCGTGCTGAACACGCCGCCCTGAAGCGCGAGGCTGCGCAGCGAGTCGGCCGACAGCCGTTCGCGGTAGCCGTCGTCGGTCGCGCAAAGGTAGCGCTTGGCGTTGACGTGGCCGGCAATGGCGCGCAGAACGCGCGCGCCGAACAGTGTCTTCAGGTGTGGCAGCACGGCGGTCTGGTGGTGGTCGTCCACCCCTTGTTGGGTGGGGGTGTCGCCATGCTCGCCGGCCCGCAAGAGGTGCCCCAGGTCATGCAGCAGCGCCGCCGTCACCAGCTCGTCGTCCGCGCCGGCCTGTTCGGCCAGCCAGGCGGTCTGCAGCGCGTGCTCGGTCTGCGTGACCGGCTCGCCGCTGTACATCGTGCCGCCGTGCGCGGCGAACAGCCGCGCGATGTCAGCCAGCGTGAGCTGCATCGCTCGCTCCCTGTGCCTGCTGTGCCTTCACATGGTTCTGCAGCGTGCGCTCGCGGCTGTTCATCGTGTGCTGGAACATCGCCTCGCCAGCGGCCTCGGCGTCGCCCGCGGCAATCGCCTTGACGATCTGCCGGTGCTCGCGGGCGTAGATGGCCATCGACTCCGGCGTCAGGTTCTGCCGGCGGTGCAGCGAAAGTTCATTGATCAGCTTGCGGTAGGTGGCCGTCAGCTTGGCATTGCCGGCCAGCTCCAGCAGCCGGTCGTGCAGCTGCAGGTTGAGCTGGTGGAATTCGTTGGCGTCACTGGCCTTGACGGCGGCGTCCATCGCGTCGACCAGCTTGCGCAGCTCGCGCACCTCGGCACTCTTCAGCGTGGCGGCCAGCTTGCGCCCGACGTACTGGTCCATCACCGCGCGCACCTCGAAGATCTCCAGCACTTCGGCGATCGGCAGCTCGCGCACGAACACGCCGCGGTTTTTCTCGGTGCGCACCAGCCCGGCCTGCTCCAGCATGCGAAAGGCCTCGCGCAGCGGCCCGCGCGACACGCCCAGCTGGGCCGCCAGCGCCGCCTCCGGCAGCTTGGCGCCGGCACCCAGCTCGCCGCTCAGGATCATGCGTTCGATCTCGGTCTGCACCAAGCTTGGCAACGAGGTGCCCTGAAGCTGTGCAATGGTCGGTGTGCTCATGCCGGAATCTTAAAAGAACTCGCGCCAGTTTGGAGATTGTCAACAATCTTTCATCTTCAATCCACAGAATGCAGGCTGGTCTTGATCTTGCGAGCAACGTTGCAAGGACCATTCATCCATCTGCAGGAGTCTTTGCATGCGCTTTCTGAAAACGATGTTGGCCGCCGTGATCGGCCTGGCGGCCGCCACCGGTGCCCAGGCCGAGAAGACCTCGTTGACCGTCTACACCGCGCTGGAGACCGATCAGCTGAAGGCCTACCAGGCGGCCTTCAACCAGGTCAACCCGGACATCGACATCAAATGGGTGCGCGACTCCACCGGCGTCATCACCGCCAAGCTGCTGGCCGAAAAGGCCAACCCGCAGGCCGACGTGGTCTGGGGCGTGGCTGCCTCCAGCCTGGCGCTGATGTCGCGCGAAGGCATGCTGGAACCCTACGCGCCGCTGAACCTCGACGCGATCATGCCGCAGTACCGTGACAAGAAGTCCCCGCCGGCCTGGTGGGGCATGGACGTGTTTGGCGCCACCGTCTGCTTCAACACCGTCGAGGCCAAGAAGAAGAACATTCCGCTGCCGACCAGCTGGAAAGACCTGACCAAGCCCGAGTACAAGGGCCAGGTCGTGATGCCCAACCCGGCTTCGTCGGGCACCGGTTTCCTGGACGTGGTCGCCTGGCTGCAGATGTGGGGCGACGACGGGGGCAAGGGCGGTGGCTGGAAGTACATGGACGCGCTGCACGAGAACATCGCGCAGTACACCCATTCGGGCTCCAAGCCCTGCAACATGGCGGCCGCCGGCGAGTTCGTGGTCGGCGTGTCGTTCGAATACCGCGCGCAGGCCAACAAGGCCAAGGGCGCGCCCATCGAGTTGGTGTTCCCCAAGGAAGGCCTGGGCTGGGACCTGGAGTCCTTCGGCATCCACAAGGGCACGAAGAACCTGGCCGCGGCGAAGAAGCTGGCCGACTGGGCTTCCAGCAAGGACGCGATGCTGCTCTACGGCAAGAACTTCGCGATCACCGCGCAGCCCGGTGTGGCGCCCAAGCTGCCCAACATCCCGGCGGACTATGAGTCCCGCCTGATCAAGGTGGACTTCGAGACGGCGGCCGCGAACCGCGAGCGCATCCTGGCCGAATGGACCAAGCGCTACGACGTCAAGAGCGAAAAGAAAAAATGAACGGCGCCCCAAGGGCCGGGCTGCGCCCGACCCGCCCCCCGAGGGGATCAAGAAAACTTGGGGCGGCCCGGCGTTTTCTTACCCGCGCGGCCCAACCGTGATGCTGAACACCCAGCCCCAAGCCATGGCCGACCAGGCGTCGGCCGCTCACGAACCTTGCCTGTCGCTGCAAGGCGTGGCCAAGCGGTTTGGCGCCTTCACCGCGCTGGAAGACATTGACCTGGCCATCGCGCCGGGCGAGTTCGTCTGCTTCCTCGGGCCTTCGGGCTGCGGCAAGACCACCTTGCTGCGCATCATTGCCGGGCTGGAAACCCAGAGCGCCGGCACGCTGGTGCAGAACGGGCGCGACATCTCGCGCCTGCCGCCGGCCGCGCGCGACTACGGCATCGTCTTCCAGTCCTACGCGCTGTTCCCCAACCTCAGCATTGCCGACAACGTCGGCTACGGCCTGGTCAACCGGCGCCTGCCTCGCGCGCAGGTGGCCGCGCGGGTGGAAGAACTGCTGGCGCTGGTCGGCCTGCCGGGCAGCGGTGCGAAGCATCCGGCGCAGATGTCCGGCGGCCAGCAGCAGCGCGTGGCGCTGGCGCGGGCGCTGGCCACCTCGCCGGGGCTGCTGCTGCTGGACGAGCCGCTGTCGGCGCTGGACGCCATCGTGCGCGTGCGGCTGCGCAACGAGATCCGCGCACTGCAGCGCCAGCTGGGCCTCACCACCATCATGGTCACGCACGACCAGGAAGAGGCGTTGTCGGTGGCCGACCGCATCGTGGTGATGAACCGCGGCCGCATCGAGCAGGTCGGCACGCCGCTGCAGATCTACCGCGAGCCGGCGTCGGCGTTCGTCGCGGAGTTTGTCGGCAAGGTCAACCGGCTGCCGGCGGTGGCCGAGGGCGAGCGCTGGTTCCGCTGCGGCGCACACCGCTGGCAATGCCCCGTGGGCCAGGGCAGTGACTTCCGGCCCGGCGCGCCGGTGTTGCTGTACCTGCGGCCGGAGGACCGTGTCGTCGGTCCGCTGGCCGCCGACACGCCGGGCCTGTGCGAGGGCCGCGTCGAGCATGTCGAGTTCCTCGGTGGCAACTGCCTGGCGACGCTGCGCGTCGAAGGCCTGACTGAGACGTTGCTGCTGCAGTTTTCGCTGAACCAGATGGACGAGTTCGAGGTCGGCGAAGGACGCACGCTGCGCTTCGCCTTGCGCGCCGACCGGCTGCGCGTGTTCCCAGCCCTGGGCTGAAAGCGGCATGTTGCTCAAGCGCCTGTTGTTCCCCACCCAGGCCGGTGCCGTGCTGGCGGTCAGCGCGCCGCGCCAGCAGGTGCACTGGACCGACCGCATCGCCCATCTGGGGCTGCTGGCCGTCGCTGCGTTGCTGGCCGTCGGCCTGCTCGGCCCCTTGCTGGCGCTGCTGGCCCAGGCCTTCCGGCCAACGTCGAACGATGCCAGCCATTGGGGTGCCTTTGTCAGCTACCTGGGCTCACCTTCGCTGCTGCAAAGCCTGGGCCACAGTGTGTTCGTCTCGGTGCTCACCACGGTCATCGTGCTGCCGCTGGCCTTCTGCTTTGCCTACGCCCTCACGCGCAGCCGCATGCCGGCCAAGGGCCTGTTTCGCACCGTCAGCCTGCTGCCGCTGCTGGCGCCTTCGCTGCTGTCGGCCATCTCGCTGATCTACTGGTTCGGCAACCAGGGCGCGGCCAAGGACTTCTGGCTGGCGCTGGGGTTCGACAGCATCTACGGCGCTTCCGGCATCGTGCTGGCCGAGTGCTTCGCAGTCTTCCCGCACACGCTGATGATCCTGGTCACGGCCTTGACGCTGGCCGATGCGCGGCTGTACGAAGCGGCGGACGCCCTGGGCACGTCCGCCGTGCGCAAGTTCTTCACCATCACGCTGCCGGGTGCGCGCTACGGGCTGATCTCGGCTGCGATGGTCACCTTCACGCTGGTCATCACCGACTTCGGCGTGCCCAAGGTCGTGGGCGGCGACTACAACGTGCTGGCCACCGATGTCTTCAAGCTGGTCATCGGCCAGCAGGACTTCCAGCGCGGTGCGGTGGTGGCTTTGCTGCTGCTGGCGCCCGCGGTGCTCACCTTCGTGGTCGACCACTTCGTGCAGCGGCGGCAAACGGCCCTGCTGAGCGCCCGTGCCGTGGCGCTGGTGCCGCGCCGCGCGCCGGCGTTCGATGCGCTGATGGCTGGCTACTGCGCGCTGATCGCCATGCTGATGCTGGCGATGTTCGGCATGGCGGTGTTCGCGTCGCTGGTGAAGTTCTGGCCTTATGACCTCTCCTTGAGCCTGCAGCACTACACCCTGGGCCTGGTGGACGCGGAGATGGGCGACGCGATCTTCAACAGCCTGAAGCTGGCCGGCAGCTGCGCGCTGCTCGGCCCGCCGGTGGTCTTCGTCGGTGCCTACCTGATGGAAAAGACCCGCGGGCTGGACGCATTGCGCCCGCTGCTGCGGCTGATGGCCATGCTGCCGATGGCGGTGCCCGGCCTGGTGCTGGGCCTGGGCTGCATCTTCTTCTTCAACGCGCCGGCCAATCCCCTGCACGGCCTGTACCAGACGATGGCCTTGCTGGTGCTGTGCACGGTGGTGCACTACTACACGACCGGCCACCTGACCATGGTCACCGCGCTGAAGGCCATCGACCCGGAGTTCGAGGCCGTGTCCGCCTCGCTGAAGGTGCCGTTCTACCGCACCTTCTGGCGCGTCACGCTGCCGATCTGCCTGCCGGCGCTGATCGACGTCTCGCGCTACTTCTTCGTCAACGCGATGACGACGATCTCGGCCGTGGTCTTCCTCTACACGCCCGACGCCAGGCTGGCCTCGGTGGCCATCCTGAACCTGGACGACGCCGGCGACATCGGCCCGGCCGCGGCGATGGCGGTGCTGATCGTCGCCAGCTCCACCGTCGTCAGCCTGCTGTACCTGGCGCTGTCCGCCTGGGCCCAGCGCCGCACCCAGGCCTGGCGCGCGCCTTCCCATTGATCCTTTTCCTCAGCTCCTCATGGACCGCGACAACATCCTGCTCACCCCTGGCCCGCTGACCACCACGCTGCGCACCAAACTCGCGATGCTGAAGGATTGGGGTTCGTGGGACGCCGACTTCAACGCACTGAGCGCCGAGGTCTGCGCCGGCCTGCTGGACGTGATCCATGCGATGGACAGCCACGTCGTCGTGCCCTTGCAAGGCAGCGGCACCTTCAGCGTCGAGGCTGCGGTCGCGACCATCGTGCCACGCGGCGGCCACCTGCTGGTGCTGGACAACGGCGCCTACTGCAAGCGCATGGGCAAGCTGGCCACGCTGATGGGCCGGCGCACCACCATCGCCAGCCGCGCCGAGGACGAGCCGGTCTCGGCCGCTGCGCTGGAACGACAACTGCGCGACGACCCCAGCATCACCCACGTCGGCTTCATCCACTGCGAGACCGGCACCGGCGTGTTGAACCCGCTGGCCGAGGTGGCGGAGGTCTGCGAGCGGCTGGGCCGCGGGCTGATCGTCGATGCGATGAGCTCGTTTGCCGCGCTGCCCATCGATGCGCGCGAAGTCCGCTTCGACGCGCTGATCGCCGCCAGCGGCAAATGCCTGGAAGGTGTGCCCGGCATGGGCTTCGTGTTCATCCGCAAGCAGGTGCTGGCCGGTTGCGAAGGCAACAGCCATTCGCTGGCGATGGACCTGCACGACCAGCACAGCTACATGCAGCGCACCGGCCAATGGCGCTTCACGCCGCCGACGCACGTGGTCGCCGCACTGGCCGAGGCGCTGCGCCAGTTCGCGGAGGAGGGCGGGCAGCCGGCCCGGCTCACGCGCTACCAGGGCAATTGCGACACGCTGCTGCAAGGTCTGCAGGCGCTGGGCCTGCAGACCTTCCTCGAACCCGAGCTGGTCACGCCCATCATCGTCACGGTGATGGCACCGGACCATGCGGGCTACGACTTCAAGCGCCTCTACGCCAGCGCCAAGTCCCAAGGCTTCCTGCTCTACCCCGGCAAGCTGACCGAGGTCGAGACCTTCCGCGTGGGCTGCATTGGCGCCATCGGCCAGAAGGAAATGCAGCAGGCGGTGGACGCCATCGGCCGTGCGCTGCAAGGCCTGGTCGCGGAAAGGCGCCTGGCATGAGTGCAGAACTGAAAGCCGTTGTCTTCGACTGGGCCGGCACGCTGCTGGACTTCGGTTCCTGCGCGCCGATGGGTGCCTTCGTGCGGCTGTTCGAGCGCTATGGCGTAGTGCTCAGCATCGACCAGGCGCGCGGCCCGATGGGCATGGCCAAGTGGGACCACATCCACGCGCTGGGCCAGCTTCCCGAAGTCGCCGCGCAATGGCTGGCGCGCCACGGCCAGCCCTTCAACGACGCGGATGTGGACCACCTCTACGAAGTCTTCACGCCGATGAACGCTGCCGTGGTGGCGGACTTCGCCGAGGCCATTCCCGGCGCGCCGCTGATGCTGGCTGCGCTGCGGGCACGCGGCCTGAAGATCGGCTCCACGACCGGCTACAACCGGCCCATCATGCAGGTCCTCACGCCGCTGGCGCAGGCGCAGGGCCTGGTCACCGACAACCTGGTCTGCGCCGGTGACCTCGCCGAAGGCCGGCCGTCGCCGTTGATGATGTACCGCTGCTTCGCCGACCTGGGCGTGTGGCCGCCGCACGGCGTGTTGAAGGTGGACGACACCGGTGTCGGGCTGCAGGAAGGCCTGAATGCCGGCAGCTGGGCGGTGGGCGTGGCCGTCAGCGGCAATGCGATGGGACTCTCGTTTGCCGAGTGGCAGTTGTTGCCGGCTTCAGAACAAGGCCTGAGGCGTGAAAAAGCCGCATCCCAGCTTCGTGAAGCGGGGGCACACTATGTCGTCGACAGCGTGGCCGAGCTGCTGCCGGTGCTGGACGACATCCAGGCACGTTTGCTGCGAGGTGAACGTCCCTGAGTCGCCGAGAACTCGGGCGGCCCGCTGGCCGGCCTCGGTCAGGCGGAAAGGAAAACGTTTCTCGTCATGCTGTACCTGTTGAACCTGCTGGCGGCGATTGCGCTGCTGGTGTGGGGCACTCACCTGGTTCGCACCGGCATCCTGAAGGTGTTTGGCGCCGGACTGCGCAGGCTGATCCAGGCCAGCACCGGCACGCGCGCCAGCGCGGCGCTGGCGGGATTGGGCGTCACGGCGCTGGTGCAAAGCAGCGGCGCCACAAGTCTCATCGCCTCGTCGTTTGTCAGCCAGGGCCTGATGTCGCTGGCCTCCGCGCTGGCGGTGCTGCGCGGCGCGGACGTGGGCACCGGCCTGGTCACGCTGCTGTTCTCGTTCAACCTCGCCTGGCTCTCGCCTTTGCTGCTGCTGGCCGGCGTGGTGCTGCACCTGTCCCAGGAAGGCAGCACGGCGGGGCGCCTGGGCGGCGTGCTGATCGGCCTGGGCATCATCACGCTGGCGCTGCGCCTGATCGGCCTGGCGACCGAGCCGCTGCTGGCCGCGCCGCAGATGAAGCTGCTGCTCGGTGGCGTGCGCAACGATGCGCCGCTGGAGCTGCTGGTCGGCGCCGTGCTGGCGCTGATGAGCTACTCCAGCCTGGCCGCGGTGCTGCTCACCGCCGCGCTGGCCAGCACCGGTGTCGTCTCGCTGGAAGTGGCGTTTGGCCTGGTGCTGGGCGCCAACGTGGGCAGCGGCCTCAGCAGCTTGCTGACGACCCTGCACGCGCCCATCGAAGGGCGCCGCGTGCAGCTCGGCAACTTCCTGTTCAAGCTGGCCGGGGGCCTGCTCGCGGCGCCTTTTGTGCATTCGCTGGCCCAGTCGCTTGGCCCGCTGCGGCCGGGTGCCGGTTCGTGGGTGGTGCTGTTCCACCTGAGCTTCAACCTGGCCTGCGCGCTGCTGTTCCTGCCGGCCACCGGCGCAATGGCGCGGCTGGTCGGTCGCTGGGGCGAAACCCCTGCGGCCTCGCCCAACGCGCTTGCGCTGCATGCCAAGGGCCCGCGCCACCTGGACCCCGAGGTGCTCGACACGCCGCAGCTGGCCATGTCCTGCGCCGCGCGCGAGGCGCTGCACCAGGCCGACCTGGTCGAGACCATGCTGCGCGGCCTGCTGCCTGTGATGCGCGACAACGACCTGGCGCTCTCGGCCGAGCTGCGCCGCCTGGACGACCAGGTCGACACGCTGTATTCGGCCATCAAGTACTACCTGACCAAGATCCAGCGCAGCTCGCTGTCCGAGCGCGAGGGCCGGCGCTGGGCCGACATCCTGGCCTTCACGATCAACATGGAGCAGATCGGGGATGCGGCCGAGCGCGTGCTGCAGGATCTGGAGGACAAGAAGATCCGCCCGGGCCGCAACTTCTCCGAAGCCGGCATCACCGAACTGGCCGAGCTGCATGGTCAGCTGCTGAGCAACCACCGGCTGGCGATGAGCGTCTTCCTCAGCGGCAACGAACAGGAAGCCCGCGACCTGCTGGCCCAGAAGCGCCGCTTCCGCGACCGGGTGCAGGCCTGCGCCGCCAACCACTTCGACCGCCTGCACGGCAACACCCCCGAGAGCATCCAGACCAGCTCGCTGCACCTGGACCTGCTGACCGAACTGCGCCGCATCAACTCGCAGCTCTGCTCGATTGCCTACCCGACGCTGGAAGCCGCTGCGGTGCGCGACGCCGCGCAGGACGCCCCGCCGGTGAGCATGCCGGCAGCATCCAGGCCAATGCCTTCCAGGTCGGACTGAAGCGAGAGGCCGGTTCGTCGGGCGCCTCGCTTGCGCAGACCGCGCAATGCCGCCAGTGGCGGCCGGCGATTGAGCCTCCCTCGTCGCACAATGGCCTTCCCACCCCGTTGGAAGAGGCCCCCGATGACGCAAGCACCGCCACCCGCCGACTTGACCGAGGCTTTCCTGCTGTCCTTGCGCAGGCGCCGCCTGGTCGTCGCGATGGCGGCGGCCGGCATGGGCATGGCGGCCTGCGGCGGGGGTGGTGATGCTGGCAGCCCCGCGCCCCTGCCCCCTTCACCACCGCCGCCCCCGCCACCGCCGCCACCGCCTTCCCCTCCTGTCTCCGGCCCCGCCTGGTGGAATTTCGGGCGTGACAGCCAGCACTCGGGCGAGGGCGCCATTGCGACGCAGGACCTGAACCGCATCGCCTGGTCCACGCCGGTGGACCTGATGCCGCAGTACCAGGGCGAGACCTTGCTGGTGCACTACGGCTCGCCCGTCATCACGTCCAACAACACGGTGCTGGTGCCGGTGAAGACCCAGGCCACCAGCGGCTTCCGGGTCGAGGCCCGGTCCGGCGCCACCGGCACGCTGCTCTGGTCCGCCGACACCGACTACGCCGTGCCGGCGCATCACTGGATGCCCGGCTTCCACCTGGCGCTGTCGCGCAGCAACCGCCTGTTCGTGCCTGGCGCCGGTGGCAAGGTCTACGTGCGCGATGCGGCGGACTCGGCGCAGGGCGCCCTGCAGCCGCTGGTGTTCTACGGCAGCGCGGCCTACGCGGCCGCATCGGCCCAGCTCGATGCGGCCGTCTTCATCAACACGCCGATCACCGTCGACGCGGCAGGCAACGCCTTCTTCGGCTTCGTCGCGAATGCCGGCAACCCGGCCGGCCTGGTCAGCGGTTTTGCCCGGCTGGGCGCCGATGGCAGCGGGCTGTGGATTGCCGCGGCCGATGTCTCTGGCGATGCCAGCGTCGTCAAGCCGGCCATGAATTGCGCGCCCGCGCTGTCGCCGGACCTGGCGACCGTGTACGTGCTGGCCAACGCGGTCTCTGCCGGCTGGTCCCAGCATGGCGTGCTGCTGGCCCTGGACAGCACCACCCTGGCGCCGCGTGCCCGGGTGGCATTGCTGGACCCGCAAACCGGCGACCCGGCCCAGGTGAGCGACGACTCCACCGCGTCACCCACCGTCGGCACGGACGGCGACGTCTACATCGGCGTGCTGGAGTCCAGCCAGGGCCAGCACAACTACCGCGGCTGGCTGCTGCATTTCGACAGCACCCTGGCCACCACCAAGGTCCCCGGCAGCTTCGGCTGGGACGACACGGCCTCTCTGGTGCCGGCGAGCATCGTCGGTGGCTACACCGGCAGCTCCAGCTACCTGCTGGCCGTCAAGTACAACAACTACCTCAATGCCGGCACCGGCGACGGCCTGAACCGCATGGCCGTGCTGGACCCGAACGCCACGCAGGTCGACCCGATCTCAGGCGAACCGGTGATGCGCGAGGTCATCACCGTGCTGGGCGTGACGCCCGAGAACCCGGGCTCGGCCGCGGTCAAGGAATGGTGCGTCAACACCGTGGCGGTGGACCCGCTGACGCACTCGCTGCTGGTCAACAGCGAAGACGGCGTGCTCTACCGCTGGGACCTGGCCAGCAACACGCTGAGCCAGCGCATCAGGCTGACCGGCGGCCTCGGCGAGGCCTACACGCCCACGGCGATTGGCGCCGACGGCGCGGTCTACGCCATCAACCGCTCGACGCTGTTTTCGATTGCGGGCTGAGGGGGGGCGACTTCGCACCAACCGTTCGGGCTGAGCTTGTCGAAGCCTTTCGCCGCGGTGGGCGCAGTGCCGCTTCAGCCCGGAATCTCCGGCTCCACCAGCCGCGCCAGCTGTTCCAGCGACTCCTGCCAGCCCAGGTAGCACATCTCCAGCGGAATGACGTCGGGGATGCCTTCCTGCACGATGTCGATTTCGGTGCCGCAGATCACGGGCTTCAGTACCACGGTGACTTCCATCGTGCCCGGCAGGTTCGGATCGTCGAAGCGGTCGTTGTAGCGCAGGCGTTCGTTGGGCACCAGTTCCAGGTACTCACCGCCGAAGCTGTGGCCGTTGCCGGACCCGAAGTTATGGAACGACATCTTGAAGCCACCGCCGACACGGGCGTCCATGTGGTGGACCTGGCAGGTGAAGCCGTAGGGCGGCAACCACTTGGCCATGGCGGCAGGTTCCAGGAAGGCGCGGTAGACCTTCTCGGGCTTGGCACGGAGGACGCGGTGGAGTTTGACGGCACGGGTGGTCATGGCGAAGGTCCTTTGCGGTGAAAAGGTGATCGGAGAAGGCAAAAGCCACCAGCATGGCGGCCTGCTTCTTCACGACGATCATGCCCCTGCCGGTTCGACATCGGCGGCTCGGGATCAACCCTGAAGCCACGGCCGCCGAAGACGATCCCTCGCTCAAGCCGCCTTCGCCAACCCACCCTGGCGCCAGCGCGCCATCAGTTCATCCCACTTCTTGCGCGCCGCCACCAGGTGCTTCGCCTTGACGTGCCCGTAGCCGCGGATGTCTTCCGGGATGCGGGCGATCTCGATGGCCTGGGGCAACGTCTGCGCGTTCAGGCTGCGCAGCAGTTCCTCGACGCATTCGCGGTATTCGCCGATCAGCGCGCGCTCGGTGCGGCGCTCTTCGGTGTGGCCAAACGGGTCGAAGGCGGTGCCGCGCAGCGCCTTCAGGTGGCGCAGCGCGCCGAAGGCCTTGCGGACCCAGGGGCCGAAGCGCTGCTTGATCAGTTCGCCGTGGTCGTTTTTCTTCGAGAACAGCGGCGGTGCGAGGTGGTGCACCAGCTTCACGTCGCCTTCGAACAGGGTGGCGATCTTGTTGGTGAAGGCTGCATCCGTGTGCAGGCGGGCCACTTCATATTCGTCCTTGTAGGCCATCAGCTTGAACAGGTAGCGCGCGACGGCTTCGGTCAGCCGGGTGCTGTTCAGCGGGGCTTCGGCCTGGCGCACGTGGTCCACGAAGGCGCTGTACTGGGCCGCGTAGGTTTCGTTCTGGTAGGCCGTGAGGAACTCCACGCGGCGCTTGACCAGCTCTTCGACCGAAGGCTTCTTGACGAACTGGATGACCTGCGCCGCCGTGTACAGCGACTGCACTTCAGCCAGGTTGTGCGCGCTGCGCCGGCCCCATTCGAAGGCGGCCTTGTTGTTGTCGATCTGCACGCCGTTGAGCTCCATCGCGCGCATCAGCGAAGCGTGGGTCAGCGGAATGCGGCCCTTTTGCCAGGCGTAGCCCAGCATCAGCGGGTTGGTGTAGATCGAGTCGCCCAGCAGCTTGACCGAGACTTCCTCGGCGTCGAACGATGCGAAGTTCGACGGGTCCACCGCGCCGGCCACGGCCGCCTCGCACTCGCCGGCCGGGAAGGTCCATTCGGTGTCGGTGACGAAGCTGGCGGTCGGCGTGCGGTGGTTGTTCATCGCCACGAAACTGCGCTGCGGATGCAGCACGCTCAGCGTCGTCTTGCTCGCGGTGACGATGGCATCGCAGCCGATCACCAGGTCGGCCTTGGCGGTGTCGACCTTGGTGGTGTGGATGGCTTCGGCCGTCTGCGCGATCTGCACATGGCTCCAGGTCGCGCCACCCTTTTGCGCGAGGCCGGCCGCGTCCTGCGTGATCACGCCCTTGCCTTCGATGTGCGCGGCCATGCCCAGCAGCTGGCCGATGGTGATGACGCCCGTGCCGCCCACGCCGGCGACGACGATGCCCCAGGCGGTTTCGGCCAGCGGCAGCGTCGGCTCGGGCAGCGGCGGCAGGCTGCTCAGGCTGGCGCGCTTGTCGGCCTTGGGCTTCTTCAGCTTGCCACCTTCCACGGTGACGAAGCTCGGGCAGAAGCCCTTCACGCAGGAGAAGTCCTTGTTGCAGCTGTTCTGGTTGATCTGGCGCTTGCGGCCGAACTCGGTCTCCAGCGGCTCGACCGAGACGCAGTTGCTCTGCACCGAGCAGTCGCCGCAGCCTTCGCAGACCAGCTCGTTGATGACCACGCGCTGTTCCACGTCGGCCATGGTGCCGCGCTTGCGGCGGCGGCGCTTTTCGGTGGCGCAGGTCTGGTCGTAGATGATGGCCGTGGTGCCCTTGATCTCGCGGAACTCGCGCTGGATGCGGTCCAGCTCGTCGCGGTGGTGCACCGTGACGCCTTCGGCCAGCGCTACGCCGTCGTACTTCTCCGGCTGATCGCTGACGATCACCAGCCTGGCCACGCCTTCGGACGTGAGGCTGTTCATGATCTGGATGACGGTGTGGCCCTCGGCGCGCTCGCCCACGCGCTGGCCGCCGGTCATCGCCACCGCGTCGTTGTAGAGCACCTTGTAGGTGATGTTCACGCCCGCGGCGATGCTCTGGCGGATCGCCAGCAGGCCGGAGTGGAAGTAGGTGCCGTCGCCCAGGTTGGCGAAGATGTGCTGCTCGTTCGTGAACGGTGCCTGGCCGACCCAGGGCACGCCCTCGCCACCCATCTGGGTAAAGGTCTCTGTATTGCGGCCCGGCATCCAGCTGACCATGTAGTGGCAGCCGATGCCGGCCACCGCGCGCGAGCCTTCGGGCACGCGGGTGCTGGTGTTGTGCGGGCAGCCGGAGCAGAACCAGGGCGTGCGGTCGCCGGTCTTGATCTCCAGCGCGGCCAGCTCGCGCTCCTTGGCGGCGATCGTCTCGATGCGGCGGTCCATGCGTGCGGCGATGTCGTCCGGCACGCCGAGTTTCTTCAGGCGCTTGGCGATGGCCTTGGCGATGATGGCCGGCGTCAGGTCGGCCTTGGCGCGCAGCAGCCAGTGCTCGCTGGGGTTCGGCCGGCTCCACTCGCCGCCGGAGAGGTCGCCCTCGGCTTCTTCGAACTTGCCGATCACGTTGGGCCGCACGTCGCCGCGCCAGTTGTACAGCTCTTCCTTCAGCTGGTATTCGATGACCTGGCGCTTTTCCTCGACGACCAGGATCTCCTGCAGCCCCTGCGCGAAGTCCCGCGTGATGGTGGCTTCCAGCGGCCACACCACGTTGACCTTGTGCACGCGGATGCCCAAGGCGCGGCAGGTGTCGTCGTCCAGCCCCAGGTCGTGCAGCGCCTGGCGCATGTCGTTGTAGGCCTTGCCGGAGGCGACGATGCCGAAGCGGTCGTGCGGCGTGGCGACCACGTTGTAGTTCAGCTTGTTGGCCCGCACATAGGCCAGCGCCGCGTACCACTTGTAGTCCATCAGCCGCGCTTCCTGCTCCAGCGGCGCGTCCGGCCAGCGGATGTGCAGGCCGCCTGGCGGCATCTGGAAGTCTTCCGGCAGGAGGATCTTCACGCGGTCCGGCGACACGTCCACCGTGCCGGCGGATTCGACCACTTCCTGGATCGTCTTCATGCCGGTCCACACGCCGGAGAAGCGGCTCATTGCAAACGCGTGCAGCCCCATGTCCAGGATCTCCTGCACGCTGCTGGGGAAGAAGGTCGGGAAGCCGCAGGCCTTGAAGACGTGGTCGCTCTGGTGCGGCGCGGTCGAGCTCTTGCTGACGTGGTCGTCCGCGGCGATGGCGATCACGCCGCCGTGTTTGCTGGTGCCGGCCATGTTGGCGTGCTTGAACACGTCCAGGCTGCGGTCCACGCCCGGGCCCTTGCCGTACCAGAGGCCGAACACGCCGTCGTACTTGGCCTTCTCCGGGAACAGATCCAGCTGCTGCGTGCCCCACACCGCGGTGGCGCCGAGTTCCTCGTTCACGCCGGGCTGGAAGACGATGTGCTGCTTCTCCAGGTGCTTCTTGGCCGCCCACAGCGCCTGGTCATAGCCGCCCAGCGGCGAGCCGCGGTAGCCGCTGATGAAGCCGGCGGTGTTCAGGCCGGCCATCACGTCCCGGGTGCGCTGCAGCATGGGCAGCCGCACGAGGGCCTGCACGCCGCTCATGAAGGCGCGGCCGGTGGGCAGCGCGTACTTGTCCTCCAGCGAGACCGATTCCAGGGCCTTGCGAATCGAGTCGGGTAGCGGGGCGTTCATGCTGCGTATCTCCTGGGCCGGCGGGTCCGGTGGCTTGAGCGGTGGCTGGGCGCGCGGGTGGCTTGTGGCCAGGCGCGCCGCAGCCTTGGCGGTGCCGTCAGTGTAGGAAGAAGCGTGCGAGAAGTGCTTTCTTTCGATTGCCATGTCGTGCGCCACCGCGCAACAATCTTTCGCCATGAGTGTCAAAGAAGAATCCAGATTTCCCAAAACCAGGATTCAAGGGAAAACCCTTGGGAAGACTGCCGCGACTGACGAGGCCGCAGCAGACGAGCGCGCCGCCCCCGTCACGCTGCCGCAAGGCCTGGCCGCGCTGGACCGCTACGACGTGCTGCTGCTGGGCGAACTGCAGCGCGACGCGCGCCAGTCCAACGCTGAACTGGCGGCCGCCATCGGCCTGTCTGCCGCGCCCACCTGGCGGCGCGTCAAACGGCTGGAGCAGATCGGCGTGATCACCGGCTACCGCGCCGAGATCGACCGCCGCCGCATCGGTCTGGGCGTGCTGGCCTTCGTGCGGGTGGACACCGAGCGGGACAACGCCGAGTCCATGCGCGCGCTCGAAGCGGCGATCCGCGAACTGCCTGAGGTCATCGCCTGCCACTACATCAGCGGCGCCGGCACCTTCGAGCTGCAGGTGCTGGTGACCGACCTGGACGCGTACTCCCGCTGGACCATGGACACGCTGTTCAAGCTGCCCAACGTGAAGGACCTGCACACCAGCTTCTCGCTGGGCGAGATCAAGTCCAGCGCCGCGCTGCCGCTGGGCCACCTGATGCCGGGCGACGGCCGGCGCGGGAGCAACTGATGCACCGCGCGTTCATTGCGGCCGGGCTGCTGCTGCTGGCGGCCGGCGCCCACGCCGCAGACACGCTGCCCGCCGTCAACCTGGTGCTGCAGTTCCGCCTGCAAGCCATCGCCGTTTCACCGCAAGGCGGCAGCCGCGACGTGGTCGTCTCCACCAGTCACCCGGTGTCCCCTGGCAATGGCGGTTGGGTCGTCAGCACCGCGCCGTCCAACAGCGGCGCCGCACCCGCGCTGCCGCTGATGCAGGTCCGCAACGGCGGCCAATCCGAAGTCGCACTGACCCAATGGCGGCTCGCCCCGCAAACCCGCTGGTACGTCACTGCCGGTGCCCACGGCACCGCAGCCAGCGGCGCCGGCCAAGCCAACGCCGCCAACCCTTCGATGGGCCTCTCCGGCGGCGAAGAACCCCTCGCCGAAGCCACCCGCCTCTGGGTCGCCCCCACCTGGCCCGGCGGCAACGCCCCGGTCCGCGTGCAATATCGCGTCGAATGGCCGTCCGCCGCAGGCCAGGGCGCTCGCCCGGCGGATGCGGCCTGGATGTCCGGCGAGGTGCTGGCGGCGATGGGGCAATGGGTGATGCTGGGACGGCTGGCGAGGCCGAGCGGCACGGCGCCGAATGGGCCGGATAACCCTGGCACGCGGACCTGGCGCAGTGGGAATGCGGCGGCGTCTGCGGCGCAGCAGTTGGAGGTGCGGGTGTTGCGACCATAGGGCGCAGGCGATGTTAGGGGAAGTGGGCTTCGAGAATGACGGCACATGCTGCCGCGCGAACTTCTTAGCGGCCGCGGCCCAGTATTCCTTCGAGCGACTGAGACCTATCTGACTTGAATTACCTAGCCGGCGGCGCGCTGCAGAACTCTTCCTGCTAGGGTCGGACCTGGGTTGTGGCATGGCGCGATAGCAGCTGACGAACAAATTCGCGAGAAATCCTTCTGCGGAGAAGGATGGTTTTGACCTAGCGCTGGGGGGCGTCCGCTAGCGCGGTCCAGCGCTTCTCATGGCGACCCCGTCCGTGTCTTGTCCGCCGCTCTTTTCCCTCGGGAGGCATCGACAGAAATGGGAAAGCAGGGTCGAAGGATGTAACAGATTACGTGAATGCCGCTACCATCGCAAATTCTTGCTCTACCGTAGACAAGACTGGTCATGCTGCATGCAGGAGCATAGAAGGGGGAGCTGTGGGAGATGGATGTCTGCTGTGCGAAGCGCTCAAAGACAGCACTTCCGATGCACCCGAGGTATGGAACAGAGTCATCCTTGATACGACGATGTTCTCTGTTCTGCCTGCAATCGGGCCGCTAGTACCGGGTCACGTCATGGTGGTCAGCAAGACTCACCACCCAAGTCTAGCCGCGATGGGCATGCCTGGACTCAATGGCTACGAGGAGGTCCTCACTGCCCTTAGAGACCGTTGGCCCCATTTGACTAACGATCTTCTTGAGGCGGAGCATGGCGGCGTTCCTGCCGTCAAAGCGGGGCCATGCATTATTCATACGCATATAAATATATTGCCTCTTGCATCGAACTATCTAAATATTCTTGATAAAGAGCTTTCGGTAGTCTGCGAAGGCTCAAAGTTGTCAACGATTCTAGAGCGTAAAAGCCCGTATTTTTTAATGAGATCGGGCTCGTTGCTTCGGCTCTACGATGGAAGAGGCGGGCAATCTCAGCTTGTTCGTCGCGCAATATCGGAGCTGCAGGGGAGGGTTGATTGGAATTGGGCGATATATCCTCGCGAAGACTGGATCCGTGAAACCGTTGCAATGTGGGCTTAGCGAAAAGGTGAAGCTATGAGATTGGATCCTGATGAGATGCCATCTTGGCTAAAGGCAATTCCTCAGTCGCGCTCCGAGAGAGTCGTTGCTGGTATTGATGAGGACGACTGTGCTGTACTCAGGTTGGGCCAAGCGCTACTCATCGTTACGGCAGATTATCTCAATGCTAGACCGATCGCATTGGAGCTGGGGTTAGGGGGGCTGGAGGATTTGGGCCGGTTGAATGTGTTGGCGAACCTCTCAGACCTTTGCGGGACCGGGGCTGAACCCCAAGCATTCATGTCGGCAATTACTATGCCAAGAGAGGCTTCCCAGGAGGACTTTGAGCAGGTGATGAATGGTATTGTTAGCGAGTGTCGAAAATGGGGTATTCCGCTCGTGGGGGGCGACACAAAGCTTGGTGCCTCAATGGCATTGCTTGGGATTGCAATTGGTAGCGCAAAATCCGAAGAAAATCTGACGCTGAAGCGGAATGCCAAAGTTGGTGACTTGATTTGGCTATCAGGTGCAGTTGGCGGGTGCAACGCCGCAGTTCTCTCTTTGGTCGAGGATATTGGTGTTTGGGGAAATAGGGAATGGGCGGCAGATGCAATACTTCGACCCAATTTACCCTTGGGCTATTCAAGAGAGGTCTCGGAAGGGCGTCTAGGGCACGGTGGAATTGATATTAGTGACGGCCTAGGTAACGATCTCTATCGACTTGCTCGCGCAAGCGGGGTTGGGCTCCGAATTCATGCGGACAATATTCCGGTATCAACCGAAATACAAGGCATTGCTAAAAAAATCGGTGTGCCGGCTTGGGCGTTTTCTTTTGGCGCAGGCGGAGACATGCAGTTCGTTGTGACGAGCCCCACAAAACACGCTATAGCAATGGAATCGATAGGTCTATCGTGCATCGGCGAGGTGCTCCAAGAGGGGCAGATGACGTTGGAGGCAGGTGGTGTTGTCGGTATATTGCCATCTGGTGGACATCGAGACGCAAGAAGGGTGAGCTTTGCGGAGGAGATTCGCTCCTTAGTCATTTCGGTTGCCGAAGAATTCAATAGCCAGCGTGAAAAAAATGACTGGAGATGAAGATTTAGAGAGAGCACGCACGGAAATCGCCAGGCTTCTTCTGGAGCAGTGTAGTCAAGGTCGTCAAACGACTTCTCTTCCATCCGAGATGGCGGCTTGCGGGCAGTTCATTGGCGGCGATGCTGCCAGAAGAAGTCAACGTGGCGCGCATGGCACTGCGGCGGCTTTAACCGTGCTTGGGACTCTCCACTCGGTCCAGTCAACGGCGCTTGTTTGCCGAGTGCTAAAATATATGGAAAGGGAGTGGTTGGAATCGAATTCGATGGATGAGCCGAATCATGATAAAACCAACGTAATAAAAATAGCTGAGACACTACTTGCGGTACTGAAAATTCCGCCTGGAGTTGCCTCAACTGAAAACCTCGCGCGCAATCTGGCCGAGAGGCTAAAAAAAAGTAAAAAGAATGGACCGGGATGGGCTTATTTCACCGATGGTAGTGACGGGGTTATAGATGAATTGCCAACTGCTTTCGCGCTTCGGGCTCTTGCTGCGTATGGTTCCGATGACTTAGTCCCGATAGCTGAATATTTGCTGAAACGTGTCACGGATGCCGCTGGAAGTCTCGCTGTCGAAAATAACAGTGATATTTACGTACACACATTTTCACTTTTTGTTCTATCGCATTCCGATATACGCGGATTGAGCGCTCCTGTCTCTGATTACAAAAAGGCTTTTTCTGCGATTTGGAATCGCCTTAGTGCGATACGCGAAAACGTCGAGCAAAATCTCGAATATTGGAAGGATGAGAATAAGAGTTTTTATGTTCGCGTTCCATGGCAGCTATATCTTCTTGCTTTGGCCGCAAAGCTTGGAAGCAAGAGGGTTCTGACAAATGTTGCTACAGAAGCAAGGATTACATCACTTGTGACGGAGGTTAACTCCAAGAAAGGATTTCGATATCCTCATTCTGGTGATGTTCCCTCTTCCCGGACAAATGCAATATTATATGAAATACTAGGCCTAGTTAAAATGGCCCGGCAGCAATCGCAGTGGCTGCCCGCCCTGAGGGCATTGAACGCCATGGGTGAGGCAATGAATTCGCGGATTGCAACCTGGGCCGTGTCTGTGGTGGCTGCCGCTGTAATTGGATACAGCATATATGCGTGGGTGATGGATCCCACGAAGACGATCGGGGATCTAGCTGGGGAGTTTTTGTCTGTTATCTTGCTTGCATTGTTGCACCGCCGAAATGCTTGAGTTTTCCGACCTCCTATACGGCAGAATTACCCTCCCAGAGTGGATATCTCCATTTCTAAGAATCCCAGAGTTCATTCGGCTGCGCGGAGTAAGATTATCAAACGTCGATTCCTATGAGTTTAAGGATTTTAGCGGGCCCAATCGTTGGGACCACGGTGTAGCTGTAGCCGCGCTCGCTTGCCGTTGCGCGACTAGGGCTAGGTTGGATCAAACGCAAACGGCCCATTTGGTCCTTGCTGCTTTGCTACATGATGTGGCGACGCCACCTTTTGCGCATACGGCAGAGTATGTCGTTGAGAATTTTGATCACGAAGTTGAGACCCAGCGGCTACTCACTGCGACGTTCTCTGAGTACAGCTCCCCGGACTTGCCAATCTACGCTTCCGAATTGCCGGCATTTAAAAATGCATGCTTGTCTCTGGGCAAAAAGCTTCGGGTGGCAATCGATGCGGACGAGGTGGCGGCGATGATTACTGGCGGAGGGGAGCTCGGGTATTTAGTGTCCGGTACATTGGACTTGGACAACGCGGACAATGTAACCCGATCATGCGTATACCTTGGGATCGAGGTTGATCGTACTGTCCCCCTGCGACTTGCGGACTGGCTAGCTACACAAAAGTCTGCCCCCACAGGGTTAGATCAAGTGTCAGATCCTGCCGTTCAACAGTGGTTGGCTTATAGAAGCGAGCTGTACCGGATGTTCTTTGAGTCCTCTGATCAAGAAACTGGGCGGCAGGCATTCTTGCAGCACCTAATCCGACGGGCGCTTCGAACCTCGGTTCCTCGTTCTCAGATCTTGTGGACCACGGATGACGGTTTGTTGAGAACGATCTCCGATCTTGATGATTCGATTGAAGTGCCAGGTTGGGCATCTCTGCGACAAATGACCCAAAGATATCGACTCATGGAAGAAACCGTAAAGATCGCGGAAATAGCAATTACTGATCCTGAAACTTTGCGTGTACTGCGTGTTCCTCAGGCCGCGACTTGGATCGAGCGGGAGCTCTCGACCCCAGATCTGGAACCATTTGTAATGGTGTCAGCGCGACGTTTTGGCGGAGCCTCCTCTCCCATTCATCTCCTTCCGCCTCCGATTGGCGCTTTGTCCGTATTTAAGATTGGTGCGCTGCCAAAATATTTTCATTTCCCGGATTGGATGCGTGCTGATATTCCAAGAGCGATTGAGGGTAGGCGACTTATATCGGCAGTTCACGAAACCCTGGAGAGAAAAGTTCATGCTTGGGCGAAAGATCGCCCCTGGCTGAAAAATTCCGCACGCCGCGAGAGAGATGTTGCAGAAAATCTCAAGTCAATTGGGGATTGGAGTTTTCGCCTGTCGAAGAATGAAGGGCTGCACCCGTATCCGGGAACATTTGTGCACGCAATACCGTCTGCGCTAATCGGCGCCCTGGGCTTAAAAGGGGCGGTGGTGCTGGATCCTTTCGGTGGAACAGGGCAGACCGCCTCGGAGGTCATCAAGAGTGGGGGTACCGCTATATCTGCAGACTCGAACTCGGTCGCCACTCTTATCGCTAGAGCTAAGCTAACTTATCTTTCAAGGGAGCAGCGGGACATCATAAGATCTATTCGGCTCGACGAGCTCAGATTGGCTCGTGCAGTAACGCCGCCGTCGGTTGAGCTTATTGGCAAATGGCATCACCCTGATACCATAGCGGAGATTTGTCAGATCAAGGGGTTTATCGACGCCCACACGGATGCAACTGTCCGACAACTGCTCCTTGCCGCGCTTTCCGCGGTTCTTCCGGCGACGACGGCCCGTAAGGGTAAAGAGCATGGTTTTTTTGCTGATAATACTCCCTTGGGGGCGGCGTACACGGAGCCGCCTTATCAGCCGGCGTATATTCCTTTTCTTCAGCGAGTCTTACGAAATTTGGATTTAATAGATAAGCTATATGCCTCGATAGAAGCAAACGGTCGGGTGCCGGAAGAGGAGTTGAGTCGTGCTTCAATATTGCGGGCCGATTCAAGGATTGCCGATGCGGCGACCTATAATATATCGCCTAATTCAGTCGATGCTATAATTACCTCGCCGCCATATTTGTGCATGGTGGACTATTCTTTGGGTCAGCGGCTCTCATACTATTGGCTGGATCCCGATAGATTGGAGTTGGATTTTTCTCATGAAATAGGTGCAAGAAGAAGGAGGTCTAATCCAGTGAGTGCGCGAAATAAATATCTGGATGACCTTAGGGCCGTCGCTAAAAATGCATCCAATCTGTTGCGGGAAGGCGGGTATTTTGCTACCGTTCTGGGCGCGCCCGTAGCGAATGCGTTTCTTGCTGATAGGGATATGCATGACGCCTACGACGAAATATTGCGGGAGGCTGGATTTTCTTTGCTTTGGAAGCACTGGCGAGACATCCACTGGCACCGGAATCATGGCTATCAGCGGCTGCGCCAAGAAAGGATTTCCGTTCATGTGCTTAAAGGTGGATGAGGATTCGCTGGGAGCGGGAATTTGTATTCCCGGCGACCCTGCAGTCGTCGAAAAAAGAGATTCGTGAACATTTGGGCCCGAGGTGCAGGGGGTGTCGGCCATGGTGTAGATGATATCTGCCTCCCAGCTCACGTCGTCCGGCTTGATGCTCCTTTTTGCGCATGTAACTGGCTTGAACTGATTTCCTCAATTCGGTCTAATGCTGTAAAGCCAGCAATGACGTATGCTGAGCTCGCCTTTTGGGCAGTATCTGGTGCCAGTGCCCCGTTCGATGCGTTGATTATTTCTGCTGGCGGCGGGAATAAGTTTTCCTAAGCAAGTTTGGTGCACATCTCTTGCGCTGATTCCCTTGAGAGTCAACAACTGACCGCAATCCGCTTGGGAGAAACTTGTCCGGTGGAGTTTATTGCGGGACTCTGCGCAGGCCGTTGGGTTTTGAATTTAAACACTGGTGCGCTACCAAGCTTACAGTGTCGCAAATGCCGCATTTGGGTAGAGAGCCAAGATGACTCATTGCGGTAACGCTGGAGCAACTGCTGCCGTGCATAGCTTGGACCGCATCGTCAACTGAGTTCGTGCAATCGAATCCGGGCGCAGGGGATGTCTATGAGCAAGCCAAGCGCGACAGGTGGCCGCTATCCGCGCAAGGTTGGATGGGCTCACCGCACCAACTTCCCATCCGTCCCCAACATCGCAAAGTCCACGTAGGCAGAGCCGGTGCGGCCCTTCTGGCTGAAGTTCAGCGTGAAGTTGCCGACGTCGATGCCTTCGGGGGTGCTGAGGGCTTCGCTGACGGCGTCTGGCGCGAGGCGGGCGGCGCGCTTGAGGGCGGAGACCACGGCTTTGGCGGCGATGAAGCCTTCGAGGGAGCGGGTCGAGAGGTTGGGATCCTTGGACTCGGCGCTGAGGGCCAGGTATTCGCGCACCACGGCGCGCTTGTTGTCGGCCGGTAGCGGCAGCACGGTGGTGAAGGCGTAGCCGCGCGCCGCGGTGGCGCCGATCTTCTTCAGCACCAGGTCGGGGTCGATGATGGACATGCCGTAGAGCTGCGCCGTGCCACCGGCCGCGCGGTAGCGGGTGACGAAGTCGATCGCGGCGGCGGTGGTCGCGCCCAGGAAGATGGCCTGCGGCTTGGCGGCCAGCATGCGGGTGACGGCGGCCGAGGTGTCCGTGGTGTTGCGGGCGTAGGAGGCCGTGTCCACCAGCGTCACGGTGCGGCGCTGGGCGGCTGCGTTGGCGCCGGCGAGCACGTCCTGGCCCAGGCCGTCGTCCTGGTAGACCAGGCCCACGCGGTTCAGGCCCAGGTTCGTCAGGTTCTCGAACAAGCGGTCCACTTCGTCGTGATAGCGCGCCTTGACCACGAACATGCCCTCCGCCCTGGCCACACTGGTCGCCCCGGACACGGCACCCACCATCGGCATGCGAGCCTTGGCGAGCACGCCGTCCTTGGCCAGCGCCTCCAGGTTGGCCGTGCCCACGGTGCCGATCATCGCCACCGGCGATTCGGCGACCATCAGTTCCTTGACCAGCCGCACCGTGTCTTCCGGCTTCTGCGCATCGTCGCGCGTCACCAGCTTGACCTTCTGCCCCCGCACGCCGCCAGCGGCATTGACAGAGTCGAGGTACAGCTTCGCGCCGGCATGGATCGCCTGCCCGGTGACCGCCTGCGGCCCGCTGAACGGCGCCACTTGGCCGATCACGATGTCGGCCCGCGTCGCAAAGTGCAGCGTTGCCAGCAGGGCGACGGCTGCCAGGCGCAACGGGCGGAGCAGGGTGGAGGAAGAAGGTACTGCAGGCATGCGGCGCTTTCGTGAGGCGGATGATCGAAGCAGCGAGCCCCGCCGTTTTGCGGCAGCACCCGGGGCAGGACAGGCCGGCTCTGCGCCGGCACGCATGGACCCACCGGCCTGCTGTCGAAAGAAAGCAGAGCCAGCCGAGTCCAACCCGCCATCATCGGTAAAAACCCGCAGTGTGCGATGTGGGAAACCGCAACACGACAACCGGGGTCGTCGGTTGACAGCCTTCATTTTCGGTAGCTACATTAATTGATGGAAATCGAATTCGATCCAACCAAGGACGTGGTCAATGTGGTCAAGCACGGTGTGTCCTTGGCGGTGGCCGCCCAATTGGACTGGGATGCCGCTCTGGTCTGGATCGATGAGCGCTACGAGTACGGCGAACTGCGCATGGTTGCGCTCGCTCCCGAGACCCAGACGCTGTACTACGTGGCCTTTGTGGACAGAGGCGAAGCGCGCCGGATCATCAGCTTGCGTCGCGCCACCCGCCGAGAGGTGAAGCACTATGTCGAAAATTTCTAAGCGCCCGATGGTGGTGATGCCCACCGTGAAAGAGGACAAGGCCATCGTGGCTGCGGCCAAGTCCGACCCGGATGCCCAGCCACTCACGCCCAAGCAGCTGAAGGCCATGGTGCCGGCAAAGGTTGCTTTGCGCGGCCGGCCCAAGTCCGAGAGCAAGAAGCTGCTGGTCTCGGTGCGCTACAGCCCTGAGGTGGTGGCCTATTTCAAGTCGACCGGCGAAGGCTGGCAGTCCAGGATGGATGGCGTGCTGCGCGACTATGTTGAGCGGCAGTCGCGCTGAGCGGCGTTCAGCCGAAGCAAGTTGACCGAATGGTTCCGGGAGGGCGAATGAAGAAGTGGATCGCAGCGGCGGCGCTGGCATTGGCTGCTGGCTGGGTGGGTGCCATCGAGCCGGATGTCGCCACTCCGATGGCGTGTCCGCAATGCGGCGAATGGCGGGTGACCTACGCCAGCCGTGAAGGTGCGGTCGGCGCGGTGCTGTCGATAGACGAGACCGTGATCAAGGTACCCAGTTGCGGTTCCTTCGCGTACCGGTCGGCGGTGCCGGTGTTTTCTTTGGATCCTCGGGGGCAGGGGCGCTATCAACTGGTGACGGACGTGACGCCCATGGACGAGCAAATGGGGGCTTGTTCAATGGGGAAAGCGCCCTTTCGCATGTCCCTCTACCTCGTGAATCGGTTCAATGCGGAGGCTGGTGTGGCCGGCCTTGAGCTGCGCTCGGCCGGCGATGAGGTGCCGCTGTTGTCGCTGTCGGCCTGGAATCTTCAACGCGACGATCCTTGCGGATCGGGCGGCAGCGAGGGGCAGGCTGCGTGCCTGATCTTGCGCAACACCGAGGTGTACGCAGAACTGGCAAAGGAGGCGTACGGCAGTGCTCTGGAAGCCAAGACTGGGGCGCAGCGCAATGCCTTGCGCATGTTCAATCCGGCGCTGTTTGCGGCGGAAACCATGAAAGCCTGCCGCAAGCGAGAAGCACAAAGTGGTGGTTTCGATTGGCCAGAGGCCAATGCGCAGGCCTGCCAGCTGGATCAGCTTGTGTCCAAGTTGGCAGAGCTTCGAGCTTGGCAGGCTTGTTTGGCTCCGGGAATGAAGCCAAAAGGGCAGTGCAAGCTGCCCACGGACAAGGTTCGAAGCCTGGTCAAGGCGTCCTGAATCTCAGCGAGGGATGGCGTGCGGATTTGACGAATCCCCGCTCACCCCTTCGGCCACAGCACCCACATCTTCAACCCCTGCTTCATGCGCCCGGCATTGGCTTCAGCTTCATCGCCCCAGCCCCAGAAGAAGTCGGCGCGGACGGCGCCGGTGATGGCGCTGCCGGTGTCCTGGGCCATGACCAGGCGTTGCAGGGGCTTGGTGGACAGGGGTTCGGTGGTGTCCAGCCACACGGGGGTGCCGTAGGGCACGCTTTGGGGGTCGACGGCGATGGAGCGGCCGGGGGTGAGGGGCACGGCTTGCGCGCCCTTGGGGCCGACAGTGGGGTCCAGCAGCGGCTCTTCGCGGAAGAAGACGTAGCGGGGGTTCTGCCAGAGCATTTCCTGCACGCGGCGGGGGTTGCGGCGCGCCCAGTCCTTGATGCCGGGCCAGGAGGCTTGCGCGGGTGTGAGCTCGCCCTGGTCGATCAGCCAGCGGCCGATGGACTTGTAAGGCTGTTCGTTGTGGCCGGCGAAGGCCAGGCGGATGAGGCGCTGGCCGCCGTCGGGCTCGGTGAGCATCAGCCGGCCGGAGCCCTGGATCTGCAGGATCAGCGCGTCCAGCGGGTCTTCGACCCAGGCGATCTCGCGGCCCTGAAGCGCGCTGCGCGCGGCCGGCAGGGTGTCGAGCTGCTGGCGGGTCCAGTACGGCTTCTTCGGCACCAGGTCGGCCGGCGGTCCGTAGAGCGGCACCTTGCGGTTCCAGGCCGGCCTGCGGCTGGCGGCGACCTCGGGCTCGAAGTAGCCGGTGAGCAGGCCGGCCGGGTCGCCGTCCAGCGACTCCACGCGGTAGACCTGCAGCTTGCTTTCGGCCCACAGGCGCAGCAGCAGGCCATCGGGCAAGCCGCTGGTCTGGCGGACTTCGGTGCACAGCGTGGCCCAGGCCGTGGGCGGGTTCTGGCAGCCCTGGCGCATGGCCGGCCACCAGTCACTGAGCTGTTCGTCCTGCCAGCCGGGCAGCTCGGAGAAGGAGGCCGGCACCCAGCGCGAGCGGTTGCGCTCGACGGTGCCGGCGGGCGGCGGCAGGCGGATGACCGGCGGCGTGGGCGCGGTGGTGGGCTGGCCGGGCGAAGCCGAGCCGGGCGTGCCGGGTGGCGTGACGGCGCAACTGGCCAGCAGCACCGTCAAGGCCACAGCGGCCAGCGCACACAATGGCCGGTCAACAATTCTTCTCAACAAACGCGGAGACGGCATGGGGTGGTTTGTGCTGGAGGCCTTGGGCGCCGGGGCGTTGCTGGTCTTTGTGATCTGGTGGACGATGTTCTCGGGCCGGCGCGGCGGCGAGCGGGACCGCTCGGAGGACGACAAGCCCTGAGCTTGTCTCAGGCGGGTGGCTTCGATGGCTTGAAAAAGCTGCCCGGCGCCTGGCGCCAGCGCTGGCGCAGCGCGGCGTAGATGCGGCCGCGGTCGCGCAGCTTCAGGCCTTGCGAAACCATGGCCAGCCGGAAGGCCAGCGCGAAGCTCACGCCCAGGTTCAGCAGGCCGGTGACGGGGATGCCGGCGATGCACCACCAGAAGCCCGGTTCGTTGAGCAGCGGCCAGCCCAGCGTGCCCAGCGCGGCGAAGATCTGGCCGGTGGACAGCGTGACGTGGCGCACCTCCAGCGGCAGGCCGAAGATGCCGGCCAGTGCCGGCACCAGGCCCAGCATCATCCCCAGCGAGACATTGGCGGTGACGCCGGCGATGTTGTCGCGCCACCAGCGTGACCAGCGCAGCGCGCGGGCGGCGCCCAGGCGCTGGATGAAGCGCGGGTTCCAGGCAATGGCACTGTCCAGCCGGTGGAAGACGAACCAGTTCTCGGCCCAGCCGGCGATCAGGCTGGAGGCGAACAGCAGCACGCCGGTGAAGGCGGCGTACAGCGCGGTCGGCCCGAGCAGCGTGGTGCTGTGCAGTGCGTAGTGGGCCTGGGCCTGGCCGATCAGCGGTGCGCCGAAGGTCAGCCAAGACAGGATTTGCAGCCCCAGCACCACCGGCACCACCGCACTCAGGTTGCCGACGATGCCGGCGAACTGCGAGCGCAGCAGGTGAGCCACTTCGTCAACGAAGCGCTGCAGCGCCGCGTCGCTGGATGAGATGCCTTCGAGCCGGCGCGCGAGGCTGGGCGCGGTCATCGCCGGCTGCTTGGTGGCGACGGTCCAGTGCAGCAGGTAGATCACGACAAAGCTGATCGCGTAATTGCTGCCAGCGCTGAAGCCGGCCCAGAAGGCGGGCAGGGCCAGCGCGGTGAGCATGAACTTGACCATCGTCGTCAGGCCGATCACCGCGCCGCCGCCCGCAGCCATGCGCAGCATGTCGCGGTATTCGGTGCTGTCGCGGGTGATGTAGTGCTCACCGGTGTCGGCGCTGCGCTCGGTCACCTTGCGCGCCAGCAGCGCGTAGTGGCGGGTGAACAGCTTGCCGATGCCGCGCCGCTCGATGCCGGCGCGCACCAGCTCGCCCAGCAGCCGGCGCAGGTCCGGCGCGGGGTCACTGCCCATCAGGCAGGCCAGCAGCGCTTCCATGCGCTCGGCCCGGCCACGCAGCTGATTGATCTGGAACACCAGGTCGACCGAGATGCCGTAGTCGTCCAGGTGGCCGCGCACGCTGTCGGCCGCGGTGAGGCCGGCCGCCAGCACCGCGCGCAGGTAGTGCGCCTGCTGGGCCAGCGCCTGCATGGCATGCGCGCTGCCAGCATCGTCCTGCAGCTCGCGCAGCGAGGCGCGCAGGCCTTCCGCGGCCTGCACCACCTGGTGGAACGGGCGGTCGGTGCGCAGGGCCGGGTCCATGCGCTGGCGCATTTCGGCTGACAGGCCGCTGGCGCGGAACTGGCTCGCCAGCAGCTGGATGGACTCGACCATCACCGCGCGCCAGGGGCGGGCGTCAGCGTCCGGCACGAACAGCGCCAGCGTGCGATGCAGTGTCTGGTTGTCGATGGCCTCAATCCAGGCCGTCTCGGCCTCGTCGTCCTCGAACAGCAGCAGGAACAGCTCGCCCAGGTCCTGGGTCTGCGGCGTGCCGGGCAGCGTGGCCAGGCGCAGCCGCTCGGCCAGCTCGCTGAAAAAGCCCTGGCGCGGCGAGAAACCGAAGTCGGCCAGTAGACCAGTGGCGTCCAGCCCGGCCATCGAGCGCTGCAGCAACACGCTGATGCGCTCCCGGTGCTCGGGGTTGCGGTCCAGCATGTTCAGCAAGTGGCGCAGCCGGCGCAGCGGCCACGGCGTGGGGCTGTTGCCGGCGGCGGGCGGCGGCGGCTCGGCGGCCGGTGGCGGGGCCAGTTCGACCGTTGCCGGCACCGGTGCCGCCACGGCGGGTGCCGCTTCGGCGGCGGCCGGCTCGGCCGGCACGCTGCGCAGCCACTCCAGCAGCCGCACCATCCACAAATGGCGCTCGACCGCCGGGGCGTTGGGATCGGCTGCGTTGAGCAGCGCCGTCAGGTCCCAGCGCTGGCCTGCCATCAGTGCAGGGCCTGCGGCAACAGCAGCTCGAACTCGGGCACTGGCGTCTCGAACCAGTGCGCGTCTTCGCTGATGCAGAAGAAGGTGCCCTTCATCTGGCCGCGGGGCGTGGCCAGCCGGGTCCAGCTGGTGTATTCGAACTGTTCGCCGGGCTTGAGCACCGGCTGGTGGCCGACCACGGCCAGCCCGCGTACCTGCTCTTCATGGCCGGCGCTGTCGGTGATGATCCAGTGTCTGGCGACCAACTGGGCGGCCACCGGGCCGGTGTTGCGCACGGTGATGGTGTAGGCGAAGGCATAGACCTGCTCGGAAGAAGAAGACTCTTCGGGCAGGTATTGCGTCACCACCGTGCAGGCGAATTGGGCAGGGGTCATGGGCGAATCCTAGCAAGCCCTCCTAAAATTCCCGGTTTTCCTCGTCAGGCCACGGCTTTTTGCCGCTCAATTCCATGTCCAGCAAGACCTTCCGCATCGCGCCCAGCATCCTGTCCGCCGACTTTGCCCGCCTGGGCGAGGAGGTGCGCAACGTGCTCGCCGCCGGTGCCGACTGGATCCACTTCGACGTGATGGACAACCACTACGTGCCGAACCTGACCTTCGGCCCGATGGTCTGCGAAGCGCTGAAAAAACACGCCGTGAAGCCCGACGGCACGCCCGCGCCGATCGACGTGCACCTGATGGTGCAGCCGGTGGACGCGCTGGCCCAGGCCTTTGCCAAGGCGGGCGCCGACATCATCACCTTCCACCCCGATGCCGCCACCCACGTGGACCGCACGCTGCAGCTGATCAAGGCCGAAGGCTGCCAGGCCGGCCTGGTGTTCAACCCGGCGGCCGGCGTCGACGTGCTGGAGTGGGTCATCGACAAGGTTGACGTGGTGTTGCTGATGAGCGTGAACCCCGGCTTCGGCGGCCAGAGCTTCATCGAGAACACGCTGCGCAAGGCCGAGCAGGTGCGCAAGATCATCGACGCCTCCGGCAGGGACATCCGCCTGGAGATCGACGGCGGCGTGAAGGTCGACAACATCCGCCGCATCGCCGACGCGGGCGCCGACACCTTCGTGGCCGGCAGCGCGATCTTCGGCAAGCCGGACTACAGGGCCGTGATCGACCAGATGCGGGCCGAGCTGGCGCGCTGAAGACGGCTCACGGTGCCGCGGTGCACGGCGCGCCGGCCTGACTGGCGCGCGCCCGTGCAGCAGGCGCTGCTGCACTGCGTTGCGCGGCGGTGTGCAGCAGCAGCGCACCGATCACCATCGCCACGCCCAGCAGCTCGCGGGCGCTCGGCACATGGCCCAGCAGCGCACCGAGCAGCAGGGCAGAGACGGGGACCAGGTTCAGGAAGGCCGTGCCGGTGACGGCGCCCAGCGTCTTCACGCCGCGGTTGAAGGCCAGCACTGCGAGCGCCGAGGGCACCAGGCCGATGTAGGCCAGCGGCAGTGCGTGGTCCGCCACCAGTGCCAGCGTGGGCCAGCGGCTCCAGCCCAGCAGGCTGCTCAGCACCGCGGCGGCCAGCAGCAGCGGCCAGGCGGCCACGGCTGTCCAGGTGCTGAAGGTCAGCACGTCCAGCCGGGCCCAGCGGGCGCTGCCGCGGGTGTAGGCAATCCAGCCCAGCGTGCCGACCCAGGCGGCCAGGTCGCCGCGCCATGTCGTTGTGGTGACGCTGGGGCTGCCGGTCTCCTGTTGCAGGCCCACCCCGGCGACGATGCACACGCCCAGCAGCGCCAGCGCGGTCCCGAACAAGGTGCTGCGCGTGGGGGCCACGCCGTCCCGCCACCAGCGCACCATCTGCGTGGTGATGGGCATGGTGGCCATGATGACCGCGCCATGCGAAGGCTGCGAATGCGCCAGGCCCCACAGCACCAGCACGCTGAAGAAGCCGAAGCCAGCCAGCCCCATCCGCGCGAAGGGCAGGGCGTCCGCCCGCAGGCTGGCCAGCGGCAGCGGGCCGCGCAGCCGCAGCAGGGCCAGCAGCACCAGCGTGGCGCCGGTGTAGCGCAGCAGCGTGAACCAGGCAGGATCCAGCTCGCGCAGCAGCGGCTTGCCGACCAGGAACAGGCTGCCCCAGGCGACGGTGGCGAAGACCAGGCTCAGCATGGCCGAACTGCGGGAGGTCTGGGTGGTGTCCATGGGGATGTGCCTTCTGCGATCAAACGATGGACTGCAGTCTGGGCGGCCTTCGCATGCGCATCCATTTGCATGTTTGGATCGGGTGTTCGGCCAAAGCGAACGGACAGCGCGGCGGCCCGTCCGTACCATCGCTGACCATGGAGCTTTACCAACTCAAGACCTTTGTCGCGGTGGCCCGCGAGGGCAACCTGACGCGCGCCGCCGAGCGGGTCTTCACCAGCCCGCCGGCCGTCAGCGCGCAGCTCAAGGCGCTGGAGGACGAGCTGGGCGTCAAGCTGTTCGACCGCTCGGCCCGCGGCATGACGCTGACCGAACCCGGCCAGCGCCTGCTGGACGAGGCCGAGCGCACGCTGGCCGCCGCCGGCCGCATGCGCAGCGCTGCGGCGCAACTGCGCGGCGAGGTGCAGGGCGTTGTGCGCATGGGCACCGTGAGCGACCCGGTGGCGCTGCGCCTGGGCGACGCGCTGGTGCGGCTGGCCGAGCGGCACCCGCAGGTCTCGCTGCAGCTCAGCCAGGGCCTGTCGGCCGACCTGCTGCTGCAGGTGCAGCGCGGCGAGTTGGACGCGGCCTACGCGATGACCGACCTGGAGAGCATGGCCGGGCTGGAGATCCAGCGCCTGGGGCCGGCCGAGCTGGTGGTGGGCCTGCCCATGGGGCTTGCCGACGCCGCGCCCAGCCTGCAGGCGCTGGTCGCGCTGCCCTGGGTCGGCACGCCGCCCACCTGCACCTTGCGCCAGCACCAGGAGCAACTGTTCGCCGCGGGCGGTGGCGTCTACCGGCCCGGTGCAATGGCCGACACCGAAGGGGCCGTGCGCAGCATGGTGGCCAGCGGCCTGGGCGCAGGCATCGTGCGGCGCGACCAGGCTGAGGAAGCGCAGCGCCGCGGTGAGCTGGTCATCTGGCCCGGCTGGCAGGGCCGCACCTGGATCTGCTGGGCCTCGCGGCCGGCGGGGCAGGTGGCGCCCGCGGTGCAGGCCGTGGGCGCGGTGGTGCGCGAGGTGTGGAGCGCTTGAGCGGGGACAATGCCCGCTTCGACTCTGCTTGCCGAATGTGAACGCACTGCCCTTGCGCCCCCGCGATTTCGACGCCGCCATCGTGGACCTGGACGGCACGATGGTGGACACGCTGGGTGATTTCGACCTGGCGCTGAACCGCATGCTCGCCGAGCTGGGCCTGGCGTCGGTCGGCCGCCCGTTCATCGAGCGCACGGTGGGCCAGGGCTCGGAACATTTGATCCGCTGCACGCTGGCCGAGGTCGGCGCGCCGGCTGCGCTTTACGAGGGGGGCTGGGCGGCTTATCAACGCCACTACGACACCGTCAACGGCGAGGCGGCCGAGGTCTATGCCGGCGTGGTCCACGGCCTTGCTGCAATGCGCGCGGCGGGTTGGCGCCTGGCCTGCCTGACCAACAAGCCGGGTGTGTTTGCCACGCAGCTGCTGGCCCGCAAAGGCCTGGCGCCTTTTTTCGAACTGACTTTTGGCGGCGACGCGTTCGAGCGCAAGAAGCCGGATCCTCTGCCGCTGCAAAAGACCTGCGAGGCGCTGGGCACGCTGCCGGCGCGCACGCTGATGGTGGGCGACTCGCGCAACGACGCGCAGGCCGCGCGTGCGGCAGGTTGCCCTGTCGTGCTGGTGCGCTACGGCTACAACCACGGCGAGCCGGCCGAAAGCGCCGCGCCGGATGCCGTGGTGGACAGCCTGGTCGAACTGCTGCGCTGAGCGGATGCGCTTCAGCTGTCCAGGTCGAACCCGAAATTCAGGATTGCGGTTGTCGGGCGGCGGATGGGCTGGAAGCGCATCGCCCGCACCGCTTCCATCGCCGGCTGGTCCAGCCGCGGGTTGCTGCTTTGCACCACGTTGGTCTCGGTGACCTCGCCAGCGTTGTTCACGTCGATGCGGATCTGAACCGTGCCTTTGCGCAGCCGGCGCATCAGCGAATCCGGGAACTGCGGTTCACGGCCGTTCAGGATGACCAGTTGCACGGGGCTCAGGTCTTCGACCGGGGCCGGTGGCGGCGGCGCGGGCGGCTTGGCCACCGGCGGCGCGACGCTGGGCGTGGCCAGCGCCACGGCCTGTTCGGCCGGCGCGGTCGCGGTCGGCGCAGGCGCCGGGCCCGCCGCGGGAGGGCCGCCGCTGGCGCCGGGGTTGCTGGTGGCCAGCTGCGCGCCGGTGGCGAGCGAGACCGGGCCGTCTCCCAGGGGCGGGCTGGCCTTGGCCTGCGGGGCCACGGCAGCAGCCGCTGTTGCCGTGGCGGGCGTGTGGTTGAGGCCGGCGTCCTTGGGGATGTCCTTGGCCGGTTCCTTGGTGGCCACGGCCGGTGCGGCGGGCGGGGCCACTGGCGCCGGGGGGCGCGCGGGCGCAGGCGACGGGGCCTTGGCGGTTTCCTTCGCCGGCTCCTTGGCCGGCTCGGCGTGCATCTTGATCCAGTACATCGGCCGTGCGGCTTCGCGCTTGACGCGGTCGCTCAGCTCGAAGCCTGGCGGTGGCGCAAGGTCGTCGTCGGCGGGGGCAGATGCCGCAGCGGCGGTTTTGGCAGGGGTGGCCGGTTTGGCCGTCTGGGCGACAGCAGGCAGGCCTGCCAGCAATGCCACCGACAGGCAGGTCACAACGACAGCAGAGTCCATCTTTGTTATTCAGCCAACGGGCCGGCCGCGGAGATCGTCCGCGGCGCAGCAGGTTCAAGAAACGGCCGGGGTGGGGCCGACAACTCGGGAGGCCGGCAAGCCGGCAGGGCCAGGGTAGCCAGATGCCCAGCAGCGCGGCGAAAGATTCAGGTTCAGGAAGGGTGCGGGTCTCCGTTCTGGCATGGATCATGACTGGCGCGCCGATGCGAGGCGGCCAGCCTGGGATGCGCATGAACGCTTTGCGGGCCGCTTTGTGAGCGACTGTGACAGCCAGTGTCGCAAAGCGCTTCGCGGCCTGTCCATGCGGACGGACCCGCGTCAGACGCCCGCCCGCGTGGCGGTTCAGCCCCGGTTCGCGCCGGGGGCACTGCTACACTTTGCCCCATGTTCACCTCGCGCAAATGGATGGCGTCGTCTCACGACCGGGGAGCCTGGCCCTGGCGCCGCTCGACCTGAGCCTCGTTTGCCGTTGCCCGGTCTGCATTTCGCAGCCGGCTCCCTGGGCGGTGCGTGTGCACCGTCTCGCCACCTCGGCCCAAGTCTTAGCACGTATCGTTCCAATCGCTTGCATTGGGTCACGTGCGCGCATGCGGTGTTCGCACGCACGAGCTGGGCAGCCAGGAGAACTGATCCGTGATCACTGAACTTGAATTCAAGAGCCTCGCCGCAGAGGGCCACAACCGCATCGCGCTGATTGCGGAAGCCTTTGCCGACCTCGAAACGCCGCTGTCGCTGTACCTGAAACTGGCCGGTGGCCTGGCCAACAGCTTCCTGCTGGAATCGGTCGTGGGCGGCGAGCGTTTCGGCCGCTACTCCTTCATTGGCCTGCCGGCGCGCACGCTGCTGCGCGCCACCGGCCAGCGCACCGAAGTGGTGACGGATGGCGAAGTCATGGAGGTGCACGAAGGCAATCCGCTGGACTTCATCGCCAGCTACCAGCAGCGCTTCAGGCCGGCGCTGCGACCCGGCCTGCCGCGCTTCTGCGGCGGCCTGGCCGGCTACTTCGGCTACGACACGGTGCGCTTCATCGAGAAGAAGCTGGCCGACACCACCAAGCCTGGCGGGCTGGACACGCCCGACATCCTGCTGCTGCAGACCGAGGAACTGGCGGTCATCGACAACCTCTCGGGCCGGCTGTACCTGATCGTCTGGGCCGACCCGTCCAAGCCCGAGGCCTATTTCAAGGCCAAGAAGCGGCTGGGCGAGCTGGCCGACAAGCTCAAATACAGCGTCACCGCGCCGCCGGTCAAGCGCGGCCCGAGCTACGCGGTGGAACGCGAGTTCGACAAGGCCGACTACCTGGCCGCGGTGCTGAAGGCCAAGGAATACATCGCCGCTGGCGACATGATGCAGGTGCAGATCGGCCAGCGCCTGAAGAAACGCTACACCGAGAGCCCGCTGAGCCTGTACCGCGCGCTGCGTTCGCTGAACCCGTCTCCGTACATGTATTTCTATGACATGGGCGACTTCCAGATCGTCGGCGCGTCACCCGAGATCCTGGTGCGCCACGAGCACAGCGAGCAGGGCGAGAAGATCGTGATCCGGCCGATTGCCGGCACCCGCCCGCGCGGCGCCACGCCCGAGCTGGACCAGGCGCTGGAGACCGAGCTGGTCAATGACCCGAAGGAGCGCGCCGAGCACGTGATGCTGATCGACCTGGCACGCAACGACATCGGCCGCATCGCCAAGACCGGCTCGGTCAAGGTCACCGAGGCCTTCGTGGTGGAGCGCTATTCGCATGTGATGCACCTGGTCAGCCACGTCGAAGGCTTGCTGAAGGACGGCATGAGCAACCTGGACGTGCTGCGCGCCAGCTTCCCGGCTGGCACGCTGACCGGGGCGCCGAAGATCCGCGCGATGGAGATCATCGACGAGCTGGAGCCGGTCAAGCGCGGCATCTATGGCGGCGCCTGCGGTTACCTCAGCTTTGCCGGCGACATGGACGTGGCGATCGCGATCCGTACCGGCATCGTCCAGCGCAACACGCTGTACGTGCAGGCGGCCGCCGGCGTGGTGGCCGACTCGGTGCCCGAGATGGAATGGCAGGAGACCGAGGCCAAGGCGCGCGCGCTGATCCGCGCGGCGGAATTGGTGGAAGAGGGCTTCTGAGCGCCCTGTGCACCCTGTCACGGCGCCCGGGTTCCTTCGCATGGGCGTGCGCTGACGCTTCGGGTATGGTTGCGACTTGCAACCGCACGATCGTGCTTTTTTACGCGCCACCCTGAAAAGGGGGCGTATTGCGCGTGTTTGAAGCCAGCAGTCAGCCGTTCACCCGCCCCGCCCGCTCCGGAGGGGGCATGAACACCATTCCATTGCGCCAGCTCAGCGCCTACCGGGCCATGCGCGATGGTTTTTCGCGTTTCGGCATGGACCTGGACATGCTGCTGATGGCCGCTGGGCGCCTGCGGTCGCTGGATGAGGTGCTGCCGCTGATGGACTTGGCGGACCTCTTCGACATGGCCTGGCGCGCCGCCGTGGCACACACCGGCGACCCGGCCATCGGCCTGAAGATGACACCCCGCCAGCCCATGCTGGGCTTGGGCGGCATGGCCCACCTGGTGCTGGCGGCCGAAGACGTGCGCTGCGCCTTGCAGCAGTTCTCGCGCTTCACCGGCGTGATCTCTCCCACCACCTCGGTGGGGCTGGAGCTGGGCGCCGAGCGCTGCCGTGTCACGCTGCGGGTGTCGCCCGGCCACCAGCCCGTGGCGCAGCAGCGCTATGACTTCATGGCAGCCACCTTGATGCACGGTTTTTTGTGGGTCTGCGGCCAGCAGGTCCAGCCCACGGCGGTGGACCACCCGTTTCCGGCGCCTGCCGACCCTTCGCCCTGGCTTGAGGCCTTTGGCGCGCCGGTGCATTTCGGCGCGTCCGAGTTTGCGTTGGAGTTTCCGCCCAGCATCCTGAGCCTGCCCGTGCCCACTGCCGATCCCTCCATTGCCGACCTGAGCGAACGCCTCGCCACCCGGCTGCTGGAACAGCAGGGCGGCAGCCTGGTGGCGCAGGTGCGGCAGGTGGTGAGCCGGCTGCTCGCACGCGGCGACCCGCGGCGCGAGCAGGTGGCGGGCGCGCTGTGCATGAGTGAACGCACGCTGCAGCGCCGCCTGAACGAGGCTGGCACCAGTTTCCACGAACTGGTGGACGAGACCCGGCGCGAGTTGGCCCAGCGCTTTCTGGACAGCGGTGGTGCCACGCCCACCGAGATGAGTTTCGCGCTCGGCTTCTCCGACCCCAGCAATTTCTACCGAGCCTGCAAGCGCTGGTTTGGTCGCGGCCCGGGCGATTACCGGCCTTCCTGACGCGCCAAAGCGTGGGTTGGATGCGGCCCCTGCAGTTTGCCGCACCGTCGCTTTCCTGTGCCTTCCCCCTGGTCCGAAGGTAGGCTGGGGCATGCCATTCTTCGTCGGCTTCGAGCAGTTTGGCGTGCGCGCACTGAGCCGCTGCGTCGGACAGCGCCGCGTCACCGCAACCAGGGCTCGAACGCCTTGGCCAAGCGTTGCAGCACGGCGGTGTCGGGCAAGGGCAGGCGGACGCTGGCCTGGCCGCTGACCGGATCGCGTTCGATCGTGATGGGCGCGGCGCCAGGCGCTGCGCCCGCGGCTGCACGCGACGTTGCCAGCCCCTGCAACAGTGCGGCGCCGGCTTCGAGGATGGCGGCCCAGGGATCGGCCGGTTCGGCGCGCGAGGGTTGCCCCACGGCTGCTGGCGCCGTCGCCAGCGTGGGTTCGGCCATCCCGGTGCTTTCCGCAAGCACGCCCACCGCGTCGCCGGCTGGCGACGGTTCGACCGTGGCCGAGCGGGTGGCGTTGGTGTCGGTTGCAAGGGGCGGCTCCGCGGCAGGGTCCCCGTCGGCCTCGCCCATCGCGCCGGCCACCTGCTCCACGCTCTCCATGAACTTGGAAAGGCGGGTGCCCTGCAGGAACACTTCTCGCTCGCCGCCATCCAGCACGCCTGCGAACAGCGACTTCTTGAACGCCAGCACCGAGAGCATGCCTTCCTCGATGCTGCCCTGGCCGACGAAGTTGACCACCTGTACACCGCGCGACTGGCCCATGCGGTGCACACGGCCGATGCGCTGCTCCAGCACCGCCGGGTTCCAAGGCATGTCCATGTTGACCACCACGGCCGCGGCGTGCTGCAGGTTCAGGCCCACGCCGCCGGCGTCGGTGGAAAGGAACAGCCGGCAATTCGGATCGTTGTGGAATTGTTCGACCAGTGCGCCACGCTTGTCGCCTGGCACGCTGCCGCTGAAAAGCACGTGGCCCCAGGCGCGCTGGCCTTCACCTTTGCGCTTGCGACTGGCCAGGCGGCGCACGATCAACTCATGCGTGCCCAGCCACTGGCTGAAGACCACGGCCTTGGCGGATGGGTCTTCGAGCAGTTCATCAAGCAGTGTCATCAACTCGTCGACCTTGTGGCCGTGGTCGGTCTCGTGGTCGAGCAGCCAGGTGCTGTTGCAGGCCATGCGCATGTTCTGCAAGGCGCATTGCAGGCGACGCTGGTCGGCGTCCGACAGGTAACCCGTCTTGCGCCAGCGTGAGACGATGCGCGTGACGACGCCGCCGTTCTCGTCGTGATGCGCGCGTTGCTCGGGCGTCAGCGGCACGAAGATGCGCTGGTCCACCCGCTCGGGCAGTTGTGCCAGCACTTCGGCCTTGCGCCGGCGCAGCATCACCGGCGCCAAGGTCTGGCCGATGCGGTCCAGCGCGCGGTAGCCGATCACGCGGCCGGTGTCGTCGCGCGACTGGTGCTCGTCGAGCAGCCGCCAGGTGGGCCCCAGCCGGTGCTGGTCGACGAACTGCACGATGGAGATCAGTTCCTCCAGTCGGTTCTCCAGCGGCGTGCCGGTCAGCACCAGGGCATACGGGCTGGTGATGCGCTTGAGCGCGCGAGCGGCGACGGTGTTCCAGTTCTTGATGCGTTGCGCCTCGTCGGCGATCACGAGTTCGGGTGCCCAGGCTTCGATCAGGTCGGCATCGCGCGCCAGGGTCTCGTAGTGGGTGATCTTGCAGAAAGCGTCTTCGCGGTATTGCAGCTGCCGCTGCGCGCGCAATCCGTGGACCACCTGGGCCTCACGCTCGGAGAAGCGCGCGAACTCGTTTTTCCACTGGTGCTTGAGCGACGTGGGGCAGACCACCAGCACGCGTTGCACGCCGAAGTGGCGGGCGAACAGCTCGGCCGCAGCGACGGCCTGAATCGTCTTGCCCAGGCCCATCTCGTCGCCAATCAGCGCCCGGCCGGCGCGCGCGGCGAACAGCGCGCCCTCTGCCTGGTACGGGTAGAGCCTGACCTTCAGCAGCTTGGCGAGCGCCTTGTCCTTGGCGGCTTTCGGGTAGGCCTCGGCCAGGGCCGCTTGACGCCGCTCGCCGTCGCGGATCTGGGCGATGAACTGCCAGACATCGTCATGGCAGCGCAGCTCGTGGCCGCCTTCCCGCGCGGCACCCACCAATGCATCGAGTCCGTCAAGTCGGTCCCTGGGCAAGGCCCAGCCGGCGGTCGCATCGAACAGTTCCCGTGCGCGTGCCAGCAGCGCGGGTGGGCAAAGCTTCCCGGCCCGGAAACGCACCTGGCGCTGGCCCGCGTAGTCCAGCCATATCTCGCTGAACCCGGGCTGAAATCCCCTGGCCAGTGCAGCCTTGCCGCCGCGCCTGGCCTCCAGCTTGGCGAGCGTGAACTCGATGTGCTTGCAGGTGCCCAGGTCGTTGGTGGCGAAGTCCGGGCAGGTGCAGAAGTTCTGGCCCAGCGCACGGCCTCGAATCGCCACACGGTAGCGGGTGCCGCTGGCTGGGTTGTGCACGCGGAAGTCCGAGAACACAGGGTCGGCACCCAGGTTCTCCAGGCCGAAGCGCTGCTCGCGGCCGAACTGGCGCCGCAACGCGGTCTGCCAGTCGGCGACGGCTGTCTCGGGCGGGCGGCGCGTGCGCGACAGGCGCGGCTCGGCCGCAGGGCTCGCTCGGCCTTTGGCGGACTTGGCGGGCAATTTGCGGGCGGTGGGTGTTGGCATGGCGGGTGCGCGGCTTCGCAGGCGGTGAGGTTGTGGCCAAGATTCTCGCTTGCCACGCAGCAGCAGCGCGAAGGCGCTGGACGAGGCGTGGGCCTGAAGGGCGGCCATAATCAACCCATGTTCGCGAAGCCCCTTTCCTCGGCGGCGCTCTTCGGTTGGCGTTGGCGCAAGCCATCAGCCTGACCGACCTATTGCGCCCGCACGGGCGCCTCAGCTCCCCACCCAGCACATCGCGCCGGCCACGCCAGCGACAGGAAAAGCGGGTCTCAAAGCGGGTATGAAACGTGGGTGACGAACAAACACCCAATGTAATCAATGGGATAGAGCACATATGCTGCTGATGATCGACAACTACGACTCGTTCACCTTCAACCTGGTGCAGTACTTTGCCGAGCTGGGCCAGGAGGTGAAGGTCTACCGCAATGACGAGATCACGCTGGAAGGCATTGCCGGGCTGAAGCCCGCGATGCTGGTGCTCTCGCCCGGCCCCTGCTCGCCGGCCGAAGCCGGCATCTGCGTCCCCGCCATTCGCCACTTCATCGGCAAGCTGCCCATCCTGGGCGTGTGCCTGGGCCACCAGAGCATTGGCGCCGCTTTGGGCGGCAAGATCGTGCGGGCGCAAAAGCAGATGCACGGCAAGACCAGCCGGTTGCACACCGACGGCCGCGGCGTCTACGACGGCCTGCCGGAAGAGTTCACGGTGATCCGCTACCACTCGCTGGCGATCGAACGCGAGAGCCTGCCGGCCGAGCTGGAGATCAGTGCCACCTCCGACGACGGCGAGATCATGGGCGTGCGCCACCGCGAGCTGGCCGGCAGCGCCGCGCCGCTGGAAGGCGTGCAGTTCCACCCGGAATCGGTGCTGTCCGAACACGGCCACGCGATGCTGCGCAATTTCATCCAGATGAGCCGCGTCAGGGTGGCGGCATGATCGATTTGAGAAGCGACACGGTCACACAACCCACTGCGGCGATGCGCGAGGCGATGGCCGGCGCTGAAGTTGGCGACGATGTGTTTGGCGACGATCCAACGGTGAATGCCTTGCAGGCGCGCTTGGCCGAGATGCTGGGGTTCGAGGCCGGCCTGTTCATGGCCAGCGGCACGCAGAGCAACCTGTGCGGGCTGATGGCGCATTGCCAGCGCGGCGACGAATACATCGTCGGCCAGATGGCCCACACCTACCGCTGGGAAGGTGGTGGCGCCGCGGTGCTGGGCAGCATCCAGCCGCAACCACTGGACCACCAGCCTGATGGCACGCTGGCGCTGGCCGACATTGCAGCGGCCATCAAGCCCGACGACGCGCACTTCGCGCGCAGCCGTCTGCTGGCGCTGGAGAACACCATCGGCGGCAAGGTGATGCCGATGGCCTACCTGCGCGACGCCACGGCACTGGCGCGCGAGCGCGGCCTGGCCTGTCACCTGGACGGCGCGCGGCTGTTCAATGCCGCGGTAGCCACGGCGGGCGAGGCCGGCGATGCCCGCGCGGCTGCACGTCAGATCGCCGGCCTGTTCGACAGCGTTTCGGTCTGCTTCAGCAAGGGCCTGGGCGCGCCCATCGGCTCGATGCTGTGCGGCTCGCAGGCGTTCATATCCCGGGCGCACCGCTGGCGCAAGATGACCGGCGGCGGGCTGCGGCAGGTCGGCGTGCTGGCCGCGGCGGCGAACCATGCGCTGGACCACCACATCGACCGCTTGGCCGAGGACCATGCCCATGCGCGCCTGCTGGCCGAAGGGCTGGCCGGGTTGCCGGGTGTCAGCGTCACCGCGCCGCAGACCAACATCGTGTTTGTCGAGCTGGTGCCGGAACTGGCGCGGCGCGGCGGGCGTGGCGTGGTTGAGCGCCTGGCCGAGCGTGGCCTGCGCTGCACCGGGCTGTACCAGCAGCTGCGTTTTGTCACGCACCTGGACGTGAGCCGCGAACAGATCACTCAGGCGATTGCCGTCCTGCGCGAGACCTTGCACTGAACCGGATTCCGCCATGAGCATCAGCAACACCGACGCGCTGACCCGCGTCATCGAGCACCGCGAAATCTTCCACGACGAGATGCTGACGCTGATGCGCCGCATCATGAGTGGCGAGATGTCGCCGGTGATGATCGCGGCCTTTGCCGTCGGCCTGCGCGTGAAGAAGGAGTCGATCGGTGAGATCGCCGCCGCGGCGCAGGTGATGCGGGAATTCGCCACGCTGGTGCCGGTGGCCGACCGCACCGGCCTGGTCGACATCGTCGGCACCGGCGGCGACAGCTCGCACACCTTCAACATCTCCACCGCGTCGACCTTCGTGGCTGCCGCTGCGGGTGCGCGCGTGGCCAAGCATGGCGGGCGCAGCGTGTCGTCCACCTCCGGCAGCGCCGACGTGGTCGAGGCGCTGGGGGCCTTCATCGGCCTGTCGCCGCAGCAGGTTGCCGAATGCCTGGAAGAGTGCGGCATCGCCTTCATGTTCGCACCCAACCACCATGCCTCGATGAAGCATGCCGCGCCGGTGCGCAAGGAGTTGGGCGTGCGCACCATCTTCAACATCCTGGGCCCGTTGACCAACCCGGCTGGCGCGCCGAACCAGCTGATGGGCGTGTTCCACCCGGACCTGGTCGGCATCCAGGTGCGCGTGCTGCAGCGCCTGCAGGCCGAGCACGTGATGGTGGTCTACGGCATGAATGGCATGGACGAGATCTCGCTGTCGGGCGAGACCATGGTCGGCGAGCTGAAGGACGGCGAGGTGCGCGAGTACACGGTGCATCCCGCCGATTTCGGCCTGCCGGTCTATGACAGCCGCGTGCTGCGCGTGGCCAACCAGGCCGAATCGGTGGCCTGCATCCAGCGCGCGCTGGGCAATGAGGACGGACCGGTGCGCGACATCGTGCTGCTGAACGCCGGTGCCGCGCTGTATTGCGCGAACGTGGCGCGCACGGTGGCGGAAGGCGTGCAGCGTGCGCGGGAGGCGGTGGCGTCCGGTGCGGCCAAGGCCAAGCTGGAAGAGTTCATCGCCGTGACCAACCGGTTTCGGCCTGCAGCATGATGCACCGCATGAGCCAGCAGTCTCCGCGGGCCGCAGCGCCGGGCCGCTCCAAGCAAGGCCCGATCCTCTCGGAGGGTCAATTGCAGCACTCGGCAATCGGGGAGTTGACATGATCCCGGACATCCTGCGGCGCATCGTCGATGTGAAGTACGAAGAGGTGGCCGCGGGGCGCGCGAAGCGTTCGCTGGCCAGCCTGCGCGACGAGGCCGAGCAGCGGCGCGGCGAGCGCCGCGGCTTCGAGGGCGCGCTGCGTGCCAAGCTGGCCAGCCGACAGGCGGCGGTGATCGCCGAGGTCAAGAAGGCCAGCCCGAGCAAAGGCGTGCTGCGCGAGCATTTCATGCCGGCCGAGATCGCGCAGAGCTATGCGGCACACGGCGCGGCCTGCCTCAGCGTGCTGACCGATGCGCAGTTCTTCCAGGGCTGCACGGCCTATCTGCAGCAGGCGCGTGCCGCCTGCAAGCTGCCGGTGCTGCGCAAGGACTTCATGGTCGACGAATACCAGGTGATGGAAGCCGGCGCGATGGGCGCGGACTGCATCCTGCTGATCGCCGCCTGCCTGAGTGACGGACAGATGGTCGACCTGGAAGCAGCGGCGATGGCGCTGGGGCTGGACGTGCTGGTCGAAGTGCACGACGCGCAGGAACTGGCGCGGGCGCTGAAGCTCCGCACGCCGCTGCTGGGCATCAACAACCGCGACCTGCGCAGCTTCGAGGTCTCGCTGGACGTGACGCTGGATCTGCGGCGCGACGTTCCGGCGGACCGGTTGCTGGTCACCGAATCCGGCATCCTCGGTGCTGCGGACGTGGCGCGCATGCGCGAGGCTGGCGTGTCCAGCTTCCTGGTCGGCGAGGCTTTCATGCGCGCGGCACAGCCTGGCGAGGCGCTGGCCGCGCTGTTCGGCACCTCCGCCTGAACACGATGGGTGATCTTTTTGGCCAAGCCGCGCAGCCTGGCAACCGGCTGACGCGGCCGCTGGACGAACTGCTCGCGGACACCGCGCCCGACTGGCAGCCCGTGGTGCAAGCCTGGCGGGCCAGCGCCGCAGGGCAGGCGCTGGTGGCGCATGTAGACGGCCGCCGCGAGGCTGGTGCGACCATCTACCCCAGCGCACCGCTGCGCGCGCTGGCGTTGACACCGCTGGCAGCGGTCAAGGTGGTGATCCTGGGCCAGGACCCGTACCACGGGCCGGGCCAGGCCGAGGGGCTGTCGTTTTCGGTGCCGCTCGGCGTCAGGCCGCCGCGCAGCCTGGGCAACATCTTTGTCGAACTGCAGCGCGACCTGGGGCTGAAGCCGCCCGGTCACGGCCACTTGCTGAAGTGGGCGCAGCAAGGCGTGTTGCTGCTGAACACCTCGCTGACGGTGGAAGACGGCCAGCCAGCCAGCCATGCCAAGCGAGGCTGGGAGGTGCTGACCGATGCGCTGATCCTGGCGGTTGCCCGCCGTGCAACGCCAACCGTCTTCATGCTGTGGGGCGGCCATGCCCAGGCCAAGGCCGGACTGATTGAGCAGGCTGCGCCAGGCCGCCATCTGTTGCTGCAGGCGAACCATCCTTCGCCGCTGTCGGCTCGCCGGCCGCCGGTGCCTTTCATCGGGTGTGGTCATTTCTCGGCGGCGATGGCCTTGGTGCCGGGGCTGAATTGGTCGCTGGCTTGAGCTGGCCATGCCGCTTGCGTCACCTTGCAGCCGGCTGCGACATTTCCATCTTCGGATTCGCGGTGCGCTTGCTTCGGCCGAGTGATGCGTGCTATAGTGCAAGGCTCTGCGGAGGGGTGGCCGAGTGGTTAAAGGCAGCAGACTGTAAATCTGCCCGCTATGCGTACGCTGGTTCGAATCCAGCCTCCTCCACCAGCAGAGCACAATTCGAGGAACGAATCCCCGCGGGAGTAGTTCAATGGTAGAACCTTAGCCTTCCAAGCTAATGACACGGGTTCGATTCCCGTTTCCCGCTCCAGAAAGCGGGATCGTGGGTGGTGTCGGGCTGGCTCATTGGGCTGGCCGGGTGCCCGGATTGTGTGAGAGTTGTGAGTGATTCGTCGGCACCGGTCTGGGTGTGTCGGGATGTGCAAGTTTCCTGAGATGCGCTTCCAGACCTGTGTCGATGCCCATGTGGCTCAGTGGTAGAGCACTCCCTTGGTAAGGGAGAGGTCGCGCGTTCGATCCGCGCCATGGGCACCACCGCTTTCGATGTCGTTTTTTTGATCTCGACCGCCGCAGGAGCGCAAGATGGCAAAAGGCAAGTTTGAACGGACCAAGCCGCACGTGAACGTGGGCACGATTGGTCACGTGGACCATGGCAAGACGACGCTGACGGCGGCGATCACGACGATTCTGTCGGCCAAGTTCGGTGGCGAGGCGAAGGCCTAC